>NZ_MSSV01000005.1 GCF_002150505.1 Algoriphagus ratkowskyi
AACATCACCTATAGCAAATGCGGGCTGACTGCTTAAAAATGAAGATATTGCATCTAAACAACATTCGGTCTGGCGGACAAAGATTCGATTTCAAAATCCCGCACTTGCCATAGCCATGGCGTTGGGGCACATTTAAAAACAAGCGCATTTCATGAAATATACATTCGTAATCGGGTTACTTTTTTTGACGGTACAAACAGTATTTGGTCAACATCTTTATCCAGAAAAATATGACGCCTGTAAATTGAGCAGTTATTGTCTTGATTGTGGCGAACCAAAAGCTGAAGTTCCTCAAAATGCTGTGGAGAGCATACTAAGCGGTTTGAACCAAAAGTCTCTCAAAAATATAAATGGATTAATAAGAGTTCAAATCTTAGTCGACACATTAGGAAATTCATGTCTCCTAAGCTCTGAGAACAGTACAAATGTGTCATCCAAAAATCTTTCATTACAAAAAGCAATTAATTCAATGCCTAAATGGATTCCCTCCATGAAAGACAATATAGCTCAAAGTGCCTCAGTTTCTCTCGAACTTACTTTTCAAGATGGAAAATTAGGAATTAGAAGGGTTTCATTTGACTTTAAGTATAATACAAATTTTAAATCGGTTGGCACACCAGATGTCAAAGGCTCTAAGGAAAAAGATTTATCAGTTCAATGGACAGTTTTATCTCAGTCGAATTCAGACCTGCCATGGGATATGACGAGAACAGTTGTTTCAACTAACAACAACCTTTGGATTGGTACAGATAATGGGCTTGTAAGAATGACTAATGAGAAAATGGAAATTTTTGGCGTTACAAATTCAGCTATTAAACCAGTCAAATACAACCAAAACATAGCATCTTCAATAAGAGATGCTGCAACGGACAGTAGAGGCAACATTTGGTTAGCGGCAGGTTGGGACGCATATAAATTCGATGGGAATAAATGGACTGTTTATGATTCAATCAATTCTCCTATAGAATGGCCAAGAAAAATCTTTTCAGATAATTATGGCAATGTTTTCTTGACTTCATGGGATGGCTTGGCAAAGTATGATGGTGAAAATTGGAGTGTAATTGACTCCTCTAATTCAGCGCTTCCTTCCAATAAAATATCAGGTGTCTATCTTGACAATCAAGACCGTTTATGGATTGGAACATTTGACGGTAATATCAGAATTGATAAAGACCAAACGATTGAATTTAACGAATCTGACTCGCCATTAAAAGAAGGCTCAATCTCGCAAGCATTTGAAGATAGTAAGGGTAACTTTTGGTTCGACCTGTACAGTAAAGACAAGACAAAATCAGGAATGTGGCTTTTAAAACCAAATGGTGAATGGACTTCTATTAGACCAAGGAATTCCGAACTATTCACTAAGAACGATATAAATGATTTCCTGCTTGACGAAGAGAATGGAGTTTTATGGGTTGCATTAAATAGCGTTGGACTTATTCGTTACGATATAGAAAATGATAAATGGGAAACATATACGCCCGAAAACTCTGAAGTTCCCAGCATTCATGTAATGAAGTTAACAAAGGACAAAAATGGAATTATTTGGGCTGCAACATTTGCAGGAGTAATTAAAATGAACAAATAAAAAACGATGCCCCAACACGGGTTTTGCGTCAGGTGGGGTCAAGTTGAAACGCGGAGCTTTGTACTCCTATTCAAGTTAAGTGCAGGTTGACAGTCTTGTGCATCGAAACCCGCCCGAACGCAAAGCCCGAAACCGTTAAAAACTAGTTGAAATAGAAATAATATCATATTTGAGAAAAGATTATACAATTGCTTGTTATAAAGTGTATACTTCCAAAAGAATAGGACAGTTAAACACAGCATTTATTAACTACCAATAGGAAATGGACAACATGATAATAAACCCCCAAAGAATGAAAACAAATTTAATTATACGGCTAAAGATTAGCTCAATAGCATGTTTTATGATCCTGTTTTTCTTTTGTATTCAAAATTCAATAGCCCAAACAAGGAGTGCTAAAGAAATAAACTATCAGCGGGTAGAGAATGCTGAACATATTGTTGTTTATCAAGAAGAGGATAAATTTCTAGGTTGGCCAGCCAATAACGGCGCGTGGTCTGCAGATGGGGTCAATATGCTTGTGGGATTTACACGAGGTGATTATGAGCTTATTATAGACAATCACAACATCGGAGGAAATCAGGAAAGCTGGCTGGCTCGGAGTTCTGATATGGGGCAAACCTGGGAAGGGTTTAATCCAGACAATTATGTCGGGGACTTTGGTAAGGAACCAGAACTGAAAACATTGGTAAACCCCATAGACTTTTCTCATCCCCAATTTGCTATGCGCGTTGTGGGAACTTCCTACCATGGATCCTTTGATGCGAGAGGCCATTTCTTCTTTTCTTATGATGCTGGGAAGACATGGAATGGACCCTATCGTCTTGGGGATAATACCATTCGAGAATGGCCCGAATTGAAAAATACCTCACTTTCTAGTGAGACCGAGTTAACTCCAAGAACAGATTACGTAGTGAAAGGAAAGGATGAGTGCATAGTATTTATGTCTGTGCGAACTAAAAGTGAATTTGGAACAGATAGACTTTTTAGTATGCGTACCGTTGACGGTGGAAAGACGTTTAAATTCGTGAGTTGGGTGATACCACCTTATGATGAAGAGAAGGCAGACCCTTCTGCAAAAATTAAATTGTATGAAGACGAAGCCCTAAACCCTCATGCTGACCAAAGCCGTGCAGTGATGTCTAAGACCATCATCCTTGAAAATGGCAAGTTGATCTCTGCAATGCGTCGAAGGTATAATGAACATAACTGGGTTGACGCATATGTTTCTGAAGATGACGGTAACACCTGGACATTCCTGTCAGAAGTTGGAGATGCGGGAGCGGGTAATGGAAATCCTCCAGCACTCAATATAACTGACAAGGGTCGACTGGTTGCAATTTTTGGAAACCGAGTAGAGCCTGGAACTATGATGGTTGTATACAGTGACGATGAGGGATCCTCGTGGAGCAATCCGCAAATCTTGCGAGATGATTATGGCTCAGAAGATATGGAGACTATTGATCTTGGTTACCCCCAACTACTGAAACGTAAAGACGGCAAGATGGTCGCCCTCTATTATTGGTCTACCAAAGAGTCCCTGCACCATATCGCCGCAACCATATGGGACGGGGATAATTAGAAAGGATTTGTTGTTTCTATGATGAAAAGGAAATAATGACAAGAAACATGGCTAGAAACTAATGTACTGAAAAATGTATATCCGCTTTTGCACCAGTAAAATAGTCTAAGCAACTTATTTTATGGTAAATACTAGCATTGAGGCTACTTCGGTCCCCTATCTTCAGCCTTCTCATAAGTCAAGCTATCAAAATAAGGTTACTTGCATGATTGCGGATAATCATATAAAGTAAAGGCTAAAATTTACCCTGTGTAAACTTTGAGTAACTACTTTCCTGAAGACATAACAGCTGCTGGCGTCAACGTATCAAAATAATAAAGGAATTATTGCTAATCCTAAGTAAGTAAATCTTAAAAAGGATTGTGTTTGAGTGAAATTTTTGTGCAGTTTAACCCACTACTATTCTTATACTAACCGCTAGCAACGATTCCACCTCACCACTGCTCTAATAAATAGGCAGCTGTAGAATTCTTGATATCATGAAGCACAAAGGAACTCTGAATTTTAGTAATGTTGGGTAGCGCTGCCAGTTTGCCAGAGGAGAACTGATTAATCGTTCAGATCTCTCACAATCAGTTCCAATAGAAAATCACTTGCTCCACCCATCGGGTAGCATTCCTTGACTTCAGGGTGTGGGGGACTGATGATGAGTGTTGGGTGACGGGTGACGGGTGACTGATGTAGAGTTTCAGATTTTTGGCGTAGGGTAAAGTAACCCAAGGATGGCCTCAATTCTAACAGGATAAAACTTTCCACATGCTAGACTTGAGTTCAATGACTATTAAATAGTAGAAAAAATGAGGTAAACACATGTAGTCCCATTAAAAAGCTCTTTTCCCACTAAGTCAGTTAATAAATGAATCAACTTGACTCGCTGGAAAAAGAGCTTTTGTGGGGAATATAAGGAGTATTAAACTACTCCTTGGGCCAACATAGCATCGGCAACTTTCACAAATCCTGCAATATTTGCACCCTTTACATAGTCGCAATAGCCAGTTTCACAGCCTCCATATTCTATGCATGAATTATGAATTTCCTTCATAATTACTTTCAGACGATTATCCACTTTTTCTCTAGTCCAGCTGTATCGCAGCGAGTTCTGCGACATCTCAAGTCCAGAGATTGCAACTCCGCCAGCGTTTGAGGCTTTGCCTGGAGCATAAAGAATTTTGGCAGCTAGGAATTGATGAATAGCATCAGGTGTAGACGGCATATTTGCTCCTTCTGCCACGCACATGCAACCATTTTCTATCAATAATTTGGCATCGTGTCCATCAAGCTCATTTTGCGTAGCACAGGGTAAGGCTATATCACATGGGATACTCCAAGGACGAGCATCTGCAAAATATTCTGCCGAAGGATACTTTGTAACGTAATCAGAAATTCTTCCACGCTCTACATTTTTCAGCTTCATGACATACGCCAACTTCTCGCGATCTATTCCATCTTTATCGTAAATGAAACCCTGTGAATCAGAAAGTGTAAGTACGATACCTCCTAAATCTAAAACTTTTTCTACCGCATACTGGGCTACATTACCCGCTCCAGAGATCACCACTTTTTTTCCTAGTAGTTCCATATCTTTTACTGCGAGCATATTTTGTACGAAGTAAACGGTACCGTAACCCGTAGCTTCTGGGCGAATCAAAGAGCCACCCCAAGAAAGACCTTTGCCTGTCAACACACCGGTGAATTCATTTCGAATCTTCTTATACATCCCAAATAGATATCCGATTTCTCGGGCACCCACACCTACGTCACCGGCCGGAACATCCGTATTTGGTCCTATATGTCGTTCAAGTTCGGTCATAAATGCATAGCAAAAACGCATAACCTCACCATCAGATTTTCCTTTTGGATCAAAATCAGAGCCTCCTTTACCTCCACCCATTGGCAGAGTAGTTAGGCTATTTTTGAAAACTTGCTCAAAAGCTAAGAATTTCAAAATACTCGCATTCACGGATGGGTGAAATCGTAAACCGCCTTTATAAGGACCTAGTGCGGAATTCATTTGCACTCTATATCCTCGATTGACTTGAACTACCCCCTTGTCATCCACCCAGGCCACACGAAATGAAATCATTCGCTCTGGCTCTACCATTCGCTCTAAAATGCTCTGGTCTTTAAAAATAGGATGTTGGGAGATATAAGGAATAAGCGTCTCAGCGACCTCTTCCACGGATTGAATAAATTCTGGTTGATGGGCATTTCTAGTTCTTACACCGTCCATGAATTTCTTGAAATCGTCTTGCATTGGTTATTTTTAGTAATAATAGGGTTGAGTAAAACAGGTGGAACTTTAACTATGTCCTCGTTCTGTTTCGAAAATTGCAACAATACCAGCTAACAATTAAACAATTTTATATAAACTGGCAAAATTTTATGATTTCAGAATCTAACATATTCACTTTTGCTTGAGAAAGAAATTGTCCAAAACCACCAATTGGACCATACGGTAAAAGTTATTTGAACTAAAAGATTTATAAGACATAGTTAGCGGAATAATCATTGGCTTATTCAACTCCAGTTAATGTGGATAAGAATTCTGCCTAAGTGCAAAAATGACAGGGAAGAAGCAATTATACTTGGCTCGGTCCTAAGAAAAAAGAAGAAAGCAATAATACTAACTCCATCTTTCGCGTCTATTGGAAGTTGAGCTCTTTTGGTTAAATTTCATTTCGCTTTTCACCAAACTTCCAATCCATGAATTTAAAATCAATAGCTAGTCTGCTTGCTGTTCCTGCTATACTTTTAGCTTGCTCTACGACTAAAAAAGATGCTTATATCATTCAAGTAGGTGATTTGGAACCACATATTATAACGCTTTCTTCAGATGAATTTGAGGGTAGAATGCCTTTTTCTGAGGGGGAAACAAAAACGATAAACTACCTAGAGTCAGAATTCAAAAAATTGAGTTTGGAGCCTGGAAATGGTGATTCCTATTTCCAAGATGTCCCTATGGTATCGATTAATAGCACTGCAGCATCTTCGATGACCGTAAGTTCTGCAAAGGAATCGGTGACGTTAGAGGGATTAAAAGATTATGTGATCTGGACCCAGCGAACAGATTCAACTGTGGATTTTAAAGATGTTGAATTGGTCTTTGCGGGTTTTGGAACAGTCGCTCCTGAGTATGGCTGGGATGATTATAAAAATATCGATGTAAAGGATAAAATCGTCATGCTACTAGTCAATGATCCGGGATTTGGGACTGAGGACGAAGCATTTTTCAAAGGCAATACCATGACCTATTATGGGCGTTGGACTTATAAATACGAAGAAGCGATTCGCCAGGGAGCTCTAGGAGTTTTGATCGTGCATAATACCATTCCTGCTGGCTATGGATTTAATGTGGTACAAAACCGCTGGAATTCTAAGCAACTTTATCTTGACGATCGAGGCACTGAGAATTATAAACTCGCTTTTGAAGGATGGGTGACTTTGCCTACAGCAAATAAGCTTTTTGAAATGGCAGGATTGAACGAGCGAGAAATGCTTGCCAAAGCAAGAAAAGCTGATTTCCAAGCTATTGCTATGAATCTGAATGTGAGTTCTTCACTCACGGTAGCAACTACGTATGATGTAACCAAAAATGTGATTGCCAAGGTAACTGGAGCTAGCAAACCTGAAGAATACGTAATCTACTCAGCCCATTGGGATCATTTGGGAATCGGAAAACCTGACGAAACTGGCGACTCCATTTACAATGGTGCATTGGACAATGCCAGTGGAACAGCAGCTTTGCTCGCACTGGCAAAAGCATTTGCGACTGAAGAAAAGCCTGAGCGAACAGTGGTATTTTTGGCCGTAACTGCCGAGGAGCAGGGCCTTTGGGGCTCCCTATATTACGCGCTCAATCCTGTGTACCCTAAAGAACAAACTGTCGCTAATATCAATATGGACGGAATCAATCCGTATGGAAAGATGAAAGATGTAGCTATTATTGGTATAGGACAAAGTGAGATGGAGGATTTGCTAGACATAGAATTGGAAAAAGTAGGCCGTTACTCATCTCCAGATCCTACGCCTACGGCTGGATATTATTTCAGATCAGATCATTTTAGTTTTGCAAAAGTGGGGATTCCTGCACTTTACATTGGAACAGGGATAGATCATTTTGAAAAAGGGAAAGCTTACGGAAAGCAGCTTGATGATAAATATGTAGAGAAATACTACCATAAACCATCTGATGAGTATGATGCAAGCGTATGGAATCTAGATGGAGCAGTGGACGATGTCCAATTACTCTACTCCGTAGGTAGAAATCTGGCTAATTCAGCTACTTGGCCTATGTGGAAGGCTAACTCAGAATTTCGATCAATTCGGGAAGGGTATATGAAATAGGATAAATGGTTCTCCTCAAACTACTAATCATAAAAATTTACCCATGCAGATTTTACTTGCTCTATTCCTAGGGAGTACCACTTAATAGTTCTACTCCAATTATGGAGAAAGATCTTGATTTTAGTCCCGAACTTATTGATATCCTCAAATACTTCAATCCTGTTTTTGAACCGTCTTGGCAGACCCATCAGTAATGAAAGTCGGAGAGGAATTCTATGCTTATGGTAGAGAAGACAATTAGGGAGTGGAAGGCGACTACCATTTGGTGCCCAGTGATCAAATCAAAGGGTTTGGTAAGCTGGGTGCTGGTAGGAAATCCCCTGTCGGACAGCACCTGGCCAGACACTGTATCAGATTTCTGGTCGTTACTTCAACTTTTCGGCTTCAGCTTTTCGCCATGGCAGAGCGGCTCTTCAATTTTTACCTCGCGGATGACACACTTGCTTAAACTAGAGGATTACAATCATTATGGCACCTTAAAATTCTCTCCCATTGATATTGTCATATGCCCAGTTCACATAATAGTATAATCCTTCGAATCTTTTCTTTGATATTATTAACGCTATGAATCTAGACATACATCAAATATGGCAATAGGCATAGAGACTGAAAATCATCTTTTTAAAATTCTCTAAAGACACTTGCATTTTCCAATTTTACAGTACCTAAATTTATTATTTATCTAACTTTATCCCCATGAAAAGCAATACTAATAAATCATTAGCAAAAACCCGAACCGGTATTGACGGCCTTGATGAAGTAACCGAAGGAGGTTTTCCAGAAGGAAGACCAACACTTATTTGCGGAAGCGCAGGATGCGGAAAAACATTACTTGCTATGCAATTTCTTGTTAAAGGAATCACTGAGGACAACGAGCATGGAGTATTCATGAGCTTCGAAGAAGGTGTAAAAGACCTTACACAAAATGTGCAGTCTCTAGGCTTTGATTTGGAAAAACTGATTACACAAAAAAAATTGCGCATTGACCACGTGCGTATCGAACGCTCGGAGATTGAAGAAACAGGTGAGTATGATTTGGAAGGCATATTCGTGCGCCTTAATCATGCCATTGACAGCATTGGCGCAAAGCGTGTGGTACTTGATACTATTGAATCGCTCTTTGGTGGATTGGATAATTCAACAATCCTGCGGTCAGAATTGCGAAGGCTGTTTCAATGGCTGAAAGATAAGGGCGTTACTACTATCATTACGGGTGAGCGCGGAGAAAATTCACTAACAAGACAGGGGCTTGAAGAATATGTTTCCGATTGCGTTATTCTTCTTGACTTTCGGGTCATAGACCAGATTGCCACAAGAAGGTTACGTATTGTAAAATATAGAGGCTCTACACATGGCACCAACGAATATCCGTTTCTTATTGATGAAAGCGGAATATCTGTGCTACCCATTACATCGCTAAAACTTGAACACCATACTTCTAACGAGATAGTATCAACAGGGCTTCCTACGCTTGATAATTTATTTGCTCGAGGCGGATTTTTCAAAGGTAGTAGTACACTTATAACAGGATCGGCAGGTACTGCAAAAACAACTTTGTCCACATACTTTGCCTTAAGCAGTTGCAAAAGAAATGAACGCGTGCTTTATTTTTCTTTTGAGGAATCTCCTGAGCAACTCATACGCAACATGCAGTCGGTTGATATAAAAATTGAGCAGTATGTAAAATCAAAATTGCTTTATATTCATGCGTCTAGACCGTCTTTGCAAGGTCTGGAAATGCACCTGCTTTTATTACATAAACTAATTAAAGAATATAATCCACTCACCGTGATTGTTGACCCCATCAGCAGTTTAGTCACTGTGGGCTCAGGAAGTGAAGTCCGCGCTATGCTTGTGCGCTTAATGGATATGCTAAAAGTAAAAGGGATTAGCGCACTCTTTACATCACTCACGCCCAGTGACCAATTTGAGAGTTCCATTACTGAAACCACCATCTCATCCCTTGCCGACACTTGGATTAAATTGAGTAATAAAGAGCACAATAAAGGAAGAGTTCGTAATTTAGTAGTGGTAAAATCAAGAGGAATGGGTCATTCTAGTGATGTGAGCGATTTTATTATTACCGATGAAGGAATTAAAATACTTAGCTCACTTTCAGTATAGAAAAACAATATAATTATTCGCAATCCTGCCAGTAACCTTGTTTTGATAGCTTAACTGGCTGGAAGACCGAAGTAGCCTCAATGCTAGAATTTACTTTGAAATAAGTCGCTTTTGGTATTTTACTGTTACAGAAACGAGTATATATAAAGAACAAATTGATTAAAACCACTACTATGTCAAAAGAGGAGTTAGTTGAGTTAAGATTGTATGTAGCAGGGCAAACGCCTAAATCAATCCTTGCACTTAAAAATATTACCAAATATTGCAAAGAACATTTAGAAGGAAGGTACACTATTGAAGTCATTGACCTTTTAAAAAATCCGCAACTTGCAGAAGGCGACCAGATATTTGCCATTCCAACACTTGTCCGCAAATTTCCTGAACCCATACGTAAAATAATTGGCGATCTATCAAATGAAGAAAAAGTATTGGTAGGTCTCAACATCCGTACACTAGCTTCAAAGTAATAATGTGTAGATGAAAGATAGTCAACATCCAAAACTTAATACAGACGACACTCTTGTGCTCAAATTATATGTTTCGGGCATGTCGCCAAATTCTATGGAAGCCATAGAAAACATAAAAAAATTATGTGATGATCGTTTGAAAAATGGTTTTGAATTGGAAATAATAGACCTCTACAAAAACCCCGAAGCTGCAAAAGAACACCAAATTATTTTCAGTCCATCTCTAATTAAAATCTCCCCCTTACCCAAGAAAATTTTAATAGGAACTTTTCATGATGCAGAAAAAGTAATTACCGTGTTAGGATTATCAATTAAAGAATAGTGATGGATTCTGCGAAGCAAGAAAAATATAAGCAAGAAATTGCCGATCTCAAAATTCGGTTAGAGGAAGCAGAGCAATTGATAGACGCCATCAAAGCAGGTGAAGTAGATGCATTTGCCGTTAACAATGATAATAAATCAGAAATTTTCACGCTTCAAAGTGGAGATTATGCCTATCGTGTTTTAGTGGAGAATTTTAGTGAAGGCGCCATAAACATCACAGATGATGGGTTGATAGTTTACAGCAATAAGTATTTTCATGAGCTTCTTCGCTCGCCGTATGAAAATACTGTAGGAAATTCAATTTACCACTTCATACATCCTAACTCAATCAATAGCTTCACTGCTCTTTTAACCAAAGCTCTGGAAGGAAAAAGTAAAGGAGAAATAAATTTGAAGGCAGGACAAAAAAGCATTCCTGTTTATGTTTCTCTCACTTCATTATATCCGAACCTTCCGACTATAGGAATCATCGTTACCGATCTTAGCGAAAAGAAAAACAATGAAAAAATATTGGCAGCAAAAAATCTAGAACTTGAAAATATAAATAGAGAACTTGCCTCTTTCAGTTATGTTGCCAGTCATGATTTGAAAGAACCATTAAGAAAGATTCAGGCATTCAGCAAACGAATACTCGATGTCGAAAAATTTTCTGCTAAAACCGAAGACTACTTCCAGCGTATCATTTCAGCAGCCGAGCGAATGCAAAACCTGATTGAATCTTTACTGCAATTTTCAAAAGCAAACACGACGGAATTAACTTTTGAAGCGTATGATTTGAACAAAATTGTAGAAGAAGCAAAATCATACCTTCATGAAAACATCATTGAAACACAAGCAATCATTGAAACAGAACATCTTCCGGTAATAAATGTAGTGCCGATTCAGTTTACACAATTTATTACCAACTTGCTTGACAATTCAATGAAATACAGTCGCCCGCAAGTTCAACCTCATATAAAAATTTCAAGCAAACTTATTGATGGCAAAAAAATAGATCATTCTCTTGCTGATAAACAAAAAAAATATCACCAGATTAATATTAGTGACAACGGAATTGGTTTTGAAAAACAATACGCAAATAAAATCTTTGAATTATTTCAACGGCTTCACGGTATGAACGAATATTCAGGCACCGGAATTGGTTTAGCCATTTGCAAAAAGATTGCAAGCAATCATAACGGTTTTATCATAGCAGAAGGAACACTTGGAAAAGGTTCAACATTTAGTATATTCATACCACATGAATAAAATCTTTTTGATTGACGATGATGAAGACGACCAACTCTTTTTCAAAGATGCATTAGAGTTAATAAATCCATTGCTTCAATGCGACACCGCAGGCAATGGAAAAATTGCCCTTGAGAAATTAAAAAACAACGATAGCTTACCCGACCTCATATTTCTTGATCTCAACATGCCCGTTATGAATGGGTTTGAATTTCTTACAGAAATAAAAAATAAAAACCATTTTAATAAAATCCCAATAGGAATTTTCACTACTTCCAATATTATTGATGATATAGAAAGAACAAAAAATTTAGGGGCCAAATTTTTCTTTACCAAGCCTAGCGATTTTAAAGTGCTTTGCATCAAACTGCGAAATTTATTGAAGGAAGATTTTACAAACGAAGACTTTATATCTATAAAATAAAGATTAACGGGCTTAATGCTTGTATAAATTATGTGAGCAGGTCTTCATAGTGGATAATTGTATCAGTATTGCTTCTAATAATAAAGGTAGAGAAGATCTGGAGGATTAGACTTCCATGTCGCTAGAAGTACGGGAGCCAGGAAGCTTTCCAATACAAAATTTTCGCTTTGCCAGAATTGGGAAAAGTATACAAGGTGTAGAGGATATGATATCCTCAGAGGTAGTGAAATGATATTTGTAAACCTAGGTTTACGTTTAATGTTGGAACACTTAAAACTTATGCTGGTAACTGCTTGACTAGACTTTTTTATATTTTGGTTACAAAAAAATTATGCAATGCATCTTATATTCTGTGCTGCCCTAGCATTCGTATTTTGCTCTGAATCTTCTGAGAGCCGAAACGTGATTCCCTATAATCTAACAAGTGACACGCTCAAATACACAAATCCTGTTTTTGAACCTGTATTGGCAGATCCTACCGTGGTGAAAGTAGGCGAGGAATTCTATGCATATGGTACTGAAGACAATTGGGGAAACGAAGGCGGCTACCGCTTGGTACCAGTGATCAAATCTAAGGATTTGATAAACTGGAAACTAGTGGGAAACGCTATGTCCACAAAGCCTGACTGGAAAGAAAAGGGAGGAATTTGGGCTCCAGATGTAACTCAGGTGAAGGATCAGTTTTATATGTATTATTCCTTTTCTACTTGGGGAGATGTTAATCCAGGAATCGGATTAGCGATAGCTGACAAGCCAGAAGGTCCTTTTATAGATCATGGGAAAGTTTTTGACTCCGAGGAAATCGGTGTGAAAAATTCCATTGATCCATTTTATATGGAAAAAGATGGGAAGAGATACTTAATGTGGGGGAGTTTCCACGGCATATTTCTTACAGAGCTTACAGCCGATGGCAGAAAGCCCACTGGCGAGAAAGTCCAGGTTGCTGGTAATCATCTGGAAGCTCCCTATGTCTATGAAAAAGACGGATATTATTACCTATTTGGCTCCACAGGAACCTGCTGCGCAGGAGCTAAAAGTTCGTATAGAATTTTGGTGGGAAGATCTGAGATGCTAGAAGGGCCTTATGTGGATAAGTATGGCAAATCTATGCGAGACTATGACTCAGGAACTTTGGTCGTAGGAACCAACGCAAGTACAAATGGCTATGCTGGACCGGGACACAATGCTGAGATCGTCACTGATGCAGAAGGTCAAGATTGGCTTCTTTACCATGGAATGTCAAAGGAAAAACCAAAGCTTAACAATGGCACAAATCGTAGAGTCTTGCTTTTGGATAAAATAATCTGGACTTCTGGATGGCCAAGTATTGCTTGTGAAGAACCTAGCATGAGTTCTCAAAAATCTCCTAGTTGGCAAAAGAACCAGTAAAATTTTATACAGAAAAGGGAAAATATCCTATAGGAATAGGGGACTTTTAAGATTTGCCTAAAAAAATTCAACCTCATTTTGGAATTTGATTATTAACTTAGGATTTATAGCCTTCATCCACTTAAAAATATTAATCAAAGCCTATTATGAAAAAGACCTACACTAGAAACACGACCAAGATCAAGCCTAGTCTGAAACAGGGCGTCTCAATTTCAGGAACGTTCATTGTTCCAAAACCTGTAGAAACCATCAAAAAACAGCTTTAGATCACTATCGGCAGCAGCTATTTATGCTGGGCTAGTTTCTAATTGCGCAGGAAAAATTTTATATTATTTGTTTACTTTAGTCCATCCCCACCGAAAGTATAAGCGAATTTAATTTCAGGAATCAGCATCATAGCTTGGCAGAACCTCGAGCTTCATACTAATATTATTAAGCTAAGGAATTCTACAGATCACACTAGAGCAAACTTCGATGTGATCTTAATATGGAATTGATGATTCTCTTATAATTCCTAGCCGATTAAGGGGGTAAGTCGGACAAGATTTACAAAATTCTTAGAGATTCAACTTTAGGCTTTACAATTATAGTATTGGCTACAGACATAAAACCGAGTTATTTTATATTATGATTATCCAAAACGCCAGTACCATTATTTTCTTTGCTCAACAGGGTGATATACTATATAAGAAATTCTCATTAGAAAATGTTTATTAATGAATAGCCTATTTTACTGTTACAGAATTATCATTATTCTTTTCTTAATTGTTGGTTTTGCTAGCGTAAGTATTGCTCAGAAAAACAGTTTCGAAAACCCTGTTTTGGCTGGGGATCGACCAGATCCCACCGTGGTGAAAATTGGCAAGTATTATTATGCCTCTGCCACTTCAAATGAATGGGCGCCACTTTTCCCAATTTTCAAATCGACCGATTTAATGAATTGGGAATTGGTGAATTATATTTTTCCCAATGGATCTCCTGATTGGGCCAAAAACAACTTCTGGGCTCCCGAGCTTTCCTATGATGCAAAACAGAAGAAAATCTATGCTTACTATACTGCTAGAGACAAAGAGAGCAACCGTCTGACTGTGGCTGTGGCAAGTGCAGATTCTCCAGAAAGTAGGTTTACCGATCATGGCCCGTTGGTAGCACAGGAGTATGGATCCATTGATGCTTTTGAGTTCCGAGATGAAAACGGGAAAATTTATGTACTGTGGAAAGAGGACGGAAATAGTAAAGGGCAGAAAACTCCAATTTGGGCTCAGGAAATAGATAATGAGCGAAAAAAATTACTAGGTGAGCCACATGAGCTTTTCCGAAATGACCAGCCTTGGGAAGGTCAACTCGTGGAAGGGGTGGCCATTTTCCAAAAGAATGGCTATTTCTATGCAACTTATTCTGCCCGTGGCTGCTGCGAAATTGGCTGTGATTATGTAACCGGAGTAGCACGAAGCAAAACACTTTTGGGTACATGGGAAAAGTATAATATGAACCCGATTTTGAAAGATAATGCAAATTGGAAGTGTGCTGGCCATGGTACGGTCGTAGAAAAAGACGGGGAATTTTGGATGCTTTACCATGCTTACAATACAGAGGGAAGCGTCTATGTTGGCCGCCAAGGCGTATTAGAGAAAATCAACTGGTCAGCTGATGATTGGCCTATTCTTGCCAACAATGCTGGATATGAACGCAGCAAGGAATCCTTAGAATTTACAGACAATTTCAAAAAAGGGTTGGACCCGATCTGGCAATGGAGAGTAACTCAAAAGATTCAATATGAAACTGGCAAGAAGGGACTGAAACTTCAGGCTTCTGAGGAGAATGAAACTTTGGGAACGCTGCTTGTCCAAGGCACGAAGTCACTGGATTATCAATACGAAGCCACGGTAGTTCCTGATGAGTATGCATCAGCAGGATTGGCAGTCATCGGCGGAGCAAATAATGGCTTCGGAGCTCCACCAGCTGGAATGGGTATTTCTGTGAAGGGAAAGCATGTGATACTTTGGGAGACTATCGACCAAAAGACCAGAGAACTCGCCAGTGAGACTATTCCTGCCGGTAAAGAAGTAAAATTGATACTGAGCATGAAAGACGGCTACAATATGACCACTTCAGCCGTCGTGAATGGCAAAACAATTCAAGTAGGCGAAACTCAAGATGTGAAGCATTTAGTCCCTTGGGGCATGGGCTTTAGACTTGGCTTGGTCGCAAAGGGAACAATTAGTTCCTACGCTCATTTTAAAGAAGTGAAGATTTTGTATTAATTGTAAGTATTAAGAGGGAGGTATGTAGATCTTAGATTTAGCACACTGTGCGTCCCAATAGTATAGAAAAATTGACTTTAAAATCAGTAAACCCTTAAACCTATACCCATGAAAACCACCCTAATTTTTGGCGCATTTTTACTTTTTTCGCAGCAGATAGCCACAGCACAAACGAGCACCTACAAACTCGTAAAAGGGAAAATAATGACGGAATGGGCTACTCAGGTGACACCTGAAAACGTCCATCAGGAATATCCAAGACCACAGTTGACCCGAGAAAACTGGGTGAATCTGAATGGGCTTTGGGACTATGCCATTAAGCCTAAAGGGCAGGCAATCCCAACCTACTTTGACGGGGAAATACTCGTGCCTTTTGCAGTGGAATCGGCACTTTCTGGCGTAGGAAAAACTGTGGGAAAAGACAAAGAACTTTGGTACAACACGACTTTTGCTACTCCCAAGAAATCAAGTAATGACCGAGTGTTGCTTCACTTTGGTGCATCTGACTGGGAAACGGAGGTTTTTGTAAATGGGCAAAGTATAGGCATTCATAAAGGCGGTTACGATCCTTTTACTTTTGATATCACGGAGCAGCTGAAGTCAGGAAAAACTCAGAATCTTCAAGTTCGCGTGTGGGATCCAAGTGATGACGGGCCTCAACCACGTGGCAAGCAGGTGAAGAATCCCCATGGCATTTGGTATACGCCTGTAACTGGCATCTGGCAAACGGTATGGTTGGAAACTGTTCCTGCTACATACATTTCTGGTTTGAAAAATGCATCTGATATCAAAACTAAGCAGATTCTAGTGACTACAGAAGTAGCTGGAATAGTAGCAGGCAAGCAGGTGAAAGTGTCTGCTTGGAAAGGCGGTAGCATGATCGCTGAGCAAACAGTCAGTCCAACTGAAACTGCTAAATTGACGATCAAGGACGCAGAGCTTTGGGCTCCTGGAAATCCAGTTTTATATGACCTGAAAGTGGAATTAGTCGATGGGAAGAAAGTAGTTGATGCTGTGGGAAGCTATGGCGCTTTGAGAGAAATCAGCATGGCAGCAGACGAAAATGGGATTCAAAGAATGATGCTGAATGGGGAGTTTTTATTCCAGTATGGCCCACTAGATCAAGGCTGGTGGCCTGATGGATTATATACGGCTCCAAGTCATGAAGCGATGGTTTTTGACATCCAAAAGACTCAAGACATGGGCTTCAATATGATTAGAAAGCACGTGAAAGTAGAGCCTGCAACTTGGTACCATGCCTGTGACAAGATGGGAATGCTCGTGTGGCAGGATATGCCAAGTGGTGATATGGGAAATGGCTGGGAGATGAAGCTTGGCGTGTTGGGTAGCCAATCGGATCGCGAAAGAACGCCAGAATCTGAAGCGATTTTCAGAGAAGAATGGAAAGAGGTTATGGATGATTTCTACAATTTCCCATCCATCGTGGTTTGGGTACCTTTCAACGAAGCTTGGGGTCAGTTCAAAACCAAAGAAATAGCGGATTGGACAAAGAATCATGATCCATCTAGACTTGTGAATAGCGCCAGTGGCGGAAACTTTGAAATGGAAGGAACTAGGATCGCTGGAGATATCATTGACTTGCACAATTATCCAGATGCGAAGATGCCAAATCCAGGGATTTATGGTAAAGAAAATATCCTTGTGCTGGGAGAATTTGGAGGCTTGGGACTTCCTGTGGATGGCCACGTTTGGCAACAGAAAGACAACTGGGGTTACCAAAGTTTTAAAAATCAGGATGAGCTTTATACGCGTTATTCTGGTTTGATTGAGCATTTAGGGAAATTGGTGGAAGCAGGGCTTTCTGCTGCAGTTTACACGCAGACCACCGACGTAGAAGTGGAAACCAACGGACTGATGACTTATGATAGAAAACTCATCAAATTCGACGTTTCCAAGATGAAGAGCATCCATTCAACTCTATACAATAAATGAAGTCTATGAAGAATCATTTCAGCAAAATACTTGGTGCTGCTGCGTTGGGCATTTTCTTATACAGCTGCGAAAGCAAATCAAAAGAAGAAACTAAAGTGGAAGAAGCTGTGCAGGAGCAGGCTTTCGGTACAACTTTTCAAAACAAAAAAGTGGAAACATACGAGATCAAAAATGCCAATGGCATGAAAATGAAAGTCACCAATTTCGGTGCCCGGGTTATTAATCTTTGGGTACCAGATAAAGACGGAAACTTAGTTGATGTGGTATTGGGGTTTGAGACCTTAGATGAATACCTAGCAAGTGGTGAGAAATACTTTGGTGCAGCCATCGGTCGATATGGCAATCGAATTGCCAACGGGAAATTCACGCTGGATGGTGAAGAATACAATTTGCCGATCAACAACAATGGGCAGACGCTTCACGGTGGTCCAGGAGGAATGGACTATGTGATCTGGGATGTGAAGAAGTCTGGAGAAAATGGGCTAATCTTCAGCTACACTTCTCCAGATGGCGAGGAAGGCTTCCCTGGTGAACTGAAAGTGACCATGGTCTACACGATCACAGATGACAATGAATTTAAAGTTACCTATGAAGCAGAAACTGATAAAGCCACACCAGTTAATTTGACTCATCATTCCTTTTTCAACCTTAACGGTGCTGGAAATGGAAACATATTAAATCATTCACTTCAATTGAACGCCAGCAAATACACTCCAGTGAATGAGGTTTTGATTCCTACAGGCAAAATCCCTACGGTGAAAGGAACTCCATTTGATTTCACCACTGCAACCAAAATCGGTGAGCGGATCGATCAGGAAAACGAGCAATTGAAATTCGGTGGAGGATACGATCACAACTGGGTCTTGGACAAAACTGGAAAAGACTTGACTCAAGCTGCTGTAGTCTTATCGCCACAGACTGGAATAGAAATGGAAGTTTGGACTACCGAGCCAGCTATTCAATTCTACAGCGGTAATTTCCTAGATGGAACGATTACTGGAAAAGGCGGGAAAGTCTATGAGTTGAGATCTGCGTTTTGCTTGGAAACCCAGCATTTTCCAGATTCTCCAAATCAACCTAATTTCCCCTCTACGATCTTGAAGCCAGGAGAGAAATACGAACAGACTTGTATCTATAAGTTTGGGATAAAGTAAAAGCAGAAAGCCATCCTGAGAAATCGGGATGGCTTTTATAATCAATTTGAAATTCTGTGTTTTTTATAGCATTAAAACTATCAATTCAGATAGGCGATAACATCAACAGCTCGATAAATAGCGTGTGATTTAAGCTGGTTAATGGCAGATTGGAAATCAGAACTGTTTTTCAGAAACGTAAGACCTGCTATTTCAGAAGTAACAAATGGTGACACTAACACGCCATTATTCGTATAGGTCTCCTGCATGGTGGTAGCATTGAAGGCTCTGCTGCTTACTTCTGGTAGTTAGTCGGTTTCTATATTCTCGCTACAGAGGCCAAGAACGCTTAGGGTTAGAAATAGGACTGGAAGTATTCTTCGAAGGCCTGTTTTTTTATTTATCAAGATTAATCTTGATTAACTATTGGTTAGCTGAATAGATGTCACAATTTCATTGATCCCTCTTATGACTACTATTCTCAATAAAAAAACATGTATGTCTGCTTTATCTCCAATAAAATACTAAATGCGACTTATAATGGAGATCACAGTACTACTCATTTCCTTTAAAGCGATGATTTCTTGCAAACCAAAGAATAAGATTATATTACTTTTGAAAACCTTTTAATATGTCATCATTCCATCAAGAAAATTCAGAAGAATCCAATCCTCGCTTGGTCTCCACACAGGCATTCAGTGATAGTAATAAAAGTATATTAGAAACTATCGAAAAAATAAGTGGCATTGGTTGGTGGAAGGTCAATTTACAAACGGGAGAAAACCACTGGTCAGATCAATTTTATAAAATTTGTGGATTGGATCGTAAAAAATATCCTGCTACCACAGAACTTGGGCTTTCAGTCATTCATCCAGAGGATAGAACTATTGCCAAAATTGCGTTAGATAACAGCATTGAAAAGGGTGTTCCATACCAAGTAGAAAAAAGAATCATTTGGCCTTCAGGAGAGATTAGGCATGTGCTTTCGGAGGGGATAATTGAATTTGACAAAGACAGGAAACCACAATTCTTGTTAGGTACATTTAAAGACATCACTAGTCTGAAAAATAGGGAAAATCAATTTATCACTGAAGCTAAGGAGCTGGGCAATATTTTAGATTATTCTATTGATATGATATTTTTATTTGATGCCAATGGAATGATTGCAAAAATTTCTGAAAGCGTAAAAGAGACCTTAGGTTATTCTACGGATCAATTGATAGGAAAGAATTATGTAGATTTCGTATACCCACCTGATTTGGAAAAAACCAACATCGCGTTTAAAGATGTTTTATTAGGAGAGAAAATCAGAAATTTTGAAATAAGATTCATTGACGTTAAAGGCCGCCTAATCCATCTTAACTGGTCTGGTAATATAAAAAACGAAACTAATCAGATACTTGGCATCGCTCGAGATATAACTAAACTGGTGGAGTCAAGAAAAAAACGGATTGAGGATAAGTTTAGAATTCAAACTATCCTAGACTCCTCACCGGATTTAATATGGGGCTTAGATAGAGATTTCAAGCTAGTTAATGCCAATAATGCATTTTTTAAGACAATGAAAAAAACATTCCGGTGGGATATCAAACCAGGAGACGATCTTCTATCTAATAAATATCAAAACCCTCAGGAAGTTGAATATTGGAAGTTTTACTACGGTAAAGCTCTGATGGGAAAGAATGTAAAATTAGAATCAAAAAACCATAGCACTCCTACCTATTTTGAAACAAAAATAACTCCTATTGAGGTGGATGGTGAGATTGTAGGATTGGCTTGCTTTTCAAGAGATATAACTGAAAAAAAGATTGCATCAGAAAAAATCAAAGCGGAAAATAAGCAGCTTCTCAAAGGTCAGGAAATATCTAAAATTGGCTACTGGGAAAGTGACTTAAAAAGCAACCATGTTTATTGGTCAGATGAAATGTACAGAATATGGGAGATTGTAAAGAATTCTCAAATTGTAAATTTTGATTTTTTCTTTGATTCGATACATCCGGAAGACCGCAAAAGCTTTCTATACCATAGAAACAGGGCCTTGATGCAAGAAAAGAAATTAGATGTAGTGTATAGAATTATCCTGGCAGGGAAAAGGATTAAATACATTCACGAAAAAGGAGAAATAATTCAAGCTAAAAACGAAGGAGCAAGTTTATTCAGAGGCACAGCCCAGGAAATCACCAAAGAGAAGGAAATTGAACTTGAGCTTAGGAATAGAAATCTTTTCATAGAATCTACGCTCAATAATATCCCTTTAGGAATAGCCGTGAACAAAATCAGTGATGGAGAGGCCACTTATATGAATAAAGCCTTTGAGGATATTTACGGATGGCCAAAAGATGAACTAGTTAATGTGAATGATTTCTTTGAAAATGTCTATCAAAATCCAGCATATCGCAGTTGGATTAAAGCAAAGATTTTTGAGGATATAGCTAATGGAGATATTGAAAGGATGTCTTGGGAAGGAATCATCATCAACACAAAAGATGGTCGTCAAAGAATAATAAATGCTAAGAACATTCCTGTTCCAGACTTGAATTTGATGATATCCACGGTGTTTGATGATACCGATAGGTATTTGGCCGAGCAAGCTTTAAAAAATAGCAATGAACGATTCAGGCTCATCTCGGAAGTAACAAACGATGCGATTTGGGATTGGGACCTAGAGACTGACACTCGATTTTGGGGAGAAGGCTTTTCAAAATTATTCGGAGTTGACCTCAGCAACAGCGCAAACATTGCTAAAGAGTTGAGCTCTAGAATTCACCCAGAAGACAAAGCAAGGGTTGACGAATTTATATCTAAACTAGTGACGAGTAAAAATGAAAATGAATTCAAAATTGAATATCGGTTCAAAAGGAATGATGGGACATATGCAGTCGTATTAGATTCAGGTACAGTGATCCGTAATACCAAAGAGATTCCAATACGTCTTCTAGGCGCACTGCAAGATATAAGCGCTAGAAAGGACCACGAAGTCTCCCTGCAATTGTTAAATAAAAATCTTAAAAAAGCGAACCATGAATTAGAGATTTCTAACCAAGAGTTAGAGCAGTTTGCTTACGTAGCCTCCCATGATCTGCAAGAACCTCTGCGAATGATTACCAGTTTTTTGGGTTTGGTCGAAAAGCGGTACGATGCTGTGCTAGATGAAAAAGGGAAAAAATACATTCACTTTGCAATAGATGGAGCAAAGAGGATGCGTGAGATCATATTAGACTTGTTGCAATTTTCTAAACTTGATAGTATTAAAGGAGCTAAAACCTGGATTGATGCTAAAGAAGTACTAGAAACCTCACTGCTTTTTTTGAAAAAGAAAATTGACAGAACAGAACCTACTATTCACATAGATCTACTGCCGAAAGTCTGTGGGCACAAAAACACTTTGATTCAATTATTTCAAAATTTGATCTCAAACGCTATTAAGTATCAACCAATAGGTCAAAAGGCAGAAATTTGGATTTCGGCCATTGAGTCAGAGGATAAATGGGAGTTTTCGATTAAAGACAATGGGATTGGTATTGAACATCAATATTTGGAAAAGATCTTTATTATCTTTCAACGATTACACGTAAAAGGGACTTACTCAGGGACAGGTATTGGGCTAGCTATAAGTAAGAAAATAGTGGATCTTCATCATGGTAGGATTTGGGCTGAATCAACCCTAGGCGTCGGCACTATCTTCCGTTTTACGCTTAAAAAACCAGCTGTTGAATGAAGAAATTAAAAAAGCTTTTCTATAAATCTCCGATAACTTTTGGTTGTGTTATTTTTTTTCTGTCGCTGGGAGTTGGATTCTACATTTCTCTAAAGGATTATCAATTAAATCTAATCGAAGAAAATAATAGAGTACAACAGGCTGAGGAACTTATTGAAAATAGGATTCAAGAAGTTATCTATACAGCAAAATCTTCAGTCAATATTTTAGCTTATTTAGTTCAAACGAATAAGGTTGAGCACAACTTTGTAGAAATTGGCAAAAGTATCATTGATAATATTGAAATCATTGATCAAATCCAATATTTAGATAGCGGCGTCATAGTAGCGACATACCCACTAGTAGGCAATGAAATGATCATCGGCTATGATATCCTAGCCGACACTGCTATTACAAAAGAGGCAACTTTAGCGATAGAAAAAAAACAACTATTCTTTGCCGGTCCAATTAATCTCAAACAAGGGGGAAAAGGCATTCTTGCCCGTCAACCTCTATTTAGAGATAATATTTTTACAGGATTTGCAGTGGTTATAATAGATTGGAAGAAATTTCTTGACAAAGTTTTTAGTGGATTGCAAAATGATCCAGACTTAATAGTTGATTTATTCAAGTTAGGCCCTAATGACTCAGTTAAAACATCCTTACTATCCAGTGATTTCTCTAGAGCTGATGGCTTCTCTAAAGAAATCAAAATCCCTGAAGGAAACTGGATAATTAAAGTCCAGCTGAACTCGAGCCAAGCGCTTAGTTCAATAGGACATCTTATTGTTTTAAGAGTGGTGCTAGCCCTGTTATTTGCTTATTTGATATACAACCTAGCCATCCAACCCCAAAAACTAGCTAAAAAAGTACGAGAAACTACACGCCAGCTCAGGCTTAGTAATAAAAGATTTAAACTAGCTACACAAGCTACTTCGGAGATAATCTGGGACTGGGATCTTGAGAAAGGACATACTTTTCGAAGTGAAAATTTCGATAAGCTTCTTGGGTATTCAAGCAACGAAGATGTGAGTAAAGATGAGTTTTGGAAATCAAAAATCCATCCGGAAGATATTGATAATGTTGAGAAGAATTTGAAGGAAACGCTAATGGGAACTGGGGATAATTGGTCTCAAGAGTTTAGATTCAAGAAAGCAGATGGAGAATTAATTTATGTCATTGATAATGGGCTGATTGTTCGCAACAGACAAGGTGAAGCCGTCAGGATAATTGGCTCCACACAAAATATTACAAAAAGGAAAGAGGCTGAAATCAATCTTGCAAATCAAAGGCAGCGGCTTTCTAATGTAATAGAAGGTACACACGCTGGAACTTGGGAATGGAATATACAAACCGGTGAAGCGATTTACAACGAGACTTGGGCGAATATAATCGGCTATACTTTGAAAGAATTAGAACCTATTAACTTTCAAACTTGGGTTAAATTATGTCACCCTGTGGACATTATTGAATCTGAAAAACTATTAGAAGAATGTTTTGCTAGAAAAATCGAAAACTATGATTCCGAATTCCGGATGAAACATAAAAGCGGAAAATGGGTTTGGATAGTAAGCCGCGGAAAAGTATTTTCTTGGACATTAGATGGAAAACCACTAATGATGTTTGGAACACATGTAGATATCACCGAAAAAAAATGGAGGGAAGAAGAAGTAAAAAGCGCTAATCTGCAATTACAGTCAGTTAATGAAGAGCTAAAATCTTTTGCTTCTATGGCATCTCATGATATGAAGGAACCTCTACGGATGATTAGTTCCTTTCTTCAACTGTTAGAGAAAAAATATACGCCAGTTTTGGATGAAAAGGGGCTGCAATACATATATTTTGCCGTGGATGGAGCCAAAAGGCTGACTGTATTGATTGATGACATGTTAGAATATTCCCGCATCGGCTTTGATGAGAGTATGCTAGACCGGATCAATCTGAACGCCTTAGTGAAAGAGGTAATCACTCTCAATAAGGATTTAATGGAAGAAAAAAATGCTCAAATAAATGTGGGAGATTTGCCAGAAATTTTAGGGATCATAACTCCTATTAAAAGCGTATTTATTAATTTAATTTCCAACGCACTGAAATATCAAGAAAAAGAAAATACCCCAATAATTTCAATTTACTCTAAAAGTGTGGAAGGTTTCTGCCAGATTACAGTACAGGATAATGGTATAGGAATAGATGAAGAGTATTTCGACAAGGTTTTCAATGTATTCAGTCGCTTGCATATCAAAAATGAATATTCAGGAACTGGAATTGGATTAGCAGTATGTAAAAAAATAGTAAACCAGCATGGCGGCAAAATTTGGGTAGACTCCTCAGAACAAGGCACTAAATTTCATTTTACACTCAAATTATATGGCAACTAAACCAATTAGTATTTTATTAGTTGAGGACAATGAGGGAGATGTTCTCCTTATAACGGACGCTTTAAGTGAGGCCGAATTTGTAAATAAAATCGAAATAGCAAGAGATGGAGCCGAGGCAATAAGTTTGCTCTTTGGCATTGCTGATACTAATTGTGTTGCACTACCAGATTTGATATTATTAGATATTAATCTTCCCAAGAAAAATGGGTATGAGGTAATCTCATCCATGGCTGATAATGCTTTGTTAAGGGACATCCCGGTGATAATACTCACTACCTCTTCCTCCGAGATGGACATTATTAAAGCCAAAAAACTGGAAGACTATTGCTATATTATCAAGCCCATTGAAATTGATGAATATTTGCAAGTGGTCAGTAAAATCGAAGAGTTCTGGATATCAACACTTATTTCTTCTAAAACTAGAGCATAATGGCAAAAGATGTAGAGCATTATCATGTTTTAGTAGTTGAGGATAATCTGGGGGATTTTGTCATTTTGGAAGAATATCTTTCTGAATCACTTCTCAATTTGAAAATAAAGCATGCCGAAAGCTTTAAAGCTGCTGCCCGATATTTAGAGGATGCTGCAAGTCAGTTTGATATCGTATTTCTTGATCTTTCACTTCCAGACAAATCAGGTGAAGAATTAGTCTTGCAGATTATAAAACGAGCTATAGGAATTCCTGTGGTAGTTTTGACAGGGTTTTCAAATTTGGAATTTGGTAGTCGGTCTTTGGCTTTGGGTGCTTCAGATTATTTGCTCAAAGATGATTTGTCTGCTGCTATCCTTTACAAAAGCTTGCTATATAATATTCAGCGAGTCAAATTTATTTCTGAACTTAAAGAATCCAGAAGTAAATACTCTGACCTCTTTCAATTAAATCCCTCGCCAATTATTGTATATGATCTGGAAACTTTAAGAGTGGTAGATGTAAATCAAGCTACAATTTTGAAGTATGGCTATGATGAGGAAGAGTTTTTGTCAATGAACTTGTTTGATTTTCGTCCAAAAGAAGAATACGATATTTTGCGACGAGCTATTGAAGGTTTTTGGGGAGATGACAAGTCAGATTTTCAGCGGATTACAAAGCACATAAAAAAGACTGGTGAGATCATTGATGTGGAAGTCAATCCTGCGAAAATCAGAATCAACAATAAAGATGCAGGCTTAGTCTTAATAAATGATATTACTGAAAACATCAAATATACTCGGAAGATTGAAGAGCAAAATGAAGCATTTAAGGAGATCGCCTGGATACAATCTCATGTGGTCAGAGCTCCCTTGGCTAGACTACTTGGCTTGGTAAATCTATTGGAGATCTCAGAGGAGGGCAGTAGCAAAGAAAACTCAGAACTATTGCAATTCATTAAGGAATCTGCTTTGGAATTGGATAAAATCGTAAGAGATATAAATGAAAAATCGGAGATAATTATTAGTCGTGAATAGTCATAAAAGATAAGACTACTTGCAAAGTTAACTTATCACTATTTCTCCTCAGAAATTTATTCATTTCTCATTTAGGCTTTTTTAAACTAATTGATAAGCTACCTTATCAAAGCAGTCATTAAAATTTTTCTCAAGCTTAAACACCTCACTTTCTATGAAATACTTTCTTATTAACGTAATAGCAGAGGTATGCACTTCCTGCACCAACTACCGCCCCGGCTAGTACGTCCCTAGGATAATGAACCCCTAAATCCATTCGTGAATAGGCCACTGTAGAAGCCCACAAGTATGAAGGAGCGATGACATACCATTTTCGATAACTAAGACTCAAAGAAGTAGCCGTAGCAAATGCTGCTGAAGTATGACCAGAGGGAAAGGAAGGGCTGTTTGGGTCGAGCACATTATTTATAAAAGAATACGTTTCGTAAGGTCTAGGTCGATCTACACTATACTTAAGTGCGGACGTGATTAGGGTAGAAACCACTAGAGTTTCAGCAATAAATAAACCCTTATGGGTCATTTCCTTATTTTTTTCGAGCAGTCCTACAGATAGAATTATTGCAGGCGTGGCGATACTGATGGGCGTGACTGTATTACTGATAAATTCAAATGCGGGATCTAGTTTCTCGTTTCTGTTTAGGTTGATGTTTTTTAAAATATCAATATCTAAGTTTTGTGAAAATCCTGGAACTGACAGAGTCAGAAAGAGAAGTAAACTGACTATTTTTTTCATAATTCCTTGGCGAAAGCGATATCTGAACGTTGCTGAAAAGTAATTAGTATCAATTCTTTTTTTCTACCACCATATAGTCATACACACTTTTTGAAATACCTGCCAATTGCTCAGTTCCGACAACAAAATCCTCTAAATTCTTAGATAGCAAAACCAATACGTAGGAGCGACCATCTGGCAAATAGATAATTCCCGCATCATGGTGAACGCCAGTAATGGATCCCGTTTTGTGAGCGACGGTCACTTCTTTAGGCAGGTAAAAAGGAATGATCTCTTTGAATTGTTGATCTTTCATGATCGCGATCATCTCCTTACAATCGGCTTCCGTTCCAGCGGTGTTTTCAGCTATAGCTTTCATGATCATCATGAGGTCTTTGGCAGTTGTGGAGTTACTCAGTCCTAGATCAAAAGCCTTCTGATCCTCCACTCCTCGTAGGACTTGAATCTTTTCAGCTCCTAAGTCTCGCATGGTAGCTGTAACATTCCTGGCTCCAACCAATTCTATAAGAACATTGGTAGCCAAATTACTGCTTACCGTAATCATAGGATATAAAAGATCATTTAGGGTAACTACCGACCCAATTTTTCCATAAATCACATCGTCACTGTCATCTCCTATATCCATACTGTACAGACTAGAATCGACAATACTTTTAAACTCATTTTTTAGAAAAATAGTATCACTCAAATTCAGCTTTCCCTGAGCCTGATGCTTGTATAGTTCGATCATCACAGGCACTTTCATAGTACTGGCCGCATGAAATTCCTCATCAGCATTGATCTGTAAACTATCGCTAGAATCAGACAAATTGTAAAAAGCTACTGCCACATTTCCTTGGATGGAATCGATTTGAGATTGAATAGTTGTTTGAAGTAATTCTAATTTTGATACTTTTTCTTGGCAGGAGAAAAGGAAAGAAACAACTATCAAACAGCTAATTCTACAATGGAAACGTCTCATAAATAGGTGGACTGTTTTAAAAATAGTGATTAATACACACTCAATGTAATTGCTTTTTTTCGCTTAGAAAACCGAGAAATCCAATCATACTTACCATTTTTAGGCAACTCAACCCAAAAATCATCTTTACCTATGAAATTCAATATCCCCTCCTTTCTAGCACTCGCATTATTCTATCTCGTAACATTTCATGCAATTGCCAGCGTAGACACTGTCACCACCTTCAGTGCAGCTATGCAAAAAGAGATCAAGGCTGTGGTAATCACTCCCAAAGAATATAGCCAAGACAAGGATTATCCAGTGGTTTATTTGCTTCATGGATACTCGGGCAACTATAAGAATTGGATCGAAAAAGTCCCACAACTGGAGTCGTATGCCGATCAGTATGGATTGATCATCGTGACACCAGATGGAAACTTTGGGAGCTGGTACTGGGATAGCCCTGAGGTGGCAGACTCCAAGTATGAGACTTACGTAGGAAAAGAATTAGTGGAATTTATCGATAATGAATACAGCACGATTCCTAGTCGCGAAGGAAGAGCAATTACTGGCTTGAGCATGGGCGGACATGGAGCACTTTATTTGGCCTTTCGTCATCAGGACACTTATGGCTCTGCTGGAAGTCTAAGTGGTGGTGTGGATATAGGGCCTTTTCCAGAGAACTGGGAGATGAAAAAGTATCTTGGCATAAAAGCTGAAAACCCTGAACGCTGGGAAGAATATTCTGTGATGTATCAAAGTAATCGTCTACTTCCGAATAAGTTAGCATTAATTATCAGCTGCGGCACAGCCGATTTCTTCTACAATGTAAATGTCAAACTGCATGAAAAATTAGCTTACAACAACATCCCACACACATTCATGACTGGTCCGGGAGGCCATACTTGGGAGTACTGGGCCGATGCCGTGCAATATCAGTTGCTGTTCTTTCACAATTATTTCGAAGCTGGGAAATAGGCGATTGCCTAGCCCTCATTGAAATTTCGCGTTGTATATTCAGCCTTCAGCTATTGTTGATTATTTACCAGATTATCTAAAGAAACCCCAATGCTAAACCGCCGTGATTTTATAAAACAGACAGGACTTGCGCTATCAGTTGCCAGTTTTGGTATGTCAAGCTATACTTTTCCTAAAGTAAACTCCTACAAAATGGGGCTTCAACTTTTCACCATCAGGGCTCCAATGGCTCAAGACCCTAAGCTATCCTTGAAAACAATCGCTGGCTTTGGCTATCAGGATACCGAAACCTACGGTTACGATGGAGAAAAACAGGCATTTTATGGAATGCCAGCCACTGATTTCAAGAAAGTACTAGAAGACAATTCCCTAATTAGTACCTCTGGTCATTATGATTTTATAAAATATTTCAATGGATCAACTGAAGAGCTATTACGCTATACGGATCAAAGTATAGAAGGAGCACATGCATTAGGCCAAAAATACATTACCTGGCCTTGGCTGGATCCAGAATCCCGATCAATTGAAAAGTTTAAGATTTTGACAGATAAGCTGAATGAGATCGGCGAGCGAGTAAATAAGGCCGGACTTGGTTTTGCGTACCACAATCACAATTTTGAATTTATTGAGCAAAATGGCGAAATAGGTTACGATATTATTTTGCAAAATACAGATCCAGAATTGGTCAAACTTCAGATCGATTTGTATTGGGTAGCTCATAGCTCCCCATATACTGCTCACGAGCTTTTTATGAAAGCACCAGGTCGATTTGTAATGTGGCACATCAAAGACATGGACAAAGTCAACAGAGACTACACTGAGATGGGAAATGGATCGATAGATTATACGAAGATTCTCCCAGATGCATCTCTTTCAGGGATGGAGTTTTACTACATCGAACAAGGAGGTAACTTTGCCCAAGACCCCATTCAGAGCGTAAAAGATAGTGCTGAGTACTTTAAAAAGAACTTGACCAACTTGTTTGGCTAATCTTCATCTAAAAGATTTTGAATTTAAGTCCAAAAATATCTGAGACTATGGTTGATTACTTACTCTTTTGCGCATGCATATGGCCAATAAAGCCCACTAATCCACCAGCGGTGCGGAAATCACATATCTAAGCAATATTTTTAGGGGTAAAATAAACCAAATATGAAAAAGAGATACTTATTAGGCATGGGTCTGATGTTGCTTCTTGGGAGTAATGTTCAAGCCCAAGACGAAATAATTGACAAAATTATTAAAGAGGAAACCGATAACTCCCAACTTAAGCAGATCGGACATGAATTGATGGACGGTATAGGCCCGAGACTGGTTGGATCACCTCAAATGCAGCAAGCCCATGACTGGGCTGTCGCAAAATACAAAGGCTGGGGCATTGAAGCTCGCAATGAGCAATGGGGCGAATGGAGAGGCTGGGAAAGAGGAATTACACATATTGATATGGTGGCACCTTGGACTAGATCTCTTTCTGGAACTCAACTTGCTTGGAGCCCATCATCTCCTAAAGGTGGAGCTAAGGGTGAAGTGGTAACTCTTCCAGATTTGGCAGACTCTGTAGCTTTCGCAAAATGGCTCCCTTCTGTAAAAGGAAAGTATGTAATGATCTCAGCTCCTCAATTGACAGGCCGTCCAGATTACAACTGGGAGGAATTCGCAACGGAAGAGTCTTTCACCAAAATGAAAGAAGATCGTACTGCATCCAATGCAGATTGGAATTCAAGACTTCAAAAAACTGGTAAAGGAAGAAGAGATTTGCCTACAGCTCTTGAAAATGCTGGTGCATTAGGACTCATCACTTCTAACTGGTCTCAAGGATTTGGAGCAAATAAGATTTTCTCTGCATCTACTAAAAAAGTACCCACTGTAGATTTATCATTGGAAGATTACGGCCTACTTTTCAGACTTGCTGAAGGTGGAAGCAAACCAATGATTAACCTCAATGCTCAATCTAAAGAGAATGGCATGGTGCCAACATTCAACACCATCGCTGAGATCAAAGGAACTGAGAAGCCTGACGAATATGTGGTGCTTTCTGCACACTTTGACTCATGGGATGGCGGTACTGGAGCTACTGACAACGGTACAGGTTCTATCATGATGATGGAAGTGATGCGAGTTTTAAAGAAAGTATATCCTAATCCTAAAAGAACAATCTTGGTAGGTCACTGGGGTTCTGAAGAGCAAGGCTTGAACGGCTCTAGAGGTTTCGTAGAAGACCATCCTGAAATGATGCCAAAGATCCAAGCACTTTTCAACCAAGACAATGGTACTGGCCGAGTAGCCAACGTTTCCGGACAAGGCTTCGTGCATAGTTACGAATACCTAGGAAGATGGATGTCTAAAGTACCTAGAAATATCACCAGAGACGTTGAATCATCTTTCCCTGGCAATCCAGGTGGTGGAGGATCTGACTATGCTTCTTTCGTAGCTGCAGGCGTTCCAGCGTTCTCTTTGAGCTCATTGAGCTGGTCATATGGCAACTACACATGGCACACCAACTTGGATACGTATGATAAAATCGTTTTTGATGACGTTCAAAACAACGTTATTATGGCTGCTATCATGGTTTACATGGCTAGTGAAGAAGAAGGAATGGTTTCTAAAGAAGTAAGAATTCCTATCGGAAGAAATGGCCAGCCAACAGAATGGCCTGCTGTACGCTCTCCTACTAGAAAAGGTGGAGTAGAGTAATCAACAATACCTAACTAAATAATGAAGCCACGGGATTTTTCTCGTGGCTTTTTTTGTATTTATTCTTTATGCAAAGGCCACTAAGGGCATCGATTAGGACTCAATAGAACCCCTCGCGCCTCATAGAGAATTAGATTGAAGCCCAAATTCCAAAACATTGGAAAATAAGAATCTTAATACAATCACATATTTCTGCCATTCTGACTTCATAGCAAACGCAATTATAACTATTTGTTGCATGCTCGAATTTAAGCTTCACCTTCCCTTCGAAAACTTATCGTGCTTTGCTGTCAGAAAAATTTTTCTATCACCATGCTTCTAACCCATATTAGGGCATTACCAAAAAGGTTTTGTAAATTTCTGACAAACCTCTCATGTCATGAATAGATTCCTCTTACTCTTCTTATTGGCTATTGCTTCCTTTCAACTAAATGTACTGGCTCAACAAAAGATTCTGCATGAAGCAGTTGAAAGGGCAGAGAAGGAAGGATTTTCTGGTGTAATTCTCGTAGCTGAAAATGGCAAGATCCTTTTCGAAGATGCAATGGGGATGCGCACCTACGAAAATCGCATTTTGCTCCATGAAGATGATACTTTCGAACTGGCGTCACTCTCCAAGCAATTCACAGCCATGATGATCATGATGTGCGAAGAAAAAGGATTGTTAGCCTTCGATGATCAAGCTGCCAAATATATAGAAACTCCCTATCCAGGAATCACGATTCGTCATCTACTCACTCACACCAGCGGACTTCCTGACTATCAAGCTATAATGGATGCTCACTGGGACAAAAGCAAAGTTGCCGGCAATCAGGAGATCCTCGAATACCTGCGGGAGTATGCACCTGTGAAATCATTTGAACCAGGTGAACAATACGAATACAGCAACACAGGTTATGTTTTGCTGGCAAGTATTGTGGAAAAAGCCACTGGAAAAGACTTTGTGGAGCTAATGAGGGAATGGATTTTTCAACCTCTGAAAATGAAAAGTACCGACATTCGATCCTTGGCGGAAAAAGCGGAGGTTCAAACTTTTGCAGCAGGCCATCTTAAAAATAAAGAAGGCCACTATGTTAATGCTAATACTTTTCATTCGTCAGATTACACAGTATGGCTAGGCAATAGAAAAGGCCCTGGAAGAGTCAGTAGCAATGTGGAGGATTTATTGAAATGGGATCAAGCACTATACAGCAATACATTGGTTTCTGAGGAAACTCTTGAAGAAGCCTTTACGCCATTCAAATTAACTAATGAGAGAAGGAGCTATTACGGATTTGGATGGGAGATCGAACCCAAAAGTCCCTTCGGGAAAATGGTGATGCACACTGGTGACAATCCTGGGTACAAAACAATCATCGTCCGCTTCATTGAAGAAAACAAAACGATAATTATCCTGAATAATAATGCTCATCCCGACATGATGAGATTGGTGGAAGCTGCTACACTTTCTCTAGGGAAATGGTAGAAAATGCTTGAAAATCCTATGGCGGCAACTGGAAGACAGTGGTAACCAAATTTCAATCATCTTATTAGACGGAACACCGAAGCGGCCTTAACTCTAGGGTTTAGCAATTTATAAGATGGCTTTTATCCCTACTAAAAAGAAGATAATTATACAATTTAATCCCCCAAAGCAGCCATTCTGAAGGTACTGACGACAGGAACTTCATGTTCTTTTGCCATAATCTCTTCGAACTTTTTGATCAAATCCGGATGCTGAGCAGCTATATTATTCTGCTCCAAAATATCTGCTGAGAGATCATACAACTCAATATTCAAATTGTTCTCTTTCACTATATTTTGTCTCACCGCTTTCCAATTCCCCATTCTCACGGCCTGCTGACCGCCAGTTTCCGGAAACTCCCAATAGAGGTATTCATGCTTTTCCTGTTCCTTGCCCATCAACTCTGGGAGGAAACTTTTCCCATCCATCTCTTCAGAAATAGGCATGCCTACCAGTTCTGCTAGGGTAGGAAATATGTCGTAAAAAACTGAAATGTGATCCGAAGTACTTTGCTTGATCTTGCCTGGCCAGCTTACCAGCATTGGTACTCTGATTCCTCCTTCATACAAGAAACCTTTGGTTCTACCGTAGCCATTAGTGAATGGAGCAGAACTTTCGAAGTAATCAAAATCTACCCCACCCGTGTAAGTTGGTCCATTGTCGCTTGTGACGATGATCATGGTATTTTCCTCCAAACCCAACTCTATCAACTTCGCTCTGATTTCTCCGATCTGCTGATCTAGTTTGGTGATCATCGCAGCATAAGTCGCATTAGGAAATTGATTAGGGAAGTAACCCTGCTTTCCATCGTATGGATCTTCTGCCCCGAGCTCCGAGATATAGCCTTCTCTATCCGTACCGGGAATCTGTAAGGGAACATGTGGAAGTGGAGAAGCATAATAAAGGAAAAATGGCTCATCCTTATTTTCAACAATGAAATTCATAGCTTTCTCATGCATCAAGTCTGGAGCATACTCATTTTGCTCGTATTTGGCATAACTCGCTGGATCATTTGGATCAGCACCTTGATCCAGTTTAGTAGTTGGTACTACCAAATCGTTATCCAAAGGAATTTTCTCTCGGTTTTCCCAGAGGTGAGTTGGATAGAGATTATGTGCTTGGCGCTGGCAATTGTATCCGTAGAAATAGTCGAATCCCAAGTTATTTGGAATTCCATCTGTCAGTGGCGCTCCAAGTCCCCACTTTCCCACTATGCCTGTTTTATATCCAGCTCGTTGAAGCATTTTGCTCATCGTTTCTGTATCCAAGGGCAAATTTCGCTGACCTTCTAGGTTTGGGTCTGCAGATGCTTTTGCATAATCCCACACATCACCTCGCTCTTTCATTGCATCATTGCCACGAATGTAGGTATGCCCCATGTGCAAGCCTGTAAGCAATACAGATCGTGCAGGCGCACACACTGGAGCTCCAGAATAATGATTGGTGAAAATCATTCCAGTCGCTGACAAGGCATCAATATTTGGTGTTTTGATCTTTTTTTGACCTTGATAACCTACTTCGCCATAACCTAGATCATCAGCTAAAATTAAAATTACATTCGGCTTTTTAGGGTTCTGTTCTTCTGCTGTTTCACAGGAAAAAATGAGGATCAAAAAGAAAAGAGGGAGAATACTTCGAGTCATATTTTACTAGGATTAAGATTTAAAACTAGATCAATTTTATTGCTTTCGTAAGCCGTTCATCCCTATTTCCAGAAATAAGATGAAATGGAAAACCGCTTTCCAAAGCTAATTTCGTGTATAAATCAAGAAAATAGTTCCGCATTTTCAACTCAGGATATTCTCTTAATGGGTCGGGAGTCCAAGGTAAATCTGTATCTGTCAGCAAGATCAAATCATAGCTTCTCTGGGCAATTTGCTCAATTACCCAAGGATCAGTTTTCCCGAATCTATGCTCCGACCAGATGTGGATAACTCGCAAATCTGTATCGCAAAAAAGATAATTCTTAGCTTTTTCAGCGATAGCATCTTCCAAAGCAACTTGCCCTTTTCCGATCTTTAACATATCCTCATAGCAGTATTCTCTCTCTAGGTCATCAAGATATTCTCTTGCATACTCTGGTACCCACGGCTCCCCATAGTAATTAGCAAGATCTTGCGCCAATGTGCTTTTCCCGGTAGATTCCGGGCCAAGAATTAGGATTCGTTTTGGTTTAAGCATTATTAGTTTTTTAACCGCAGAGGACTCTGAGTTTTCGCGGAGGGGCACAAAGCAAAATTTTTCATTTCTATGAATTGGGCTGAAAGCCCAAGATATTCAAGCCCAGCCAGAAGGGCTGGGTTAATATTTTATTAGATTCCCCTAAAGCTTTGACAGAGCGAAATAGAAGACTTTTATATAAATTGAACCTCATTTTTTCTCGCTGATTTGATCCATGCAATTAATCCCAAAATAGCCAAAACAGTAAAGAATAAGTATTGAAATGATGTCAATACTAATCCTTTGTAGAAATACAGTGGGACGGCTACAAGATCTGTTACAATCCAAAATATCCAGTTTTCCACTTTCTTTTTGGCCATCAGCCACATCCCCACAAATGCTGATGCGGTAGTAAAGGAATCCCAATAAGGCACATCGCTATCTGTATAATTGACCAGCACATAAACCAAAATGACATAGGACAAAACTAAAATCCCTATTGAAATCGCCCATCCTCGAGCATTCAGCCAAGTCACAGGCAACTGAGCTTTTCCCTCCTTTGGATGCGTCCACACATACCAGCCATAGATAGACATGCTGAAATAATACGCGTTGATTCCCATGTCCGCGTACAACTTGTATTGCAAACAAATCCACACATAGATCAAGGTTGAAATAATCCCTGTCGGGTAAACCCAAATGTGTTCCCGCATAGAATAAAACACAGACGCAATCCCAAAAAATACTGCAAATGCCTCCAGCCAGGTCATATTCTGTAGACCTTCCGCCAAACCATCTAGCAGGTATTGCAATTCCATGATGCGAAGAAAAGAATTTATATTGGAAGATTAGAAAATTGGAAGTACTTGTCCGACTTGGCGGATTGAAAAATTATTCTTCGAGAAAGTGGTTTTAAATTCATAACCTCCCCAACTTTTTCCTGACTTTGGCTGTTCCTTTCGTAACTTTGTCCCCTATGACTTTGAGCACTTTGCCTAGTACAACCAACATCGACTCACTCGATCCCAGAGAATTTATTATCATCAAAAATGCCCGGGTGAACAACCTGAAAAGCCTTAGTGTGGCGATTCCGCGTAATAAATTTGTGGTTGTCACGGGGCTTTCGGGTTCTGGAAAATCCTCCTTGGCATTCGATACACTTTTTGCCGAAGGCCAACGCATGTATGTGGAGAGCTTAAGTTCCTATGCCCGTCAGTTTCTCGGCAGAATGGAAAAACCCGATGTCGAATATATCAAAGGTGTAGCTCCTGCTATCGCAATTCAGCAAAAAGTAAACACTAAAAATCCTAGATCCACAGTCGGAACGACCACAGAAATCTATGATTATCTGAAGCTGCTTTTCTCCAGAGTAGGAAAGACAATCTCTCCGGTGTCGGGAAAAGAAGTAAAGCACCACACCGTCACGGACATAGTTGATTATGTTCAATCATTCGAAGAAGGCTCGAAAGTAATGATTTCCTGCCCACTACAAATCGAGCGTGGTAGAAAGATCAATCAGGAGCTAGAATTGCTTTTGCAAAAAGGATATACAAGAATTCTGATCGATGATGAGGCATATTTTGTAGAAGATCTACTTCAGGAAAAAAAGATCCCAAAAGGGAAATATGAGATATTGATTGACAGGGTTGCTGTTCATAAAGAAGATGAGGACAATCAATTTCGAATCGCAGATTCAGTGCAAACAGCTTTTTACGAAGGACATGGAGATTGTAAAATCACGATTCCAGAACAAGAGACAAAAAGCTTTTCAGATCGATTCGAATTGGATGGAATGCAGTTCGAAATCCCTTCGGTCAACTTTTTCTCCTTCAATAATCCTTTCGGTGCTTGCCGAACCTGTGAGGGCTTTGGAAATGTGCTGGGAATAGATACTGATTTGGTAATTCCTGAGAAAGATCTTTCAGTTTACGAAGGTGCGATTGCTCCATGGCGTGGAGAATCTTCCCGTAGCTGGGTTGAGCCTTTATTGAAAAAAGGAATCGAATTCGACTTCCCTATTCACCGAGCTTACGAGGATCTGAGCGACAAGGAAAAAGCATTGCTTTGGACTGGAAACAAGTATTTCAAAGGTCTGGATGCATTTTTCGAAGATCTAGAAACCAAAACATATAAGATTCAGTACCGCGTGATGCTCTCCCGTTTTAGGGGTCGCACCACTTGTCCGGATTGTAAGGGAACTCGCTTGCGGAAGGATGCTTCATACGTCAAAATAGCAGATAAATCTATTATCGACATCGTATTGATGCCGATTGATGAGGCATTGCAATTTTTCAATACCCTTGAACTTCCTCCACATCAGGCCAAAATCGCCAACAGATTGCTGAAAGAAGTGCAGAGTCGCTTGGAATATATGGATCAGGTTGGCTTGGGCTATTTGACTTTAAATCGCTTGACTTCCTCACTTTCCGGAGGGGAATTTCAGCGGATCAAATTGGCGACTTCCTTAGGTTCGGCCTTAGTCGGATCGATGTATATCCTGGATGAGCCGAGCATTGGCCTTCACCCAAGAGATACAGATCGATTAGTAGAAGTTTTGAAAGCACTTCGCGACATGGGTAATACTGTAATCGTGGTGGAGCATGAGGAAAAGGTCATGAAAGCCGCCGATCAGATTATTGACATTGGGCCAGATGCGGGTGTTCATGGTGGAGAATTGCTTTTCCAAGGTTCCATTGAAGAATTGATGAGCTCAGCACAGACGCATACTGCAAAGTATTTACGTGGGGAAGAGCAAATCTTCAAAAAAGATGGTAACCGCCCTTGGAAAGACTCTATTCTCGTGAAAGGCGCAAGAGAAAACAACCTGAAAAACATCTCAGTCAAATTCCCGCTCAATACGCTGACATGTGTAACTGGGGTTTCAGGTTCTGGAAAATCCACCTTGGTGAAGAAAGTGCTTTATCCAGCTTTGGGTAAAATGCTGGGTACTGTCATAGACGAAAGTGGAAAGTATGACAAGATCGAAGGCGATTATAAATCTATTTCTCAGGTGGAATTTGTGGATCAAAATCCTATCGGGAAGTCTTCTCGCTCCAATCCTGTGACCTATGTAAAAGCTTACGATGCGATAAGAATGCTCTTTTCTGAGCAACCAATTTCCAAGCAGAGAGCCTACAAACCAGCATTTTTCTCTTTCAATGTAGATGGTGGTCGCTGTGAAAACTGTGCCGGAGAAGGAATCACGACGGTGGAGATGCAGTTCATGGCAGATATCCACTTGACTTGCGAATCCTGTAAAGGCAAGCGATTTAAGAATGAGATTTTAGATGTCAAATATAAAGACAAAGACATTTCAGATGTCCTGGGTATGACTATCGATGAAGCCTTGGAATTCTTCAAGGGAAAAACCCAGATTATCAATAAACTTCAACCACTTCAGGAAGTTGGCTTGGGTTATATCGGTATGGGACAAAGCTCTAATACGCTTTCAGGCGGTGAAGCTCAGCGTGTGAAGTTGGCATCATTCCTTGGCAAAACAAGTAGCAAAACTAATGATCACATTCTCTTTATCTTCGATGAACCGACGACTGGCCTTCATTTCCACGATATCAAAAAACTCCTCCACTCCATCAATGCATTGATTGATCAAGGTCACTCGGTAATCATCATCGAGCATAATACTGAGGTTATCAAATCTGCAGATTGGGTGATTGATTTGGGACCAGAAGGTGGAAATAAGGGAGGTTATCTGACTTTCGAAGGAACTCCTGAGGATATGATGAAGGAAGAAGGAAATTATACTGCGAAGTATTTAAGGGAGGCCTTTGTGTAAACCTCCTGCGCGGTTTGTTCGTCATTGCGAGCAAAGCGAAGCAATCTCATCTAGCAAACAAAACTTCACTAGCGCAATTCTCCAATCTTACGTTTTCTTCATTGCAGTCTTCAGATTATTTAAAAAGACAGAATCTAAGGAATTAATCATTCTATTATGATCTAAATATAAAGCCTTATTTTAGACTGACCCAAAGAAAAACACTTGACCATGGCTGAAGAAGATATACGCTGGATACAACGCTTTTCTAATTTCAGTAAAGCGATGTATCATTTGGAAAACGCGCTTCAAATCCCCAATCCTGATATTGTTCAGAAAGCAGGAATTATTCAATTTTTTGAAATGAGCTTTGAATTAGCCTGGAACATGGTGAAAGATTACCTAGAGGAACAAGGTTTTGTGGACATCAAATCTCCAAGAAGTGCACTGAAGAAGGCTTTCGAAATGAACATCCTAGAAAATGGACATGATTGGATGGATCTATTGCAGGACAGAAACTTGACTGCACATACCTACGATGAACAGAAAGCAACTGATATGGAGCAATTAATCAGCAATAAATATTTCCCTTTATTGAAAGCCTTAAGAGATAGTTTCAACCAAAAACTTCATGAACAGTAAATTCGGACTTTTGGCGTCAGATGTAGAAGCAATTTTGAGTGTGCTGAGTAATCATGCTAAAGTGGAAAGGGCGTACATTTTTGGCAGCCGAGCTAAGGGGAATTATAGAACTGGAAGCGATGTAGATCTTGCTCTAAAAGGGTCAGAGATAGATTTTGACACAGTAAGTCAAATCAGCTATTTGCTCAACGAAGAAACTAATATGCCCTATAAGTTTGATGTGCTGAACTATCATTCTATCACTGAACCAAAATTATTGGTGCATATTGATCGGGTTGGAGTCGAGGTATATAGGCGGAGTTACAAGTCTTAGTTGTTAGAAAATTTAAATAAAGGAAAATCATTAAATTAATACTATGAGCATCCGACTTTTCAAGATTAGCTTCATCATAATGATTGTTTTTATTATCTTAAATATTGGGATATTTCTCTATTATTTTCATGATCAAGTAGTTTCAAGAAATATATCTGATTGGGCAAATTTCTCTAGCTACATAAGTGGAACAACTAGTGTTATCATATCTATTATGACATTATTAGTTACAATTTGTATAGCTAAGGCACTTAGCAATCTTGACGAAAAAAGGCACATTGCAAATATTGAATATGAAAAGAAAAGATTTACACGAGATTTAAGGGAGAAGAAATACGCTGAAGTATCTGAAAATCTCAATAGTTTTTGGCTCGCAATTAGGAATAAAAACGGGGGCGCAGATGAATTATATATTATTCGAACTAGATTTTTCCTTTTTGCAAAGTATAAAGACCATCTTTTTCCTAACCTTAATCGAAATGACCTTAAACCTATCGATGATATCTTAGTAGAGATCTTAGAAAAGATGGATAAAAACTTGGGTACCGACAATCCAGAGAATTTGGGACTTGTTGAAAAATTTCAAAAAGAAGTCAACTCTTTCCATAAAATAATGCAGGAATACATAACCACTCAATAAAATCACTAATTAAGGAAGAACTTACAGCTATATGAATATAATTAGAAAATTATTTGGCGGTAAATCCAATACTTCAGTAAAAGATGAAGTAATGTTAAATATATCTTCAATTTCAAATATCGAATTGCCTTCAAATTATAAAATAGCTGCGGAAACACAAATCCCAGCATTCTGTTCAATAGGTAATTTGATTTTTGAAAAAAAATATTTTGAAGCCATAAATTTAGGGGAAACACTTTTGAAAGAAACTCCTTACTCTGTTGGAGTTCATGTAAATCTCATGGATGCATATTTTAAAGCAAGAAAAGAAAATTCAACTTTCTATGATAAATCAATTGAACATGCCAGACTTGCAATGCTCTATGGGCACAACACAGGATATGCACAAAAAAAACTTGCAATAGGCCTTGAGAAACAAAGAAAAATCTATCAAGCCATACAAGTTTGTAATATAATACTAAGTGACGACTATCATTTCTCTAGGCATGGCTGCGGAAATATAGTTGAATTTGCTAACCGAAAAGAGAGGCTTTTAAAAAAAGTACCAAATTCTCTGGATGATGAAAATTCATTTCTTTTTACAGAAAGTGAAATTTCTTATATGATTAAACAAATTCAGGAAGATGATGAATTGATAGTACAAGAGGAAATAGAATATAAAAGAAAAATGGAACAGTTGAGAAAAGATTCAGACGCATTATGGGATAGTTTAATGAAAGGGAAATAATAACTTATAATACTTAGTTTACACCACCTCAGACGTGAACAATTTAACCCTACCTGCGAACTAGAAACTTCCTCACTCCCACCGCCTTCACTTTTTTCCGAAAGCGAATATCCTTCCTCAAATCTACAGATAACAATACCTTCATCGGCTCAAGTATCTTACATGGAGATCTGAAGGTCTTTAATAAGTTGAAGGGAAAGGGTGTTTTTAATCTCGATAGTAGTTATGAAACTATTTTACCATGAAAATCGAAAATTTGATTTACGGATTTCATGGTAAACTTTTGGTTGAAAAAAAAGGGAAGCCCTAAAGCTCCCCTGTTCTTTTATCCAACGCACTGATTGACATTGCTCCAAGAGCCACCGTTGATGACATCTTGAATACCATTTTGTTCCAAAATACCCTTGGCCTGCCCACTGCGGTTACCACTTTGGCAGAACACTACGATGTTTTTCTTTCCTTTGAATTTGGACAACTGGGAAGAGATTTTATCCAAAGGGATATTTACTGCTTCTTTAACACTTCCTGAAGAAAATTCTCCTGCGGAACGAACATCCACTAGAAATGCTCCTGCCTTTATAGCCTCGGTCACTTTACTATTGTCTTTTGCTCCGAATATTGATGATAAAAAACCCATGGTATAATTGTTTAATTTTTTACTGTTTCATTTCCTTTTTCTAACCACTCTTTCATTCCACCAGAATAGTTTTTAATATTTTCAAAGCCATTCTTTCTCAAAAGTGAATAAGCAATAGCTGCTCTATCTCCACTTTGGCAATGAATTACTACTTGCTTGTCCTTACTGATTTTATGAAGATTGTCTGGCAGAGTCCCTACGAACACGTGGTCGGCACCACTTACATGACCTGCAGCAAATTCTGTCGTATTTCTCACATCGACTACCTGCACATCCTCTTTTCCAATCAGAGGTTTGAACTCTTCGAGATCAATCACATCGGCAGTTTGTAGCTGTATATCTACCACACTCACGTCATCAATGAATCCGTAGATATTATCTAAGCCAATTCGCATTAGCTTGCGTGTGAGATCATCCATCTGAGTTTGATCAGCTACGAGTATGAATTGCTCTTGATAATTAAGCAACCAGCCTGCCCATGTAGAAAAGGAATTATTGCTTTGAATATTGATACTGTTTGGCAAAAAGCCTTTTGCAAAATCTACCTTATTTCTGGTGTCAATTACTTTCAACCCATCCTTGTATGCAGCTTGAAATTGATCCTTGCTAAGCTTTGGGTGCTTTGGCACTTCTACCAATAAGGGTCTATCCACCTTATTCAGGTGCTTCATCATCGCAAAATACTTCGGTGGCTCAGGCTGTCCATCCAACAAATAATCCACAAATCCTTCCTCGTCCGAAGCATATTGGAACGCCCAGTTCCTGATTTTCTCATAGCCAACCGTAGAGCTAGGAACCGCACCTAAGGCTTTGCCACAGGCTGATCCAGCTCCATGACCCGGCCAAACCTGAACATACTCTGGAAGTTGAGCAAATTGCTGAACAGACTCATACATCTGTTTTGCACCTTTCTCCTGTGTTCCTATCAATCCAGCAGCTTTTTCAAGTAAGTCTGGTCTTCCAATATCTCCTACAAACACAAAGTCACCCGTGAAGATCATTACTGGCTTGTCTGTGGCCGGATGATCTGTCAAAAGAAAACTGATACTCTCCGGAGTGTGACCTGGAGTATGGAGAACTTCCAAACTAAGATTTCCTAAATATATCTTGTCGCCATGATGGAGACCTTCGTGATCAAATTCATATTGCCATTCTGCAGGTCCTTCATCTGATAGGTACATGTTGGCACCAGTCACAGCAGCGAGTTCACGAGTACCGCTCAAGAAATCTGCGTGAATATGCGTCTCAGCAACATGGGTAATCTTCATGTTGTTTTGCTTGGCAATCTCCAAGTAAACATCCATGTCCCTTTGAGCATCAATTACAATTGCGACACCTTTTGCCTGACAGCCAATAAAGTAACTAGCTTGGGCCAGGGATTTGTCATATACATGTTGAAAATACATCGCTATAATATTTCTTATTAAACTTCGATTTAGTACTACAAATTACAGGCTTTTGATTTTGCCCTTCAGCAACTTTTGTCACATTAGCCTTTTATACTCGGTTTTTCTTCGTGAATACTTCATTTTTTGTGAAAAGATGCTGAAGACTGCAAACTAATTCAAAGAAATAGGCTTAGAAAAACCTCAATCTGGGACTTTCACCAAGCCTTTTTTTAATTGGTGATACAGGACATTACAATTCCTTTTAAATTCAGGCTATTAATTCCTTCCTCGGTTTGTGTCTCACAAACAGAAACAAATTCATGCTGTCATTCCATACTCCCTTATGAAAAAACTCTTACTCTTATCGCTCTTCGTTTTTTCGATCAGTATTTGCTCTTGGGCTCAACTCCAGACCCCAGAACAATTTTTGGGTTACAAACCCGGAGATCGATTTACCCCCCATCATCGCATGGTCGATTACTTTGAGCACGTAGCGGCAAATAATCCAAATGTCAAACTCATCCAATACGGTGAAACCAACGAAAAGCGTCCGCTGATTGTAGCGATTTTTTCCAGTACAGAAAATATGGCTAATTTGGAACAAATCCGTACCGATAACCTGAAAAGAACAGGCATGATGGAAGGAACACCTTCGACATCTATTCCGATCAATTGGATGTCTTTCAATGTCCACGGAAATGAGTCTGTAGGCATGGAAGCTGCAATTTCTTCTTTTTATACGTTAGCAAATCCTGAGAATGCAACTTCTCAAGAATGGCTGAAAAATCAAATTGTGATCATCGATCCTGCGATCAATCCAGATGGTCGTGACCGATACTCGAACTGGTATAACCAGAAAATGAATACGACCCTTCAGCCAGATTTACAATCTACAGAGCATAATGAACCGTGGCCAGGCGGGCGTGCAAATCACTATTTGTTTGATCTAAATCGCGATTGGGCTTGGCAAGTTCAGGTTGAATCTCAAGCGAGAATGAAATTGTATCAACAATGGATGCCACAGCTTCACTTGGACTTCCATGAGCAGGGTATCAACAATCCTTTCTACATGGCTCCAGCTGCTGAACCACTTCATGAGCAACTATCTCCATGGCAACATGAGTTTCAAGATACTTTTGGTAGAAATACTGCCAAGTACTTCGATGAGGCTGGCAGATTTTATTTCACTAAGGAGCGTTTCGATTTATTGTATCCTTCTTATGGTGATACTTACCCGATGTTTAACGGCGCAATTGGAATGACCATCGAACAAGGCGGCGGCGGTCAAGCTGGAATCGGCGGATTTGATGCCGTTGGTGACACCGTGACTTTAAGCTACAGAATCCAAGGTCATTATACTGCCGCGATGTCTGCTGCAGAAGTTACCAGCAAAAATGCTGGAAAGCTACTTACTGAGTTCGAGAAGTTTTTTAGTGAAAATGCATCTTCTCCAAAAGGCCAATACAAAAGTTTTGTAATCAAAGGTGAAAGTAACTCTGCTCAGGTGGCAAAATTGCTTGAATTATTGGATAAAAATGGAATCAAATATGGTAAAGCAGGAGCCAAATCAGGCTTGAAAGGTTTCTCATATGGATCAGGGAAAAGTGTGTCGTTCTCCACTAGCGAAAAAGATATTATCATCAATGCCTACCAACCCAAGTCAGTTTTGACTCAGGTACTTTTCGAACCAAATCCTGTGCTGCATGATAGTATCACTTATGACATCACTAGTTGGTCCATGCCCTATGCATACGGACTTGAGGCATTTGCTCTCGAAACAAGAGTAAATGCTGCCAGTACTTATGAGAAACCATCGTTTACGGCAAATACTGCTGGCAAAACTCCTGTAGCATACATAGCCGCTTGGGAAGGAACACGAGACGCAGCATTTCTTTCAGCTCTACTTACTGCAAAGATTAGAGTGAAATTCAATGAATTTCCTTTTGATGTGGAAGGTAAAAGTTTCCCTGCAGGAGCGCTTATGATCACTAAAGGCGGCAACGAATACGTTCCTAATTTTGACCAAAAAGTAGTTGAAATAGCTAATAAATTTGGGGTGACACTGGCGACAACCATGAGTGGCTATGTGGACAAAGGAAAGGATTTTGGCTCACCAAATATCCGTGTAATCCAAGCTCCACAGGTTGCTCTAATCGGCGGAGAGGGTACAAATTCTTTGAACTACGGTGCAATATGGCATTTCTTCGAAAAAGACTTGAATTACCCATTGGTAAACTTGGAACTAAATGACATGGCTCGTTATGATCTGAGCAAATACAATGTGCTCATCATGCCTTCTTTGCGTGGATCTGGACTCTCTGAGGCAGGTCAGAAGAAAATGATGGAATGGGTTCGTGCTGGAGGAAAATTAATTGCGATCGATGGAGCTTTGAATCTATTTGCAAATAAGGAAGGTTTTGAACTGAAGACGTTTGATTCGGACGATGAGAAAAAGGCTGCTGAAAAGAAATTGGATTCTTTAGCTAAAGAAGAGCGTTTGTTACCTTATCAAGAAAGTGAACGAGTTGCAATTTCTACAGGAGCTGTTGGAGCAATATACCAAGTGACGATGGACGAAACTCATCCCCTAGGCTACGGAACAGGTGGAACATACTATGCCCTGAAAAATAATTCCAGCAAATTCGCCTACCTAAATAAAGGTGCAAACGCAGGAATAATCGCTAATAATGAAGCCTACAGAACTGGATACATTGGTTATAAAATCAAATCCAACATGGGCGAATCCTTAGCAATCGGTGTAGAAAATGCCGGTCGTGGCAAGATCGTCTACTTCGTAGATGACCCGATTTTCAGAGGCTTCTGGGAGGCTGGAAAATTGATATTGAGCAATGCGATCTTTATGGTAGGACAGTAAAAGAGACCTTAGTACATAGGCATAAATATTAAGACCGGTTACTCACAAGTGACCGGTCTTTTTTTTTAACCGCTAGTAGCTCTAGATGTCTTGCTACTCCCGAAGAAGAACTGTATTCCCATTTTCTCATCTGCCTGATAATTCATTGTTCGTTTTGCTCAAATGAATGTGCAATTTTAGCAGAAACTGCCCATTTGAAAGTGCATTTTTCGTTTACCCTGCTTCTTTACGATTCTCTAATCCCATTCTTGATACATCATTTACGAATTCAATTATCTTCGAACTCCCTTAAACTGCCTCTATATATGACCGATTTCAAAAATTACACTGTTCCTTATCCTCCTGCTCAGGAATTTTCCAATCGAGTTGCCTACTTTTCAATGGAATTTGCCATTCACCAACCGCTCAAAATCTACTCTGGTGGGCTTGGCTTTCTTTCCGGATCTCATTTGCGCAGCGCTTACGAGCTCAAGCAAAACCTCATCGGAATCGGTATCCTTTGGAAGTACGGCTACTATGATCAAGGTAGAAATCAGGATCAGACGCTTAAGGCAGAATGGTATGAAAAAACTTATAGCTTTCTGGAGGATACTGGCATAAAATATCAGATCACAATACACGATAATCCTGTTTGGGTGAAAGCTTGGTATCTTCCTCCAACCACCTTTAATAGTGCACCTTTATTCTTATTGAGTACAGACTTACCAGAAAATGACTACCTCAGCCAGACCATTACGCATCGCTTGTACGACTCTGATTCTGCCGCAAAAGTGGCGCAGTTTATACTGCTGGGGATCGGAGGTGCTAGGCTGTTGGATGAACTAAATTTCAATCCGGAGGTCTATCATCTCAATGAGGCACATGGCGTAAGTGCAGTTTTCCATTTGATGCGGAAATTCGGCTCGAAAGAGGAAGTAAAAAAGCGACTGGTATTCACTACACACACGCCCGAAGAGGCTGGTAATGAGAAGCATGATATCTACCTCTGCGAGAAATTGGGTTATTTCAATGGGTATTCATTAGACGAAGTGAGATGGCTGACAGGCATGGAAGGAAATCTTTTTAATCACAGTTTGGCAGCATTTAGATTTGCTAGAAAAGCCAATGGGGTGAGTAAGCTTCACGGTGAAGTCAGCCGAGAGATGTGGAGCAAGTATTCAGACATACCTGAGATAACCTCGATTACTAATTCACAAAACTATACCTACTGGGCGGATAAGCAGCTGTATCATTTCATGCGAACGGATGATAAACCAGGCTTTGAAGACAGAAAGCATTATCTGAAAAAAAGAGCTTTTGAAATCGTAGCAGATCAGACAGGAAAATTGCTTGACCCAAATGTGCTGACAATTGTTTGGGCTAGACGTTTTGCTGGATATAAAAGAGCAGATCTGATCACTAGAGATCTAGCGAGATTTGAAAGATTAATCAGTCATCCTGATCACCCAGTTCAGGTAATTTGGGCTGGAAAGCCATATCCATCTGATTACGGTGCTATTTCCACATTTAACCAACTCGTGCATCTAAGTAAAAAATATCCGAATGTGGCTGTATGTGTGGATTATGAGTTGACATTGAGCAAACGACTCAAGCAAGCAGCTGATGTTTGGTTGAATACTCCTAGAGTTCCTCGCGAGGCGAGCGGAACGTCAGGGATGACCGCAGCCATGAACGGAGCAGTGAACTTTAGTACCTTTGATGGCTGGATCTGTGAATTTGCTGATCACGGGAAAAATAGCTTTATCGTCCCAACTGCCGATTATAACAACATGAGCATAATTGATCAGGATCAGTTTGATCTGGATAACCTCATGAATGTTTTGGAAAACGAGATAGTTCCTACCTATTATGAAAATCCAAGTAAGTGGGATGATATCGTAGAGCAAGGAATGAAAGATGTCTTAGAAAATTTTGAAAGCAACCGTATGGCAACGGAGTATTATGAGATTATGTATAAAGAATGAATTAGGAAATCATAAGTATAATTATCCGCAACCATGCCAGTAACCATATTTTCTTTGCTTGGTATACGGGAAGACCGATGACGGGTGACCGAAGCAGCCTCAAAGCTAATGTTAACCATTTATTATGTCGCTTTTATCCATTTACTGGTAACATAGCGGATATACATAATCATTAGACTTTTAAAAACCTAGAATTTCCTGCATTCTGGGTTTTTTTTGCATTTAAATGATCTAACAGCAGTTTAACCAAAAATGCTGCACTCCTATCAAAGTACTTGCGATATTTAGGCAAACATTCTCCAAAATGAAATTATTACCATCATTTCTTCTCCTAGTTTTTTGCATGAGCTTCTCCATTCATTCTTTTGCTCAGGATATCATGCCTCCCATACTTCCCTGGGATGGAAAAAGCAAGGAATTACTTGTGGATAAGTCCAATAAATGGGTGACACCATTTGAGCTATCCAATGGTCTTGAGTCTCCTACTTATGTGGAAACAATGGCTTGGATAGAAGAATTGACTAAGAATTCAGGATACCTCGAGATTCAGTCAATTGGTAGAACTGAACAAGGAAGACCAATTCAAATGATAATTGCATCAGTTGATCGTGACTTCACTGCCGAAGAGTTATCCACATCTAAAAAGCCACTGATTCTCATTCAAGCTGGCATCCATGCTGGTGAAATAGACGGGAAAGATGCTGGAATGATGCTACTCAGAGATATCAGCCAAGGAGATAAACTAGAGCTCTTAGTACATGCAAACCTGCTCTTTATTCCGATCCTCAATGCTGATGGCCATGAGCGAAGAAGTGAATATGGAAGAGTAAATCAGCGAGGTCCAAAACAAATGGGCTGGAGAACCAATGCAGTAAATCTTAATCTCAATCGCGATTATACGAAACTGGAGACAGCTGGAATCACTGCGATCGCAAATGTTATCAACAGGTACGATCCAGACTTATATATAGATATTCATGTCACTGATGGGGCAGATTACCAATATGATATTACTTATGGATATGTAGCGTCGGGTGGCTACTCTCCGCAAATCTCCAATTGGCTCTCTACCTACTTCCAGCCAGAAGTAGATCAGGCTTTGAAGGATCAGGGGCATATTCCTGGCCCTTTACTTTTCGCAGCAAATGGCAATGATTTCACTGAAGGAAATGTGGCATTTTCATTTAGTCCAAGGTTTTCACATACCTATGGTGATATCAAACATATCCCTTCAATTTTGATAGAAAATCACTCTCTAAAGCCATTTGAGCAGCGTGTGTTAGGTACTTATGTATTCTTGGAGCAAGCGATTAAATCAGTTAGTGGACATTTTGCCGAACTTCAAGAAGCTGTGAAAGCAGACAAAAACCAGAATCCTGAGGAGATAACAGTGAAGTTTGCTTTTAGAGAAACACCAGCCGACTCTATGGAATTTTTGGGAATTGCTTCTAGAAAAGAGATTTCTGCGATTACTGGCAGAGAGTATGTGATCTGGGAAGGAAAAGAGATTACTCAGCAAGTTCCAAGTATTTTGATGGATAGGCCAGTCGAAAAAGTAAGCGTACCAAAAGCTTACTATATTCCGGCAGAATGGTCATCGGTTATCAAGAAAATACAGGCCCATGGCATTGAAATGGAAATTTTAACAGAGCCGAAAGAGCTGACCTTGGAGTTTTCCACAGTCGGAGATTTCAAAATGGTCACTCAACCTTACGAGGGGTTGATGCGCATTCAGTCTTTCGATCTAGATAAAATGGAGAGAACCATAACCCTTCAGCCAGGCTCTGCAAAAATAAATACTAATCAGGCACTTGGCGAACTCGCAGTAATCCTCATGGAGCCGGAATCAGTGGATAGTTTTTTCCAATGGGGCTATTTCAATACGATTTTCACGCAAACCGAATACATGGAAACCTACATCATGGAGCCACTGATCGCCAAAATGCTCGCTGAAGATGCGGATTTAAATAAGAGATTTGAGGCGGAAAAACTATCCAATGCTGAGTTTGCCAAGTCTTCTAGAGCTATCTACTCTTGGTTTTACAAACAAACTCCTTACTTCGATCAGAACTGGAAAGTGATACCGGTGGGGAGGGAATGGTAATCATCCAAAAGTAAGATTATGAAAATAGAACATCTCGCAATTTGGGTTCATGACCTTGAGCAAATGAAGAATTGGTATTGCCATTCTTTCGCTATGACAGCTGGAGAAAAATACGAAAACCACACTAAAGGTTTTAGCTCCTATTTTCTAAGTTTCTCCTCAGGAACAAGACTAGAATTGATGAAGAGAATCGATATTCTTGAGTCATCCCATCCTCGAGGAATGATTTCAGGATTAGCACATTTCGCTATTTCGGTAGGTTCTAAAGAGAAAGTTTTGTCGATGACGGAAAACTTTCGCGATATAGGAATCTCTATTATCGGTGAACCTAGAACGACAGGCGACGGGTATTTTGAAAGCGTAATTGAAGATCCAGAGGGGAATTGGATAGAGATTACAATCTGAAAGCCTCAGCTTGAAATAGTTGAATCCTTGTAAAGGTTTATAGGCAAAGAATACTTCCCAGCAAGATAATGCCATTTTAGCCAGCAGATTTAAGTATAATTTCTAGTAATCACCAATCTGGGCTAATTCATTCGTTCATAAGAATTATTGTCAAACTCATTCTTATTTCTCCATAAGAAACAGCTTCGTGTAGTTTTTCAAAAATGGGCTTCAGGGCTATTGCTCTGTCCAATTCATTGAATGCATCTCGTACCTTATCCACCACGTCTTTCGATACAAGTTTCTCTAATTCCACCTCTCTCCCCTCAGTATATAGCTGCGATAAATGGGAATAAACAGTGGTGATTTGTATGTTTTTTTTGTTGGCGATCTCTATGGGGCTAAGCCCTTCTTTGTACATCGCAAAAGTGTCCATAATAGTCGGAGTCTTTTTTGGTTTTGCTACGGATTTGAACTTTCGGATTTCGTCCATAAATTCTTCTCCATACTGCTCCATCTTGTTCATTCCCACTCCAGAAATTCCCAAGAACTGGTTTTCTGTGACAGGCAAATCTATCGTCATTTGTTTCAATGATTTGTCACTAAAAACAACGTAAGACGGCACATTTTTTTCACGAGAAATTGAAGACCTCAACTTCTTTAATGCTGCAAATAAATCCGTATTTACTTCTCCTTCATCTGCCATTTTAGCGATGTTTGGCCTTCTACTGACTTTCTCTTCAGCTAGTATTGGTGAAGTCAATTTTATGAACAGCTCTCCCTTCAGCACTTTCCATCCAACGGGTGAAATCTTTAATGCCGAACCTTCACTATACATAATCTCTATCAAGCCTTGATTAGCCAATTGAATGATATAATCTCTCCAATCTATATAACTAATATCCTTCCCTGCTCCATAGGTTTTGAGTTGTGAATATCCACTCGCATGTACCTCAGCATTATTGGAACCTCTCAATACATTAATTAACATGGCAATTCCTTCCTTTTCTTTCATCCTGGCAATTCCGGAAAGCGCTTTTTGGGCCAGAACAGTTCCTTCAAAATCTTTGGGTGGATTGTCACACACATCACAATTCCCACAATCTTTTGGTAAATGCTCTCCAAAATAAGAAAGTAGTATTCTTCTTCTACAAGATTTCGCCTCAGCAAATTGCAACATGCGATTCAGTTTCTCCTTTTGCATAGTTGAATTTGCCCCATCCTCCGCGAACTGACTGTACATCACAAAATCACTCATGTTATAATATAGCCTTGTTTCAGCAGGCAGTCCATCACGACCAGCTCTACCTATTTCTTGGTAGTATCCCTCTAGGTTTTTTGGCAAATTAAAGTGAATTACCCAACGCACATTCGATTTGTCAATCCCCATCCCAAAAGCAATCGTCGCTACGATAATTTTGGTATCGTCATAAATAAACGCTGTTTGAACTCGCTCTCTTTCCTCGGGATTCATCCCTGCATGATAATACGCTACCGAATGTCCATATGACTTCAGATAATCGGCGACTTCCTCTGTATTCTTTCTACTAAGGCAATAAATGATGCCACTTTCATTCTTTTTTTTCTCTACAAAGCGCCCAATTTCTTCCAGTTTTTTCTTTTTAGGAACTTGGCCTCTAACCTCAATACTCAGGTTTTCCCTGTTAAAAGATGAGATAAACAGCTTGGATTCATTCAATCCCAGCTGTTGCTCAATATCTATTCTTGCCGATTTATCAGCAGTGGCCGTTAGCGCCATAAAAGGAACTTGGGACAAGGAATTTCTAAATGCTTTTAGCCTGGTATATTCTGGTCTGAAATCATGTCCCCACATGCTGACACAATGTGCCTCGTCGATGGCTACTAACTTTATGTTCAAATTCCTCAACCAGGTATTGCTCACAGAAATCAATTTCTCTGGCGATAAATAAAGCAACTTAATTTCGCCCTTTGTAGCTCGAGCAATCACTTCATTTTCCGCTTGTGGAGAAATAGAACTATTAAAAAAATCTGCTTTTATTCCATTGGCTTGCAATGCCTGAACTTGGTCTTTCATCAATGAAATAAGAGGCGAGACAACAATCGTAATTCCATCAAAACACAAAGCTGGAATCTGAAAGCACATCGATTTCCCCCCGCCAGTTGGCATGAGTACAAAACTGTCCTTTCCTGCCAAGGTGCGCTCAATAATTTCTTGCTGTAAAGGACGAAATTCATCGTACCCAAATACATTCTTTAATAGTGTATGTGGATTAATTTCCATGATTACCTCTTTGTTCTTGATAACATCTATTTCTAGAGCTATTAAAAAAAGCTTACCTCATTTGATTCTGCCACAAATTTAATGGAAACATCCCCCGATCTAGGCGGTCATGGGTAGATATCTCAATTTGAACATCTTTAATTTGAGTTCTAATTAGGGAGAGAGAGATGGATCAATTAGGGATACACAGAGATACTTGCGCCCACAAACGTGATTAATATCTTAACTAGAATCTTTTACACTAATCCAATTAGATCGCAACTCAAAAAATAAGTATTTACATAATGGAATGTTAGTCTGCTAAGTCGAATAAAAAGTCTGTTGTTTTTTACATCAACTAGCTCAATAATTACCTGTAGGCTACTTCCGACACTACATTATAAATTTCCCTAATTCGATCGGAATTGGGAAGTGATACCAGTGAGAAAGGAGTAGTAGAAACTTCGCTAACTCTGCTCTTCCAACACCAATGCAAAATTAACTTTAATTGAGTCCTTCACTTTAATTGTTCCTAAGAACTTCACTGGAGGATCCAACTTGAAATCTGTAAAAGTCAATTTTCTCTCGCCTGTTAAAAATGCCTTCTTGCCATTTTTAGCAAGAAATGCGCATGAAATCGGGTAGATTTTAGATACACCGGCTAAAGTGATTTCCACTTCTCCGCGTAAATTTTGCTGATTTATAGTTTCAGATTCTTTGACCAAGTTGATAAACCGCACACTGATTGTAGGATGATCCTCGAACTGAAGTGTCTCTCTGAAGTCTTTCGTCATGATTGAATTGAAGCAGTCAAAGTGGGCTGTATGTAAAATAATGACTCCATTCCATTCTGATACATTTCGTTCAGGATAAACGGTTTCTTTCAGAAGTCCACCACCTTGATATTTAGTGGCTTCACATCGAAAAGTGGAAATGTTTGTGCTGCCAGCAATCTCGATGACACTTGCAGAATCTATTCTCCAGGTTTTTATTTCTGCGACTTCAGTTTTGGGGTTAAGCATAGAGAAAAATGTAAATACAAGAACAAGCAAAATCTTCATCTTCTTAAATATAAAAGCCTAGTCGGATCTATGAGATTACCGACTAGGCTGTTGTGGTAAATTTAGAAGCTAATAGCTGCTTCTAGGTTTACACCATTGAACTTAGCTTCATTGTAAACAGAAGTTGCAGCAAATCCATTCTTGTATTCCTGCTTCATGTACTCAAGCTTTACAATCACATTCTTAGTCATAAACCATCCGCCACCTACATTTACGCGGCTGATTTCTATATCCTGAGCATCTGACTCATTGTTTTTTCCTTTGACAGTATTGTATCTGCCACCAACATAGAATTGCTCTGTTCCTCCGAAACGATACAGAAGCTCTCCTGAAAGCTGGGTAAACTGACCATTACCTTGATCTTCAGAGTTACCAACTGACTCAAAGATTCCAAAGAATTCTAGGCCTTTATATTTTAGAAATGGATTAATTTGGAATGCAGTCATTTGCTTGAAGCGAGGATTAAATCTGCCTTCAAAATCATTTGAAGAACCTTCTAACGGCTGCAAAACATTGTAGTAACGTCCTCCAGCTCTATCTCCCCCATACAACCAACTTCCAGTCGTAGTGCCATTATTCAGGTACCATGATCCTGTAAGCCTAAATCTGAAATCTTCATTAAGGTATTTATCCACTCCTAATTTTCCGTAAAAGGATGGCTTGTTATCAGTATTGTCATTCACTATTACATTTTGGTTCAGCTTGCCATTAGTAAGACCAACTACTGCAAGCAATCCATCTTTCTGAACTGTCACTTCTCCAAATGCTTCAGTGGAAAATGAATCCATTATGTAATTGCCGATAAAGGGATTATAGATTGCTCGGGCGTTGTCGGATCTACGGAAATGGGCATCACCGTAATTAAACTCGTCCATACCGAATGTTATCGTGGTGAAATCCATAATTCCATCCATAAAGCCTTCTTTGATAAAGCCAAGTCGATCTATTTGGAGGTACCCTCCTTTTACCCATGCTTCATTGTGATGCTTGGAAGAAAGGTAGGTTTTCAAGTGCAATCTTAAACCATCCGCTAGCTGGGTATTGATGTTGAGGTTTGCTGATGGTAGATTAAAATTTGAACCAAGCTGGACCAAATTATTTAATCCATTGGAATGATCAATAGACTGAAATTGTAATGCAAAATCACCTCCTATAAATACACGTACCTTGTCAAAGTCGCCACCTTTTTCTTTAGGAGTTTCAAAAACATTCAAACCTTCCTTACTGTTTTGACGGAAATATTGAAGTTCTGTTTTTTCTTGAGCCAGGACTATACCCGATGTCAGCATTGCGCAGGACAACAAGGTGAAAGTTGATAATTTCATGATGGTTTAGTTTAAGTTAATTTTTTGGTGAGAAACTAGCTTCAAAGGCTAGTGTGAGCTCATTACCCGTTTTTATTGTTCCGAAGACCGCTGTAGGAGGCTTTACATTAAAATCACTGAAAAGAATATCCTGCGTTCCTTTGAATTTAATCGTACTGCCATTCAGGGAGTAAATCACTTCAAGAGGAATAATTTTCGTCGTTCCAGCAATCGTTACTTTACCTTTCACTTTGACAACATTTCCTGAAATGGAAGTGAGTTCGGTCATCTCAAATTTTATCGAAGGATATTTTTTTACCGTGAGTGCTTCGTACGCATTATTATCCATTGATCCTTTACCACTCTTGAGGCTCTTCACTGGCAGATCAATTGACAAACTCTGAATTTTGGTGAGTTTGCCACTTTCTATCGTTAGCTGAGCTGTTCCATTAATATCATCTTTGGCGTTCATATCCCAGTCATGTATCGAAGAAGTTCCAGATACTGTGAATTGTTGATTTCCAGCTAGAAAGTACGATTGCTGACCAACGCTTGGAGTCCACATAAGCAGCACCAAAGCTGCGATGAGACAGTGGGAGAATAGATCCCTTTTCATAGTATTATTGGTTTAGTTTTACTCCGTTTCCTGAGGCAAAGGTAACTGGGGAAGCAAGCAGGAATACTGAGAACTCTTTTATGAAAAAGTGATTTATGTCATCAAAAATCAAATCAATTAGTTTTAACTTTAATGATTTGTTTCAGCAAAAATTAATTGAGAACTGCTTTACATCTCAGCCGCCTCCTAATTGGATTTAAAGAGATGATTTCTACGCAAACACCTAAACTTGATCTGCGTTATTCGATATCTCTCCTTTTTTACACTTCAGTTACTAATTCCTAAATTTCAGTAAGTTTTATTTTATTCATTGACACTAGGAAAAATTATGGAAGCTTTCCATACCCTTCCTGGTACGAACACTGTCGGTAATGACAGCAGACTATTCGTTGGAGGTGGAGTTACATGCCACGTAATACATTAGGCAGGGCAGAAGCAAATTGAATTTATAAAAAGGTAAGTTTTTTTTGTAGCGAAATACTTAATTTACAAAACCCATTCATTTCAATTTCATGAGAAAATTTACTCAACTTAATTTTTTAGCCATATGTTTTCTAGGCTTTTCATGTTCTACTAAGACTACAGAACAAATCCCTATTCTTGATCTAAAGGATTTGATCGTGGATACCTTGTATTTGGAGAAGGATACGCTGACCAAAAATCTAGGCTCACACTTTTCATTTTACGAAACTGATTCCGGAAAAATATTAGCTACTTATTTAAACCATCAATTATTAGTCTATAGCTATCCAGAAGGAAAATTGCTAAAAAGACAAACTTTCGAAAAAGAAGGCCCAGATGGCATTGGCTCCTTCATTACCGGAAATTTCATAGATAAGAATAGCATTTACTTTCTTTCCCAGCAGAAGGAATTGATTCAATCAGATTTGAATGGAAATGTACTGGAGAGATGGGATTTACCAGCCGTAACTAGCGAAAGGAAGTATGCGAACTACTCAAGCTATTTGTACAATAATCTACAAAAATCAGGAAATGAGCTGTATTTTGTTGATATCCCATTTGTTTTCCAGGATGGTTTTGAAAACTACGACAAGTGGGGAATGGTGTTCAATACTGAAACGGATAGTTTTTCTAATTACCATTTTCTTTACCCTCAATCTATCACAGAATATACCCAGGATGATCAGTTGGGGTTATTTAGCCATGTCTTCAACCCAAAATCAAATGAACATCTTATAGGTTTTTCTATCTCAGATTCGATAGCTATCGTGAAAAATGGAAAGCAAAGTTGGAAATGGGCAGGAACAACAAGTCCGCTTGAATTCAAAAAAGGAGAAACTATTCCGAGTGGACAATACACGGTATTCCAACCAAATCATGAAAGCAGCAAATATGAAGGATTAGATTTAGACACCTATGCTAAAAAAATCATTCGCTGGGTTAGATTAAAGGGACCCAATAAAGATTACCCAGACAGACAGGAATACCGCCTTTTAGTTTTTGATCAAGAGTTTAATCCTGAAGCTGAAATAAAATTCAATATTGATGAACTTGCCAAGTTTGGGTTTAATACACCAAAAGGTTATGCCTTAAGCCTTTATACCAAAACAACAGATGATATCGTGGCATATGCAGTAATTGATTTCTCGAAAATTAATAATGCGAAGACCGAAACCAAATAGGAAGTATAATCAAAAATCTAGGCAAATTCACAAGTCAAATAAAACGCTGCAACTATAAGTAAACTTTGTGAGCTTTGCGGTTAAAAACCTTTTATAAAGCACAAAAAAAAGCGAGACTATTCAGTCTCGCTTTTTACTAGTAGTTCGATTTCTTCTCCAGATTCATCTAAGAATCTGTATTCCGTCACGGGTAGAGAAGAATCTTTGATCAGTTTTACCCACTTATTATACTTGAAAAACCACTTAACTCTTCGGCTAAATACGCCTGTAGTGAAGTATGCGTGCAGGTAGGGATGCAGCCCAATTTGTATTTTACTCAAATTCTGGATAGTAGCCATGTGATCCAGATCTTTTTCCAGCTTGTCGGCTACCAGGATAGAAGCCTGGATTTTGCCGGTGCCGTTGCATGAAGGGCAAGTTTCTTTGGTCACGATATTGACCTCAGGCCTTACTCGCTGTCTAGTGATCTGCATGAGCCCAAATTTGCTCAGGGGCAAGACAGTATGCTTCGATCTGTCAAATTTAAGCTCGTGATTCATCGCTTCGAATATGGCTTTTTTATTCTCTGCCTTTTTCATGTCGATAAAATCGACCACGATGATTCCTCCCATATCTCGGAGGCGGAGCTGTCTACCAATTTCTTTAGCAGCAACCAGATTGGTTTTTAAAGCCGTTGATTCCTGGTCACTTTCCTGATTGGACTTATTACCACTGTTCACGTCAATGACGTGCAGGGCTTCTGTATGCTCGATGATCACATACCCTCCTTGCGGAAGGCTGACCGTCTGTCCAAATAGGCTTTTGATCTGCTTTTCTATTCCAAAACTTTCAAATAGCTTAGCTTTACCGTTGTGAAGCTTGACAATTTTTTCTTTTTCAGGAGCTATTGTCCTGATGTAGGATCTGATCTGATCGTAAGTAGATTCTTCTTCTACGGTGATTGCGTCGAATGATTCGTTGAGCAGGTCTCTCACAAGTGAGGAAGCCATACTCATCTCTCCGATAATTTTGTCGCGACTCTTGGCTTTCATCAATTTCCCCATGCCTTCTTCCCAACTGCTGAGAAGATTGCGAAGGTCTTTATCTAAGTCACTAACGGACTGACCTTCTGCCACTGTACGGATAATTACTCCGAAATTGGCTGGTTTGATAGAATTGATGAGTCTCAAGAGACGTTTTCTTTCCTCGTTGCTTCTGATTTTCTTGGATACGTTGACCGAATCCGAAAAAGGAACCAATACGAGGTAGCGACCTGGCAGAGAGAGCTCACAGGATAGTCGAGGCCCCTTCGTAGAGATGGGTTCTTTAACGACCTGAACCAGTATTTGCTGGTTTTTCGCCAGCGGATTGGAGATTTTTCCAATCTTGTCGATTTCAGATTCGTTCTCAAAACCCTTCAAATTATAATTGCCGTAGTTATTGTTGCGCACCATTTTGGTGAACTTCGTCAGGCTGTTGAAATTTGCCCCGAGGTCCTGGTAATGAAGAAAGGCGTCTTTCTCATAACCTACGTCAATGAAAGCTGCATTGAGCCCATTGACGATTTTGCGGACCGTACCGAGATAAATATCTCCAACTTTGAACTGATTGTCCATTCCTTCGGAATGCAACTCAACCAGACTTTTATCTTGAAGGAGGGCAATTCGACTTCCGTTTTGAGCAGAATCGATTAACAATTCCGTACTCAAAATTTCGTCTTATTATTATGTAAATGAACGTGTACTCAAATGACAATAAGAAGAAGTGTATTACTTCTTCTTATGTCTGTTTTTTCTTAGTCTCTTCTTACGCTTGTGCGTAGCGATCTTATGTCTTTTTCTTTTCTTTCCGCAAGGCATAGTCTTTGGATTTAGTAGTGATACAAATAAATTATAGCTTGTTGAGATAGCTTTCGATGCTTTCTAGGACGATTTCATCTTCGGTCATCAATTTCACTTTCTCAAACTGGGCTTTCGCTTTGTTGTTTTGTTTGGCTTCGAAATAGCTAATAGCTAGATAAAACTGCCCCTGAAAATTATTCGGATGATATTTAATCAATTCCTCGAATCGCTCAGCGGCACGTTTGTACTGGCCTGATTGCATAGATAGCAGCCCCATGTTAAATAGCCCATCCTGATTCTGAGGATCCTGCTCCAAGACTTCTCGTAGCATAGTGATTCCCTGCATAGGGTTGGGCGAAGAAACATAAGTCATCGCTATTTTGGTTTTCAAATCCAATCGGGTGGGATCTTTATCCAACACCAGGTTTAAATACTTTCGGGTCTGTTCGGCAGTATTAGATACTTTCTCCGGATCTAGCGCAAAACTGAATGCTTCATAATAAGCTTTTCCTGCCTGCTCTGCTAGCTCCATGTCTGACTGCTGATCAGCTGCCAAACTTAGATAATATCCTGCACTATCGTACTTCCCAAGTTCTTGATAGATCGCAGAAATTTCTTCCGTGGAAGATTTTACTTCTTCTTTTGAAGAATTCTCAGCGATCTGAAGCTTCAGTGTATTTATCTGCAGCCTTTGATCAGGACTTAACTCAGCATCATGCATCGCTATTGCGTCTGTGGAAGAAACGGAGCTAGATTCATTTTCCTGAGAAACTGTATCCGCCTTACTTTCATTATCCACCACCACAGTAGGAAGGACATACAATCCTACGACTGTAATTAACCCTAGTACAATAAGAATGAGTTGAGATCTTTTCATTTCAAAAACTCTTCAGGATTAGTCTTGATGAGCTAGTTCCTTGATTTTTTTACTGTTTTTGATCTTCTCTACAAACACCTTAGACGGCTTGAAGGCCGGAATATAGTGCTCGTCGATAACGATAGCTGTGTTTTTGGAGATGTTTCGGGCGATTTTTTTAGCTCTCTTCTTATTGATGAAGCTACCAAATCCTCTCACGTAGATATTGTCTCCGTCTGCCATGGAATCCTTCACTACTTTGAAGAATGCCTCAATGGCTTGTGTAACATCATCCTTTTGGATGCCTGTTTTGTCCGAAATCTTAGTGATTACTTCTGCTTTTGTCACTGTAATATTAATTTAGAAATTACGAAATAAGCTTAACAACCTATTAACCAAGTGTTTTTGGGACTGCAAATGTAAGACAACCATTGTAATTAAAAAACTTATTCATAAAAATTAGCGTGATTTGTATGATAGATTTAAATTGACTATGGAGCTCAAAACCACTGAATATCAGGCATTTTCGCATCAAATAATAACTTGGTACAAAGAAAATCCAAGAGAATTACCTTGGAGAGGAACGCTTGATCCATACAAAATTTGGCTCTCAGAAATCATTCTTCAGCAGACTCGCGTCGCCCAAGGCTTACCTTATTATTATGCTTTTGTAGAGACTTACCCTACGGTAAAAGATCTCGCTTTGGCTACAGAAGAAGAAGTTCTACGGCTTTGGCAAGGTTTGGGCTATTATAGCCGAGCTAGAAATCTGCATGCTTGCGCAAAAAGTATCTGGTTCGAAATGAACGGAGAATTTCCTAAAACCTATGATGAACTACTCAAATTAAAAGGAGTAGGTAGCTATACCGCGTCGGCAATTGCAAGTTTCGCCTACGGTGAAGTAAAAGCGGTGGTAGATGGAAATGTGTTTCGCGTACTAGCCCGATACTTTGGCATTGAAACCGATATTGCTAGTTCTAAAGCAAAGAAGGAATTCGAATCCTTAGCAAATCAAATCATCCCTCCTGACCAACCCGGAGAGTTTAACCAAGCAATGATGGATTTTGGTGCCCGATTATGCACTCCCAAAAATCCAGGATGTGAATTTTGCCCTTTGAACAAATCTTGTTTTGCTTTGACACATACTATGGTTTCGGATCTACCACTTAAAATCAATAAGGTGAAAATTAGAGAGCGACATTTCCACTATTATGTAATTAAGTGTGGAGAGAAGTCGGTGTGGAAAAGAAGAACTGCTGGTGATATCTGGGAAGGCTTATTTGATTTTCCTCAAATCGAAACTCTTGCTGACCAAACAAGCCAATCGCTTCATATCCCACTTAAAAATCCAGAACGTATTCATGCACATCCCAAGAAATACCGACATATTCTGTCGCACCAACGATTAAATGCTGTATTCTCAGAGGTTGAAATAAATGAGGAAAATTTGGATAAACTTGAGGAATGGTGCGAAAATGAAGGCTTTATGTTGGTGGCAGAAGACAAAATTGAATATTTGGCAAAGCCAAAGTTGATTGTGAACTTTTTGAACGATCAAGGGATTTGAGTACCTTCAAGTTGTCGGATTTTTTCAAACTTTAAACAAACAAAACTATGGCAGGAGTAAATAAAGTAATCTTAGTGGGAAATCTTGGATCAGATCCAGAGATTAAGTATTTGGAAGGTGACAATGCTGTGGCCAATTTCAGCATTGCTACTACTGAAGCATATAAAAATCGAAATGGCGAACGCGTAGAGCAAACGGAATGGCATGACTTAGAAATGTGGGGAGCGCAAGCCAAAATCGCAGAACAGTACCTAAAGAAAGGCAGCCAGATCTATGTAGAAGGTAAACTCAAAACTGATAAATGGCAAGATGAGCAAGGTCAAAATCGCTACCGTACTAAGATCAGAGTGTTGAGTTTCACCATGCTGGGCGGCAAACCTGATGGAGCAACAAGCGGAAGTCCAAGTGCTACACCGCAAGCTACTCAACAAAAGCCAGCCTCAGCAGCACCTACCGCAGCGCCAAAAGCACAAGAAATGGTAACAGATGCAGAAGATGATGATCTTCCATTTTAATAATCCATTCCCCTGGAAGGTACTTTCAGGGGAATTTTTTAATTTTGCGATAACCTTTGCGGTTTAATACATGGACGATCCCTATCCGAGTTACCATTTACTCGCTCAAATTAGCTCACCCTCGGTAAGCTATCTGATTTTAAATGGATTGCTTTTTATATTATTATTGTTAGGCTCTGCACTAGTTTCTGGTTCAGAAGTTGCATTTTTTTCCCTATCAAATGAAGACCTAGGGAGAATCGAAGAGGAGAATACACCCCGCGGCAAAAAAGTTTTAGGCCTCGTTGAGTCGCCAAAAAAACTTCTCAGCACCATCCTCATATTGAATAACCTAATCAATATTGGAATAGTCACACTTACTACGTTTGTGGCCTGGTCAATTTTTGGAGCAAATGCCACTGGAATTGTTATAATCTTAGTTCAGACGATAGGAATTACTTTTGCCATTGTATTCTTTGGAGAAATTGTACCAAAAGTCTACGCCAACAAAGCAAAAGTCGAATTCAGCCTTATCATGGCACCTACTATCACTTTTTTCAGCACATTACTAAAACCTTTCTCACTATTCTTAATGGCTTTCAGTAATCTTCTAGAAAAGCGTATAGAAAAGAAAGGATACTCTCTTTCTGTAAATGAGCTTAATCAAGCCTTGGATTTAAGTACTGAAGACGCTCCAAATGAAGAACGCGAGATTCTTCGGGGTATCGTAAACTTCGGAACTCTTACTGTGAAGCAAGTCATGCAAAGTCGTATGGATATCACTGCGATAGATATGGAAATGGATTTTCACGAGTTGATGGATAAAATCAATAAAAGTGGCTACTCCAGAATTCCTGTATATGCAGAGACTATTGACAGCATTCAAGGCATATTGTATATTAAAGATCTTCTACCATTCATAGAGCGGGATGAAGATTTCGCATGGAATGAATTAATCCGAAAAAGTTTTTTTGTCCCTGAAAACAAAAAAGTAGACACCTTATTAAAAGACTTCCAGCTAAAACGCGTACACATGGCGATCGTAGTGGATGAGTACGGAGGTACTTCAGGATTGGTCACATTGGAGGATTTAATCGAAGAGATCATCGGCGAGATCAACGACGAGTTTGATGATCACGATGATATTTTCTTTCAGGAAATTGATCCCTCCACATTTATTTTTGAAGGTAAAGTCTCTTTGAATGATTTCTGCAAAAAGCTAGAATTAGACTCTCAGTTATTTGAAGATGTGAAAGGAGAAAGCGAATCTCTAGGAGGCCTGCTACTAGAGCTCAATACCAAATTTCCTAAGAACGGCACAAAAATTATGTTTCAAGATTTCGTATTTACTATTCTAGCTGTGGACGCTCGTAGGATCAAAAAAGTTAAAGTTCACATATACTCTTTGGATAAGGATGCGCTAGGTCCTCATACGGATTGAAACTAAGTAGAATTATTTTCTATTTAATTTTTAGTAATTTTCAGAATAATATTCTTCTCCTTAGATTTTAAGTAACATATAAAAGAGGAATGACTAGAATTCACGAAAAAAAATAATTTTTTTTTAAAAATAATTTTCCCTAATCCGAAAATTACAAAAACCACAGATTTTTTTTAAGTTTTACCTAGAAAAACACCCTATTTCTTCAGATACTGCTATAATTTTTAAGGGGCAGTTATATTTTTCACACCAAAATGGCTATTGCCAAAATTATAAAAAAGTCAAATTTCATAAAAAATAAGGCATTAAAGTAGCTGTTTTGTTGCCGAAATTTTAATAGGACAAAATTTTTCTGTAATTTTTGGAAAATTTGAACCTAATAAATTCTATAAAAATGCAAGAAGGATTGTATCGATCGGAGTTCGAACATGACTCCTGCGGTATAGGTGCAGTTGTCGATCTGAGTGCAGTTCCATCTCACGAGACGATTAGTGATGCCTTATATATGCTAAGTAATATGGAGCACCGTGGTGGTCGTGGATCTGATCCTAAGACTGGCGATGGAGCTGGCGTATTAATTCAGGTACCGCATCAATTTCTAAAGGACATAACGGCACGCACAGAAATCGAGCTTCCTGAAGCTGGATCCTATGGTGTAGGAATGACCTTTTTCCCAAAGAATAAGCAATTATTTCAACGCTCAAGAGAGCTTCTCAATCAGCTGATTGAAGAACTTGACTTTGAATTGATCGGCTATAGATCAGTACCAGTGGATGAAACAGTGCCTGGCTCTGGAGCATTAGAGGTGATGCCCAATATTGAGCAACTCTTTGTCAAGCACAAAAAAGGACTCACGGGAATTGAACTGGAGCGTAAGCTCTATGTACTTAGAAACTACTCAACTTCGGAAATCAATACGAAAATTCCGGGTGTGAATCAGTCCTTCTATTTTGCAAGTTTGAGCAGCCAGACACTTATTTATAAAGGACAGTTGCGAACTGATCAGGTTTTAGCTTTTTACAAAGACCTTCAGAATTCGAAAATTGAGTCTGCATTTGCCATAGTTCACTCCCGATTCTCTACCAATACATTTCCTAACTGGAGATTAGCTCAGCCTTTCCGTTTTCTTTCCCATAATGGTGAGATAAACACGATAAAAGGAAATCTGAATAAAATGAAGTCGAAGGAAAACCTCATGAAATCTAAGTATTTCACAGATGAGGAGCTTTCCCGATTGATGCCTATCACCGATAAGTATAAGTCGGATTCAGCGAATCTTGATGCGATGGTAGAGTTATTGACTCTGAGCGGAAGATCTCTTCCTCACGCCATGATGATGCTCGTGCCAGAGGCTTGGCAGGATAATGAAGTGATGGATCGGGATAGAAAGTCTTTCTATAAATTCCACGCATCGCTCGTGGAGCCATGGGATGGCCCTGCTGCTTTGTTATTTACAGATGGGAAATCTGTAGGTGCTACTCTGGATAGGAACGGTCTTAGACCACTGAGGTATTTTATCACGCAGGATAAGCGACTTATTCTTTCTTCAGAAGCTGGAGCTTTGCCGATTAGAGAAGCTACGATTATAGAAAAAGGCAGAATTAGCCCAGGTCGAATGATATGGGCAGATTTGGAAAAAGGCCGCGTATTATTTGATGAAGAAGTAAAAGGGGAAATCTGCAGCAAGCAGCCCTATGAGCAATGGGTAGCAGATCAGCGAATTAAACTTCGCCTAGAGGACGCACCTAAAAAGCTGACTCATCCCTATTCTACCAAGCAAATAAAAAAACAGCAAACCATATTTGGATACACATCCGAGGAGCTGAAAGTAGTATTGAGCCCGATGGGAAATACTGCATATGAAGCAATTGGCTCTATGGGAGCGGATACTCCACTGGCCGTTCTTTCTAAAGAAAGCCAGCATATCGCTAATTACTTCAAGCAGCTATTTGCACAGGTAAGTAATCCCCCGATTGATCCTATCCGAGAGAGATTAGTGATGTCACTTTTCACCCGACTAGGTCAAGGATACAATATCCTAGAGGAAAGTCCAAAACATACGCGTCAAATCCATATTTCCCAACCAGTTCTTCTCAATGAAGACTTGGAAAAGATTACTAATATGGAAGGGCAAGGGTATAGATGCGCTACGCTCTCAAGTCTTTTCACAGCAGACCACAAGCCTGGAAGGCTTCTGGAAGCACTTGACAAGATCTGCGATGAAGCAGAAAAAGCGATATCAGAGGGAAAAAATATTATCATTATTTCTGACCGAAATAGCACAGTAGAAAATGCACCAATCCCATCACTACTAGCGATAGGAGCGGTCCACCATCACTTAGTCAAAAAGAAAATTAGAACGAGTGCAGGTTTAGTGCTGGAATCCGGAGATATCCGTGAAACACATCATTTCGCTACAGCAATTGGTTATGGAGCATCGGCTATCAATCCTTACATGGCCTTGGAGTCTCTTCTCGATTTGTTTGAGCAGGGCAAGTTGCCAAATGCCACAAACCAGCATGACCTATTCGAAAATTATCAATCTGCAATCGGCAAGGGACTATTAAAAGTTCTTTCCAAAATGGGAATCAGCACACTTCAGTCTTATCAAAGTGCTCAGATTTTTGAAGCCCTGGGATTAGGTCCTGAGGTCATTGATAGATGTTTCAAGGGTACAATTTCTAGAATATCTGGTATTTCCTTTGACGAATTGGCCGAAGAGGTTTTAATACGTCATAGAGCAGCATACGCCACGGATTCACCTATCCTAGAGCAAGGAGGCGTATACCAGTGGAAAAGAAAAGGAGAAAAACACCTTTTCAATCCTGAAACAATCCACCTACTTCAGAAGTCAACACGTCTGAATGATTTCGGTATGTATAAAAGATTTGCATCCAAAATCAACGAACAGAGTAAAGACGCGCTGACTTTGAGAGGCTTATTTGAATTCAAAAAAAGGATCTCAGTTCCAATAGATGAAGTAGAGCCAGCATCTTCCATCATGCGTAGATTTGCTACTGGTGCGATGTCCTTTGGTTCGATTTCTCACGAAGCACATTCTACTTTGGCGATAGCCATGAACAGAATAGGAGCTAAAAGTAACTCTGGAGAAGGAGGAGAAGATGAGATACGATTTGCCAAAAAAGAAAATGGAGATTGGGAGCGCTCAGCAATAAAGCAAGTAGCTTCCGGTAGATTCGGCGTGACGAGTAATTACCTCACGAATGCCGCAGAACTACAAATAAAAATGGCACAGGGAGCTAAGCCTGGCGAGGGTGGACAGCTTCCAGGGCATAAAGTAGATGACTGGATAGGCAGAGTAAGACATTCCACTCCAGGAGTTGGGCTTATCTCACCTCCACCTCACCACGATATTTATTCAATTGAGGATCTGGCACAGCTAATTTTCGATCTGAAAAATGCAAATAGAAAAGCTAGAATCAACGTAAAACTTGTATCTCAAGCAGGTGTAGGAACTGTGGCAGCAGGTGTGGCAAAAGCGATGGCTGATGTGATCCTCATCTCAGGAGCTGACGGTGGTACCGGAGCATCTCCATTGAGTTCTATTCGTCATGCAGGTTTGCCTTGGGAGCTTGGGCTTTCTGAAGCACATCAGACACTAGTAAAGAACAACCTACGTAGCCGAGTAACTCTCCAAACCGATGGACAACTTCGAACTGGACGTGATCTTGCGATTGCGACACTTTTGGGAGCGGAAGAATGGGGAATTTCTACTGCCGCATTGGTAGTGGAAGGATGTATAATGATGAGAAAATGCCACTTGAACACCTGTCCAGTGGGTATTGCTACTCAAAATCCAGACTTGAGAGCGCTATTTACAGGAGATCCAGATCACGTAGTGAATTACTTCCACTTCTTAGTTCAAGACCTGCGAGAGATCATGGCTTCATTGGGATTCCGGACCATAGATGAAATGGTAGGACAAAGCAACGTACTACAATCCACCGGCCATTTGAATCACTGGAAGTGGGACAAGGTCGATTTGAGCCCTATTTTCCATAAAGTAGAAGTACCTGATCATGTAGGAATTCACAAGCAAATCGATCAGGAATTTGAGCTGAAGAGAGTATTGGACCGTCAGTTGATCAAAGCAGCGCTTCCATCATTGGAGCAGGCATTGGCATCCTCAGGCAGTTTCCAAATCAAAAATATAGATAGATCTGTGGGAGCAATGCTTTCCAATGAGATCTCAAAAATTTACGGAAGTCCAGGATTGCCAGATGATACGATTAATTTCAAATTCACTGGATCTGCCGGACAGACTTTCGGAGGATTCCTTACCAAAGGAGTAAACTTCGAACTGGAAGGTGAGGCTAATGATTACTTTGGTAAAGGCCTATCTGGTGGAAAATTAATTGTCTATCCTAGCAGAAATGCGAAGTTCGTTCCTGAAGAAAATATCATAATCGGTAACGTAGCATTCTATGGCGCGACTTCTGGCGAAGCATATATCAATGGAAAAGGTGGTGAACGTTTCTGTGTTAGAAACTCCGGTGTACAAACCGTAGTGGAAGGAATTGGCGATCACGGCTGTGAGTATATGACTGGTGGATTGGTAGTGAATCTTGGAGAAATCGGAAGAAACTTTGCTGCAGGAATGAGCGGAGGAATCGCCTACATTCTAAAAGATTACATAACTGAAGTCAATCCAGAATTGGTAGATATAGATATCCTAGAAAATGAGGATTTCAATACAATCAAAACATTCCTAAAAAGACACGTGAAACTTACGAAGTCTGGCCTAGGAGCTAAATTCCTTGAGGATTGGGATAAATCCAAAGAGAAATTTATTAAAGTAATCCCGAGAGATTACAAGGCAGTTTTAGAGAAAAGAGCATTAGAACAATCAAAATCATTGGTGTAAGATGGCAGCGAAAGACGGATTTTTAAAATTTAATAGAGAAACACCTAGTAGTCGCGAAACAAAAGTACGTGTCAGCGACTTCAAGGAAATATATGAGCCTTTTGCAGCAGAAAAGCTAAACAATCAAGCAGCTCGCTGCATGGATTGTGGAGTGCCTTTTTGCCACAATGGCTGTCCATTAGGAAATGTAATACCAGATTTCAACGAAGCGGTATACAACAACGAATGGGAGCAAGCGATCAATATATTAAGAAGTACCAACAACTTCCCGGAGTTTACGGGGAGGATTTGTCCAGCTCCATGCGAGGCAAGTTGTGTTTTAGGAATCAATAAAGATCCTGTTACGATCGAATTGATTGAGAAGAGCATTGCTGAAAAGGCCTATGAACTAGATTTGATCAAAGCAAATCCTCCAAAAACAAGGACTGGTAAATCAGTAGCCGTTATCGGTTCTGGTCCAGCAGGACTTGCTGCGGCAGATCAGCTTAATCAAGCAGGTCATGAGGTCACCCTCTTCGAAAAAGATTCCAAACCAGGCGGTCTTCTTCGATATGGAATCCCAGATTTCAAATTGGAGAAATGGGTTATTGATCGCCGAATCGAATTCATGAAACAAGAAGGAGTAATCTTCTCTTGCGGTACTGAGATTGGATTTAATATCAAAGCTGAAAATATCCTCAAGAACTTCAATGCGGTAGTACTTTCTACTGGTGCTGGGCAGCCAAGAGGATTAAATATCAATGGCTCAGACGCCACAGGAGTTCACTTTGCAATGGAATTCCTAGGTGAACAGAATAAAGTAGTTTCTGGTGAGATCACAGAAAATCCTATCTCAGCAAAGGGCAAGCATGTGATTGTAATCGGCGGTGGAGATACTGGAAGTGACTGTATAGGAACTTCCAATCGACATGGTGCAGCTTCGATTACCCAACTTGAGCTGTTACCAAAGCCACCTCAGCTTAGAAATACCCTTAACCCATGGCCAGAATGGCCTATGACACTGAGGACTTCAAGTTCTCATGATGAAGGTGCCGACCGAGTTTTCTCTGTACTTACGAAAGAGTTCACAGTGAATGCAGCAGGTCAAGTGACCGGATTGAGTCTGGTGGATCTGGAATGGGTACATAAAGATGGCCGTATGGTTTTCGAGGAAATTGAAGGCACCGAACGTACCGTCCCATGTGACTTGGCATTTTTGGCTATTGGCTATACAGGCCCTGCTCAAAATGGGTTGCTTGAGGCATTCGGTGTAGAAACTATGGAGAACACACTTCCAAAGTCTAAAAATTATAGTAGCACAAATTCAAAAGTTTTTCTAGCTGGAGATATGCGCAGAGGCCAATCCTTGGTTGTTTGGGCGATATCTGAAGGCAGAGAAGCTGCGGTAAAAGTAGATGAATACCTGATGGGAGAGTCAACACTACCCTGTAAAGATGAATCATTCTTCCTAGTAGAAGAGGAAATTGCTGAGAATGAGTAGGAGCTAGTACTGATTCTATTCCAAAACATAAGTAACAAAAAGCCTTCCCGGTAACTCAGGAAGGCTTTTTTGGTTTAGGTCAATAGACGATGGACGATTAACCCCAAATTTAAGATTCGAATGCTAACCTCACTTTTCTATTATGTTAATCAATTTAAGTTTAATGACTGATTCATTTAGATAAGGTTTCTCACTTACTTATTCTCCTGTGATACCAGCAAGGACTTGTATTCTATCATTCCTTCTTCTCACTATTCAAAATCATATATCCTATAATCCCCCCAATAAGGGATGCAGCAAAAATTCCAATTTTGGCTTGAAGCATGTATTCTTCGTCCGAAAATGCTAGAGATGTAATGAATAGGGACATTGTAAAGCCAATAGAAGCTAAAAACCCTAGCCCAAACAGGTTTTTAACATTCATACCAGATGGAAAGGCAGCTACTTTAAGCTTCACGAGTAACAAAGTAAATCCAACAACACCAATAATTTTTCCTACCAAAAGTCCTATTGCTACGCCCGAGGCTACATTGTTACTAAACAACTGATCCATATCAATCGCAATGGAAATACCTGCATTTGCAAACGCGAAAATTGGAATAATCAGAAAACTAACAAATGGATGCATCGAATGCTCCAAGCGCTGTAAAGGTGGAATCAGTTCATTGGTATTATCACGTACTTCATTCAAAGCATGAAATTGATCACTGGTTAACTGAGGAATTTCATCATTTGGATCAATTGCTTTGAATTTCGTCATGAAGTTTTGAATCTTAATAACATAGGCACTTTCTCCTATTCTCATGTCAGCTGGAATAGTGAATGCAGCTAGAACGGCCGCTATCGTGGCATGAACGCCTGACAGTAAGAAAGCTGTCCAAACTCCTACAATTCCAAGAATGGCATAAAATAAAATGTTTCTAACTCCCATCTTATTACCAACATACATGATGAACACAAATCCCAAACCAATGGAAAGACTTATCATAGATATGTCCGATGTGTAGAAGAATGCAATTACCAACACTGCTACCAAATCGTCCACAATTGCCAGAGCAGTTAAAAACACTTTTAATGACAATGGAATCTTATCACCTAGCAGGTAAAGTACACCCAATGCAAATGCAATGTCAGTAGCCATCGGAATCCCCCAGCCATTACTTGCTTCTCCAACCGGATTCATTACGATGTAAATAAGTGCTGGAACGATAACTCCACCAAGCGCGGCACCAATAGGCAATAATGCTTTCCTTGGGTTTGAAAGTTCTCCACCGACAATTTCTCTTTTCAATTCTAATCCGAGAACGAAAAAGAAAATCGCCATTAATCCATCATTGATCCAATGAAGGATGCTATAATTTAAAAGTGGTTTTCCATTAAGATGTAGCCCTATTTTATTTTGAAAAAATTGAAAATATTGATCCGACCAAGGTGAATTTGCGAAAATCAAAGCAAGAATAACACATATTCCCAGTACAATTCCACCGGATTTTGATTGATGTATAAATTTCTGAATAGGAGATGTAACTCTGTCGATAGGATACTGCTTTTTTGATTCCATTCTTTTTTAAATTTCTTTATTAAATATATTAGAATCCATTCCTACAATTTACCTTAATCTGCATAGACAATAGTGCAGAGAACATTGTAGGAACTTAAGACTCTTTTCTAATTATGGACGTAATTAACCTGTACGCTGCTTACCAAACTTCGTGAATTCTCGAACAAAAGCATTGTAATTAATGTGATACAAGACCTTTCCAAGTGATGAGGGAAAATTGTCAATGATTAAATTACCCTAAAAAAATTAGTGGTTATTCGTCTTCAAAACACACGTAAAGCGACCCTAAATCGTACTTTGAATTACTTTTAAATCAAAACACTCGGTTTGCTTTCAGATTACTGCACTAAGGATTTTTTAAGTCTATAAAAGTAAATTTAGGAAAAAAGGAGTAAATCCCTTCTCATCTCCAATTGCCAAACTCATATATTCTTACAAAAGAATGAAATAGACAATCTTAAAATTATTGATTTAACGCAGTGAAGCTCTTTGAGATTATTTCTAATACTGCGATTTAAAAAATAATATGGCTTGAACTGTTAACCTTAGCATACCTATTATCAACAATTTAATACCACTATTTAAGAAGCCTTCCGCATCAATTGCAGAAGGCTTCTTTAGAATTAATTTTCTCTCGACTTACGCCCTTTTCGTGGATCTGTTTCGATCTGGGCATTTGGTCTGCCTTTCCTGTGATCATTTATTTTTTCAGCTTTGAGTTCAGTCCACTTAGCCCTCTGCTCCTCAGTCAACACAGATTGAATTTTATTATCTTGCTCCTTAGATTTTGCTTTTCTAGCTTCCATCTCTGCTTTGCGGGCCTCCATTTCAGCTTTTCTTTCAGCCTCATTCTTTTTAGCAAACTCTAAATTGATGTCTAACACTTGCTGCTTCTGAGTATCTGTAAGTGCTAATTGCTCTGCCATTTTTTCTGTATTTCTAGTGGCTATTTCTTCTGCACTTGGTCTTTCTCCTCCTTTTTTCTGTGCAAAAGTGCTCGCGCTGATCATCATCATCAAGCCTGTCGCATAAATCCATTTCTTCATGATTTCCGTTTTTTAGTTACATGAATTAGACGGAGCTGGAATGCATCGGTTTAATCCGATTTCAACAAGTTTATGTTAACAAATCTAAAACACTTACCTCTCCTCGGTCAGTTGCTTCCTTTCACTTGGTCTTACAGCCTTCGGCTTTATGAGCAATCTGAGGCTTGGGTCAAAGCTCAGGTAGTTCCATGACCAATCGAGGAATATGAATACTTTGTTTTTCACGCCCAGAATTGCCATCAAGTGAACAAAAAGCCAGGTGAACCAAGCCAACACGCCCTGAAATTTAATAAATGGTAAGTCAACCACTGCTAGCTTTCTTCCTACAGTAGCCATAGATCCTAAGTCTTTATATCTAAAAGCTTTTTGTACTTTCCCCTCAGCGATTTTTTGAAAATTCTGAGCCAATTTAACTGCTTGCTGAATAGCCACTTGAGCGACTTGCGGATGGCCTTTCGGATACTTTTCCTGAACCATTAAACTAATATCTCCCAAGGCATAGACTCCCGGACAACCTTTAATTTCCGAAAAATCATCGACAAAAATCCGCCCATTGGGGGCATACATATTGTCCTCAAGCCCTCCGATCCTGTTCGGTTTTATTCCTGCAGCCCACAGTAATGTCTCTGTCTGAATTGGTTCTTTATCGGCGAGAATCACCTCGTGACCATCATAGTTTTTCACTAGTGTCTTCAGCATAACCTCAACACCCAGATCTTGAAGATATCTTAACGCACTTTGCTTAGCCTTAGTAGACATAGAGCTAAGTAATTCAGGTCCAGCTTCAATGAGTACAATCTTCATGTTTTGAAAATTCAGTTCCGGATAATCTTTCGGAAGCACTGAATTCCTAAGATCGGCCATTGCGCCCGCCAACTCCACGCCCGTAGGACCTCCACCCACAATTACGACATTCATCAATGATTTGCGATCCTCAACTTTCTCAATGTTTATTGCTCGCTCGTAATTCGAGATTATTTTATTCCGTATGTAAAGTGCCTCAGACACCGTCTTCATAGGGGAGGAATTTTCCTCTATAGTCATATTTCCAAAATAATTGGTGTCTGCTCCCATAGCCATCACGAGGTAGGAATAATCGAGATAGCCCATATCTGTATAAATTCGCTTGATTTTCGGATCAAAATGATCTACTTCCGCCATACGGTACGTCACATTTTTTGATCCATGAAAAATTTTGCGAAGCGGAAAGGAAATAGCACTCGGCTCCAAGCCAGCGGTGGCAACTTGATAAAAGAGAGGTTGAAATTGGTGATAGTTATGTTTATCTAGTAAAATCACCTGAAACTCCTTTTTCATTAGCTTCATTGCCAATTTGAGACCTCCAAAGCCAGCTCCGACGATGACTACTTTTGGGAAATCTGATTTAGGAATATTTGGTAGGGCATGGGAATGAAATTCCGACATTGTAAAAGTGTTTTAGTGCTTTAGATTTAAGAGCTATTGTAAGCAGATTTCTTAGATAAACTTTGACGGTAATTCTCCATTTCCGAGCCTAAACAAAAAGAATTGCTAATTTTACCAGCCTAATATTTATAACCATGGGAAGAGCTTTTGAATTCAGAAAAGAGAGAAAATTCAAGCGTTGGGACAAAATGTCCAAAGTTTTTACGCGTCTAGGAAAAGAAATCGTGATGGCGGTAAAATCCGCAGGCCCTGACCCCGCGTCGAATCCCAGGCTGCGTACAATAATCCAGAATGCCAAAGGTGCACAAATGCCTAAGGATAGGATAGAAGCCGCGATAAAACGTGCATCTAATAAGGATGAGAAAGATTACGAGGAAGTAGTATATGAAGGATATGGCCCTTACGGAATTGCGGTAGTAATAGAAACCTCTACTGATAACATCAATAGAACCGTAGCTAACGTGCGAAGCTACTTCTCCAAAGCGGGAGGCTCATTAGGCACCTCCGGGTCGGTAGTTTTTATGTTTGACAGAAAAGCTGTTTTCCGCTTTGCTAAAGCTGACTTTGACTTAGAAGAATTAGAGTTCGAATTAATTGATTTCGGTTTAGTAGATATTGATGAAAATGAAGGTGAAATCTTCGTTTATACCGAATTTGAAGACTTCGGAACCATGCAAAAAGTACTTGAAGAGAAAAATATTGACGTGATCAGCGCAGACTTTCAGCGCTTTCCAACTACACTTACTGAGCTAGATGAAGAGCAGGAAGAGATTATCCATAAGATGATCGAAAAGATGGAAGAAGATGAAGACGTAAACCAAATTTTCACAAACATGGCCTAGGCATCCGCCTAGGCTTTTTTATTCTATGAATTTTCCAAAAAGACAAAATTTTCAGGCTATAGAAAAGCCATTAGTAATAGTAGGTAGTAAAAACCCTATAAAAATCGCCTGCACTGATACCGCTTTTTCGGAAGCATTTTCACAAGGATTCATAGTAGATGGTATCAATTCAGCTTCACAAGTATCTGAACAACCAATAGGCGATGAAGAAACCTACCTGGGAGCAAAAAATAGAGTTTTTAACTCTAGGAATGCATTTCCAGAAGCTGATTATTGGGTGGGAATTGAGGGGGGAATTGAAGAAGATGCACACGGTATGTATGCCTTCGCTTGGATCTATATTGAAAACAAGTTTGGGCTATCCGGCAAATCAAAAACAGGAACATTCTACCTTCCAGACGCTATCAAAAAACTAATTCACTCAGGAATGGAGCTTGGCGCAGCAGACGATCAATTGTTTGCACAAGAAAATTCTAAGCAACAAGGGGGTTCTGTGGGAATTCTGACTCATGGAGCTGTATCTAGACAAAACTATTATAATCAGGCAATTATATTGGCTTTGATTCCTTTTCTAAATAAAGAGTTGTATTAAGCGCAATTATTTTTAACATTTTTTCACCTAAGTATCTTTTAATCGAAAATATTTTGATTATTATTGAATAATTGAAATTTAAAACTTTGATTTATCCAATAGGCTGAGAATATTACAATATCCTTTTGGAAATCAATGGAAGTAGAAGTTGCTTAAATCACCCCTATCATTAAGTAGCTATAGGCCTCTCAATTGAGAGGCCTATTTTTTTAAGTTCTGCAGAAAATTGTTTAGTGCAACTTTCCAATCAGGGTCAGCATCCCATTCAGGACCGATATATAATTCATCTCGCACTAGAAGTTTGATATAATATTTTACTACAATTTGTGAAGACGATGGATCAAGCTTTGGCTCAAGCCCCATACTTTTCATTAAATCTGCCTCTCTTCCTTCAACTTTCACCAAAAGAAATTGCACTCTATCTCGAATCAGTACCTGCTCAGATTTTGCTTCTGTTAGCCACGCTATCTCATGTGGATATTCCTGCTTTAACACTTGCTCTATTCCAGCTTTCTGTGCTGCCTGCTCCGAAAGAATTGCTTCGGGAGATTTACCATACATATCATACCTAAAATAGCTTAATAACCCAGTCTCACCGGATGAACCTTCTATAGTAATCCCCAATTTGAATACATTTAAATTTAGAGGGTTAGTCGTCAAAAATTTCTGACTAGAGGAAGTCTCTGAGGAGCTGATTTTAAGAAACTCCGGTACATCCAAGACCAGAAGGTTCTGCGTTGGTTGATTCTCTCCTATCTGGCCAAACTGACTGGTAACTGCTCCAATATTTTCTCCTGTCACACCGAATAATGCTGTAGAAGGAATAATTTGATCATTTCCGGAAAAAGGACCAACATGAATGCTCATTTGATTTTTTTGTCGTGTGACTAGAATTATATTTTTTACAATCCGCTGCTGGAACGATTTAGCGTAATCTGCCTGAACTGCCTCTGATAGTGCAACTTTCTCCAGTTCAAAATAGGCAACAGGATCAGCTCCCGCTTTGACAAGAGCATTATGTACGCTATCTGCCACTTCTATCCATGTCATTACTGGTCTGGCGCTAGGATCTATAGAGACAAATACTACTGATTTTCCATTAAAAAATGTATGAGGCAATGTCCCTTGTGCCAACGCAACGGATATATTACTTAAAAGAATAATAGAAAGAAGGCTATAATATTTCATGAATTCAGAGGTGTGATCCACCAAGCTTATTAATTTTACCAATATACATAACGCAAAATACTACCCTTGATGCAGCTCTCAATCAAATACACGCTAAGTTGTCTATTCTTTCTAGTACTTCTAGAAACTAATGGGCAAAGTATAAATAGCAAGACTCTACTTGAAAATATAGAATACTTGTCAGGTGATGAATTAAAAGGAAGAAAAACAGGCACTGAAGGTAACGCAGTGGCTCGATCTTTTATTCTTAACGAGTTCAAAAGTATTGCTTTAGATACTCAGTATCCTGATTTTCAGCAAAAATTTACATTTGAAAATAGAAGGGAAAATAAAACCTATGAGAATGCAGTAAATATCGTGGGCTTTGTGGCCGGAAGTGAATCTTCGAAATTAATTGTGATTACTGCACATTATGATCACGTAGGCGTAGGCAGGCCAAATACGGAAGGCGATACCATTTATAATGGTGCGGATGACAATGCTTCTGGCACAGCTGCTGTGATAGAACTGGCGAAGTATTTCAAGAAGAATAGACCGCAGCACTCTATGATATTCGCTGCTTTGGATGGAGAAGAAATGGGTTTGCAAGGTGCAAAAGCCTTAGTGAAAGATTTCCCATTTCCACTGGAGCAAATTGTATTGAATATTAACATGGATATGATTTCCAGAAATAAAAATGGTGAGCTTTATGCTTCTGGCACCTACTACAATCCTTCCTTAAAAACAATCTTAGAGAAAGCCACTGCTGGATCCACCCCGAAATTGCTATTTGGCCATGATGAGCCAAACACAGGAGGTGATAACTGGACACAATCCTCAGATCATGGCCCTTTTTTTACGGCAAATGTCCCACATATTTATTTTGGAGTAGAAGATCACCCCGATTATCATAAGCCTAGCGATTCATTTCAAAATATAGATCAGGAATTTTATGTCAATGCAGTAAATCTTATCCTGAAAAGTATCTTAGCACTGGATGCTGAATTACCTAAAGAGTAGGTTATTCCTTTTCATTTCATACATCTTGCTTACCTTAGAATTTAAAGCACGCTACTTGCGAAATTTTGGCTAAAACAGACTTCATAACCAAACTCTTAATTTGGAGGCTCAGACACATGAGCAATCAAACCTTTATCCTTATTCTCAGTGGGATAATCGGGGTGCTTTCTGGTCTTGCGGCAGTGATTTTAAAGCATAGCGTACATGCTATTCAGCATTTTCTTACGGAAGGTTTTTACAAAGAATACGCCAATTTCCTTTACATACTTTATCCACTAATAGGTATTTCAGCGGCTTACCTTCTAGGAAAATTTATTTTTAGAGATGTAGGGGGACATGGTATACCAGACATCTTATTTACCATATCCAAAAAGCAAAGTATTATCAAAAAAGTAAAGACCTACAGCCGGATATTTACTTCAGCAATCACCGTGGGCTTTGGCGGATCTGTAGGTTTAGAAGCACCTATGCTGGTAACTGGATCTGCCATTGGTTCTAATGTAGGTTCCTTGGTTCATCTAAATGCCAAAAAGAGAACCCTATTGCTAGGCTGTGGTGCTGCAGCTGCTATATCGGCCATTTTCGGTGCTCCTATTGGCGCGGTGATATTTGTGATTGAGGTAATATTGATGGAAATCAGTACAGCAAGCTTTATTCCCTTGCTGATAGCCTCCGTGACTGGCTCATTGACTTCTATGATTCTTATTGGTAAAGATTCTGTTTTCAATTTCAAATTGACAGAGAATTTCGAAGCCTCACACATGCCTTATTACCTACTTCTAGGTATAGCTTGCGGTTTGGTCTCTCTATATTTTAGCAGGGCAGTGAAAAGCACTGAGTCACTAATGGAAAGTCTAGATAGCCAAGCATTGAGAATTCTGTACGGCGGAGCTATCCTGGGAATCATGGTATTCTTTCTTCCACCAATTTACGGGGAAGGATATGAAACACTGAATACACTAATAGAAGGAAATTCCAATCAATTACTCGAGCGGAGTCCGTTCTTCTCGATCATTGAGCATCCTTCAGTAATAATTGTCTTCCTTACATTTGTTATCTTAATTAAGCCAATCGCATCGGCGGTTACACTCAGTGCTGGTGGTAGCGGAGGAATTTTTGCCCCCTCACTTTATGTAGGAGGGATATTAGGATTTCTCTTCGCTTATTCGAGCAATCTTTTTGGATTCACAATTCCACTTCCACTGGCTCATTTCACTTTGGTGGCAATGTGTGGTGTCATGGCAGGAGTTCAACATGCACCTCTTTCAGCTATATTCTTGATAGCAGAACTTACTGGAGGCTATGAGCTTTTTGTTCCGTTGATGTTCGTTTCTGCAATTTCATACGTAACAAAAACGGCCTATGAAAAAGACAGTCTTTATACCACACAGCTGAAAGAAAAAGGGAGACATCTACCAGACTCAAAAGATCAGGAATTGCTAGAACTCATAACTATTACTCATGTGATTGAGCGCGACTTGTTGCCAATTCACCCTGATGCAAAATTGAAAGATTTGATTAGCCTGGTCAAGATATCTAAGCGAAATATATTCCCGGTGGTAGATGAGCATAAGGCTTTGCGAGGCATTGTAACTTTGGACGATATCCGTGATATCATGTTTGATAAGGAAAAACAAGAAGTGACCCTCATAAAGGAACTGATGCACAGTCCTCCTGAAATCCTATTGGCCACTGAGAATATGCAAAAAGCCATGGAAAAGTTTGAGCTTTCTGGAGCTTGGAACCTCCCTGTAATCGAAGAAGGGAAATATTTAGGCTTTGTCTCCAAGTCTAGAATCTTCAATGCGTATCGAAAACGCCTAATCAAACAAAAGCAAGATTAATCGAATTAAGAATAATATTTGGAAGAGGCATTTATCCACTTTTTTGTTATGACGATTTTACTCCTTTTTTTAAGTTAGCCTCTTTTATCCACAAAATTCCCTTTAGAAATTAGCGGATATATTACTAATTATCAGTGCATTAGAGCAGTTAAATTTGTGAGTGTGGATAAATAATCCAAAATGTGGATAAAAATAACTTGCTTATTTTAAAACTCAAATCAAGCCTCTAAACAAGGTCTTTAACATTCTGTTACTTACTGAGAAATTAAAATCCAACTTATTTCAAATGTCATATTTCTCCTAATTCAAATAGAAAATTTTGTGTCACTCATAGTATTCTGTGATATGTCATAAAAATCGCTCTCTTAAAAAAGGTGCTTTTATCTAGCTTCGTATTTTAACATCAAATAATCACATTTCCGGAAAGAATATTCATGGGTTTACCCCCATTCCAATCGGGGGGAGATTATTCATTTGTCTAAGAATCCAGCCTTGTCGGCCAATAATGTAACCTGATGGTTTGGCTGGAGACCATCTTCTTGGATTAGGGAGGACAGCAGCAATCAGCGCAGCTTGATTTCGTGTGAGTTTGGACGCAGGTTTATTGAAATACACTTGAGAGGCAGCTTCAATTCCATAGATACCATCACCCATTTCTATCACGTTCAGATAAACTTCCATAATCCTGTGCTTTGGCCAGATCAGTTCTACCAAAACAGTGAAGTACGCCTCAAGACCTTTCCTTAAATAAGTTCTTGATTGCCATAAAAATACATTCTTCACGGTCTGCTGAGTGATAGTACTTGCACCTTTTATCCGCTTTCCCTTTTTATTATTTTCCCAAGCTTTTTCCATTGCCTCAATATCGAAGCCTTTGTGATCCATAAATTTTTGATCCTCTGCCGCATATACTGCCTGAGGTGCATTCTTCGAAATCTCACTTAATGAAACCCAGTCCTTATTTAATCGAACTTCTTTCTCGGAATCAAATGCCTGTTCAAAAACACGTATTACCATCAAGGGAGTAATAGGTACAGGCACGAAGCGATAGACCACAGTTAACCCAACTGAAATAATCAAAAACCACATTGCAGTTTTCCAGATCAACCTCCATAACCTCTTAATAAGCTTCATAATTATAAATTAAACTGTAGCACTTATTTGTACAAAATGATAGAAAAAGACGGCATTCTCATCCTCTGCAATTAGATCTAAGTCTTTTTCCATAGCCAGCAAATCACCTTGAGTAATCAATCCAGCAGTGATCATACCTGACCCAGCACTTTTCATCAAACCCTTCCAATACTGAGTGATCTTTTTAAGCTCATCAGAGTTTCTCTGATCCAAATGAAACCCTCCATGAAACAATTCTATTTGGCTATATCCGGCTTGCAATAACAGATTTCCAAGGTTTGCACCAATATCAGGATTCCCTCCCAAGGATCTCTGAAATTCATTATAGGCGACATAGTAATTAGACAATCCTGCCAGCGGTGGATTGAAGTAAAAACTGGAATTGAAAACCTCAGTAAACCACAATTTTGCATCAGACAGCAAATATGGCTTTATAGCGTCTAAAACTAGATTAGAATTGGGGATATGCTCCAAAGCCCAGCAAATAAATACCGAATCGTATTTCTCTTCCAAAATGAGCTCCTTCGCATCTTGACAGACAAAACTTACCCGATCTCCAGCATAAGCCAAATTCTGCTTAGCTCGATCCAGTTGACTTTGGGAATAATCTACACAGGTAATCTGCAGATCAGGAAATAATCTTAACAAAGTCTCCGTTTGCGCACCTACTCCCGACCCGATTTCGAGGAGTTTTTTGCATCCACCAAAATCAATCCGAGGATATATGAGAGAACCCAGCACTCCTGCTTGATCCATCAGTCGCTGTTGCTCTTCAGGAATAAAACCATGTAAATATGCTGTCATATGCTAGAGTATTTGGATTCGAAATTATCAATAAAAAACCTGTTCCAACAAATCCTAGTAAAGGATTTACAAATGAGCAGTCTCACTCTGTAGAAGTTGGGTAATTGATGCAAATTATTTAGCAACTGGTTATCCATATTAAACAACCACAGTACCTGACTTCACAACTTTCTATCCTTATTTACTAGGCTTACGCTCACTAATACACTTGTAAATCCCACTAAAACTTCCCTAATTTGGTTTTTTACCAAAAAAAATAACACATGTCCCCTGTAATCATTGGTAGTTTTGAAGAGTTCGAACAACATAACGGACAAAGTCTAGGCACATCTGAATATTTCCATATCACTCAGGAACAGATAAATATATTCGCAAAAGCTACGCATGATCACCAGTGGATTCACACCGATCCTGAGCGAGCTAAGGTAGAAGGAGCATTTGGAAACACCATTGCACACGGTTACCTCACACTGAGTATTGTCCCTCATCTTTGGGAGCAAATCGTAGACGTGAGAAATCTAAAAATGATGATCAATTACGGAATCGAATCCTTAAGATTTGCTACTCCAGTATTGGTAGATAGTGAAGTTCGACTTGCGGCTAAGCTCAAAAACGTAGCAAACTTGCGAGGAACAGTGAAAGCTGAGGTAGAAGTGAAACTCGAAATCAAAGATCAAAAAAAGCCAGCTTTTACCGGAGTTCTGATCTTTTTATATCACTTCCAGTAGCTAAAAAATCATATCCTTTTAAAGAACTATAAAAACATAAAAATAGCCAGGCGATCACCTGGCTATTTTTGATTATTTTCTTTTGAAAGCAATTGAAGCACCTCCTTGTTTCAGTGTCATTTCGGCTTTTTCCGGAGCGAATTCAAAGTTTGCACCCACCATCGAAAACTCAAATCGATGTTCCCCTTTTGCTTCCAAAGGTGCATCCGGCTGACCAGTAGGTTTGGCAACGAGCACATTCCCATCCCGTACAAATGTAATCACCAAAGGAATCTGCTCGGAAGCATACTCTCCTACATATTGATCCAGCTCTTCTTCAGTCAATGCGACACTGGTAAAATTTGGAATATTCACCTCATTACCAAGTAACCATGCAGCATAGCTACGGCTATATCATTACTATTATAGTTTAGACCATTTGAGAGACTTACAAGTGTCAGCTTTTCTTCAGGGAAAAAGCTCAATTGAGAACGAAAACCATCGATGCCTCCTGAATGGCCATAAAATTTCTTCTCATCATAAGGGTACTGGAACATTCCTCTTCCATATCCATCTTTAATCTCCATCATCAGCTTCAAACTTTCGTCTGTGATGATTTTTCCGGAAAACAGCCCTTCAATGAACTTAGCCAGATCAGCGGTAGTAGACACGATCGCTCCTGCTCCAGCGGGAACTGACATATTGGTATACGGCTCAAACACCCATTTTCCTTCTTTAAATTGATAAGACTTAGCCTCTTCCTTTACGGGAGCTTTACCTACATAAGTATTCTTCAACTGTAACGGTGAAGCGATGTATTCTTTGATCAGATCAGCGTAGGATTGCTTATTGACTTTCTCCAAAATATAAGTCAGCAGCACAAAATTAGAATTGGAGTAGTCTCCCTTGCTATCTGGCTCAAAATCATTCCCGCCGGCGATGATTTTCTCTATCATAAACTCCTCGGTTTGAGGGTCAAGATAATAAGTCATGTAGACTTCATCATTGGTGAAATTGTGAATTCCGCTCCGATGCTGAAGCAGGTTGCTGATCGTGTCCTTCTCTGCATTTTTTACCTCAGGATAAAAGTCAGAAAGAGGCTGATTAAGATTTAATGTTCTTTCCTCCACACTTTTCATTACCAAAGATGCAGTGAACATTTTGGTGATAGAGCCCACACGGAAACGAGATGTGCTAGTCAATTCCTCTTCAGTCTCAGTATCCTGGAAGCCAATTGAACGCTCATAAATTACCTGGCCATCTCGCTCAAGCAGGAGATTTCCCATGAACTTTTCATGAGTTTCCAAAGAGTCCAAAAACTGGTCGAGCTTGGAAAAATCCTGGGCTGTTGCAACCCCAGTGAATCCTGCGAACATGCCTACTAGGATTCCAAAGAATATATTTTTCTTCATAGTCTATATTTTAGTAAATCTTAAATAACATAGAAAGCACCTCCCTTATTAGAGAAGTGCTCATTCTACCATCTAATCCAATCTATTTCGCTCTTCAGAACTTCCTGAGTTACTTTTTACTCGGAAGCTTTCTCCTTTGGAGAAATTATATTTCAGTGTAAATCGTACTCCCTGATTACTTCTATACTGTCGGAAATTGGTATCTATAGCTGCAAAGTCAATTTTGGCTTTAATCACCTGAGTTCGGAAAATATCAGTACCATTGACGGAGAGCGTGATTTTATCCTTCAATATAGACTTGGTCACACCGGCGTCTACCCAGCCGAAGCCTGAGATCTCCCCCTGTCCCCAAATCTGCGGACCTAGATAAATTCCCATTACTTCAGCCTTGAAGCCCATTGGCAAGGTAAAGTTATGCTGCGAGCGTACCATAAATGAAGTGTTGGCATTGTTAAGGTAATCATCGCCAATCTGAGATTTGTATTGGTTATAATTTACCTGCACCATATTGGATACAGCCCACCATTCTTTGATATCTACCGGAATAATTGCTCTGAAATTGGCATTTCTTGTTTTGTCGAAATTATCAGTGAAAGTAGTCGTCGTGCGTTCATCTTCATTTTGCATAAATACCTGCATAAATGCATCTTCCGTCTCGCTATAGCCGAGGGTAAATTGGTACATACCTTTCACCACATGGTTCATTTCGAAGTTATTAGAATACTGTGGTTTCAGATTAGGATTACCTGTTTCGGTAGTCAGTGGATCTATGTAGTACACAAAAGGATTCAGCAAACGATAATTCGGTCTGGTTATCCTACGATTGACATTATAGACGATTTGATAATTGTCACTTATTTTATGCTGGATGAAAGCACTTGGGAATAAGTTGAAATACTTCTGATTCTTCACCTGATTCAGCGTAACCGAATTACCTGTGATATCAGAATGCTCGCCTCTCAAGCCTACTTGATAGGAAAGCTTATCAGAGAATTTCCCTTTGTAAGAGATATAAGCAGCAAGCACATTCTCATTGTAAATAAAGCTATTGCTAGATGGATCTGGGATAAATGGACCTTCCTCTTGAGATTTATTTAAGTTCAGGTTATTGTCAGATTTCACCCAGCTACCTTTTACTCCAGTTTCGATGGTATTTCCTTTTCCTACAGGTTTTACAAAGTCAACCTTTGCAGTGAAGATATTGTAGTACATGTCATTCAGGGTCAGAATTTTACTATTCAGTATCTGAGAAGTATTTTCTCCCACCCATTGCATATTAGTCAGTAATGATTCACTGTCAGAATTCATCCTCGTAAAATCAATGTCTGAGCTGATCTTGGTACCCAATGTGTCTAGCTTCGCATCATAGTGAAGGTTAGCAAAAATTCGATTTCCAGTTCCTCTAGAGTCATTTCGAGAATCCAAATAGCTAACATCAGACAGGCCAGGAGTGATAATGTCTGTCAATGACTTACTATCATCACTATCATCTGAGCCGGAAGCTTGGACATTTATCGCAATATTTTGATTCGCATTTATCTCGTAATTGGCAGCGCCATTGAAAAACAGATTCTTGTTTCTGGTAGTGATCCTGGAGTCTTGACTGAATTTTGAAATCCCTTCCGGCAAGCTGAAGTTTCTATTAATCTCCAAATCATTGAAGTTTCCAAAGTGATTATAATTCAAATTAGCATTCGTGCTCCACTTACCTTTTTTCACATTCAGTGCTACGCCACTATTCGGCAGCCATTGTCCATTATACAATGAACCAGCCTGAATATTTCCAAACATACCATCTACTGTATTTTTTTTCAGCTTGATATTAATCACCCCAGCAGAACCTTCTGCATCGAATCGAGCGGATGGATTATTGATCACTTCTATGCTCTTGATATTATCGGCTGGCATAGCACGAAGGAAGTTGGCAAGATCAGTGGCACTCATGTAGGTAGGTCGGTCATTGATCATCACAGTAGCACCTGTACGCCCGTTTAAATTGATTATCCCATCTTGATCCACATATATCCCGGGAGATCTCCCGATCACGTCCAGTGCATTTGAGCCTTCCGCCATTACAGTTCCCTCCACATTGATAGTGGTCTTATCCGCTTCTATGATGATTTCCGGACGCGTAGATTTCACTGTGACCTCATCTAATCCAGTCATTTCGTCTTGAACAGAAACTGCCCCGAAAGCCTTGATTAATCCTGGAGCCAGAGCAAATACTTCCGATTCAAAAGAGGTAAAACCTATAGAAGAAACCACCAATTTCACCTTGGCAGTCTTCGTAGATTCGATGAGAAAAACTCCATTTTCATCAGATACGGCTCCGTCCACCAGATGGCCGCTGACAGCATCTATCAATGCCACATTTGCATAAGGCACTGCTTGTTCATTTTGGTCGATGATTTTACCGGTAATCCGGCTGACATCTTTTGCCGCCAAATTACTTAGCCCAAATAGGTAAGTGAAAAGCGTTAAAAATAGTAGGTTGGTAGTTTTCATTTCAATATTACTTTGTGTGTCGTTCTGTGCCACGTATTGAAAAAGAAATGCCAAGGCTTGAAAAGCGCCTAAATTAGCTCTAGGAGTGACTTTTCAAAGTCTACTTAAAAAAGACTGTATCGAAATCGTACAGTAAAATTTCAGCTTTGGACAAAAAAAATCCCCGAACAAGTTGCCCGAGGATCTTATAATTTTTCTTATAAAGCTTATTTTTTCAAAGCTTCAGCGTAGTTCGCGTTTGCCTGATCCCAATTGATCACATTCCAGAAAGCTGCAATGTAACTAGGACGCAAATTCTGATAATTCAAGTAATATGCATGCTCCCATACATCAAGTCCGATGATTGGAGTTCCTTTGACCTCAGCCACATCCATTAATGGATTATCCTGATTTGCTGTGGAAACTACTTCTAGCTTACCTTCAGCTGTCAAAATCAACCATGCCCAGCCAGAACCAAATCTAGTTGCTGCTGCTTTGTTGAACTCTTCCTTGAAAGCATCGAAATTGTCAAATTTAGAATTGATAGCGTCAGCCAACTCTCCAGATGGTTCACCTCCACCAGTTGGTGACATGATTTTCCAGAAAAGACTGTGGTTATAGTGACCACCACCGTTGTTTCTAACTGCAGTATTTGAGCCTGCGATTTGAAGCAATTCTTCTAGAGATTTGTTTTCTAAGTCAGTACCCGCAATTGCGTTGTTAAGATTAGTTACATATCCATTGTGATGCTTACCATGGTGGATTTCCATAGTTTTTGCGTCAATGTGTGGTTCTAAAGCCGTAGTGGCATAAGGTAAAGCTGGAAGTTCGAAAGCCATTTTATTTAAATTTTATGGTTAAAAGATTGATTAAAAATTCTACAAATAATCTGCCTTAGCAACCAAGGCAAATTGAAAAAGGTTCTCGATTGATGAATTTCCTTTTATTTTCTCAGTTTTTTAAAAAATTCCAACAAAAGCTGCTCTGACTCTATGGCAAGACTACCCGAATAGACTTTAGTTTTTGGGTGCAAAATACCAGGATTGCTTTGCAAATATCCTCTTCTGGGATCAGATGCTCCATAATGGATTTCCCCTATTTGAGACCAAAAAAGTGCACCGCCACACATTACGCATGGCTCGAGCGTCACATAAAGTCTACAATCATTCAAGTATTTTGCTCCCATGTAATTCGCCGCAGAAGTGATCGCAAGCATTTCTGCATGGGCAGTTACATCATTGAGCTTCTCTGTTTGATTGTAGGCTTTTGCAATAATTCTATTCTTAGACACGATCACGGCACCCACAGGAATTTCCCCCTCTTCGAAAGCATTTTTTGCTTGCTTCAAGGCTTCATTCATGAAGTACTCGTGACTATATAGCTCTATTTCCAGCACTACTTAGAAAAAGGCTAAAATTTCTTTTCTCACACCTTCGTTGATAATGACTGCCATGATTAACGAAATAATTAAACCAATAAAAGCCTTATAAATATCTTTTCGTGCTAATTTGAAAGCTCTAAAAAGCCATGTATTTCTCTTTTCTGCTTTGGCATGTTTTCCAAGTGCGATGGCAATCTCTCTACCTCCAAGTAACCCGATAAATACCCAAGTGGTACTCATAGGTACATTGTTGTACATTTTGAAATATAATAGAATTATCGCATAGACAAAATCGACAATCGTTGCAGCACGTACATCTGTCACATTTGTTTTCTCATTGACCACGCTCTGAATCTTATCTCCTTTCATGTAGAAAAGGAATCCCAATCCCAAAAATATAAACCCTGCAAAACCTGCGAATTCTATGGCATTTAATTGCCTAGGGAGAAAAACAGCAATATTAGCGGCATCCTGCATGATCCATACAGCCCAAAGAGTACCGGAAGTAATCCACTGTAAATAAATCCAATAAGGAGCAGGCTTGCCTTTAAGGTAATTTTTAACAAATCGTTCCAGTGTAAACCAAACAATCATTGCTAAAGCAAATGCCAATAGATAACCCACAAAACTCTTGAACATAACACTCACAATAGTCCCTGCTTTGTAAGTAAAGACATTCAGCAAAAGAAAAGTGGTAGAAACAGGCATTCTCATCCTAGTCATTATGATAAGAACAATAGGAGCTGCGAGCTGAAGAAAAACAAAACCGGTAGGCGCCCTATCTAGACCAGGTACGCTCAAACGCTGATTACTCACATCTCCATCAAAAACAATCCAACTGTAACTCACTGTCGCTACAAAGATAATTCCCATAAACAGCCAGAGCCAATACCACTTCTTACTGTGGTTAGAAGCGATGAAAGTACCAATGGTCTGAATACTATCATTTGCAATCGCAGAATAAGCGGCCAAGGCAAAGCCAAACCACATTGCAGCATAGGTGTAGGGGGTGATTACAGCAGCAGTTGTTACCAGGACAAGGATTACAATCAGGAATGGTTTCTCTTTCTTGGTAAAATCGAACAGAGAATAGGCTCCCTTAGAGAGTTTATCCTGATTTATGTTTTGATCTATTTTTTTCTTGGCCATGTTTTGCCGTTTGGACGGTAGCCCAAAATTAAAGAAGTTATCTTTCTATCCATGTTATCAAATTGTTAAGTAAGCACAAATCCGTCTCTGAAAGATAGTTTCGTCTTGTTTTCCGCAAAAAAATTTCAAATTTTGCTCAATATTTTATCAAAAATTTGGATGATAGGCTTCTGCCCACCGAATTTGAATTGCTGAATTTTGAGATAAAGTAGAAAACTGATTAATTCTGAATCTAATAAATGGAGAACTTAGAGCTGGAAAACAATAAAGTAAATAAGGCTAAGAGTTATCTCATGATGATGTTGGCTCTGATGCTTTTCATCTTCGCAATTGATTTGCTTACGGTGGCAATGAGCCACCTAAACAATGAGATTGCTGAAAACATCCTTCAAGCCACAAGAAATCCTTTTATCAGCCTCTTCATTGGGCTACTTATGACTGCACTAATCCAGAGCAGTTCCACTGTCACCGCCAGTGTAGTGGCAGTAGTAGCATCAGGAAATATGGCGCTCGAGCAGGCTGTCCCCATGGTGATGGGTGCAAACATCGGTACTACTCTTACCTCATCCTTAGTCTCTCTCTCTTATATCATGAATAAGAAGGAATTCAAAAGAGCCTTCTCTGCAGGTATGCTGCATGATATTTTTAACATTTGCACCGTTGTAATTTTGCTGCCTTTGGAAGTATATTTTGGTTTTTTATCCAAGATTTCAGTCGCAATAGCTCATTTTTTTATGCCTGACGAATCCTACTCTGGGCCTATAGTATATAATAAAGTGTTTACAAGGCCACTTTCAGAATGGATCTCTAATACCATAGATATCCCATTTTTGACGATGATACTTTCGATCTTTTTGGTTTTTTCCGCAATTAAAATCTTGTCCACTTCTGTTTACAAAGCATTTGTAGTCAATAGCTTTCAGGATATCAATAAACTAATATTCAAGAATACTTATATGGCATTTATTTATGGAATGTTCTTTACTGCAGCTGTACAGTCTAGTACCGTGACCACCTCCTTGGTAGTGCCATTAGTTGCCAAAAAGAAAGTATCTGTGCGAAAGGCTTTCCCATTCATCATAGGAGCTAACATAGGAACTACGATCACCGCGGCAATTGCTGCCATTTACAAAACAGAAGCTGCCATTGCACTGGCCATTGTTCACTTTCTTTTCAATTTTATAGGCGCATTGATATTCCTACCATTTCCTACGTTGAGAAATATCCCTGTGCTCTTGGCTATATATATGGGCAAGAGAACAGTTAAAAGTAGAATTCTTGGCTTTGTCTACATTCTGCTGACCTTCTTCGTAATTCCTTTTTTATTGATCTATTTCAGCAACGATTAAGAATTTCTCCAGGAATCCATCAGAGATTTAGCTGAGCTAGTACCTATTCTATCCGCACCAGCTTTGATCAGCTCGAGCGCAAAGTCTAATGTTTTGATTCCTCCACTTGCTTTGATACCTACAGATGAAGATAAATTCTCTCGCATCAGCTTAATATCTTCTACTTTTGCCCCAGTTGAAGCATAGCCAGTGGATGTTTTCACAAAGTCCACTCCAGCATCCTGACATATCAAGCACGCCCCTACAATTTGCTTGTCATCCAAATTAGCTGTTTCGATAATGACTTTGAGGATTCGCTCCTCTTCATGGCAAAGCTTTGCTATCTGTGCAATTTCAATCTTTTCCCAATTCATACCAGAGTGGAAAGCAGTCTGAGACCATACCAAATCCAACTCATCTGCACCTTGACGGATCGCTTCACGAGTTTCAAACACTTTTGTGGCTGTATCAGAATAGCCAAAAGGAAAACCTATTACAGTCACTAACTGTACATTCTCTTCCCCTAAGTCTCTTCGCACTTTTTTCACCCAAAAAGGTGGAATACAAACACCTACAAATTGCTCCTCAATAGCCTCTCGCACTAAAAAATCTACCTCTGAGCCAGTCATGGTAGGTTTCAAAAGCGTGGATTCAAGAAATCGATTCAGGTTATTCATGTTGATTAACAAAATCTGTCAAGTAAATAAACTCAATCGTCAAATCCCCGTCACGTGCAATAGTCGCGCGTTCTAGTAGTCCCGAGTTTTCTTCCAAAAGCGCAGGAATCACCCATTTCATCAATTGATTACCAAACTCCTGACTCGCTTCTCGAGGAAGTTCACAGGGCAAATTATCTATAGCCATTACGGAGATGCTTGTCTGACTGCCAAAAGCTGGTATTTTTTGTCCTGTAAATCGATCCACATCATAAACAGGATTAGCAATCGTGGTGGAAGAAATCGTGGTAGGAATGGGGCCTCCCACATCACAACTCACATCCGCTATCACTGAAAGCTGAAAATCATCAGGTGCGATATCTTTAATAGTAAATAGTCGAGGAGCATCTGGATTCCAATAGGCTCCAGAAATCATCAGCTCGCCCGCCTCTGCAAATTTCTGAAAATGGCTTTCATAAAGGCCTGGATTTGAATAAAACTCTTGTCTATCAAAACCCCCGTCTGATTTGCGTCTGTTATAATCAGGTGAACTCAACTTCACATAAACTGGCTCTTCAAAATATCCATGTAAGAAGTCATGTACCGAAACTTCACGAATCTTCAAAGAATTCAACACTTCCAATGCACCACCGCCCACACGACCTGAGCCAGTCAGAATAATTTTCACCGGCGGCAGCTGCACTTTAGCAAGCTCGCTATGAAGCTCTTTCAGATCTGCACATTCATTAGCTCGTTTGATATCAAATAAATCAGTCTTCTTGCCATAGGTCCAGAAAGCATTGTATGAACCAACTATGCCTGCCCATCTTCCGAAGGCGACCACACGATTACCGTCCTCGCCCTTTAAAACTTCATAATCTATCAATCGGATGTTTTTTTCCAAAACAGCTTGAAGTAGCTTTCTATTATAAGGTTGTTTTTTGAGTGTATGAGAAAAGAAAAAGTAAGTCTTCCCAGCTATCAACTGATCTATGGGCACCTCTTTCACTCCGAAAAGCACATCACAATCAGAAATATCATCGGACACCATTATTCCCGCATCTATAAATTCCTGGTCAGAAAAAGATCGTATAGAACTGGATTGTACCAGAATACTGAGCTTCCCTTCGTATTCCTTCTGAATAGATTTCAACTGAACAGGTGTAAATGGAACTCGTTTATCAGGCGTGTTTTTTCCTTCGCGGATTATTCCGATTTTCATGTGTTTATATTTGTTTTATTAAGGCCACATGGAATCTCGCATGGTAGGTAATCACCCCACCGTGCAACGTTCTTTGTCATGCTCGATTTCATAAAAATTTTAGTTACTCCGAAATTTAATATACACCAATGAATTATGTACTGCTAGCTCTCAGCTGGATGGTTTTCTACACCTTACATTCCATTTTAGCTGCTTCCAAGTTAAAAAAAATTATGGAGGGAAAATTGGGAAATTCTTATAAATGGTATCGCCTGATCTACACTTTGTTTTCACTCATCTTTTTTTTGGGTATCATGATCCAATCAGTGTTAATTCCCAAAACTGTACTGATTCCAAAAACTGATTTGACAGATTACTTGGGCTATATGTTTGCCGGTTTTGGAACAATCATCGCCACAAAGTCCAGCAAAAATTACTCCCTGAAGAAATTCATAGGTCTTAGGCCTTCAGCAAAAAAAGATGAATCATTAGTAACTTCTGGACTTTACTCCAAAATTCGTCATCCTCTTTATGCTGGTCTTGTGTTAATATTCCTTGGATATTTCTTGTTTGCTGGTTCTATGAGTGCTGCTATTCATCTTGGCTGTCTACTAGTATACTTACCCTTTGGGATCTATTTTGAGGAAAAGAACCTACTTAAACAATTTGGCGAGCAGTATCAAAAATACAAAGAAGAAGTCCCAGCCATTATACCCAAGTTGTGGTAAGATTAGAGAACTGAAATATGACTTAGACCATTGAAAATGCTACTATTTTAATTGTGGCAAGCTTAACTTGTATTTCATAGAAAGTAGTCTGATCACAATAATTACAACAATGGAAATTAGCAGATTAAGATCCCGAGCGATTTCTAAATGGTCGAGAATCAAATACACTATAGCTCCAGCCAAACAGGCAGAAGCATAAACTTCCTTGCGGAAAAGAATTGGAATTTGGTTGGTCAAAGTATCTCTGATCACTCCCCCCATTACTGCTGTGAACATACCCATGATAGCTGCTATCTCTGGCCTCATACCAAGACTTAAGGCTTTTTCCACGCCAAGTACCGTGAAAAATGCGATGCCAAGTGTATCAAATAGGAAGAATGTCTTACGTAGCCTGCTTAAAAAATTAGTGAATGTAAATGCCGCTAAAATTCCTGCCAAAATCGCATATAGAAAAACCACATCTCCAATCCATACCAGTGGATAACTATCCAGCAAGATGTCCCTAAGTGTACCTCCACCTATAGCAGTGATAAAACCCGTAAACCCAGCACCAAACATGTCGTGCTCTAGTTCCCGAATTGCCAAAGCACCCGATATGGCAAAAACAAAGGTTCCAACTAATTCTAATCCGTATTGTAAATCCATCTAAAAATAATGTTGACCTCTTATCTCACTTATACATAAGCTACTGCAAAGCTCTGCAATTATTCTGAATCATGAGACAAAATCACTGGTTTAAAAGAACGAAATGGTCCCGTGCGTAAGACACCAACGGTGGCGCAAATCTCTAATCTCTTTTCTCCACTCTCCTTCTTTAATCTCTCATATCGTCTTTTCCATCACAAAAACTCCCATTGTCCGCTGTCCATGAACCAGCACAGATTTGGGATGCTCCAGAAATCGTAATCCCCTTTCTTGCAACTTATTCACATGAGCTTCTGTCAGTAAAAACCGGCTTGATCCATCCGGAAGCAAGTATTTTCCTTCCCCAAGAGCTTGACTATTTTCCAATATTCCTCCAAAAGCTGTTGTCATCCGAAACCATAAAACTCCTCCTGGTTTTAGTACTCGGAGCATCTCGTCCATCATTTGCCAAAAATTAGTTTCGTCATTCGCAAAGTGTAACACGGCCGAGCAGATTACCGCATCAAATGCCTCTTTATGGAAAGGTATTTCTTCTAATCCTGCTACCTGAAATCTATGTGAATCATAGCTCTTGTCCAGACTCTTTGACATGTATCTACAGTACTGAATAGCCGTTTCGTTCTGATCAATGCCGAAAATTTGATATGCACCATTGACGAAATAAACAGCATTCCTTCCTTCTCCACAGCCTGCATCAAGGATTATCATTTCTGTAGAAAACCTGCCTTTCAGAATCTGATCAAGCAAGTAGATATCAATGTTGCCAAGTAATTTATTCAGTTCAGAGATGTTCATTTTCCCATTTATCTAAGGCTTGAATTGCTTTTTGTCTTCCTACTTCTATCATTTCCTCCGCACGGTGAAATTCTAACGTTCCTGCTTGATTCCTTGCCACTTGTATCGAAACATCAACCTCAAATTTTTCTATTAACAAGGCCGAAAAGCGATCTTGAAGTAAGTCAAAAGAACGGTTCATCAAACTGATAGAACTAAGAGAAGCAGGCTTTTCTTCTTTTACTTGCTCGGGAAAATACTGACGCATTTTTGTGCGGTAATCTGTTACCCAAGCAGGCATGGAAAGGTAGCTTTTGCCCGTAGGATCTTTTTTTGGAGGTAATATCAATTCAGAATCATTGGCATTCAATCCTACAACTACAATCATATTTTCTTCTGCTTGCTGTAATAGTGAAAGCGGGACAGGATTCAGCACGCCACCATCGATCAATTCATGGCGTTGGAATCGCGCGGGTTGAAAAACAGTAGGAATGCTTCCCGAAGCTCGAATGGCCGCATATAAACTCCCATCTCTAAAAACGACTTCTTTGGCATTGATATAATCCACAGCATTGCAATAAAATGGAATGTCCAAATCCTCAATTTGGCAATCCTTTACTACCTTTTTTAAGGCATTATAGACCTTTTCTCCTTTGATAAATCCCTTGCTGGAAAATGTAAAATCCATTAGCGAAAACACGTCAAGTCTATCCAAATGGCAAATCCAATCCTTAAATTCATCCATTTTACCCGCTGCATACATGCCTCCGACTAATGCTCCAGCTGAGCAACCTGCAATTTCAGCGATGTAATACCCACGTTTTTCCAGCTCTTCAATGACTCCCACGTGCGCTAATCCCCGCGCTCCACCGCTGCTCAAAACCAATGATACTGATTTCCTATTCTTCATAGTAGATTAGAAATTATCAACTAAATTTAAGCTGAAAAACCTTCAACGAAAGTACACAATATGAGCCAATTCAAACCCTTTCACCTGGCTTTCCCAATAAGGGACATCGCCGAAACCAGAGCATTCTATGGAGATCTTCTAGGCTGCGAAATTGGAAGAAGCACCGACAAATGGATAGATTTCAACTTCTTTGGACACCAACTCTCAGCACATATCAAACCTGAGGAATTAGCACTTGCCCACACGAATACCGTGGATGGAAAGTACGTTCCTGTTAGGCATTTTGGTGCGATATTACCTTGGGGCGAATGGCATGAATTAGCCGATAAACTGAAGTCACATGGAATTGAATTTGTGATCGAACCTTACATCCGTTTTCAAGGTGAAGTAGGAGAGCAGGCTACTATGTTTTTCCTTGATCCCTGCGGAAATGCTTTAGAATTCAAATCCTTTCAGGACGAATCTCAGATTTTCGCCAAATAAATTCTCTAATTTGAAACCTCACTACTTAGACTCTGGAATCGGTCGGACGATCACTATTGAAGGAAGAAATTATCTCTATTTCAGTGGAACTTCTTATCTGGGAATTGGCCAAGAAAAATCTTTTCTAAATCAACTATCGGAAAATCTATTTCGATTTGGAGCGAATCATGGCCAAAGTAGGATCAATTCTATTCGTCTTCAGGTTTTTGATGCGTTCGAAAATCAGTTTGCACAAAATGCTGGCGCAGAAGCTGCTGCAGTTCTGAGCTCAGGATATATCGCAGGAATCGCAGCATGGAAAGCTCTAGCGCAAGATGCTGTTGAAATCTGGATCGCTCCAGATAGCCACTCAGCTGTAGTACCAGACAATTTTTCCCCTTCCATCCAATTTAATTTTACACAATGGAAAAATCATTGTCTTGCACAGTCAGAAAGCCTTTCTCAAAGAAAAATATTATTAATCGGAAATGCCGTAGATCCCTTTGCCTGTGAAATTCATGACTACACGTGGGTAAAGGAAATCGCTCAAAAACACGAGGTTAGTCTCTTGATCGATGACAGTCATGCCTTCGGAGCCATTGGAAATAGCATCTATGGAACTTACAAAAAATGGGCTGACTCAGCTTATAACTTGCTGGTGTCAGGTTCGCTTGGAAAAGGATTGAGCTTGCCTGCTGGAATAATTTTGGGAGAAGAATCTCAGATATATAAAATCAAAGCCACGCCACTTTTCGGAGGTGCATCGCCTGGATCACCAGCTCATCTGAAGACTTTCTTAGACATGGAGAAACTCTACCTGAAAAAGAAAAAATGGTTAGAAGATGCTTGTGGCATTTTTGCACAAGAGACAACACACATTCCGCAAATCCATGGAAGTCGGGATTTCCCAGTATTTGTGTGCAATGATGCTAGTTGGACCAAAGAATTCGAAAAAGCTGGAATCATTACTTCTTCATTTCCTTACCCGACCGCGGAAAGTCCTACTGTAAACAGAATCGTACTATCTGCTTATCATGAACTGGAAGACTTGATGTATCTCAATCAGGTGATTCGTGATCTAGCAAAATCATAAAAAGATCTAGTTTGTAAAATGGATAAACTAGAATATGATTATCCGCAATCCTGCCAGTACCATTATTTTCTTTGCTCAACAGGCTGGAAGACCGATGACGGGTGACCGAAGTAGCCTCATTTCCAGTGTTTAACATTAAATTAATCCTTATTTTATATTTTAATACTGAAAATGCGGATATACACAAAATAGTATGATACAGAAGAAATAACCTCCCATCTACCGCTCTATTCTTAATTTTTACTTCATTTTAATTCTGCCGACTTCTATACTAACTATCATTGCTATGGCATTTTTCAATGATGAACCTATCACATTGGATCAGCTGAAAAGTCCAAAACTGTGGCTTGGTTTCATTGCTTTCCAGTTAGTATTTGGAACTTGTATGTACTTTTGGGATTACAAATCTCGATCTAAGGAATTTAGATAAAATGCCTAATCGTAATACTAACAACCAAATTCAAATAAACTAATGGAAATACAGGAAGACACAGACAGAAATTCTAAGAAGAAAACTCCATTTGTTTATCGCTCATTTTTTAACTTCTGGCTGGCAGTCTTATTACCGGGAAGTATTATTATTACGATGGGAGGCCAGTTTTTCAAAAGTGACCCACTTTGGGCTGACTTTTTAAAATTGCCTTCAACCTATGCTAGAATCTTAATATTCCAATTGATATTGGGGATTTGGTTGTATTATAAAGAGTATAAGCCGAAGTCAGCTAAATTTAAAGAAGATGCCTGATTGGAATTCCAGGATGCAAATTCAACTTTCACTATGAAAAAACATAATATCAAGCGTACAACTACCAAAAAGCCAACGCCTTTTATTTATAGATCATTTCTCAACTTCTGGCTAATAGTTATCCTTCCAGCAACTTTAGCAGCGCTGACTATCTCCAAGCTTTATTACAATAACACAATCAATTTCGAGCCTCTAAAAGAACCAAACACCTGGCTATACTTCGTTATACTTCAGGTTTTTTTAACTTTTTTCACCTATCTCTGGGTTTACCGAATTAAATCGAAAGTGTATAAGAGTTAAGAATATTTATCTTAGGCTAAACAACAACCTAAAATGAAAACCATACGCTACTTCCTATTTCTTTTGGCTTTTTTGCCAACCCTCACTTTTTCCCAAAACCTAGCTGAAAAGCTCGGATATGCCAAAGATGCGAAGCTACTCATCATTCATGGAGATGATGTGGGCGTCTCGCATTCACAGACCAAAGCGACTTTCGATGCAATGAAGAATGGTGTTGTGAACTCCACTAGTATGATGGTGCCTACAGGTTGGTCAGCAGAAGTAGGGGAAATGGCAAAAGAAATGCCTAATGCAGATATCGGAATTCATATTACGCTAACGAATGAGTGGCTGAATTTCAACTGGGGACCAGAAGCTGGAAGAACAGCGGTTCCTGGTTTAGCAAATGAAAAAGGGCACATGTTCCCTGATTGTGAACAAGTGACTGCGAATGCAAGTCCTGAGGAAGTGGAGAAAGAAATTCGTGCACAAATCAAAGCTGCTAATCTAATGGGGATCACGCCAACTCATCTTGATTCTCACATGGGCTGTATCTTCTATGGCCGCCCGGAGTATTTAGCTTCTTACCTCAAGATTGCTCAGGAGCTAAAAATACCTGCAATGATTAATCAACAAATGGTAGATGGGATTGTAAAGCCCAATTCAGCATTATTCTCAGGAATAAATGTGGATAAGTTCCCTGTGGTCGATCAGCTTTTTATGGCTGAGCCAAAAGATTACGAGGCTGGCATGGAAGCTTATTATACAAATTCGCTTAATAATCTGACATCAGGATTGAATGTGATTTTGATTCATCTGGCTTTTGATGATGAAGAAATGAATGCGGTAACAAAAGATCATGACACCTATCATGCGCCATGGAGACAAGCAGATTATGACTTCTTCACCAGTGAAAAAGCCAGAGAACTATTAAAGATGAATAAGGTGCAATTGGTGACTTGGAGAGAAGTAGGTAAAACGATGTAGTTTTGTAGGCAAATTCAGTTTCCATGAAATACTCTATTCTCACAATTCCGATAGTCCTTTTTATTTCTCTATCCTGCCAAGGCCCGCAATCCGAGGAAGCAATGCTTTTTGATAGTTTAGAGAAATTACCTTCGGTACCCGTCAATGAAGCAACTAGCTTTTCTTTAGGAAGTGAGAATATTTTGATCAGTGGAAAGCAGCAAAAAATTACCTTAAAAACCATTCAACTATGGAGTGGTTCTACCGCTGCTATTCAAACTGGAACGGAGACAATTTGCTTAGATAATTCAAGTGATTTCAATAAATATCCTTTTGCATCCAAACAGATTTTTCAGCTGAACAATTCTGGATTAGAAGTAAGCCAGCTCCAATTTATCAGCAAAGATAAGCCGGGAATCACCCTTTTATATTCCATCAAGAATGTGGATAACTCAGCAAAAAGCATTCGCTTTAAGTTTCAACCAAATGTAGATCTGAAGCCTAGTTTGCTGATGGATAGCACATTTGGAAGCAATGCTGCAGATCAGATTATTTATGACGAGTTGACTGGAATCTTCACCGCAAAAGATCAAGATAATAACTGGTACGCGGCATGGGGAACTTCAACTGATTTCAATATGAGTCCTACTATTTCTGATTGCACACAAGAAATCTCAGAATCCGGAGCAAGTGCTGGATTTGAAATTTCATTAGAGTTAGCAGCTAACGAAGAGCGTGTAATTCCAATTTTTATCGCAGGTTCAGATCTGGGAGAATTTACCGCGATGGAGATCTTGGCTGATCTGAGAAAGGATCTTTACACGGATTGGGATGAGAATTTTGCGCTGGTAGATTCATTGAGAAAAACAGCAAAGATTACCATTCCAGATCAAGAACTTCACACGGCCTACGACTGGGCAAAATATAAAGTGGGCTCATATAAATTTGATAAGTACCAGGGACCGGCAAGCCCCATCGAAGATCCTGATGAAATTCACAGATTTCTAAAAGAGCTTACTAAAGAGTTTACTGCTCAAGTGGATGAAGCGCTATTTTTCTTTGATAAAAATAAACCACGGCATATTGCACCAGGTTGGGACCTGATTCAACCTACGACCTTATTGTTGATGGGGATTCATGGCGATGCAGTCAATCGAGTGACGTACATCCGGCCAAATTTGCCTAAAGACTGGAAGGATATATCTGTTGATAATCTATGGATCGAGGACAACAAAATCAACATTAGCATCCGCTCGGATGAAGATCAAATAACAGTAGAGGTGACTCAAACCCAAAAGAAAGTTGGAATATCTATCGAGCTTCCTGAAGAGTTCTCTAAAGTGAAAGTGCTAGGAAAGGAAGTGAGTAACGACACAAAAGATGGTTTTCGCAGGATTCTGATGACTGGAGATCATGTTAAGATTGAAGCTTTAAAGAATTAAAGATTCAGCCAATAATTCAGCTTCAGGACTAATGAACGCTGTTTTGGCATAAAATCACTTGGATAATAATTATCCGTATAGACCAAAAAGAAGTCGGAAACTGGAGCAAATCTCCATTGAAGTCGCGTATTGATATTTAAGTTGTCAATCTGGTTATTGTATTGAATAAAAGTAGTCCAGAATAAGCTTTTGGTAAACGTCAAGTCAAACCTTGGGCCTATCAAGTATAAATCGGCATCCTCCTGAGGAGCTGGAAGTCTGATTCGGTTGTAGGTGAAATTCATGGATATATTAGCAAAATACCCTAGCCTCAATCCCATCTCACTAGCAAAACTCACTCTATTGCCAGTAAAATACTCTCCAACCTCGCCATTGACAGATATATTTAAAGCCTTCCTTGGATTAGTCTGAAACTTATATCCAATGAAATCATTTCTATAAGATGACCCAGCAAGTAAGGGCTCTCCCCCAGTTCGAGTAGGATCAAAATCTCTGAACAGATAGATGTATCTATTTTGATAATAAAAAGCTGAGGAAGCTAAGGATTGAAATTGAACCTTATAACTGAGCGTAAGATCCTGATCAGTACTTCCCAGCTCTTCGTTCCACTTCAATTCGTACTCAATCTTCGGCTCATGACGATTGATTATTCTCGATTTAGGAAAGAATACGTAGGAGATTTCTGGATTCAGTCTCTTAAAATCGGTTCGAGGGGCATATCCAACTAGCGGGTTATAGCTTTCCCCTATATCGAGATAACTCACACTCCAACTCCAATGCAGATCATCGTAATTGATAAAGGCATTAAACACACCCGGGTTTTCTCCATTATCCTGTTCAAATGTTCTGTGATAAAATGTCTTTCCAGTCCATTTATTATTGGCAGAGGCAAGGTTATACTCCAGTCCCAGCAATTTATTGGAGGCTGAGGGGTCAAAGAAATTATCAGGGTTTTCTGGTGTCATAGATTCACGATCTACGAATATGATTCCAATATTAGAGCGAGCAAATACTTTCTTTTGAACCGCCATGACCGAAAAGTTTTTTCCTGATATTCCAGCTGATTCATCCGTGGCTGTTTGCATATTCATCATTCCTATTCTCCAATCATCGGTAATTTTCCCACTGATCCTTGCACCGTAGATGATCTTATTCTGAATATTCTGTCCCGTATTTTCATCTCTTGCTATGCCTATTCTGCGGGAAAAAAATGGTCGGGCAGACGGATGTCCAAAACTTGCAAATAGGTCACCATTTTCCAGAAAGAACTGCCTCCTTTCTGGAAAGAAGAGTTCAAATCGGTCCAAGTTTGTAACCTGAGCATCTACCTCAACCTGAGAGAAATCTGGGTTGAACGTAAGATCCAAATTTAGTGCTGGACCAAGTCCAATTTTGGCATCTCCACCCACTGCTGGAGTAGGTTTTTCTTGAGTGCCATCGATATAATTCCGTTGCGTTCGTCCTGCGACATAAGGTATCAAAGAGATATTGGCAGATTTTTTTTCAAGTGGTTCTTCAAAAAGCAACTTCCTATTGAATGCCAGTGAAATAATAGAAAAATTTCGAGGAATCGGTGCCCAAGTACTTCGCTCACCTTGATCACTATCAATTCGATAGAAATTTACATTCCATGCATTTCCACCATCTTTAAATCTCAAGGTTGAAAGAGGAATCACGGCCTCTACCTGCCAGCTATCTTCTAGGATCATTGCCTTTGCATACCATTTATTGTCCCATGCCAAACTCAAATCTTCTCCCACCTGCCCTCCGTTAGAAACGAGCCCCTCACGCTGCACACCATAGGGATTTATACCAAACTGAAATGCACTGGTTTTATCATTGAACGTATCAAAAACAAAGGTAATCCCGTCATTTGCTTCACCCCGATAATCTCTTCTAAGAGAAGTCGAGACATATTTCCTAGGTCCCTTATTCTCCATTTTCGCAGCGATGTAGATAGCAACATCATCGTACACAATTTTGATTCTCGTTTGCACCTTGGCTCGGGAAGTGTCGGAGGGGAAATACTGCATGAAATCTGTATTCCAACCAGCTGTATCCTGCCAGATAAGCTCATTTAGTTCACCATCTAATTCAATTGGGTTTTTTAATTTATAAGCAAATGCGCTTTTGTTAGGCTTTGATTGACCGAAGGCCACATTTAAACTGACCAGAAATAAGCAAATAAATAAAATATAGTTTTGCATAGAGCGATAATACCAAACAAAAATATCGCTCATCTGCACACTTAGAACTTTTATTATACCAATGGTAAGCTTAGCCATCTATTGCTCAGTTCAACTCCCCAAAAGCGGTTAAAATCAAATTCCTACTACCTCCATTTCTTCGAAATTCACACAGGTAAATCCCCTGCCATATTCCTAAGCTAAGTTCTCCACCGGTTATAGGAATTTGGAGATTTGAATTAAAAAAACTGGCTTTAATATGCGCAGGCATATCGTCAGCCCCTTCGTACGTGTGGATAAACCGTGGATAAGATTCTGGAATTAACTCATTTACGAAGGTTTGAAAGTCCTTTCTGACCGTAGGATCCGCATTTTCATTGATGGTCAAGGCAGCAGAAGTATGCTGAATGAAAACCTGCAAAAATCCCGTTTTAATCTGCGCTATTTCTGGAATTGCATTTTTAATTTCTTCAGTGATCAAATGATATCCTGACGGAAAAGAGCGCAAGCGAAGTTTGTGTTGGAAAAATTGAGTCATATACAAAAATAGGATTCACGCAATCAGGGTAAAACTCTCCCTCAAACTATTGCTTATTGAAATACAATTTGGTCCCATTGCAAGCATCCCAAGTGCCTGTGAGCTGCCCTTGACTATTTAAAAAGTACTCCTCTTTATCGTTATTACAACTATGGATCAGTGCGGCATCTGCACTTTCATACTCAAATAGATATTTTTTTAAGCCATCCTCAAAACGCTCACTATAAGATCCAGTAATCACTTTCTTCCCAATAGTTTTTCTGAATGTACCATTCGATGAAAGAAAATAGACATAAGAAGAATCTCGAACGGTGGTATAGCTGGAGTTAGAGACTCCACCTTCCTGATAACCAGCAATTACCCACTTTAGAACACTTTCTTTAGGTTCAGGTTGATCATTAAAATCACACGAAAATACTGTAGCTATAAAAATAAAGAAGAGGATAAGGTTTTTCATAGAATCAAATGTTTGCTACATGCTCGGGTAACACTTTAAGATCCAATTACTTTGCCAAAATCCTAAATGAATTATTCTACTTTGTATTTTTTACTTCTTTTAGCAACAGGATTGTATTCCAAAGCCTTTTCTACCCAAAATTCCCAGTCATCATCCATATCAAACCCCTCAGGATCAACATAAACAAATCCTTTCATGGGTCTGCCAGTGAATTCCATCGTGCGGCATCCTGCCCTTTTCATACACAAATCTTGAGCAAATTCCCCTACCCGAACCATTAAGCGGTCATTATTGGTATTTTTATCCCGATTTAGACCGATGCACATTTTTTCATCTACCATAAATAGTAATCCTCCCATCATCTTTTGGGAAGTAAAATCTACATTCCTTCGCTTAAAACTCGTAGCTAGTCGCTCAGCTAAATATTCATCGTAGGCCATAATTCCATTTATGTGTTTGTTTTACTAGTGATGAAAAAGCGGCCAAGTTGAAGACCTTTGTGCTTCAGTTAAACTATGAATTCTAAACCATCTGTATTTGTAATCACGTCTAACATAATGAGGTTAAGGAATTGTGTCGGGTTATATCGAAGTCCAAAATGTATTGAATACTTCTTTGGTCATTGTGTCGTTCTACAATTACTGCTAACAGTTGTGCTTACGAAGGTAGTTGCGGGTATATCTGATTTATATTTTTTCCACCACATTCTCCAGCGCCCCGATCTCGTCGATACTGATTCTCACTTTGTCACCTTCAGCAAGCGTGAAATCATCCGGCACGATCCCCGTTCCTGTCATCATAAAACATCCAATCGGGAAGGTATCTGCTCGAAAAAGCCAACCAGCCAATTCCTGTGGCTTGCGCTTCAGCTGAGTCAAAGCAGTTTCACCGCTAAAAGCTAACACGTCATCTCTATAGATTTCTAATTTGATAGTTGCGGTTTCTTCAATGGCTTTATCCGTAATCAGAAGACAAGGCCCAATCGCCGCGCAACCTGCATAAACCTTTGCCTGCGGTAAATAAAGCGGATTTTCTCCCTCAATACTTCTGCTGCTCATGTCATTCCCGCAAGTATATCCCTGTATTTTTCCAGAAGGAGAAATAACCAAAGTCAATTCTGGCTCGGGCACATCCCAAGTAGAATCTTTGCGGATATTCACAGGAGCTCCCGGAGCAGAAACCCGGCTGGCGGTTGCTTTGAAAAATAGCTCGGGACGATCCGCATTGTAAACTTTATCATAGAAATCCGCTCCCCCGGCATCCTGAGATTCTTCCATTCTGGCAGTTCGGCTACGGTAGTAAGTCACTCCAGCTGCCCAGATTTCCTGATTTCCCATAGGGGACAAAATACCTTTAGAAAGTATGTCGTCAGCTTCCTCCTGCGAAAAAGACTTCCAGGATTTAGATTCTGAGCTTAGGTGATCTTTCAAGTTTTCCTTAGCCAATAAAGCATCCCAATCTAACGTGGGTCCAAAAAATGCTTGGTTTTCAGTCTGTAAAAGTGTGCCTGAAGGCAGTTTGTAGATTTTCATAAGTTGATAAGGTTTGATTAGAAATTTAGGGAAAAGATTTGAGAGATGGGTATAGATATAGTAGGAAAGGCTTGTATCAAAATCAACAAATTCAGATTTGACAAAATTAATTTTCTAATCGACAGATTTGCTAAGCAACTTTTCCCCATTACCTTTGCTCATAGATCATAGGGGGTGCCTTAACAAAACGGGCTGAGATCAAACCCATATTACCTGATCCGGATAATGCCGGTGTAGGGAAATGAACAAACGGAGCAACAAACAAAATCAACTATTCGAAGCGGTACCCTTCTGGATTTTAGATTTTGTCTATGCGACAGGGTAAACAATAAAGGGGGGCTTCCCTAGAGCTTTCTCATGTTTCACTCAATGACCCGAAAGGGAATTTTACACATGAAAAAAGTATTTCTTGGCTTGGCTCTATGCCTAGTCGCAATCTCAAGCTGGGCTCAGCAAAGCCTCAGCGGAAAAGTGCTAGATGCCGAATCTGGCGAAGCATTAATAGGTGCCTCAGTCTGGGCAGAAAATCAGGGAAAAGGTGGAGTAACAAACGAAAATGGCCTTTTCACTATCAACAAATTACAATCGGGAGATGTTGAACTTCGCGTTTCCTACATAGGATACAGCGCGGTCAAACAGACCTTAGAATTGCCTTATTCTGGTGAACTAACCATAAAACTCCAGCCAAAAGACCTGATGACGGAGGAGTTCATCGTCTCAGCTACCCGGGCTTCGCAAAGTACGCCAACCACTTTTCAAGAGATCAGTAAAGAAGAGCTGGCGAAGCGAAATCTTGGTCAGGACATGCCCCAACTGCTGAATTTTACTCCATCAGTGGTGACGTATTCGGATGCAGGATCGGGCATAGGCTATACTGGAATGCGGATAAGAGGTTCGGATCAAAGTAGAATCAACGTCACTGTGAATGGTATTCCTATGAATGATGCCGAATCACATGGTGTCTTCTGGGTGAATATGCCCGACTTCGCCTCTTCTGTGGATAACCTGCAGATTCAGCGTGGAGTAGGAACCTCCACCAATGGTGCAGCTACTTTTGGCGCAAGCCTAAACTTCCAAACGGATACAAGAACCGATGAAGCATACGCGCAAATTGACAACTCAGCTGGTTCATTTAATTCTTTCAAACACACTTTCAAAGTTGGTTCTGGACTGCTGAATAATCGATTTGCAGTGGATGCCCGACTTTCTAAAATTACCTCAGATGGCTTTGTGGACAGAGCTTCTTCAGACCTGAGTTCATATTTCGTCTCAGGGGGTTATTTTGGTGAAAATCATGTGGTAAAACTGAATGTCTTTTCCGGAAAAGAAAAAACATACCAAAGCTGGTATGGTCTTCCAGAATCTAAGCTGGAGGATGATAGAACTTACAACTACTACACCTACGATAACGAAACTGATAACTACCAGCAGGATCATTACCAGCTGATTTATGCAGGGAAAATTGGTAGCAATTGGAAAGCAAATGGTGCCCTTCATTATACATATGGTCGCGGCTATTACGAGCAATATCGGAACGATGATGTTTACTCAAATTATAGATTGCCTAATGTGACTATCGGTGATTCCACGATTACAAACACAGATATCATTAGAAGACTTTGGTTGGATAACGACTTCTACGGTGGGGTAGCTTCTCTTAATTATGTGTCAAATGATGGCCGATGGGATGTAGTTTTCGGTGGTGGAGCAAACCGCTACGATGGAGATCACTATGGAGAAATCATCTGGGCAAGAATAGCTGGAGATACAGAAATCCGTGATAAATATTACAACAATAACGCGGTGAAAGATGATCGGAATATTTATTTGAAAGCCACTCGTGAACTTGCCACAGGGCTGAGTTTATACGGTGATCTTCAGTTACGTTTTATCGATTACTCTTTCTCCGGAATGAATGATGATGGAAGGATCTTGGATGATAAAGAAAACTACAATTTCTTCAACCCGAAAGTAGGAATCAGCTATGAAAAGTCTGGTAGGACTTGGTACGCAAGTTATGCCGTAGCGAATAGAGAACCGAAAAGAGCTGATTTCACAGATAATGAGATTGTGGAAATTCCAAAACCAGAGCGATTGAACAACATCGAAGCAGGTCTCCGATCTCAAAGCGGCAGTTTCACTTACAATGCGAATATTTACCTCATGGACTACAAAAATCAGCTGATTCCTACTGGGCAAATCAACAATGTAGGAGCATATATTCGTGAAAATGTAGCAAATTCTTATCGTGCTGGTATTGAATTGGATGCGGCCTATCAGCTGTCAAAGTCTTGGACATTCGGCGCCAATCTTGCACTTAGCCAAAATAGAATCAAGGAATTTACAGAGTATGTGGATGACTATAGCACAGCAGAATTCACCCAAGAGTCTTTCACTTATTCAGATACCGACATCGCATTATCGCCTAATGCTGTGGCATCTGCGATGATCGAGTTTAAGCCAGTGAAAAACCTCTCGCTAAATTGGCTGAGTAAGTATGTGGCCAAGCAGTTCTTGGACAACAGCAGTTCTGATGCAAGGTCGTTGGATGCTTTCTTTACCAATGACATCCGCATCAGCTACTCTGTGCAGCCTCGTTTTTTCAAAAGTGTGGAGCTAAATCTTCTGGTGAACAATATCTTCAATGAGATGTACGAGCCAAATGGCTATACCTTCAGCTACTTCGTTCCTGGCGAAAGTCAAAAAGAACTAGTAACTGAGAATTACTATTACCCGATGGCTGGAACCAACTTTATGCTGGGTCTGAGTTTGAGGTTTTAAGGATATATAATCATGTAGGGGCGAAAGATTTTTCGCCCTTATTTTTTCAAATCCCCAAACCCTCCTTTAATTCCTCCAAAGGCTCAACTGCATCTTTTTCCTTAATAAAATCAAGAGCCAAGAACTTGGTGCCAAATGAATCTGTCCAACCGATAATCCGTATATTGGAACTATGAAAACAATTGAGATCCAAACAGATAATGAGGAAATATTTGAAGCCTTTAAAAATCTTGCGAAGGCTTTCAAAGTTGACTTCTTAGAAAAGGATATAGCTACAGGCGATTCGAGTCCCTCTCCAAGTAATGACCCTTATTTCGATAACCCAAAAAATCTTGCTGAAATTGATGCTGGAATAATTGATGTGAAAGAAGGGAGGGTAGTAAAATTGGATCGAATGGAGAGGAAAAAGTTACTCCACTCATGACCTTTGAAATTTACTTTACCCAAAAAGCTCTCAAAGACATAGAGAAAATTAAGAAGTCTGGAAATAAAAAGCTTTTAACAAAATTGGAAGGTTTGTTACAAGAGCTCGAAGAACATCCATATTCTGGAACGGGGAAACCGGAATTATTAAAAAACAATTATTCTGGTTTATGGTCTAGAAGACTAAGCTTAGAACACCGTCTCATTTACTCAGTTAACGGACAAACGATAACGGTGACACTTATATCAGCTTTTGGTCATTATACAGAATAAAAAAAAATTCTGAGTAAGTTATCTAATTTCCTTTAGTTCAATTTCTATTTTTCAAATCCCCAAGCCCTCCTTTAATTCCTCTAAAGCCAGAGCGGCATGTTTTTCATTGTTATAATCAAGGGCTAAAAATTTCCTTCCATCAGTAAGAAGCACAACTTTGTGGATGGTCACTTGACCAGACATGGTAGGAGTAATCCCATTTGGAACGAATGTTCTGCGAAAACTATGCTGGACTATTTCTGCCTGGTTGACTGAAGGCAAATTCATCCAATCACCCATTTTGTACCAAAGTATAGTTTGATATTCCTTGTATTTTTTCCTGTCAAAATCGATAAGGATTCGTGACTTCATAGAACTCATAATTAGCCCAATAAGAAACGCTCCTCCGCCAACTATAGCGATTTTTAGAGGATCAGTTTCCATATCAAATAACAAAGCCACAAGTATTACCAATATCCCTGCACCAAGTAATATCTGCCCAAGAAGTCTAGGACCCTTGGTTCCATCATTTTGATTTCTGTAAATAAATTGTTGCACCGAAGTTGGAATTATATCTACCTAAATAAAAGAAAACATTCGCTCATTTACCTACTAATTCCACACGAAGATCTATTTCACGATCGACTAATGTGCGATCCACCCAACTTCCACTATATGCAATATCCCATTCAAAGCGATCAATTTGTAGGCTTGTTTGGAAATGATTTATACCCAACTTTTCTATTTCAAAGGAAACAGGATTAGAAATTCCTTTGATCGTGAGAGAGGCATGGACCAGCAAATTGTTGTTTTGTAATTTTTCAATTGAGAGAAAATTTAGATTCGAAATGGGGTACTTATCCACATCAAAAAAGTCAGTGCTTTTAAGGTGATTAGTGAGATTTCGGATTGGAATCGGGTCAGTGGCAGGAATATCTGTTACTGTGATGCTTCTCATATCCACGCTAATTTCGCCTCCAGTTAGGATCTCGTCTTGAACGAGTAAATATCCTTTTTGAATTGATATCTCTCCTTCGTGACTTCCCAATCCCATCATTTTTGTTCCCTTCCACTTGATTGAAGACCTATTCAAATCGATGTGAAGCGTATCCAAGCTATCGTTTGAAAAATTTCCTACAGGATGAAATGGAAACTTTGTAATTCGCTCTGTAGGGTTTTTCTTTTCCCCACAAATGAAAAGGAATAAAAATCCAATTAAGAAAAGCTTATTCATAGTCGGGGATATTAAAACCCAAAATCAAATCACGCTCAATCAACCAAATCCCATTTTCCAGCTTTGGCTTAACAATCCCAGAACCTCCACGATTTGTTAGTATTGTTCTTTTCTCAGAAGTCAAAATAGGATCATCCTCAAAAACATATTCATCTAAATAATAGGCAGATTTACCAAGTTCTTTTACAGTCAGATGAATATGCTCGGGCTCGGTTCTGTCGGGATAAGAAGCAGGTCGAAAGGTGTAAAAAGTATATTGTCCGGCTTGATCAGTTATCGTCCAACCACGAATAAACCCATGCCTTTTCGCCCAGCCTTTTTCATCTCCTACTTTGGGATAAATACCAGTTCGGTCGGTATGGTATATGTAAAGGATCACATCAGATGCTGGAGTTTTCCCATCATTTTGAAATACGATCCCAGTGATTTTTAGCTTGGGTTCGTTTTCCAAAAAGAGCGGAAGCGTATCAATTGCATTGAGCTTCTCATCTCCATACTCGAAGATTGCCTCACAGCCTTCGCAAGATCCTCCGACAACTTTATCAGCGGATAGTGTTTGCGCTTGACAAGAAAAACAGCCCATTAGCAGCAGAAATAGAACGGGTTTGTTCATGATCGTTTTTTCTAAAAGGTTGATAAAAGTTCTTTTGGGAAAAAATCGAATAGGCTAAGCCGTTGAAAAAGTAGGTCAAGACGATTGAAGTGTTGAGAATCTACTTTTAAAGTTATCCACAAAATTTCTGCTCAATCGAAGTTCCTGCTGATTGGAAAGCTGAATATCATAGTCTCCATTTAGACGAGATTTGTATGAAAAGACTTTACTGAGATTTATTATGGTGGATTTATGGATTCGCACAAATTTTTCCGAATCTAGCTGAGCTAATATCGATTTTAGGGTGGCCGTATGCAGATGTTTTTTGTCTGTCGTATGAATTGCGATGTAAGGAGCCTCAGCTGCGATGTATAAAATGTCTGAAGTTCTAATCGCAGTTTTTGTCCTTGCAGAACCCACTACTATCTGGTTTAAGTATTTTGATTTAAGAACTGCTTCTCTTATCGGCCTCTTTTTTCGGATCAGCACCAACGCAATCACCGAATAGATCAACAAGTATTTGTATAAATCCTCTGAAACAGTAAACCTCAAATTCCTGAAGAAAGTAAAGGTATGCTCATAGAAGAGTGCTGAAATCAGATGCACCAAACCCGCAAAAAGCAGAATGTGAACTAGGGATGCAAGCAATACAAAAAGGAATCTCTTTACCATCAAAACAGGAATATTGGAGAATGCCGAAACCTTAGTGAAAACACCATTCAGGATGAGCGCGACTGGCAGAATCAAAATCCAGAACAAATTGAAAAGAAAGGACTCGGAGGCATAAAACGAGTAATCGTTGTACCGAGAACTTAAGAAATCCTGAAAAATCGTCACCAGCAATACCAGAACCAAGACGACGAGATACTTCAGCGTTGCCTTGATTCTTGGTTTCTTTTGCTGGATTTCTTTGCTCATAGGATCTAAATTCTTAGAGTAAGCAGCGCATATAATTTCTCGTTAACATAGTAATTTCCCGTACCCAATTTTTCCTTTCGAAGAACACCATCTTCAGCGAGTTTATTGAGGTAGTTCGCAGCAGTGATTCTTGATACGCCCATATCCCGCACAATAAATTCGATCTTGGTATAAGGATGCTTGAACAAATTATTCAGCAGCTCCTGAGAATAAAACTTGTAATTGTCACGCAGCTGAATCTTCATTTCAGCCATCAATACTTTCAAATTTTCTATCAAAATGATGGTTTCCCTAGCGGTATTTTCCACTCCTGTGATCATATAAGATAACCAATTTTCCCAATCTCCATTCTCTCGCACGCCCTGAAGCAATCTGTAATAATCCGCTTTGTTTCGAATGATATGGCTACTCAGGTAGAGAATTGGAAGCTTTTGAAGGCCTCCCAAAATCAAGTACAAAATATTGATAATCCTTCCCGTCCGACCATTGCCGTCATAGAATGGGTTGATACTCTCAAACTGAAAGTGAATGAGCGCCATCTTCACCAGCGGATCAAAATCGCTCAGTTCTGGACGATTGATAAATTGCTCCAGATTGGACATCAACTCAAGAATCTCATTTGGATCTTGTGGAGGAAGATAGACAGTCTCGCCCGTCTGTGCATTTTTCAGTGCGGTGCTTGGAAGTTTGCGAAAACCTGCATTATTCCCTTCCAAAGTCTCTTGAATCTCTAGAATGATCTGATTAGTCAGCAATCCCTTCTTAATTACCAACTCAAATCCTCGCTTCATCGCCGCCAAATAATTCTGAACTTCCATAATCGCAGGAGTCATGGATTCAAATTCCAGATCTGACTTGAATAGCTCGTCATGCGTGGTGATGATATTCTCCACGGCTGAGCTATCCTTGGCTTCTTGAATCGCCAGTGTATTCAGCAAAATCTCATGATTAGGAATAGAATACACCAATCCTTTCAGCTCTGCCAAGGCTGCATGCGCAGTAGGAAGCTGTTTGAGAATTGTTCTTGTTTCCAATTCTACGTCGTAAGGCAAAGGAGTTAGTACCCAAGACATATGTAAAGATTTTGCAATTTTCTTTACAAAGGTAGATCCTTATGTAAAGAAAGCAAGGGTTTCCTTTACATATGGCAATCTATATGTAAAGATTTTTCGATTTTCTTTACATATAAATGAGCTTATGTAAAGCGACTTTATATATAGTTTTGGAAAATGTAGGGGCGAAAGATTTTTCGCACTACGAAATCGGTTTATTTGGGCGAATAAATATTCGCCCTAAAAATGCGATTCGTCTGGGCAAAAGATCAATCTGGAAAAATGCTTTTGTCCATTCCTGGCACAATACGTAAAGCATTCTTATAATAGAGCTTTTTCAACACCTCATCAGAAAGTCCCAAACCATACATTGACCAGTAGGCATGGTACTTTTTGTAATATGGGAAATACTCATCCTCGGTCTCCAGCACTCGGAAGTAGGTATAAAATTCCTCCTTGTTATAGGCATCTTTGCCAAAAAGAACCCGATCCTGATATTTTTCGAAGAATTCCTTAGCGCGTCTTGGCTGACGGCCAAACTCAGCGATCACTGCACCGATTCCAAAGTTCACGTTTGGATACTTTTCCAAGTGTGCACTGGCAGCGTCTAGGTCATTGGCCATCCAACCCATGTGTGCATTGATAAATGTGGTCTCTGGATGCTTCGCAAAAATATCATGCTGCTCAGCCATGATCTGCTCAAAAGGTGCAGGATTATCATCACCTCTTCTTCTGTTAGGATTAATTTTCAGTTCTAGCCAACGCTCGTTATTAGCATCCATCGGGTCCCAAAACTGTGCAGGATCAGCCGAGTGAATGATTACCGGAATTCCAAGTTCTCCAGCTTTTGCCCATACCGCATCTAAAGCCGGGTGATTAACCGGTACTCGTTTTCCATTGATATCTGTCACACTTAGTCCTAGACTTTTAAAAATCTTCAAGCCACTTGCACCTGCAGCCACATCTTCTTCTAGCTCCTTAACGGCAATTCTAGTCCAGTTTTCATCACCAAAACCTGCAAAATTGAGATTTGTGAAAACCATAAATCTTCCTGGAGCATGGGTACTGAACTCCTTAATCATCCCATTGATGTAATCCTGTTGGGAATTGCTATCTCCGCGACCGAAACCTCTACCACTCAAATTGACCAAAACGCCCATATTGATTTCGTCCATCTCTGAGATCAACAGATCTATTTTCTCCTTATTTACTCCCCCTTGATGAGAGTGAATATCCACAAAGGGAAATTTCGCTCGCTTCAGCGGATGCTCAGGTACTTTCAGTGTGGATGGTGGGTTGTATTCCTCAAAACTCATTTCCTGGCCCACTGCAGAAAGACTGAAAATTGAGAAAACTGAAACAAATAGAGCTCTCGTAGAAATATTCATAGTGCTTTTAATATTCATAAGGGTTGCTTTCGCAAAAAAGTATGTACCCATACTTGATGTAAATAAGAAAATCCCGAGCCTAAACCCGAGATTTGAAATGTATGTAATTACCTCGCTGTACCTCCTTGGATGACCTGCCCAAAGAAGATTGCATTCATATAAAGCTTGTTCGTACCAAACCAAAACGCTCTGAAGTTCATATTATCGGCAAAAGCTACGACACGACCTGCGCCCACTCCAGCTATCTGAATCACAGATCCATTCTGAATGCCTGAAAGGTTGGAAGGGTGAAAATATCCTGACGCCAAAGGCTTATCTGTATAAACTAGTGGATTTGCGTATGGATTATTTGATGGCTCCATAAACAAATTATCATTTCTGAATGTGTGAATTTCTGAGTTGATATAGCCATAGCCGATTGGATGGGTCAGATCCAGTTTGGCATTGAAAATCGCACCACCAGTGACTCTAGCTCCTCTTTCATTTTCATAGTCTCCATAGCTTTTTTGCAAAGCAGAATCTGATTTGGCACCTTCTCGAAACTTAAAGTTTCCAATTTCATTTTGATTTAGGAATTGAATTGCACCACCCTTAGCTAGTAGCGTACCTCCACCAGAAATCCAAGATTTGAGTGTAGCCGCTCCAGACTTCCCTAGGCTGTTATACCCGCCATCCGGCATTAAAATCACATTGTATCTATTTAGTGTACTTCCACTGATTCTATCCATCGGCAACAATGTAATTGCCATCTCGTAGCGCTGATCAAGCAAATGCCAGATTTCACCGGCCTCATAGCTATCCACGCCTCCTTCTACCAGCAAAGCTATTTCTGGCTTTTCAAGTATTTCCATAGACGGAGATCCTAAGTTAAATCCTCCCGTATTCCCTGTGGCCAAACCATAAATATCTACTGTAGATACTTTAGCTATTTCAGATAGTTTGTTGAAAAATGCCTGATCCTCCAAGCCGCTGTCTCCTTTGCTGATCAGCAAGGTGCCTCGCCCATATTCTTTTCCATCTGCAGTTGTAAATCCGCCTGTAGATACCCTGACCTGAAAATCTGCCTCCATCAATTTGTAAGCTGCTTTTGGAGCATAGTAATCAGTCCATTCCATGGCATATTGGTAAGCACCAGCTTCACCAATTACTCTTCCTGGAGCTAGTTCGATAGTGTTTTTAGTGATTTCATTTACACTTGCTAGATTCAGAATCTGACTATTCAGTGCTACGTAATCCAAGTTGAAAGCCATAGGATAAGTCCATGCCGATATATCGTAAAACAAGCTGTCCTTGAATGTATTTCTGGTCTCAAACATTGCTTTGATCAATCTATACTGCGGTTGATCAGCAGGCACGATATAGGAATTTTTGCTCTGGAATTCCTTTCCATTTACCGTGATGTCATCGTTCAGACTAAACACTTTGATATCATGCTGCAAGATCAAGTCCGCCAGATGATAGCTTCTCGCATCATCTTCTTTACTTCCAAATATGTATGCCTTGTTCACATCTGAATCAACTTCCTTTTTGATGCCTGTATAGAAATCTTTCATAAACTGATTCAATTCCTGACGCATTTCCTTCGCTGCCTGAAATGATGAGAGATTTGCGGTAAATTGATTTCGGATCGTAAAAGGGAAACTCAACATACCATTTACACTTTCCTGCAAATGACCTCTAGAGCTGGCCTGCTCAAATAAAATACCTATAGAACCCTGTACATCTGGATAGGTAGAACCTTTTCCATAATAATAATCATCAAAGCTCTCCTCGCTGTAATACGTCGATCCAATTTTATCAAAAGCTTTCGCATGATATGTCCCAATTTTCTTAGTCAGTTCATAGTTCTTGACTGGAGTAAGAGGGTGATTTCTATCAGGCACTCCTGGCTGAAAAAAGAACGTGCTATTTGTACCCATTTCGTGAAAATCCAAATGAATATTTGGAAGCCACTCTTGGAAAATTCGTACTCGATTTCTAGACTCTGGGTGCTGAACTGGAAGCCAATCACGATTCAGGTCAAACCAATAATGGTTCGTTCTGCCTCTTGGCCAAGCTTCATTAAACTCAGCATTATTCGGATCACCGTTCATATTGTATGACTTGTGCGTATTCACCCAAGAAGCGAAGCGATTCAGACCATCAGGATTAATCGCCGGATCGAGTAGTAAGACCATATTGTCTAAATCTCCAGCGATTTCCTTTGCGGCAGCAAAATGATAGGCAGCCACCAATGATGCATTAGCACCACTTGGCTCATTGCCATGGACCGAATAGCCCATGAACATCACGATTGGCATTTTGGAAATGTCTACCGAAGCTCCGGCATCTCTAAGTTTTTTCCGATCGGATTTGATCTGATCAATCTTCGCAAGATTAGACGGAGACGTAATCGTCAACATTACCTGCGGTCTTTTCTCATATGTTCTTCCCGTTTCTTCGAATGTCACCCGATCCGAAGCCGCAGCCACGGCCTTCATATACATCACCAGCTGATCATGGCTCAGGTGCCATTCACCTACTTCATATCCCAAAACTTCCTTGGGAGTAGGGATAGCTTCGTCATAGGTATATCCTGCAGGCAAATAATAGCTTAAATCGACCTGAGCGAAGCTACACAGCGCATAGAAGGTCAAAAGCAGCGATAAAAGAGTTTTTTTCATAGTGATGGGAAGATTAACTTTCAGCAAATTCTTATTTTGATTACCCAAAAAAAGCTATTTTGGTTCAATGGTAAAAATAACTGAAGAGAACACATGGAATTAATATCACCAAGTAACGGACTTTTATATTGGCAAGGGGGAACATTTCTTGTGATGATCGGGTATTTCGCCTTTATGATTTATGCATTAGTGGATCTGATCCGTTCAGACTTTAGAGAGCAGCATATGAAGCTGATCTGGGCATTGATGATTTTATTCATTCCTGTGATAGGCACATTTATCTACCTTAATATGAGACGTAGCACAAAAAATAATTTTAGAAGATTCGATCCCAATTTTTCAACTAATCAAAAAACAGCAAAATGACATTACATTTTATTCAAAATATAGGAGGCGGAAGTATCCTTTTTCTATTAATAGGCCTTATCTATACTATCCTTTGGATTTATTGCCTAGTTGATATTCTTCGTTCAGATTTTAAAGATCCCAACATGAAAATTATTTGGATTGTGATTATCCTTTTTGCTCAAGGTATTGGCCCACTTGTTTACTTGGCGATGGGAAAAGGCACAAAATCAACTTACACTTCTTGATATGTTTGGATTAGGAGCTATTGGATTAATAATCTACATAATTACTATTTTCGATGTGGTGAGCAGTAAGTTCGCCAATCCAAATGACAAGCTCATCTGGGTAATCATCGTCGTTTTGGTGCCGCTTATAGGTACGGTGCTTTGGTTTTTAATAGGTAGGGGGAAGAGGATTTGAAGTCGAAACTCAAAAGATCAGTTGAAATAGGCCTCACTACATCATTGTCCTAAGGCCACCCAAGCTCATGAGAAGTCTATTTTTATTTTATAAGCAGATCAACAGTTTCAATATCCCATTCTCATTTATCATTGCCTTATTGGTTTTATCTGAAGGAGGCAGTTTTGCAGTTTTCTTCTTTTTACCCTTGTTGACACTTGGCTTCATGCTTTCGCTTTACCTTTATGAAGTAAGGCATGCTAATCAATACTTTTTCTATTTCAATTTAGGCTTGGATAAGGTGAAATTGATTGGCTTTACTTTCGGAATCAATGCCACAATCACCCTGATCTATTTCCTTATTTTTTGATCGTTATGGCTCAGCATACCTTAGAAGTAGATAGTATCATCGAAACATTTGGGTATAAACATCTTTTGACAGATATCTTTATCAAATGCGCTACAGGAGAGGTTCTAGGGATTTTGGGGAGAAATGGAACAGGCAAATCCACCTTGCTTCAAATCATCTTTGGCTCGGTAGAGACAGAAAACAAAAGCATCAGAATAGATGGTCAATCCTATGCAAATGCCTATACAGCTGGAGAAAAGATCACCTATCTACCCCAAGGAAGTTTCTTACCAAATAGTTTAACAGTTGCAACAGTCATTCGGACATTTCTATCCACAGAAACTAGTAGAAATACAGTTTCCGAAAACGCCCGAATCAAGCCATTTCTCAAGAAAAAGATCAACGCTTTATCTGGAGGCGAAAAGAGGTATTTACAAGTACTTCTGATTCTCAATCTTCCCACTGCTTTCGCTATGCTGGATGAGCCTTTTTCGCAAGTAGAACCACTTTATCGAGCAGACATCAAATCACTGATTCAATCACATAAAGAAAAAAAGGGCATCATTATTACCGATCATGACTACGTCAATCTGATGGCTGTGAGCGACAAAACCTTCTTGCTGACAGGTGGTGCACTAAAGCCTATCCAAGAAAGTAAGCAGCTTGTTGAGTATAATTATCTGCCACCAGAATAATCACAATTGATCAAAATGCATTTTAAGAAATGAAAAATCACTTGCGATATATCTCTTTCAACGCTCCAGTTAGCTCAGGACATTCAAACTCAAAGCCAGCTTTTTGGATTTTTTGTGAGGAAACTCGATTACCTCCAAGAACAATTGCTGCCATTTCCCCAAGGAATAGCTTCAAGGCAAAAGCCGGTACTCCTATTCCGATATAAGGCTTACCCTTTGCTTTGGCAGCAGCTTGGGTAAGTTGCTGATTTGTCGCTGGATTTGGACCTACTGCATTGAATACGCCTTGTAGCGTTGTCTTTTCCAAGGCAAACACAAACATTTTCGCCAAATCTTCAATAGCAATCCAACTCATCCACTGATCTCCTTTTCCCAGAGGCGCTGCAATAGGTGGCTTCATCATTTCGCCTAGTGCGCCGCCATCTGCATCCAGTACGATGCCAATTCTTAACATAACAGTACGAAGATTTAGCTCTTCCATTTTTTTCACTTCGTTTTCCCAGGCTACAACCACCTGAGCTAAAAAGTCAGTCCCTGCTGCTTTCGTCTCATCCATCAAGAAGGTTCCAGTATTGAATCCGTAATACCCCACTGCAGATGCCGAGATAAATGTGTTAGGCTTCGCGGTGGATTTCTCTATCGCATCATAAAGTAGGTGTGTGCTCTGAATACGAGAATCCAAAATTAGCTTCTTACGCTCATCTGTCCAGCGCTGCTCAGCAACTCCGGCACCAGCTAAATGGATAATAGCGTCCGCCCACTCTACAGCTTCTGGATCTATGGTTTGCTTTTCCACATCCCATAGAAAAGATTTTTGTGTTTGTGAAGATCTGCTGAGCCATGCAACTGAATATCCTTTCAGTTCCAGTAGCTGGGTGATTTTATGGCCAATAAGACCTGAACCTCCTGAAATAAGAATATTTTTCATCTGTTTGTATTGTAAAATATAATCGTCCTCCCGAAAACTATCAGGAGGAATCTCGCAGCATCGTACTCACCCCAGTATATGGAGAATATAACATTCTCGATTTTGTTAATGGGTGATTTGTATTTAGATAACTCGAATACTTCCAATTAAGTTAGTCTTACTAGAACGATTTAGGGTAACCGATGCTTCATTAAAGTCAATTTCTATTCCTAATTTGGCCTAACTAATTCAAAAACCAAGTTTGAGCAGCACTTCTGTTTTTCGGTATCTACTTCTCTGGATCGTTTTAAGCCTTTTGGTTGGTCTTCTCTCTGGCGCTGCATCTGCAATTTTTCTCATTGCATTGAATTGGGCTACTGAATATCGTGAATCGCATCTCTGGATCATCGCTTTTCTGCCCATAGCGGGTTTTGTGATCGGATGGAGCTATTACCGTTACGGAGAAAATTCAGTGAAAGGGAACAATCTTTTGCTCGATGAACTTTATAAAACAGAAAAGCCAATTCCGCTTAGAATGACTCCTTTGGTACTTTTTGGGACGATTATGACACATTTATTTGGTGGATCAGCAGGACGTGAGGGTACGGCGGTGCAAATGGGTGGCTCCCTAGCCGATCAGCTGACCAAATATTTTCACCTCAATCCAGAAGATCGAAGAATCATCTTAATTGCTGGAGTTGCAGGAGGATTTGCTTCTGTATTTGGAACTCCATTAGCAGGGGCAATTTTCGCTTTGGAATGGATGCTTCACCGAGAAATTCGATTGAAATCCCTGTTTCCAGCGTTTTTGACTGCTTTTGTAGCCAACTGGGTTTGCACCTCCTTGTTTGGTGTAGGCCATACACATTATTTGGTAGATCTCGTTCCTCCACATACCTTAATCAACCTACTTTGGATTCTCCCCGCAGGAATAGCCTTTGGGTTATCAGGGAGATTATTTGCCCAAAGCACTCACTTCTTTTCTCATCAATTTTCAAAACACATATCTTATCCACCACTTCGTCCGGTCATTGGCGGACTCCTGATCGCTGCATTTGTATACTTTTCGGACAGCACAACTTACATTGGCTTAGGAATTCCAAGGATAGTAGAGGCATTTGAAACACCCGTTCCTTGGTACGATTGGTTGGCAAAAACAGGACTGACCAGCTTAACCTTAGGTGCTGGATTTAAAGGGGGTGAGGTTACTCCCTTATTCTTCACCGGAGCGACTTTGGGCAATGCTCTTGCTACATGGATTCCTCTTCCTTTAGCATTGTTGGCGGGGATGGGTTTTGTGGGTGTCTTCTCAGGCGCCACCAATACACCTTTTGCATGTACCGTAATGGGCATGGAATTATTCGGCTACGAAAGCGGCATATTTTTGGGAATTGCCTGCCTGATCGCCTACCTTTTCAGTGGCAAATCAAGCATTTATTCCTCACAAAATCTGGATAAGAAATTCCACTTATATCCTGCAGAAGGGATTTTTAATGTCTCACCAGAGAAGTCCCAAAAGAAAGATTGATATTGCTTCAATGCCTATTTTTACCCCATGAAACTTAAGCTGAAAATTTTTTCTAACCCTGATCGCAATATTATCTTCCTGAAAAAGGTGGTTAAGGTCCAGGAAAAAGTGGTTCAGGTCAGCAGTATTTTTGCATTTGCTATTTTACTTTTTCACTTGGGTTATTCTATTGATCCTCAAGATCAGGTCACTACTTCATCACTCTTCAATATATCGCTAATCTTAATTGGATTAGGGTACTTTGTCCGAGTTTTATTAGTTGAAAAATCCATAGTTCCTGCACGGGTAATCCTCGAATTATTCCTGTCTATCATACTTATATTCACTGCGCTAGTTCGCTGGAATGTGCTGGGGGATGATATCACTAAGCTGGTATTAGAATTCACAGCACATTATCACCTGATCAACGGGCTGGTGATAATTCTATTCTTTATAGAGCTTAGCAAATTTAGCCTTGCTATCAATGAGCTCAAACTCAGTCCTTCCTTGGTATTTATACTTTCTTTTATCATTCTGATTTTTGTAGGAACTGGACTTCTGAGTCTCCCGGAGGCGACTACAAGAAATATTAGCTTTATAGACGCCTTGTTTACGGCGACTTCAGCCGTATGTGTCACTGGTTTAATTGTACTGGATACTGCGAAGGATTTTACGTTTTTTGGTCAGGTAGTCATCATGATTTTGTTCCAGATAGGTGGGCTTGGAATTATGGTTTTCACGAGTTTCTTCGGTTTCTTCTTCAAGGGCAGTTATTCCATCGAAAACAGACTTTTTATCCGGGATTATATCAATGAAAACAATGTAAATGAGATTTATACTACCTTATTTAAGATAATTTCTTTCACAGTTTTAGTCGAGGGATTTTGTGCTTTTCTGATCTATCATTTTACGGATTCTGCACAGTTTTCAGGTAAAGGAGATCAATTGTTCTTCGCACTTTTCCATGCTGTTTCAGCCTTTTGTAATGCTGGTTTTTCTACCCTAAGCAATGGCCTTTATCAGGAGGGTTTCCGAGAAGCTTATAACATGCACTTAGTTATAGCATTGGCCATAGTTCTGGGAGGAATTGGTTTTCCTGTAGTGTTGAATTATTATTCCTATCTGAAGCATGTGGTCGTAGGAACGGTAAAAAGCCTATTGGGCATAGAAAAATACAGACATAGGCCACGAGTCTCAAGCGTCAACACCCGATTGGTAATCTATACGACTGGAATATTGCTTGTCGTGGGAATGATCGTTTATGCCATCTCGGAACAAAATTCTAGCCTGAAAGGGCTAAGTACGTATGGAAAATTTGTAACCACAGTTTTTGGATCAGTGACTCCACGTACCGCAGGATTTAATACCGTAGACATGCGAGAATTGGCAGTTCCCACGATTTTAGTCTACCTTTTCCTCATGTGGATAGGAGCATCTCCTGGATCCACGGGTGGAGGACTCAAAACCAGTACTTTCGCTGTAGCTATGTTGAATACATTTAGCATTGCTTCTGGTAAAACCAGAGTAGAAATTTTCAGAAGACAAATTACTAATGAGACGCTTAAGAAGGCATTTGCAGTGATTTCTCTTTCCGTGCTAGTAATAGGAATGGGAATTTTTTTACTTATGGTATTTGATCCAGAGCTTCCTATGATAGATGTGTCCTTTGAAGTCTTCAGTGCATTTTCTACCGTCGGATTGACTCTCGGAATCACTCCTCAATTAAGCTTGGGTAGCAAACTTGTGTTGATGGCTATCATGCTCATCGGAAGAGTAGGAACACTGACAATTCTGGTGGCCATCGTCCGAAAAATAGGTGAACAGCGGTACAAGTATCCTGAGGAAACTGTCTTTATAACTTAATCAATCTTTCTATTTTGCATGATTGACAAATACCAACAAAGCATATAAGCTATTCACACATGAAATACATAATCGTAGGCATAGGCAATTTTGGGGGCTATCTGGCAAAGCGTCTGACTAATCTTGGACACGAAGTAATTGGCGTAGACACTAGCGAAAGCAGAATAGAAATGATCAAGGACAGCATTACTCATTCCATCGTAATGGATGCTACAGATCAGGCTGCGGTAAAGAATTTACCTTTGAAGGATACCGACATCGTCATAATCGCGATAGGTGAAGATATAGGTGCATCTATTATGAGCACCGCGATTTTTAAGCAACTTAAATCAAAACGAATTATCGCCAGAGCTATCAACTCCCTACACGAAACGGTAATCCAAGCGATTGGTGTAGATGAAATAATTCACCCAGAGGAAGAGACTGCTGATCGACTTTCGAAGCGGCTTGAGATGAAAGGCGTTCTGGATTCTTTGGAGATTTCCGATGAATACAATATCGTGGAAGTGAAAGTGCCTGAAAGATATGTAGGAATGACCGTAGCAGACGCGGATATACGAAAGGAATTTTATCTTAATATCTTGACAGTGATTAAGCTAGAACAGCGGAAAAATCTTCTTGGAATAAATACTCCCTACAAAAATGTAATCGGTGTAGTCACTCCAGAGTATAATTTTGATGCAGACGATATCTTATTACTTTTTGGGAAAATCAACAACATACAAGACTTTCTTAAGCTGGGAGATTAGGCAAGTTTACCTCCACAAAATTTACAATACTCATCCCAACTATCCAATCCAGTATGCTTACAATTAGGACATTGAACTGCACCTCTATTTTCCATTTTCTTCTTCTGCGCCGCCATCTCTGAGGACACAATCCCAGTAGGTACCGCAATAATAGCATAGCCCATTAGCATGATGACAGAGGAAAGTAACTGTCCAAGTGGTGTGGAGGGCGTTATGTCACCAAAACCTACTGTAGTAAGTGTTACGATCGCCCAATACATGCCTATAGGAATACTCGTAAAACCATTTTCTGGTCCTTCTACAATAAACATCAGTGTACCTGTGATCAATACAATCGTAAGCACAAAGGCTATGAAAATCATAATCTTATGCGAACTAGCTTTAAGAGATTTAGTTAGGTACTCGGCTTCTGCCACGTACCGGCCTAGCTTTAGGATCCTGATCACTCTCAGTAGTCGTAAAGCTCTGACTACGGTCAGCAATTGGGAATTGACCACGAAAAAGCTGAGATAAGTTGGTAAAATAGCCAGCAAATCCACCATTCCAAAAAAGCTAAAAATATAGCCTCTTGGTTTTCTGGAAAGCCAAATCCTTAACATGTATTCTAATGTAAAAAGAATGGTAAAAACCCACTCTAAAATAAAAAGTAATTCACCGTATTGAGCCCTAACGCTACCAACTGAATCTAATATTGCAACAAAAATACTTCCGAAAATCATGAATAAGACCACAATATCGAAGGTCTTCGAAGCCCAATCATCGGACTCAAATACTATATGTGCCAGTCTTTTTTTGGTGAATATCATTCGGGAATTTAGAAAAATTTAAAAGTAAAACCAGACCTAATCAAGGTAATAAACACGCTTCACACGAGTACTTATATTTGTAAGCAACTCATAAGGGATAGTTCCAATTCGTTCAGCCAGTTCTTTCAAGGAGATTTTCTCTCCATAAACGATGGCTTCATCACCGGCTTTCACATCCATTCCGCTCACATCCACCATGCACATATCCATGCACACATTACCAATGATGGGAGCCTGTTTTCCATGGATAAGTACATAGCCTTTACCATTGCTGAATCGGCGGTCGTAGCCATCTGCATACCCTAGCGCTAGAGTCGCTATTTTACCGCCGGTAGCTAGAACTCCCTTTCTGGAATACCCTATTGTTTCGCCAGGTTCGAGCTCTTTGACTTGGGAAATCGTAGTTTTCAGCGTACCAATCGTTCGCAGTGCCTGCTCAAATTTACCTGTCACTTCTACGCCATACAGTCCGATTCCCAATCTCACCATATCAAATTGGAATTGTGGAAATGTACTTATTCCAGCAGAATTGAGCGCGTGAATCAACGGTCTATAGGATAGCATACTGAGAACTTCCTCTTTCATTACTATGAAATTCTTCATTTGTGTTAAAGAAAATTCACGATGAATCTCCTCGTCAGCACCTACAAAATGAGTATAGATTGAGGCTACTTCCAATTGAGGGTTGGCTTTAATCAAGCTCTTCAAAACTTCTATTTGTTTTTTTTCAAAGCCCAATCTGTGCATACCAGTATCCATGTCGAGATGGATTTTCATGGTAGTGTGATGTATAATACTCCAAGAGGCTAAACTCTCAAAATACTCCGGACTGAAAACTACCGGCTCCAAATTAAACTCACTGCACAACCCAAAAGACTCTTGCATGGCATTCAATACCATAATCGGTAGTTTGATTCCCTGTTTCCGCAAAGCAACTCCTTCATCAGAAAAAGCAACCCCCAAGTAATCTGCACCCATGGTCTGGATTTGGTTGGCGATTTCCACCGCTCCTCCACCATAAGCGAGTGCCTTCACCATTACCATTACTTTGGTTTTTGGGGAAAGCAGTTTTTTATAGAAATTATAATTGTGCGTGAGCGCATTGAGATTGATCTCCAAGGTGGTACCATGAATCCTCTGTTGAAGTCGGTTGACTACTTCCTCAAATCCAAACACTCGTGCCCCAGTTACTAAAATCAAGTCATTTTGAAAGGTCTCAGGATCGAGCTTGGCCAAAAGCTCTAGCGTAGAATTGAACCCAGTGAAAGATTCTGGGAATTCTTTCTCCAAAAAGAAAATCTCCTTACCCACACCATACAATTGGTCAAACCGGTACTTTTTGATCAACTCAGAAACCTCAGCATAGATCTTCTCTGGAGAACCTTGCTGCAATAAGTCAGACAGGATCAGAATTTTCCTTCGCTTAGGCCTTTGTTGCTGCATGAAATCCAGCGCGACCTTTAATCCTGCCAAGTCATTATTGTAGGTGTCGTCGATCAGCAAAGAATCATTGATTCCCGGCTTTAGCGTCAAGCGCATATCCACAGACTTCAGATGCGCAATTCCTTCTTGTATAGATCCAACGCTTTGTCCTAGCGTGATCGCGGCTACGATCACATGCGTGATATTTTCTAGAGAAGCCACATCCGTGAAAGGCACATGAAAAGTATGCGTGCTTAAATCCGAGTTCATCAAAATCATTCGTGATCCATTCCCTTTCACCTTCAAAGATCTGGTAAATTCTGCTCCAGCTCGATCTGACCATCCTACTCGTTTGTCAGATGGAAAAACAGACTCAATCGCCTCAGAAATGAAGTCATGATCTCTACAATAAATCAAAAAATTAGAGTCCTTGAAAAGTGAAAGCTTCTCCTGAAGCTTAGCTTCCAGACTTTCAAATCCTTCTTGATGGGCTGTACCGATATTAGTGAAAATTCCGAGGTTTGGTTGGATCATTTCCTCCAATGCAGCCATTTCTCCAGCTTTGGAGATTCCTGCTTCCAGTATTGCTACTTGATGATAAGACTCGATTCCAAAGATAGATAGAGGTACTCCAACTTGAGAATTATAGCTTTTTGGGCTTTTAGCCACGGCATATTTTTGCCCCAGAATCTCTCCCAGCCATTCTTTGACGATGGTTTTACCGTTACTTCCGGTGATGCTGACGACGGGATTCGTAAATAGTGAACGTTGGTATTTGGCCAGCAATTGTAATGCTCTACGCGTATCCGCCACCTTGATAAAGCAAACATCTAAAGCTGTGGACTCATCAAAATCATCATGAACCAAAAACGTCTGGACGCCCAATTTTACTAATTGAGGAATAAAATCTGCCCCATCAGCTTTTGCACCGCGCAATGCCACAAAAAGTGTCTTGGAGGGATGAAGAATTTGTCTGGAGTCTATTGCAAGTTGAGAAATCATCAACTCATCATGCCGATTCAGAACACTTCCTTTGGTGAGTTCTACGATTTGCTTTTGGCTAATTTCCTGAAACATCTGGTCCCGCCTCTAATTTCTTTTTCTTAAAAAACACTTGCTTAACCCAACGAGGAAGGAAAAATGCTCCTAAAATCAAGTAAGGGTAGTAGGATAGAAGTCGCCACAAGATGCTAGTTACAAACGTGTAATTTGTTAAGAATTCGGTAAAGAATTGACCAAAGAAAAACTCCGCTGTACCACTACTACCTGGGGTAGGTGAGATCATCATCACGATCCACATAATTACTTGGCGCGCAAAAACGATGACATGCTCATGAGCAGCAAGGGGCACAAAAGCCGAAATCAATGCATTTAACATCAAGTATCTAGAACTCCAGATGAAGATAGTAGCACCAATAATCGGCAACCAATAATTCCATTTTTTACCCGATAGTTCTTTGGAAGCTTCGATGATCTGATCTCCATATCCTTGGGCTTCATGTTTCCATTTGAGAAGCCATTTAATCGAAAATAGCTTGATTAGAAGCCATTTGAAAACTCTCGGCTTGTAAAATAAAGCTGCAGCCATCACTATGCTGTAAGTAGCATAGAGCGTATACGAGATCCAGAAAATCGCCTCCATGCTATTCTGAAGCTGCATTTCCAGTACTTTACTTTCTGGAAAAATACTTCCTTTCGCAAAAAATAAGATAATGGGAGCGCCAATCACAAAGAATAAATTATCTAAAATCGCTGTCACCATCACATAGGCAATGGCTTTACCGAATTTGATCCCTTCCTTATTTAAGATAAAAATAGCAACTGCTGTCCCGCCCACCACAGAGGGTGTCACTGCAGAAGCAAACTCCCAAAGTATGATGACATAGATAGACCTCTTCCATGTCAGTTTCCTATCCGTAATCTCCCTTATTCGATATACATAGCCTACATCCCTAAATAAGATCACCAAAATGGCAAGAATTACCCAAGGAATAGAAGCATCAAAAATCCCATTCAGAGAGTCCTTATTTACTTTAGGATCAAAATAAAACATACCGAAGACAATGGCTAAACCAATGATTACCGGCACCCAAATTTTATTCGGATTAAGTGTCTGAAAGATTTTTTTGTTGTCCAATTTCATATGCTATGCAACTGCTATTGGCTCTGATATTTCCACCCAAAAATTATTAAAGCCATCTCCAATGACAATCGTAACCAGGGAAAGTTGAAGTAATTCTAAAATGGCTAGAAAGGTATATATCACAAAAATCTTATCGGGCTTGTAGCTGATGAATTCAGCGAATGGCACTTTTTTCTTAAAACTTACTTTCTCCAACACAAAGTCTTTTTGTTGGGCAATGGTATAAGGATACTGGATTACGGTGTGTTTGGTTTCATCCACTCGCGAAGCCATTTTGGACATCGACCGCTGAAAAACTTTCAGCAATTTGTATAAATCCATATCCTGCATCTCTGCATCCACATCATCCACTTTGCTAAGTGTCTTCAACTCGGAGGCTATATTTCCACGCTTTTGTTTGGACATTTCCTCCCCTTCCATAGCGGAAAGTACTTCGATGACGGATTTGTATTTCTTGTATTCCAGAAGATTTCTGATCAATTCCTCTCGTGGATCCACTTCTTCACCTGCCTCATTCAGTTCAGGTCTTGGCAAAAGCATTCGTGATTTAATCTTCATAAGGGTTGCGGCGAAGAGAATAAAATCACTGGCTACTTCCATTTCCATTTGCTCCATCTGATGTACATAATCAAGGAAGTCATTGGTAATCTTGGAAATAGGAATGTCATAAATATCCAGTTCATCACGCTCGATGAAGAAGAGCATGAGGTCAAATGGACCTTCGAAGAGTGGTAATTTGATTTCGAAACTCAAAGGATATTTAAATTATTGGTTAATTTTGCCACCTTGTTGCCAAAGATATTCAATTAAGCTAAATTAATTGAAAACGACAGGAGAAAGAGACAGTCGTCTTTTCGTCAAATTATTCATAGAAAAAACAAAGGAGCATATTTATTGTTATTCTATTTTGAACACTTTACCGCTGTAAAATGCTGATTGAACCAGGAGAATTATTAGCTCAAATTAATAGCCCCGCTGACCTTAAGAAATTTCCTAAGGAGAAGCTGGTACAAATTTGTGATGAACTTAGACAGTTTATAATCGATAATGTATCCGTTTATGGAGGCCATTTTAGCGCGAGTCTTGGCGTGGTCGAGCTTACAGTTGCCCTTCACTATGTGCTTAATACTCCTGAAGACCAATTGGTCTGGGATGTAGGACATCAGGCTTATGGTCATAAAATTCTTACCGAAAGGAAAGATCGCTTTCATACAAATCGTCTTTACGGAGGCCTTTCTGGTTTTCCTAAAAGAAAAGAAAGTAAATACGATACGTTCGGTGTAGGTCACTCCAGCACATCAATATCTGCAGCATTGGGTATGGCTGTCGCTTCCCAGTATAAAGGGCTTTCTCAAAAACAGCATGTCGCGGTGATTGGCGATGGTTCTATGACTGGTGGTATGGCCTTTGAAGCTATGAACCATGCAGGAGTAGCAGACACCAACTTGTTGATCATCCTGAATGATAATTGCATGGCAATCGATCCGAATGTCGGTGCGCTCAAAGATTACCTCACCGATATTACTACTTCCAAAACCTACAATAAAGCAAAGGATGAGGTTTGGAAGATTTTGGGCAAAATGAGCAAATTTGGAACAAGCGCTCAGGATGTAATCTCCAAAGTGGAAGGTGGAATCAAATCTGCTATTCTGCACCAAAGCAATCTTTTTGAGTCATTAAACCTTCGATACTTCGGTCCAGTAGATGGTCATGATGTCAATCATTTAGCAGAAATATTAAAGGATCTTAAAGATATTCCAGGGCCTAAAATCCTTCATTGTGTGACAATGAAAGGAAAAGGATATGGTCCTGCGGAAAAAGGAAATCAAACTACCTGGCATGCCCCAGGAGCTTTTGATAAAGTTACCGGAGAAATATATAAAACGACTCCAAGCAGTCCGCAAGCTCCAAAATATCAGGATGTTTTTGGACACACGTTAGTAGAATTGGCTGAAATGGATGACCGAATCATGGGAGTTACTCCAGCTATGCCATCTGGTTCGTCTATGAATATCATGATGAAAGCGATGCCAAATCGGGCATTTGATGTAGGAATCGCCGAGCAACATGCGGTGACTTTCTCTGCTGGATTGGCTACACAAGGACTAGTTCCTTTCTGTAACATCTATTCTACATTCATGCAGCGTGCTTATGATCAAGTATTACACGACGTCTGCCTTCAAAATCTTCCTGTAGTCTTCTGTTTAGATAGGGCAGGATTTGCAGGTGCCGATGGCCCTACGCACCATGGAGCATATGATATAGCTTTCTTTAGATGCATACCAAATCTGGTCGTATCTGCACCGATGAATGAGGAAGAACTTCGCAACATGATGTACTCGGCTTCTATTCATAACGGTCCTTATTCTATCCGATATCCAAGAGGAAAAGGCGTAATGCCAGAGTGGAAAACTCCATTTGAAAAAATTCCAGTAGGGCAAGGAAGAATTGTGAAAGAGGGAGAAGATGTAGCTATTCTAACGATTGGACATATTGGTAACTATGCGGTAGAAGCTTGCGAAAAACTAGTGAAAGAAGGTTTAAACCCCGCTCAGTACGATATGCGATTCGTGAAGCCGCTGGATGGGGAACTACTTCATGAGATTTTTGGCAAATTCAAAAAGGTAATCACTGTAGAGGATGGTTGTATTATGGGCGGGTTTGGCTCAGCTGTGATCGAGTGGATGATAGATCATGGATATCAGGCACAAGTGAAGCGTCTTGGTATTCCAGATGAAATCATCGAGCACGGCGAGCAGGAAGAATTACATAGAGCTTGTGGTTTTGATGCAGAAGGCATTGCTGAGGCTGTCAGAGAAGTTGCTGAAGTTTCCAAATCTATCTAAACAAATGTCTGCTATTCATTTTTTCGAAAAAGGCCAAGGTCAACCTATAGTCCTAATTCATGGTTTCTGCGAAATCGGAGAAATGTGGAGAGATTTTGCAGAAGCTTTATCCACAGACTTCAGAGTGATCTGCCCTGATCTTCCAGGATGTGGCAGTACTCCAATCGCTTCAGACTCTATTCAGATGGAGGAAGTAGCAGTTCTATTCGAAGAATGGATGGAGGAAAATAATATCCATAATCCTATAGTAATCGGTCATTCGCTAGGTGGATATGTGATGCTAGCGCTGCTTGAATTGATGGGAAATAAACTTAAAGCTGTTGGTCTTTTTCATTCTTCAGCTTTAGCAGATGATGAAGAGAAAAAGGGCATGCGAGACCGCACGGTTATTTTCCTGAAAAAACACGGCGTTAATACTTTCGTAACATCTTTCGTCCCACCACTTTTTCCAGAGGAAAGAAGAGAAGAACTATCTGATGAAATAACTCAAGCCATAGCGCAAGCTAAAAATTGTAGTTTGGAAGGATTAATTGCTTTCACCAAAGCAATGAGAGATAGAAAAGATCGATTGGAAGTGTTGGAGAATTTCTCTGGACTAAAACTGGTGATCGCTGGAACTGAAGATGGAGCGGTAAAAATCGATACTAGCCGAAAGCATAAATCAGCAGTAACCGATTACTTCGAACTCGAACACACGGGGCATGTCGGCATGATCGAGCGCAAAGAGGAAACTTTGAAAATTGTCAGAGAATTTTGCGAAAAGGTGAGTAGGAGCGAAACCTAGATCTTACTCCCTAACGACTCCATCAACTTCTCCAAATACTCCTGATCAACCGAATCAAAATCATCTAATTGATCGGAATCCACATCGAGTACAAAGGCAACTAAACCTCCTTTGAACACAGGTACGACTATCTCAGACTTTGAAGCAGAGCTGCAAGCGATATGACCTGGAAAAGCATCTACATCGGGAACCAAAATTGTTTTGCCTTCTTGCCAAGCTGTACCGCAAACTCCTTTTCCCATAGAAATCCTCGTACACGCTATTGGTCCCTGGAAAGGACCAAGTACTAACTGATTCTCTTTGACCAGATAAAACCCAACCCAAAAGAAGTCAAATGCCTCTTTTAATGCTGCGGAGATGTTAGCCAGATTTGCATAAAGATCAGGTTCACCGGAGATCAAAGCTTCGATTTGAGGCAGAATCGCTTCGTATTTTTCCGCTTTTGTAGCGGACTCAGGAATGTATAGACTTTCAGACATGATGATATATTCTTAAAGTATCTTCCAAGATTTCTATAGTCTCGGATACTGGGGTAGGAGGTATTGGGGCTGCGACCCCACTTCCAAATTTGTTGCTGCTTGTAAACACACGTGCTTCATCCCAAAGTTCAGAAGCCAAGAACTTATTCAATGAGTAACTTCCTCCTTCTATAAGTACACTTTGAATATTCCGCTTGTAAAGATCTTCCAAAATATCCTTTACCTGAAAATCTGGGTCCAGCTTCTTATATTCAAGCGTGCCCTTAACTTCAGATTTCTTCGTATTGTAACAAATTGTAGGAACTGCTTCGTCAAATAGTTTGAGTGAATTGGGAAGCTCAAGTCTGCTATCAATAACCAATCTGAGGGGATTTTTTCCAACCCAATCTCTGACATTCAATGCAGGATCATCGTATTTGGCTGTATTTTTTCCCACCATTATCGCATCTTCTTCAGCCCTCCACTTATGCACTAACTGTCGGCTAGAGGCATTCGTAATCCACTTGGAAGAGTAATCTTCTCTCGCCACAAATCCATCAAGAGTTTGGGCCCATTTCAGAATTACATACGGACGCTTTTTTTCAATCTGAGTGAAAAAACGCTTGTTTTGAATACGAGCTTCTTTTTCCAATAGCCCTGTTACCACTTCTATTCCAGCATCTTTCAATTGCTGAAATCCTTTTCCACCAACTAATGGATTGGTATCGAAAGCAGCTATGACAACTTTCCTAACCTTTTTCTCTACCAGTAGACTTGCACATGGAGGGGTTTTTCCATAGTGAGCACATGGTTCCAAGGTCACGTAAACTGTAGCTTCCATCAAAAGCTCGTGGTTTTTTACTGCATTCACCGCATTGACTTCAGCATGTGCTTGACCGTATTTCTGATGGTAGCCTTCGCCTATTATTTTGTTTTGATGTACGATCACACAGCCAACCATGGGATTTGGACTTACTTTACCCCGGCCAAACTCCGCCAGTTCAAGTGCTCTTTGCATGTAGAGTGCATCAGAAATCATCAAGGTTTTTTCTTAAAAGTGATTGTATTAAGAAGGCTGTCCTCACTCACGACTAGATCTTGTGTATAAGCAGTGTCCAAATAAAGTTCGTCTTTCGCATCAAAGAAAATCTTATATGATCCAGCCGGCACTCTGAAATTGTATTTTCCAGTAGCATCGGTATGTGTTGAAATCGTATCCTTTCCGTCGCTCAAATAAACAGCAGGATAGAGAGTCAATGGTTTTAATAATCCACTAATATCAATCGTTCCTGCGCCCTTTGTTAAGGTGAAAGTTGGATTCAGCCCGTAGGTAAGAGGGGATTCAGAAACTTTTACAATTGACTTTTCAAGGTTAATATCCAATATAATATCATAAGATATTCCTTGCTCTGTATCTATTGAAGTAGTCAACAATATTTCGTTTTGGGAAGTGTCTGAGACTTTTAATGGATACTTTTTCTGATCATAATACATGGAATGATCGTTACCTAAGATGATTTTTGCAGATATTATTTGCCCAATAGGCAATTCATTTCTACCTAAGAGCAGCGCATTTCCACCAACTAAATCACTCACTTTTATACGCTTATCTCCAGATTTATATTCTAAGAAAAAAGTCCGGCTTTGTGTATCACGCCCACTTGCCAACACCTCTATATCTACTCCCTCTATCTCTACAAATACCGAATCCCACTTAGCCGCATTGTCCACCAAAATAATATTTAAAAGTGCTTTGGGGCTAGCATCTGGATCTTCGCAAGAAGCCAAGAGAAATATGCTAAATATCGAAAGAAGATAAAAATACAGTTTTTTCACAGGGTAAATTTAGTCCAAAACTTTTCAAAACGGGAAGGCAAGAAAGTCTAGCACAAAAAAAAGGCCAGCAACAGCTGACCTTTTATGTTAGATTTTCAATAACTATTTCAACTTCAATACGATTGGATTTATAGAATTAAGCTTTCCATTTTCTACCAAAACCCCTTCTAATTCTACAGGGCTATAAGAATCATTTGGAGTAAATATCAATTTGTACGTACCCTGATCTAAACCAGTGATTTTATAATTACCTTTTGCATCGACGAAGGTATTCATCGTGTCATCTCCTTTTTGAGCAGTCACTTTTACTGGTTGTGCTTCTAATGGAAGAATTTGTCCCATGATTCCAGCGGATATTTCGTCCAAATAGGCTCTTAATACCGGCTTTAATATGATCTGTCCAGAGTTTCCAGCCTCAACGATTGACTTCGCTGCATCAAAATCGATAACAAGATTATAGGTCATTCCTCCCTCAATACGCTCATCGACTTTTATCTTCAGTCCACTTTGCTGAGCACTCGGTGTTTTCATATCATGACGTTGACCCTTCTTGATCACATAATTATTTTCTCCAAGAATCAATCTAAGCTGATCGATTTTTCCCTCGGGAAAATCTTCCGTACCTAATAATTTGCTATTTCCTCCTGTTAAGTCCAGAAGATTTATAGGCTGGCTTTCATTGTAAGTGATCTCATTCCATGATGAGTCATCATCGTTGTCGTCATCAATTCCCTCTTTGTCCACTTTAACCCGAACAGCCAAAACCTCAACCCAGACCTCATCATATGATGCTGGTGCGTCTACTAAGCGAATATTTACACGAGCAGTATCACTGCTTGGATTCTCATCATCTGACGTACATGACATAGCTATAAGCGCAAGTCCAGTAAGCAGGATATAAGAAAAAATATTTTTCATAGTTATTAAGTTTAATTGCTAGATAAAATCCAAGTACCGTGCCAACTGAATAATAATCAAATTTTAAAGTAATGTCTGAAGAGAATCTTATTTTTGGGAATGATGAAATGGGAACGCCTTTTATCCAGAGGCAGATTTGGTGATAATCCGGGATTTATACCTACGCAAGTAACCCGAAGTGAGTTTGAAGTTGATTACGATCGAATAATTTTTTCGTCTCCATTTCGAAATCTTCAGGACAAAACTCAAGTTTTTCCATTACCAGAACAGGCTTTTGTACATACACGATTAACACATAGCTTGGAGGTTTCCAGTGTGGGAAGATCTTTGGGGAAATCAGCTGGAGAAATGCTCCTGGAAAAGTACCCACAACTGTCTAATACAGGCATTACACCATTTGAAATTGGTGCTATTGTGGCTGCAGCAGCTTTAACACATGATATCGGAAATCCTCCTTTTGGTCATGCAGGAGAAGAAGCTATTTCTGATTTCTTCAAGTTTCACCCTTCGGGAAAATGCTGGGAATCTCATGTCCGTACAGAGCAACTAGCAGATCTACAGAATTTTGAGGGAAACGCGCAAGGATTCAGAATGCTTGTTTCAAAGCAGTTTGGGTTAAAACTCACGTATGCGACTTTGGCTACATTTACCAAATATCCTCGACCAAGCATGATTGCACACCGGGATATCGCTAGGAAAAGTCAGAAAAAATACGGCTTCTTTATCAATCAACTGGCAGACTTTGAACAAATGGGAGCGGTCTTAGGAATGGAGAAATCCAGTCCAGAATGCTGGTATAGACATCCGCTCGCATTCCTCGTGGAAGCAGCGGATGATATTTGCTACAGCATCATCGATTTAGAGGATGGCTGTACGCTAGGCTTGGTGAGTTTTGAAGAGACGGTGAAGCTTCTCGCACCGATTTTGAAGGACAAACTTGATCCAAATAAGTTAAAAGAACCAAGAACAGAAGCTCAAAATCTGGGTGCTCTACGAGCGCTGGCTATAGGAGAATTGATTGGCGAATGTGTAGAAGTATTTGGCAACTATGAGGAAAGTATGTGCAAAGGAAATTTTGATAAGGCTTTGACCGACATTATTCCTTCGGCTAAAGCATTGAAGAAAATTACAGAAGTGTCTGTAGAAAAAATCTATAGATCTCAAATTGTTTTAGAAAAAGAAGCAGCTGGATTTCAAGTCTTAGAGGGCTTGTTAGAAGTGTTTTCCAAGGCACTTTACCATCAGTTCTACGATCTGGAAAATTTCTCAGGTCAAGATAAAAGTATCTTGAGACTATTACCTGCCGACTTCCCACTGAAAGGCTGGGGGGCTGAGGTAAATCCGTATCCAATGCTTCGAAGTTTGGTAGATTTTATCTCTGGTATGACTGACAAGTATGCACTGAATCTCTATCGCCGGGTCAAAGGAATTTCATTCCCTGGATCGTAGCTCACAGAAGTAATCCAATAAGTGTTCCCAAAAGGATCTTTGATGCCTCCGCTTCTTCCATAAGGCTGATTTGATACATTCATAATGATGACTGCTCCTAACTCAATGGCAAGCTCAAAAGCAGCATCTGCATCTTTGACATAGACAAATAGTCCTGAGTTTTGAATTTCATAATCAGGTGTTGCTTCTGCGATCATCACCGTGCTTTCACCTATTATGATCTCCGCGTGCATAATTGTATTCTTATCTCGCATCTCTTTCAATACTACTTTCGCAGAAAAAACTTCTTCAGCGAATTTGATAAAAGATGCAGCATCTTTGAGAATTAAATAGGGCATCACTGCCTGATAATCTGCCGGAACTTTAAGGTCTAGGATCATATCTGATTAAGGTTTATATACGGATAAGATAAATAATTGCGAAATCTATAACTTGAATTTTTGCTGACGACGGCAAAAAACGTACTATGGATGAGACATTAAATTTCTTCTATAATGCTAAAATTTGCCAGAGGCTTAAAACTTGTTATAATCTAAGCTCTTGCTTTTCAATATTTCGTATCTAAGTGGATTAGAATAAATGAATTTCCAGCCTATTCACCCTCTTGCTAAATAAGACCCAGTTATGAAAAAGACCTTAATCATTGTTTTAGGTGTATTTATATTTTTGATCGCTGTCGCAGTGGCTGTCCCCTTTATTTTTAAAGACAAAATAGTTGCACGTATAGACCAAGAAATTGCCCAGTCTATAAACGCTAAAGTTATTTACGATATAGATAATGTGAGTATAAGTCTCTTTAGAAGATTTCCGAATGTATCTGCAAGAATCAAAGACTTTGATATCGTAGGAAATGCCCCATTTGAAAACGACACCTTGGTTTCACTTCAGGAATTAGCCATCGATTTGAATCTTAAATCTGTCTTATTTGACGATTATCCAACCTTGACCGGAGTGCATTTGAACGGTGGCAATGTTTACATCAAAGTCTTGGAAGATGGTATCGCCAACTACGATATAGCTTTCCCCTCAGAAGAAGTAGCGGTAGAAACAAGCGCGAGTAATTTTCAGATCGGTGTGGATAAGATCGAAATCAGTAATCTAAATGTAGTTTATGACGATAGACAGCTCAATTATTTCATGGCTTTGGGAGGAATTAATGCCACAGGTTCTGGCGATTTCACTGCAGATGTCTATGATCTTCCTATTGAATTAGATGCCCAGATCGCAGACATCACCTATGAGAATGTCAGCTACCTTTCCAACAAAACTTTTAAAGGGAAAACCGTATTAACCATTGATTTGGAACAAATGAGGTTCACGCTGGGAGAAAGTAATTTTCAGCTGAATGACTTTTTATTTGACCTCAATGGATACCTCGCAATGCTTGGTGACGATATGGAAATGGATTTCAATATCGAGGGAATAGATAATGAGTTTAAAAGCATTTTGTCCTTGGTACCTGGGATTTATTCAGAGAGTTTTTCAAGTTTGAAAACTTCCGGAACGATGGATTTCAAAGGAAAAGTAAAGGGTATTTACAATGATGAGAAAATTCCTTCTTTTGATATTTCACTGAAAGTGGCCGATGGAATGTTCCAGTATCCTAACCTGTCAAAACCTGTAAAGAATGTCAATTTGGATCTTCAGGCAAAAAACGAGACAGACAATCTGGATAATACTTCCATTTCCATTCCTGCGTTCGACCTAGACTTCGGTAGCAATCCGATTTCCGGAAAATTGTACCTCTCTGATTTGGTCAGCTACACGATAGATGCAGCGCTAAAAGGCAAGCTGAATCTAGAGGAATTAACTTCTATTTTCCCAATTGAAGGACTAGCATTAAAGGGAAATCTGGACATAGATGCAACTGCCAAAGGCAGATATGATTCAATTGCGGGAATTATTCCAGCTATCAACGCCAAAATACTTTTGGCTAATGGCTATGTAAAAAGCGTAGATTATCCTGCGCCAATTGAAAAACTAAATGTCAATGCATCAGCTCAAAATCCTAATGGAAGTATGACGGATTTTCTTGTTGATCTTAGCCAATTTGGCTTTGAGCTGGAAGGCGAAGCAATCAATGGAACTCTGAAAATCCGAGATTTCGAAAAACTTATCTGGGATGGTGAAATCAAAGGCGGTGTGGATCTAAAAAAGATATTGGCCATTTTCCCTATGGATGATATGATAATGGAAGGACGCATACTAGCTGATATCAATACCAAAGGATCTTATGAAGCGGTGGAAGCCAAAAAATATAACCAACTGGAAACTCGTGGATCAATGGCCGTCAGCAATTTCAAGTATTCATCTACGGATGTTCCTCAGGGAATTCAGATCGCCAAAGCAATAGCGGAATTTACACCAGAGCGTATAAATCTGACTGAGTTCGACTCTAAAATCGGAGAAAGTCCTCTTCAAGCTACTGGTTCACTTTCCAATTACATGGAATATCTTTTGGGTGAAAATGGCTCGCTTAAAGGACAACTGGCCATGAACAGCAGCAGATTCAATGTAAACGAATGGATGAGTGAGAATTCATCTAAAGACACTACAAGCAGTGAGCTTTCTGTCATAGAGTTGCCAAAAAATATTGATTTCAAAATGACTGTGGCTGCAAATGAAGTACTTTATGACAACATGAACCTCAAAGAAGTTAAAGGCGATATGTCGTTGAAAGATGGTGTTTTGACCTTTTCTGATGCTTCCATGAAAACGATGGGTGGCACGATAGGTTTGTCAGGAAACTACGATCCAAGAGATCTCACGGCTCCAGCATTCAGATTCAATTTGAATATCGCTGAGCTTAGTATAGCTGAAGCTTTCAAGTCTTTCAATACGGTAAAAGCATTTGCTCCGATAGCACAAAATTTGACGGGAAAATTCAATTCCAATCTTAATTTCTCAGGAAAACTCGGACAAGATATGATGCCTTTATTATCCAGTCTGGATGGTCAAGGTGTATTAAAAGTCCTCGAAACGGCATTGAAAGACAGTAAAATCCTAGAAGAAATCACCAGTCTTACTAAGCTCAAGGATGTTAATTCACTTCAGATGAAAAATATTTCCATTCCGATCACTATTGAAAATGGTGTGATGGATGTCAAGCCTTTTGATGTGAGGCTATGGGATTACCAAGCCAACGTGCAGGGAACTGCAGGTTTTGATGGCTCAATAAACTACTTGGTTAATATGCTGATTCCAGCAGGAAAGTTTGGATCTCAAGCAAACTCGATTTTGGCAACTATCACTGGAACTGCAACGGATGAGAACACCACAATTCCATTGGCATTGAATCTTTCAGGAACTTACAACTCACCGAAGATTTCCTTTGCTGGTGGTAATAGCATCGAATCTTTATTGGCAAATGCGCTCAAAGCAAGAGTAAGCGGAGAGGTTGCAGGCCTACAAACAAAAGCAACAGAGCAATTTAATGCAGCACAAGACAGCGTAAAGCAAGTGCTCAAAGCGAAATCAGCAATAGCTCAGGATAGTGCCAAAAAGGAACTTGAAAAACATGTAGATGTAGCCAAGGACAAAGCGGTAGATGAAGCGAAGAAGCTATTGAAAGGCTTTTTCCCTAAAAGTACTCCTGCTGCAAAACCAGATACCACGACTGTGAGAAAGGATTAATACTTATAAGTTTGAGCGATGGGGAGTTGTCAGTTTGAGCGAAAGTTCTTAATCTCTTTGCCAGCCAATTGATTTTGCCAGCGATCCAAAACTGGCTGCTCTAAGTGCGCTTCTCTGTATTCGTCTGGATTCATGATGGGAATTCCTTTAATGATCGGATACAGTCGAGTACATGTGGCACAAGTGAGCCAACCTTCGATGATATTCTCTTTCTCATCTTTCAGGATTATTTTCAAATCCAGATCTTCCTTATCGAAGGGGCAACACAATTTTTGTATAGTTTCTAATTTCATGAGTTTATGTTTGTTTGTTAGCGGTCACACCGATTAGTCGGGGCGGGCTATGAAATCGTGCATGGTAAATAATCTTCCCATCGTTTAACAGTTTGGTCATGCTCGATTTCATTTTTTTAGGTCAGATAGTAGTTGTTGATACTGAGAAATAGCGTTTCCAGGATCTGCAGCGCTCATCACACCGGATACTACGGCAATGCCGTCAAATTCCAGAGATTGGAGCTGCACGAGCATTTCGGTAGAGATTCCACCAGCCAAGAAAATTGGGATGGAGGTATGTTTTCTTGTCTTTCTCACTGTTTCAAACTCCACCAAATCACAACTATTGGCAGTCGATGATGGAAACATAGAACAGAAGGAGAGGTAGTCTACATCTGCTAAAATGGCCATCTTAATATGTTCAAAGTCATTATTTACAGTGATTCCAATGATTTTTCCCTGTTGCTTCAGCTGGGGAATTGATGATAAATATTCATCAGTCAACTCGTCAAAATGCACTCCATCCAGTCCAAATAGTTCGGCCCATTCAGGATGATTATTTATCAGAATAGGAATTCCTGAGCGGTTACAGATCATTTTAATTTTAGCTATCAAAGCAGGTACTTGATCGTGAGACTGAAAATTGTCCCAAATCTGCAGCGCACATGGTTTCGCCGTAACCGCTTTTTCCAATGATTCTAAAAGCTGGCTTTCTTCCATAGAAGGGTCAATCACCAGGTATATTCCGGAGTTAATTTTCGCTTGTTGATTCATTTCCATCCCGCTTTTAATGCATCAAAATAAGCAGCCCAATAGGGATCTGTCTCCTGATAGACTAGGGGAGAGGTAGTGCCTAACTTTTGGATTTGAATGCCAGATATACTTTCAGTCACTCTTCCCACTTCAGTGCAGAGAATATTTTCTTCAGTAAGTCTCTTGATCACATCATCAGATTTTTTGGGATCGCAAGCAATGATCATGGATCCCGCACCCACACAGTAGCGGGGATCGAGCCCAAACAAACCTGAAATGGCAGCAGCTATATTTCCAATTGGTAGCAATTCATTCACTACTAGTCCTCCTTTCTCAGATGCAACAAGCATTTCATAAATAGCACCTAATACTCCACCTTCAGTGACATCATGCATCGCATGAATCTCCGTGAACTTCTTCTCCGTTCCAGCTGCCACTAGCGCATCCTTGAGAGAGGAAGTATGATAAAATTGCGCACATGCTGATTGGTAAACTTCTATCCCTAGCATTCGCTTGATAGTTTCGGGAAAGCTCATTCCCAAAATGGCTGTTGCTGTCAAAGCGCATGATTTCGTCACCAGAATCACGTCTCCTTCTTGTGCACCGGTGGAGCATAGCATCTCAGATTCTTTTGCTATAGTGATCAAGGTACCGCCTCCGGCAAAAGTCGAATTTTGTCCATGCACAAATCCCGTATGACCACCTGTGATCGCAATACCTAATTCTTTGCAATAGCTATCGATATGTCCCCAATAAGTGCTGAAATCCGCATTAGAAAGCGTTTCCGGCAGATTCAGCACAAACTGTCCATACTGCGGAGCAAAGCCAATAGTGGCCATATCGTTTGCCATCAGGTGTACACTGAGCCAGGCTGACTCCTGCAAACCCAAGGAAGGTATCAATGAAAGTGGATCGCTGGTAGCCGCCATCGCCAGACCTCCAGGAAGTGAGGTTATCGATACATCTACTCCAAAAGCTGGCCCTTGTATCACCTCGTTTCGCGAAGCTCCCAGCCTTCCAGCCAGCAATTTTTGGTAGCCTTCATGAGTGATTTTGCCTAGATCAGCCATCAATCGACATCATTCAATTTGACATATAAACCAAAAAAGTCTCCATAAGGAACACTCCATTGCTGGACAGGAAACCACTTTGGAAGACCAGTGCATGACCACTCAATCGTGTAATCTCTTCCTTCCAGCGCTTCTTCAATGATCTTAATGAGCATCGCTGGTGTGTAAAAAGTAGCGGTGACATAGAACGGATTTTTACCAAAAACCTGCTGAACTCTTCGTCGAAGCACTTTTGGAGAATTTCGATTCATCATTCCCATTGCAATGCCGTATTTGGCCACGCGGGCAGATTCCCGAATCACTTTCACAGGATCCTTGTAATATTCAAACGTAGTGATGAAAGCCAAGGAATCGAATGTATGATCCTTAAATGGCATGTGATGCGAATCCGCCATGACCAAGTCGCCGTCAAACAAATGAACCGCTTGGGAAAGCATCAGCGGAGAAATATCACCTCCAGTTGCTGTTATACCGATTTCCTTCCACCAGCGCGTAAATCTTGTAGTGCCACAGCCAAATTCTAAGAGGGTTTTTACTCGTTTGTCTTTTGACACCAGTTGCTCCATGACTTTCTTTTGCCATACTTCGGCGCGCTTGTATCTCCCTTCATACCAAAGCTCATAGGTGTCTGTGTGCGCCCGGTTGAAAAACCATTCAGGACGATTTTGCCAGTTTTTCTGCGCGTCAGGCAGTAATTCGAAATTCTTTTTCTCGAGTTCCATAGGGAATGTTAGGTTGCAAAAATATTAACTGCATTTCCTGCGGTCAGACAACCAAGAGAAAACAAAGGCGTTTTCTGGCTTAAGCATCCCTACGTTGGCATGATCCAAATCAGGTAATTCGGGTATTTTCTCAGCCTTCCCAAAGGAAAGCACCCCGTGCAATAATTTCAAATATAGGTGAAAAAGAGTAAGCTAAAAACCTAAAGAGGTATTTAGATAATCATCATTATTCAAAGCTTAAACTTAGAGGTCTCAAAAAAAACAGGAGCCTTAGGCTCCTGTTTTACATTAATTATTTTTCTTACTTTCTTTTTTAGCGGCTTTATCCGCACGCTTTTCTTTCAAGGTCTTGGTAGCCGCAGACTTATCGTTCTTTGGTTTACCTTCTGGTTGTTTTGCCATAGTTGTGTTGGATAAATGATGTTACTGATAACCGTTAAGGTAGCGGGAATTTTGCAACTCCCAATCTGACATGAGAACTATTTTTTAGCAGTTTGAATGCCAGAAACTCCTATTTCACAGCGATAAAAATATCAACGGAGGAATTAGCACCTTGTTGCGATTGAGAACCATATACTTCGAAATCAGCAGTATATTCTCTGTCCAAATCACTGTCTTTTGCCCAGATTTCCTGCCAGCAATTTACGACCGCATCAGGCATTTTTCCTTTAGCTACAAACTTAGCATGCTTGCCTCCATGAAATTTCTTTGATACCAAGCCTTCAGTAATATTTCCTTCATTCTCCACTTGGTAACCAATTAGACAAGTGTATTCTCCCTTATAATCAGACTCGTAATCTGTATAAATAGCATAGATATCATCACTGATTTTTCCTTCTATTTTATCTCCAATCTGCTCTTCAAAAAACCGTCTCCAGAGCGCACCTAGAACTTCAGCTGCTTTCCCAGATGTATTTGAAGTTCTTGCAGCAATTCCAATTATCTTAAAAGGGGCTAAAGTGTGCATTTTGTGCTTGGTAGTAGATAACAACTGATTCATATAAAGAAGTAAGTTAAGACATGATAGCCTTTTAAACTAAACCAAAAGGTAAGCAAATATAAAAGTTTCGACCTCCACATTCCCTTTGGTGTACACAGTAGATAAAACCAAAAATAGCCTCCGAACTTTTTCAATTCGGAGGCTTTCATTCTTACCTTCTCACTGGTTTAAAATGGATATTTCCCTTGATCAATCATATAGTCAGCAACTTGTCTTCTCAATTCCTTGGTATTATAAAGCTCTGATTTGGTGAATCTCTTCAAGCCCATCAGCATCACTTTTTGCTCATCGCCTTGAGTGAAGCTACCGATTGCCTCTTTAGCAGCCACATTGATTTTGTCAACCGCCTGAGATAGATAAATCTGCGTCATCGCAATTTGATTCTTGCAGGCATCTTCACCTTTCATAGACACCAACTTCTCGGTGCGCAATACGGCTGACTCACTTGCGTAGATCTCTATCATCACGTCAGCAAGATTCATCATGATTTCCTGTTCATCTTCAATCTTGTCCTGAAGTGTCATGGCTGCTTTTCCACCGACCATTAGGAATACTTTTTTTAGCTTCTTCAACACTTCTTTTTCAGCTGCGAAAAGTTCTGAAGTATCAACTGTTTCAAATGAGGGTACAGAAATAAGTTCTTTAGAAACAGCCATAGCAGGGTCAAAAATATTGATTTCGCCTTTCATCGCACGCTTCAATAGCATTCCAACCATGAGCATACGGTTGATTTCGTTCGTTCCTTCGTAAATCCTGGATATTCTAGCATCACGATAAGCACGCTCCATAGGCGCATCAGCTGAGTAGCCCATACCACCATAGATCTGAACTCCTTGATCTACTACATAATCCAGCACTTCTGAGCATTGCACTTTTGCGATAGCACATTCAATCGCGAAAGCTTCGACACCTTTGAGTTTAGCTTCGGTAGCATCCATTCCTTCTGCCTCTAGCGCATTCATCTTATTCTCGATATCCTGACCAGCTCTGTAACAAAGTGCTTCAGAAACGTAGGTCTTAGAAGCCATTTCAGCAAGTTTGGACTTGATCGCTCCAAACGTATTGATGCTCACACCAAATTGCTTACGCTCTGTAGAATATTTGATTGCATGAGTAGTTACGGTACGAACTCCACCAAGTACGCCAGCGCCAAGTTTTACTCTACCGATGTTTAGGATATTTACCGCGATTTTGAATCCATTCTGACGATCCGAAAGCAAATTCTCTACTGGCACAGGGCAATCGTTGAAGAATACCTGACGAGTTGAAGATCCTTTGATACCCAACTTTTTCTCTTCTTCATTCATCGTAATCCCGCCAAAAGACTTCTCTACTATGAAACAAGACAAGTTTTTATCATCTTCTATTTTGGCAAAAACGATAAATAATTCCGCGAAACCAGCATTAGAAATCCACATTTTCTGTCCTGTGAGAAGGTATGTTTTACCGTCTTCAGAAAGGGTAGCTTTAGTTTTACCACTATTGGCATCTGAGCCTGCATCTGGCTCAGTAAGGCAGTAACATGCAGCCCATTCACCGGTTGCGAGCTTTGGAAGATATTTTTTCTTCTGTTCCTCAGTGCCGTAATACAAGATTGGGAGTGTACCTATACCCGTATGAGCTCCATAGGTAGTAGAAAAAGAGCCTGCTGCGCCGATAATATCTGCAATCAGCATAGATGTATTAAAACTCATACCCATACCGCCGTATTCTTCAGGGACGGTGATGCCCAAAAGACCAAGTTCTCCGGCTTTTTTGAAAATACGTGGAACAAGCTCGGGGTCTTTCATACTATCGATCTCCTGCACATGCGGTGTGATCTCCGTATCGATAAAATCCTGACAAGCCTGAGCCATCATTCGTTGTTCTTCGGTAAATTCTGCTGGGATAAAGATGTCCTGTGCATCCGTTTCCTTGATAAGGAATTCTCCTCCTTGGGTTGATTTTGTTTGGGTGGCCATTGTTATAAATTAAGACTTTAGATTTTAGACGCTAAACATCAGACTTCATTATTCATCATTTCTCATTCATCATTCGATATTGAAAAGTTCAAAAATTCAGAATGTCGAATGCTGAATGCTGAATTTTGAATGATGAAGTGGGTAGGACTTCCTATTTAAGCAGTTCGTAGACCCCAGCCACGCCCTGACCACCACCTACACAAGCAGTGACTAGTCCGTACTTTTTATTCTGCCGACGAAGTTCATTGAACATTTGTATGGAAAGCTTTGCTCCAGTACATCCCAGCGGATGACCAAGAGATACAGCTCCACCATTTACATTCACGATATCTGGATTCATATCCAGCGCTTTCATCACTGATAGACCTTGCGCAGCAAATGCTTCATTCAGCTCTATCAAATCAATGTCATTTAAAGTTAAACCTGCCTGCTTCAATGCTTTTGGAACGGCTACTTTTGGCCCAATCCCCATGATTCTAGGATCAACTCCTGCAGCGCTATAAGACATCATTCTAGCAATTGGCTCAATGTTCAGTTCCTTCACCATTCGCTCAGACATCACTACTACGAAAGCCGCTCCATCAGAAGTTTGAGATGAATTACCGGCAGTGACTTGACCGCCATTTTTGAAAGCAGGTCTCAGTCCAGCTAATACTTCCATGGTAGTACCTGGACGAGGTCCTTCATCCGTATCTACTACAAATTTTCTGGTTTTCTTTTTGCCTTTTTCATCCAGGTAAGTTTCTTCCACTTCTACTGGTACAATCTCATCCTTGAACTTTCCGGCCGCTATTGCAGCTAGAGCTTTCTCGTGAGACTTGACAGAAAAAGCATCTGATTCTTCCCGAGTGATACTGTATTCCTTAGCCAGTTCCTCAGCAGTCAATCCCATACTGATGTAATAAGAAGGATGCTCGGTGGCTATTTTATAATTTAAAACTGTTTTGTAACCCATCATCGGAACTAGAGACATAGATTCTGTTCCTCCGGCGATGATACAATCTGCCATTCCTGCTTTCACTTTTCCTACTGCCAATGCGATAGCTTCAATACCAGAACCACAATATCTGTTGACAATAAAACCAGGATTGGAAACTCCCAAGGCCATTAGAGAAATCATCCTTCCCATTTGCATTCCTTGCTCCGCCTCAGGTACTGCATTTCCTACGATCAGATCATCAACCATTTTGGCTTCAAGACCTGGTGTATTTGCAAGCAAATGCGTAATCACATCTGTTGCCAAATCATCTGGACGATAAAATCTAAAGCCACCTTTTTTGGCTTTCCCTACCGCCGATCTATATCCATTTACTATATATGCTTCCATGTTATTTTCGAATTATTTGTGTGTTGAGATACTTGGTACATTGTACGTCGTACTTAGTACGTCAATTGCGCAACGGTTTTCCCTTGAATAAAATACTATGAATTCTCTCCAGCGTCTTCTTTTCACCTGTGAGACTTAGGAAAGCTTCTCTTTCCAAATCCAGTAGATATCGTTCTGAAACTTCTGTTGGAGACGATAAATCCCCACCAGACATCACCCAAGCTAATTTTCGAGCAATCTTCGCATCATGCTCAGAAATGTAAGCACCGTATTGCATGCCCGTCACTCCAGCATCAAATAATGCCAACGACTCCTTTCCCAATACCTTAATATTTGTTTTCTCGATAGGCTGCGTGTATCCTGCTTCGTGCATGGAGATTACTTTCGATTTAGCTTCAGCCAATTGGCGTTTTCTATTCAATGTAATCCCATCTGATTTTCTCAAATAACCAAGATTCCTAGCTTCCTCCGCAGAAGTGGAAACTTTAGCCATAGCTATATTTAAGAAATACTCTTGCAGTTGATTCAATTCTACATCACCAGAATTAATGGCATTAGAAAATCTCAATGTCATCTCCTTAGTACCACCACCAGCTGGAATCAAACCAACTCCGACTTCTACTAATCCCATGTACAATTCCGCATGGGCCTGTACGTGATCAGAGTGAAGCGAAAGCTCACATCCACCACCTAAAGTCATATTATGCGGTGCTACTACTACAGGAACTGATGAAAAACGAGCGCGCATCATGGTATTCTGGAAATGAGATATCATCAAATTGATCTCGTCAAAATCCTGATCACCCGCAAACATGAATAGCATTGCCAAATTTGCTCCTGCAGAGAAATTCGCACCTTCATTCCCAATCACCAATCCTTTATGTGACTTCTCAGCCATTCCGATAGCAGTATTGATGCCTTCGATGACTTCCTGACCCATAGAGTTCATCTTGGTGTGGAATTCCAATCCGATTACATCATCGCCTAAATCATAGACAGATGCTCCTGAGTTATTCCATATCTTCTTACCAGCAGATTTGAGCGTATCTAGAATGATAAATTCATCTAATCCTGGAATTTCTAGGTAAGATTTAGAGGGAATGTCGTAATAATGCTTCTTTCCATTTTCTACTTTGTAGAAGGAGTCATTTCCTTCTTCCAACATCTCATAAACCCAAGCTGCAGGCTTCTCACCAGCTGCTTCCATTTTGTCTACAGTCTCTTTTACACCGAGTAAATCCCAGTTTTCAAATGGACCAAGTTCCCAACCGAAACCAGCTGAAACTGCCTGATCGATCCTATACAATTCATCAGAAATTTCGGGAATACGATTAGAACAGTATCTGAATAAATCATAAAAAGTAGCACGATAGAATTCTCCTGCACGGTCATCAAAATTCACTAGGAATTTGATCCTCTTTTTTAAATCTTCAAATTCTTTGGCCGCTTCTAAAGCCTTAAACTTCGGTTTCTCTACGTCCTTATATTCGAACGTTTCAAAGTCAATTTCTTTCAGCTCTTTTCTGCCATCTTCATGACGGATCATTTTGAAGTAACCTTGACCTGTCTTATCTCCAAACCACTTATTATTATAAAGTACTTCGACAATTTTAGGAAGCTTAAATTTTTCTCTAGACTCGTCATTTGGTAAAGCTTTGTAGAGGTTATTCGCAACATTCACAGTAGTATCCAGCCCCACTACATCCATTGTTCTAAACGTAGCTGATTTAGCTCTACCAATTAATGTTCCTGTCAATTTATCTACTTCAGATACTCCAAAGCCCATTTTCTCGATAGTATGCATTGCCGAAATAATTGCATATACTCCAATTCTATTGGCTATAAACGCAGGCGTATCCTTACAAAGCACAGTTTCTTTTCCAAGGAACTTGTCACCGTATTCCATCATGAATTCCACTATTTCAGGCTTGGTTTTAGGCCCAGGAATAATTTCCAGAAGCCTCAAATATCTCGGTGGATTGAAAAAGTGCGTACCTACAAAATTCTCTTGAAAATCTTCAGATCTTCCCTCGCACATCATGTGCATCGGAATTCCAGAAGTATTGGAAGTAATCAACGTTCCAGGCTTCCGGTACTTTTCTACTTTCTCAAAAAGTGATTGTTTGATATCCAAACGCTCAACGATAACCTCAATTACCCAATCGTACTCTTTGATTTTCGGAAGATCATCATCAAAATTTCCAGTAGTTATTCTAGCCGCAAAGGCCTTATCGTATATAGCTGAAGGATTTGCCTTCAGGGTGCTCTGCAAAGCATCATTTACTATTCGGTTTCTGACTCCTGGATTTTCCTTGGTCAAACCCTTTTTCTGTTCCTGCTCTGTAAGTTCAAAAGGTACAATATCCAGTAAAAGTACCTGCACGCCGATATTGGCGAAATGACAGGCAATTCTGGATCCCATAACTCCCGAACCTAAAACGGCAACTTTTTTAATGGTTCTGTTCATAATTTTGGGCTTTTGGTCTTATTAACCTTGTGGCGGTTATTAAATTATAATTCAAATATTGTTTTATTAATATCTACTCCTTTATCAGTTTGTACCTGATCGATGACAAGTTGTATTTTTTCAAATACGCTGAAAAAACCAGTTAGATCTTCTTCACTGACTACTTCACGTACTTGTTCATTAAACTCTCTAATCGTATTGACAGAAATCGCTTTGATTCTCTTTCCTTCTTCTGTTAGGTAAATTCGGACTGAACGCTTATCTATTAAATCTGGCTTTTTGAAAATCAGTCCTTTTTCTTCCATCGTCTTTAGCATACGTGTTAGGCTTCTAGTTTCCAAACCAATCTGTGGCGCAATCTTAGTTGCTGGCGTTCCATCTTTAGAATTGATGTTAATCAGTACAAACCCAATCGCAGTGGTAAATCCCTCAACTGCAGCTTGCTGATTGTACATTCTAGAGATAGCATGCCATGCACTTTTTATATGATAATCAACAGTTTCTTCTCTCTTCATCTCTATGGAATGCATCAATTTTACGATTCCTAAGTTACAAAAAATAATGTATGCATGCATACTATATTGATAAAAAGTTATGCATGCATCACAAATTCTATTATAAAAAAAACAAAATTTAAAAGAGAATCTCTATCTAAAACTCTCAGTTAGTTTCGAATTCAGATTAAAAAGCATGAAAAATAACTTCTTTAAAAAATTTATGATTGTAATTAATAATGTTTGGTTCTGATCAATCTTGATAAAGATTATTAATCTCTTTTTCAAATTTTTGATGAATCACCTTTCTTTTCAATTTCATCGTTGGCGTCAACTCTCCAGATTCAATTCCCCAAGATTTTGGCAAAAGTTTAAAACGCTTTATTTGCTCCCATTTACCAAAATACTTATTCGCCTGTTCTAGCTCCCGATCGAACTTTTCTATTATTTCTGGTTTTTTGATCATTTCTTCATCAGTCGTGTAGGGAATATCTTTGTGTTTACAATACTCCTTCAACCCTTCAAAACTCGGTACTATTAGAGCTGTAGGGTAATTTCTATTTTCGCCTAGTATTAGCAACTGATCAATCAAACTAGATTCTTTGAATTTGTTCTCCATGAGCTGCGGAGCAATATACTTTCCTCCAGAAGTTTTGAACATTTCTTTTTTGCGATCTGTGATTTTCAAGAATTGTCCATCTAACTCTCCAATATCTCCTGTATGAAACCAGCCATTTTGAAGTACCTCTGCGGTCATGTCAGGTTCCCTGTAGTAACCTTGCATTACGTTAGGCCCTTGGACTAGTATTTCGCCGTCTTCTGCGATTTTGACTTCTACATCTTGAACTAGTTTTCCTACCCAACCAATTCTCATCTCCTTATGTGTACATATTGATGCTGAAACTACTGGTGAAGTTTCCGTCAGTCCATATCCCTCACAGACTTTGATCCCTGCAGCCCAAAAAACACGAGCTAGTCTAGGTTGCAAAGCTGAAGCACCAGAATTGATCTGCATTACTTCTCCGCCCAATGCTTCTCTCCATTTACTAAAGATAAGTTTGTTGGCTAGTTTCAGTTGAAAATCATACCATGATCCCATAGTTTTTGCAGGATCATATTGCAAGCCTAGATTTAGCGCCCAAAAGAAAAGGCTCTTCTTAATACCAGTTAGCTCATATCCCTTAGCTACTATTTTATCATAAATTTTCTCCAAAAGACGAGGAACAGTATTGAAGGCATGTGGCTTAACTTCCTTCATATTTTCTCCTAAAAGCTCTAGACTCTCCGCATAGTAAATAGAGAAACCTAGATACATAAAACAGAATGAACCAGTCCGCTCGTATATATGACACAGAGGAAGAAAACTTAAAACTCTGGAAGTTCCGTATGCAGGCGTCATTATAGCTGCAATTGCAAGCACATTTGAGAGCACATTGGAATGGGAAAGCATCACACCTTTAGGTCTTCCTGTAGTTCCTGAGGTATAAATAATCGTAAATAGGTCATCTGGATTCACCTGTTCTTTGGCATTTTCCAAACCCAAAATATCCTCATTCACACCAATAGCCAAAAAGTCTTCCCAAAAGATTGTTCCTTCCAATTTTTCAAAACTATATATCAAACGATCTCCTGAAACAACTTTTGCTTTTTCATGGATAATTTGATCACCCACAAAGATCATTTTTACTTCAGCATGCTCAAAAATATACTCATAGTCCGCAGAGGTGATGGTAGGATACATAGGAACAGATACAGCCCCAATCTGCTGTAAAGCTATATCAACAAAATTCCATTCTGGACAGTTATTAGAAATGATAGCTATTTTATCACCTGATTTGACACCAGTTTTAAGAAATGCTAAGCTCAGATTGTCGGAGATCTCCTTGACATCTCTAGTTGAGAAAGATTTCCAAGCCCCATTCTCCTTTTTAGAGAGCGCAATCTCTTTATCATAGGTAGCGATCTGATAGGGAATCAAATCAAAAAGTCTTGAAGGCTTCATAGTTCATTATTTTGGGTATCTATAATATTACCAAAATGTGAGATGATTACAAAGAGTTATCCACGCTCTCTTTTTATAGTAGTTGTAAAATAGATTTTTAAAAAAATTCTTTACTAAGGTTATTAGGACTGTGGATTTGTGGAAAAGACGCCTAAATATTCTTCTCAACGTTTATCCCTACCAAACCTTTGGGTTTCCCACTACTTATCCCCTCGTTGTCCACATGTATGTTACTGTAAATGATAGGAGTAAGTCAATTAGCTGTTTTATGTGGATGATAACCTTTTTTCTACCTGTTAGGAAAATGGCTGTGGATAGAATGATATTGGTTGGTGGATAACTGTTGGCTTTTCCCCATTAATAGTACTTAGAGGAAAAGCCTAGAAGAGGGACGTGTATAAGTGCTGAGTTATCGTTAAGTAGTCCACGCTTATCCACAGATAAATTGGTACTTATCCACCCCTAATTTTGTACTGTTTTCAAGCCTGTTTTTGGAGTGGATGTTATCACTAGGTCTTCCAATGTCCAACCACCTCTGATGGATATATTTTTATCTCCAGTATCAGGATCTGTGAAATAGAAGGTTCTTTCTGCATTTCTCTTTTCTTCATAGTTGGCAGGATCCCAACGTTTATTTGCATTTGTGTCTTCAATTACTCTGATTTCATAATTTCCAGCTTCTATCAAGTTAAATGAAAAGTTATTTCCAGATTTAATATAAGCTTCTCTTTTCATTTCACCTTTACTATCCAGAAGTTGCACTATAAATGGACCTTCGGCCCCTTCTATGCTTCCAGAGATCAAATCAGCTAACGTTTCTAGTTTAAGTTTTTTATAATTTGCAGATAAAACTGTTTCATTGTATTGACCTTCAATATCCAGAAAAGTAGAATCCGCTGCCTTTACTGTAAATAGTTCAAAGGGAATTGAGTCTGGTATGCTTAGGTTAATTTGAAGAATATCTCTTCTTAAAGAATCTTTAAAACTTAGCATTTTCGGGGTAATGGCAATTATTGAAGCTGTATCATAGGCTAAATAAAGGGAATCATAATTAATATTTTTAAGTGGCTTATTGAAGGTTAATTCAACACCTAGATTCTTGTAGAAGCTTTTTCCCGAATTTGGAGTAATGCTGAGTTTTTCTGATCTTCTTTCGGAATTTTCAAATTTTGCATAAATCAGTGAATCAATATTGAATCCTACCGAATCAGTTAAATTCACTTTGAATGCTAAACTATCTGTGATAGGCTTTTCTAAGTAAAGTGTTATTCTTTTATCTCCCAGAGTATAAAAAATATCAAACTCAGGATTTTCATTTTCAATGGAAATTTCGACTGGATTCTTATTTAAAACTATGGTATAATTTGAACCAACTGAAGAGGATCTTAATATTCTAATAGGATTCTGGTCTCCCTTGGATAGATTGAATTGTATACCATCAATGTTTTGGATGATGGTAATGGTATCTTTTATAAAATCAAATGCCTCCGACTTGTATTCCGCCTTAAGGCTATTATTATCATCTAGCCATGCGTATGCGATATACTTCCCTGATTTGATATTGGAAATGAAAAATTTTCCTACAGAATCCACTTGGGTCAAATAATAAGGAGGTGCTGTAAATACGTTCGTTGTATCATCTAATGGATATAGACCCACTATAGCATCTTCTAATTGTGTATTTCTCCCAGGAAAATAAGTATTAACTGATCCTGAAAAAGTTAGACTGTCAATGCTTTCACCTGTAGAAAACACCAATTTCAAATTTTCTACTGGATTTGCTTCAGAGAGATCTTGAATGGATTTTTGAAAATTGAATACGTAAGTTGTGCTATCTTCTAATATTTGGTTTAGCTCTATTACCAAGGTGTTTTTGATGGCCGTGATAATTACTTCATCCTTATTTATTCTTGGAGTGATTAGGATATTTTTATTTGCATTATCTAGTTTTATGTATTCATCAAAGGTTAAAATGATTTTTTCTGGTTTGGTATTCAAACTTTGATTCTTGGGACTCATGTTTAAAACTTTTGGTGGGTCAAGGTCTCTTGGTCCCCCCATAGGTGAGCTCTGTTTGGCACATGAAAAAGCTAGTAGGCTTATTACTAAAAGAATAAGTAGATTAATGTTTTTCACTTTTTTTTGAAAACGAATAAATTACTTGAATGATTTATTGCACTCTTAGATGCTTCTTGATTTGATTTTAGACCTGTTCTGATTGCATTCCAATATTTCTTCATCATGGATTGCTTCGAATCTAAATAGCCTTCTGATAGTAACGAAACATAATAACTATCGAAGATCATCGGAGATTCTTGTATGAGTTGTAAATCAAAGATATCTCCGAACTTTTGGATTGCTTTATGATTGAAATGGTATAGATGTCTTGGTACATCCCATCCTGCCCAATTCGTACTGTATTTTACAGCATCCAGACTTTCAGGATTTGGTACTGCTATTATGATGTAACCATCTGGTTCTAAGTGTTTTATAATTTTTTTAATACTTTTTCTCAATTCATGTACGTGTTCTAATACATGATAGAGTGTGATAATGTCAAATGAATTTTGCTTAGGTAACTCATTTATTGACTCATATATCCTACCATTTAATTTAGAATTAGCCAAAAGCCTAGCTTTTTCATTAGGTTCTATTCCAGTTACATTCCATCCCTTTTTATTTGCGCTATAAAGTAACTCACCTGTACCACAGCCATAATCGAGATATTTACCTTTAGTAGGCTTTAGGCTACTTAGATGTTTTATTTTCTGTGATATTGCATATTTACGTACTCTTTGATAAATGAACTGAGTTAAGTTTTTGGATTTATCATCGTGGGAGAAATATTCTGGAAAATCATAGTATGTGGCTATAGTCTCTACTGTGGGTCTTGGATTAGTAAATTTCAAACCACAGTTAGTACAGTTGCAAATACTGAAAGACTCGTGACTTACAGCAAAATCTTTTATTACTTTAGAATTAAGAAAATGTCCACTCTTGCAGAGTGGACATTTTGTAAGTCTTTCTAGCATTTTATCTTCCAAGGTAAACGGTGATTATGGATAGGTCTGCAGGTGTTACACCACTTATTCTTGAAGCTTGGCCCATTGTTTCGGGTCTTATTTTACTCAGTTTTTGCTTGCCTTCAGATGATAGAGCAGGAATAGCTATATAGTCAAATTTCAAAGGAATCTTAAAGTTTTCCATACCACTTAGTTTATCTACCATTTGCTGTTCTTTCTCTATATAACTATCGTATTTGATTTGTATTTCTGCTTGTTCTAGAACCTCAGCTGGATATTTGGATAGATACTCGTTTATTTCTGGGTTGAAAGTTTTTAGTATTTCAAGACCTATTTGAGGTCTTTTTAAAAGCTTCTCAGCAGTTATTTTTTCTTTGATAGCAGCAGTACCTGATTCTTCCAAACCTATGTTTACACTTTCTGGGGAGAATTTCTTCTGTCTTAGATCATTGATAAGCTTAGCTGTAAGATTTTTCTTAGCATTCATTTTGTCTAATCGTTCATCTGATGCTAATCCTATGTCATGACCTTTCTGAGTCAATCTTAAATCTGCATTGTCCTGTCGAAGTAGAAGTCTAAACTCAGCTCTTGATGTGAACATTCTATAAGGCTCATCTGTACCTTTATTTATTAGATCATCTATAAGTACTCCAATGTAAGCATCAGATCTTTTCAGTAAGAAAGGATCCTTTTCTTGAGCTTTTAAGCTTGCATTGATTCCAGCTACTAATCCTTGACAAGCTGCTTCTTCATATCCTGTTGTACCATTTATTTGTCCAGCGAAATACAGATTTTCCATCAATTGTGTCTCTAAGGTAAGTTTCAATTGTGTCGGTGGAAAATAGTCGTATTCTATCGCATAACCAGGACGGAACATCTTTGCATTTTCAAAGCCTTCAATTTTACGGATGGCTTTGTATTGTACATCTTCTGGAAGTGATGTAGAAAAGCCATTTATATACATTTCTACCGTATTCCATCCTTCCGGTTCTACGAATATTTGATGTCTGTCTCTTTCTGCAAACCTATTTATCTTGTCCTCTATTGATGGACAATATCTAGGACCTAGGCCTTGAATTCTTCCGTTGAACATTGGAGATCTATCAAAACCTTCTTCTAGTGTAGAATGAACTTCTTTATTTGTATAAGTAATCCAACAAGTTCTTTGTTTCTTTAGTGTACTTGTGGTATCTGAAAAGCTAAATTTCTCGGGATTCTCGTCTCCTTGCTGAACTTCCATTTTGGAATAATCAAGGCTTCTTCCGTCTACTCTTGGTGGTGTACCCGTTTTCATCCTTCCGGACTCGAAGCCAAGTTCTACAAGTTGTTCTGTAATACCTCTTGCAGCAGCTTCACCTGTTCTTCCTCCTCCAAATTGTTTTTCACCAATATGTATTAGTCCATTGAGGAAAGTACCGTTTGTCAGCACTACACTTTTTCCAAATATTTCAAGCCCTATGCTTGTTCTCACACCTTTTAATTCTCCCTTTTTGACAACAAGGCCTGTGATCATTTCTTGCCAGAAATCTACGTTTGGAGTTTGCTCTAGAGCTAATCTCCACTCTTCAGCAAACATCATACGATCATTCTGAGACCTAGGAGACCACATAGCAGGCCCTTTTGATCTGTTTAACATTCTGAATTGAATCATTGATTTGTCAGAAATAATACCTGACATACCACCTAAAGCATCTATTTCTCTTACTATTTGCCCTTTCGCTACACCTCCCATTGCTGGGTTGCAAGACATTTGAGCGATGGTATTCATATTCATTGTACATAGCAAAACCTTCGAGCCCATGGCTGCAGCAGCTTGTGCAGCTTCGCATCCGGCATGCCCCGCCCCTACTACTATGACATCGTATATTGGAAACATTATATCCTTTTTTGTTTACTGTTTCACGTGAAACAGTAGTAAATTCGATCCGTATGGGTTCACTGTTTCACGTGGAACGTTTAAATCTTTTCGAATAAATCTATAGCAAATTCTTCTTTGCTTCTCATTAGACTTTCCTCTTCTGTTAATTTATCCTTATAACCAAGTAAATGAAAAAGACCATGGCTTAATACTCTGCTTAATTCATTTTCCTCTTCCGTTTTAAGCGTCTTTGAGTTTTCTTTTACTCTTTCAATACTTATGAAAATATCCCCTTCTATTATTCCCTTCTCCTCGGAGTTATCAAATGTGATAATATCTGTATAAGTGTCATGATCTAAATATTCAACATTTATATTCAGTAGATATTCGTCCGAGCAAAAAACAAAATTAAGATCTGAAATTATATGATTTTCAGATTCAGCAAGGTTTTTAAGCCAAGCCTTTCTTTTTCTCTTTTCTTTTAGAGAGAATGATACTTCTTCAGTAAAGAAATTGATAGGCATAATTTAATTCATGTAAAATGATAAAACAGTCTTAGTGCCATTATTCTCAAATTTCACATCGTCCGAAAGGTGCTTTATAAGGAAAATTCCTCTACCACCAGTTTTTTCTATGTTTTCTGGTGCTGTAGGATCTTTTAGCTCATTATAATCAAATCCCTCACCCTCATCCTGAATAGTGAATAAAAGAAGCTCTTCTTCAAGAGTCAATTCTAAATGAACAAGTTTATTCTTATTGCCTTGATTTCCGTGAATGATAGCATTACTAATGCACTCCGTAACAGAAATCATAATGTTACCATAGATATCATCGTTAATCTCAAAGTTTTCTCGAGCATTGTCGATGAAACTTTCAATTATTTTTATGTTCTCAATAAGAGAAGGAATTGAAATTTTTATGTTTTTCATCATAATTGTATTCAATGAATAATATCTAATATTTTATTCTACCTCGATAAGAATTGGACAATGATCTGAATGTATTGTGTCAGCTAAAATGATTGAGCTTTTTAGTCGTTCTTCCATTGGAGCCGTAGCCATATGATAATCAATTCTCCATCCTAGATTCTTAGCTCTAGAATTTGCTCTATAGCTCCACCAAGTATAATTGTCGGGCGCTGAATTGAATTTGCGAAAACTGTCTACAAATCCAGATTCTGTAAATTTATCCATCCAAGCTCTCTCTTCTGGCAAGAAGCCCGAACAATTCTTATTTGATTTTGGATTATGAATATCAATTGCTTTATGACAAATATTGTAATCTCCACTCAATATTAAATTTGTGTTGGTTCTTCTTAAATCCTGAGAGTATCCATATATGTCATCCAGAAATTCATATTTGAACCCTTGACGAGCTTCACCAGTAGTACCTGATGGAAAATATGCTGTTAAGAAAGAAAAGTCATCAAAATCAACCTGAAGAATTCTTCCTTCATCGTCGTATTTTAAATACTCCATTCCATATTTAACCGATTTTGGCTTTATTTTAGTCAATATTGCCACACCACTATATCCTTTTTTTACGGCTGAATGCCAAAATATTTCGTAGCCCAAATCTTCGAAAATAGTAGCATCTATCTGCTCTAAATTAGCTTTAACCTCTTGTAAACCAACTACATCTGGATTTACCTGTTTAAGCCAATCTACAAAACCTTTATTCATGGCAGCACGAATGCCATTGACGTTATATGACACTATTTTCACAAGCTATTCAATTACTATTTCGTATTCTTTTTCAAAATATTCTATTACCTGAATCTTTAAAAGCTTTTCCTGATCTAATAAATCGAAATGAGGAAGGTCTTTTATAAGTTTCCAATGGGGCCAGCCATCTTGATCGACGTGATCCAGCTCGTAAAAGCCATCGTAACTTAAAACCTTACAAACAGCAATATGCATTAGATCCTGTTTTTGCTCTTTACTAAATATCCTATTGCCTTGGCCTAATTCTTGGACACCTATTAGAAAGAGTACGCCATTTAAGTCCGCAGGTTTTTTACCAATGGTTTCTTTAAGGCCTTCTAATAATTTAGACCAACGTTTTTCTAATTCCAGATCGCGTTTAAACATTATAATCCTTTGATTGTCAAGTGTTTACTAGTATTCTGCTGCTCCTCTTAAATGTGGAATTACAACTGATACTTCTATTACGGTAGCTATGGAAAAAACTTCGAAAATTTGTTTTTTTGTTATACCTATATCCTAGTAATTTCCTAAATAATACCTTACGCAGTCATCGCATCTTCTATAGAACAGGCAAATCCGATCATCTCTTCCGACTTTATATCTACGGATTTCTCAGGATGTGCTTTAGTAATCAGTTTAAATATACGCTTGATTACTGTATTGTCATCAGCCAGTATATTATCATTGATATGACTGCGATACTCATTGAATTCTTCTATGAGATTCATTAACTTAACTGTATAGGAAAGATTTAGAAAGCAAATATACCACTATTTGCCCTTGACAGATAGGAACAAGCCTTTTTCACAATGCGTTTATTTTTTGTAAAAGATTTTTTGGATTTAATTTTTCCTCGCAATTGTCTTTTGTGTGGCAGGACTCTCTATGATCTGGAGCAAAACCTGTGTTTAATCTGTAAGGGCATGCTTCCTGTAACCAGTTATCATTTGCGACCCATCGATAATGATCTAAGTGATAAAGTGAAAGGATTGAGTGACGTGAAGATGGTGATGGCTTATTTAAAATTTACCAAAGGTGGTGATAGTCAAAAGCTTTTACATCAACTAAAGTATAGAAATAAACCTCAATTGGCTCAGGAGTTGGGCCTATTGTACGGGACTATTCTCAAGGATCATGAATTTCATAAGTGCTGGGATCTCATTGTTCCTGTTCCTTTACATCCTATGAAACAACTTCGTAGAGGTTACAACCAAAGTGAACAATTTGGAATAGGTCTTGGTGATTCGCTGTCGTTAGAGGTAAAGAAAGCATTAATACGGGGGAAATTTACAGAAACACAAACTCAAAAATCACGAATTCAACGAATGGATAATATGGACGAGGTGTTTCAGATATCGCCTAATGCAACTATTGCTAACAAGTCAATTCTCTTGGTAGATGATGTAATGACTACAGGAGCTACATTGTGTGCCTGTGCGAATGTACTTTTGGCGAATGAGGCAAAAAATGTAGATTTGGTCACCATTGCAGCAGGAGGATGAATCGTATGATTGATATAGAATTATTAAAATACCCAATTGGGAAATTTAAGAAGCCACAGCATATTTCAGAAAATATGGTAAAGGAGGCTATTGATTACCTACGTTTATTTCCAACTTATTTGGAAGATACGATCCAAACTTTCTCAGATGTTCAGCTTAATACCCCCTATCGACCTGGTGGTTGGACTGTAAAGCAATTGATACATCACCTTTCAGATAGCCACATGAATGCATTTATGCGATTCAAATGGGCACTTACGGAGGATAACCCTACAATCAAGCCTTATGATGAAGCAGCTTGGGCAAAACTGGTTGATTATTCATTACCAGTTTCTGATTCCATCCCAGTTATCCGGTTTATTCACTCTAAATGGTCCACTATCCTTGAATCGATGAGTTCTGAAGATTATTCGAAAACGTATTTCCATCCAGACTCACAATTATCGGTTCCTTTGGCTGAAGTTGCACTTATGTATCAATGGCATTCCACACATCACTTAGCACATATTCAGCATTTAATTATGCGTGAAAAATGGTAAGCGAATCGCCTTTTCTTAGGTGAGATCATTAGATTTTATCCATTTAGTCTATATTTCAACTCATGAATATTTCCCTCAAAAATCAACGAATTCTAGTAACTGGAGCTTCTCGGGGAATCGGAAAGGCAATTGCTAAGCAGCTTTCTGATTCTGGAGCTGAGGTGATAATTCATTATAATAAAAATAAGAATGAGGCAGAAAAGCTTCAAAATGAATTAAAGAATCCAGCTGTTATAGAGTCTTGTGATTTATCAGACATAGATCAAGTAATTGGATTTGTTCCCAAATTGGTAGGGAAATATGGGTCAATTTCAGGTCTGGTAAATAATGCTGGGATCTCACTTTCCGCGCCCGATAATCTTGATACTAAAGAATGGGTGAAGATTTGGAATGAAACACTTCAAGTAAATACTACAGCGCTCGGAATTCTATGCAAAGAATTTGTAGAACATGCCTTAGTTAACCAAAGTGGAAGGATCATTAATATCTCTTCTAGGGCAGCATTTCGAGGAGATACCACAGATTATATAGCTTATGCAGCATCTAAAGGTGCAATTGTCAGTTTGACAAGATCAATTGCCCGGCATTATGGGAAACAGGGAATCAAAGCTTTTTTAATTGCTCCAGGGTTTACACGCACGGACATGGCTGATGAAATTTTGGCTGAATATGGAGAGGATTTTGCCTTGAATGATATTGCACTGAAGGAGCTGACAAGACCCGAAGATATTGCGCCTATGGTCACGCTGCTTTGTTCTGGACTGGCAGATCATGCTACTGGAGCAAGTATCGATATCAATGCGGGTTCGTATGTACATTAATAGTGATTTGATATCTAAGCAAAACATCCAATGCCTCTAAGGCAAAAAACCAACGATATTCTTTCCCCAGAATTAATTAAAATTCTGAAGATTTTTGGATTGATATCGATCGGGTTAGTTTTTACTCTTTCCTTTTTCAATACGAGACGGGCGAATAATTCGGGTGAAGACCTGACTTTCCATATGACTTCTTCCAGTCGTCTTTACTTTTTAAATGTTCGTGCCATAAATTACGACAGAGAAGTAAGGCCTGATGCAGGAATGATTCTTTTTCGTCATGGCAAAAGAGCTACTTTAAAGTCTAAGCAATTGCTTGATATGGTAATTATTCTTAATAATCCAAAAGATGAAGCTTACCTCTATTTGGAACCTGTGAGCATAGATTGGCCGCTTGAAATTAAAGCTTCGCTTGGAGGAAAGGAAGAGATATTCCAATTTAAAAATGGAAATAATACCGATGTTTTAAGGTATATCAAACAACTAGAGCCGTGGATTTTCAATGAGGCTAAATTTGAGTTAAAAGTTGATTCCAACTGGATTCCTTTGTGGTCAACTCCAAAAGAAAAGGAAAGCATAAAATCCATACTAGAAGATTATTATAAATTGATAAATGAGCGAGAATAATTCGATGGAAAACCCAAATTCCCACATGGAGCAATTCAAGAAATTAGTAGGCCAAAAGCTAGATAAAATGCCCTCACAGGCTGGAAACTGGCTTGGAGGAACACTTCTGGAAATTGAAAAAGACTTTATCAAAGTATCCTATATTGTGAGTCCAGCAATGTGCAATCCTGCACGGATTCTGCATGGAGGAGTGGCATCATTGATGATAGATGATGTTATCGGAATGGGGAATTTTGTAGCCGGCTCAGAGTACTTGATGACTAGTATAAATCTGAATGTAGATTTTTTGTCTGCCGCACAGGTTGGTGAGAAATTAGAGGTATCTGCAAAATTAGTTCGATCTGGCTCAAACCTAAATCATTGGGACGCCGTAATCACTAAAGACTCAGGTAAAATCGTAGCTAAAGCTAGCTCCAATATGATCAAAACGCACGTAAAGATGAGTGAACTCGGGTATTGAAATCTAATACTACTTAATTTTACACAAATGAAAAATTTTCTACTACTACTTATATTCTTAGGAACTTCTACTTTTGCCCAAGCTCAATGGACAACTTCTTTCCACATCAGCAATCGCCCTTTTGTAGGAGTAAATAAGCAGTTAGGAGAAAGATGGCTCCCAGAATTTCGGGTTGATGTGGATAATAGTTTTGATTACACTGGGCTAGAATTGGTTGTGAATTATATTTTTGTCAAAAAGGACTCATATCAATTCTATGGAGGATTGGGAGGAAGGGCGAATTATTATTCTGGTGTAGTGATTCCAGCAGGCTTGAACATCTATCCATTTGAAAACAAGAGTTTTGGGTTTCAAATGGAATTAGCTGGAGTTGTTGGAGAATTGAGTTACCTCAGGGGTTCTACTGGAATCAGATACCGCTTCAACAAGAATTAAAATTGCTCCATTTTCACCATCAAATCCCAAACAGCTATACCTAGAGATACAGAAATATTTAAGGAGTGCTTGGTGCCCAATTGCGGAATTTCCAAAACTGCATCACAAGCATTAAGCACTTCTTCTTCTACGCCAAACACCTCATTTCCGAATACTAGAGCATATTTTTTACCTTTTTTAGGAATAAAATCATTGAGCATCACTGAACGATCTACCTGTTCTAAAGCACAAATTTGAAAGCCTTCAGCTTTCAAATTTTCTACCGCCAGCATGGTATTTAGGCAGTATTCCCAACCTACAGACTCGGTAGCACCCAAAGCAGTTTTCTGAATATCCCGATGCGGTGGTGTACCAGTAATTCCGCAGAGATAAATTTTTTCTATTCCAAAAGCATCTCCAGTTCGGAAAGAAGAGCCGACGTTATTTAGGCTTCGAACATTGTCTAGAACGATAACAATTGGCGATTTATCCATTTCTTTAAACTCCTCTACAGAAACTCTTTCGAGCTCTTCCATGCTTAATTTTTTCATTGCCTTTTGTTCTGCTTTGTGAATGGCTTATTTTCGACTTTATTCCTTGAGTAAGTTTTTGAAATTACGTACAAAAGTAAGCATACCCCATGAGTAAGTCTAAAGACGGCAAAGAAACGCCCTTAATGAAGCAGTATAATGCCATAAAAGCTAAGCATCCCGGTGCCTTGCTACTTTTTCGTGTAGGGGATTTTTATGAGACTTTCGGAGAGGATGCCATTCGAGCTAGCAAAATTCTGGATATCGTGCTGACCAAGCGTGGCAATGGTGCTGCTACATTTATTGAACTGGCTGGTTTTCCACATCATTCTTTGGATACGTATTTACCAAAATTGGTGCGTGCTGGAAACCGTGTAGCAATCTGCGATCAGTTGGAAGATCCGAAGTCAGTCAAAGGGATTGTGAAGCGTGGTGTGACGGAATTGGTGACGCCAGGACTTTCTTTCAACGATCAAGTCTTAGATACAAAGAAAAACAACTACCTCGCTTCCATCTCTTTTGGAAAGGACAAACATGGAATTGCTTTTTTAGATCTTTCTACTGGGGAATTTATGTGCGCCGAAGGCTCAGCATCCTACCTCGAAAAGCTCATTCAGAGCTTTGCGCCAGCTGAAATAATTTTCTCTAAAGCTGCTAAAAAGTCTGCTGCAGAGATGCTGAAGAATGATTTCATCACGTTCCATTGCGAAGATTGGGTATATCAATATGATTTCACTTATGAGAAGCTCAAGACACATTTTGGTACGGCTAATCTCAAGGGCTTTGGCATTGAAGAGCTTGAATCGGGTATCGTAGCTGCGGGTGCGATTCTATATTATTTGGAAGAAACAGAGCATAAAGAAATTCAGCATATATCTTCTATTTCGCGAATAGCGGAGGAGAAATATGTTTGGTTGGACAAGTTTACGATTCGAAACTTAGAGCTGGTATTTCCTCAGCATGAAGGGGGGATTCCATTAATCAATATCTTGGATCAGACGGTAACACCGATGGGTTCGAGGATGATGAAAAAGTGGATGGTACTTCCCCTGAAGGAGAAATCTACAATAGAAGAGCGGTTGAATGTGGTGGACTTTTTCTATCAAAATGAAGCGCTGATAGATGAGATGGTCGATCCACTGAAGCATATCGGTGATTTGGAACGATTGATTTCCAAAGTCGTGGTGGGTCGTGCGAATCCTCGAGAGATCAATCAGATCAGACGTGCGCTGATAAATATAAAACCCATTAAAGAGTTACTTAAAAATCAGAAGAATCCTACACTGAAGCGACTTTCTGATCAATTGAATCCATGTGAGTTTTTGTTGGAGAAAATAAGTACAGAACTGAAAGAAGATGCACCTATGCTTACGCATCAAGGAGGAATTATCCAAGATGGAGTAGATGAGGAATTGGATGAATATCGTGGTCTGGCGAATACTGGAAAGGATTTTCTCGTTCAAATTCAGCAGCGGGAGGTTCAGAATACTGGAATTACCTCGCTTAAGATAGCTTTCAACAAAGTATTCGGATATTATCTAGAAGTCACTCATTCACACAAAGACAAGGTTCCAGCCGAATGGATTAGAAAGCAAACACTTGTCAATGCAGAGCGGTATATCACGCCAGAACTGAAGGAGTACGAGGATAAAATCCTGAATGCAGAGGATAAAATGATCGCAATTGAGCAACGGTTTTTCTTGGCTCTTGTCCAGGAGACAGCACAGTATGTGACGCAAATCCAGCAGAACGCCAGAGTGCTTGGTACCTTGGATGTTCTTATTTCTTTTGCCCAAGTAGCAATTTTGAATTCCTATAGTAGACCAAAAATCTCAGAGACAGAAACACTTGAAATCAAAGATGGTCGTCATCCTGTAATCGAAAAACAATTGCCTCCAGGCGAGGATTATGTGCCTAATGACATTTACCTAGATCACGATTCGCAGCAGATCATGATCATCACTGGTCCAAATATGGCTGGTAAGTCGGCTCTCCTGCGTCAAACGGCGCTCACGGTATTGATGGCTCAGATGGGAAGCTTTGTACCTGCATCCTTCGCAAGAATTGGTATTATCGATAAAGTATTTACCCGTGTTGGAGCTTCAGATAATCTTTCAAAAGGTGAATCCACCTTTATGGTGGAGATGACTGAGACAGCCAGTATTCTGAATAACTTGTCGGATCGCAGTTTAGTTTTGATGGATGAAATTGGACGAGGAACATCGACTTATGACGGAATTTCCATTGCTTGGTCGATTGTGGAGTACTTGCACAACCATCCTACTTTTAGAGCAAAAACACTTTTTGCAACGCATTATCATGAATTGAATCAGCTTGCTGCCGATTTTCCTAAAATCAAGAATTTCAATGTGTCTGTAAAGGAAGTGGGTAATAAGGTGATTTTCATGCGAAAGCTAAAGCCAGGTGGAAGTGAGCATAGCTTTGGTATCCATGTAGCACAAATGGCTGGGATGCCAAACCCAATTGTCCTTAGAGCGGCTGAGATTATGTCACATTTGGAGAAGGATAAGGCAGTGGCTGAGCAAAAGAAGAATATCAAATCCATCCCCAAAAATAACTTTCAGTTAAGTATGTTTGAGATGGACCCTAAATTTCAAGAGGCGAAGGAACTTCTTGATGGGATAGACATCAATGCTATTTCACCAATAGAGGCCCTTTTAAAATTGCATGAATTAAAAAAGAAAATTGAATAAGTAAGAACTACTTTTTATAAAATGAATTACCAATCAATTTTTGAGAAATTGAGCGATCAGGAATATCTATAATAACCTGATTATCAAAGGAAAATTGATAAACTTTCATTTTTATCCTAAAATGTTAACAGTCGTAAAGGTTTAACATTTGCCTGTTTGATTAAAAATTTTTTTACTGAAAATGTAGAATAACTGTCAAGTTATACTGTTTCAATTTAAAGGTATGAAGACTTCATTTGCACTGAATAATCCCGAATTTTCGGTTTTCAGAAAATTGTTCTTGATAGATTTTATCAAGGCACTATAACTGAGAAGCATTCTTCTGAGTTTTCATATACAAACACTCTGGGTTCATATAATAATTAAAAATTAGATTAATGCATGGAAAAGTTAGGCCATATCTGATAGACTCTGCTGGTAATTTCGCTATATATCTACACGTCGTTATGCAGCTTTATACCCCACCCTAATCAGCGAACTATGTGTGAAATTATTCTTAAAAGTAAGAGGGAAGGTCACGGATATTTGTAAGTAAAAATTCACCAAACAATAAAATTGTATCCATGACCAAAAAAAAGAAAGAGATTGTGAAGTTGATTTTGCGAGGAAAGGAGTCTAAGGATATCGCGGTTTGCCTGGATAATTCTGTAAATACTATTTCAATACATCATAAAAACATGCTTAAAAAGCTTGATGCGCGAAATGTTGGGAAAATGGTAAAAATATTATCAACCTATCCATTTTGATAGTAGCTTGAAAATCAATGACAAGGATGATTATCGAGGAAAAACTTGAAAAAATTACCAAATAATACTTGTAAATTTCTCCTTGACGCTTACCTTTGCATCCACAATTCAACTGGATCACGTTCCAGTTAAAACAAAAGCGAGAGTAGCTCAGCTGGTAGAGCACGACCTTGCCAAGGTCGGGGTCGCGAGTTCGAATCTCGTCTCCCGCTCAAAAAGCCCTTGATTCAAGGGCTTTCTTGTTATACGGAATTTGTAGCTTGGTAATGTCCAAGTTAAGCCGGAAAGAAAAATCTATGTTTTTAGGATATAGATTAAGCCGGGATGGTGGAATAGGTAGACACGCAAGACTTAAAATCTTGTGAGCGTAAGCTCGTGCGGGTTCGATTCCCGCTCCTGGTACAAAAGCCTCGTAGAAATACGGGGCTTTTTTGTGTTTTTTAGCCAACTGCTTTTGATAAATTTGCTTTTACAAAACATCATGCTTTCACTCGGTGCTATTTTTTGTATTTTAACCGCTATGGAAGAATTTGAGTTTTTATCTTCTGACTGGCCAACTGTTAAAAATTGGCTGATCATAGGCGGTTCAGCACTTGCCACATTTATGATTTTTCTCTTTTTGGCTAGAAAATCACGTACACTTTTAAGCAGAAGACTTGTGAAGCGAATGGATGACGATCTGTTGGCTAATTTTCTCGCTGGCGTATTTGGGTCAATCGTAATCCTAATTGGCTTGTTGATTGTATTCCGTATTATAGGATTGACCGGGGTGATTTCTGGCATGCTTGCAGGAGCAGGTATTTCAGCTTTTATAATAGGTTTTGCACTGAAGGATATCGGAGAAAACTTTCTTGCAGGAATTCTATTAGCGTTTAAAAGACCCTTTAGAGTCGGTGATTTAGTAGATATTGGAGGAATCCGAGGAACCGTTTTAATTCTTAATCTCCGTGATACTCAAATAAAAACTCCTGACGGAAAGGATGTTTTTATTCCTAATGCTAATATCATAAAGAACCCCTTGGTTAATTTTACTATTGACGGATTTCTTCGCTATGATTTTACTGTGGGACTGGATTATGGCTCAGATTACAGAGCGGCACTATCGATAATTTTAGAAGCTATATCCACCGTAGAAGGAGTGCTTACTGAAAATAAAAAACCAAAAGCTTGGATCTCAGACTTGTCAGAAAGTACGTTAAATCTTCAAGTGGTTTTTTGGGTAAATACATTTGATAGAAAAATCAGTGATATGGAAGTGAAAACCGACGCAGTCATTTCTGTATTAACGGCATTAGAAAAGGCCGGCATTAATATGCCAGCCCAAGTTTTGGAAATCAAGAATTTTCAGGGAAAGAGTTTTAAAACTGCCTGATTACTGATTTAAAATGCCTTTTAAATCAGCAGGAGAATATGCTACTGATTTCAAGGTTTTTCTATCACCTTCTCTGAAGACTAAGAACAATTCACCTTCTTTTTCATAGAAACATTCGGTGCCTTTTGCATTGTAATGTGCGACGGTTGCTTTGGCTTCTTCTTCTGTTTTGCAGGCTTTGCTCATATTCGAGCGCTGCACTTCATCGAAGAGAATTTTGAATTTTTCGCCTAAGCCAAATTCCAGAATAGCTCCTGAAAGCACATATTGCAAATCGCAAAGTGCATCAGCCACTTCGACCAAATCATTATTTGCGATAGCTACTTCGAGTTCCTTTAACTCCTCTGCCAGAAGAGATACACGCAAATCACATCTTACTTTCTCAGGGATAATCGGAGACGGCAGAACAGGGTGTTTGAAGGTTTCGTGAAATAGGGCGACTGAGGTAAGCGATTTAGGATCTTGCATTATTTGATTTATTGAAAGGTTGAAATAAGTAAAAAGACTTGGATTTCGGGCCTTTTACACTTGAATTCTAATGTAGTAAAGTGGATTGATAATATGTTTCACCCAATTTCTGACCGATTTGAAATTGAGTTTCAGACAATAAGTCTGTTTTTCTGACAAGATGCTTAAGTTTGTAGCTCAATAGTGCCTTGGATGAATTTTTGTCCAATAGTCTACAATTATTCTCCATGCAAATATCATTTTATAAATATCAAGGAACTGGCAATGACTTCATCATGATCGACGATCGTGGGCAGGAGTTTGATGATTCTGATCTTCAATTAGTCTCAAAAATTTGCGACCGAAAGTTTGGAATTGGTGCTGATGGCTTAATTTTAATCAGAAATCACACAGAATTTGATTTTGAGATGATCTATTTCAATGCTGATGGCAGTCAAAGTATGTGTGGCAATGGCGCTAGATGTGCAGTTGCTTTTTCAGCATATTTGGGAATAATTAATGAGAAGACAAATTTTCTAGCCATAGATGGAGCTCATGATGCGATTTTGAAAGATGGATTAGTAGAGTTGCTGATGGGAAATGTGGCTGGAATAGAGGTAAAAGGAACTGATTCTTTTATCAATACTGGCTCACCTCATCATATCCGATTTGTAGAAGACGTGGAAAATTACCCAGTTTTTGATGAGGGTAAAAAGATCAGGTATGATCAAATGCATTCCCCAGCAGGCACTAATGTTAATTTCGTTGAAAAACTGAGCGAGGACGAAATTTTCGTTCGTACTTATGAGAGAGGTGTGGAGGATGAGACTCTTTCATGTGGTACTGGTGTGACAGCAGCGGCTATCGCTTTTGGGAGGGATCAATCAGTGGCCTCGATTAAAATAAAGACCCTTGGAGGTCAATTATCTGTAAAATTTAAAGCCTCCGTTGATGGTGGCTTCAACGAAGTCTGGTTAATAGGGCCTGCGGAACAGGTTTTTGCCGGAAAAATAAATCTTTAATCAGCTCTTGGAGATCTTTTCCAATGAACTGGTTTTATTATCAATTATAACAAAAAGGGCTTAATTTTATAGCCCCTATAGAGATTCACAATAAGCTAACATGTTAGATATTATAGCAAAAGGACTTGCAAAAGTATTTGGAACCAAGTCCGACAGAGATATTAAAATACTTCTTCCGATCGTCACGCAGATCAATGAAGTTTTTGCTGGATTAAAGAGCCTCAGCGATGATCAGTTGCGTGCTAAGACTGAAGAAATCAGGGCTGAAATCAACGCTCATCTGAAAGAATTTGATGATAAGATTATTTCAATCAGATCTAAGGTAGATGACTTACCCGCAAAAGCTATTCATGAAAAGGATCAACTTTTCAATCAAATAGATCAGGTCGAGAAAGATCGTAATGTGGCTCTTGAAGTCATTTTGGAGAAGGTTTTGCCAAAGGCTTTTGCAGTAGTGAAAGAAACAGCAAGACGATTCAAAGAAAACGGCAAGCTAGTCGTGAAAGCAAATGATCGTGATCGTGAACTTGCTGTAAGCAAGCAGAATGTAGAGATTCAAGGTGAAGAGGCTACCTGGCATAATAGATGGATGGCCGCTGGGACTGAAGTCGTTTGGGACATGATTCACTATGATGTGCAGCTAATCGGTGGTATGGTGCTTCACAAAGGAGATATTGCTGAAATGGCAACTGGTGAAGGTAAGACATTGGTGTCTACCCTGCCTGCTTACCTCAATGCGCTTGCAGGACGTGGTGTCCACATAGTAACTGTGAATGATTACCTAGCCAAGCGTGACTCCGAATGGAATGCTCCACTTTTTGAATTTCACGGATTGACTGTGGATTGTATCGATAAGTTTACCCCCAACTCAGCAGGACGAAAGAAAGCCTACAAGTCGGATATCGTTTACGGTACTAACAATGAATTTGGCTTCGATTACTTAAGAGACAACATGGCTCGTGAGGCAGGAGACCTAGTTCAGGGCAAGCATCATTTTGCTATGATTGATGAGGTCGATTCCGTGTTGATAGATGACGCGAGAACTCCATTGATTATTTCTGGACCAGTGCCCAAAGGGGATGTACATGAGTTTGACGAGATGAAGCCAAGAGTTGCTACTCTTGTTGATGAGCAGCGTAAGTTGGTTCAAGGCTTTTTAACGTCTGCCAAAAAAATGCTTGCTGACGGCAATGATAAAGATGGTGGAGTAGCCTTATTCCGAGCATATCGTGGAATGCCGAAGTACAAGCCATTGATCAAGTACCTTTCTGAACCTGGAATACGAGTGATTCTTCAGAAGACAGAAAACCACTTCATGCAAGACAACAAGCGACAGATGCCAGAAGCAGATGAGCCGCTTTTGTTTACAATAGATGAAAAAACAAACGTAGTAGATCTGACGGATCGTGGTATCGAGACAATGACTACTAAGAATGAAAATATTGAGTTTTTTGTACTCCCAGATATCGGAGTAGTAATTGCTGATTTAGAAAAAGCAGAAGGTGTTGATGACACTGAAAAGCTTGTTCGTAAGGAGGAAGCTATTAAGGACTATAGCGTAAAAGCACAACGTATTCATACTGTAAATCAATTGCTGAAAGCATATTGTATGTTTGAAAAGGATACAGAGTATATCTTGGTGGATGGCAAAGTGAAGATTGTCGATGAGCAGACAGGTCGTGTGATGGAAGGACGTCGTTATTCTGACGGATTACATCAGGCAATAGAGGCGAAGGAAAATGTGAAGGTTGAAGATGCTACGCAGACTTACGCCACGATTACCCTACAGAATTATTTCAGAATGTATCACAAGTTGGCTGGAATGACCGGTACGGCTGAAACGGAAGCTGGAGAATTCTGGGAAATTTACAAATTGGACGTGGTAGTGATACCTACGAATAGACCTATTATCAGAGCTGACCGCGACGATAAAGTATATAAAACAGTACGTGAGAAATTTAACGCAGTAGGCGATGAAATCAATGAGCTCGTTGCTGCAGGAAGACCTGTTTTGGTTGGTACTACTTCGGTAGAAATATCAGAAGTTCTCAGCAGAATGCTAACGCTAAAGAAAATTCCTCATCAAGTGTTGAATGCAAAGCAGCATGCTAGAGAGGCGGATGTAGTTGCTATTGCAGGTCAATCTGGCACCGTAACAATTGCAACCAACATGGCTGGCCGTGGAACTGACATTAAATTGTCTCCGGAGTCGAAAAAAGCTGGAGGCTTGGCTATTATCGGTACAGAGCGTCATGAATCCCGACGTGTCGATAGGCAGTTAAGAGGTAGATCTGGTCGTCAGGGTGATGTAGGATCTTCTCAGTTTTTCGTATCCTTGGAAGATAGCTTAATGCGTCTTTTCGGTTCGGAGCGTATCGCCAAATTGATGGATAGAATGGGGCTTGAAGAAGGCGAAGTTATCCAGCATAGCATGATTTCAAAGTCTATAGAACGCGCGCAGCGTAAGGTGGAGGAAAATAACTTTGGAACTAGAAAGAGACTTTTGGAATACGATGATGTGATGAACTCACAGCGTGAAGTGGTATACAAGAGAAGAAGAAATGCGCTTAAAGGGGACAGATTGGAGCTGGATATTTTGAATATTCTCTATGATGTCTGCGAAAGTTTAGTTGACATTGGTAAGTCTAACACTGATCCAGAAGATTTCAGGATGAATGTATTTACTACCCTTGGGCTGGATCATACTGTCACTGAAAATGATCTAAAAACTAAAGATGCTGGTCTATTAACTCAAGGGTTATACAATCAGGCTTTTGAAAGCTATCAGAAGAAAAGCGAAGTGATGATGAATACTGCATTTCCAATTTTCAAGCGTGTGCAGGAAGAAAGAGGAGCTACTGTGAAAGAAATCATGGTGCCTATTTCTGATGGAATCAAGCAAATCGGTGTGGTAGTTAATCTTGAATCAACATTAAATACTGAGGGTAGAGAGTTAGTGAGAGCAATAGAGAAAAATGTATCTCTTGCTATCATTGATCAAAATTGGAAAGAGCATTTAAGAGACATGGATGACTTGAAGCAGTCGGTTCAAAATGCTGTATATGAGCAAAAAGATCCACTATTGATCTATAAGTTTGAGTCTTTTGAAATGTTCAAACGCTTCATCGGCAAATTAAATGAAGACATGACTACCTTCTTGACTAGAGCAGATTTGCCCAAGCAAGATCCAAATCAAGTCCATGCAGCTGCTCCTCAACGTAGTGCAGATACTGAAGTACAAGCGTCTAAAGCCGATGCTGGAAGCACGTTAAATCCAGGAGCAAATCGTGCTGCAGTAGCCGCTTCCAACGCTGGAAGAACAGCTCCACAGGTGGTAGCTCCTAGAAAATCAGATAAGGCATACGGAAGAAACGACAAAGTTTCTGTTCAATATACCAATGGAACTACCAAATCGGATGTGAAATTTAAAAGTGTGGAACAAGATGTGCATGAAGGAAAATGTGTAATCATTGATAATTAAGGAAATTATGAGAGTTCTCTGGATTTTAGGATTAGTACTGATTTTGGCTTCTTGTAAAATTACTAGAAAGACCACTAGTGCCGCATCTGGCTATGCCAATTATCAGGAGAACTTAAAACCATCTCTCCCTGTATATCCAGATTATCGTGCGCAGATGAGTGCAAATCCGTCATTAATTGAATCCTCGGCATCTACCGAGGCGATTGATGATCAATTAAGCCAAGTCCAGACGAGATTGATAAGTAAGAATAAGTCTGAGCCCTATTTTAGCGGGTTTTCAGTCTTAGTGTATTCGGGAATTGATCGAGAAAAAGCCTTCAAAACCCGGGATGAGCTAGCAATGAATTTCCCTGACCTTGCACCGGAAATGCAATATGAACAGCCACGATACCTCGTAAAAGTAGGGAAATATGCACATAAAATCGAAGCCCAAAAAAGCTTCTCAGAAGTGAAAGCGCAATTCCCCACTGCGCGGATAATTCAAGATCGCTTTCAGCGTGAAGAATTTAAAACAGTTAATGAACTCAATTAAAATAATGCTGAAGGACAAAATTAAATCTCTGGCTAAGGCCTACAAAGAAGAAGTAATTGCAAATCGTCGCCACCTTCACGCTAATCCCGAACTTTCTTATCAAGAACACAATACAGCGAAGTTTGTAAAGGAAAAGCTCCAAGAAATAGGAATTACTAACATTGAATCAAAGGCAGATACCGGATGGGCGGCTTTGATAGAGGGAAAAAATCCAAGTAAAAGAGTAATTGCACTACGTGCCGATATGGACGCATTGCCGATCATTGAAGCAAATGAGGTCTCCTATAAATCCCAAAATCCCGGTGTGATGCATGCCTGTGGACATGATGCTCACACTGCATCATTATTGGGAGCCGCCAAAATCCTTCATGAACTGAAAGATGATTTTGAAGGAACAATTAAACTGATTTTTCAACCGGGAGAAGAGGTTGCTCCTGGTGGTGCATCTTTGATGATTGCAGATAAGGTATTAGAAAATCCACGACCAAATGCAATCATTGGTCAGCATGTGATGCCTTTCATAGAAGTAGGTAAAGTCGGTTTCCGTCCTGGAATCTACATGGCGAGTGCTGATGAAATTTATGTAACCGTAAAAGGCAAAGGTGGCCATGCAGCTATGCCAGAGACTTTAATCGATCCTGTTTTGATCGCTTCTCACATGATTGTAGCTTTGCAGCAAGTAGTGAGTAGAGCAGCTAGTCCAAAGATTCCATCTGTACTTTCTTTCGGGAGAGTGGAGGCATTAGGAGCCACCAACGTGATTCCTAATGAGGTGAAAATTCAAGGAACTTTCCGCACATTGGATGAGAATTGGAGAGCAAAAGCTCATGAGAAGATGCTTTCTATCGCCAAAGGAATAGTAGAAGGAATGGGTGGAGAAGTTGATTTTGAAATTAAGAAGGGATATCCATTTTTAAAGAACGATCCTGAATTAACTCAAAGATCACATCAAGCAGCTATTTCATACTTAGGCCAAGAAAATGTGCTCGATTTAGATATATGGATGGCGGCTGAAGATTTTGCTTTCTATTCTCAGGAAGTGGAAGGATGCTTTTATAGATTGGGCACTAGAAATGAAGCCAAGGGAATCACTTCTGGAGTTCATACTCCTACGTTTGATATTGATGAAGATTCTTTGGAAGTAGGTGCAGGTTTGATGGCATTCCTAGCAATATCGGAGCTCGAAAACGTATAACCTCCCAATAAAATCATTTCATTTTTTTGCAATATTTTCCTGTTTCCCTCACTAGTTCTTTCATGAAAAAGCTTCTCACTACTTCAGTATTTGTATTTCTCTTGGCAACACAATCCTTCGCGTGGGGTCAGCTGGGTCACTATTTGATCGGCTACATGGCGGAGAAGCAGATGAATAGATCAGTTCGTAAAAAAGTCGAAAAAGTACTTTACCCTATGTCTATTGGTAGAAGTGGAACGTGGATGGATGAGATCAAGTCGGATAATGCTTATGATTATGCCAACTCATGGCATTACTTGACCAGTAGAGCAGGCGAATATGACGAGTCCATTCAAGAGAAGAGTGGAAATGCTTATGCTGAGATAAATAGAATCAAAAATGAATTAAAAGCTGGAAATCTCGATCCTAAACAGGAAGCTGAATTGCTCAAAATGCTTATTCATATGGTAGAAGATATTCATCAACCACTTCACGTAGGTTCTGGAGATGATAGAGGTGGAAATGATGTGAAACTCGAATACTTTGGTAAGCCAACTAACCTGCATGCCGTGTGGGACAGCGGAATTATTGATGGTAAAGCGATGAGCTACACAGAAATTGGGAATGAACTTTCCCGAAGATTGAATAAAGATCTCATCGCGGGATACCGTGCTGGTGGCATGGATACATGGCTAGCAGAAGCCGTGGCTATGAGACCATCTGTTTACAATCTTCCAGAAAGCATGAAAATATCATATGCTTATGGTTATGAAAACATGCCCTTTTTAGAAGAAAGGTTGATAGCTGCCAGTATTAGGTTAGCACAGATTTTAGAAGAAATCTTTGGTTAATAAATAATTTTATGGAAAAGCCATTGGTTCAAATACCTTAATTGGCTTACATCAGTCATGATATTTGGCAAATACAAAGACTGCTTCCACTAAGTCTCCTAACCACACTTTTTGATACAGCCTCTTTTTCCCAAGAATTGAGATAAAAATTAAGTAGAATTTATTTCAATTGTGATTTAGATGGGTTATTTGAATGTAGAATTGCAAAAGATGGAATTCAAAATGAGTTGAAATTACCCGCCCTCAATTATCTAATTCTTTCTATTAAAATCATGTGTCGGCTTTTGTTAAGATCATTATCCAATTTTGTTATATAAAGGTACAAAAGCAATATAAATCAAGCTCGAATTTAGCGTTAAGGGCGCTTCGGTCACCGGTCATCTGACCAGATGAGCAAAGAATTTCTGGTTACTGATAAAATTTGGGGTAATCAGATTTTTTTCTCACATCCCCTCAAACAATCCACCCATTCCCTGAGCTGGCTTTATTTTAAGATGCTTATAAGCTAACTCAGTAGCTACACGACCGCGAGAAGTTCGCTTCAAATAGCCTTCTTGAATCAAAAATGGTTCGTACACTTCCTCGATAGTCTCTGCTTCTTCACTACAAGCTGTCGCTATCGTGCTTAGCCCAACTGGCCCGCCATTGAACTTTTCGATAATGGTCAGCAAGATTCGGTTATCCATTTCATCCAAACCATTCACATCCACATCGAGAGCATCTAGCGCAATTTTGGAGATTTCCAGGTTAATCGTTCCATCGCCTTTTACCTCGGCAAAATCTCGCGTTCTCCGTAGAAGCATATTTGCAATCCTTGGTGTTCCCCGGCTTCTTCGAGCGATCTCGTAAGCCGCCACTTCGTCAATGGGAGTTTTGAGGATTCCAGCCGAGCGCTGCACGATATCAGTGAGCAACTTCGCATCGTAATACTCCAATCGGGAGTTGATCCCAAACCTTGCACGGAGCGGAGAAGTTAATAAACCCGACCGGGTGGTAGCACCGATTAGTGTAAAAGGACTTAGGGAAATCTGAACAGATCTAGCGTTTGGACCAGAATCCAACATGATATCTATCCGGAAATCCTCCATCGCTGAATACAGATATTCTTCTACAATGGGATTGAGCCTATGAATCTCATCTATGAAAAGCACATCGCCCTCATCAAGGTTGGTCAACAAACCAGCCAGATCGGAAGGTTTATCCAGTACTGGACCAGAGGTGATTTTGATGCCAGCCTGAAGTTCGTTTGCGATGATATGGCTCAAAGTTGTTTTGCCTAAGCCTGGAGGTCCATGCAGAAGCACGTGATCCAAAGGCTCATTTCGGTTTTTCGCAGCTCGAACGAAAACTCGCAAATTTTCCACGATTTTGAATTGTCCTGTGAAATCCTCAAAGCTTAACGGTCGTAACGCTTTTTCGTAATCCTTGTCCTTTGGGCTGAGACTTTCGTCCTCTCCACTTAAATAATCTTCTCTCATAGTTTATTCGTACGCTCACAAATATAGAAAATTACGAATGCCTTCTCCCGCATTTTTGAAACCCAGTCTTTCCTACGAAACTGAAAAATAAGCCTTAAATTTGCCCTCAAATTCAGAAGCTCATGCGCCCAAACGCCCGGAAAAATATCATCTATTCTATTGTCTTACTTGTAGCCATCATGCTGGTGTATTCTTGGCGTAATCGTGACAAGACCGAGACGACATTGACCGAAACTACGGTAGCTGTTGCCGGGAAAATGACCATATCAGGTAAAACAATGGGCACGACATATAACGTCACTTATCTGGATGAGAAAAGTCGCGACCTTCAAACCTCCATTGATTCCCTTCTCGTAGTATTCAATCAAAACCTTTCTACTTACATTCCAGATTCTGAATTAAGCAGATTTAATCTAGGTGATACATTGAATTTCAACTTGCCGTATTTGCTGCCAGTATTAGAAGCTTCCAAAAAGGTATATAAAAACACGAATGGGGCGTTTGATCCTACAGTAGGCCCTTTGGTTAATATTTGGGGATTTGGCCCCAGTGGACCTGAATTGAAAGACAGCGTTGATATTAAAAATCTTTTGGCTTCAGTTGGTTTTACTAAAATCGAATTTGATCAGAAGCAGCTTCGCAAAAAAGTACCAGGGGTTTATCTAGATTTTTCTGCTATCGCAAAAGGATATGGTTCAGACGTGGTCGCTAATTTTTTGAATTCGAAAGGAATATCAGATTACTTGGTGGAAATCGGTGGAGAGCTAGTTGCCCACGGAACTAATGAGAAAGGGGAGTTATGGAAAGTTGGAGTGAATCGTCCCGAGGAATCTGCCAGTGCAGCTGATCTCATCAGTATCATTGCGCTGCAAGATCGCGGTATGGCGACTTCTGGAAACTATAGAAATTATTATGTACGGGATTCAGTCAAAATCTCTCATACGATCAATCCCTCCACAGGGTATCCTGTCAACCACACATTACTTAGCGCCACCGTTTTGGCGAAGGATTGCATGACTGCCGATGCCTATGCTACAGCCATTATGGTGATGGGAAAAGACAAAGCGATTGCATTGGATTCAGCTTTGGATGAGATTGAAGTTTTTCTCATCTACGACGATGGGATGGGTGGATTTAAGACTTTTGCGAGTGAAAGTTTGAAACCATACCTTTCTTTCCCGCAAGAAAATTAATTTTAAATGCAACATTATTGAATTTTATTACCTTTGCTTGAGTTATCACTTTCTCATTTTCACTAGAAAAAGAAAGTAACCCCGGCCGATGGAATTCAAATTTTTACTTCTTTTTTTCACTGCTATGATCGCAGGATCATTGGTGTTTTTTGCTCCTAATTTCAGAGAGAAATACTTCCGCCTTGTCTTGGTTTTTGCGGGTTCCTATCTTTTTGCCATTACCATACTCCATATTTTGCCGGAGCTATTTGACAGTGGATTTGATAGTAAAAGAATGGGCTTATACATTCTGATTGGTTTTCTGCTACAGCAATTGCTGGAGTTCTGGTCTAGCGGCATCGAACACGGCCATATTCATACACACGAGCATCAGGGCAGTAAAGCCATGACCACGATTATGCTTGGCTTGTTCATTCATGCATTTCTTGAAGGTACGCTGTTATCTCACGGAGAATTGATAGATCAAAGTGAACAAGTACTTGGTCATATGCACAATAGCAAAACTGTGCTTCTCGGAATTATCCTTCACAAAGGGCCAGCGGCCTTTGCTTTGGCGGCCGTTCTTTCGAGTACGTTGAGCAAGAAAACTACTTTAATATTATTGACACTTTTTGCTTTGGCTTCACCACTAGGGATGTTGTCTAGTTCATTTTTATTTGAAAGTGGCTTGATACAAAAGCAGGGCATTGGAATACTATATGGCTTAGTCGCTGGAGGATTTCTTCACATCTCTACCACGATATTTTTTGAAAGTAGCCCACATCACAAGTTCCAAATGAATAAGTTGCTCGTGAGCTTTCTGGCAGCTGGCTTGGCTATTCTCTCGGAGTTTTTTATAAGTTAAAAGATGCTGAATGCAAGAGATAGGAAAGTGTTTCTTGTGAGAAAGCCAACCATGTACCTTTAGAATCTCAGGTATTTTCCAGTAGATACAGGAAAAATTCGAGTAATTCCTTGCAATCAGTTTGCATTCCTATGGATGCATTGACTAGTTTCAAGGGATAATTGTGTTCTCAGCCTTAAACTTATACTATGCCTGCCCAAAATGAAAAAATGAAAGCCTATTGGAGGAAAAATCTCCAAACTCTTTTTATACTCCTATTCGTCTGGTTCGTAGTCTCTTTTGGCTGCGGGATTCTTTTCGTAAATGAATTAAATGAAATTAGACTTGGCGGATATAAGCTGGGTTTTTGGTTTGCACAGCAAGGTTCTATTTTCGCTTTCGTGATCTTGATTTTCATTTACGTAGTCCGAATGAACCGATTGGACAGAGAATTTGATGTGGACGAAGAATAACTTTTTGAGCTAAAAAACTATGGAAATTTTAACTTGGACCTACATTTTAGTAGGTCTGTCCTTCGCACTTTATATAGGAATCGCTATCTGGACTCGTGCCGGGTCTACGCAAGAATTTTACATCGCTGGGGGCGGAGTATCTCCTCTAGCTAACGGAATGGCAACTGCTGCCGATTGGATGTCAGCTGCATCATTTATCTCTATGGCTGGGATTATATCCTTTGCGGGCTATGATGGATCTGTTTATTTGATGGGTTGGACTGGAGGCTACGTTTTGCTGGCTCTTTTGCTTGCTCCTTATCTTCGGAAATTCGGAAAATTCACTGTGCCTGACTTTGTAGGAGATCGCTATTATTCTAATACTGCAAAAGTGGTTGCGGTGATTTGTGCCCTGTTTATCTCCTTTACCTATGTTGCTGGGCAAATGCGAGGCGTAGGAATAGTCTTCTCCAGATACCTGGAAGTGCCCATCGAATGGGGAGTAGTCATCGGGATGTGTATTGTATTCTTCTATGCAGTCCTAGGTGGAATGAAAGGCATCACATACACGCAAGTAGCGCAGTATTGTGTATTGATCTTCGCTTATATGGTTCCAGCTATTTTTGTTTCCATTCAATTGACAGGTAATCCAATACCTCAGCTTGGGCTTGGTGGATCGATTGCTGACGGAACTCCTCTACTAGATAAATTAGATGGGGTTCTTACAGAGCTTGGCTTTGCAGCTTACACTTCGGGGAGAAAGAGCATCACTGATATGTTTATGATCACGCTGGCGCTGATGGTTGGAACGGCTGGATTGCCTCATGTTATCGTTCGATTCTTTACTGTTCCTAGAGTAAAAGATGCTAGGCTTTCGGCTGGATATGCGTTGGTATTTATTGCAATTCTTTACACCACAGCTCCTGCTATTGCAGCTTTCGGGATTTTCAACACAATAGACACTACTTCTGAAAAGAACATTTCTGAGCTTCCACAGTGGATTTCCACCTGGGAAAAAACTGACCTGATTAAAGTTAATGATAAAAATGGCGATGGTAAAGTTCAGTATGTCGCAGATCCTGCAGTCAATGAATTGACTATAGATAGAGATATCATGGTACTGGCGAGTCCAGAGATCGCAGAGTTACCAAACTGGGTTGTTGGCTTGGTTGCAGCTGGAGCGATGGCCGCAGCGCTTTCTACTGCTGCTGGTTTATTGCTAGTGATTTCTACTTCTATCTCTAGAGATTTGTTCAAGACCTTCCGACCTGAGATTTCAGAGAAAAAAGAGCTAAGAATTGCACGACTTGCTGCAGCGGGAGCTATAGTATTGGCAGGATATTTCGGAGTAAATCCACCTGGCTTTGTTGCTGAGGTCGTTGCATTTGCCTTTGGACTTGCTGCAGCTTCTTTTTTCCCAGTAATTATCATGGGGATTTTCTCTACAAGAATCAATAAAGAAGGAGCGATTTCAGGGATGATTACTGGATTGTTATTTACGATAGGCTACATCGTTTATTTCAAATTTATCAGTCCTGAGACCAACACTTCCGAGTTCTGGTGGTTCGGCGTATCCCCAGAAGGAATTGGATCTATAGGTATGATTCTGAATTTCATTGTGTGTGTGACAGTTTCCAAATTTACCCCGGCTCCACCTCAAGCGGTGCAGGATATGGTGCAGGAAATTAGAATCCCTCGTGGTGCTGGTACAGCACAGGATCATTAAATTAGTGGGTGTTTACCCAAAATTGAAAACAATAAACCAAGAATATCATGAGTGACAGAATACATACCCTCAGCGGATACCTCTACGAATACCAGAAAAGTGTAGCTCAGCCAGAAGAGTTTTGGGCGAAAATTGCAGATTCATTCTACTGGAGAAAGCGCTGGTCCAAGGTATTGAAATGGAACTTTGAAGAGCCAGAGATCAAGTGGTTTGTAGATGCAAAACTTAACATTACTGAAAATATTTTTGAACGACACCTGTTTACTATCGGTGATCGTCCAGCGATCATCTGGGAAGCGAATGATCCCAATGAGGAAGGAAGGACAATCACCTATCGAGAACTTTTTCATGAAGTGAACCGCTTTGCAAATGCCCTAAAAAGAAAAGGAATAGGCAAAGGAGATAAGGTGATTATTTATATGCCTATGGTGCCTGAAGCGGCAATTGCAATGCTTGCATGTGCAAGAATAGGAGCGATTCACTCGGTTGTTTTTGCTGGATTCTCGAGCACAGCGCTGGCTGATCGGGTTGTTGATTGCGAAGCAAAAGCTATTCTGACTTCGGATGGTAATTACCGCGGGAGTAAAAAAATCGGCGTCAAATCTGTAGTAGATGAGGCTTTGGAGAAATCATCTGTAGAAACGGTGATCGTATACGAGCGTACCAAGCAGGATGTGACGATGAAAGAAGGCCGTGACTTCTGGTGGCATGATGTGATCGCTGAGGAATCTGAGCAATGTGTGGCCGAGGAGATGGATAGTGAGGATATGTTGTTTATACTTTACACCTCTGGATCTACTGGCAAACCAAAAGGTGTGGTGCATACCACTGGTGGCTACATGGTTTATTCCCAGTATTCATTTGACAATGTCTTTCAATATTCCGAAGGTGATGTCTACTGGTGTACCGCGGATATAGGTTGGATTACTGGTCACTCATATATCGTATATGGACCACTTTTAGCCGGTGCAACTACCCTAATGTTTGAGGGAGTACCGACTTTTCCAGATTGTGGTAGATTCTGGGCAGTAGTAGAGAAACACAAAGTAAACATATTCTATACTGCTCCGACTGCAATCAGAGCATTGCAAGCTTATGGAACTGAGGAAATAGAAAAATATGATCTCAGCTCGCTTAAGGTATTAGGTTCGGTTGGCGAACCTATTAACGAAGAAGCTTGGCACTGGTATCATACCCATATAGGTAAAAATAAATGTCCTATTGTAGATACGTGGTGGCAAACAGAAACGGGCGGAATTATGGTTTCACCCATTGCTGGTATTACACCGACTAAGCCGGCTTATGCGACCTTGCCACTTCCTGGCATTCAGCTTTGCATCGTAGATCCTGAAGGCAATGAGCTTACTGGAAACTCTGTGGAAGGTAATCTTTGTGTCAAATATCCTTGGCCCGGAATGATCCGTACCATTTTTGGTGATCATGAGCGCTGTAAGCAAACGTATTTTTCTACCTACAAAGGAATGTATTTCACTGGTGATGGCGTGAAGCGTGATCACGATGGCTACTATAGAATCCTCGGCCGCGTGGATGATGTGATTAATGTATCGGGTCATAGATTGGGTACTGCTGAAGTAGAAAATGCAATCAACGAACATCCTAAAGTGATAGAATCTGCTGTAGTAGGCTATCCGCATGAGATCAAAGGACAGGGTATTTATGCCTATGTTATTTGTGATATGACTAATAGAACGGAGGACAATTTGATCAACGAGATTAAGGAGATGGTTTCAAAGATCATTGGTCCAATTGCCAAGCCAGACAAAATTCAAATCGTGTCGGGATTACCGAAAACCAGATCAGGAAAAATCATGCGTAGAATTTTGAGAAAAATCGCTGATGGATCACATGATACTATGGGTGATACCAGCACTCTGCTTGATCCGGAAGTGGTGAGTCAGATTATTGAAGGCAGGAAGTAAATCAGCTAGCAAAAGTGAGAAGTCTAGATCCGTTTAGATTTCTCACATTTTAACCCACATATATAATGAATGTCATCGTCCATCGGGTGGCCGAGTTCCTCAAGCGGTTCCCTCCTTTTTCTTTTCTTTCGAAAGAAGTTTTGGAAAAAGTGGCCGGATCCGTGGAAATACGCTATTTGGAAAAGGGCGAGACACTTTTTCGTCAAGGCCAAGCTGCCGAAGCTCACTTTTACATTCTAAAAGAAGGTGCAATAATCCTCACTGAGTCTATCCAAAATCAGGAAGAAATCCGAGATCAATGTGATGAGGGAGACGTCTTTGGAGTTTTAGCCTTATTGGGAAAGCGACCTTATTTGCTCACGGCAGAAGTGCAGGAAAACAGTCTTTTATACGCTATACCTGTAGCTATTTTTGAAGAAGTCCTAGAGGAAAATAGTCGGGTAGCCTTGTATTTCGCTGCAGGATTTGCTTCGGGACAGGTTGTAGTTAGACAAGATCTTTCTGAATCGCAAAAAGCCAGAGGAGCATTCAAGATTAAATCTAGGGATCATTCGCTACTGATTTTTTCTGATCAGTCAGAAATCAAATTTTCAGAAAAAGTATTGATATGCAGTCCTGATGATACGATTCAAAAAGCAGCAGCACTTATGAGTGAAAAGCACGTGAGTAGTATTGTTGTTTGCCAAACAGATATGAAACCCTTAGGAATAATTACAGATAAGGACCTGCGTAACAAAGTGGTTTCTAAGGGAATTCCACTTGATACTGTTGCTTCAAAAATTATGAGCACGCCGATCTTGACCAGAAGAAAGGATGCTGCTTTTTCAGACCTATACCTTACCATGATTAAGCATCGCTTACATCATTTGGTACTGACCGAAGATGGTACTGACAAGAGTCCGGTTTGTGGGATTATTTCTGATCACGACGTGCTGCTCTCGATGGGAAATAGTCCTGCTGTATTGATTCATGGGCTGATGAATACCTTGGATGTGAAAGAAATGAGGCTCATTTGTGACCAAGCAGAGCAAATGCTACGCTACTATCTGGAAAATGAGTTGAACATGGATTTTGTGGCTTCGGTGATGACTGAGGTAAATGACATCATCATTAAGCAAGCCCTCCGCATTGCAGAGAACTCACTTGTCAAGGAAGACGAAGTGCTTCGGAAGATTCCATTTTGCTTCCTCTCACTAGGTTCTGAAGGTCGAGAAGAGCAACTCCTCCGGACTGACCAAGACAATGCCTTGGTGTACGAAGATGTACCTGAAGCTATTGCTGAAGATGCCCATGCCTACTTTCTAAAGCTAGGCACAGCCATGGTGGAAGTACTACTCGCCTGTGGGTTCGCACCATGTCCAGGAGATATTATGGCCAGCAATCCCAAATGGGTGCAGCCGCTGAGCGAATGGAAAAGTTATTTCAGCGAATGGATCATCAGACCGACTGAGGAGGCCATTCTAAGCTCCACGATTTTCTTTGATTTTCGACCTGTGGCTGGCAATCTCGGATTGGGAGAAACGCTCAGTTTACACATCTATGAAGAGATTCAGAAAAAAAAGGTTTTCCTGAATTTCCTGGCAAACAATGCGCTGATGAATCCACCCCCTCTTGGTTTTTTCAAAGATTTTGTGGTGGAAAAGTCAGGGGAGCATAAAAATGAATTTGATATTAAATCAAGAGCAATGATGCCATTAGCGGACTTGGCCAGATTGCTGGTTTTGAGTCATGGGGTGATTGGAGTGAACAACACCTTTAAGCGATTTGATCGATTGGTAGCGTTGGAACCAAATTATGAAGCCTTATTCAAGCAGGCGTCGAAAGCCTACGAAATTCTCATGCGTACCCGCGCGCTTGAAGGGCTGAAAAATCAATCTAATGGGCGATTTATTCAGCCAGAAAACCTAGGGAAACTAGAACGTCAATTGCTTAAAAATACCTTTTCACCGATCAGTGAACTTCAGAATATCGTCAAAGTACGCTTTCAATTAGACTATTTTCCATCATGAGTTGGTGGGATCTTTTTGGGAAGCATGTAGATAAAGCAGATTTCGTGAAGGCCTTTCTCCTCCAAAATCAAAAGCCTATTCCTGCTATTAGAAGTCTTGATCAATTGGAGTTTACCGTCTTCGATACTGAGACCACAGGCCTTTCGATAAAAGAGGATTACGTGTTGTCTTTTGGAGGAGTCAAAATTCGAAATGCCGCAATTCAGATCGAGACAGCTATCGAGCTTTATCCAACATCTCCGAAATCAGGAAAAAAAACTGCTTCAATTCATGGATTGGTCCAACGTGAAAACCAGATTCAGATTAGGGATTTTGCAAATCAAAGCTTGGAGTACTTCTGTAATTCGATATTAGTGGCACATCATATCGGCTTTGATACAGAAATGATGCAAAAAGCTTGCAGGCCGTTTGGACTAGAGAAGTTGCCAAACCCTATGATAGATACCATGACCATGGCAATACGGCTAGAGCTGGGGCCGCATGCAGATCGTAGTCAGATCAATCCTAGTGACTTTGGGCTAGATTCGCTATGTAAACGCTATCAGATTCCAACAGAAGACCGTCATACTGCTGCTGGGGATGCATTTTTGACTGCGCAGCTTTTTCTTAAATTTTTAAAGATAGCTCAGGGTAAAGGGATTACAAACTTTGGACAGTTGACCAGAAAAGGATTTTAGCAAGTCAAGAACTAGTTGAAACTACACTTTCAAAAATGTATATTCTTCAACAAGCTTGATTTTTTTATTTCCACTTTACATCGACTTCCCCACTGGCTTTCATATGAATTACCAATTCTTTTGCCATAGGATAAAATCCAGAAGGCTCGATGATAAGATCAGCTATTTTGAATTCTGCGATCGGAGTATTTAATCCAAGACGATCTGTGATACTTCCCAAACTTTCAGCTAATACATCTCCAATTGGAAAAACGGCTTTAGTTTCAATGCTTCGAATGATTTTCCGCTTTTTCAGCCCTACACCTGTCTGCGCACCCAAACTTCCACTTTCCATTTTGAAATTGATATCCTCAAAAACCAAACTTTGGCTAGCAGCATTATATTCTGGTTGGCCCACCACGAAAAGTGTTCCGCTCAATATTTTCCCGTTAGTCTGCTCTGCAGTGAAGTCCATATTTACAGCCAATAAATCTCCAAAGGCTTGAGTCTTAATATTTGATGGAATCAGGGTTGTTTTTTTATCCACACGAATGGCTTTACCATCCAAATTTTCCTTTAGCAGCTCATCAAGAGTAGAATATTTTACCGTTAATGGAATTAGGATTTCTAATTCGTTCGTTGAGTTGTCATTTGGGCTCAATTCTGGAAGTGGGAAAGAACGAGAAGGTGCAGCATCTGCTGGATGAGAATTTATCTTACCGTCCATGCCAAGCCAAAGATTATAATCCTGATTTGCATCGAAGAACTCTTTGATTTTCAAGTCTTGGGGTTGGATAGAAAATGCTGTATTGCCTCCTATCCAATCAATAGAAAAAGGCTTTCCTACCTGAGCCCAAGCCAGATCTACCAAAGTTTTTAAAGATGCTATCTCTTTACCACCTGTTAGATTTTGATTTCCCCATTTTCTTATTTCTTTGCTCAGCAAACCACTTAAATCGACCTGCATACCCAATACATCAATTGCCAGATTTCCGCCCAAATCCATCAATTCAAAACTTTCGGCTCCTATACTCCAATTAGAATTGATAACCGGATCAATAACAAAAATAGGGGTAAAATCTTCATTCAAAGGTAACTTGGATTGGAATAAGCTTCCTAATCCTTTTGGTTTTAAGCCTACTTGTCCCAGAACATTAATAGGTACAGATAGCTGAATACGTTGACTATCCAGTGCAATCCAGGAGATCTGCCCATTTCTTTTCAACTGCAAATCGCCAGTCATACCACTTCCCATATCCATTCCTTTTTCCTGAAGCAGCAGCGTTGGAATTTGACTATTTAAGAGTTTACTTAATGTTTCTTTTGGGATTTTTAAAGGCACATTTACCTCAGTAGTGGCAGGCGGAGGAGGAGTACTTAATCCTAGATTAGCCGCAGGGTTTATGCTTTTACATGAAAATAAAACAAGACCTAATAAGACTATAGGTATTGGAAAATTTATAAATCGCAGACGGAACTGTATTTTCATAAATGAAGTTTGGTTTTCAATGGGTGATCATTCATCTACAACTATTGCCCCAAAAATATAAAATCGCCAAAATGAATTGGAATAAACTCACAGAAGCTAGCCAAATACAGGAAATCAAAGCACTTAGCGAAGCAAAACCTGTTATGATTTTCAAGCATAGTACCCGATGTTCGATTAGCAGTATGTCCTTGGATCGACTACTTAGAAAGTGGAAAGATGTTGACAACGAGAAAGTGACACCCTATTTTTTGGACCTGATTGCTAGCCGGGATTTATCAGATCTGGTAGCAAAGGAATTTCGTGTTGCACATGAATCCCCACAAGTACTATTGATAAAAAACGGCCAGGCTGTTTATAACAATAGCCATTACGGAATTGCGTATGCAGACATTATGGGTAAAATTTAGGTATTTTAACCTTTAAATCGATAAAACACCTTTTATCCTTTAGAGTATCCACTCTTATTTTTCTTTAAGTGCAGACTAAACCTTCGACCTTGCTATTAGGTCAAAGAGGTAGAAATTTGCAGACTTATGAAAAAAAACTACTTAGTTATTTTATTGATTTTTAGCCTTTTATTGGCCACATCAGCCTATGGACAGCGACCAACTGGTCAAGATCGTCCGGAAAGAAAACTTACAGGAACTGTCATGGACGGCAGTGCTAAGATTACAATGGCTGGAGCAAACGTATTAATCAAAACCGTTACAGATTCACTTTTGTCGGGAACTGTGACGGACGCAAAAGGACAGTTTGAAATAGTAAGACCAAATATTCCTTCTGTTAAAATTGAAATAA
>NZ_MSSV01000050.1 GCF_002150505.1 Algoriphagus ratkowskyi
GTAAATTCTACTATCAGATTCAATATCGAATCAAAAAGATTAGGTCATTTTCAGCCCTTCCAGACACGTTTTGGATCGGCTTTTTTGTGGTTTGGGCATAGCTTCGCCAGCCCGATCAAAATCAGAAATTAGAATTGGGTTGGAACAGAAGAAAAGACTGCCTTTGGTGGCCCGCGTTTGGGGATTCGCTGGATGCTGACCATGGTTTCTTTGTCGCAGCAAGCACAATATCTTGGATTATAGACTTCGAGTATTCTAGCTTCTTTCTCTGGAATTGAGATTCCCAGTTCCTGATGGATCAGTGGAATGCTCACTTTTTTGGCTGAGCTTCCAAGGAGGCCGAAGTGCCGAATCCGTACCAATCCTCTTGGTAAGATGTGCATAGTAAATCTGCGGATAAACTCCAGATTATCTATACTCATCTCCAGCTTCTGAGCTCCCTGTCGATAGTCTTTGTAACTGAATGTAGTTTGCTTTTGGTCAATCTCCAGAATCCTATGGTTGGAGATAGCCACCTTGTGGGTGTATCTACCCAGGTATTCCAATACCGCTTTTGGGTGTCCAAAAGGCCGCTTGGCGAATACCACCCATTCTTTTTGGAACAGTGCACTAATCAGTTCCTTATCGGGGTTGATCCTTGACTTGAGTGCTTTCACATACTTCGCCCGGAATACTTTGCTCATAGCCTTCACCGGGAAGAGGAACTTACCCTTGCTTTTCGCTGTCCTCCATTTACCCTTTTTAGTCAGTCCTCCTCCCGGCACGATACAGTGTAGATGTGGATGAAGCGACATAGTCTGACCCCAGGTATGCAGAATAGCAATCATTCCTGCTTTGGCTCCCAAATGCTTCGGGTCTTTGGCAAAGCAGCGAACTGTCTGCCAAGATGCTTCAAACAGACTGTCATAGACTGCTTTGGGTTGATAAATCGCCAGCTGATTTAAGGTTTCCGGCAAGGTAAACACCACATGGAAGTAGGGAACGGGAAGCAGCTCGGCTTCCCGCTTGGCGATCCAGTCCTCCCTGTTTTTACCCTGACACTTCGGGCAATGCCTATTCCGACAACTGTTGTAGCTAATACGTATTGTTCCGCATTCGGTGCATGCATCTACATGTCCGCCGAGGTCTGCAGTACGGCAGCGTTTTAATGCAGACAAAGTCCGAAGCTGCCACCTGTTGATCTGTGGATGGTTTTCCACCTCTGTCCAATGCTGCCTGAGAACATGGGCCACTTCAAAGTGGGCATTCACTTTCTGGACAGGTAGAGTCTGTCTAGCGGACTGAAGGCACGGAATTTTTCAGTCTGGGCCACATGTAAGTAGATCATTGTGGTGTCGATGGATTCATGCCCCAATAGATCTTTGATTGTCAGGATATCCAATCCCTCTTCCAGTAAATGAGTAGCAAAGGTGTGACGGAGCGTATGCACGCTCATGGGCTTGCTGATGCCTGCCTTTTTCTTAGCTTCATTGACTGCCCACTGTACTCCACGCTGGGAATATCTGGAATCAAAATCTCCGCCTACACGACCTACAATCTCCTGATCTTTGCTGTTGAACACCCACTCATTCGGCTGTTCTGCCTTTAGATAGTCTTTTAGTCCACGGATCAGGATGTCAGCCAGTGGAACATAGCGATCCTTTTTGCCTTTACCATCCTTCACATGAAGCATTTTTCTATCAAAGTCCAGGTCGGCAATCCTCAGGTTTCTAACCTCAAAGCAGCGAAGTCCACAACCATAAAGAAGGCCGATTAATATTCGATGCTTAAGTAGTTTGGGAGCTCTAAGCAAGCGACGGACTTCTTCTTGGCTCAACACAACTGGAAGCTTTTTGCTTCGCTTGATCGTTGGAAGCTCGATCCGTTTGTCCTTCATCCCTTCGATTCGATAAGCAAACCGAAGGGCGTAAACAGTAAACTTGAAGTAAGAATCCGAAGGGGTGTTATGACTACGCTTAACCAGATGTAGATAATCGTTGATCCGGTCGGGATCTACTTCAGTGGGTAATTCATTGAAGTGGATGGCCAATTTTGCCAGATGTCTAGCATAGTTTGAAAGCGTGCTTTGACTTTTGCCGGCGACTACAACTTTTTGTTCAAACTTGGCAAGCAGTTCAGCAAAACCTGTTACATTAGAACAAGCAGTCTGGATGAGGTTTTCTTTTTTTTCATGATTGATATGAGGTTAAGAATGAATTAAAAAGTTACCTCTTTCCGGCTGTTAATCGAAGAAACTACCGCAGGTTTAGTGC
>NZ_MSSV01000051.1 GCF_002150505.1 Algoriphagus ratkowskyi
GCAAGCGTTCCTAAACATCAACTATAAAACTCAAAATGCTGACAAAACCTGAAATTTTTATGATAACAAACTCTTACATTGGTGTAAGCGGTGGGTATCTTGGCGATTTTTCATACAGAACACACGAAGAATTTTATCCTTATTTCTGCGATTTAAATATCACACCTGCAGGATATGAGGGAACAACAAGACAAAAATTTCTAGCTATTCTTGAAAACTCAGATGAGCCAACACAAAGCAAAATATTGAAAGGTGTCCTCAAAAAATATCCTATTGACTTTTTCCCAGAAGATGTTAGGCAAATAAAGCAGAAAGTTGCAAATGATATTAATGATTTAATTAGGAGACTTGATGGAGTTAAAGGTGTTAATCACGAACAATTAATTATAACTAATGAAACTGTTGAACGAGCAATTCAAGACACAAAAATTTTAATAGAAAAAAACGGAGCGACAAGTGGTGTTGACAGAATTCATACGGCATTACATGGATATCTGAAAGAAGTTTGCAAGCAAGATGGAATAGCATTGGCAAACGATGATAATTTAACACAAATATTTAAAAAGCTGAAAGCAAACCACCCAAAATTACAATTAGGCGGACCAAGACAAAATGATATTGACCAAATTATTAGTTCCTTTAGTAATACACTTGACAAGTTAAATCCAATTAGAAATAAAGCAAGTTTATCCCATCCAAATGAAGAATTATTGGAAGACGACGAAGCAATGTTTGTAGTAAATTCTGCGCAGACTGTATTGAACTATTTAAATAGAAAATTTAAAAAATAAAAGGCAAAATACGCCAGCTTATAACAGCAAATTTGCACAAAAATGGCTGACGGTGGTTCAACTCAGGTTTTTCGTTAATTATTTAGGTCTGTGGGGTGCGACAACGGTTCTGCAAGTAATGCCATTTCTGCACAAATTTTCAAAACGTTACCAGAAATTTTGATGCAGAAACGATCTACTTCAAGAAAACACTAACAATTAATTCAAATAACAAAATGAAAAAAATTATTTACTTTTTATCAATACTAACAATATTAAGTTGTGGTACTCAAAAACAAGGTGTAAGTAAAAAAGAGGAAAAACAAATTATAACTAAGGTAAATTTTCCAAAAGATAATCCAAATATTATAGTATTAAATGATAAACACGCGTTTAATTACATTAAAAGCGGAAATTATTTTGAAATATTAAACTTAAATAATGAAAAGTTAATTATTGGAAATATATATAAAGAAGACGAAAAGTGGAAAAGTAATATTGAATTTAAAACTGTAAATAAGAGTTTTAGTAATAGTAAAATTATTAGCAGAAATGAATTAATATTTTCTCTTGCTGAATCTAATGTTATAACTGAAAATTTTGAATTGGATTCAGAAAAATTACTCGCTTACATCGAAAAATATAATGGAAAATAAAACTTCTGGT
>NZ_MSSV01000052.1 GCF_002150505.1 Algoriphagus ratkowskyi
GTCCATCCCTAAATAGCGTTGACCGTTTGGTTCAACATTTATTTATTTCCATCGGGCATACATGAGCCAGAGGTTCTTCTCTTGGGTAAACTTCGAAGGGGCTAGATGCCCTTTCGAAGTTTTTCCTTCCTTGGGTATAAATACTCACCGTCGGTCTTTCTTGGGTAGGTAAATCTATCAAGTTTTTATAAAAACTCATAGGAGTATGACGCATGTTAAACGCACGGTGCTTTCTTTTTTCGTTGTAGTGGTTGACCGCTTTCGCTACTTTTCTGGTTAGATCCTTGAAGTCTTTTATTTCCCATCGTTTCAAGTATTCGTTTTTTATAATACCATTGACACGTTCTGCATACGCATTCTCCCAAGCTACTACACCCATACTGATCCGGATATTGTTAGAATCCAACTGCTGGGTATATTCATGGCTCCCATACTGTGATCCTCGATCCGAGTGATGGATTATACCCCAAGGTTGGTATTCCATTACTTTCAATGCCATTTTCAGTGCACCACTATTCGCTTCAGTACGCATGTGATCGCTGGCCGCATATCCGACGATCAATCGGGTATACACATCAATGATGAATATCAGATAGTAATGCTCCTGCCCCAGACTGAAGTAGGTAATGTCACTTTGAATTACCTGAAATGGACGGCTCACGCTCATTCCTTCAATTAGATTGGGATAGTGCAATTCACCCCTGAAAGTGGTTCTATGGTAGTTTCTGACGCGCTGAACACCATAGCCTAGCTCTAGAAAAACTTCACAGAACTTATCCCTTCCCATCCAACTGGGTTTTAGGGTATAATACATCTTTTCCACCCCACACCCAGGATGCTCTTCTTTGAGCTGATCTACTAAAGAAACCAGTTCGAACAACTCCCTGTCAAAGGATTCTTGCCGTATTCTAGCTTGCTGAACAGCCTGTTTGCTTACTCCAACAGTACGATATAATTCATTCAGTGAATAACTCATCGCTTGCTTATTGGATTGAAACCACCAGAGGGTGAGGTGTTGGAGTTTTTTTTAATGTCGATTGAATAGGTTTCCTTGGCCAGATCAATCATCTTTTCCAGATAATCAATCTTAATCTGCTTCTGACCTACGGCTCGCTCTAGCTCCTTGACTTTTTCTTCGAGTTCATTCACTCGATGGGTCTGACTATCTTTCATCTCCACGATCCTGATATTTTTCTCATTATAAGTGGAAAATTTGTAAATCCACTTGTAAATAGATCTATTTGAAATCCCGTAATGACGCTCCATCTGAGGCACTGACATTACTCCACTCTCATAATCACTTACCAATTTACGCTTGAATTCATCTGAAAAGACGCGACGTGAATTGATCCGTTTTCCTGTTTTTAACATTTTAAAGTAACTTTAAAAACGGTCAACTTATATCAGGGAATGACA
>NZ_MSSV01000053.1 GCF_002150505.1 Algoriphagus ratkowskyi
TAATGTACTGAAAAATAGTTGGTGACTTTAATGAGATAATTTCTTAATATCCAGTGTCGATTTGAAGAGGAAACAGGCTCTGGTGGAGACCAACTTGTCAGCAATAAAGTCAGCGCATAAACGAAAAAAGAGGTCTGGTGATTTTTTGCCAGACCTTACTTTTTTTGATATGCTTTATGGCTTTGAAAACTCATTTTTTATTTGACAAAAACACATACCATTTGATGAAGTCTATCCTGTGTCTTAGACTCAGACCGCGGTGTATATCTAGGTGGTTTTTTAGATGGCTAAAGTACCCTTCTATGCCGTTTGTTGTGGCTGGGATTTTAGGATTGCTGAGGTAATGAAACATATTAGGCATAGCCCTTTTAATAGTCTGATGCGATCTTCTCAGCAACTTGTGCGTGTACCAATATCTCCCTGTTTCGGAATTAAATGTTTTTTCATTGAGGTAATCCTTGTATCGTTTTTGCCATTCGTCCAGTGCTCTTTTCCAGGATAACTGATCGTTTGAAGTCTTGATCTGAAGTAGCATAAGCACTAGCCGACGAAGCTCTTGTCCGGCAATGTGTTTAGGGTATTTTGTGAGCCAGATCAAGCACATACGCTGAATATGCACTAAACAACGCTGCACAATCACATCAGGAAGAGACTTTTTAATAGCTTTTAGAATGCTTTTATGACCATCAGTGGTGATGCTTTCAAGCTGTATTCCTAAGCGTAAGAGGTTGTCAAGATCCTCTTTGATCTCTTCATAATGTTCCCCATTCGAAAACCTAATAAGCTGAGTATATCCATCTTCATTATCTTGATAGCAGACCAGACAGAAACGCTTAAAATATGTCGCATCCATCCTTAGATTTACCGACGTGCGCTTGATGATTTTAACTGAAGGAGAGCGGGAAAGATATTCGTAAAAAATACGTTGAAGTGTGTCTTTTGAAAGACCACTTTCTCGACTTAGAATCTTAAAAGTCTGCCGCTCAATAACCCATTTTTCAAACCATACAAAACGGTTTCGAAGCGTCTGTTCTTTGGAGTTACGAGTGAAGAAAATACCACAGTTTTTACATTTAAATCGCTGTTTCCCTACCTGCTTCCCCCAACGAATAACCTCCAAATTCCCGCAAGCCCAACATCTGTTTTTTTTGAGTTTTCATAATACAAAAAAAGTTTACTGAAACTGGTTTCAGTAAACCTCTTGTATTTAATTGATAATCAGTACTATTATAAGGTTTTTACCAACTATTTTTCAGTATTATG
>NZ_MSSV01000054.1 GCF_002150505.1 Algoriphagus ratkowskyi
GTCCAGTCAAAGCTGTATGGTGCAGTAGTATCAGTTCCGAGTAAAGAAGTTCCGTTGTAGAAATCGACTTTGGCAATTGTTCCATCAGTGTCAGTAGCAACTGAAGTAATTGAGATGTTGTCACCCTGGGTAAACTGGGAGTTTGTGCTAGGAGCAGTGATAGTCACTTTCGGAGCTTCGTTAGCTTTTTCAGTTACATTGATCACTACAGGTGATGAAACAGCAGCGGTTCCTTTATTATCGGTTGCTTTAGCAGTGATGGAAAAGTTTCCAATAGGAAGATTAATCCAATCAAAGCTGTATGGCGCAGAAGTATCAGTTCCCAGTAAAGAAGTTCCATTGTAGAAATCGACTTTAACAATTGTACCGTCTGAATCGGTAGCATTTGCAGTGATGCTAAGTTGATCTCCCTGGATGAACTGGGAGTTTGTGCTAGGAGCAGTGATAGCCACTTTCGGAGCATCGTTAGCTTTTTCAATTACATTGATCACTACAGGTGCTGACACAGTTGCTGCTCCTTTATTGTCTGTTGCTTTAGCGGTGATGGAGAAGTTTCCAATAGGAAGATTTGTCCAGTCAAAGCTGTATGGCGCAGAAGTGTCAGTTCCCAGTAAAGAAGTTTCGTTGTAAAAATCGACTTTGGCAATTGTTCCATCAGTGTCAGTTGCAACTGAAGTAATGGAGATGTTGTCACCCTGGATAAACTGAGAGCTTGTGCCAGGAGCGGTGATAGTCACTTTCGGAGCTTCGTTAGCTTTTTCAATTACATAGATCACTATAGGTGCTGACACAGTTGCTGCTCCTTTATTATCGGTTGCTTTAGCAGTGATGGAGAAGTTTCCAATAGGAAGATTTGTCCAGTCAAAGCTGTATGGCGCAGAAGTGTCAGTTCCCAATAAAGTAGTTCCATTGTAGAATTCCACTTTAGAGATTGTACCGTCAGTGTCAGTTGCTACTGATGTAATGGAGATATTGTCACCCTGGATGAACTGGGAGTTTGTGCTAGGAGCAGTGATAGTCACTTTCGGAGCTTCGTTAGCTTTTTCAATTACATTGATCACTATAGGTGCTGACACAGTAGCGGT
>NZ_MSSV01000006.1 GCF_002150505.1 Algoriphagus ratkowskyi
AATTTATAGGATATGTGACCATTAGCCGTACGCATTCAGGGAGAGATCCTATCGATCTAGGAGTACTGACGCTTGTGGAAGATGCACAGGTATTAGGAGAAGTGATCATTCAAGGGCAGAATCCTCTTGGTGAGATGAGAGGTGATACTACTTCATTCAATGCGAGCGCCTTTAAAACAAAAGAAAATGGTATGGCTGAGGATTTGATAGGGAAAATTCCGGGTGTTACCATCTCCAACGGTGAAGTACAAGCTCAAGGTGAATCTGTACAAAAGATCTTAGTAGATGGACGTGAGTTCTTCGGTTCCGATCCTAATATTGCCTTGAAAAATTTACCAGCAGATGCTATAGATAGAATAGAAATTCTGGATCAAAGATCTGATCAAAGTCGTTTGACTGGATTTGATGATGGAACCTACACTAAGACGATCAACATCATTTTGAGAGAGGATAGAAAAAATGGTCAATTCGGCAGAGTATATGGTGGATATGGTACTGACGATAGGTATACCGCTGGTGGTAGTTTAAATCTTTTTGGTGGAGATAGAAGAGTATCCGTGTTAGGACTATTTAATAATATAAACCAACAGAATTTCTCCAGTGATGACCTTGCTGGGGTAAATGCAAATGCTTCTGGAGGAGGAGGTAGAGGTAGCCGTGGAGGATCCGGTGGTGGAAATAGTAATTTCTATGGAGGAAATGATACAGGTACAATTACAACAAATGCATTTGGACTCAATTTTAGTGACAAATTTGGACCTAAAGTTAACTTCACTGGAAGTTATTTCTTCAATAATACACAAAACACACTGCGTCAAACCACTAATCGTCAGACAGTAATCAACGAGACAACAACTCAAAATTATCAAGAAAGTCTGATTAACTTTGTAGAAAATTTCAATCACAGAGCGAATGCTAGAATCGAAGCAGATTTGAACGATAAAAATTCCTTGGTTATCAGTCCTACTTTCTCTTATAGAACAGGTAATACCTATAGTGACAGGGATGCTTTGACTTTGGCAAATGATACAGATTCACTTTCTTCTTTGCGTTCTATCACAGATGCTTTATCTAGTTCTTTTAGCCTTTCAAATAACATAACTTACCGTTATAAATTTGATAAAAAAGGAAGAACACTTTCTACAGATATAAATACTTCATGGAATAACAGTGACCAAGATTCTGATTTAGGTGGAACTAGTAAAGATTATAACAGGAATTTATTTGATACTACCCTACAACAGACAGATTTGATCTCTAAGGGATTTACCTATCGTGTGAATGCAACGTTGACAGAACCATTAGGAGAAAAGTCAATTGGTACTTTTGGCTATCAGATTAGTAATACTAAAACTGATTCAGACCAAAGGACAAGAGTACTAAACAATGAAAATATTACTGTTCTAGATACTGCTTTAAGTAATGACTTTGAGAACAAGTTCATTACTCAGAGATTAAGAACAGGTTATGCGTACAATAGCAACGGTTGGAATGTGAACTTGAATTTGGATTATCAATATGCAAAGCTTGACAATGAATCTTTCTTCCCTACTGAAGGAGTATTTGTCAAAGATTTCAACAACTTATTGCCAAGTGCTAATCTTAGCTATAGAAATAGAGAGTCGGGGTTAAATTTTAGATTCAGATATAGAACTAGCACAAATGAGCCATCTGTAACGCAGCTTCAAAATGTCGTTAATAACCAAAATCCACTTAGTCTAAGTGTAGGTAATCCAAACTTAAGTCAAAGTTATGCGCAGAACCTAAATGCTAACATTGGTAGATTTAATTTGGAGAAAAACAGTTCGTTCTTCGTGTTTGCAAACTTTACATCTACAGATAATTATATAGGTACGAGTACCTACATCGCATCTACCGATACGTTGATCAATAACGATATTCGTCTTGCTCCAGGTGGACAGATAACTCAGCCCGTCAATTTGGATGGTAATTTCAATGCGAGCATGTTCATGAACTATGGTACACCAATCAAGGGCATCAAAACGAACATTACCTTAAATACTAGAGTGTCTTTCACAAGATCTCCTGGTATTATTAATGGACTTAAAAACATTAATGATAATACTAACTTAGGTCAAGGAGTTTCATTTACTTCTAACATAAGTAAGGATTTTGACTTTACTCTTGGTACCACAGGTACTTACACGATCGTTAATTCAAGCTTGCAAGAAACCTTAGATAATAACTATTACATTCAAGAATCAAATTTGAAACTTTATTATTCTCCAAATGATGGAAAATTATTTGTGGGAAATACAGTAAGTAATAGCTTATATCGTGGTCTTTCTGATGGATTTAATCAGTCAATATGGCTATGGAACATTGAAGCGGGTTACAGATTTGCTAAGAACAATAAGGCTGAAGTGAAATTAGTCATCTTTGACTTGTTGAATCAGAATACTAGTATCTCACGTACGATCTCTGATGTATCGGTATCGGATGTCTATACTAATGTTTTGACACGCTATGGCTTACTTACATTTACTTATATCATTGGTAAATTTAAGAGTGATGCTGCGCCATCTGATCGCCCTCAAAGAGGAGGCCCTCCAGGCGGAGGTAGCAGAACTTGGTAATAGTCCCATCTGTATTCTAAAATATCAAACCGACTGGATAAATTCAGTCGGTTTTTTTTTATCTTTTCTACTAAAAATTAGTATTTTAACTAAATTACATGGTACATGAAGGGTCTATATTTATTTTCTTTAGTTTTCATCTTCTGTTCTTGTGTATCAGAATCTGAGAATGAATCTACGATAACAATAGAAGTAAATGATTTTGAGGAGATCAAACTTAGTTCTGAAAAGCACTATTTTGAGGAGATAATCAATCCTTCAAGTTTGGCGCTACAAGGAGATATGGTACTAATAAGTGAATACCATAATGTCCCAGATGAGTTTCCACGAATTCACATAATCAATTCTAAAGATTGGACTTATGACAAACCTAAAGGAAGGTATGGAAAAGGTCCATTAGAAACCGCTATACCCGAATTTATAGGTTCGAAAGACCCAGATAATTTTTGGGTATATGATTACAATAACAGAAAGATCTCAACTTTTTTATTTAATGACACTATTCTTTTAGCCAGTAGTGATCGGAAAATCACAGATCCAAGTATGGGGCCCATAAGCCTAGTATTAGCTCCAAACGGAAATTACTTGGGGTCTCCAAGGGAGAATGAAAATAAAATACTGGAATTTGTCCCTGAGGGAAAGCTGATTGGTACATACGGAAAGCATGAAAGATTAAAAGAAAAACCTGAGCTAAAAAATTTTCAAATTAGTCTACTTAACGGTGGGCGATTCGGTGGAAATCCTACTATTGGAATTTATGTCATAGCAAGTGTTTATAGAGACTTATTGGAAATATTCGACTATCACACAGCCAATTTTATTTCAGTTATAGGATCAGGTACAAAGCTTCCGGAATTTGAATATCATGAAAGTAAATTTGGTGGAATGCTAAGTTTTGCGCCCGATGTTCCAACTAAATATCAAGGAATTTCCATATCCGAACAATATATTTTTGCTCTCTATTCAGGGTACTCTCCTTTAGACTACTCTAATTCTGGACTAACTGCTAAAGAAATTCGGGTATTTGATTTAGAAGGTAATCCTAAATGGAGATTTATACTAGATAGATCAGTTTCTCAAATTTCCATAAACGAACAGACCCATGAAATCTATGGACTCACTACCGATGAAAATCCTGGGATTGCTGTTTTTAAAATCTCGAAGGTCTTATTGGAGTAACCCTATACAGGGTCTAATTATTCAGTAGGATTTTCTTCTACTTGAAATCTAAAATCATTCTTACGACAATTTTTTAAAGACAAGATACATTTAAGGCAACATGTACGAATAATCAGCTAATCAGTCATAAAGAAATAAATTTGTTAATAATCACAGGCAAAATTGAAATATTTCTTTTTAATTTGAATTAACGTTAATTATTTAAACTTATAATCATGAAAAATGTGTGTTTTTTTGGACTTGTCATAATGGTTATGGCAAGTTGTACGGACCTATCTCAAAATGATAACTTGCTTCAGGAAAAAGACCAGATTGAGTTGGCAAAACCTGAACTTGAAATTGACTTTTCTAATCTTGAATTGAAAATGAAATTTTATGAGCAAAAGAATCAGGAAAGATTGGCCAATGCTACCCATTTGAAGAAAGGCTGTGATTCCAATGTTAAAGTTCCATTGGATTTCTCCAGTATTCAGGAAGCAGTGGATAATGTTTGCGATGGGGGACATGTAATGGTAAGCTCCGGGGAATATTATGAGGAAATTTATATTAATAAACCAGGTGTTAAAATAAAAGCAATCGGAGATGTTGTATTAATCGGAGGATTCATTTTAAATGAATATGCTGATGAAACTACTATTCAAAATTTTAAAATTAAGCTACATGGCGCTATAAATGGAATTTTTTCATACAAAGCAGATAAGCTAAGAATCAGCCAAAATGAGATAGAAGATTTTCCTTTTTATAATAATTATGGAATCCTCTTAGGGAATACTAATGAGTCGATTATTCATAAAAATAAGATTATTCGAACCGGTAATGGTATAACTTTAATGACGGATGATAATTATGAGGGAATAAGTCAAAAAAATGATATTTCCTTTAATTATGTAAACAGTTACTTTATTTCTGGAATTAGTTTTATAGGAAATCTAGATGAAAATTCAATAAAAAATAATACTGTAAGCCTTCACGCTTTTTATAGAGAACGCTTTTTCGGAGGAGGAATTGCTTTAATTAGTAGAGTAAACTCCAATCATTTTATTAGCAGTGATAATAACCAAATCAAGAACAATAATATAAGTGATGGAACTATAGGTCTTTTAATCACGGATTTCAATTCTGGAAATGAAGTTACAGGGAATGAAATTTCCAATAATTTTATGTACGGAATTTATTCTTTATCCCTTGACGAGGGGGCTAATCCCAATATTTTTAAAAACAATACAGTTCGTGATAACTTTTCCTGTGATATTGTAGATGTTTCAGGTATAAATATTTATCTCAAAAATACTGCGGATTGTACTATTGGAATTTAAAGACACAAAAAAGCCGACTCCATCAGGAGCCGGCTTAGCAATTGGGTGACCAACAACTTACTTTTTAGGAAGAACCACTGAGTCTACAGAGTGTATCACGCCATTTGACTGCCATACATCCGATATAGTAACTTTGGATTCGCCACCATTTTCGTCAGTGATATAAAGGTCTTTACCTTTCATCCAAGCAGTTAACTTTCCGCCTTGAACGGTTGTAAGAACAGCTTTACCATCTCCTTTTTTGATCGCAGCAGCAATTTCTTTAGATCCCATTTTACCAGCAACTACGTGGTATGTAAGGACAGCCTGAAGTGTCGCTTTATTTTCTGGCTTCAAAAGCGTCTCTACTGTTCCAGCAGGAAGTTTCTCAAAAGCCATGTTATCTGGAGCAAATACCGTGAAAGGTCCTGCTCCCTGTAATGTCTCTACTAAACCTGCTGCCTTTACAGCTGCTACTAATGTGGTGTGATCCGCAGAATTCACTGCATTCTCCACTATATTTTTAGAAGGATACATTTCTGCGCCACCAACCATTTTTGTTTTTTCCATTTGAGCAAAAGCCATGTTTGCAGAAAGAAAAATGAAGGCTGCGAAAGCCATTTTGAAGAAATTTTGAATTTTCATAATCGTATTAGTTTGAATTTTTTTTGGTTTCTTTATTTGGGATGAGATACGAGCGCTTTTGCAAGTCTGGATTTAGTGATGTAAAAAATACTACATATTATTATATTCGATTAACGAGATCATGAGCACATTAATCAGTTCATTTATCTTCAGTCCTTTTACTTCAAGACATCACATGGTTTTTGAATTTCTAGCTTATCAAAACCTAAAGTCAACCTTTAGGCTTTCCAAAAGACCCCAAAAGCCTTAGCTTTGCCATTCGAATAATTTGAATCCCATGTACCAAGAGAAAATCGAATCAATTAAGGCCGCTATTGCAGCAGCAGATGCCAATAGCCCAGAAGAGTTAGAAACCTACAGAATGGAGTATATCTCTAAAAAATCTGTGGTGGGAGAGCTTTTTGCAGACATGGGAAAAGTGCCTAATGAGGAGAAAAGAACCTATGGACAGTTGGTAAATGGCGTCAAGCAACTTGCCGAAGAGAAGTTCCAAGAGTTAATCGAGAGAATAAGTCAAACAAATAAGAAGTCTAAAGCCGCTGATATAGACTTAACATTACCTCCTTCCAATCAAAGTCTCGGCGGTATTCATCCGCTGACAGCTACTCGTCAACGAATTATCGAGATCTTCGAGCGTATTGGATTCAATCTATCTGAAGGGCCAGAGATCGAAGATGACTGGCATAACTTTACAGCCTTAAATTTTCCGGAAAATCACCCTGCTCGTGAAATGCAGGATACATTTTTCATCGAAAAGAATCCTGATATAGCACTCAGAACACATACTTCATCAGTACAGGTGCGTGTGATGGAAAATCAGAAACCTCCTATACGTACTCTTTCTCCGGGAAGAGTATACAGAAATGAAGCTATATCAGCGCGTGCACATTGTATTTTCCACCAAGTGGAAGGTCTGTATGTCGACGAGAATGTAGGTTTTGCTGATTTGAAAAATACACTTTACCACTTTGCCAAAGAGATGTTTGGCAAAGAAACCAAAGTAAGATTCAGACCTTCTTATTTCCCATTTACCGAGCCAAGTGCGGAGATCGATATCACTTGTCTGATCTGTGGAGGCAAAGGATGTAACGTCTGCAAAGGATCTGGCTGGGTGGAGATCGGCGGATCAGGAATGGTGGATCCAAATGTGTTGGAAAACTGTGGAATTGATGCTAAAAAATACACTGGCTTTGCCTTTGGTATGGGCATCGAGCGAATCGCCATGCTTAAATATCAGATCAAAGACCTTCGTCTATTCACAGAGAATGATGTGAGGTTCCTAAGGCAGTTTAGGACGGTGCTATAAAAAAATGGAAGGCGTTGAGAAATTATTAGCTTTTTTTTACCACAATGGTCACAGAGTTTTTCGCAGAGAGCGCAACTGGCAATGTTATCCTGCTTCTCCAGAAGCAAGATTATGTGAAATGAGATAGATTGTTGCGTACCAATGATATTTCTCTGTGACTTCTTTGCGTGAACTTTGAACGCTTTGCGGTTTCAAATACCATTGCCACTTCTGAATACGTATAAAATTACCTATTCCTGAAGACTTGAACAGCGGCAAATTTGAGACAAAAAAACAGGTTCAAATCTATGATCTGAACCTGTTTTTCCTTCTCTGCCTGAACTCAGCAGACTCCGTGATAAAAGACTACACCGCTTTTGCTGTTTCCATTTTATAGATGATATTCTCGTAGTCGAGCTTATTCCAATTCTCTGTAATCAGCGGATCAGCCATCACACGATCCATGATTGCTTCCTGTAGTTTTCCTTGAGTATAAGCTTCTGAATACCTCATGTCGGTGAAAGTCACCATAGAATACAATGGAATCCAGTCATTAGGATATAACTCGTATAGCTTGGCCTCTATTTTCTTTCGAAGTACAAACTTCGGGTCAGCCACAGAATCTTTCATTTCTTCAAAATTCTCCATCGCCAATTGGCAGATTGCGTCGGTATCTATTTTTCGTTTTTTCTGGAATTTTTCAAACACTAAATCCCAGGAGTTAGTCCCAAACTTATCGATCAAGCCATTCAAAATTGAGCAATCTTCAAAGCCACAATTCATACCCTGCCCATAGAATGGAACCATAGCGTGGCTCGCATCTCCCATCAGCAGACTAGTTCCTTGTACCCAAGGGAAGCATTCGACATTGATCAGAGCTGAAGTAGGATTTGCGAAGTACTCTTTCTTCAGATCCGGCATCATTTGGTACGCATCGTCAAAATAATTCGAAAATAAGATCTCTAGATCATTCTCGTCATTGATTTTGTCGAAGCATATTTTGGAGCCACTATGCGGCAAAAATAGCGTACAGGTAAATGTCTTATCAGGATTTGGAAGAGCGATCAGCATAAATCTGCCTCTTGGCCAGATATGCAGCGCATTCGGATCCATTGCAAATTCGCCTTCTGCAGTTGCCGGGATCGTTAGCTCCTTGTATTCATGAGTGATGTATTCTTGTTTGTAATTGAAGCGAATTTGCTTTTGCATCGCTAGTCTAAGCGAAGAATAAGCTCCATCAGATCCGAACAACACAGGTGCAAGGACTTTCTTTTCGCCTTCTGGCGTCTGGAAATTGATCTCCTGAGTACGGAAATCTACATCGGTGCATTTATGCTCAAATTTGAAGTGAACTCCCAAGCGCTCGCCTTCTTCTACAAGCAATTGATTGAATTTGCCTCTGGAAAGGGAGTAGATAGCCTGATCTTCTTTCCCGTAAGAAATAAAAGTAGTACCGCCATGCTCATCATGAATCTTACGACCATACATAGGGATGGCCAATGGCATCACTTTGTCTCTTAGACCAACTTCCTCAAGTGCTTTCCATCCTCGATGGCTAAGAGCCATGTTGATTGATCTTTTCCCTTCGTCAAAAGTTGATTTGCGTTTGTCAGGTCTTTTGTCATAAACTTGGACATCTAAACCTTGACGCTTTAGATATATAGCCATTAGTGAACCTATCAATCCGGCTCCTAACACAGTTACTTGATTCTTTTCCATTTGGATTGTTTTATCCACGCTTCCTTTAAGCGAATTTCTTCAGAGATTGTTCCAAAATCTGTGCAAATTGGAATACGTCTAGGAAGCTGTTATAGAGTGGTGTAGGTGCCAGACGAATCACATTGGGATTGCGCCAGTCTCCTACGACTCCTTGTTTATACCATTCATCGAATACAGCCTTGCCTCCGCGATGAATGTGCAAAGATAACTGACAGCCTCTTTCCGCAGGATTTTTAGGAGTAATTATTTCCAAAACCCCTGATTTTCCGCTGATTTCTTCGATTAGATAAGCCAAATATCCTGTGAGCTGTTCTGATTTCTTTCTTAGATTTTCTATTCCCGCATCCTGAAATATATCCAATGATGCCTGATGGACAGCCAATCCTATGATATCGGAATTGGACAATTGCCATCCATCTGCTCCATGCATAGGCATAAAACCTTTCTCCATCTTAAAACGCTGCTCCTGATCATGACCCCACCATCCAGCAAATCGATTCAGGTCAGGTCGCTCTGCAAATCTCTCATGAATAAACACGCCAGAAACGTTCCCCGGGCCTGAATTCATATATTTATAACTGCACCAAGTAGCAAAATCCACATCCCAATCATGAAGACTTAGGGGTGCATTTCCAGCAGCATGTGCCAAGTCAAATCCCGCATAAGCACCCACTTCGTGTGCTGCAGCAGTGATAGCTTTCATGTCAAAAATCTGTCCCGTATAATACTGTAAACCAGCCATATTCACCATTGCAAGGGAATCTCCTTGTTTCCTTATTTCGGCCAAAATATCGGCAGTTCGGAGTGTATGCTCCCCTTCTCGAGGGTTTAGTTCTACAATGGTTTCGGCAGGATCTAAACCATGAAACTTTACCTGTGTTTCCAACATATATTGATCAGAGGGAAAAGCTCCTCCCTCTATGATTATTTTAAATCGCTCTTTGGTTGGCTGATAAAATGACACCATCAAGAGGTGGAGATTCACCGAAAGATTATTCATCGCGACCACTTCGTGCTCATGTGCTCCGACAATCTCGGCCAAAGCTGGTTTCGATTTTTGCTTTACATACATCCAAGCATCTTCTCCATGAAAATGCCCATCTACAGCCATTTCAGACCAATTTGCTAGCTCTTTTGCTATGTAATCTTTTACAGATTTGGGTTGTAATCCAAGTGAATTTCCACAAAAATAAATCGCATCTTTTCCATCTACTTTGGGGAAAAGAAAACGATCTCTGAAAGTAGAAAGAGCATCTTTCTCATCCATCTCCCGAGCAAATTCTTCTGAATATTCGTAGTTCATTTTTTGAAACTGTTGGGTTTATAAATTCTTTATATGATTATGCGTAATCTTGTCCGTACCATAATTTTCTTTCCTTTTTAGGATAAAATACGGATACGGGTGACCGAAGCAGTCTGAATTCAAGTGTTTACCTTCTAATTAAGCTGCGTTTTATCTTTTAGATTTACATAAACTTTAAGTAGTACACTTTAAAGACAAATGCATCCTAGGATTTGTTTAACGACATCGATTTGGAAGCAGCGGTCATCTAGCATCGGACATCATTTCAATTCTCCATCACTGTTCCGCAGTTTTTGCAGGTGTGATTCTCAGAATTCCCCCAAAATCTTTCCTGCACTGGAGGCAGCTGCGTGACAATATCTGTAACCTCGAAAAATTCTTCATAAAGTTTATCACCGCAATTCTCACAATGCCAGATAAATCCATCAATCTCACCTGCTCTTCTGTAGCGCTCGATTACCAATCCAATTGTATTGACAGGACGACGTGGAGAATGAGGTACTTTGGCAGGCAACAAGAATATTTCCCCTTCTCGAATTGCAATATCTTTGGGCTTTCCCTCTTCGATCACTTTCAAGACAATATCACCTTCTAGTTGATAGAAAAACTCTTCTCCCTCGTTCGAATGGTAATCTTTTCTGGAATTAGGTCCACCGACCACCATCACGATGAAATCATCATTTCCTTTATAAACTTGCTGATTTCCAATTGGGGGTTTGAGTAGATGTCTATTTTCATCTATCCATTTTTTAATATTGAAAGGTTGTGAAAAGGCCATATTGCTTATTTTAAGGGTAATATTTATTCCAATCAAGATTAACTTACAAAGGAATCCTCCCTAAAAGTATTAAAAAACATAGGGTTTTTTGACTTACCTTGTCTTAACCCCTAAAAACGATGAAATTGAGCATGACTCAAGTGTCACACACAGTGTGAACATAAATTCTGCGAGATTCCATATGGCCGTTAAAAGAAAAATTATAATCAGATGAAATTCCCTATAATTGACATGCACTGTGATTTATTGTCCTATTTGGCCAAGATACCATGTGCAGATCCTTTTGTAAAAGACGACATAGCCTGTGCTATTCCATGGTTAATTGACGGTGGAGTTCGTATGCAAGTGTTGGCAATTTACACCGACGTAAAGCCTGAAAGCATGAACTTGGCGGCTAGGCAAGCAGTAATTTTTGAAGAGCTTCATCAGAAATACAGCACTGAATTAGCATTAATAGATTCTGGTTTTTTGTTGAATTGGGACAAACAAAACCGCGTCGGAATTAAAGCATCAGTTGAAAATGCTGCAGGTTTTGGCAATGAAACTGCGAGTTGGGAAGAGATCTATCAGCAGTTTGATTTTATACTGGAAAAAGTAAAATCCCTAGCATACATCAGCCTAACGCATCACACCGAAAACCGTTTTGGTGGTGGTAACTACACCAAGGGAATTGGTTTGAAAGATGACGGTAAAAAGTTGTTGGACTACATGGCAGGCAAGAGAATTCCTGTTGATTTCTCGCATACGTCTGATTTGCTGGCAGAGGGAATTTTGAACCATATCGACAGCAATAAGCTGGATATCCCCGTGATCGCAAGTCATTCGAATATGAGGGCAATCTGGAATCATCCAAGAAACCTTACTGATGAATTTGCCAAGGAAATCATACATCGTGGAGGTATTATCGGAGTGAATTTCCTGAGAGCTTTCCTAGATCCAGAAGTTCCAGAGCGCTTATTTGAGCATATTATTCATGGCTTCGAATTGGGAGGAAAAAATGCTATGTGCTTTGGTGCCGATTATTTTTACACCAAAGACTTCGGAGATCCAGCACGCTTGCCTTTCTATTTTCCTTTGGCAGAAAATGCCAGTAAATACCCTTCTCTAATCGAAAGTTTAGAAGACAAATTAAGCGCAACTGATTTGGAAGGCTTGGCCTTTAGAAATTCTTTGGAGTTCTATCGTAAAATCCAATCTTAATGTCGTCTCACCACTTCGTCAAAGATAAGCAAGAACCTGCTATTCTAATTTTGGATGCTGATCACCTTCGATTTGATCAAGTATCTCCTTTGTTAGAATGGGTTCCCACAGTTCTTGTAAGCGAAAAAGCGCTAGAGCAAGTGTTGAGTTGGGGAATTAAAATAGACGTGATTCTTGCATCAACCACTTTTCAACAAGAAAACCAACAACTTCTCGAAGAGCAATACCCCTTGAAATTTATCACAGGTTCGGATGCGGATGATTTGCAAACTGGACTGGATTATCTTTTATCTACGGACCACAAAGCTGTTCATTTGGTAGGAATTTCGCATCTAAAAGCGCTAGATCTTTACAACCAATTGGAGCAGATTAACCTCACAATTATCGATGGGGATTGGAAATATTATCCGGTAAAATCTGGAGTGTTTAAAAAGTGGTTTGCTGAAGGAAATATTCACATCCATGGCAAAGAAGGCATGCCTGTTGAAATCAAAAATGAAAATGGGGAGCTGATCTTGCCCATTACTTATGCGACGATGCTGGAAGTGCCCGAGGGAACAACAGAGATCAAAGCTCCTGGGATTTTCTGGCTTGGGGAGCAGGTTTGTTCATAAACTGATAGAATACCCAAGTTCCAATTATATAGCATAGGACGTCGAGCGGATCTGCAGAATAGGCGTTAGAATAATTCGGGAGGAATAATTCAAAAACTACCGAAAAATATACCAGACCGATGATTAGCTGCTTTTTGCTAAAAGTGAGCTCAGAATACAATGGATGAATCCATCGCATCAGCTGCAAGCAAATTCCATAAACTACAGGCAAAGCCATCAAATCATCACCGTACGCATGATAAATAGGGACAAAGATTCCGAGAGAATTCTCTAAGAATTGATTGATCCAGAAAGCTAAGAAAGCGAAGATAAAAATGGGATGTTTGAAGATGTCTATCATCCCGGCAATGCTGCAATGAGCCACATGATGAATGTCATAATAGCCATGAAAACGGTGTAAAAAACATTTCCGGAATTTTTAAAGAATCGTTTGATCCCAGAATCTTCAGGTTTGATGTAGAACATCCCGCTTTTTTCATTTTTTATATTTTCCACCTCTTTTTTCTGCTGTCGCGCTAAATCTACAGGTGATAAAATCTCTCCGCAATGCTCACATCTATCCTCGTAATTATTTGTCCAAATTGACCATTCTCCACAATTCGGGCATTTCTTCTGACTCATATTTGGGGTTTCTTAGTACTTTCAAAAATTTCTAGGCCAGTTCTTTTTTTGATTTACCAACCAATATTTCGGTCGGCAAACCAAGCACTTCACTTAGACCTCTAATCATATCAACTGTCAGAGCTCTTTTTCCTGAAAGTATCTTCGATATGTTTCCTGCATCTCCCATGATTGGTTCGAGATCTTTATTTTTAAGGTTAAGATCTTCCATCCTATTTTTTATAGCCTCAATGGGGTCTAGAGAAGTCAAATGAAAATTTTCTTGTTCATAGAGCCTGACTAGAGTTACCAACAATTCTAATTCATCACCTTTTTCTGTGCCTTTCTTAGCATCAAATATTTCATCTATTCTAGCTAGATAGTCTTGATAGGTCGAGTCATTTTGGATTATTTTAATCATTATAAGTTAGGTTGAACGGTTAAAACATCTATTCTGTCATATTCTTTATGTCTTCCAAACCATTTGATTTGTAACACTTTGAACTGAAAGCTAAATCTTACAACTAGTCTGAACTTGTTTCCTTTTACATTAAATACTATTCTATCATCACCTACTTGATCAGCTGAGGGATAGGAAAGCTTCACGTCATTAAAATTTGTCCAATTAGCCTTTTCAGCTATTTCATACCATGTATTTAGCCAATCTGAAGCTTCAGGAAAATCTTGCATATATTTCTGCAGAGTAGCTTTTGTGATGACATTCATTACGGTAAATATAATAATTTGTTGTCAAATTGACAATATCCCTACTACCAATCTTTCCTTCTGATTTAAATCCTTCATAATTCTTACTTCAGAATATCCCAGATCTTGCATCAAGCTTGCCACAGCATTTCCATATTTCTCATTAATTTCAAAATATAGTTTGCCGTTAAGCTTCAAGAGTTGATTACCCATTTCAGCGATCCTTCGATAGAAAATCAGTGGATCATCATTACTCACGAAGAGCGCCAGCTCAGGTTCGAAATCCAGCACATTTCTATGCATTTCAGTTTTCTCCTGCTCAGGTATATAAGGAGGATTAGAAACCAAAATATCCAGTTCTGTCACTTCTGGAGTCTGGTTAAGAATGTCACATTTAGAAAAAGTCACTTTTGCATCTAACGCAACAGCATTGTTCTGAGCGATTAGCAAAGCTTCCTCAGAAATATCCACTGCAAAAACTTCCGGATTGTTCATCTCCAATGCCAAGGAAATAGGAATGCAACCCGTGCCGGTCCCTATGTCCAAGATCTTCAAACCAGCATTTCGATTCTCCTTGATAATCAGGTGCACCAATTCCTCCGTTTCATTTCTGGGAATTAAAGTAGCTGAACTGACGAAAAACTCTCTGCCGTAAAAAGGCCCTTTTCCAAAAATGTACTGAATAGGCTCTCCGGTTTTCAATCGCTCCAAATCCTCAAAGATTTTTGAAGGAAAGGAATTCACATCGGCTTCATTTAAAATTTCCGTCCTTCGCCAACCTAAGTGATGCTCAAATAGCCAGCTGACCAAAGATTCAGCCTCTTGCTTATCGTAATCTGTAAGTTTGGAAGCCCAAGAAGTAAGAAGTTCTTGATAAGAGGACATGGATCGTTAGATTTTGGATAGTTGATCTACAAAGGTATTAAAACCAAAATTTCTATTTCAGATGCAAGTCTGAATTCCCAAAGCTCCCTTTTCAATCCCTTTAAAATAGGATTCTGACAGACTCAGAAAGAAAAACTACCTTTGTGGAGAATTTTATTTCTATGAAACTACACAACAACACTATCCGCGGAGTCCATACCGCACTTGCAGCTATTTTTGAAGAAGGTCAGTACGCCGACAAAGTGATCGAAAGAACGCTGAAATCCAACCCAAAATGGGGTGCGCGCGATCGATCTTTCATTGCAGAAACTACCTATGAAATGGTACGTTGGTGGCGTTTGATTAACTATTTGAGCCCAAGTAAGGAGCCTTATGATCTATTTGGAACGTATTGGTTGATGCAGGGTCATAGCCTTCCGCCTTGGGAAGAATTTGCAAAAATCAATCCTGACAAGATCAAAGAAAAGTATGAGAAACTGGAAGATCCAGCTAAGTTGGAGTCTGTTCCTGATTGGCTTTTTGAAAGAGGTCAAAAAGAATTGGGAGACAAATGGGAGGCTGAAATCCACAGTTTGAATCAGGAGGCACAGGTAGTTTTGCGTGTAAATACGCTTAAAATCACCCGTGAGCAGCTGAAAAACAGACTGGTTGAGGATAACATTCATACGCATATTATCAAAGGCTATCCAGATGCATTGATATTAGATGAGCGAACCAACGTTTTCCGTAACGCAGCTTTCAAAGAAGGAATGTTTGAAGTGCAGGATGCATCTTCTCAGCTGGTGGCTCAAGCATTAGCTGTAGAGCCAGGAATGCGAGTGATAGATGCTTGTGCAGGTGCTGGTGGGAAATCCCTTCATATTGCTGCTCTGATGCAAAACAAAGGGAAAGTTCTTTCTATGGATATCGAAGAGTGGAAACTTCAGCAGACCAAACTTAGAGCTCGTCGAGATGGCGTTTCTATCATTGAGCGAAAAGTCATTGAAGGTTCTAAGACTATCAAAAGAATGAAAGAAACTGCTGATAGATTGCTATTGGATGTCCCTTGTTCTGGACTTGGAGTACTTCGCAGAAATCCTGATACCAAGTGGAAACTCAGCGAAGAATCTATAGAGAAAGTACGTAAAACCCAGCAGGAAATCCTGCAAAGCTATCCCTCCATGGTGAAGCCAGGCGGGCAAATGGTCTATGCTACTTGCAGTATTTTACCCTCAGAAAATCAGGATCAAATCGCCATATTCCTTGCCAGTGAAGCTGGAAAAGATTTTACCTTGATCGAAGATCAGAAAGTCCTAGCGCAGGAAAGTGGCTTTGATGGCTTCTATATTGCGAGGCTTCAGAAAAAGGAAGCTTAATACTATTTCTTAAACTTACCTAAATATGGGATCTTCAAAATATAATTGCTGATCCCATATTTTTTTGCACTTATCTGGTTTCGCATAAGAATTTGTTTTTAACTTTGACGTGCAAATAGGGTTCCTACATACCAATATTTGCCATGAATACAAATTCAGATAAATTCCTTTATGAAGCACTCACTTACGACGACGTGCTTCTTGTCCCAGGTTATTCAGAAGTCCTTCCCCGCGACACGAATACCTCTACCCAACTCACCAAGAAAATCAGGCTTAACATTCCTCTAGTTTCCGCTGCTATGGACACTGTCACTGAGGCTGAATTGGCTATTGCCATCGCGCTTGAGGGCGGTCTTGGCTTTGTTCACAAGAACATGACCATAGAGCAGCAGGCGGCACAAGTACGTAAAGTAAAGCGCTCTCAGGCGGGAATGATCCTAGATCCTATCACCCTTCACATAGATGCGAAAGTTCGAGATGCTGAGAACATCATGCGCGAATTCAATATTGGTGGTATTCCTGTAGTCGATGAAAATAAGATTCTAAAAGGTATCATCACCAACCGTGATCTTCGCTTCATAAAGGATCAAGAGCGTCCTATTCGGGAGATTATGACAACTGAAAACCTGATTACTGCCAAATCTGGAATTTCACTGGAGCAGGCAGAGGAAGTACTTCAGGAATATAAAATCGAGAAACTTCCGATAGTAGATGATGAATATAAACTATCAGGACTCATCACGTACAAAGATATTCTGAAAAGAAAGGACAAGCCAAATGCTTGTAAAGATGAGTTTGGAAGACTACGTGTAGGTGCGGCAGTAGGTGTGACTGCAGATATCGTGGAGCGCGTAGAAGCATTGATGCATGCAGGTGTAGATGTGGTTTCTATCGATACTGCTCATGGACACTCCAAAGGTGTAATCGAAACGTGTAGAAGAATCAAAGCTGCTTTTCCTGATCTCGAAGTTATCGTAGGAAATATTGCAACACCAGAAGCAGCTATCGCTCTGGCTGATGCAGGTGCCGACGCGGTGAAAGTAGGCGTAGGCCCAGGGTCTATCTGTACTACTAGAATCATTGCTGGTGTAGGTGTTCCTCAATTATCAGCTGTGTATGAATGCGCAGAGGCTTTGAAAGGCCGTGGTGTTCCTGTCATCGCTGATGGCGGAGTTCGCTATTCTGGTGACTTGGTGAAAGCTATTGCTGCAGGTGGAAGTTCAATTATGATTGGTTCTCTACTTGCCGGAACAGAAGAAGCTCCTGGAGAGATGATTATTTTTCAAGGAAGAAAATTCAAGTCTTACAGAGGCATGGGCTCTTTGGAAGCGATGGAATCTGGTTCCAAAGATCGATACTTCCAAGACGCTGAAGAAAATGTCAAAAAGTTGGTTCCAGAAGGAATCGTAGGCAGAGTTCCTTATAAAGGTTTGGTCTCAGAAGTACTTTATCAACTAGTAGGCGGACTGCAAGCTGGAATGGGCTACTGTGGAACACAGACTATAGAGGATCTTCAGAAGAACGGGAAGTTTGTAAAAATCACTGCTGCTGGTGTGAAAGAATCTCATCCACACGATGTGAGCGTAACGAGAGAAGCTCCTAATTATAGCGTAAAAAGTTAATCAATAGCTTTTAAGATATTTATAAATAGTAAGGGCCGGGAATATTCTCGGCCTTTATTTTTTACTACTAACCAATCTACCAATTTTGTAATTTTTCAATCTCAAGAATTAACTTCAAAACTCACATCCCATTCCTCCACTACAGTTACAGATTTTTGAAAATCAGGATGCAGAGGATTGATTAATAAATTATGCTCGCTTGAATAGCTTTTTAGAGGAATTCGGCAAGAGGGGATTTTCAATACTGGAGATATCATCCCTTTTGCCCAGGCTGTACCAAACTCCTGAGTTGATCGATGATGCGGTCTGTTTCTCCAGTCTGATGGCAACTGCGAAGCGTCTAATTCTGGAATTGGAGTCTGAATCTCTAGTACGACAAGCTTCCACTTGCTTTCTGTGACTACAGCTCCTTTGATACTTAGCAATTCTAAGAAATTAAGTGAGGAAATACTGCATACGTAGATTATCGGGGTGCCGAATTGATTCCATCTTCCAGCTCCGAGGCCAAAGCCAAGTGAACTTCTACCTGCAAGATTTTCAATCAATCGAAAATATCTCACAGCCTATAAAATCGCTCCCCAGGACATCGCTTCCATCGCCTCATCCACATGATCAACTCCATAAGGACTCTTCATTAGTGTAGATGGCTTTTGACCACCTAGGGAAGTATTCTCAGTATGAAGCCATTGGGAAAGCAACTCCTCAGTACCAAATAGCCTGATGCCTTTGGCAATCACTTGATCCATCTCCAGAATATTCTTAGTGAGTATTTTATTGAGTTTTCTGTCTTCTTTGCGCCAGCGAGAAAGCGTACTAGGATCTACTTCTAGCATCTCTGAAACGTCCTGCTGGGTAAATTCCAGAAAGTCAAATATCTCGCCTGTATCGTGAAATGAAACGGCAACATCATAAATTGCTGCTGGCTCGCTGACCATGGATAAAAGCTCTTGGAAAAAATAATAAGAATCGTGACCTGTGCGTATGGTCTCAGCTCCTGCCTTACCAAACGAAATCTTCCAAGTGTGTGTCATGGCTATTCTTCTAACTCACACTAAGTTACAAATATCTATTGCAAATACAATATTCCAGTATTGTATTTGCAATAGATGTCTAAAATTCAATTATGCGAGTAGCTGCTTGATCTCATAATCCTGCAGATGCGAATTGAGCCATCCAGCTTCCAGGGTAGCTCCATATTTTCTGTAGAAATTGATTGCTGGTTCATTCCAATCCAATACTTGCCACATCATACCAGTGCAATTTTCCTCTAAGCATTTTGCCATGATTCGGTCAAAGAGCAATTTCCCTGCTCCATTTCCTCTTTCAGATTCCGTGACGATCAAATCTTCCAGATAAATTCTTCTTCCTTTCCAGGTGCTGTAGCGATAGTAGTAAATCGCCAGGCCGACAATCTCAGAAGTCTCCGCTTTTATGCAGACAAACGTGCCAAAAACGGGATTTTCACCAAATCCATCGGTCTCCATCATCTCAAGTGTATTGGACACTTGCTCAGGTGCGTTCTCGTAAATTGCGAGTTCATTTATCAATTCCAATATCCGTGGAAGATCCTCTATTTTTCCTTCTCTTAGCGTATACATGTTCAAAGTTTATAAATCCGTTTAATTTTGGGAAAGGCTAATTTAATCAAATCCGAGAAACAATGTTTTTAGCAATAGATGCGGGGAATTCAAATGTGGTGTTTGCGCTATACGACGAGGTGAATAAGGGGTGGAAAAATCACTTTCGTATTGAAACCAATGAGGCTAAATTTTCTGGTCAACTGCACAAAAAAGTACCAATGTATTTTTTGGAGCATGGGATAAGTCCTGGGGATATTACGCGAATAGGCTTCAGCTCTGTCGTTCCTGAGATCAATGAGCAGATTCATCAATTTTGCGAAAATTACTTCGGTACCCAACCTTATCTTATTTCTCCGGCTAGTTATGAAAAACTTTCTATAACATCGCTCAGGCCAAATGAGATCGGTACAGATCTGATGTGTAACGCGTTGGCCGGTTATTCGAAATATAGAAAAGAATTGATCGTAGTAGATTTTGGCACCGCACTTACATTTACAGTGGTGGATGCTAAAGGAGAAATTATTGGTGTTAATATCGTTCCCGGATTGCAAACTGCTATCAAGTCTCTCTTCAACAGCACCTCCAAACTTCCCGATGTCCCTTTAATACTTCCAAAATCTGCACTTGGAAAAGACACTATTCATGCTATCCAGGCAGGAGTTCTTTATGGATATATTAGTTTGGTAAAAGGCATGGTCGAGACCATCAGGGAGGAAACAAACATGGAATTTACTGTAATAGCCACTGGTGGTTTGGTAGAAATTCTCTCGCCTTTGGAAAGGGTTTTTGATGAAATCGATAGGAATTTAACCCTTGAAGGACTTCGATTAATCACCCAAGCCAATCATTAAAAATAGATCTTAACTTGATAGTAATCAGAACAGACTATTTTTAAGATGTCCCTATAGCACCTCACTACGCAGAATCAAGTTGGGATTTGGACAAATTATCCTGTATTGCTCTACTTCCCGTTGAGAACAAACACCAGGAAAGTCCCCAATATTTCCTAGTAAATCCCATATCAACTGAAAATGTAAATGTGGAGGCCAATCGCCATTTTCTGGAAAGGGTCCTACATGAGCTAGCAGTTCTCCAGCCTTTACTTCTTGGCCTATTTTTAATCCTTCTAGATCAGACAGAGTAAGATGACCATACAAAGAGTAGAGCTTTTTTTCTCCTAACTCATGCTCCAAAATGATAGTAGCTCCATAATTCCCAAACCCTGCATTGTCCTGAAAGCTGTGAATTATACCATCCAGTGTAGCGAAAATAGGTGCACCAGCTTCAGTCCAGACATCTACGCCCAAGTGAATATTACGGAAATCAGCTTCTGCGGTGGCAAAAACGGCACTTCTTCTATAGATCGCCCGATGCTCCAAGTATCCTCCAACACCATATTTACTTCCTGAAGCTTTAATCTGATGAGTTACATAGTTGTCGAACGTAGCAGTATTTGCCAAGTCTAAACTATCCAAATCTGTGTTGGTCGGACTGAAATCCAACTTGATCGTATTCTCACTGGTTAGCTTTTCACCCATCATCGGGAAAAAATCAATTTCATTCCAATTCATCCCTCAAGATAAATAATCCTCTTAAAGTGATTTAACTATTTCTCCAATCTCTAAATCTCTTTTCTCTTTTTCTCAGTAATTTTAACCATGCAAACCACTTTCCCTTCTCTCGCTGATATTCAAGCTGCGCACGAGCGTATCCAACCTTTTATTCATCGTACGCCAATTTTGACTTCATCTGCAATCAATGAGATCGCAGGATGTGAGATTTTTTTCAAATGCGAAAACTTCCAGAAAGTCGGTGCTTTCAAAGCAAGAGGCGCTGCAAATGCGGTCATGAAACTTACAGACAAACAGAAATCTAAGGGAGTTGCTACGCATAGTAGTGGTAATCATGCTGCAGCACTTGCTAGAGCGGCCAGAGTTGCTGGAATTCCTGCATATATCGTGATGCCGTCCAATGCACCCGAAATCAAAAAAAGAGCGGTCAAAGGCTACGGAGGAGAGATCATCGAATGTGAGCCGAATCTAAAATCTCGTGAAACTACTTTGGAAGAAGTGGTAGCCAAAACTGGAGCGACGTTCATTCCTCCTTACGACTTTATGGACGTGATCGAAGGACAGGCAACTTGTGCCTTGGAGCTAATCGTGGATCAAGGAGATTTAGACATTATCATGGCGCCCGTGGGTGGAGGTGGGCTTTTGGGAGGTACTGCCCTGACCGCTCACTACCTGAAACCAAACATTGAAGTGATCGCTGCCGAGCCAAAAGGTGCTGATGATGCATTCCAGTCCTTTCACGCAGGAAAAATCATTCCTCAGTCTGGTCCAAATACTATTGCCGATGGCTTATTGACTTCCTTGGGAGTTTTGAATTTTGAATTGATCGAAAAATATGTCTCTGACATTCTATTGGCCACAGACCCACAGATTATAGAAGCCATGCGTCTGATTTATGAGCGGATGAAAATTGTGATTGAACCTTCCTGTGCAGTTCCTTTGGCAGCTTTACTTGCAAATCAAGATCGATTCAGAGGGAAAAAAGTCGGGATAATTCTTTCAGGAGGAAATGTGGATTTGGGTAAGTTGCCTTTTTAGATAAAACTTCACTTTAAGTCATAAATATGAATAACTACTTCTAAAAATAGCTGAGCGCTTATGCAATTTATGCCCAGCTCGAACTTATTATCAGACCTAGGAAGGTGACAGAGAAAGACTCTATCTTATACTTGGATCTACAAATGGTTCTTGATATAATTGAAGATAGCATTGCCAACTCCAAATGTTATCTTCTTTAATCAAAATAAAAAGAAACTGATTATCTTCAGCCTCTTGAAACACAAATGCATACTTACCTACTATGACTGGCTCAGTTATTCTAACACTCGCAAGTTCATAGCTCTCAATTAACTCAATAGCATCTGGAAGTTTCTTTTTTTCCAAACGTTTACTACGTGCCCCCCAGAGTTTAGCTTCAACTTCTTGGCTTGCTATCATAAAGTCATCATCGAAAAAGTAACAAGTCGCAATTTTGTAAAAATCCAAATCTTTAGAATTTAAGAATTTACTCCAGAGCTTTGCTTCAATGGTATATTCAAACAATTCTACTGAAGTTCCGTCATACATGGAACTAAGCACTTTATATTGCTCTTCGGACAACTGAGCGTTACTTTGTTGAGTTGCTATGCCCAAAAGTAATGTGAAGCCAAGAATTAGATTTCTGATGCATTGTTTCATAAATCTTCCAAAACTTTTGGTTTAGATAATTTTTCCCAAAGTTGATATAATACGCTGTATTGCTCTATTTTAAAAAACTTTGGATTTGGGGAAGCTTCCATTTTAGATGAAACTTCCCGTTAATTTCTGGTCACCCAAATGCAAGAACTACCTCATAAATCAAAACCCAAGAATCAAGTTTTTTTGAAAGACCTTTAGTTTGGTCTCACCATTGTCAGCTTCAAAAGATTTACTTTCTATTACAATCCCATAAATAATTTTATCTAAACCCTCGGAAATTATGGGATAAGAAAAGGAATAGGTAGTTCTACCACGAACATAATCCTTATTTTTTTTCAGTTTTTTTCCGCATTTCAATAAATCTAAATCAAGGGTTGATGGTTGACTGGATTTCAGAAAACTATCTATTTGCTTTCTTTGATTAGTGTTGAAAATTTCATTAAAATCAAAATTTAAAATTTCTCCGGCAAAATTCGAGTTTTTAGGATTCAACTTCTCATAAGAATCATAATTTAAAATTTTCCAATCCAAGAAATCTGCATTTAGAGAATTATCATCAATTTCACTTACGAGATAATTGATCAGATCATATTCTTCCGAAAGATTATCACGGGAATCCGAAAATCCCAACAACAATAGACTAACAAGGATCGCTTTTAGCATCATCACTCTATACTTTTAGCTAACACGTATATTTCATACAGCTTAATTTTCCTGTCTTTATCTTTTTCGGTTTTCAGCCTTTCAAAATCCTCCTTGAAAACGATGTAAGTTTTCTCATCATTATCAATAGCAAACCAATCATTGAATTCAATTGTATCGCTATCAACGAGCTCGACTATTTCGATATTTGAAAAGTTTATGTTTAAATTTTCATCCAAGTGAGAATGAGTTAAAACAACATAAATATTAGGATGTCCATATCCTTCAATTCTATAGTTAAAGCTAGAGTCAGAATAAATCATTGAATCCATTAGCCTTATATTTCTATCTGAACTTTCAAACAGAATTATTTTGAAAGAACTTAGATCTTGCTTACTCCTCCTACCGTTACATGAAAAAAGCAAAAATATTATAACTATTGAATTAATTAAGTAAATTCTCATTATTGACAAGATTTAGACAGGTAATTAAAAACATTTTGCCAATTGTCATAAACACTTTTCGACTGCCATGCATTTCACTCTTGTGAATCTTATAATCCAACTCAGTTTAAGGCATTATATTAATCATTTGGCAGAATTCCCCGAGAAAATAGCTTATAGCTTTTGAGTTTGTGATGAATGAATCATTTCCAAGATATGGATGAATTTACCTCAAAAAGTCTGCAATTTCTCCGACTATATTTTAAGCCATATAGTTATGCGAAATATAATTGCCATCATATAGGCTTTTTATCGATTTTAAAAATTAATGAATTCAGGATCAGCAGGTAAATTGCCCTTCTATTCAGTACCTCCAGTAGCAAATTTATCTCATACATTGATAACTCAAATCGGATATCAAAGATCCCGGAACGAGATATTCATCTTGAAAGGTGAAATTATATTTATCAAAATTTAGTGTGAACCAATCCTCGTTTTCCATTTCGCTTTCAAACCACACTGTCATTTTTTCGTGCTCCTTTCGAATAACTTCCGAATTGTTCTGTTCTAAACCTTTAATAACACTATATGCAAATTAGGATTCTCAAAACCTTGCTAGAGGAAAATCTATTCAATTGGGGGAGGATGATTTTTAAAAGAGTTAGTAGCATGAAAAATATCATTTCTTAGGTTGATAAAAACAGTTAAACAACCATATAATTATTGATATTTTTTATCTCTACTTTTTACCCATCGCCTCATAGATAATATCATGGATATCCGTGCGGATTCCCTCTTTTAGCAACTTCGTATTGGTAGCATCTGGATAAACTCGATTGGAGAGGAATACATAAATCAAATTATTATCTGGATCTGCCCATACAGAAGTGCCGGTAAAACCAGTATGCCCGAAAGTAGATTTTGGTGCTAAATCACCTGCTGATCCACCACTTCCCACTTGAGTGTTCGGCTTATCCCAACCCCAGCCTCTTCGGCTTTGGCTCGATTGACTTTTAGTGAATTTCTCTATTGTTTTTGGACTGATCAGATTCACATCGCCATAATATCCTTTGTTTAGCATCATCTGCATCATCACTGCCAAATCATTTGCGGTGCCAAAAAGCCCCGCATGCCCAGCCACTCCACCATACATAGCTGCACCTTGGTCATGGACATAGCCTTGCACTTGTCTTTTTCTCCATGTGATATCATTCTCAGTAGGTGCGATGTTATCGATTGGCATTTTCAAAGTAGGATTAAAAGTCATCGTAGAAAGGCCTAATGGATGATAGAAATTCTGATCTAAAAAGGACTCAAGCGGTTGATTAACTACACTCTCCACTACTGCTTGCATCAGATACATCGTAAGATCAGAATATACATAAGTATGCTTACTTGCTCCTCTAGGGATCGGGGTGATCTTAGATTCTTTTGTCCAGTGCCAGATGCTATCCCGCAAGGCATCCATTCCATACATGTCATTAGATACGGGGCGAGTAAATCCCGCAGAAGAGGCAGGTTTATAATAGTCTCCTCGCCACTGTCCTGCTTCAACTGTTCTGGCATAATAAGGGATAAAAGCAACCAAGCCTGCTTCATGCGCCATCACATCACTGAGGACCATTCTACCCTTATTAGTGCCTTTTAGTTCAGGCAAGTAATCTTCTAGAGAATTTTTCATGTTTATCTCTCCTCGGCTCTCCAAAAACATGACCGCTTGTGTGGTTGCCAAAACCTTAGTGATCGATGCTAAATCATAAACCGTTTCAGCATTTACCTTTGGACTTGCCTTGTATTCTAAATTCCCATAGGATCTTTCAAAAACAACTTTTCCATCTTTCACTACCAGCACATTTGCGCCAGGAGTAGCTTGAATTCTAATTGCCTTCTCTGCTACTGCATCAATTTTATCCAGGATTTTTCCATCCAAACCAACACTTTCAGGTGTGCCATAAGATAGTCGATTACTGGCTGCTAAATATCCTCCTACTCCATGAGAGAATTGCCCATTTATAGTAACAGGCAAAATACCTTTTGCAGCTCTAGCTCCAAATAATATTTGAGGTGCAAGCTTCTGGGTTACTACATTATTCTCGTAAGCAAAAACCACATTTCCAAGTCCCTCCAATTGTTGAGAAGCATAAGCATTACCAAAAAGTACGGTCACTACCTTCTGTCTTTTTTCTAAATCTCTGATCAGCTGCACATCGGCAGGAGCTACCCCAAACTTTCGTGATGGACTATTCGTCACTCCCATCATGCCAACCACTACTACATCATAATCTTCCAACTTTTTGATGGTGTTGTTATGGGTAGTCTCATTTGCAGCTTTTTCTATGTTGAAATGATCAAATTTTGCATATTTACTTAGGTATTTTTTAAATTCCTTCCCATCGTCCCCAATACTCAAGCTCGCAAAGGTTTTTAGATCAAGTTGTTTAAATGGGAGTAAATCGTCCTTATTTGTAGCAACAGTGAAGGCATCTGCATACAGATCCTCAATGATCCTTTCAGTTTCAGGCGTATCCAGCCTTTCCACAAGTTTGTAAGTATCTATCGGTTTATAGTGATTAAGACTAGACCAATACTTAGCACGTAGAATCTTCTTTACTCTTCGATCAATTTCCTTTTCAGAAATTCTTCCATCTGCTACCGCCTGCTTAATAAGTAATTTAGCCTTTGGCACATCCTGAGAGTAGAGTAACACATCATTTCCAGCTAATAGGGCTTTCAGGTCCACTTCTCCAGGAGAATTGGCAATCGCAACTCCTCGCATATTCAGGGCATCGGTGAAAATCAAGCCTTGGAAATTCATCCTGTTTTGAAGCAAATCAGTTACTACTTTTTTGGAAAGACTGGTAGGTATATTTCCTGCACCATCCAAACTGGGAACATTCAAATGAGCTACCATCACTGACATCAAGTTCTCCTTAAATAGCTCTTGATATGGATATAAATCAATGTCCCAGATCCGGTGTTCTGGATTTTTGATCACAGGTAGCGTATAATGACTATCCGCTTCGGTATCTCCATGGCCAGGGAAATGCTTGGCATTTGCAATAACGCCATTGTCCTGAAGGCCCTTCATGTAAGAAACAGCATGCTTGGCAACTAAATGTTTTTCACCTCCAAAAGCGCGATAACCAATCACAGGATTGTCAGGATTGGAATTAACATCCACTACGGGTGCAAAATTAATATGCATACCAAGCTCCTTAAATTGCCTAGCCATCTCTTTACCCATTGCATACACCAACTTTTCATCCTGAACAGCTCCTAAAGTCATTGCTTTTGGAAAATCAGGAATTGAATCTAAGCGCATGCTAATTCCCCATTCAGCATCCATGGCAATGAAAAGAGGAGTTTTTGATTGAGCTTGATAGAGATTAGTTAAGCGCGCTTGCCTATCTGGACCTCCTTGGAAAAAAATTAAACCTCCAAGGTTTTCAGTTTTTATCAGATTGCTGATTTCATTGATATGCTTTTGACCTTGATTGGAGTAAGCCGCTACCATAAATAACTGCCCCAAACGCTCTTCAAAATTCATACTATTAAATACCGAATCTACCCAATTGAGTTGAGCGACTGGATCACGTGAAACCAGAGGATCTTCAATTAATAATGACTCGTCGAGTTTTCCAGAGGAAAATAAAACTGCTATAAATCCAATTGCGAAGACTCTCCAAAGCTTGCTGCTCATTCCCAGGTTAATTTTTAATCCTTAACTTTTAAAATAAATTTGTATATCGATTGAATCGATTTCTTTCGGCTCTTGCAAACCAATTAAGCCCAGCGGCGATTCCATTTACGGAGATTGGGACTTATATAGTTGAAGATACTGAAAGATAAGGTAACATTCGGCCCTAAATCAGGTTAAAAAGATCATAAATTTGATATCTAGACGATCTTCAGGAACTTATTCCCCTGTTGTGCTTTTACTTAACGTGAGACACACTATAAAAATTACTTTGTCATGATTTCGAGCATCTGTAAGTCTTCACTAAATGTGAAGAATATAAGCTATTCGAGATTCTCCCGAAGAAAAATCGGGAAGGGCTATATTACTGACGAAAAACAAATTATAACCATATGAAATTCCCATCTGTATTTCGTACTGCCGCTCCAATGAGATTTGATATCAAACCTAGATATTACGATCCTGTGCGTGAGGAGATTGAGCAAAGAACCTCTCAGATCAAAAAAGATTTGGAAGCTCAGGGACTTCTCGAGAGAAGTGATGGATCTTCTCAGGATATTGGTTCCTATGGTGCAGGCATTCGTGGCTCTTTTTCGCAGCACAAAGGAATAAAGGAGCGTGATGGAGAAAACATGTTCGCTTCTACGGCGATGATAAGAACCTTCATTTTTTTATTGCTTCTTGGATCCATATTTGGCTACGTTTATTTAGGTCCCGTGATTTTCGAATACATAGCATATGTTGCAGCGCTTATAGGAGCGATTTATTTTTTCTTCAGATTAAAACCCAAGAAGAAAAATGAGTGATGTCATCAAGCTCCTTCCCGATGCGATAGCCAATCAAATCGCAGCTGGAGAAGTAGTCCAAAGACCAGCTTCCGCACTTAAAGAACTCCTCGAAAACGCGGTGGATGCTGGTGCTACTCAAGTGCAAGTGGTGGTAAAAGAATCAGGTAAGCAATTAATACAAGTTATAGATAACGGAAAAGGTATGTCTGCTACAGATGCTCGAATGAGTTTTGAGCGTCATGCTACATCTAAAATCAGGAGTTCAGCGGATCTATTTTCTATTAGAACTTTCGGATTTCGCGGCGAAGCTTTGGCCTCTATCGCTGCGGTAGCTCAGGTAGAATTAAAAACTCGCCAAGCAGAATCTGAACTTGGAACCTTGATTCAAATCGATGGTTCTGAAGTCAAAAGGCAGGAGCCTTTTGCAGGAAATGTGGGAACCTCAGTTTCCATGAAAAACCTGTTTTTCAATGTCCCTGCTCGCAGAAACTTCCTAAAATCAAACCCTGTAGAAATGCGTCACATTGTGGATGAATTTCAGCGGGTGGCACTTTCTTATTCCGAAATTGGCTTTTCCCTATTTCAGCAAGATCTAGAAGTATATAGCCTCACCCCAGGCAAGCTTAGTCATAGAATAGTTGGGATTTTTGGCAAAAACTACCAAGGTCAACTTGTGCCTTGCGAGGAAGAAACACCGCATGTAAATGTGAAAGGCTATATAGGGAAACCTGAAAATGCCAAGAAAACCCGTGGCGAGCAGTTTTTCTTTGTGAATAACCGATTCATCAAAAGCAGCTATCTGAACCACGCCGTAAGTTCAGCTTTCGATGGATTACTGCAATCCGATCAGCATCCATTTTATGTGCTCTTCCTAGATATAGATCCCTCACATATCGATATCAATGTCCATCCGACTAAAACTGAAATTAAGTTTGACGATGAGCGGACGATCTACGCGGTGATCCGATCTGCGGTCAAGCAAGCCTTGGGTGCGCATCATGTCGTTCCTTCGCTAGACTTTAGTTTGGATGTGAACTTCAACGAGAAGTGGGACCAGGATCCACAGAAAAAGGAACAAGTGGATCGGGAATACAGCTACAAATCATTCAATACACCCGAATTCAAACAAGCCAGTACTTCGGGTTGGGAAAGATTATTTGAAGGCACTCAACAACCGACGAGAGATATCAATCGACCTACGCATACAGAAGAGACCGAAGTTCTGACTTTTGAAAGTCGTGCAAAACCAGATGAAACAACTGATTCCATTCCAAGGCCTTCTGAGTCAGAATCCACTGGAGCTACTTTCCAGGTGGAGCTCAGCTATGTGGTCGCTCAGATGTCCACAGGATTTCTGATCATTGATCAGCAGACTGCCCATGAGCGTATTCTTTACGAGCGTTATTTACGTCAGCTGACACTCGCTCAGGGGACTTCTCAGCAATGTCTTTTTCCTGCCACCGTCAATCTTGGACCTTCTGATTATGCATTGGTGATGGATATCATGCCAGAGCTTCATAGCTTAGGCTTTATGGTTTCGGAGTTTGGAAAAGACACGGTTCTCATCCAGGGTGTACCTGCTGATATTCCAGTCAAAAATGAAAAGGAGCTTTTCGAAGGGCTTCTTGAACAATACAAACATTTTAAAAGTGAGCTTTCGCTCGACACAAGAGAAAACCTAGCGCGTTCTTTAGCGCGCAAATCGTCTTTGAAAAAAGGGCAAAAACTGAAATCACAAGAGATGGAAACGCTGGTAGGCCAGCTGTTTGCATGTCAGAATCCGAATTATGGATTGGGGGGAAATAAGACCTTTGTGAAATTAGATTTAAGCAGTATTCAATCGTTTTTCGGCAAATAGCATGTTCAGAAATATTACTCCAGTAGTCAAAAATCTACTTATCATCAACGTAGGGCTACTAATTGTTTCCCAATTTATCTTTCCACAGTTGAGTGAGTGGTTTGCGCTTTATTACATTCATAGTCCATATTTCCAGCCATTTCAGTTTCTGACGTACATGTTTATGCATGCAGATTTCTGGCACTTGTTCGGTAATATGTTTGGACTTATGATTTTTGGACCTTTACTAGAGCAATTTTTGGGGCCAAAGAAATTGCTGATATTATGGATGGTTTGTGGTATAGGTTCTGGCGTTCTTTACTCAGGATATACTGCTTATCGTATGAATAATTTGGAAGCAAAAGTGGTTGCGTTTCAAAGTAATCCTGATCCAGATTCCTTTAATAAATTGGTGCTGGAAAATCGCGGTTTTTTCCAATCTTCAGTCTTCGATTTTGTGGATGACTATAGCCGTAATCCAAATGATCCAAATAAAATCAGTCAGGCAAAGCAAACACTGGATGCTATTTTGGAGATCCAAGGAAATGTGCCGATGGTGGGGGCCTCAGGTGCTCTATTCGGTATTTTGATAGCATTTGCTATGCTTTTTCCCAATACGCAATTGTTTTTGCTGTTCCCTCCGATACCGATTAAGGCAAAATATATGGTGTTATTCTATAGCCTTTATACTATTTACAACGTATTTGTGAATAATCCGCTGGATAACGTAGCCCACTTTGCCCACCTCAGCGGACTGGTGATTGGCGGTGTATTAATTTTCTTCTGGAAAAAAGATAGGAACAACTTTTATTAATTATGTACGGTAACTTTTGGGATAACCTTCGGAACGCTTTTAAGCATACTGACAACAGTCTTTTCAAGCTGATTGCGATTAACATTCTAGTGTTTTTTGTGGTGCTTGTATCTAGGATATTTATGACGATCGGCGGATTGGGTGATTTCTACACCACTGCTCTTTCTTACCTGATGATGCCTGCTGCATTGCCTAGATTTGCGTCACAGCCTTGGAGTATTTTTACCTACATGTTTTTGCACGAAGGGATTTTTCATATTCTCTTCAATATGCTTTTTCTCTATTGGTTTGGACTGCTAGTTCATCAGTTTCTTGGAAGTAGGAAGCTAGCCAACCTCTACATTCTTGGAGGACTTGCTGGTGCAATTTTCTATATGCTGATTTATAATTTGTCACCCTATTTCAATACCGGCTTGGACTCGTCGCTCATGCTAGGCGCAAGTGCGGGCGTTTTCGCAATTGTCGTTGGAGCTGCCACGTTAAGCCCAAACACTACTTTTCAGTTGATTTTCTTAGGTGCTGTCAAGATCAAATACATTGCAATTTTCTACGTGATTCTTTCATTTGCTAATTCCGCTGGTGCAAATGCAGGTGGAGAATTAGCACATCTGGGAGGTGCATTATTAGGCTATCTATATATCGTTCAGCTGCGCAAAGGAAATGATTGGGGTCTGCCTGTGCAGAAAGTGGGGATATTCTTTGAGGATCTTTTCTCGGGGAGAAAAAGCAATGTAAAAGTCTCCTATCGCAAAGCGAAAACCTCCAATGGTGGAGGCTTCTCATCTTTTACTAAAAGCAGTAAAGCGGAACCCAAATCGGTCACTACTGATGACGCAACTCAAGAAGAAATCGATCAGATTTTGGATAAAATCGCTGATCGTGGCTATGAGGCTTTAAATAAAGAAGAGAAACGAAAATTATTTGAGTTTTCGAAGAAGTAAAGAAGACGGGAGACACAGAAGACGGGGGACAGAAGAAATCCATCCTCAACCAGTGAATCAAGTTACTATCTTGGCTCTTTTATCTAGGTTCTTGACTCTAATTTCTTGTATCTCAAATCTTATGTCTTGATACTAACATCTTGCTTCTAAAAAATTACAATGGAATCGCTAACCCAACTCTAAATCCAACTTCTCTAGGATATGGGCTTTGGAACCTGAATTCAGTACTCAGCCCAATCGCATCTGTCACTCTGATATAAGCTCCTACGCCTACGTTCGCTCCCTTGGAATTTCTTATTGTCCCTGCTCCATCAGGTTGAGTGTCTTGCCAAGTTTGGCTATATCCCGCCATAAAATATAACTGCGAAGGTCCTTCTGAAACGTAATAGCGTAGGTCTGCACTGAAATTACTTTCCTTTCCCACCTGCGGAAACACAAATGTGTAACTAGGCATCATGGCGAATTTGTCCACAAAAAAGTATTCAATTCCTGCTCCAGCTCCGAAGTTATGATAACGCAAACCGTACGTTCCGAAAGCATGGAAACGTATATTGCCCTGCTCTTGGGATTGTGCCGATGCTACATCATTGAGCATAAAAGTGGCGCAAAAAATCAATAAAGCCTTTTTCATAAAATTAATTTTTTAAAATTCGATAAGAAATTAGCTGGCTAAAGTCAATAAACAAAATCTCAGCCTTCGTTCAACTCAGCCACCTCATTCTTATTGGCCAACTGTCCACAAGCAGCATCAATATCTTGACCCCGGGACTTTCTGACTTTGGCAATAATACCCTGAGATTCTAGTATTCGCACATACATATCTACTGACTCTTGACTAGCCTGACGGAATTCCCCCTCATCGATAGGGTTGTACTGGATCAGATTGACTTTGGATGGTATAAGCTTACAGAATTTCGCCAAGGCTCGAGCATGACGCTCATCATCGTTGATTCCTTCCCAAATTACATATTCGTAGGTGACTTTACGTTTGGTCTTTTCGTACCAATACTTCAATGATTCACCCAATTCCTCTACAGGATTGGTGTCATTGATAGGCATCAGCATAGATCTAGTTTCGTTGATTGCAGAGTGAAGCGAAACTGCTAAGTTGAAGCGAACTTCATCATCAGCGAGCTTGCGTATCATTTTGGTAACGCCCACGGTAGAAACAGTAATTCTTCGTGGCGCCATTCCAAGTCCTTCGGGTGAAGTGATTTTATCGATTGCTTCCAGCACATTCGCATAGTTCAGTAGTGGCTCACCCATTCCCATAAAAACAATATTAGTGAGGGGACGCTGAAAGTATTTTTCTCCTTCATCTTTAATCGCCACTACCTGATCGTAAATTTCATCAGGGTTCAGATTTCGCATGCGCTTCAGTTTTCCCGTTGCACAAAAGTTACAGGCCAAACTGCATCCAACTTGCGAAGAAACACAGGCGGTAATCCGTTTAGTCGTTGGAATCAGAACGGACTCGACGATCATATTATCGTAAAGTTTTACTGCATTCTTGATCGTGCCATCATTGGAGTGTTGCATTAGATCAACCTGAATATGGTTGATTGTAAAATGCGTTTTGAGCATTTCTCGGGTACTCAGCGAGATATTGCTCATCTCATCAAAGTTCTTCAGAGACTTGTTCCACAGCCATTCATATACCTGCTTGGCACGGAATTTCTTATCTCCCTGCGCCAAAAAGAATTCTTCTAACTGCGCCAGAGATAGCTTACGGATGTCTTTTTTCTGAATTGCTTCCATAGACGCAAAGGTAAGACTTTTCGGAGTAGCAAGTAACTAGAGAGAAGTATCAAGATAGGAGAGTCAAGATTCTTTGAAGTGTAGAAAAAAAGGTTTGTTAGATGAATCAGTCATCTTTTGCTCAAGATCATTTTAGAATACGGCTCAAAAACAGTAAAACACATTAAATACAGCTCATTTCTTCTGAATTTTGAACCGTATTTCCAGTCAAATCGAGCTGGTTTTTGTCAATTGAAATTTATAAATCTCTTGTAAGTAGAGAAGATGAATCAATTTAACTTACTAATTGCCCGCCTTTTCCCTACTTTTGCGGCATGAATTACCTTTCGGTCGAAAACCTCAGTAAAGCGTTCGGTGAGCGCAAGCTTTTTTCCAATATCTCTTTTGGCATTTCCCAGGGTCAAAAAATTGCCCTCGTAGGCATTAATGGCGCGGGAAAATCCACGTTGATGAAAATCATCATGGGTTTGGAGATTCCTGATACAGGTCAGGTTGGTACCAATCAGCAGGTGAAAGTGGCATATGTGCATCAAAACCCAGTTTTTGAAGGTACAATGAGCATCTACCAGACTATTTTCGACCAAAGTAATTCTGAAGTGCTCAAGGTGATTGAGGATTATCATAAAGCCATGCTGGAAGCAGAACGTGGCATTGATAACTCGGATAAGATGTCCGTGCTTTTCGAGAAAATGGATGCCTTCCAAGCCTGGGATTTTGAATACCAAGTGAAAGAAGTGCTCGGCAAATTGGGTCTTCACGATACCGAACTTCCTGTGGGAACACTCTCCGGTGGTCAGCGTAAGCGAGTTGCCTTGGCAAAAGCTATCTTGGAAAAGCCTGATTTATTGCTGCTTGATGAGCCTACCAACCACCTTGATCTTGAAACAATTGAATGGCTGGAAGACTATTTGGCGAAAGCTAACCTTGCGCTTTTCATGGTAACTCACGATAGGTACTTCCTAGAGAAAGTAACTAATGAGATCCTTGAACTTGATCAGGGTAAAATACACCGCTACCAAGGAAACTATGGCTACTTCCTCGACAAAAAAGAAGCTCGGATGGAGAATGAGGATATAGAATTAGAAAAAGCAAAAAGCCTTTATAAGAAAGAATTAGACTGGATTCGCCGTCAGCCAAAAGCTAGAAGTACCAAAGCAAAATACCGCGTGGATGCTTTCGAAGAAACGAAGGAAAAAGCTTCTCAAAAGCGTGAGGAACGCGATATTCAATTGACCGTAACGACTCAGCGTCTTGGAAATAAGATCATCGAGATCGATAAAATGACCAAAGCATTTGGTGATAAGACGGTTGTCAATGACTTCTCTTATACTTTTAAGAAGAAAGATAGAGTAGGAATTATCGGTCCAAACGGTGCTGGCAAGACTACTTTCCTCAACATGATCACTGGGCAGATGGCCCCTGATTCTGGAAAAGTTTCCATAGGACAAACTACTGCTTTTGGTTACTACAAGCAGGAAGAAAGCAGTTTTGACGAAGAAAAGCGTCTATTAGATATTGTGAAGGAAGTCGCCGAAGTGGTAACTATCGCCGGAGGTTCTGAGATCACTGTTTCTCAATTTTTGACACAATTTGGTTTTCCTCCAAAGCAACAACATACGCCAGTTGCAAAATTGAGTGGTGGAGAGCGCAGAAGACTTCAGTTACTGATGGTTTTGATCAAGAATCCTAATTTCCTGATTCTCGATGAGCCTACGAATGATCTGGATTTAATGACTTTGAACACGCTAGAGGAGTTTTTGGATACGTTCCCTGGCTGTTTGATCATCGTTTCCCACGATAGATATTTCATGGATCGCTTAGTGGAGCACTTGTTTGTTTTCGAAGGAGAAGGCGAGATTTCTGATTTCCCAGGGAATTATTCTGAGTTTAGGGAGATTGAAAAGGGGCAAAAAGATCGAAGTCCGAAGACTGAAGACGGAAGTAAATCAGCAAATAGCCAGAAACAAGAGGAGAAAGCTGAGGTAAAAGATTCGCCTCCTGTGAAAGCAAAAGCGAGCTTTAAGCAAAAAACCGAATTTAAGGAGGTGAATGCTTCCATGGCTAAACTTGAAAAAGAGAAAGCCGAACTCACCGAGAAAATCAGTGGAGGGAATTCTGATCATGAGGAGTTGATGAAAATCTCCTCGCGCATGCTGGAAATCGATGCTAAATTGGAAGAATTGGAACTGACTTGGTTGGAATTGAGCGAATTGGAGGGGATTGAGTAGGATTCCTTAGCACGTCATTGCGAGGATGGATTTTTGCCATGGCTTTATCAGGGCCTTTCCCATCCGAAGCAATCCTTCTAAGATTTAGCAGACTGCCTGCCCTTAATGAGGCGGGCTTCGGTATAGAAAGTGATGTGGTAGTTGATAGTTGGTCATAAATTCCTTCTAATGAAGAGACTGCTCTTTTTGCCAAAGGCAAAACTGGTAATAGCCCCGAATGCAGCGCAGCGAAATTCGGGGCTAATTCAGCGCGAAAGTTCATGCGAGTGCCAACGGCACGATCGGTAATTACCACCTAACTACCTCAATCCCACACGTAATTTCAAGTTATATTCAATTTCGTATCCCTCTAATGGCTGATTTACTACCAAACTAAGAGTATTCAATACCGATCGTGCCTTTGGCACTCTATACTATATCGATTAGGTTTCGATACCCAGAATTGCATTCTGGGCTTTTACCGGCCTTGCCTTTAGCAAGGATCCCGCAATACATAGCAAGTTTTATTTTATGGAAAAGTGGTTCGCAGTGAAGCAAGAATTGCCCGTCATTGAGAGACCTAATATCAAAAATAAAAATTATATGATATCCAACTAGGTCGAAGCAATCTCAGTCATAATAACAGATTGCTTCGGAATTGAAAGTTAGGTGGTAGATGAATGTTGTCGATATATTCCTCACAATGACGTGTAACTCGCAATGACGTAGAAATCTATTGTCTTATGTCTAGCTACTAGCGTCTAAAATTCAATACAAAAACGCCACTTTCACCCCACCATACCAATTCTGCGTTGGAGCAGGCTGATAATATCTTCCGCCGAAAGGATTTAGGTCATTACCCAGTGAGTAGCTTTCATTCAGCAGATTGTCCACACCGGCGAAAGCTTCCAGTTCCCACTTTCCAGCAAAACTTTTTGCCCATCCGAAGCGCAGATTCACCAAATTATACGCATCCTGATAAACCGTATTCGCATCGTTGAGCGGAAGTTCGCTGACATATTGATGTGTGAAATTCAAATAGATTCCTGGTTTCGTTCGCAAATCCAAACGAGTAACTAAAGTGGTTTCTGGTACCCCAGTCAGCGCATTTCCAGAAAAATCATTGTCTCCTTTTTGGTAGTCTTTGAACGTGAAATAATTCCCTGTGAATGAGGTTCCAATTTTTAGATCCCGAATGAACGTGACTTCATTTCTAATAAACGCATAGTCAATAGCCGCTTCTATTCCTTTTTGATCCGTGGAACCTACATTTCTGAATAGCACAACACCTTGTGGATTCGTGTAGGTAGTGATCGTTTGATCGAGTATGAAGTAAAATGCAGTCAGGTCCAGATTCAGCTTTCCTTTGCCCATTCTATAGCCGACTTCATAATTGATTCCTTTTTCGGCTTCCAAATCCAGGTTTAGACTTCCTTCATTCGTCCGAACTTCGTCGATTGTCGGTGGAGAAAAGCCGCTGCTAATACTTCCATATACTCCAGAGAAATCATTGAACTGATAATTCAGCGCAAACCTTGGAACGACAATCGGATCGAATTTTCTTGTCTGCAGACCTGTGGCTCCTCCAGAAGCGTCGATTTGTCGATCAATCTCCATGCTGCTGAAATTCTCGCTAAGTGCAAAAGTCAGCATAAAGTCTTCAGTCAAATTCCATTCAGCTTGTTGGAAGAAGAATCCCTGAGTTGCTCTTAATTTATCTGCAAACCTTACTGTGTCTGCTGCTCCATTCACATTTCCGAAATTCTGCGCATCTGTAAGGCTCGTTTGATATTCACCACCTGCGATTATTCTCAGATCTTTTCCAGCCAATTTTCCATCATAAGTGAACTTCGTTCTTCCACCAAATCCAAAGCCCAGTTCCTTCTTATAATCCAAAATGAAAGGATTTTCAAAGTCATTGGTATTCATGTAAAGTGTGGTCGAGTTCTTTATCTTCGGAGAGAATCTATACAAATGTCCAATAGATGCGAAAACAGATTGCTGTGAAATCGAGCTGTTTTGCTTCACTGATCCAGGCCTTGCCTGTGTAGGATCTTCCGCCAGTTGATCTGCATTCAGTGCTCCTGGGATCTGATAATTTAGGTCAGAGATTAACAATTGTGTTCTAATTTCTTGTTTATCAGTAACGGAGAAAAAACCTCCCAACTGAAAGACCTGTCTGTCCATAGCACTGTGCTCACGATATCCATCTGCTTTTTGGCTTACATACGAAGCCTCAAATCCACCATTCCCCACTTGCTGAGAAATCCCTAGCTTGTATCTGGACATCCCAAAATCTCCGACCATAAAATCTGCTGTTACCCTTCCTCCAATAGGATTTGCTTGGCTGTATAAGTTTATCACTCCGCCATTTCCTGCTCCATAGATAGATCCTGATGGCCCTTTTATAACTTCGGCAGTTCGGATGTTGGATAGGTCAAGGAGGTTTAAAGCAGTTGTCCCGTCAGGAGATGTAAATGGAACTTCATTCCAATATACTTTCACATTTCGTACACCAAATGGGGCACGTAGCGAACTTCCACGAATGGAAATTCTATAACTGGCTGTAGCGCGTTCCTCGATGCGGATTCCTGGTTTGGTGTTGAATGAATTGACTATCGAAGTCTCATTGAAGCGGTTGAAATCTTGCTCCGACACTAGCGCTATAGCTGCTGATTGCTCCATAAGTGGACGCTCAGATTCGAATGCGGTAACTGTAATTTCGGAAAGATTGAGTGATTTTTCAACTAATTCAACAACATGTTCTCCTACTCCTAATGAAGCAGAGAAGGCTTCAAAACCCGATTTGAAAAATGTAAAAGTCTGAACTTCTGACCCTGAAAATGCTATGATTCCAGAAAAGTTACTGACTTGATTTTGACCATTATCAGCCCGAACACGCACATTTTCCAGCGGAGTTTGAGTTTTTGAATTCACGACTTTAATTCGGACTTGTGCCTGCGTCATGAAAGAGATCAAAAGAAAAATTATAGTGAATAGTTTACCCATGCTGCAAGGTAAATGCTTTCTCTTTGACAATGAAAAATGAATACACTAAAGGTTAATCTTCATGTTTAAAAATCAGTTTCTATTTCCAAAATTCAGGCAAAAGCCCTAATATTCTGATCTAATTCAATCCTAATGAAAAATACACTCTGGCTACTTCTACTAGTAAGCCTTTCTTTCTGTACTGAAAAAGCAACTCCTCCTGCACCTGTTTTGCCAATTCCAAACGAACATCAAATCGCTTGGCAAGAGTTAGAATATTATGGTTTTATTCACTTCAACATGAATACCTTCTCCGATAGAGAATGGGGTTTTGGTGATGAAAAACCAGAAATGTTTAACCCCTCAGAACTTGATACCCGTCAATGGGCGCGAGTGGCTAGCGAAGCTGGAATGAAAGGTCTGATCATTACTGCAAAGCATCACGATGGGTTCGTAATTTGGCCATCGGCCTATACCGAGCATTCTGTGAAAAATAGTCCGTGGAAAGATGGGCAGGGTGATTTGATCAAAGAGCTAGCGGAAGCTTGCAAGGAATATGGGCTGAAATTCGGAATTTATTATTCCCCTTGGGACAGAAATCATCCTGACTATGGTAAGCCAGAATACATCACCTACATGAGAAATCAACTTAAAGAGTTGCTCACTAATTATGGAGATATTTTCGAAGTGTGGTTTGACGGGGCTAATGGCGGCGATGGCTGGTATGGTGGTGCAAATGAAACTCGAACGGTAGATAAATTTAGCTATTACGGTTGGGATGAGACAATTGATCTGGTTCGTGAGCTCCAGCCTGGTGCTATGCTATTCAGTGATGCGGGTCCCGATGTACGCTGGGTTGGTAATGAGCACGGCTTTGCATACGAGACTACATGGTCAAATCTAATGCGGGATTCTGTCTATGCTGGCATGCCTGAGTTTTCTGAAAAATGGGCAACAGGACAAGAAAATGGAACACATTGGGTTCCAGCCGAAGCAGATGTATCCATTCGTCCAGGATGGTATTACCACAAATATGAGGATCACAAAGTGCGCACCTTACCTCAATTGCTAGAGATTTATTACAATAGCATAGGGAGAAATGCCTCCATGCTGATCAATTTCCCGGTGGACACTAGAGGTTTGATCCATGAAAATGATGTAGAAGCAATCATGAAACTCGCGGAAAAGGTGAAAGAAGATTTTGCTGTGAATCTAGCCTCCCAAGCTGTAGGTACTGCAAGTGAAGATCGTGGAAATGGCTATGAGGTAGAAAACGTATTAGATGAGGATTATGAGACGTATTGGACAATTGCTGACGACTCAAAGGACGCAGAAATTACACTAGAATTTGGGAAAGAAATCACCTTCAATCGATTGCTACTACAGGAATATACGCCGCTAGGCCAGCGCGTGAAAGCCTTTGTTTTGGATAAAGAAGTGAATGGAAACTGGGAAAAAATAGCTGAAGGGACAACTATTGGTTATAAAAGAATCTTAAGATTTCCGGATGTCACAGCAAGTACCATCCGAGTTAGATTTACTGATGGAAAAGACATTCCTGTGATCTCTGAAATTGGGGTTTATAATGCTCCGAAGCTTTTGCTTCCTCCAAAGTCAAAACGCACTCAGAATGGGGAATTGACCTTAACCTCTCCAGACGATGGGCTACTAATCTATTACACTACAGATGGCTCGGAACCTAGTGCTGAAAGTCAAAAGTATGAGTCTCCACTTGACTTGCAGCAAGCTACCACTTTGACGGTTGTGTCTTTAGATCCTATTTCAGGAGGAAAAAGTGAATCAAAACGCATTGACTTGGATGTAGCAAAATCGAAGTGGAACGTAGCAGTTAAGCAAGCTGTAAAAGCGATAGACGAAGATAATGCGACTTATTTCAGCAGTGAAAAAAATGAAATGACCGTTGATTTAGGTGAAACTCTTTCACTAAAAGGATTTACCTACATGCCAATGCAGGCAAGATATCCGAGTGGATTTATCACCAATTACATCTTTGAGGCAAGTATTGACGGCAAGAGTTGGAAGTCGGTTGCTGCTGGTGAGTTTTCCAATATTGCCAATAATCCTATTCAGCAATTTGTACGTTTTGAAGAAGTGAAAGCACGATATATTCGCTTGAAAGCAAGTAAAACAGCAGATGGGAATGTTGCGACCTTCGCAGAAGTAGGTATTCTGACAAAATAAATACGAAATATTAGCTATATAAATACTAACCGTCAAAATCAAAAGAGATGGAATTTTTATTTGATTTGGCTACATTCCACTCCCAATCTTTAAACCCAAACCTATGAACAGACGAATCGCCCTAAGGCATCTTGCGCTCATATCTGGAGGACTTGCTTTAATTCCTTCCTGTGATTTTAGCTCAGATGATATCCTAGCTGCCTATGAGAACCTAAAGGTAACAGCTTCTCAGAAGCAACTTTTGGGATCCATATCAGACACAATTATTCCAGCTGGTGAGTTAAAAGGAGCTCTAGAATTAGAAGTTCCTGACTTCATCTTGGTGATGGTGAACGATTGCATGACCGAAGAAAACCAACAACTCTTTAGCACAGGGCTTGCAGCATTCCCTGATTTTGCTAAAAACACAGCTGGTAAAAAATATGACCAACTCAGTACTAAAGAGAAAGAAGATTTAATTCAAACAGGCATTGACCTTCAGCCGGCAGAAAATTCTGAAGGAGAAAAGGATAAAGCCGTTTCTTATTTCCTGAACACTACCAAGCGACTAACTATGCAAGGATACATGGCTTCTGAATACATTCAGACAGAAATTATTCCTTATTCATTAATCCCAGGCCCATACAATGGAGCTTCCTTAATCTCAGAATCACAAAATCCTAGAATCAATGGCTAATCTGAATATTAGAAATAAACAAGATCGAACATATCAGGCCATTGTCGTAGGTTCAGGAGCTAGTGGAGGATGGGCAGCCAAGGAGTTTGGTGACTTAGGAGTAAAAACGCTCTTGCTCGAAAGAGGAAGAAACGTTGAGCATATCAAAGATTATCCTACCACAAATATGCTTCCATATGAATTTAAACATAGAGGAAAACTTCCTCAGAAAGTTCTTGACGAGAATCCTATTGTAGCTAAATGCTATGCCTTCGGGGAAGATTCAGAGCACTTTTTTGCTAAAGATGCTGAGCAACCTTATATACAAGAGAAGCCATTTGACTGGATCAGAGGATATCAGGTAGGGGGGAAATCTTTGCTTTGGGCAAGACAGGTTCAGCGTTGGTCAGACTATGATTTCGAAGGACCAGCCAGAGATGGATTCGCAGTTGATTGGCCGATTCGTTACAAAGACATAGCTCCCTGGTACAGCCATGTGGAGAAATTTGCTGGAGTTTCAGGGAATAGAGATGGGATAGACACACTTCCTGACGGAGAGTTTTTGCCAGCTTACGACTTGAATATCGTAGAGAAGCATTTTGCCGAAAAGTTAAAGGAAACTTACGGCGGAGATCGTCATATGATCTCTTCTCGTTGTGCGCACATACATGAGCCGAGGCCAGAATTCGCCGCTCAAGGGAGAGCTTCCTGTCAAAACAGAAATCTTTGCCAGCGAGGATGCCCATTTGGAGGATATTTTAGTAGTAATTCTTCTACTATTCCTTGGGCATTGAAAAGTGGTAATGTGACGCTTAGACCCGACTCAGTTGTTCATTCTGTGATATATGATGATGAAAAAGGCAAAGCAACTGGAGTAAGAGTGATCGATGCCCACACCAAAGAAGTGGAAGAATTCTATGCTGATGTCATTTTCATTAATGCGGCTGCGGTCAATTCTAATGCGATTTTAATGAATTCCACTTCCGCTAGATTCCCTAACGGGCTCGGTAATGATAGTGGGGTTTTGGGAAAATATTTTGCTTTTCACAATTATAGAGCTGGCGTAAGTGCTGCTTATGATGGATTTACAGAATACACTACATCTGGTGGTCGCCCTACAAGCGGCTATATTCCTCGATTCCGAAATGTGAAAAAGCAAGAAACAGATTTCCTTCGTGGTTATGCCGGCGGATTTAGTGCTTACCGAGGTGGAGGCTACGTGGCTGATGCTAGAGTAGGTATGGATTTGAAAAACAGTATGCTTAATAAAATGCCTCCAGATGGACCGTGGAGAGTAGGTTCCCACATGATGGGCGAGACTATTCCAAAGGAGAGCAATTACATAGCTTTGGATAAAGACAAACTTGATCCTTATGGCCTACCGACCTTACAATTCAATGTAGAATATGATGATAATGATGAGAAAATGATCATTGATTACCAAGAGCAAATCTCCGAAATGTTCTCTAAAGCAGGTTTTACGGATATTTCTGTTCGTGATGACCATAGAGTTCCTGGCTTGGATATTCATGAAATGGGTGGGGTGAGAATGGGAAAAGACCCTAAAACCTCCATGCTTAATGGAAATCATCAGCTTCATGCCGTACCAAATGTATATGTAACAGATGGAGCTTCCATGACCTCAACGTCAACTCAGAATCCTACGTTGACCTACATGGCCTTTGCTGCAAGAGCTGCTCATCATGCTGTAAATGAAAGTAAAAAAGGATAAAAATTTAATTATTTCTACAGTAAAACCCCTTGGGAATATTTTTCTCTCAAGGGGTTTTTTCATCTAATATGAATAAATTGAAATGCTTAAATGTTCTGATATTCAGGAGTTTTTGTTTTAAATAGTAGGATTATTGCATTAATATTCTCCGATTTGAACAAAATAGGAGTTAATGCGTGTTAAAAAGCAGGTTTATAAAGCAGCCCAAAAAAAATTATGAAAATTGGCATTGTTTGCTATCCGACTTTTGGTGGTAGTGGAGTAGTAGCGACAGAACTAGGTAAAGGATTAGCCAAAATAGGTCATGAGGTTCATTTCATTACTTACAAACAGCCTTCTCGTTTGGACTTTTTCAGTGAGAATTTATATTACCACGAAGTTGATATAAAAAGCTATCCCTTATTTGAGCATGCACCCTACGAACTTGCTTTGGCGAGTAAAATGGTGAGTGTGGTCAAATATGAAAAGCTGGATCTACTTCATGTACATTATGCTATACCTCACGCATCTGCAGCTTTTATGGCGAAGCAGATACTAAAAACCCAAGGAATTCAAATTCCTGTAGTGACTACACTTCACGGAACGGACATTACGCTGGTGGGTAAAGACCCAAGTTACGAGCCTGTGGTAACTTTCAGCATCAATCAGTCTGATGGTGTGACGGCGGTTTCAGAAGATTTGAAGAAAGAGACATATGCTTTCTTTGATATTAAGCGTGATATTGAAGTGATTCCAAACTTCATAGATTTGGATCGGTTCAAGAGACAGAAAAAGGAGCATTTCAAATTGGCTATTTGTCCGCATGATGAAAAGCTAATGGTGCATACATCCAATTTCAGGAAAGTGAAGCGTGTGGAGGATGTGATTCAGGTTTTTTATGAAGTTCAAAAGGAAATTCCTGCAAAATTACTTTTAGTCGGTGATGGACCAGAGCGAGATAGAATGGAGCGACTGTGTCGTGAATTAGGGACTTGTGATGATGTTCGTTTTTTAGGGAAATTAGACGCCGTAGAAGAAGTTCTTTCAGTTGCAGATCTCTTTTTGATGCCTTCAGAAAAAGAAAGTTTTGGTTTGGCAGCCTTGGAAGCCATGGCCTGTGAAGTTCCAGTTCTATCATCCAATGCTGGAGGAATCCCAGAATTGAACGTTGACGGAGTTACAGGTTTTGTTTGTAACATAGGAGATATCCAACAGATGAAGGAAAAAGCCCTCTATATTTTGGATGATGCTAACCTTCCTAGATTTAAAGAAAATGCCCTTGCAAGGGCAAAGGAATTTGATATTTCTATGATATTGCCACATTATGTAGCTTATTATCAGAAAACAATTGCGTTGACCATGGCACAAATTTGATTATTATCTGATTAATGTCAATAAAATCGAGGGGACAAAACGCAGTTTTGAATTACCTTTGTTGAATATCCCTAATTGAGTATAGTTTTATTTAGTAGCGTATGAAAAAGATAGGAAGATTGGATAAGCCAGATAATTTTGGCACCGCCCAAATTTTCTCTAACCCAATTCTTGAGAAAATTTCCAGAACAAATATATTAGTGCCAATTACGATGTTTATCATTCTAGGAATAATTTCTATTTATTTCGGAATTCAAAAAACATCTGTAGGGATAGGTACTGCGATTTTATTATTTGTATTCGGATACATTGGATTTACCTTGGTTGAGTACATGATGCACAAGCATTTTTTCCACATGGAGCCTAATACGCCTATTAAGGACAAATTGCAGTATACGGTGCACGGAATTCACCATGATTATCCAAAAGACAAAGATAGATTAGCAATGCCTCCATTTGTGAGTGCAGCCTATGCAGCAATTTTGTACTTGGTGTTCAAATTGATAATGGGGAATTTAGCCTTCTATTTTCTACCTGGATTTTTGTTAGGTTATGCACTTTATTTGGGCATTCACTATTTGGTCCACGCGATTCAGCCACCTAAGAATTTCATGAAAGTTCTTTGGGTTCACCATGCTATTCACCATTACAAAGATCCTGATGTAGCATTCGGCGTTAGTACGCCCTTATGGGATTATATTTTGGGTACAATTCCCAAGAAGGATAAATAGTACAAACCTCTCAGCATTTGGGAGGTTTTTTCTTTAAGATCAATGACTAAAATCTCTATAATTGGCCTCGGTTGGATAGGTTTGCCTTTAGCTCAGTTGCTTCAAAAAAGTGGGCAGGATGTAGTAGGCAGTACCACTTCAGCACAAAAGCTAGAAAAGTTGAAAGACCAAGGAGTTGAAGCAATTCACTTTTCGCTAGTCCCTTTTCCGCAAGGATTAAGTTTTCAAAAATTATTTAAGAGCGAAGTTTTAGTTATTAATATTCCTCCCAGAACCCGTTCAACTGATGGGAAATTATATTTGGAGCAATTGAAATTTCTGCGAAGCATAGTAGACCAATCTGATATTCAAAAAATCATCTTCGTATCTAGTACCGGGGTATATCCGAATCTTAATCAAGAGGTAGCTTATTCAGAAGAAGAACTGATCACTACGCAAACAGCTGGAAACATTATTCAGTTGAAAGGAGAAGATTCATTTAAGGGGGACAAAGCGCTTACGATTGTTAGATTTGGAGGACTATTAGGTGATGATAGAATTCCAGGTAAGTATGTGGCTGGTCGAGAAAATGTGAACAGCAACAATCGCGTGAATTACATCTACAGAAACGATGCAGTAAGAATGCTTGCTTGGATAATTGAAAAGGAGCTTTGGAATGAGGTGTACAACGGCGTAGCTCATTTGCATCCGACGCGTAAGGAAGTATATGAGAGAAATGTGCTGGATCTTGGACTGGAACCTCCAAAAAGCTACTTGAAGGTATCGGAGGGAAAAGACAGATTGGTATCTGGAAATAAAATTATGAAGACAGGCTTTGAGTTCGACTACCCTAACCCTTTGGATTTTCCTTATTCGATAGAAAGCTAATGTAATCGTGATCCGTTTGGAACAGTCCTCTCTATTGAAGTTAGAACTATATTCCCATCTATATCGCTAAAACCAGTCACCAGGATTTCAGACATAAAATCGGCGATTTGTCTTGGAGCTAAATTGCAGACACAAATTACCTGTCGCCCAATCAAATCTTCATCAGAGTAAAGTGTAGTTATCTGTGCAGATGATTTTCTCAAACCTAGTTCATCACCTAAGTCAATCCAAAGTTTAAAGGCAGGCTTTATTGCTTTTATAAACCGTTCAACCTTCGTTATTGTGCCTACGCGTAATTCTATTTTGTCAAAATCTTTGTAATCAATCGTTTGCATAGTCATTTTTTTTCCTAATTTTAGGTAGCGTTTAAAACCCAATGTAATATAAGAAGGTAACGTACTCCAACAATGATTGAAATAACGAAATATCCTTTTAAGAAACTTGCTATATTCAGCCTATTTGCTGCGGGATTCTGCTTTTTTGCAGGAGAATCGTTGGCTCAGAGCGATAGAGACAAGATGGAGGTGGAAAATACAAAGCCAATAGATAGGCCCAATATTGATCATTCTACAGATATAAAAGATAATTCTTTACAAAGTAACTCAGTGCAACCTTCGGTAATTATTAATAGAGAAAAAGTCCAGCAACCTGTTAAAAAAGAAGGGAATATCAGTGGCGAAGGTAAAAAGTTAGAAACTGTTCCTTCTACATTATCTTTTAATATCTTCCTCTATATAGTGGATAAATTCAAAGTAAATTAAAGGTAAATTTTATTCATACATAAAAAAAGAGACTTTATTTAAGTCTCTTTTTTTATGTCAATTTTCTAAAACAAATGCTTTCAACTCCTCGAGGGTAATCATTCCTTCATAATAGGCACGACCAAAAACGGAAGCCGATACTCCCATATCTTTAAGCCGCTTAAAATCATCGATACCTCTTACTCCACCACTTGCTGCAAGATGAATTTCAGGAAATCTATCTCTAATAGTTTGGAAAAGAGCAAAGTTAGGTCCTTCCATTACCCCATCTCTTGAGATGTCGGAGCATTTCAGGTACTTCAATCCCCTCTGGTAGAAGAAATCTATATGATCAAACAGGTCAATCTCGGTTTTCTTTAGCCATCCTCTAATTTTGATTTTGTTATCAGCAGGATTAATATCAGCAGCCAAATTAATTTTTTCGCGTCCATAGGAAAGTAAAAATTGCTCTAAGCGGTCTGGATGATTTGCGGCTATTGAACTTACGGTAATTGTGGCTGCCCCAAATTCAAAACATTTGATCACATCTCCATGAGTTGATATTCCTCCAGTATAATCAACTTTCAAAGAAGTATATCCTGCAATAGCTTCTAGAATATGGTAATTTTTTGGTTCTCCTCTACGTGCACCATCTAAGTCCACCAGATGAATTCTTTGAATTCCTATTGATTCAAAAGCTTGCGCAATTTCTAATGGATTATTCGAGATCACTTCCTCAGTAGAAAAATCGCCTCTTTTGAGTCTGACACATTTTCCATTAATTAGCCAGACGGACGGAACAATTTCAAACATGTTTATAAAATTCAGAGTGGTTATTGGTAATGAAATTCAAGTTTAAGAATACAGAAAGGTAGTTTTTGGAAACTTCACCAATATGCAAATCTTTTGTAAGTTTTGAATATAAAGTTTAGCTAGAAGTATCTAGTCTGGGATAGTCTTTACAGTTTCAATATCTCAATTTAGCAATTTTTCCTTTAGCGCCAGATGCCCATACCGTACCATCGGCATGTCCCAACTTTACTGCATGGAACCCATCTTCAGAAATAGGCTGCCAATTAAGCCCTGCATCCTTAGAATAATCTGAGCCAGCGGGACCTACTGCAATTAACCATTTTTGCATAGAGAAGTAAACTACTCCAGACCTATAACCTCTAGGACCTTCTTTCGGGACAACCCATTCATTTTTGCTAGAAACATAGACTCCTGCAATACCTTCTAGCTGATCTTCTTTCAAATAATCACCTCCTACTGCTACGATTTCCCCTCCACCCATACTGGTTAAAGAGAAAATGCCCTGTGATGATTCTCCTTGAATAAATGGCGTATCAAATTTTTCCCAGCTTACTCCCATATCTTTTGAAAAATGGAGATTCGATTGCGCCCCTCCAGTTCCCAGCCAAAGTGAGTTGCCCTCTGCAAGCAGGGAGGTAGCACTCGCGGCAAATGCAGCTTCTCCTTCTGCTGCACTAGGAAGTGAATCTACTGGATACCAAGTCTCTCCTTGATTCGCGGTCTGGAGGATAGTCCACTTTCCATTTAATGGATCGCCTATTACAAAACCTCGTGTTGGTGACGAAAAACTTATTCCATCCAAAAAAGCCAAGTCATTTTCTTGATGCTTCAGTATCCAAGATTTACCTCCATCCTCTGTTTTGTAAATTACGGCTGGTTGCCCAGCGGAAACTACCAAAGCACTCATCGCATCAAATGCATGAATAGATCTAAAATCAACTGTGTCCAGCCCTGCTATTATTCCGTGATCCCAATTTTTGCCGCCGTCTATAGTTCTTAGCCATACACCACCGCTTCCGCTAGCCCATGCTATTTCATCAGTGAGTGGAGAAAGACCTCTTAAAGATGCTTCTATAGGCGTCTCAAGAACTTCCCATCCTGTAGGCATGTCCGCTAGATTCTCATCAGATTTTTTGCAGGAAAAAAGCGCTACCAATAATGATAGCGCTAGTAATTTTCTTTTAATCATTTTTTATAAAATCAGACTATATCAACTTTTCGATAGGCTTGGATTAATGCTTTTTCACCTTCTACTCCTGGAGAGGCGTTACCATGCTCCATTCCCATCACACCCTTGTATCCTTTTTCATTGATGAATTTGAACACATTGGTATAATTGATTTCTCCTGTTCCTGGTTCCTTACGTCCAGGATTATCTCCAATTTGAATATAGGCGATCTCATCCCAAGTCTTCTGCATAGTCGCGATGAGGTTACCTTCATTGCGCTGCATGTGGTAGACATCATAAAGGATTTTGCACGCAGGACTATCCACTGCCTTACAAATCATGTAAGACTGATCAGCATGACGTAGGAAAAGATCAGGGTTATCACTTAATGGCTCCATCACCATTACTAAACCCTCTTTCTCCAATACTTCAGCTCCACGCTTATAGGCTTCTATGACATTACCTGTCTGCACGCCCATGGGTAGATTCCTTTCGAAATAGCCTGGAACCACGGTCATCCATTTTGCGCCAACTCGCTTTGCTACTTCTACAGATTTCTTACACGTATCCACAAATAAGTCTTCATGCTCTTTCTTTCCTGTGGTAAGGGCTGTCTTCCAGTTTTCTCCACCTTCTATGACAAAAACACCCATTCTCATGCCCAATGATTCTAGCGTTTTGCCAATAAGCGTTTGCTCTTCTACAGATCGTTTGAGCATATTATTATCCTCTAATGATCTGAAACCTTGGTCTGCCATGAACTTTAACTCATCGACAATACCACCTGGTGCGGAATTTTTAAACATTCCGAAGTGGGGAGCAAAGTCCATATTGAAAGTTGGCTCAGCTTTTCCTGCCGCAAATGCTGGCATAGTCATCGCTCCAGAAACACCCAAAAGGGTGCTTCCTAGGCCAACTTTTTTTATAAATCCTCTTCTTTCCATGATTAAATAACTTTGGTTTTTCCAGGAATAGCATGAGGATAATATCCATCTGCTCCAGGTAATACTTTAGGCATAGCATCCCAAGCAAGTTTCTCAGGCATTAAATCAATAGTACCATTGATGGCTTCATCGAAAGTCAACGGCTTACCAGAATAGGTTGCATACCTACCCATGATTGCAGTCATTGTGCTATTTGCAGCATTGTGGGCATCAGCAAATTTGTATTCTCCATTGAATAATGCAGCCCAAAGCTGATCATGCTCAACCTGGTAAGGGTTAGGCTGGTTTTTACGATCATGCTCATAAAGAACATTACCTTTCCAATCTTTCAGTGTGCCATAATTACCAGCACTTAAATAAGCTGTTCCTTTGGTGCCTTGGAAGCTTTCATCGACGCGGTTTTGTGCACCTGGGAAGTGACGACATTCACTGTGAATCACAGATCCATCAGCATATGTATAGGTTAATACATGGTGATCATAGATCTCACCATGTTCTTTTCCGGTACGGATAAGGCGACCTCCAGTTCCTTCTGCTTTCACAGGAGGACCTTGTTTTACCCAGTTGGCGACATCAATGTTGTGAACATGTTGCTCGTTGATATGATCTCCGCATAGCCAGTTGAAGTAGTACCAGTTTCTCATTTGATATTCCATCTCTGTTTGGCCAGGCTGACGCTCACGAACCCAAACACCACCATCGTTCCAGTAAACTTGACCATTGATGATTTCACCAATGTCTCCATTATGAATACGCTTGATAGTTTCTATATAATTCGCTTGGTAATGCCTCTGAAGACCTACTACCACGTTTAATTTTTTAGCTTTTGCTTCTTCAGCAGCTTTCAATACTTTTCTAATACCAGCTGCATCTACTGCTACTGGCTTTTCCATAAACACCTGCTTTCCCTGTTTTACAGCTTCTTCGAAGTGCATAGGTCTGAAGCCGGGAGGTGAAGCAAGTATCACTACGTCCGCCTGTGCTATTGCCTCTTTGTATCCATCGAAACCAACAAATTTCATTTCCTCTGAAACAGCAAGTTTTTCTGCGTATTTTTCGTTCAAAGCATTATAAGCAGTATCCAACCGGTCTCTGAAGGCATCTGCCATTGCCACTATTTTGATATTGTGACCGGTAGCTAATGCCTGAAAAGCAGCTCCAGTACCACGACCACCACAGCCAATCACTGCTAGTTTCAATTCGTTGACAGGAGCAGCATAGGCGCCCGGCAATACAAAATTAGAGGCCATCAATCCGCCAGTAAGTAAAGCGGAGGTTTTGATGAAATCTCTACGTGTGTTTTCGATTTTCATAAGTATAGGTTAAGGGGTTAATAATCAGTTATTGGTTTGGCTTGGTAATAAGCCATAATTTCTTCTGGACTAGGAGGGGAAAGTGGTCGAACTAATCTCAAGCCTAAGAATGGAGCTTCTGGAAACCACCATTGACTTTTAGGGATTTGTGGATCAATTCGTTTCCAATCTGGAGAACTTATAAAACGCTTGGTCGAACTCAATTCGGAAGTCTCTGTATCGTAGCTACCGCCACGGACCACTCTAGGATAGAGCTTAGTCGATGGGTTTGTAGGATTATCTGATGTAGATGATGCGTAGAACTCAGGATCATATTGATCTGAAGTCCATTCTAGCACGTTGCCATAAATATCGTATAGCCCCCAAGGGTTTGGTTTCTTTTTACCAATAGGATGTGTTGTCTCAGCGGAATTCTCTCTTATCCAAGCATAGTCACCTAATTGAGTAGGGTCGTCTCCATAAAAAAATCGAGTTGTAGACCCTGCCTTAGCAGCATATTCCCATTCTGCCTCAGTAGGAAGTCTATAGAAAATTCCAGTTTTAAGATATAGCCAATGGCAAAATTGGATAGCTCCATACTGAGTCATTCCTATTGCTGGCTTACCTTCTTTTCCCATCCCAAAAGTCATATCCAAATAAGGCATACTTGGTCGAGTCAATCCATCGACGATCTCACCTATTGGACCTTCAGAAATTGCCAATTCATAGTTTTTATCCAAGAAAAGCTCAAAAGCATCCCAAGTCACTTCATGGGTGCCCATCCAGAAGGGAGCTATTTTTACTTTATGAGCTGGCTTTTCATCTGCTTGACTGTCAGAACCCATGGTATAGGTTCCTTCCGGAATAGCTGCCATTTGAAAAGTAACTTCAGTTCCTGGGATTTTCTGTGTATAGGATTCAAAGTTGGAATCATTATCATCAAAGCTCATCAGCATTAATGCTCCTATGGCTATGTATTTTGTATTCGTATTAATCATGATTGAAGAAAAATTCTTTAACATTAAATATACTCGTATTGTATTTTGTATTTAGTCCGTTTTTGATGGATGGAAAGAAAAGATGCTTACAGTAGAATCATCCAAATATAATAGCATCATCCCATTGTTTGTCAATATTTTACGTATGTTCCCTCTGATATTTAAGCCACTTTGAGATTTAGGGGTGTTGGTAAATTCTCCGGCACCATTTCCCAGCAACACTACTCCGTGGCTAGCATCATATTTACCAAAATACAGTTTACCGTATCCCGTATTTCCTCCAAGTACCATATCCAAATTCCCATCCCCATTTACATCCATCGCTTCGGAGGCAAACACAGGAGAGAACTGCGTTTGAATAGGGAGCGCTTTTGACTCAAATTTACCCGCTGCGTTTCTGACAAAATAAGTAGTCTCTAGGCGGTTAATGAAAATGGAATTTGCTCCCTCACGCTCTTGAGCAGTGAAAAGCTCATTCATCTTCACGTTGGAGAAAGACTTGAAGTCTAAGTATCTTTTCTTAAGAAAAAGGACTTGGCCTAAAATCTCGTCCCTACTAGCTGCCGGATATTTTTCACCTTGAGTGAAATATCCTAGAAAAGCATCAATCGATCCATTTGAATCAAAATCCTTATAGAGAATTTCTGCTGATTGAGAGCTACTCGCTCTGATCTGTGAATTTGTCCCGAGGTTTCCTGCCAAAATCTCCACATTTCCATCTCCATCCCAATCTGCTAAAGTCAAATTATTCCAGAATCCAAATTCATGCTTTTCGAAGAAATTCAAGGTGGTTTCTTTCCATTTATTTTCTTGGAAAGAAAAAATCTGAATTGGCATTGCCTCCCCTAATAGGATCAATTCTGGCTTTCCATCTTTGTCCAAATCGGTCATCCCAGAATCGGTTAACATACCAAGATTGACGAAAGTTGGAGCAAGATCTTTTGTCTGATCAGAGAAATTCCCTTTGCCATCATTGATCCAGATCCTTGCGCCTAGAGAGGTGGGGAATTGTCCTGGGATTACTCTAGCACCTACGAACAAATCTGGAATGCCATCAAAATTGAAATCCCCAACTTTCACAGTTCCTGTAGGGAATGCTTCATTTGGAAGTGCTTCTTTTGCTAAGATGAAATTACCTTTCCCGTCATTCAGATATAGCCGATCTCGCAGTGCATCATCGCCAAGATTGAATTCATACACTCCACCACTTGCCACATACAGATCTAAATATCCATCTCCATTAGCATCAAAAGAATTTGCATCCGAATCTTCGGAGTTAGCAGCTGAGGTAAAACTGCTCGATTTCTGCTTTACAAAAGTTCCATTTGAACTTTGGAAGTAAATAGAAGCTACAGCATTTGATCCAGCGCCAACAAACAAATCTTCTCGTCCATCACCGTTTAAATCAGCGAGAACCATCGCTTTGCCATTTCCAGAAATAGGATTGATCAGTAGTGGTTGTCTTTTATAATCATTGAACTGTCTGCCTTTTTCAGTAGCCAATCCAGCCTTCTCTGTCAACAAATAAGTAGTGGATTCTGGCTTAGGAATGGAAAAATTTGTAGCGTCACTTTCACTCACATGCAAGGATTGATTTGCAGCAACATTATATTTCTTCGAAGTTTTTCCCCCAGGCCAAGTGATTATCAATGAGTCTATTTCTGAAAATTCACCGAGTCCAAAATGCAGGGTAGATGTCACCGACGACTGATATCCTCGATATGGGTTTTGCTCCAAAAATTGAATATTCGCTCCTGTGAAAATATTAACTTTGGCTCCAAAAGCAGAGGAGTTTGAACCTAGACCTGTAAGCTTCAACTTCAAATAATTCCCGCCATTTTGCTGAGCTGCTTGATTTTCATAGATCGAAGCCGGCGAGTTGATATTGTTGATGATAAGGTCTAAATCGCCGTCATTGTCGAGATCACTATAAGCTGCACCACTACTATTTGCAACCTGATTGATTCCCCAGGCTTTGGTTTGATTTTGAAAGGATAGGTTTGTTTTGTTTTGAAATATGTAATTCGTCAAATTAGATGAGGGCATGTTTTTTACTAAATTCAGCAAGTCCTCACGCTTTAATTGTCCTCCTGAGGTTTGAACATAATTGTCCATGTACTTCAAAAAATCCTGGTTGTTGTAATCACGTAAATAGCCGTTGGTGATGAAGAGGTCTTTCCAACCGTCATTATCAAAATCAGCAAAAAGTGAAGACCAACTCCAATCAGTATTGGATATTCCTGCTAGTTGTCCAATTTCCTGAAATGTGCCATCTCCTGAATTTATATGTAGCATATTTCGCATGTACTGGTGGTGAAATCCTTTGCTTACATTCAGTTCAAAAAGCTCAAAATTATCCGGAGCAAGCAGAAGTTTTTGTCTTTCATTACCCTCAGGCAGCATGTCAAGCGTGAAGATGTCCACCAAACCATCGTTATTGATATCAGCAATATCGTTTCCCATAGAGAAATGAGAAGTGTGTCCTAGCCGCTCGAGGATTTCATCTTTGAATGTCCCGTCTTTCTGGTTTATGTACAGATAATCTGGCATAGAGTAATCATTGCCAACATAAATGTCCGGCCAACCATCCTGATTTACATCTGCTATGGCTAATCCAAGGCCATAAGAAAGGCTAGAGCTAGAAATTCCAGCTTTTTGGGTGATTTCTACAAATTTCCCGTTTTTATTTTCAAATAGCTGTGAACCAGCTTCATGTTTTTCCTTAAGTAGCACCTTTGTCAAATTCACATCCTGATTCTGGATGGACTTTGTATTGTGATTTAGGATAAAAAGATCTAGATCTCCATCGAGATCAAAGTCAAAAAAGCTTGCTGAGGTGCTTGGAGAATTAGATGCTATTCCATATTCTTCGGCCATTTCCTTGAAAATAGGAACGCCATTTTCATCATTTCCCTGATTTACAAAAAGTTGATTTTTTCGCTTCTCAGGAGGTAAATTCCCTGAGTAACACTGATAGATGTCTAATTTATTATCACCATTTATATCGACCAACACAACACCCGTTTTCCAAGGCCCAGATCTTCCAAGTACTCCGGATGCATGAGCTGTTTCTTTGAATTTGAGGTCACCTTGATTAAGGTATAGTTGATTGCCACTTACATTGGCAGAAAAATAGATATCCTCCAGTCCATCACCGTTAAGATCTCCCACAGCTACACCGCCACCGTTGTAGAGGTACTCATACATGAGGACGTTTAGATTGAGGGTTTCTTCGATTTTATTGGAAAAAGTGATCCCCGTCTGTTCTGGAGCCAACAAATTGAATAAAGGAGGAGTATTTGATTCGCTGAGGGATTCAGTATTTGCTATTTTATCCGACTCAGAGCAGGATATTGCAACCATACTGATTAACAAAGCTGAAAGTAGATTTCGGTAATGCATAATTTAAAATAATCTAAGCCACCCCAAATGGAATGGCTTAGATCAAATTTATAAGAATACTCGCTTTATTCTATTCCAGGATTCTGGACAAGGTTAGAATTTCTGTTAATCTCATCTCTATGAATTGGGACGAAATACATTTTATCCAACCAAGTTCTATTTTCTTTTCCTGGATCAATAGGAAGAACTTTGTAAACATAGTTGTATATCGTAGGATCATAGCGATAAGTAGCAAGCGTCTTTCCTGGTTTAAATGTACCAGTGATATTTATGATATTCGCTTTACGACCCAAAGTCTCATTTGCTATCATCCAACGACGTGTATCATGGTATCTTTGCTCCTCGTAAGCCATTTCAATACGTCTTTCATTTCGGTAAGCTTGTTTCAGAGCATCTCCTGTAGCAGTGACAGCTGGCTGACCTACTCTAAATCTTATTTGATTCAACCAAGCTTTAGCTTCAGCTTCCTGACCAAGTTCGATAGAAGCCTCTACATAATTTAATACAGCCTCCGTATAGCGTAAAATAGGCCAAGGAATTTGTTGCCATGTATTCTGATCAACGATTGCTGAGCTTGGATCAGTGAATTTTCTGATATAGTATCCTGTGTAACTGCCATTCCAATCCTCTATAGGACTATTTCTAGTGTCTAGACCGAAATGAGTTTCTACAGATCCAGAGCTATTAGTTTTCTCATACGTACCTGATTGAATTTGACCCAAAGGATCTCTAGACTGGTTGGCAGAGGATCTAGGTTTCCACTGAGATCCGTCGTACAGGATAGATGCGTAAAAACGAGCATCTCTGTTTTCATAAGGAGCAGCTGCATGCACAGGATTATTCCAGTCAAACTTGGTTCCATCCATCATTTCATAGTCGTCTACTAGCAATTGTATTGGGCTATTTCCGGCCCAGTTATTATAGCCATTAGGACCATTGAAAAGACCTTGACGTCCACCATTTTCTTGTTTAGCATTTATAAAATACCTCGCCATGATCAACTCTTTTTCTCCACCATTTCTAGATAGAGAGTTGTTCATGTAGTTGGTGATGCCTTCTGCGTGTGAAACAGGCGCAGAAAGACCGTACAAATTACCAGATCCTTTTGATATCACAGCCAAAGCAGCTGCTTGAGCTTTCTGCCATCTTTCAGTTCTGTTCCCGCTAGTATAAGCTATCAACTCTAAATTTTTGTAACCAGCTAGAGTTGCAGACTTGCTTGATGCTGTAGGGCCATCATGGAGATCACTAGCTGCATATAATAGCACTCGTGACTTTAACGCCAGAGCTGCTTTTTCACTAGCTCTACCTGCAGCCATACTTTTTCCGGCCAGCAAAGTAGCAGAAGCATCCAAATCTGCAACTATGAAATTAACAACTTCCTCATAAGTAGCTCTTGGTGCCTCATAAGTTTCCTCGCCTAATCCATAAGGACGATCAACTAAAGGAACCCCGCCATAATACCTTAGTAATTGCTGGTAATAATAAGCCCTCATAAATTTGGCTTCACCTAGCAGTTTGTCTACAACTCCGCCATCATTTGGAAATTTTGGATCTGAGAGATTTTGGATTGCTATGTTTGTTCTACGAATGAAGCTATACATATTGCTCCAACTGTAAGTGTTGTTAACCCAACCTAGGTCAGCTGAGTTTACTCTAGACTCTGTCACAGTCGTAATACCACGTCCAGGGTGAGTAAACATAGCCTCATCAGTCAGAGAAGCAAGCATCTGCTCGTCAAATCCTCCATTACCAAATCCTTGGTAAGAACCAGTCACAAATGCCTCTGCTAATGCAGGGTCAGACCATACGGCTGATTCTGAGATTTCAGTTAATGGTTCTGTGTTAAGGAAATCACTATTACAGCTGGCAATAGTTAAGCTTGCCGCTGCTAGTATTATTAAGTGTTTTATATTTCTTTTCATTTTTTGTGTTTTTTAGAATGAAACAGAAAGACCAGTGTTCAGCACCCTAGCTTGAGGATAATACTGCCCAGTAGCAGCGTCAGACTCAGGATCATACACTTTCGTCTTACTCCATGTGATTAGATTAAGTCCATTCACATAAAAACGTGCATTTTTGATTCCAATTCTCTCGGTAATACTCGAAGGAATATTGTATCCAATCTCTACGTTCTTCAATCTCAAGTAATCAGAACTTCTAAACCAATAATCGTTTCCTGAAGAATAGTACTGATCATTTCTATTCGCAAGTCTTGGATCTACACTGCTCGGATTATCAATAGTCCATCTATTATCATAGACGTCAGATAGGAAATTACCGATATTACCAGACTCTCCCGCACTAATGTACTGTCTCGCTCCGGCTGCACCTTGTACCAAGATAGATAGATCTAAACCTTTCCAGTTTGCAGTAAAGTTGACACCGCCTTGGAAAGTTGGGATTGTATTTTGGTCTAAACGAACTCTATCGTCAGGAGTAATTTTACCGTCACCATTGTAATCCTTATACTTCATATCACCTGGACGTAAAGTATTGGTGATCGCTTTATAATCTAACGTTTCAGCATCGATTGATTGTTGATCAGGGAATACCCCATCATACTGATAAACTAAGCCGGTATTCATAGGTCTTCCAGTTGACATTTGCCATTCTGGAGCTCCTGGTGATTCATCCCAGAATAGTATATTATTCTTGGCATAGCCACCATTTACGCTAGCAGAATACTGAAATTCACCTTTGCCTCCTCTTATACCGATGTTTAAGTCAAACCCTTTGTTTTCTACCTCACCAATGTTCTCTGCAGGAAGGTTAAGTCCAGTAGACTGAGGGACAGAAGCATTTCTTTGCCACAGGATATTTGTACGCTTGTTATAGAATAAATCAAATTCGAAGAACATCTTACCTTGAAGAAACTGACCTTCAAATCCTAAGTTGGAATTGTTTGCAATTTCCCAAGTAATAGCTTCATTAGGAACTCTTGTTTCGAATAACGTTTTAGTCTCAGATCCACCAATGATGTACGAGTTAAATCCGTAGGTAGATAGGTATTGGTATTCTAATAAACTACCTCCACCATACGCAATCTGATCATTACCTAACTGACCCCAAGAACCTCTGATTTTGAAGAAGTCAAAGGTCTTACCCAATGAATTTTTCCAAAAACTCTCTTCAGAAACAACCCATCCTAACATCAAGCCTGGGAAGAAACCAAATCTAGTATCCTCAGGGAAGATGTAAGATCCATCGTATCTCCAAAGGAATTCAGCTAAATATTTCTCTTTGTAGTTGTATGCAACTCTACCGAAATAATTCAAACGAGCTCTGTTAAATGCTCCACCACCGTTATCTTTTTGAAGGTCACCACCAGCAAACATTTGATCGATTGCAGTTGAAATAAAGAATCTTCTATAAGCATTGAAATTATTACCTTCAATAGTCTCACGGTTTACACCCGCTACTATGTTTAAGCTGTGAATGTCATTGAACTTCTTATCGTAATTGAGGACCCCGCCTAATAATACATTCAATTGTTGCTCAGTAGATTCTCTCAAGTTTGGCTCAGCAGGACCTCTTTTGCTTGGAACCAGTACTGGTGTAACACCATCAGCTTCAAAACCACTTCCTTTTTGATACAAAGTCCAAGGAATCTGCCAAGTTTTGGTGGCCTGTATATACTTATCAACTGCTGCAGTTCCAGTAAATTTCAAACCTTCTACTCCAGGTATTTTGATTTCCAAAGTACCTGTAGTCTGAATGTAGTCTCTCTTATCTTTACCGTATCCAGATAGATCAGTTGTAATCACAACTGGATTTTCACCGTTTTCGATATCAGGACCTGGTAATCCATTTGGCCAATATGCTGGCTGATTTGGCTTACCTCTCATTTGCATACGGAAGATTGCATTTACACTTCTAGTTGGTGAAGATCTCAGCTCTTCCCTTGCTAATATGCCGATACCTACTTTTACATACTTATTTACATTTGCATCCAAATTGATACGGAAATCGTATTGTTTATAGCCTGTAGCAGAATTCTTGTAGTATCCATCTTGATCTTGATAGCCTAGGGAAGTTAAGTATTTCACATCCTCACTACCTCCTACCAGCTGCAGATTATACATGCTTTGAGGAGACCAGGTTTTAAGTGTCTCGCCATACCAGTCGGTGTCAGGATAGTTCCATTGATCAGTACCGTTTTGGTACAACTCTATTTCATCAGGAGAATATGGTGCTTTTCTTACCTGACCATTTGGCCGAGTGTATAGTCCATTTTGCTTATAAGCTGCATTGGCTGCTGCCCATTCTGAAGTAGGAAGCGCATAAATATCTAATTCATTCAGCGAATTTGCATATTCTGCAGAATTAGCCAAAGCAGGAAGCAATGCGGGCTGAGCCCAACCCTGATTTACTTGAAAGGTCAACTCAGGAGCACCTACTGAACCTCTTTTAGTAGTTACAAGGATTACACCGTTTGCAGCTCTTGATCCATAGATCGCTGCAGAGGCATCCTTCAATACAGAGATACTTTCGATATCATTAGGATTAATTCGATCCAAACCACCCGCTCTTGCAGGAATACCATCGATTACTATCAAAGCACTGTTGTTACCAAGTGTATTAGATCCACGAATTCGAATACTTGATCCGTCATTACCAGGCTCACCGCTTCTATTGACTGCTACTACACCCGCCATACGACCGGCAATTGAGTTTGAAAGATTCAAAGCAGGTGACTTGGTTAGTTCCTTACCTTTTACAGAAGATACTGCTCCTGTAATTGTTTCCTTTTTCTGCTCACCATAACCTACTACAATCACTTCTTCTAGTGATTTAGTATCTGGTAGTAAGGTGAGATCAAAAGTAGTTTTAGACCCAACTACAACTTCCATCTGAGTAAAACCAATAAATGATAATACTAGGACATCCGTTGGACCAGAAACATTAAGTGAAAATTTACCGTCAATATCTGTGACAGTTCCATTTGTTGTGCCTTTCACGAGGATAGAGGCACCTGGCAAAGGTAAATTGTCCTCTCCAGAAATTACTACACCAGACACCTCCCGGGTCTGTGCTAGTGCTGTGCTAAACAGTCCAAGACATAAAATTAATGTCATGCTGAATAGCTTTAAATGAGTAAAGTTTCTCATTGGCATAGGGGTTTATTAGGTAATTAATAAAATTTAACAATCTAATGTCCCTCTATGCATTTGTAAAAGCAAACTGTTTCAGTGAATAATTTCCTCAACCTTCACATATAAGTCCATTTTCTTTTGTCTAAACAGCAAAAAATAGATTATTCTTAGAGTGGTTGGACAATTTGGCGAATTTGATGGGTTTCATTAAATTAAAAAAAATAGAAAACGATTCAATTGTGCAATTCAATCGTTTTTTATAATCGATTGACTACCGATTTTTTTGGAAGTCTTAAAGACCACATTCCCCTCAAATCTCCCACATTAAAATCTCTTGCCATATCCTCAGAATAAATGGAATCTATCTTACTTAATACGGATGCTTCTATTTCATTTGAACTTCCATGACATGCCAAACAAAATTCTGAAGAAATAACAATTGCCTTTGTATACAGCAAAATCTCTCCACCCTCGATTTTTTGGATATTGGGATTATTTTCTATTCCGTTTTCTGCATTATATTGGTAAGCTTCTAGAATTGGCAACTCTTCTTCTGTAGGTAAATTAGCTTGGTTCCTGGCTTTAGTTGAAGTTCGTCTGATTGATACTCCATATTTATCACTTAGGTCTTTTACTATTGGACCAGCATTTACATCACAAAATGCTACAGCGCCAAAAGTACCCTTTTCGGATACGGCCTGATGTAGACTTTCCATCAGCTTCTGCTGAGCTTCACTACTAATTGAGTCTCCCCAGATCATAGCCTCTTGGGTGATGTCGGAATCAGAAAGCTTCTTAGCTTCCATAGAGCTATTCACTTCATCAAACACACTTTTAGAAATTCGCTCTTGTGGTCCACATGCAATCAGAAGAAAAGAAAAAATTAGAAAATTTAGGAGTTGCTTCATGAGGAGAGGTAGGTATTACTAGATAAAACTACTAATTAGAATGTCTGAATGTTTCTTTTTGCTTGATTTTACCAAATATAAAAGGCCAAAGTTGGATGCTTTTACTTTATTCAATGAAGCAGCAATAAGATGATTCCTTAAATAATTAATGCCTAATAATTAAATATGCTAGATTAAGGCATAACTCTTAGGAAATATTATCCTTTTGAGAAGACTTGAAATAACTTATTTTTGTTTACTTCAACTATGTGCATGCAAAAAACTTTTGGTCTATTTTTAATTGGAATGCTATTTAGCACACAGCTTTTTTCTCAATCCTGGATCAGGATGCAGAGCTGGGGATTAGACTTAGAATCTATTACGTGGATAGATGCAAATGTTGGATTTACGGTCGGCGAAAACCTCATTATTAGAACCTCAGATGGAGGAATTACTTGGGAGGAGCTACCGATAAGTATTGAAGGGAAACTACTTGACGCGGCATTTTGGGATGGGAAGACAGGTATTGTCGTGGGTGAAAAAGGACAGATATTAAGAACGCTGGATGGAGGAAATACTTGGACTCAACTACCATCAGTAACGACCAATGCACTGAACAGCTTAGCGATATTATCTGAAAATAGAATTCTTGCCATTTCAGATGCTGGAGAAATTCTGCTTTCTACAACAAAAGGAGCGACTTGGTCAAAAGTCATCTCTGGAACAAGCCAGAGTTTGAATGACATAACCGCTATAAATGTAGACACTGCCTACGTAGCAGGGAATCAAGGATTGATTTTGAGAACATATGATGGAGGTGATAAATGGAATTCTTTGAATACTGGGATAGCTACCAATCTAAATGGACTCGCGTTTTCTACCCCACTCATTGGATATGCGGTAGGTGATGCAGGTATTATCATAAAGACAGTAGATGCGGGAGAAACTTGGACTAAGCAGCCTTCCTCAGTGAGTACAAATTTGCAAAAAGTAGCAATCAGTCCTTTGGACATAAGGATTGTCACTGTGGTGGGAGATGTTGCAACTTCTTTACGATCTGCTAATTCTGGGCTTACTTTTGCCAAAGCAAATCTAGGTGCTACAAATTCTCGAAATCTAACATCTTTGGCTTTCAAGCCAGCTAGTAATCTTGCTTTCGCAGTTGGTCAAGATGGCTACCTCCTTTCCTCTACTAATTCTGGCAGTACATACACCCAGCGGTTGGCAGGGATCCGAAATGATTTTTCAGCTACGGATTTCAAAACTGATAGGGCTGGACACATTGTTGGTAAAAAAGGAGCAGATTATATCACTAGCAATGGTGCTACTAGCTTGGTTTATCGACCTGTTCCAGAAGAAGTAGACATTGTGGGGATGGATTACTGGAACACTTCTTTTGGCTATGTGGGAGCTGCGGCAGGAAAAATTTATAGAACGGGAAATGCCGGAACTACTTGGTTTTCAGTATCAGCCCCTACGAAAGAAACAATTACTGGTTTTTATCTATTTGCACCTTCAGTACTCTATATAACTGGAACAAAAGGGTATATGGCCAGGTCTTTTGACTCAGGAGTAACTTGGGATGCAGCAGGAATCATTACAAATACCAGCGAAAATCTCCGTGACATTTCCTATTTTGATTATCAGGTAGGTTTTGCTATGGGGGATAATGGACAGATCAGCTGGACCAATGGCGGAAATGTATGGGAGAACCTTCCGAAATTGACTTCGGAAGACTTAAACGCATTATCGAAATTAGATTCCAACACTGCTGTAATTGTAGGCGATGCAGGAGTAATTTTGAAGTCTGTGGATAAAGCTAAAACATGGAAAAAGATCACTACTCCCCATACTGAAAATCTACATTCTGTGGATTTTTGGGATGAGTATTTAGGCTTTATCTCTGGTGACAACGGTCTAATTCTTCAGACGAAAGATGGAGGTGAAACGTGGGTCAAGATACCCAGTGGTACTACTCGAAAACTTACTGGTATTAGTGTCGGTACGCCCACCGTAGCTTTTGCTGTTGGGGATGACGGTACAATTTTGAAGTATGAGTGTATTCCACCTATTGCTCTGAGCGAGATTACAGGTGAGAATAAAGTATGCCTCAGTACGGCAAACTATTCAATTACGGATTCTAGCGTCCCAGGTGCTCAATTTGTCTGGCGAGCAGATGGAGGTGAAATTATTTCAGGTCAAGGAACCAACCTGATCGAGGTGTTGTGGAAAACTCCCGGAAGAAATGGGGTGTATGTAAGCATGGAAAATTTCTGTGGAAATGGCAATACTTCCTCGATGGAAGTCATTATTTCAGCCATTCCTTCTGCTTCAGTTCAAGTAACAGGAAATGGGACTGTTTGTGTGAATGAATTCACCATTTATACACTGCCAAAAATAGATGGCTTGACCTATACTTGGGAAGCAACTGGAGGAGAAGTCGTAGATGGCCAGGGTTCTTCTGTCGTTCAGGTTAAATGGAATGAATATGGAAACCAAGAATTGCGAGTAGTGCAAGAAAACACTTGCGGAAAAGCTACCGCTCTCTTAAAAATGATAACAGTGAGTAAGACTCCCGACCAGCCCGGAGTGATTGAAGGAGAGAATCAAATAGGTTTGTGGGTAACAGAATACCAAATTCCTACCCAAGGTGAAGTTAATTTCATATGGAAAATATCAAATCTAGGTGGTACAATTCTTCAGGGCCAAGGTTCTGACAAAATAAAAGTTCGATGGGAAAAAGAAGGTGATTTCCAACTTAGTGTCACTGCGGAAAATGAATGTAATGAAGGAGTAGCTAGTGTCCTGGATGTCAATGTCAATATAATTACTGCCATTCCAGAGAAGGAAGATTTAACCCTTAGCATATTTCCTAACCCTTCCTCAGGTACGGTTAACCTTGATTTGGGTACTGGGAATTACAAAAGTATCTATGTTGTAAATGCTTTTGGGCAAATCATTCAGTCAGTTGATCTTGCTCCTGAACTTAAAAAGATTACCATAGATCATTTGCCTAGAGGGATGAATTTAATCCAGCTTTATACTGAATCTAGTGTAGTGGTAAGAAAGGTACTAGTTCACTAAAGCTAAATTACATTTTACTGCTCTCCCCGAATATTCACATATTGGAAAATATCTCCAACGGTGCTGTTTTTAATGAAAGCTTTTTTCAAAATAGCCTCAGGAAAATAACCAGCTTTCTCGAGAACATTCATGGATTGTCCATTGAAGTCGTAGACTTGGGCAAAAATGCGTTCGATGTCGAATTTCTCAAATATAAACTTGGTATAGAGTTTCACTGCTTCGGTCGCTATGCCTTTTCCCCAATATGGCTCACCAATCCAAAAGCCCAGTTCCATGTTTGTGCGCAGCTCATCTTTTCCTCTCTCAGAACCTATAGATCCTGCTAATTTTCCCTCAAATTCGACAGCAAAATTTTGTGGAGGATTGAATTTCTGGTTGTGCTCAATCCAATGGCGAGCATCATGAATAGTGTATGGCTGAGGATAACTATCCTTTAAATTCATTGCGATTTTTGGATTATTGGCCATAGGATAGAGTTGATGAAAATGAGTTTCATTCCAACTCACTAGACGTATTTCTCTTTCTCCTGTAATAATCATAAAAGTATGATGGTTAATTCTTCAAGATAATAGGCAATTAGCAGAATCAATAAAATTCAACTGGATATTATACAAATCTCCAGCCTAATCTTCTAATCCGCTGTTATTCATCCGGTCTAAATTTTCTGCAAATCTCAAAGCGGATATAAAATCCTCAATATGTCCATCCATAACCTCGGGGAGGTTATACACAGTTTTATTGATTCTATGATCGGTAACTCTAGACTGTGGGTAATTGTAGGTTCGGATTTTGTCTGATCTATCGCCTGATCCGACCATTAACCTTCGCTGTGCACCTACAGCATCGTTATGTTTTGCAAGCTCTATTTCGTACAGTCTAGATCTTAATACTTTGAGTGCTTTCTCAAAGTTCTTGATTTGCGACTTTTCATCCTGACAGGTCACGATTAGTCCTGAGGGCTCATGCGTTAATCGCACTGCCGAATAAGTCGTGTTGACAGATTGGCCACCTGGACCAGATGAACAGTAGGTATCCTTGCGTACATCATTCATATCGATGTTCACCTCTACCTCGTCCATCTCTGGCAATACAGCTACTGATGCTGCAGAAGTATGTACTCTACCTTGAGATTCAGTAGTAGGTACGCGTTGTACGCGGTGTACGCCAGACTCATATTTCATGCGACCATATACATCATCGCCACCAGAAATAGTAGAAATGATTTCTTTGTATCCACCTGCTGAGCCAAAAGTTAAATCCAATACAGTTAACTTCAGATTTTCACGTTCGCAGAATCTTTGATACATACGGAAAAGATCGCCTGCGAATATAGAAGCTTCATCACCTCCGGCACCACCTCTGATTTCAAGAATGCAATCTTTAGCATCATTTGGATCTTTAGGTATCAAAAGCTGCTTGAGATCATTTTCAAGCTCTTCCTTTCGAGGTCTCAGCTCGTCCAATTCACCTTTTGCCATTTCTCTGAAATCTGGATCCTTTTCCTTATCGAGGACTTCTTTGGAACTGACAATATTTTGCAAGACTAGGCTATACTCATCATAGACAGCTACAATTTTCTCTAGGTCTTTGTATTCTTTGGTTAGTTTAGCATACTTGCTCATGTCTGTCATAGACTCTGGCATAATGATCAACTGACCTACTTCTTCAAAACGTTCTTTGATTGATTGTAATTTGTCTAGCATAGTTTATAAATCGCTGCGCAAAAGTAGGTAAATTTATCGGGAGGCTGAATATTCATCCTTACTATTAACATGCAAAAGGAGTAGCAACTAGATTAGATTTTACCTCTTAAAGCCATGAATTTTATCAAAAACACACATATTGGAATTTGTCTCCTTTTCATCTTTGGGTGTGAAGAAGAAAAACCCATCAATAGGTGCATTGACACAGCCAAAATTAAAAATGGCGCTTGTACTTTTGACTATAATCCTGTCTGTGGCTGTGATGGTATGACTTATTCAAATCAGTGCATCGCAGAAAATTCTGGAGTTACTTCTTGGTCTGTAGGCAATTGTAAATAAAAAAGGCTGCCCTGATGGACAGCCTTAGTATATTATTCTACTGTTACAGACTTCGCCAGATTCCTTGGCTGATCTACGTTACAGCCACGCATCACAGCGATATGATAGGAAAGTAATTGAAGGGGTACTACTGCTACGAGTGGAGCAAAAGCCTCGTGAGTTTCGGGGATTTCGATCACATGATCTGCAAGTGCTTTTACTTGTGTGTCTCCCTCAGTGACTACTGCGATCACTTTACCTTTTCTAGCTTTTACTTCCTGTATATTACTTACTACTTTTTCGTAAGAACTATCCTTAGTTGCAATAAAAAAGACAGGCATTTCCTCATCTATCAACGCAATTGGGCCATGCTTCATCTCTGCCGCTGGATATCCCTCTGCATGTATGTAGGAAATTTCTTTTAGTTTTAATGCACCTTCTAGAGCAACAGGAAAATTATACCCTCTGCCTAAATAGAGCGCGTTCCTTACATCCTTGTATTCTTCAGCAATGTATTTTATTGCATCGTTTGTTTTCAATGCTTGCTCTACTTTCCCTGGAATTGCTTCTAGTTCATGTAGCAACTGGATATATTTATTTTCTGGCAAAGTTCCTCTTTGGTATCCAAGCTTGAGTGCCATCATCGCCAAAACAGAGATCTGAGCGGTAAAAGCTTTTGTTGAAGCTACGCCGATCTCAGGACCTGCGTGTGTATAAGATCCTGCATGGGTCGTTCTAGGGATAGATGAGCCCACCACATTACAAACTCCAAAAATCGTTGCTCCCTTAGATTTAGCTAGCTCAATGGCTGCCAAGGTATCAGCTGTCTCACCAGATTGGGAGATAGCAATGATAAAATCTTTTTCACCTACGACAGGATTTCTATACCTGAATTCAGAAGCATATTCTACTTCCACCGGCACTCTCGCAAATTCTTCAAAAAGATATTCTGCCACCAATCCAGCGTGCCAAGAAGTACCACATGCTGTGATAATAATTCGCTCAGCATTTTGGAATTTATTCATATAATCCCGTAAACCGCCAAGAACTAGGCGTCCAGATTTGGCATCTAACCTACCTCTCAAGCAATCTGCAATTGACTTAGGTTGCTCGTAGATTTCTTTAAGCATGAAATGGTCATATCCACCTTTCTCGATGGCTTCTAATTCCATTTCTAGTTTATTGATGTATGGGTTGGTCTCAACATTCTCAATCGTTTTAATCTGAAGTCGATTGTTTCGAATTATGGCTATTTCAAAATCGTCTAAATAGACGACCTTATTTGTGTATTCAATAATTGGAGTAGCATCGGACGCTAAGAAATATTCGTCTTCACCTACACCAATAACCAATGGAGAGCCTTTTCTAGCGGCAATCAATGTATCTGGTTCTTCCTTATTAATCAATACAATAGCATAAGCGCCGACTACCTTATGGAGTGCAAGTCTCAGCGCTTCTTCTAAGCTACAATGATTATTCAGCTGAATATCCTCTATGAATTTTATAAATACTTCGGTATCCGTATCTGATTGAAAAGTGTATCCTTTTTTAAGAAGGTCCTGTTTTAACACTTCGTAATTTTCAATGATACCATTGTGAATCATTGCGATTTTCTCTGACGAAGAATAATGAGGATGTGCATTGGCATCTGTGGGCTCTCCGTGTGTAGCCCAGCGAGTATGGCCTATACCTATGGTAGATCCTAAATCTGTAGAAGATTCTAGATGCTTCTCAAGTTCGGATACTTTACCCTTCTTCTTGTAGACACTTAGGCCATTCTTATCCAATAGTGCAACACCAGCACTATCATAACCTCTATATTCTAATCTTCTAAGTCCTTTGATGATAATAGGCAAGGCTTCTTGTTGCCCTACATATGCTACGATTCCACACATATTGAAAAATTCTTATGTTTTGTTTTAACTTCTGCAAAGAAACAGCTTTCATGCCAAAAAAAATAATCCACTTCCTATAAAAAGAAAGTGGATTATCAGGACTTGTTCGAAATGGCTTGTATTACCTCGATTTGGAGTATATTACTTTTACTTTTATTTTATTTTTATCAACTACAAACTGTCGCAAGGACTTTTTGAAGTCATCTCCGTTCGTTGCAGGTAAATCTCCATAGAGCAACCAGTCTTTTCGTGTAAGTTGACCTCGAAATAATGCATTGACATAAGATGTAATGTATTGACTATAAATTTTATCTTCTGAATCGTAAATCAATGCTGTGGGACTGATTGTATTAGGGATCTCTACCCCATCTTCATTAGTGTAAACTTGAACAGAACCATCCGTTTGCACTGTTAATGGGGCGCCAGTAGAAGTTTTTAGAATTTGATTTTTATCATCCGTAAAATACATAGTGAGGCCCAATGGTGGCACTTGAGTACTTGGCTGAGGTTCTAATTCCCCTAGCTCTAAAACTACTTGATTGAATGTGATCCCTGAAAGTGAGTCTAGAAACGTATCAAATGGACTGGTGTCAAGTTTTATCACCATGCCGAGTCCAGACTTCATACCTACCAATGGACCTACATTGTAAGCCTTTTTTACTTCCGTTACCACTTGAGTAGGGGTTCCACTTCTATCACTGTCAATACCACTAAAACCTCTCGCAGCAGCTATGGAGCCATCAGAAAGCCTTATGCTTGCGGTAATACCGTAGCCTTTAGAGGCTGTATCACCTTCATAATGATAATATGTTAGTATTCCAGTACCAGATCCTAATCCTACACCAATCGATGCATTATCTCCTTCTCTACCTTTAATGACTACTCCTGGAAAATAATCCCTGAAGGTAAATACATTGTCAAAATAGAGACCTGCCTTCATCTCTGCAAAAAGCTCCTTTGCAAAATCTGGTGCCACTTTGAAAGAAACTAAAGTGTCTGTCTTTTCTCCGAATACAATTTCCCCAGATGCTATTGGAGAAGCTTCATAATTCAACTCATCGGTATTGTAATATATAGTATCGAGGATTTGCTCTGTGAGTTTATGCACAGAGTAATATTTACCTTTATCCAAATTGCTTCCATCAATACTTCTGATATTCAAATAAAAGAATACCGAGTCCAATAATGCATCTTCTTCTGGAAGAGTTGCTTGAGTGTCAAATGAAAGTCTGGTATAACCTTTTCCAGATGTTTTCCCAAAGAAATCATCCTGTTCCTCTCCCACCACCAATACAATTTGGTTGGTGGTATTAAAAGAATCCATTAATACCACTTCAGCAGATAATTCAAATTCTTCGAAAACCACACCGATTTGATTGTTTCCCGGAGCAAGCTCAATGCCTACAGTAGCAGGATCACTACAAGAACTGATAAGGAAAAGGGATAAAATTGCCCCAAGAGCCAGATTAACGGGCGAGGTTGGTATATATGTCGTAGAGCTCCTCATGAGCTTGTGCTTCTGATTCTGTTTCAATACTGATTTCAAACTTTTTGTCTTTTGAGATACCCTCGATTAGTTCGTTTAATTCTGCGGACACTTGACCGCCTTTGACTATTAAATCGGCATATTCCATACCCATTTTAATAAATCCTGTGTAATCTTTGCTCATCAAAGGTGCTAAAATAGCGTCATCTATATCCACCATCTTAACCTTGTTTAACAAATCATCGCCAAAGGTATGGGAAAATCCATTGTTATAGACCGCGAAAACGGATTTGGTGTTCTTAAAGAGCGGCTCACTTTTGTAAGTTGTCTTCAAATACATAGGTATTAAGCTAGTCATCCAATCATTGCAATGCACGATATCTGGAGCCCAACCTAATTTTTTAACTGTCTCAATAACTCCTTTGCAAAAGAAGATAGCACGTTCGTCGTTATCCTCGTAGAAGTTTTTCTGCTTATCATGGAATACGTGCTTTCTATGGAAATAGTCTTCGTTATCAATGAAGTAAACTTGCATTTTTGCATTAGGAATGGAAGCGACTTTAATAACTAGCGGCTTCTCTTCATCACCAACTGCGATATTTATACCAGATAATCTTACTACTTCATGCAATCTGTTTTTTCGCTCGTTGATCAATCCAAACCTCGGTACTAATATTCTGATCTCCATACCGCGCTCTTGCATAGCTTGTGGTAGGGCTCTTAAGAAGTTAGCAACTTGAGAAGTTTCTAGAAAAGGATTGATTTCACTTGCAACGTAAAGAATACGTAAATTGGACATAGTTATCGGATTTTAATGTTTAGGGTGAAAAACAGCTTTGCAAATGTACAAAAAAAAGATGAAATGCCTTGTTTTTCTAATTATTAATATAATTTTGGCGCTATTTACCCATTCTAAACCCTTTACCAGTGCAAGTAGTCCAAACTGGAGCCGATTGGAACAAATACTGGCTTGAATTCATCAAAAACGATAAATCTATAGGTTTAGTCCCAACTATGGGAGCGCTTCATGAGGGTCATCTCGACCTTATTAGAAAGGCTAGACTGGAAACCGATAGGGTAATCGTTTCGATCTTTGTGAACCCCACTCAGTTCAATAATCAGGAAGACTATGATAACTATCCTTCCACCTTGGAACAGGATTTAGCTAAACTTAAGATTGAAAATGTTGACTTTGTTTTTATTCCTAATATAGATTCAATTTATCCTGAAAAGCCGAAAATGAACATCAGCTTTGGTAAGCTTGAAACTCTTTTGGAAGGAGAATTTCGACCAGGACATTTCAATGGAGTAGGATTAGTAGTTTCCAAATTGTTTAATATTATTAAACCACATAAAGCTTTTTTTGGACAAAAAGATCTTCAGCAAACTGCAATCATCAAGCAATTAGTAAAAGAACTATCTATGGAAATTCATCTCGAAATTGTCCCAACAAGACGAGAAGATGATGGTCTTGCTATGTCCTCAAGGAATGTGCGCTTATCACCTGAGGAAAGGCGGAAAGCACTGATCTTGTATAATAGTCTGACACAGGCAAAGCAGGAACTTTTAGACGGGAAACAATGGTTTGATGTGCAAAACAAAATCATACAGAATTTTGAGGAAATGCCACTGGTGAGTTTAGAATATTTTGAACTGATTCATCCTGAAAGCTTTATGTGTTACACAGATTTTGACATAGATCAAAAATCATCTATATGTGTGGCTGCTATTTTAGGGAAAATTAGATTAATCGACAACCTGCCAATAATTCCTTAATTTTGCCGCAAAATTAATTCAATGCAAATTCAGGTACTGAAATCTAAGATTCACCGGGTGAAGATTACCCAGGCGGAATTGCACTATGTTGGCTCTATTACCATCGATGAAGATCTGATGGATGCAGCCAATCTTATAGAAAATGAAAAAGTCCAAATTGTCAATGTTAACAATGGCGAACGTCTAGAAACCTATGTCATCACAGGCGAAAGAGGTTCAGGACAAATATGTATGAATGGACCTGCCGCTAGGAAGGTACAAGTGGGGGATATTATCATTATCATATCTTATGCAGGAATGGAATTAGCAGAAGCTAAAAATTTCAAACCTGTTTTGATCTTCCCTGACGAGCAAAATAAGCTGATCTGATGGGTCAGAAATACATCAAACAATTTTTCCAGATTGCAATTTCACTTGGAATTGCAGTCTGGATTTTTTGGTTTTTGTACAAAGACATTGCTTTAGAGTCGTTGCTGGATCAAATCGAATCAAGTAATTGGAGTTGGATAATACTTTCTCTTACGATCTCCATGGCAGGATATCTCCTGAGAAGTTGGCGTTGGACTCTACTGATCGATACTGAAGAGGGAGAGCAAGTGACACTTGCCAGATCATATCATGCAGTAATGATTGGTAATTTGGTAAACATGCTGATACCAAGAGCTGGAGAAGTAGCGCGTTGTGGCGTCCTCACAAGAACAAATGGCGTTTCTATGGGCTATTTGTTCGGGACGGTCATCGTCGAAAGAAGTATAGATCTCATCTGTCTTCTCGGTACTATATTTTTAGCTTTTATAATAGAGAAAGAGTTGTTCTTAAATCTTGCTAGTCAACTAGTCGATTTAGACTCCTTAGGGCAAATGATTCTCTCAAACCTCCCAATAGTATTTGGAGGAATAGCCATTTTCGTACTCTTAATATGGTATATTTTTCGTCGATTTCGAGATCATGGATTGATCAATAAGCTTCAACATTTTTTTAGAGAGATTCTTTCTGGTCTTAAGCGAATTGGCAAATTGTCAAACCCAATAGGTTTCTGGATTAGCTCAGTTTTACTTTGGGTCATTTATTTTCTCACCATGTACACCATTGCCTTCGGGATACCGAGTACTGCCAATTTGTCCCCAGGAGAGGTGCTCTTAGTTATGGTAATGGGCAGTATTGGCATGATAGCTCCGGTTCAGGGGGGTATTGGTACTTTCCATGCGCTAGTGGCCTTTATTTTGATACAGCTTGGAATCTCAGAAGTTGATGGTAAAATCTTCGCAGCAATTATCCACGGTACTCAAGTTCTATTAGTATTAGTAGTAGGCCTTGTCAGTTGGATAATAATGATGAAATTGCCCACTTGGACAAAACCTGAGCAAGCTAAACACGTATTCAATCCTGCAAACACTACTAATTTATGATACTTATTTTAATCGTCGTCGTATTCGGCATTGCTGGCTTTGTGGTTAGCAGAAAGCTCAAAAGCAAGTTTAAGAAATATTCTCAAGTAGCTCTTAAAGCAAACCTATCAGGTGCAGAAATAGCCAAACTCATGCTTGCTGACAATAACATTTCAGATGTACAAGTTCTCTCTGTAGAAGGACAGCTGACAGATCATTACAATCCTGGAAATAGAACGGTTAATCTTAGCCCTGACGTCTATTATGGCAGAAATGCTGCTGCTGCTGCGGTTGCATCTCACGAGTGTGGTCACGCTGTTCAACATGCTACTTCCTACACTTGGCTTAATCTTAGATCCACGTTGGTTCCTCTTCAGAACAGTGCCGGGAAGATTTTAAATATTGTTTTGATAGCTTCCCTATTTGGTAATTTTGCATTAGGATTACCCTACGAATGGGCTGGATATATTATTGTAGGTGCATATAGTGTATTGACACTCTTTACTATTGTCACTTTACCAGTTGAGTTCGATGCTAGTAACCGTGCGCTCGCATGGATTGAAACCCGGAACATAGTGACACCAGATGAATATGCAATGTCCAAAGATTCACTGAAGTGGGCGGCCATGACCTATGTAGTAGCAGCTTTGGCATCAATGGCAACTTTAGCCTATTATATTTTCATGTTTTTTGGAAATAGAGATTGATACAGGTCAAATAAAATTTTGGAAGAGGGGCAAGCTTTGCCCCTCTTCTTTTTTTGCCATATATTCCTTGCAGATATTTAAACCCATATAGAATATTATGCATTTTGAACTTACAGAAGAGCATCTCGCAGTGCAAGAAGCAGCGAGAGATTTTGCAAGAAACGAGCTACTTCCAGGAGTAATCCAAAGAGATATTGAGTGTAGATTCCCAGCCGAAGAAATCAAAAAAATGGGAGAGCTCGGCTTCATGGGAATGATGATTGATCCCAAATATAGTGGTGGTGGCATGGATACCGTTTCTTATGTCATAGCAATGGAAGAACTGTCCAAAATTGATGCGTCCGCTTCTGTGGTCATGTCAGTGAACAATTCTTTGGTATGTTGGGGAGTTGAAAAATATGCTTCGGAAACGCAAAAAGAGAAATATCTAAAACCTCTGGCATCTGGTCAAAAACTAGGAGCATTTGCTTTATCGGAGCCAGAAGCAGGTTCTGATGCTACCTCCCAAAAGACCGAAGCCTATCTTGAAGGCGATCACTACGTCTTAAACGGCACGAAAAATTGGATAACTAATGGGTCCAATGCTGATATATACATAGTTTTTGCGCAAACAGATCAAAGCAAAGGTCATAAGGGAATCTCAGTATTTTTTGTAGAGAAAGGCTGGGAGGGATTTACTCCAGGACACAAAGAAGATAAGCTTGGCATCAGAGCTTCTGACACTACTTCACTAATGTTTACAGACGTAAAAGTACCTGTTGAAAACCGAATTGGAGAAGAGGGTTTTGGATTCAAATATGCAATGGAAACCTTGAACGGAGGTAGAATTGGAATTGCTGCCCAAGCACTTGGTATCGCTGCTGGAGCCTATGATCTTGCATTGGCCTATTCTAAGGAACGAAAGACATTTGGAAAACCAATCAGTGAACATCAAGCGATCCAATTCAAACTTGCCGACATGGCCACAACCATTGAGGCTGCTAGATTATTGGTGTATAAGGCTGCTTGGTTGAAAGATCAAGGAGAAGATTATTCACATGCTTCTGCTATGGCAAAACTTTATGCATCTCAAATTGCAATGGATGTAAGTATTGAGGCAGTACAGATACATGGAGGTTACGGGTATGTGAGGGAATATCACGTAGAGCGCCTTATGAGAGATGCCAAAATCACTCAGATTTATGAAGGAACTTCAGAAATTCAAAAAATAGTTATATCCAGAGGTATCCTCAGATAACGTCATTCTGTTAAGAAAATGGTAAAGTGACATATATTTATATCCATTCTTATTTTTTTTAACACCATTGGTAGAATATATATGAATATTCGTTAGAAAAATTATATTTTTGATGTTACGTTTTTTTAATAGTTATTCATGGAATATTACAACAAGGTTATTGAATCAGTCAATGTTAGGTTTATACGGGGAAATAATTTCCGAGTAGAAAAGCCTATTACAGTGAATGACTATGCTGAACCTGATAATACACTGATTTTGCTTCACCATGGCACGCTTAAATTTGGTGATGACCAAGAGCTTCTAAACGAAGGAGAAGTGCTGTTTCTTCCTGCTGACCAGAAGACGAAACTCACGATTGGAAATAGTGCCAAGAAAGGAGAAATATCGAAAGATCAGTTTCAGGAAAGTAAGAAAAAGTATCTGCAGAGTATCAGCTTCAGAGATATTAAAAGCTCAGAAGATGATTGCGTTTCTATTCTTGGATTTGAATCCAAAGTATTCGACGTAGTTAATTTTTTTAATTCGTTAGATATTCCGCCATTTATCATTCGATTCAATGATCGATTGGCGACGATTATAGAAGATCTGATGAAGGAGGTAGAAGTGAGTAATGTGGGGAAAGAAAGAGCATTAAAGTCTCATACAGAATTACTGGTAATCGAGTTACTTCGTCATATTCTAAAGAATAGATTATTCTTGGAAGAGCTATCTACGAATGCTACCTACTTCAAAGATCCACGTTTGATAGATTTATTCAATTTTATCAAAACAAATCTTGGTGGCGACTTATCCAATAAAATCCTGGCTAAAGTTGCGAATGTATCAGAAGATTATGTGGGACAGTATTTCAAAATGCTGACTGGCATCAATCCCCAGGACTATATCGAATATCAAAGAATGGAGGCTGCTGTAGAACTTTTGCGAACTACCAAAAAGTCAATACGAGATATAGGTAAAGAAGTAGGGTATAAAGACACTGCTTATTTCTGCCGAAGATTTAAGATGATGTATGGTGTTCCAGCCGGTAAAATGAGGAGAAGAGAATCTCTAATTAACGTTTAAAGGAAGATTTAAAAGTTCCTTAAAGTTTAAGACCTCGGCCAAAAAGCTGGGGTCTTTTTCTATAGCATTGCCGATGACTAGCAGGTCTGCACCACTTTCAAAGGCAATCTTGACTTTCTCCAAAGAATCTAATCCTCCCCCAACTATTATTGGGTTATTAATATCCTCCTTCACTGATCGAATGACTTCGGCACAGACAGGCGATTTCGCGCCGCTTCCAGCGTCCAAGAAAAAGTATTTCATTCCCAGATAAAGCCCTGCCAATGCAGTTGCTTTGGCTAAGTTGGGTTTGGAATTGGGTAATGGTGTAGTTTGACTTATGTATTGTACACTCGTGATTTCTCCTCCATTCACAAGCATATATGCTGTGGGAAGAACTTCCAATTTCATCTTTTTTACGATTGGTGCAGCAAGAACTTGATGACCAATCAGGTATTCTGGATTTCTGCCTGAAATCAAACTAATGAATAAAATAGCATCGGCCTCTTCAGCCAGTTGCATCTGAGATCCTGGGAATATAACGACAGGTATTTCTCCTGCAATTTTCTTAAGTGAGATAACGACTTCCCTAAAATTATCCCGATTAAGTTGACTTCCGCCCACAAATATCAGATCTAATTGAGAATCCTTAATCCAAGTAAATTCATCTTCAAAAAATACTGAATTTTTTAATTTGTCTGGATCAACCAACCAAGCTAAACCTTTTCTGCCTGACCTATGAAAATCATTTAGAATCTTACCGACTCTCTTGTTCGACTTTGGTGTCATCTGTATGAGTAGCGAATAGATTTGGAAGAAACTTTTCTTTAGCAAAAGCAAGTCCTAATACCAGAAGTCGCTGACCCATACTTGGCCAAAAACCAGAGTTTGAACTGTCCATTAGCTTTTTCTCTAATTCCTTGGTCAGCAATCCTTCTCTTTCTAGCACGTAAAGAGCTTCTTGAGTTTTCTTATTTTTTCGCTTGCTTCGCCTATTGATTAGGACGAATGTAATTAATCCGCCTACCAAGACGACTCCCCCAATTTTTATCCAATCTTCAGATTCAGCTTTGAATAGCTCAATTTGTCTGGCCAAACTCTTTTCCAGTTCTTTTTCTTTCTTCTCTAGTTCCTTACTCATTCTCTTGACGTTTTCTGAAAATTCTAGCTCTGAATATAAATCCTTTTAAACCTTTCTGCATTTTATCCTGAGTGGAATCATTATCTCTAATGAGATAAAGAATGATCAGAATTAATAGATATAGCAAGCCTACAAGCAAAAATCCCATGTAAGGAGATTCGAAGTATTGACTTAAGAAAACGGCAAGAGACAAACTCAAGAAAAACAAAAATAACAAGAGGCTTCCTCCCATTAAAATTAAAATCACTAGACGAGATATAATCCCAGATACTTGCTCCTGAATTTCCAGCTTGACCAAATCTATTTTGGTCTCTACAATACCTCTAACAGTTTGAACTATTTCCCCTAATCTTAGCATAATTAAAAACTTGTGAGTTTCTACAATAAAATATGACACAATATACTTCAATTGCGAGAAGCAAAAAAATCATGCAATCACATCAATTTCTTGCTCTTCATAGAACTTATATCTCAAAACTAGTTCCAATGCGAAAGCAATCGCCTCATTGATTGTGAATTGTTGACAAAGTGATTGGTCAATTTCTTCCAAACGGCTGTAGAAGGATGTAGCAAGGGGTATTTCCATGTCATTATTTATTCTCTCGCTCGTATTTCTGTATTCATAGGCTTTCTCTTCCTTCAAAACTTTGCAGATAATGAGGTCTTTCTTGCCATATTTGGTTCTACGAGCAGAGGTAGCAAACAGCCTACAAATCATACCTCTTTTGCTGTGGTTTCCACAAAAGCCTTTAGTACCATCAGCTGACTGCGGTTTATAAATCACACAACTGGAATCATCCTCCATATTTTCAACCATAATCAAGGTAGATTCGGCTAAACCTTTATCATATAGATCAAAAGCTAATGGGAGAAATTCTAATGGTGAAGCAGGTACTTTTGGATTTGCACAACAAAAGCCACATCCTGACAGGCATCCTAATCCACTTTCTGCTACAAATTGCTTAGTTTCTGACTCCAGCTCAGTGAAGACCTTTAGCGTTGCAATGGATTTTTCGGCAAGATTCATCTCCTTATTTTCAGATACTGCGCAAAAGTACATCAGACTGTACTTATTGATTCTGAGGAGTAACTATTTTTTTTTACATTGAAAGTCAGTGTATTACCAATACAAAAGTCTAATAGTGGGATATTCACTGTCCATTTCACTTAATAGATCGTTTTCTTTAATAAAAAGATTAATATGAGTAACGAAGAAAATCAAAACGCAGAAGATAAAATCCGCCTTGCTTTCAAAGAAAAGGACTGGAATGAAATCAAAAGCGCAGATTCTTGGGTGATTTTTAAAGTCATGTCTGAGTTTGTGGAAGGCTTTGAGAAGCTGGCCAAAATCGGACCTTGTGTTTCAATTTTTGGGTCAGCAAGAACTGCTAGGGATCACCAGCATTATAAAATGGCTGAAGATATTGCTGCCAAGCTCGTACGTCATGGCTACGGTGTGATCACGGGCGGTGGGCCGGGAATCATGGAGGCAGGTAACAAAGGGGCTCATTCTGAAGGAGGAAAATCTGTCGGACTCAATATCGTTTTGCCCTTCGAGCAATTCGATAACATTTACATCGACCGTGATAAGCTGATGACCTTTGACTATTTCTTTGTCCGTAAAGTGATGTTCATTAAATATTCTCAGGGTTTCGTAGTTCTTCCTGGAGGTTTTGGCACTATGGATGAGTTATTCGAAGCGCTTACATTGATTCAAACTAATAAAATAGGAAAGTTTCCAATTGTATTAGTGGGCAAAGAATATTGGTCCGGACTGGTAGATTGGATCAAAAAATCGCTGCTTAGTCATCATTATATTAATGAAGTTGATCTAGAGCTTTTCTCAGTAGTTGAAGATGCTACTGAGGCGGTACAAGTGATCGATGACTTCTATAACAAGTATTTGCTAAGCCCAAATTTCTAATTTCCACCTATTACGCTTCTATCTTAGCTGCTAAGAAACATAATTTTAATTAATGAACAAATCACATTTACTTCCACTTTACCTGCTAATTCTTCTCTGCCTTGGAATGGCAGGATATGCCATCTGGAAGACACCTTCAGAAATAGTTTTAGAGCCTAGTGTGGCAAATGTGCATATGCTACAAGATATGCCTTTGGCATCAAGAGATACTATTAAGCTTTTTGATCTTCCCAGAGTGCTAACATTTGCGGGAGAAAAAGTGCCGTTGGAGATAGAAGATGTTAAGGAGAGATTGGAGCGAGAAGTTTACGTGAATGCTTACTGGCAATCTAATATGATTTTGTTGATGAAGCGTTCTAGCAAATTCCTTCCTGAAATCGAGCAAATATTAAAAGATAGTGGCATTCCAGACGACTTCAAATACCTAGCTATGGCCGAATCCGCACTTATGAATGTTGCTTCTCCTGCTGGCGCAAAGGGGTTTTGGCAGATTATGGAGGATACAGGAAAGGAATATGGTCTTGAAATATCCAGAGATGTGGACGAGCGGTATAACCTAGAAGAGGCGACGCTTGCAGCTTCTAAATACCTTAAAAAGGCACATGCAAAATTCGGAGATTGGACTGCTGTGGCTGCTAGCTATAATATGGGACAGGCTGGATTTTCGCGTAGACAAGATGACCAATTTGCAAAAAACTATTACGACTTATACCTCAATGATGAAACAAGTAGGTATTTATTCAGAATTTTGGCGTTTAAGGTAATTTTCGAAAATCCTGGTGAGTTCGGATTTCATATGCGCAAGTCAGACTTTTATACCAACCCTTCTATGAAAAAGATAACTGTAAACTCTGATATTAAGAATCTTGCTAGTTGGGCACATGCTCAAGGAAGTACCTACAAAGATTTGAAGCTTTATAACCCATGGCTTCGGGACAAAGATTTGAATATTAAGCGCGGAAAAAGTTATAATATACTTTTGCCAGAGTGAATCAAAAAATGAAAGGCTTCTCTTATTGGTTAATAGGAGATATTAGTTACAGAATCCTGCTTGCGTAATTTTACGCTAGTAGAAGAAATAGAATTAGATAAGTTTAGAAATTACAGAGTACATCCTTGAACCAATCCTGATTACTTGAGTTATTGAGGTTGAAGTTTACTATCGTGTGCAGATGAAAATCTGTACCTTTGCCGTCTAAAATTGCCATCCTACAATATGAGTCAAGTCACTCCTGCAAAGGAAGAGTACATCGAGATTTTTGGTGCCAGAGAGCACAATCTGCAAAACCTAGATCTAAAGATTCCAAGAAATAAACTAGTGGTAATCACTGGTCTTAGCGGAAGTGGTAAAAGTTCATTGGCATTTGATACCATCTATGCTGAAGGACAGCGGAGGTATATGGAGTCTTTTTCAGCTTATGCCAGATCCTTCCTTGGCGGGATGGAGCGACCAGATGTAGATAAAATCAACGGTCTTTCACCTGTAATAGCCATTGAGCAAAAGACCACCTCCAAAAATCCACGTTCCACTGTGGGTACGGTGACAGAGATTTATGATTTCATGCGTTTACTTTTCGCTAGAGCAGGCGAAGCGTATTCTTATTTGACTGGATCCAAGATGGTGAGGCAGACCGAGGATCAAATTATTGAATTGCTTTTCACAAATTTTTTAGATCAAAAACTCTATATCCTAGCACCAGTGGTCAAGGGACGAAAAGGCCATTATAGAGAACTCTTTGAGCAGGTTAGAAAAATGGGCTTTTCAAAAGTGCGAGTAGATGGTGTAGTTATGGAAGTGGAGCCAAAAATGCAAGTGGATCGATACAAAATCCACGATATTGAAATTGTCATTGACCGAATTATTGCGGAAGAATCAGATCGTTTTCGAATCACACAATCCTTGAAATCCGGCTTACAGCATGGTAAAGGAGTAATTATGATTCGTGATGAAAAAGGAGAAATTCATCACTTTTCAAAATATTTGATGGATCCAGAGACAGGGCTTTCTTACGAAGAACCTGCCCCAAATACTTTTTCTTTTAATAGCCCATATGGAGCTTGTCCTACTTGCAATGGTTTGGGTATAACAGAGGAAATCACGCGTGAAAGCATAATTCCAGATTCCAAACTCAGTATCACTCGAGGTGGAATCGCACCGCTTGGTGAATATCGAGATATTTGGATCTTCAAGAAAATAGAAGCTATCCTGAAGCATTACAAATGCAGTATGAGTACGCCGATAGAGAAGTTGCCACCCGAAGTGGTGGATATACTTCTCAATGGAGATAAGGTGGAGGTGGCTGTAGATTCCGTGAAATATCCAGGTACAAAGTGGCACACGACATTCGAGGGGATTATTAACTTTTTGAAAAAATATCAAGAAGGCAGTTCAGATAAAATTCAAGATTGGGTGAGTGAATTCACCATTACGCAGACCTGTCCAGACTGTCATGGCTATAGACTTAAACAAGAAGCGCTTCACATCAAAATAGACGATACCCACATCGGGCAGCTAGCCGTGATGGACATTCGTTCACTAGGGACTTGGTTTGAAGGATTGGAAACAAGACTTTCAGAGAAGCAAAACGTGATCGCTTCTGAAGTTTTGAAAGAAATTCGTAAAAGAATCGGTTTCCTACTAGACATAGGTCTAGATTATTTGTCTCTTAATAGACCGCTTCGTACACTTTCAGGTGGCGAAGCTCAGCGAATTAGATTGGCTACGCAAATAGGAACCCAATTGGTAGGTGTACTTTATATATTGGATGAACCTAGTATCGGTCTACACCAACGCGACAACGAAAAATTAATTCAAGCACTTCAAAGTTTGAGGGATCTGGGTAACTCAGTTCTGGTGGTGGAGCATGACAAAGACATGATGCTAGCCTCAGATTACCTGTTAGACATGGGGCCAGGAGCGGGGAGGCATGGAGGACATATCGTAGCAGAAGGTACGCCAGCCGAAATTCTAAGAACAGATGGCCTTACGGCAAAATATTTAGCAGGAAAGATTGGCTTACCAGTTCCAAAAGAAAGGAGAGAAGGCAAAGACAGGTCACTTGTGATAAAAGGTGCATCAGGTAATAATCTTAAAAACATAAACCTCACTCTTCCACTTGGCACTTTAATCTGCATTACTGGAGTCTCAGGAAGTGGGAAAAGCACCCTGATTCACGAGACACTTTATCCTATCCTGAATCAGCATATTTATCACTCCAAAAAGAACCCTATGCCCTACAAAAGTGTAGAAGGGTTAGAGCATTTAGATAAGGTAATTGAGGTGGATCAGTCGCCTATTGGCAGAACGCCAAGATCAAATCCAGCTACATACACTGGGGTTTTCTCTGATATTCGCACGCTTTTCACCGAATTGCCAGAGGCCAAAATAAGAGGATACAAGCCTGGAAGATTTTCCTTCAATGTAAAAGGAGGAAGATGTGAAGATTGCGAAGGCGCAGGGATGAAACTCATTGAGATGGATTTTCTCCCAGATGTGCATGTACCTTGCGAAACTTGCAAAGGCAAGCGCTATAATAGAGAAACTTTGGAGATTCGCTACAAAGGAAAATCAATTTCGGATGTGCTAGACATGACTGTAGAACAAGGGGTAGAATTTTTTGATAAACTTCCAAAAATCCTTAGAAAGATTAAAACATTGAATGATGTGGGACTAGGTTATATTACCCTTGGACAGCATGCCACTACATTGTCAGGAGGCGAGGCTCAGCGTGTCAAATTAGCGACAGAACTTTCCAAAAAAGATACCGGAAAGACCTTTTATATACTTGATGAACCTACAACTGGACTTCATTTCAAAGATATAGAGTTACTGATGCTTGTAGTAAATGGACTAGTAACTAAAGGCAATACTGTACTGATCATAGAACATAATATGGACGTGATAAAAATGGCAGATTATATTGTGGATTTAGGGCAAGAAGGAGGAAATAAAGGTGGGACAATTGTAGTGCAGGGTACTCCTGAGAAAGTAGCAGCTGCAGCGAGTAGCTACACAGGTAAATTCCTCAAAATGGAATTAAATAGCTAACAAGGGTTGTAATCAAGGGTATCCTCCTTTTATCAAATTAAGAAGCAGTAGCCAAATTGGATATTTATCTTTGGGTGATTATGAACAGAACAAAGCTGTATTGGTTGCTTCAAATAGTTGGATGGGGCGGTTTTGCCTTAGTGAGTATTTTTTTAGCGAATTTGTCTCAAGGAGTTTCGGCGGTTCAAATCTGGGCATTTATTGTACTTGCAGCGACCAACCTTATATCTACTCATTTTTTACGCTACATAATCAAAAATTACAATTGGTTTAAGTTAGGAATTAGTCAGCTCTTTTTCCAATCCTTCCTTTCTATTATTGCGCTTTCATTAGCCAATTTCGTTGCTCAAATCTTAATAAATATTGCTTTTGGTACGCTAAACCCGGTAGAAGATTTTAAGATTCTTGTGATATTGGCTAACATTTTTCAAGCGATTCTTTTGTATGCGCTATGGTTTGTAATGTATTTTCTGGTGCATTTTTTGGATAATTATAATACCACCTTGAAGTATGAAGCAAAGATTAATGAGATTAGATTGAATCACCTGAAAAGCCAACTCAATCCACATTTTATATTCAATGCGCTAAATAGCGTCAGAGCTCTGGTGGATGAAGATCCAATCAAAGCAAAAACTGCCATCACTAGAATCTCGAACATGTTACGCTTTTCTCTGATGATGGACAAAAAACAAACCATAGAATTTGGTGATGAACTAAATACCGTAAAAGATTACTTGGAACTTGAAACTATCAGGTTTGAAGAAAGGCTTAGGGTTGTTTATCAAATTGAAGATGAGTCATATAGCTACAAAATCCCGCCTATGATGCTCCAGACTATTGTAGAAAATGGAGTTAAACACGGGGTGTCAAATCTAGTGAAAGGTGGTACGATAGAAATCAAATGCAGAGAAGGATTGCACGATGATTTGTATATTCAGGTCAAAAATAGTGGTCAACTTACGCATCAGCCTTCTTTGAATTCTAACGATGAGCAAGGACATGGGCTGAGTAATACAGTACAAAGGCTAAAGTTAATATATGGTGGTAAAGCAAGCTTCCGTATCTTCAACTCAGGGAATCAATTCGTAATCACAGAAATAAAAATCCCGAAACAAAAAGTTACATTCGAATAACAAACTCAACAAAAATGCGAGCCATTGTAATTGATGATGAAAGATTAGCACGCAAAGAGCTAATCACCCTTTTAAATCAACTTGAAAGTGTAGAAGTAGTAGGTGAAGCGGTAAACGTGGATGATGCTAAAGAGAAAATTGAACAGCTCAACCCTGATGTCATTTTTCTAGACATCCAAATGCCTGAAAAAACAGGTTTTGAGCTTCTAGAAGAACTAGACAATGTTCCTCATGTGATTTTCACCACAGCTTACGATGAATATGCGCTGAAAGCTTTTCAGGTAAATGCTTTAGACTATCTTTTAAAACCAATCGAGCCAAAGCGCCTAGAAGAAGCGATCACTAAGCTCCAAGGAAAAATTGATGGTTTTAACAAAAGCGAAGAAACACCTTCATCTCATAGTCAAAAGAAACTGACTCTCGAAGACCAAGTATTCGTCAAAGACGGTGATAGATGCTGGTTTGTGAAACTTTCAAATGTGCGTTTGTTTGAGTCTGATGGCAACTATATTAAAGTCTATTTTGACAATTTCAAGCCAATGATTCATAAATCGTTAAATGCTTTAGACGAGCGCTTAGACGAAAAATCATTTTTTCGTGCAAGTAGAAAGCATATCATCAATCTTGGTTGGGTTGAAGGAATAGAACCATGGTTCAACGGTGGCTTAGTAGTCACACTTAAAGGTGGTGATAGAATTGAAGTAAGTAGAAGACAGGCAGCTAGATTTAAGGAAATGATGAGTCTTTAATGTTTCATGTCCATAAAAAAGCATTTGATTTCAAAGAAAAATTATGTAACTAGTAAGTAAATAGACTAATCATTCAGAATTAATAGGTTCACATCCAAAAACGCAATATCTGCCAGCTACTTATGAAAGAAGAGAGGATTTTAATCGTCGAAGATGATATCAGTATTGCAGAAAATATTCAGGAAATATTAGAACTATTAGGGTATGTAAATACTGACATAGCAAACTCTGCAAACCAATGCATTAAAATTATCAAGAAATATCGTCCTGATTTAATATTCATGGATATTAAACTTAAAGGTGATAAGGATGGTATAGAACTTGGAGAAATCGTTAAGCAAATGGTAGACGCGCCGTTGGTTTACGTTACTTCATATTCAGATCCCACAATCATTGAACGTGCAAAAAGAATAAATCCTGCTGGATTTATAGTAAAGCCATTCAATACAAATGACATTCATGCTATAGTTGAGATCGTTCTTTACAATAAGAGAACGAAGCCAGTTGCTGAAACAGCCGCAGTAAGTATTAATGGAGATAGTCCTTTTTTAGTAAGTGATGCTGTTTTTATTAAAGCAGATAATGCTTTTGAGCGGGTTTCTTATGATGATATCTATTATATAGAAGCCAATGGAAATATGGTGACAATTTTCACCAAAAAGAGAGATTATAATATTAGAAAATCTATGAAGGAAATAGAAGAAATTCTCCCTTCTCAGTTATTTCTTCGAGTACAGAAATCTTTTATCGTTCACTTGGGACAAATAGAAAGCTTCAATACTAAAGAAATCACCCTTCAGTCTGGAGCTGTTATACAGGTAGGAAGACAGTATTACAATAGCTTCTTAGCCAAACTAAGTACGATTACAGAAAGTTAAAAAAAAGGTGGGTGATTACCCACCTCTTTCGATTAACAAATCAACCAAATCTACTCTTACGAGTAATCGTGATGGGAATTTCCCCCATTAATGTTATCAAAGGACCGAATTTTCGGTCCTTATTTTTTTGAACATATAAGCATTTATGGCTTCTGAATCTGATGTCATATCCCTAGTGTAAGTTGAATCAGAAAATTCAATACGAGCAGTATGCTGTATAAGATTTGTCTCTACTTTGGCTTTCCAAACAATGGTAATTGCCATCATAAGGCCTAATGCAGCACAAACGTTTTTTTGGGAAAATAGTGAAGTAATCATGGCAGTAATAGTTGGTTCAATTTCTATAATAACTATAAGCCAAAAAACGACCCAAAAATACAATTGGTTTAAAATCAGCGCTTTATGTAAGAACGGGCTTAATTGTCTGTTCGATTATGAACATCAAAAAGTCAGAGATGGACAATTGTTTGTAAAAGAGTAGGTTACAACTTAGGGTGTTCTTTTTTATATGGAAAAACTGATAAGGCTATTGGTACCTCCTCTTCAAGTATCTCAAGTGAAACTCTTCTTCAAAACTTTCCCAGTCTAAGCTGTCTTGGTAAGACTCAAAATATGAATTAGGAATATTTATTCTGTACAATTTGTACTCTTCCTCTTGATTACTTAAAACTAAAACTGAGTCAGAACTATCAACTATTCGCCACTTTCCTAACTTCTCATTTTCAAAATTATATAAGTAAATTGTGTCAAAGTGATATTCATATTTTCGAGGAATCGGACCATAAGACGCATGATTTAAAACGAATTCAATCTCATTAATGTAAAGTTCAAAATAGCTGGAGTCTTCTTGTGTTGACCACCAATGCCCCAAAATGTCTTTGTTCGTTTTTTCCTGTTTACATCCTAAAGTAAAGGATAGGATTAACACCAAAACGCATATTGGTTTCATAGCTTTAGAAAAAAAACTCCATTAATCAATCAATATTTCAAATAGGATGCAAAGAAGCCGCTTCTAATGGAAGCGGCCTTTTAATTCTATGTTTCATCTACAACAAGTCATTCGCCAAATTCGCCAGTTCAGAACGCTCTCCTTTCTCCAGTTTGATATGTGCATACAGCGGATGATCTTTGACTCGATCTATAAGATAAGATAAGCCGTTGGATTGTGAATCCAAATATGGTGTATCAATCTGGAACACATCGCCTGTGAAGATAATCTTAGTGTTTTCCCCAGCTCTGGAGATAATAGTCTTGATCTCGTGCGGAGTCAGATTTTGCGCTTCATCCACGATAAAGAAGATATTAGACAGGGAACGACCTCGGATATATGCCAATGGTTGAATCACCAATTTCTCCTGATTCACTAACTCCGTTATCTTCTGAAATTCCTTATCGGTTTCCTTATATTGATTTTGAATAAATTTCAAGTTGTCCCAAAGAGGCTCCATGTAGGGATTCAACTTAGACTTCACATCCCCTGGCAGAAACCCTATATCCTTGTTACTCAACGGAACAATAGGCCTAGCCAAAAATATCTGCTTATAATCTCGTCTTTGTTCCAAAGCTCCCGCTAAAGCCAGTAAAGTCTTACCTGTTCCTGCAACTCCTTGGATTGAAACTAAGCGGATATTGGGATTCAATATCGCATGCATGGCGAAGGTCTGCTCAGCATTTTTTGGCTTGATATTGTACGCTAATTTCTTATCTACACGCTCAAGAATATCCTGATCTGAATTGTAATAGGCCAAAACAGAATTCTTATCGCTTTTTATGATGTAGTAAGCATTTGATTGTCTTTTTTTATTACCTAATATAATTTTTGCATCTATACTTCCTCGATCATAAAGTATGTTGATGTGTGCTGGATCGATATTATCGAGGATATATTTCCCAGTATTTTCCAGCTCATTGATATTCTTGATCTTACCTGTTTCATAGTCTTCCGCAAATAGATCAAGCGATTTAGCTTTCAGGCGTAGATTGATATCCTTGCTTACCAAAATTACTTTTCTTCCCTTCTCGTTCTGCTTGAGATAAAGTGCGCAATTCAGAATTTTATGGTCATTTTTCTCCTCACCAAAAATCTCATTGGCATTCATCGTATTTTCGGGATTCATCAGGACTCTAAAGTTCCCCTTTGACTTTCCGTTTAGGGGAGTCCAATTGTGAATCATGTGATCCTGCGAAAGTTTATCCAACAATCGGATGAATTCCCGGGCTTCAAAATTCTTGGTGTCATTGCCTTTCTTGAATTGATCAAGTTCCTCCAGCACCGTGATCGGTATGACCACATCGTGCTCAGCAAAATTCATAATGGAGTTATGTGCATAGAGGATCACCGAAGTATCCAGCACAAATATTTTCCGGTCGTTATCGGATTTGGCTCTAGGCATGCGCAGGTAGTATTGTGGTACGTGGTGATTTAATTTAGAAAAATAATCGGGCTATTGGCAACGATTCAAGAAGAATTTGTAGTTAAATAAATGTTAACATTCTTTATACGGTTGACTGTCAATTCAATAAAAAAAGGGCAGAATTTGTCATTCTGCCCTTTTTCATAAAATAGCTCTTTTTTAATCTAGCAATGCAGCAATATCTTCTTGGCCTAAGCTCTTCATAAAGCTTTCTTCCGTATTGATCAGTTCGCCAGCAAGTGCTAGCTTCCTATTCTGCAAGGCCATAATTTTCTCTTCCACAGTTCCTCGCGTGATGAATTTATAGATGATTACCTTATTTTCTTGACCGATTCTATGTGCTCTATCTATTGCCTGAGCCTCCACAGCAGGATTCCACCATGGATCTAGTAAAAATACATATTCTGCTTTGGTCAAGTTCAAACCAACTCCACCAGCTTTTAGAGAGATCAAGAAGACTTTAATCTCTTCCTGCTCTTGGAATTTTTCAACCTGAGCCTGACGATCTTTAGTAGACCCATCAAGGTATGCATAAGGAATCCCTTGCTCTTCCAAGTACTCCTTCACAATAGCTAGATGCCTTACAAATTGACTAAACACAAGTACTTTGTGCCCTTCGGAGATCGTGGATTGAAGCATGTAAGTCACGTCCTCCAGCTTGCCAGATTCCCCTTCATAATCATCCCGAACTAACTTGGGATGGTTCGCAATTTGACGAAGCTGAGTTAAACCTCGTAGCAAAGTGAACTGTTGATTATTTCTACCTGTGCTCTGAATATCCGAGATGATTTTCTCTCGATAGTAGTTTTTTACTTCCTCATAAACCTCTTCTTGCTCCGTAGTCATATCAGAGTACTTCACATTGGTGATTTTCTCTGGCAAGTCCGTCGCCACCTGAGATTTCAGCCTTCTTAAAATAAAAGGCTTAATCATCGCGTGGAGTTTTGCAGACTTCCCTACATCGCCTTGTTTTTCGATTGGCAACAAGAACTGCTTTTTAAAGCTATTTTGATTGCCAAGTAAGCCAGGATTGATGAAGTTCATCTGTGACCATAGATCCATCGTGCTATTTTCTACAGGCGTACCTGTCAGAATCAATTTTTGCTTGCTTTTCAGCTGATTCACCGCTGCTGCAATATTACTTCCAGGGTTTTTTATCGCTTGAGACTCATCTAAAATAATATAGTTGAAATAAAAGCCTTTCAACACTTCTATATCCAATCGAGTGATTCCATAGGAAGTCAGTACCAAATCATAATCTCCAAATCTCCATGGATCTTTGATCCGCTGAGAACCTGAATAGACTAGTATTTTCAATTCTGGAGTGAACTTTTTAGCCTCGAGTTCCCAGTTATAAACCAAGGATGTGGGCATAACGAGCAGCGAAGTCAATCCAGGATTTTCTTCCATCTCATGAGCTAGTAGAGCTAGGGTTTGGACTGTTTTACCTAAACCCATATCATCGGCGAGGCAACCACCAAACTTAAATTCATTCAGGAATCTCAGCCAATTATATCCAGCATGCTGGTAGGGACGTAATGTGCCATCAAACTTCGTTGGCAATTCGTATTCTTCAATTGAGCTAAAATCCCTAAGTCTTTCCAGCTTTCTACTTAAGGTTACTTGTACCAAATTCCCGATTTCCATCTCTCTGGCTAGCGCCAAATGATGTTTGCGTAAAACCATGACATTTTCATCGCCACGATCTTCCATGAAATTGAAAAGCTCAGAGTAGTTTACAAACCAAGAGGCTGGAATAACAGCGATTTCGCCATTTGGTAATTCAAACTCTGTTTTACCTTGCATCAAAAGCTTCCTCAGCTTCGCAAAAGGCACCAGGTAAATACCGAACTTTATCAGTGCTTTGACATCAAACCAATCAATATTCTCATTGACCTCGATCGATATATGTGCTTTGCCAATGTTGTATACCTTGCCCTTGGAATTAGGTTTCTGGACAATTTTGATTTTCTCAGTTTCCAGAAAGTCTTCATTTTCACCAATCCATTCAAAAGCTTCAGTCTTTGGTAAAGAGTCTTTACCTATTTTAAATTCGAGACCTTGATCTCGAAGTAATTTTAAGTATGCCTTTTCTTTTTGCGTACTGCGAATTGTCTTGTAAAATGTATAACTATCGTCTCCTTCTTCCAGTCTTACAGATGCTCCATGCTTTTCAGAGCTTGGTGTCTGCACAGGGAAATCAATATTTCCGTACTTGAATCGAAGCTCGAATACGATTTTATCCTCCTCTAGCTTTTCCCCATCTTCACCGAAAAGTGTTTTTCCAGCTCCTCCAGGCAGATCGCTAATGTTTATAAAAACTTCTGGAGTACCACGCTCTATGTTGATATCAAAGCCGACTGATTCTACGTCAAATTGAGAAATCAAATTGGCCATAAATCCGCGGTAATAGCTAGGCTCAATTCTTTTGTCAATAACGATGAATTTTTTATTTAAAAATGCCCTGAGTTTTTTCCCGTCAATTCCTTTTTCAAAATGAAACAGATTTCCATCAACCACCAACCATCCAGGATCATTACTGATGAAATACCCATTCTTGTATTGCCAGTCAAGTTTTTCACTCTTGAATTTTATGGTAGGCCAGTAGTGTGTGTTTTCCTCATTTTTATGGAAATGAAATAGAACACTAGCCCGCTCTGCATGTACTTTTAATTCTTTCCAAACTGGGTATCCATCAGATCCCATCTCAAAAAGTCTTTTTCCAATTAATAGAGGCATAATTTTGGAACGCTTCTTTTCGATAACCTCTTCGATGGCATCTTGCGTTTTTTTATCCTCTGTTTTAGGATCAAAAATCTTAGCCAGATATTGCTTTGGGCGAATATTCCCTCGCTTAATAAATGGCTTTACCACCACTTCTGGATTCATCGAGTCCATGATTTTTATCAAATCATAGTCTGTCTTATTCATGCCTGAATCAAATTCACTAGCATTAGCAGAACTTATGTTTTGGAAAGCTAAAGAGAGTCTGCCCTGAGGATCTAATTGAACGACAAAAGATTCTATAAGCAGCCCCAAGAACTCATGGCTGTAAATGGAATAAACTAACTGAAAAGGCTTATCAGCATCAACTATCATATAATTTTCGGAAAGACACAACTTCCTATATTGTTGGGGTTAAGCAAAGGAAGCTAAGTCGGGGTTAAGTATCCCAAAAAAGGGAAAAGCAAGTTGAAAATTACAAAAAATACTGCTCAAATTCATGATTTGAGGCAATTTTCTCTCATAAAACATTAAGCCCCTAAAATCGCTGATTCAGATCTTAAGGGACTTTTCATATGCAAACTGAAGATTTTTACTCAGTGAATTGATCTATTTCTTCTTCTTTTACTGGCTTTGTTATTCTATCATTTTCAGGGAAAAAACTGCTCTGAAACATTAAAATCATCGCTACTCCCACAAAAATCGCAGCGTCTGCTATATTGAAAATAGGCCAAAGGGCAGTATAACTGCCTCCCCAAACAGGCAGCCATTCAGGTAGATAGCCCTCCCAAATATCGAAATAAAACATATCTACTACCTGTCCATGAAACCACGGGGTAGATGCATTATAAGGTGCGTTATTTAGCCAGACTCCATAGAAAATGGAATCAATTAAGTTGCCTATTGCTCCACCTAGAATCATAGCTATGCAAACTATATATAAAGTAGGCTGTGTCTTTTCAATAATATGATAGAGGTAATAACCAATGCCAAACATGGCTACCAACCGGAAAGAGGTGAGGAGTAATTTACCATATTCAGAACCCAGTTCCATTCCAAATGCCATCCCAGGATTTGTGGTGTAATGTAATTTAAACCAGTCTCCAAAAATTGGAATCTGCCCAGGTGATCCAAAGTCCATCTGGAAATGAACCAGCATTTTAACCGCTTGATCAACGATGATCACTATCAGTGCTATGCCAAAGTATTTCAGGTATTTGTTCATTATATAGGTTTTGCTATTAGGCTTTTTCTACCAAAACAGCTAGTTCAAAATCATCCATATCAAGCACTGATGCGCCTTCCAACTCTGTCGAAAGCTCCAGTTTCAATGCTTGTACCTCAGTTTGGATGTATTCTCCAAAAGAATTAATTGCGTTATTTACCAACTCATTATCATTAGCAAGCTTGATGTTGATCTTATCCTGAACTTCCAATCCCATGTCTTTACGTAGATTCTGTATGCGATTGACAAGATCTCTTGCGATTCCTTCTTGCTGCAGCTCATCAGATAGTGTCACATCTAGTGCTACTGTCACTCCCTGATCAGATGCTACAGACCATCCTGGAATATCCTGTGAAGTGATCAGTACTTCCTCTAATAAAAGTTCAAGACTTTCACCATCCACATCTACGGAGATTTTACCTTCACGTTCGATTTCAGCGATTTCAGCTTGTTGCCAGTTATTAATAGCCGCCACTACGAAGCGCATTTTCGGTCCGAGTTTCTTGCCCAGTAGAGGAAGATTAGGCTTCACATTTTTCACTAAGATCCCTGAAGCATCATCTATAAACTCAATGTCTTTGATATTCACTTCAGATTTGATCAGATCTTCCAAATGTTGGATTTGAGCTTTTGTTTTCTCTTTTAATATTGGAATCAAAATCCTTTGCAAAGGCTGACGCACTTTCATCTTCTCTTTTTTTCTGAGGGAGTGTACCAAAGATGAAATCGTTTGAGACAGTTCCATGCTTTCTTCCAGATCAGTATTGATCAAAGAAGAATCGGCAGCCACCCAATCCGTCAAATGCACAGAAGCTTTCGCATCTGATCCTGATTCTGTCAAATTCTGATACAACCAATCCGAATAGAATGGTGCAAAAGAAGACATCAACTTGGTAAGGGAAAGCAAAGACTCATAAAGCGTTTCGTATGCTGCCTGCTTATCTGCATTCATCTCACCTCTCCAGAATCTCTTTCTCGCAAGACGTACGTACCAGTTGGAAAGCTGATCTACCGTGAAACTCATGATCGCACGAGTCGCTTTAGTAGCATCGTAATTATCCATAGCTTCTTCTACCTCAGCGATTAAAGACTGAAGTTTAGAAAGAATCCACTGATCTAGTTCTGCTCGCTCTGTGGCTGGTATAGCTTTAGACTTGTCATAGACAAAAGCATCCAAATTTGCATAAAGTGCAAAGAAATTATAAGTATTTTGAAGGGTGCCGAAAAAGCGACGTTGCACCTCAGTCACACCATCCAGATTGAATTTCAAGTTATCCCAAGGATTGGCATTGCTCAATAAATACCAACGCACCGCATCGGGACCATATTCCTTAAGTGTTTTGAAAGGATCGACAGCATTTCCCAATCGCTTGGACATCTTGTTGCCGTTCTTATCCAGCACAAGTCCATTTGCAATTACGTTTTTGAATGCTACGCTATCAAAAAGCATCACTGAAATCGCGTGAAGCGTAAAGAACCAACCACGGGTTTGATCAACACCTTCAGCGATGTAATCTGCTGGATAGTTTGCCTTGAAAATATCCTCATTTTCAAAAGGATAATGCCACTGAGCATAAGGCATCGCTCCAGAATCAAACCAAACGTCTATCAAATCAGCCTCGCGGATCATTTTCTCACCCTTGGCAGAAACCAAAATCACATCATCTACAAATGGACGGTGAAGATCCAGTTCCCTGCCTTCGTATGGGGACTTTTTCATAAAGCCTTTCGCAATTGATTCATCTATCGCAGTTTCCAATTCAGCAATAGATCCTATGCAACGCTCTTCTGTACCATCTTCTGTTCTCCAGATCGGAAGCGGCGTGCCCCAGAATCTGGATCTGCTCAAGTTCCAATCAACCAAGTTTTCCAGCCAGTTGCCAAAACGACCCGTTCCAGTAGCCTCAGGCTTCCAGTTGATCGTCTTATTTAGCTCTACTAATCTGTCTTTGTAAGCTGTGGTTTTGATAAACCAGCTGTCCATAGGATAGTAAAGCACAGGCTTGTCAGTTCTCCAACAATGTGGATAACTGTGCTCATATTTCTCTACCTTAAAGGCCTTATTTTCATTTTTCAGGATGATAGAAATGATCACGTCGGTGCTTTTGAAGTCCGTAGCATTCTCATCATCCTCAGTATAGTTTTTCACATAGAAATCATCTACGCCATATTCTTTATGGGCAGTAATTCCATGTTCAGCTACTTTTTCTACAAGGAATTCACCTACCATCGTGATGAATTTCCCGCGCTTATCCACAATCGGAATATCTTTTCCTTGCTCATCCTTTACGAATACGCCAGGGATATTATTCTGCGCGAGCGTTCTAAAGTCATCCGCACCAAAAGCTTTGGCAAGGTGAACGATTCCAGTACCATCTTCTGTAGTAACATAATCCCCAGAAACTACTGTGAATGCTGGATTTGGCAGTGCCAACCCTGAGATTGGAAATAATTGCTCGTATTCCCAGCCAAGCATATCTTTTCCTTTGAACTCTTCAATAACTTCGAAAGGAATCAGCTTGTCGCCAGCTTTATAATCCTCCAATTTCAGTTCAGCAGCCTTAGGATTTAGGTAAGAGTTAATTCTGGCTTTCGCCAAAATCACCGTGCAAGCGTCGAAAGTATAGGGATTGAAAGTTTTCACTTTCACATAGTCCAAGTTCTCTCCAATCGCCAAAGCCGAGTTAGCTGGCAAAGTCCATGGAGTCGTCGTCCAAGCTATGATATAGGTGTTTTCTTCACCTTTTAGCTTGAACTGAGCGGTGATGGAAGTGTCTTTTACATCCTTGTAAGTGCCTGGCTGATTAAGTTCGTGCGAACTCAAACCTGTACCAGCAGCTGGCGAATAGGGCTGAATTGTATAGCCTTTGTAGATTAGATCTTTGTCGTAAAGCTTCTTTAGCAGGCTCCACACTGACTCGATATAGTTAGGCTCAAAAGTGACATAAGGATCATCCAAATCCACCCAATAGCCGATTTTCTCTGTCAGATCATCCCATTCACTTTTGAATCGCATGACTGTCTCACGACATTTTTTATTGTATTCTTCTACGGATATCTTTTTGCCAATATCTTCTTTGGTGATCCCCAATTCCTTCTCCACCTGCAATTCTACAGGCAAACCATGCGTATCCCAACCGCCTTTGCGCTTCACTTGAAAACCTTGAAGCGTTTTGTAGCGGCAGAAAATATCTTTCAGCGTACGTGCCATCACGTGGTGAATACCCGGAGTACCATTCGCCGAAGGCGGACCCTCGAAAAAAGTAAAGGTCTCCGCGCCATCACGGTTGGTTACTGATTGTTCGAAAATCTGGTTTTCTTTCCAGTACTTCAATACGGATTCCCCGATGCCGGGATAATCCACTTGTTTAAATTCCTGATATGTCTTCACTGAATCCTTTCTTAAGGGCAAGTAGGTGATAATAAATTTTTGGGCGTGTCCCCGTCTAAAAAAGCCGGGGTCGGGCTATCCGCTGTATCCACTCCCCCCGATAACAATCGGGGTGCATGGATGTCGCTACTATCCCTCACGCTTTGAGAGAACATCCCCCTCAAAAGCAGGCACAAAGATAGGAGAATTCCCCCTTTCTGGGACTTTCAATTGGAAAAAATGACAGCTTTCAATAGACGAAGTCACAGTTTCAATTTTTCAATCTTACTATTTTTTGATTTGCTATCTCTTTGGCTCTAATTTATTGGCTTTAAACTCTTAATACTTATGTCTTGCTACTAGGTACTTATCACCAACTCATAACTCACACTTCTTCCTCCACCCTGCGGTAAAAAGACCCCTAACTCAGTTAAGGCCTGCAAATCACGAGTTGCAGTTGCTTTGGAAGCTTTCGTGATCGCAATGAATTTCTTAGCGGTCATTCCTCCTTCAAAACCCGCTGGTCCTTCGACAAGCATTCGATTGATGACTTTCACTTGGCGTTCATTGAGTTCACTTTTATAGCGATCAAAGAATTTGACTTTTTGGAGCGTGAAGTTGATTAATCGCTCTGCGCTCAGCTGAGAATGATAAACTGTGTCCGAAAAGTAATCGAGCCAATCCGAAATTTCGTTAGCGCTTTGTCCACTTTTCAGCGCATCGTAATACTGCTTTTTCTTAGCCTCTATCGTAGTGGAAAGACTAATCAATGTGGCCTGCCCCAATCCTTGATGCAATGCCTTTTCTGCCAAAGCCCGACCAATTCGGCCATTTCCATCTTTGAAAGGGTGAACCGATTCAAAATATAAATGAGTGATTGCAGACCGGATCAGCGGATTGTTTATCGTAGCTGTTTTCCCTGGAGCTGTTTCGTTAAACCAAGAGATAAAGGCGTCCATTTCAGCTGGAATCTGGGTAGAAGGAGGTGCTTCGAAATGCACGGTTTCCTTCCCAATTGTTCCTGAAACTACTTGCATTGGAGCAGAATCTGAACGCCACCGTCCTGCTCGAACGTATCGATTTCCTTCCATTAGCAATTCATGCCACTCGAAAAGTGCTTCTTCTGTCAATTCCTGCGCATAATCTGCTCGCACTTTGATCATCAATTTTGCGATGCCATTAGCACGCTGATCTTTGACAAGCAAAGGTTGCTCCTCATGAATACCAAGGTTCTTTTTGATAGAAGACATCACGTCTGGGCGACTGAGAAATTCACCTTCGATCTCGGAAGTTTTGATTGCTTCCACTACCATCATTTCCAGTAGCAGTTCGGTCTGATTCCCCTCCGACAAACCAGTAAGCACGCCAGACATTTGTCCGGATTTCATGAGAAAATCAAGCAGTATTTTCCCAGACTTACCTTCCTTATAGGTGAATTTTGGCCAATCCGACTGTTCCCAATTATAGCTCATGAGCCGAATATACAACTTATTCGGCTCATAATATCAAGTATTTTGAGCCGAATAAGAGAACTATTCGGCTCACGATTTAAAAAACTTCGAATTTCAGCACTTTTACTCCAGATGCACCAACATTTGAATCCCACTGCTTAAATTTCTAATTCATCCGATTTCTCTATGTATGAAATCGAGCCTGTCTTAGGCAGAAACATCATGACTTTTGAAAACAAATCTATGAAAAATAGGTACTCACTATTAGCGGGAAGTTTGGCTCTAGCTTTTGCCTGCTCCTCTCCAAAAACTACAGAAAAAACAGAAGTCCCTAAACTTTCTGGCAATCCTATTTTCGAAGGCTGGTATGCTGATCCAGAAGGAATTGTGTTTGGAGACGAGTACTGGGTTTACCCTACCTTCTCCGCTGCCTACACTGACCAATTACACTTTGATGCTTTTTCATCAAAGGATTTAGTCACTTGGGAAAAGCATGCGAATATTTTAGATACTGCAGCCATCAAGTGGGCTAGACAAGCGATGTGGGCACCAGCGGCAATCGAGAAAGACGGGAAATATTACCTCTTCTTTTCGGCAAATGACATACAGCGCCCAAGTCGTGATGGTTGGGATCCAAACAATGACATCAATCATTTTGGTGGACTAGGAGTCGCAGTTGCGGACTCACCTGCCGGTCCATTCAAAGACCATATTGGCAAGCCCCTTCTTTCTGAATTCTACAATGATGCCCAACCTATCGACCAGTTTGTTTTCAAAGACATGGATGGCAGCTATTACATGCTGTATGGAGGTTGGAGTCACTGCAACATCGGCAAGCTCAATGCTGATTTTACTGGCTTCGAGCCTTGGGATGATGGTGAGCTTTTCCATGAAATAACTCCTGAAGGCTACGTAGAAGGTCCTTTTATATTTATCAGAGAAGGAAAATATTATTTCCTCTGGTCGGAAGGCGGCTGGACAAATGACAGTTACAAAGTGGCCTATGCTATGTCCGACAATATCAATGGACCATGGGATAGAATCGGAACTATCCTAGAAAACGATACCACAGTGGCTACCGGAGCTGGTCACAATTCAGTCATCCAAAAACCCGGCAGCGACGACTGGTACATGATCTATCACCGCCGACCAATCCCTAATGAAGGTCGTGACCATCGAGTGACAGCAATTGATATAATGAAATTTAATGAAGACGGTACAATCAAGCCTATAAAGATGACTTTTGAAGGAGTCGCAGCAAATCCGATCTTGGAATAAAAACTTGTAATAAATCAATTATCTAAGTCCAGTTGTGAATTTCACAGCTGGACTTTTTTTATTCCTTTTAATTCATAAAAATTATATATTTAAACTACTGAACGCCAACGCATAACTACACTTTTGCATCGAGAGCCATTAGTATTATGATTTTGGCTCATTGTTCAATTAAGATTGGGTTTTATGAAGCTTTTCCCAAAACTCCATTTGTGGTTAATACTACCATTTGTTATTACGTTAATAGGGTTTCAAGGCTACTGGTTTGGCTTTAAAAATGCCCCATTGCATTGGCATTTGCATGGACTCTCAGCCACTATTTGGTATGTATGTTTGATTATTCAGCCTTGGATTTACCACAATCGAACTATTCAAATTCATAGAAAAGTAGGTATGCTTTCACTACTTATAGCTGGATTTCTCATCGCTTCTGCACTGAATATGATCCTGATAAGCTTACCTAACATGAGCGAATTCTCTCCCCTTTATCCTGTTAGGTACAGTCTTGCATTTGTAGATTTGATTTCAATTTCTGGCTTTACCTTGTCGATAGCACTTGCCATAGTCTACGCTCGAAATACACAAGTACATGCCCGATGGATGATTTCGACAGTATTTTGGGTTTTGGCTCCCGGTACTGTACGGTTCTCATTCATTCCATTGGATGCCATATTTCAGCCCAAGAAATTTTCTGACTTCCCATTTGAATGGACTGATGTTTTCATCTGGAATGAAGTACTAATTATTCTGCTCATACTATTTCTGGTGATTAGAGACTACATCAAAGATCACAAAATCTATTTTTCCTATGTTTTGATTTTAACAGCAAATGTTCTTTTCATTCCCATCATCACTGGTTTAAAAGATGCAGCTTGGTTGAGGTCGTTCTTTGACTGAATTAATAACTTGTTAAATTAAAAAGACACCTAAAAACAATGAATTTTAAGGTGTCTTAATTTTAACTCAAAAATTTATCACACCTACAGTAAGCTACTATAAAGTAACCTTCACTTCTTTTTTCTCCCTTCCTCTTATAAAACCAAGAAGTACTTCGTCCTTTTTCTGGAAAGCACTCAATGCACGCAAGTAATTCGTCATATCCACACTAGTGGAATCGCCCATTTTTATATATAAATCTCCATCTAACAAAGAGCTTGTGGGCCTACTTTTGATGAAGAGGCAAAGGAATACAAGGATTTGCTTTCTGAAGGATTGGTGATGCCGACAAGTATGGAGCTATACGTAACAAATGCTGATGGAAGCGAAGCTAGAAAATTAACAGATCTGGGTAAAGCCCATTGGGTACCTTTATTTCATCCATCTGGAGAAAAAATCATTTTCGCTTCAAATTATCAAACGGAACGTGGTTATCCATTTATTCTCTTCATTATTAAACTTGATGGATATGATTTAACCCTATCACACATGATGGGGCTTTTGATGCTTTCCCAGTTTACTCAAATGATAGAAAATACCTAGTTTTCTCCTCAGATAGAAACAATGGCGGACTAGAGACACCATCCTCTTTGTGGCTGAATGGGTAGGAGGATAATTAATAAAAAATTGCCTTTTAGATCAACTTGAAAATTATTCTTAACTTAAAATTTCAAATAAAACCGAAACTTCCTGAACTATGAAAAAATTAAGATCATTATTCTCAATGGTAATTTTGATTACGCTTTTCTCAGGTATGGCAATCTCATCCTGTGGTGGAAAGAAAGATGCCAATGATGAAAAAACAGAAGTATCTGAACATCCAGCTGATTCAGAGCATCCTGCTGATAGTACAGAGCATCCGGCTGATGGAGATAGTACAGAACATCCAAAAGATTAATTTTGAACATTTACTAATCAAAAAGAGGCTGTCGATTGACAGCCTCTTTTAGTTATAACTCATTTTTTCTACTGAAAGTAAATTTGGAATTAACCTTTACCTGTTTTCCATCAATCTCTAGATATGGATATGCCAGGAAGTTTATAGGACCGGCTTCAGGGCTAGGAGTCATCTTCAGATCTCTACCTCTACTCAGTTCTATTCTATTGGCGGGATGACGTCCAAAATAGTAGGTTGCCAAAGCGGTGTATTTATTGGCCTCGGAGATGTCCACTGGCCACCATTTGCCATCCGCATAAAACTCCGCCCAACAGTGGTAACCGTCTATTCCTCCTTCATCACGATCCGATGGGATAGATGCCCCTATAGCAAAGCGAGAAGGAATCCCCACAGATCTAGCCAGAGAAATAAACAGAGAGTGAAATTCAGTACAGTTTCCAGTTTTACTATCACAGGCATAATAAGAATCTCCATTTCCATAATCTCCGACCTTAGCATATTTCATATTATCGATGACGTAATCATAGAGTGCTCGGGCTTGTATTAAATGAGTATCATTAATTTTAACACCTAGTGTTTCCTTAGCTATTTGCTCAAACTGCCCACCCGTAGGCATGAGTTTAGTCGAACCTAAATACAAGGAAACATCAGGTTCATGAGCATTATATGGCCCTTTTTCTTTCCTTTTTACGTGGTAGGCAAGAGTGATTTCCTCACCAGAATTTTCTGGCCCAAGCTCCATGAAAAGAAGTTTGTTGCCGTAGTTTTCCTCACGTATTTCTCTAGTACCTGCTGGTACTTTCTTAGAAACTAATTCTACCTGCTGGAAATCATCAGTTTCACTAATAGGAATCCACATTTTAGCAGGTCCTTCTAGCGTAGGCACCTGGGCAGAATAGTAAAAAGTAAATTCATCACCACCTTCTATCACTCCGAGAAGCCTATTGTTAGATTCTGCCATGGCTACTTTAAACCAAGTTTTATCCTCCTTGTTTTGTTTCCATGAATAGTAGGGTTTGCCATTAAACTTATGCACAGAAGTAGCGGTCACACCCATAGACCCAGGATCGCCTTCCATAAAAAAATCTACATCATAGACATCTCCACTTTCATCTACCAAGTCAACACAGGCAAAATGACTTTTTGGACCTAGTCTGGACAAGTACTCAGTATGTACCCTTACTAGCTTCATTTTCAAATCATGATTCTCATCTTTTATTGGGAAAACTCCACCATTTTTTTCTGTCTGATCAGCTATAAACTTTTTTATACCCTCTTCGATTTCATCTATACTTACTCTCTCAATTTTTTCAGATAGTTCTTCCTGCACTTCCTCTTTGCAGGAAAAAAGCATTAGGACTCCAAATAGAATAAATATGCTAGAGATGGTTTTACTTTTCATAGAAATTCGGGATTTGGGCTAAAGATAGTAATCATTGCTTATGCCTGAAAACAAGTGTAAAAGTGCTAGGTATGTTTTAATTTTGGTTATTCACAGTTGAACTAATAGTTATAACTACGGCAAGGATTGGTTGGCTGAATTTTTGTTTTTAAAAGTTTATAACTAACTCACGAACAGCCATGAGATCTATATATATCGTATTTTTGACTCTATTAGCATTGTCCTCTTGTAGTGGACCCAAAAAGGATTCCCCGATTGACGCAGCCTTTTCCCCGGAAACTGAGCTTATAGAAGCCATTAATACAGAGTGTTTTCAATACATAGGAGAAAAAGATACCGTACGACTCACCACACACATAAATGGAACTAAGCTTACGGGAACACTCGATTACTTTATTTTTGAAAAAGATAAAAATAGTGGTACCATAGAAGGTGAAATCCGAGATGGGTTGATCATTGCGGAATATACTTTTATGTCCGAAGGCGTTACTTCTAAGCGCCAGGTCGTGTTTAAAAATACAGAAGATGGATGGAAAGAAGGCTACGGCGAAATGAAAACTGTGGATGAAATACCTGTGCAGGTCAATTTAGATTCGCTGGATTACAGTCACAATATGGCATTATCTCCTTTTCCATGTGATTAATGCAAGTAACTTCTATTTTGGCTTTCTCGGAGCAAATCCTTAATTTCTAAGCTCAAATCACCCAAGATCTCCTTTTTCAGTGGCTGAAATTGTCAGTCCAAATTCGTTGTACCCTTTTTATACTGAGTTTATGAAATACTATACCCGTTTGGTTTTGCCCTTATTGGTGACTCTAATCCTTGGATTTTCAAAGATTTTCTATGGCGACGTATCTAAAGAATGGGTCGGAATATGGTCATATCTGCCTCACTTTAACACAATTTTGATTATATGCGGATTAAGTTGGTGTCTTTTTGTGTTGTTGAAAGTCATGAAAAAAATCTTCATCAAGCAATATGATATTTCGAAAGAAGACAACCTCAAAGCCAGAAAAGTCCTGACTCAAATCAATATGCTAGTTAAAATTGGCAATTTTCTTATTGTACTTTTAGCAATAGGCTTGATCCTCATTTCTTTCGAATCGGTTAGGAAAGTTGGTGTTGGTTTTTTTGCATCAGCCGGAATAGCAGGTATTATTATAGGTTTTTCTGCACAGAAAGCCATTGGAACCTTGATAGCAGGGATTCAGATTGCTTTTACCCAACCGTTCCGTTTAGAAGATGCGGTGGTAGTGGAGGGCGAATGGGGATGGATCGAAGAGATAAACTTGAATTATATCGTCGTACGTATCTGGGATCTGAGGAGACTGGTGCTTCCTACTACTTACTTTTTGGAAACTCCATTCCAAAACTGGACTCGGACTTCAGCAGACTTGTTAGGATCAGTTTTCCTATATACAGATTATACTATTCCGTTTGAGGAGCTGCGCAAAGAATTGGATCGAATTCTAGAGACCACTCCTCTTTGGGACAAAAAAGTGAAAGTCCTTCAGGTGTCAGATGCTAAAGAACATACGGTGGAGACGAGGATTTTAGTAAGTGCTAAAAACTCTCCTACTGCTTGGGACTTACGAGTTTTTGTAAGAGAAAAAATGATAGAATTCATACAGAAGAATTACCCAGAAAGCCTACCGAAGACAAGAGTTGAGATGATTCAAAAAGACATGAGAAATTAATTTATGAACTAGTAATGTCTAACTTGTTGGCTATGATTGTACTCTGTAATTTTTAATGAGCTTTTAAGATTTTTCTTAAGCAGGTGGCTTGACTCATAGAATACTACATGTTCCAATAATATTCAAATTGAGTGCTGGATCTACCAATAGATAAGTATTGCATTCACTTAGATAATACTTCTCAGAGATGTGATTCAGATTAATAAAAATTTAGAATCGAATATTTTGCTGCTCGAAGGACGCTTAGAAAATTTTATCATACTCAAAAAATGTTTTCTTAAATAAGGCTTTATGGTTGAAGCTTTTTTTTATGATTTCTATTAAAAAATAAATTTATTAGTACCTAATACTATTAGAAACTGAGTGAAAACACATCGCTAAAATATTTTTACTTTCAGGCAATTTTCCTCAATATTTGAAGCAAGGGATAACCCTCCCTCTCTGATTTCTACTATTGGCATTTCCCCATAAAAATGAATAAGTGAGAGAAATCTCATGTGCGCCACCACTATTTTTCAGACCAAGTTTAGAAATAGTCACATCATAGGAATAACCTATGTCAAGACCATTTTCCAGGGATATGCCCACCAAGCCTATAATAGCCTCATTATTAGGCAAGTTGTTTTTGGTTGGAAGTCCACGATACCAAACTCCCAGAACTAAAGGTTCAAGATAGAACTGAGCGCCCACATCCAGTTGATTAAATGGGTCTTGTTGTTTGTAATTGAATGCAAATGATACAGATCGCTCTGAAAGAGCATGCGTGAAGTAATTTCTGGACCCACCACCAAGATCAAATTTTATTCCTCCCTGAGCCGAAAGTTTCATGGGGAGCTTGGAGATTTGTCCCTCTACGAATGAAGTATTTGGTTCAGAAAGATGATGTGCTGATGCGCCTAACCATATTCTTTTGGAGTAAAACATTCCACCCACACTGTAGTCTAAAAAACTGTAGCGGCTATCAATAGGGATGCCATTGAGCTCATCAGTAATCCCGCCGATTGAGCCGTTGATGATATCTATTTGGGTGCCAAATACGAGATCAGAAAAAAGCGCATCGCGCTGCATGTAGCTTACCATACCTCCAATCCTGAAGAACTTATCTTCACCCAATCTCAGCCGGTAAGCATAAGATAGACCTATTTCGTTGGTAGAAAGATTTGCCAAACTTTCCTGGCTGCCGTTGAATAACAATCCTATACCACTATTATAATCAAAAATATAATGATCAATGTAAGCGGAATAAGAATTGAAATTTTGATCTAAGCCAGGCCATTGGTTTCGATAATTTACTCCTATGCGAGTAACCTCACTAGCTCCCGTTAGTGCGGGATTCAAATATAAAGGAGCGGCATAAAATTGAGAGTACTGGGTATCCTGAGCTATTGCATTTGGAAAAATGCAACAAATAGCCCCAATAGTAATGAATACACCAATTATTTTCCTAAACATAGACAACTACGCCATTCCTCTACAAACTTATGCAATAGTAAAATGGCAAAGGTTAAATAATTATGAATTAACGATTTGAAACTTCTAGGGCTTATGATTGGGGCTAACAATCAAATGAATTTCAAACCTATTCTAATTGATAAATAATGCCAAATGCAAATTATTCAATTTCTCGTGTATCTGTTCAATAATTATACCAAAGGAAATGATACCATCTCTTTATTAAATTAAATGTCTAAAACAACCTGATTTTTAATTAAATCCTCAAATTGCTCACGTTTTCTAATCAAATGGGCTTTGCCTTCCCATACCAAAACCTCTGCTGGTCGCAGCCTGGAATTATAATTGGAGGACATACTGATGCCATATGCCCCAGCATTTTTGAATACCAATAAATTTCCCTTTGATACAGAGGAAAGCATACGATCCTTAGCCAAAGTATCTGTCTCACAGATATATCCTACGACATTGTATGGATGTGGCTGTCCTTCAGGATTGCTTAGATTATAGACATCATGATATGCGTCATACATCATCGGTCTTATCAGGTGATTAAGTCCCGAATCCACTCCCACAAATGTGATTTGAGGCGTCTTTTTGACCATATTAGTTTCTACGATAAGATACCCGGATTCACTTACCAGAAACTTACCCGGTTCAATCCAAAGCTCTAACTTTCTGCCATATTTCTCGCAGAACTCATTGAATGCTGCCGACACTTTGGCGCCCACCTCTGCTATATCAGTAGAAGGATCACCAGATTTATAAGCAACTTTAAATCCTCCTCCAAAGTCCAAGAAGGTAAGATCAGGAAAGTTTATCGCGGCTTCAAAAAGCACATTACCACCTCTCAGGAATATCTCAGCATCAAGAATATCAGATCCCGTATGGATATGAAGACCTACGATTTTTATCTTGTATTTCTCTACTACTTCAAGAATCTCATGAAGCTGCTGGATGGAAATCCCAAATTTGCTCTGAATGTGACCAACAGAAATCTTAGCATTTCCACCAGCCATTATGTGAGGATTTATTCGGATGCAGGCTGGCTTGGTATTGCCATAAACTTCACCAAATTCCTCCATCAGCGAAATGCTGTCTAGATTAACCATGACGCCTAATTCTACGGCTTCTTGTACCTCACGGAAGTTCACTCCGCTTGGTGTGTACATAATCTCCGAAGCGGCAAATCCCGCCAACATACAAATCCTCACTTCTTCTATAGAAACCGCATCCACGCCCTCTCCGGCTTTTTTTACCAATTTCAAAATACTGATATTGGATAGCGCTTTGGTAGCATATTTGATCTTCAGTGGAACAGTAGCGAAGGCAGTCTGCAGCGCTTTGATTTGGCTCACTATCTTTTCACCGTCGTAAACATATATTGGTGTGCCGAATTCTTGAGCAATAGATTCTAGACTTACGCCTTGGAGGTGAATAGGGTGTTGAGGTGCGGACATTATCTGTAATTTGTGGGCGAAGATAGCCAAATAACAAAAATAGGAGGCAGTTGCCTCCTATTTTCATACGTTATAGTGTAATTAAGAAAACGCTGTTCTTGAGCATAAATATAGAAGAATGAGATCGAATAGGTCAACACTTCGCCCACTTTACTGCGGTTAAATATTGTTAAGCTCTCATTACAGCCTGATTATAGGATTAAATTTGCACCATGTCGAAGAGTAATATCATCCTTATCGTCGTCTTAATGTCCCTTGCCAGCTTTGGTTTGATGGGCTTCCAATTCTATTGGGTGAAGAATGCTATTCGAATCAATAGTGAGCGATTTGATCAGAATGTTCTTCAGGCGCTCAATGGTACAATTGAGCAGTTAGAGAAGGGAGAGAACTCTGATATGATCTACAGTTTTATATTTCAGGACTCATCGGTACAGAAGTCTCTGTTTGAGAAAATTGATCCCTTGGAAATTCAATATAGATCCAGGCCAAACGCAAGAAATAGACCATCTTTAGTCGACACATTTTTCCAAGAATCAGCACCTAAAGTAAGCCCGACATTCAAGAGAATTTTAGAATCTCGAGGGATGGATAGTAAGGTATTGGATGATTTGGAAACCTTTTTTACTTATTTGACACCAGAAGTTGCTTCAGAGCTCTTCACCCCAGACGAAATGCAAGTATTGCTATCGGAAAAAGAACGCCAATATGACTATTTAAATAGAGTAGAGAACTCTACCAAGCAACGGAGGCCATCCGTTTCTCAACAAAATTTCCAATATGGATTCCTTGAAATGAATCTTACGCCAGATGCAATAGAAAAAATTGCCAAGGCTAATAGGAAGATAGAATTCTTCAATAAAATGTGGGATGAGATGGCAGCTGGACAGCAAGCTATTCTGGATAGATTAGATACTGCACAAGTCCGGAAGTTGTTGAAAGGCTATTTGCTGGAACAGAATATATTGGAGGATTTTGAGTTGGGGCTTATGAAAGATGATGGTTTGATCATGCCTATTGGGAATGTAAAGGAACAGTTCACCTTGGTGCAAAAAGGTATTCAAGCCAAGCTTTTTCCGAATGACATTTTAGGCAAGAATAATTACCTGTATTTATATTTTCCAGAGAAAAGCAACCACGTCATCCGTGAAGTCTGGTTGCCAATTTCCAGTTCTATAGTGTTCATCTTAGTTATTATTTTATGCTTTGTTTATGCAATCAAAGTGATTATTCGACAAAAGGCTCTTTCGGATACTAAGAATGATTTCATCAATAATATGACACATGAATTCAAGACGCCACTGGCTACGGTTAGTTTGGCAGTTGAGGCACTTCAAGATCCCGAGCTGTCCAGTCAGGACAAGTTTCGAGCTAGATATTTGGGTATTATTAAAGATGAAAATAAACGCTTGGTCTCACAGGTAGAAAATGTCCTCCAGGCGGCTGCGTTGGATAAGAAGGATTTCCAACTGAAAATTGAAGAATTAAATTTAGCAGAGATTTTAGAAACTACGGTTGATCATTTTGACCTTCAGGTAGAGAAAAAAGGTGGGCATATCACATTTATCAATGAGCTGAATCAACCTATTATCGAGGGTGATCTTTTTCACATCACCCATATTTTCAACAATTTGCTGGACAACGCAAATAAATATTCTCCTGATATTCCTACGATCATCATAAAAGCTAAAGACGATACCAATCAAGTCTATATTTCCATTACAGATGAAGGAATCGGGATGAATAAAGATGCACAACGGAAAATTTTCGATAAATTCTACCGAGTTCCAACGGGTAATGTACATGACGTCAAAGGTTTTGGCCTTGGATTGTCCTATGTAAAAACTATGCTGGAAGCTCACAAAGGAGTAATACAAGTAAGTAGCGAACTTGGAAAAGGGAGCTCATTCACCATAAACTTACCAAAGAAACAATGAGTAAAGCGAAATTATTAGTGGTCGAAGATGATCCAAATTTGGGAGATATCCTGAAGGAATATTTGGAAATGAAAGGGTATGAACCTACGCTTTGCCGTGATGGTGAAGAAGGTTGGAACAAATACAAAAAAGGGAAATTTGATCTTTGCCTTCTCGACATTATGATGCCGAAAAAAGATGGATTTACTCTTGCGAAAGAAATTAAGAAAGTAGAAGAAAACCTTCCTATTCTCTTCCTGACCGCAAAAAATCAAAAAGATGACATCATCGAAGGATTGAAAATAGGTGCGGATGATTACATCACCAAGCCGTTTAGCATGGAAGAATTACTCCTTCGGGTCAATGCAATTTTAAAAAGAACGCATAAGAGTGAAGATATCAATCCACTGAAAGTATACTCCTTTGGAGGTTTTGTACTTCATTATGATGAGCAATTTTTGGATGGCCCAAATGGACGCCATAAGTTGACTTCCAAAGAAAATGAGCTTATTCGTTTGTTAGCATCCGAGATCAATAACTTGGTGAATAGAAGTCATGCGCTCAAGCAAATCTGGGGTGATGATAGCTACTTCAATGCCCGAAGTATGGATGTGTACCTGAGTAAAATCCGAAAGATTCTGAAAGATGATCCTAAAGTGCAGATCATCACGGTACACGGTGAAGGATTTAAGCTGATCGTGAGTGAAGGGTAAACTCTGTAAAAAGTGAGAAGTATTTATTGTAAGTAGTATAAAACTCAAAAGCCAGAGTGATGTAAAATCGCTCTGGCTTAATTTTTTTCTAAGATCTTGACTCTCAATTCTTGACTCTTATATCTCAATATTTACTTTTTGCTACTTAAATCTAGCTACTTGCTACTCAAACAATCATTTCCGCCCCAATTCCATTTCCTTCAGGGAAAGTCACTTTTTCAGGTGTGATGACCACACCCTTTGCGGGATCTTTGGAAAGCAGCATCGCTCCATCCATGTCCACATAGTCAAGAAGAGGTGCAATATGAGCTATTGCTGTGATACCAACAGACGATTCAGTCATGCATCCTACCATCGTTTTCATGCCCAGTTCTTTTGCCTCACGAATCATTCTAAGACCTGGTGTAATCCCACCAGCCTTCACCAGCTTCACGTTGATTCCATGAAAAAGCCCATGGCATTTCTGCACGTCAGTTTCCACAATGCAGCTTTCATCCGCGATCACAGGAAGTTTGCTATGCTTGAATACTTCCTTCATTCCTTCCAGATCATCTTTTCCCAGAGGTTGTTCCATAAATTCCACTCCTAGCTTTTCCAGCTCCACTGAGTTAGTAATTGCTTGCTCAGCAGTCCATGCGCAGTTCGCATCTATTCTAAAAACTCCATCTGTATGTTTTCTTAGTTCACGGATGATTGCTAGATCATCTGAAGTGCCCAGTTTGATTTTATATATAGGCCAGTGAACTTCCTTCATTTTAGACACCATCTTCTCCATAGTATCAATTCCTATTGTAAAATTTGTAGTCGGAATAGTCTCTGGGTTCAAACCCAAAAGCTCGTATAATTTTTTCCCCTGCTTTTTTGAATATATGTCCCAGGCAGCCATGTCTAGTGCACATTGCGCAAAAGGATTATCTTTGAATACCTCTTTGCCTAGATCCCAAAGCTCCGCAGGTGTTTTCCACTCACCTTTTTCGACTATAGGCCTGAATTTTTCCAAACATTCCGACATATTAGTAATAGTCATACCGTAGAAAGGATTGGTGGTAGATTCACCTAAGCCGTAAAATGCACCATCTTGCAGTTTTACGATGAGAGTATCTTGCACATCTCTACTTTGATGAGCAATGGTGAATGTATGCTTGAGGGGTAGATCAACGACTTGGTAGGATAACTTCATTTGCGGAAAAATTCGATTTGAAGCAAAATTAACGTGTTTTTGCTTGAATGATAAGTAGTATAACATTTTATTGAAGGTAAATAGAAATTATTATGAAAGCCAATTCCAAACTCTCATTCAGCTTGTTTTTGCTGTTTTTGATTTCAATACTTAGTTGTAAAACAGCAAGAATTCCAAGTGCTAATACTACTAGTGTTGAAACTCTTGAATCTGCCTATTCCAAATTTAATGAAGCAGCAATTACTCACAGGAGATTTAAGCATGCAGATCTTCAGCCTCTGATCCAAAGCCATACAGGTGCTTTTCGGGTGTCAAAACTAGGCGAGTCTGTAGAAGGAAGAAGCATTTCTAGCTTGGATTGGGGTAATGGTAAGACAAAAGTGATGCTTTGGTCACAGATGCACGGAAATGAGAGCACGGCTACCATGTCACTTTTTGACTTGTTCAATTTCTTGGAGGCTAGTGGTGACGAATATGATGAACTCCGTGTGCTTTTGAAATCGAGTCTCGATCTTAAGTTCATTCCCATGATCAACCCTGATGGAGCTGAGGAATTCAAGCGAAGAAATGCCCTAGATATAGATTTGAACAGGGATGCTATTTCTCAGATCTCACCAGAGGCGGTGATACTAAAAAGTGCCAGAGATGATTTTGAGCCTGAGTTTGGCTTTAATCTTCATGATCAACAAGTTTACTACAATGCCTTTGGTACACCAAAACAAGCTACAATATCTGTTTTGGCGCCAGCCTATAATTATGAAACAGATGTGAATTATGTACGGACACGAGCAATGCAAACGATAGTGGGCATGAATGAAGTTCTTCAGCAAGTAGTGCCAGGACAAGTAGGCAAATATGATGATGCCTTTGAGCCGAGAGCTTTTGGAGACAACATTACCAAGTGGGGGACAAGTACGATTTTAATCGAATCTGGCGGCTATCCCAATGACCCTGATAAGCAATACATTCGTCAGCTGAATTTTATGATTATCTTGAATGCTTTGGAGCAAATCGCAACCAGAAGCTACGAGCAATACACTACAGCCGAGTACTTCGCTATTCCAGACAACGATTTACAACTTGTTGACCTGCTGCTCAAGGAAGTGCAGGTGCCCGTAAATGGCAAGCACTATCCAGTTGATCTGGCGATCAGAAGGCGAGATAGCACTGCAGGAGATAGCTTTTATGTCACTGGAAATGTAGATGACTTAGGCGACATGCAGGTTTATTTTGGAATGGAGGAGTTTGATGCTACAGGTCTAAAATACGTTGCCGGGAAAGTTTACGAGTCTTCATTTGAGTCGGTGGAAAGCATAGACCATGCGAGGGCAATGGAGCTGCTAAACAAAGGTTATTTAGCAGTGAAGGTGAAGAAAGGCTCTCGCGATGATTTACATAATCTTCCTATTCTTGTTTTAAAAAGTAACGAGACATTTACGGCAGGCTGGAAAACAGGGGAATCAACCAATTTCTTCTTGGAGAAAGATGGTGTCAGAAAGTATGCAGTAGTAAACGGCTACCTGATCAATCTTGAAAACCCGAAAACGCAGGAATTTAAGCAGCGCGTTTATTGAGCGTTAAAAATGTTAAATTGACTTACATATTAGGCTACTTGGCGGGCTATTTGAAACCTGTTTAGATATTTTAATTTCTATTTTAATTTTTAGAATTCATGAAAAATACCATCTCCTCCATTCTTTTTGCAGTTGCCATAGTAATAGCTTCTATTGTATTGGGTAATGCTATTATGAACAGAAATCGTCCTCAAGGAACAATCAATGTTACAGGTTTAGGTGAAAGTAATTTCACCTCTGACTTAGTCGTTTGGGAAGGAAATTTCAGTAGGGAAAGTATCGATTTGAAATCTGCTTATGCGGATTTGGAAAAAGACAAAAAAGCCGTTACAGATTATTTGATCACAAAGGGTATTCCTGTCGAGAAGTTGATTTTCAATGCGGTTAACACTAGTTCAAACTATGATCAGAATTACGCAAATGATGGGAGGTATTTAGGACAAACTTTCAAAGGATATACGCTCAGCCAATCTTTGAAAATAGAATCCAAAGAAGTGGAGAAATTGGAAAAAATCTCCCGTGAGATCACCGAATTGCTGAACCAAGGAATTGCTTTTTATTCCCAATCCCCTCGCTATTATTATACTGAACTGGAATCGCTCAAACTGGAGATGATTGCAAAAGCTACCGAAGATGCTCGTATTCGGGCCGAGAGAATTGCAGAAAATTCCAAAGGAGATCTAGGTGATCTAATCTCTGCTAATATGGGGATCTTCCAGATCACTGGTCAAAACTCAGGAGAAGACTATTCCTGGGGTGGCACGTTCAACACGGCCGACAAAAATAAAACCGCATCGATTACGATGAAGTTGATTTTTGAGGTGGATTAAAAACTTCCGATTTCAAACAATTTTATCTCGAATAGCTTTTACATGATGTGAAAACATTTATCCTTATGTCTCTATTGTCGTCATCTATTATGCTTTATCAGTTTGATAAAAACATCACAACTTCAGATTGGAAGATAGTTGATGATGTGGTCATGGGAGGCATGTCCGAAGGCTCATTTAAAATTAATGAAGCAGGAAATGGTGTATTTGAAGGTTCAGTATCCTTGGAAAACAATGGCGGTTTTTCTTCCCTTAGACATAGAGAAACTTTTCACATTCAGTCTCGGAAGAATGTCAGAATCCATTTAATAGGAGATGGTAGCACTTACCAATTCCGCTTAAAGGCCAACTCTTCTGATCGTCATTCCTACATCGCGGAATTTTCAACAAGCGGTGATTGGGAAACGATAAGTATTACGCTTTCAGCTATGTATCCAGCATTTAGAGGTAGGAAACTCTCTATCGGCAACTTTGATCAAGATCAGATAATGGAAATGGCATTTTTGATTGGCAATAAAAAAGAACAGCAATTCAAGTTGGAAATAAAGTCAATTCAAGTATTCTGAACTTAAGATTGATGCATTGAAAACAGTCATCCTATGATGAGTTTCAAGCTAGCAAAAGGGAAAAAAAAGATGCTTTCATCATGAGGAGGTTTATCTTTGTGTTAGATTGAAAAGATTTGAAAGAGAATAAACATATTAAAACCGCCGTCCATCCAAGAAATTCGCATCGCGATCGATACGATTTCCCGAGTTTAATCAGTTCTCGACCAGAGTTAGCTGAATTTGTTGCAGAAAATAAATATGGAGATCTCAGCATTGATTTCGCAGATCCAAAAGCCGTTAGGGAGCTCAATAGAGCTTTATTGAAGAATTTTTATAAAATAGCTGAGTGGGATATTCCTGATGGCTACCTCTGCCCACCTATTCCAGGACGAGCAGATTACCTTCATTACGTGGCAGATTTGCTTGCGAATAGTAATGATGGCAAAAGACAAAGTGGAGAACAAATTAAAGTTTTAGATATTGGTGTTGGTGCAAATTGTATTTATCCGATGTTGGGAAACTCTATCTACAATTGGAGTTTCATAGGCTCGGAGATAGACGAAGTAGCTCTGGATGCTGCGCAAAATAACCTGTATGCAAATCCGCAATTCCGTGGAAAAATCACGTTAAGACTTCAAGAAAATCCCAGAGAAATATTAGCTGGAATTATCAAATCAGACGATATTTTCGACGTAGTGATTTGTAATCCTCCTTTTCACGAATCTCAAGCGGCTGCCGAGGAGGCGAGCACTAGGAAAGTAAAAAATCTCAAAGGGAAAGTCATTAAGAAAGTGACTTTAAATTTTGGTGGACAGAGTAACGAACTGTGGTGTGAAGGTGGTGAATCAGCATTTATCCAAAAGATGATCCGTGAAAGCATGACTTTCAAATACAACTGCTTTTGGTTTACTACAATTGTTTCCAAAGAGGAACACGTGAAGGAGCTTATTTTGGCACTAAAAAAAGCGAGAGTCTCAGATCGAAAAATCTATGATATGACGCTAGGCAACAAGAAAAGCAGATTTATAGCTTGGACTTTCCAGAATCCTGAACAGCAGGAGAATTGGCGGAATAGAAGGTGGAAATAAATCTGAAATGAAGGATTTAAAAATTTATAATTCTTGCACATTTTAAAACAAAAAACGGCGCTGTGATTTCATTCACAGCGCCATTCTTTTGTCTAGCTACTTGATACTAAAATCTACATTCTAGAAATCAAGCATTCAAAGTACTTTCCACGCTGATTTCCAGATTCAGTACTCGTGAGATAGGACAATTTTCTTCTGCGTCTTTCACCAACTCATCGAATTTTTCTTGAGTAACCCCATCTACTTTTGCCTTTAGCACCAAGTGAGATTTTGTAAGTGTTCCTTCTTCAAATGTAATATTTGCAGTGACATCCAGTTCTGTTGCGGTGAAGCCTGCCTCTTGCAAATTGAAACTCAATTTCATTGCGAAACATCCTGAATGGGCCGCAGCGATTAATTCCTCTGGATTAGTACCTACACCACTTTCAAATCTGGATCCAAACGAATATGGTGTTTTATCTAAGACGTTACTTGCAGTAGTCAAATGGCCTTTGCCATCTTTACCTGTTCCTTGCCATACGGCGGTAGCTTTTCTGATCATGAGTAAAATATTTTGAAGATAAAAGTTATAGTTATGAAAGTAATATTGAGACGCGAAAGTTCAATTGATTAGGTTGGCACCTTTTCAAATTTGACTTTTTCAGGAACATTTTTTATCTGCTTTTTACCTGACAGAGTCTCAAAAACTTCCAAATACTGATCCGTTACAAAATCCCAATTGTAGCGCTGGATAAGCCCTTCTCTAGCAATCGATCTGAAATACGCCATTCTTTCAGTACTACTTTCAGAAGCTTCCACTATATCTTGAACTGACTCGGTTGTCTTTTTAAAATACCATCCATGCTTACCATCTTGTAGCATTTCCTGATTAAATGGCGTGTCCAAGGCTAATATAGCGCATCCAAAGCCTAGTGCTTTTAACATAGCTGGATTAGTTCCCCCATATTCGTGGCCATGGAAGTATGCAAAGCAATGTGAATACCAAGCTGCTAATTCTTCCTGATCAGTAACATATCCTAAAAAAAGTAGTCTATCATCTTCTTTATTTTTCAAGATAGTCGCGTAGTCGTCTTCGAAAGGAACATCACCCACTATTACAAGCTTTCGTTTAGTATCTGATTTTAAGAAGCCTTCTATAATAAGATCAGCGTTATTGTCAGGGATAAGTCTGCCTACAATAAGGAAATAATCATGTGATTTTAGCCCCCATCTCTCAATAGGTTCAGGATCTGAATCAATTCGTGGATTAGCTCCGTAAGCGATTACCTTCGAATCAGCATCAAATAACTCCTTGTAGACGCGTTGCATCTCATCAGAATCATTAATAATTTGATCATATAACTTTGTCGCCATTTTAGACGCCCAGAAAAAATACTTCGATCCAAAACCTTTCCATTTAGGTCTCAACCACTCTAATCCATCAACATTGATTACAGTCTTTTTCCTAAAAAATCTAGAAATCACGCCAAAAGGTCCATTTGCGCTATTAACCACAAAAATGACGTCTACATCAGAGAAGCACGCGTGAACCATAGAAAAGAAACTATGTGACAATTGAGTCAATTGTTTAGATTCAATAGCCGGAGTATATATACATTCAATACCGTTCACAAATCTTGGCTTCAGAGGAAATAGAGCTCTATGATTATATACTCTCACATGTACTCCTCTCTTTACTAAACGCTCTCCTAATTCTCTAATCAATGTATCGTATCCACCGTAAACATAAGGATACCCTTTAGCACCCATTATGGCTACTTTTAATTTTTTCTTAGCTGTTGCCATAAATGGTTTTCAATGTTCTCACTAAAACTATCTAAACTGAATTCGTTCATTACACGAATTCTTCCCGAATTTCCAAAAGTCTCTCTAAGCTCAGGATCCAAAATTAACTTAATTAATGCATTTACTCCTTCGTCAAGATCATTAATTGAAATTAAATATCCAGTTTTTCCATCTATAACCATTTCAGAAGATCCTCCCGAGCGTGTAGCTACAACTGGACAGCCAGCTGCCATTGCTTCCAAAATAACTGTTGGTAATGAATCAGGTAAAGAAGAAGGCAAAACGAAAATATCAGAACCTTTTAAAATTGAAGCAACATCCTTTCTAAATCCAAGATTCGAAACACAATTTTCAAGCCCATTTTCAAGAATAAACTTGTTCATCTCTATCTCTATGCTTTCATAACCTGGATATGGATCGCCAACTAAAACAAAATGGCAGTGTGGATAAGTAGAGCTAATTTCTCTAGCCAAATTTAGGAAAAATAACTGCCCTTTTCCTGGATTTATTCTTCCTACCATAGTTATAACCAAGCTATTTTCGGGAATAGATAGTTCCTGCAGACTTTTTTCTGATTGATTCAAAAATACCTCATAAGGTAATCCATTGTGGATAACTTCAGGAATTGCTTTCTTTAATCGCTTATCCCAAAGGTTCTTCACAGCTTCAGACACCACTATTGGTGATGGAGTTGTGTTGTCCAGCATTTTTGTCAAAAGTCTAATTAATGGAGAAGAGCCAAGAAGCATCTCATGAATATGCCAAATATGTGGCAACTTGTTCCATTTTGCCCACTGAGCCCCTACCACCACTGCAAGCGTATTGGAATAAACCAAGTCAAAATTAAATTCAGTATGTAGCTGATCCAAAAATCTATAGGCTGTGATATTCTTACCAATTCTGTTTATTACACCGGATGGGTTTACATATTTTCGCCGTAGGATGCCGAGATTCTGGATACGAACAGCAATTCCTAAGTCATCTAGATAGGACTGTAGCGGACCGGGTTCCGACAAAACAACCACTGGAGTTAATCCAGCATTTTTATAAATTTTCACTACTTCAATCAGAATTCTGGATGAACCATAAAGGTCTGATGAACTATTAAGGAAGAGTACTGTCAACGGTGATTCGATTGTTATTTCTTAAGGATTACATTTTGAAATCCCTCAATAAACTTCTGCGCAGTGAATTTTTTTGTTTGCTCAAGGCCCTCAAGGATCATAGTATTCTTCTGCGAATTATCTGACGACAAAATTATCATTTTTTCAATCAAATCTTGCTGATTGCCAGTTTGGAATGCTAGACCTGCTCCACCGGCAACTTCCATCAAAGCGGACTGATCTGAGTGAATTACAGGTATCCCCATGCCCATTGCTTCTATGATTGGAATTCCAAATCCTTCGTTTTCAGATGGGAATACGTAGGCAAAAGCATTTTTGTACAAGGCTTTCACCCGGTTGTCAGTTACATATCCAGTCTGAACAACTTTACCTTGAAGTCCCAGTTCCTCAATCAGTTTTTCTACAACTGGGTAATCATTCATTTGGACACTTTGGCCAGCTCCACCAGCCAAGACAAGCTTATAATCTGTTTTTGTTTTATGGAGAAATTGATGAAAAGCGTGAACTAAGAGAGGTATGTTTTTGCGCTTATCGAATGTCCCAATGTGCAGAAAGTAGGGATGACTTACCACACCTATTTCATCTAAAAAACTTGCATCTAACCCATTATCCATTGTTTTCGGCGCTTGATAAATAACAGAAATTGGATGTTTCTTACCTAGGTGTTTTTCAAGGGCAGTTTTGGAATATTCAGTCGTGGTGATTAACGTCGTATTTTCCTTAAGCCCTTTCTTGATCAAATTTAAAAAGTAAGTTCTCCACCACTTTGGGTAATTCTGTGGCATCTGCCAAAAAAATGCATCATGAATTACCGTCAGTCTTCGACAGGACAAGCTTGCCACTGGAGAAACAAAATCAGGACAAATCAGCACATCAGGCTGATATTTTTTCACCATATCCGGCAGTTGAAACTCCTTCCATCGAAAGTAGTCCAAATGATAATTAAGTCGCTGAATTTTGGATTGAGGACCTTTGAAAGTCTGATCTGCACTTTGAGATTTAGGGTCGTGGGAGAAAATCCATTCTATCTCTGGATGTGGATAAGCGATTGCTGCATGCGCCAGTTCCATCATATAGGTCTTGATACCAGTGGTGGCGACGTTGAGATATTGTAGATCCAGGAGGACTTTCATTCTAAGCATTCGAGCATTATACAAAAATTATTAATTACTATTCCAGAGCTAAGGAATTTGATCATGGAAAAGCGTGTATTTTGACGCCTCAATTCTCCACACATTTTTACCTATTAATTTTACAATTACTTCTAGATCATCAGAAGCCATACTATTTATTTAAGTTTGAAGTAAAAGCAAGCTTGATCACCTATCTTCATTTTATTATATTCAATTGACTTTCTTTTAAAGTTATTTAATTCTTGCTGCGAAAATTCCTCAGTAATATTAAGTCCATTAAGTATTTTTCCTCTTTTATATAATTCTGTTCCCCAAAATTGACATTCGAAACTGTCAAACTTTATACTATACAGGTCTAGATCAAATTTAGTTGCAAGGATTTGTAATGATTTCGTGTTTGGTATAAATAGATGTCTAGGTGCGTCTAACTGAAACCAAAACTCTCGAGATTCCTTCCAAACTTGGCCATCTGTAACTGGAACTCTAATTAGTGCCTTGCCTCCTGGATTTAGTATTGTAACCAATTTCTCAAAAACCCGAACAGGATTTGAAATATGTTCAAATGCATGATGGAACATTACAATATCATATTTTTCATTTATGTCATAATAGTCCATTTTCTTTAATTGGATTCTTTCAGAGTATTTATCTTCCAATAAAAATGGATCATAACCATGAAGATTTTTAAAACCATTATATGAAAGCTCTTCAAGTAGCTGTCCGTTCCCACACCCTATATCTGCAATTTTACTATTCTCATTTCCTTGTAGTGTTTGAAGCCACTCAAAGTATACAGGTGGACTTAGGCTAATTCCTAGTTTAAAAAGTAAATATCTAATTCGCTTAGACCATTTACGCAGCCCTTTGCTTGTATTGAAATTCACTAGTGAGTAGTAATTAGAAGGGTAGTATTCGCCCATATCCAGAGGTATATCCAATAAAAATAGACCTTTACAATTTTCACATTCTAAATATTCGAATGACCCGCCCATCCCAAACATTCGTTCTTTCGCTGTAGTTTTTCTGAATGACGTTGACCCACAGATTTCACATGAATTCATAAAGTAAATTGTTGAATTTTATCATTTTATTTTATACACACAATCCACTGATTTACCTGAAATGCATTCTGCACTAATCGGTTTAATTTTTTCTTCAAGGGCATTTTATACCTGATCAGATTGCTAAATTTCTCTCCGAAGTTATGGGTGTAGTGGTCAATTGCTTTTAATCCTTGCTCTTCGCAAATTTCTTTAAGTAATTTTTTAGGGAAAATAAAGGTGTGCTCCAATCCATCAATCACATCTGGTATGTCCATGCTTAGCAATCTCGACCAGCGATGAAAGCGGTACAAATTACTGGACATATTTGGGGTTCCAATTGCGAGATGTCCCCCTGGCTTCAAGATTCTCTTCATTTCTGAAATGTAAGCTTTCGGGTCTAATACATGCTCGATCACATGTGAAATGTGGATAAAGTCAAAGTAGTTTTCAGGGTATTTCGCTTCCCAAATATCTCCCTGGAATGTCTCTACTGGAAAATGTTGCTTCACAAAGTTTAAGGCCCCAGTATCAAATTCTGTAGCGAAAAGTTCACAATTATGTTGATTTGCGTAAGCCAATCCCAAACCCAGTCCACAGCCTACGTCTAAGAATTTGGATCCAGTTTCTAGCTTTTTTAGAAATCTAGCTTCCTTTTTTATTTCAGCTTCCTTTAGCACTGATATTCTACTAAAATGATTCAGTATAAGATTTTTATAATCAACTGATTCATAATGCTCCTTTTCGTAATAATTCGTGTAGTAATCTGTCAACTCCTGACTGTCTGCCATGGGATTGGCAAATACCAATTGGCATTTCAAACATTGGACTCTGGATATATGCGGTCCCTTTCTTCGTGTATCTATCGCAAATCCCTTTAAAATTTCAGATCCACAAATCGGACAGTTTCTATATAAAATCATAAAACAAAATTATCGTTTCTTCTACTTTCCAATTTGATTCTAGAATATTCATTGACACTAAGACCAACCATCCACCAGGAAATCCAAGATACGTAGGTGTAGATTTCTACATTGGCAGTAAATAAAGGGAGTAATAAGCCAGCTTTGACTGTTCCCGCTACAAATGCCATTCTAGCCAGATTAAGGTTATCAGAATTTTTGAAGACATTGATGGAAGTCCAAATTCCTGTAAAAAGGGTAGCGATATATAGCAGCATTCCTATCCAGCCTAACTGTACTCCGTAAATCAAAAACTGGTTTTCTCCACCTACACGTAATTCATCCGATACGCTACCAAAATTCCCGCTCATGGCAAGTCCGATTCCAAATGGGTTGGCTAGCATTGAATCCAACGCCAACACCCATTCTACCACATGACCTATGCTGGAAGTGTCTGCAAGGGTTAGTGTGTCCACCACAAAGAAGTAAAAATCTTCGGAAGCAAAGATTACTACGTAAGCCACAAACAGTAACAAACTCAAGAAACCAAAACCTATCAATCTATAGAGTTTGAAAACTAAGGCAACAAAAAATATCATGAGGAAAAAAGCAGCGAACGATGCTCTGGAGGATGCAAAAACTAAGCTTCCAATACAGCAAAGCATAATGAGCAGATATTTCCATTGATGCGCTCTCTCCGTAGTCAAAAACCAGATTAAACCTGCTGCAAAACCCATTAAGACCGAGCTAGCAAGTTCTAAAGGATCTGAGAAAAAGCTCCCCAGTCGCTTCATGGCATTAGTAGTCTCAAAAGTCCATGTCAGGTTGTAATTTCCTTCTGGATCGATATCATTAAATTCTTGGTTGAAAAGGGCATAACCAGTGAATTGCTGTATATGGGTCCCAAGTAGGAAACTTTCTATCAAATTCATCAAAAAAGCCCCTACAGCAATCATAAATATGATCTGAAATAGTCGCTTCAGCTCAAAATCCCCAAGGAGAGTATTCCTACCCAATAAATAAATCAAACTTGGCAGCAACATGCTCTTAAAGTATAAAGCCTTATTGATAAAACTTGCCTGACCTATAGGAAGAAAAAGAAAGATCAAAGCTAGTCCTATAAAAGCCAACATAAACCAGTCGGTGGATTGCAGGCGAAATGGATAATTAGCAAGTTTCCGCTGGTAAGTAACAAAAACTAACCCTGAGATCAGGACAATCACTTCCTTGCTGATCTGAAACAAACTCACCAGAAGCGTAGATCGAGTTGCCAAGAAAGCAACACTTAGCGAAGTGATGTAAAAGGGTAAAAATGCTGCTAGGAAGAAGATGAAATAGGTCCATTTTCCTTTGAAAACCATCTGCTGAACTGTCCAGAGAAATCCGGCAGCCACGGCAGATGCGATGAAAAAGAAAAATATTAATGCCATACTTCTGCTTTTTGGAGTGGTAATGTCCAACCATGCTTGATACCTCTGGCTACTGATTTTAGCTTCTGAAATCTACCTCTCACACAAAAATAGCCCATCCATAGTACAAATCGAGATAGATGATAGGTGCTTGCCAAAACTAGTTGTGGACCTCTAGATACACTACGTAGCAGATAAAATTGGTTACGGACATGGTAGTAAAACACGGTTGCACTCAGCGTTCCTTCAGAATGCTTCTTCTTCGAGGAGGCCCCAGCCTCGTGATAAATTACTGAATCTGCGGCCAACTCAATTGAGTACCCTTTCTCCCGAAAACGTAAAGACCATTCTACATCCTCGAAATAGGCGAAGTAACTTTCATTTAGAAGACCTACTTCCAAAAGCGCATTTCTTGTGATCAACATGCAGCAACCTGTAGCCCAGTCTAATTCCCTATTTTTTGCTTGATATTCTTCGGAGGATTTTCGATCGCCCAGTGTTATAGATCTGCAAAGCAATTGATTCCATTTTCCTCCGGCACTCCAGATTTTTTTCCGATCATGAAGAAAATAGATTAATGGCTGAACAACCCCAAGATTAGGGCTATTTTGAAATCTCCGGATCATCTGACCCAGAAAATCCGGTTCCACCGCCGTATCATTATTCAGGATCATCACATGGGTATAGCCATCATTTAGCGCTTTCTTGATACCTACATTGTTTCCACCGGCAAAACCGAGATTAGCAACGTTCTCTATTAAATCAATTTCTGGATAATTAAGCTTTAGCTTTTTTCCTTCATCATTTTGCGAATCATTGTCCACCAGTATCACTTTAAAATCGGGAAACTCGACTTTTCTAAGTGATTTTAGACAATCAACGGTAAAAGCATAGCCATTCCAATTCACCAGTATAACCGCTACAGAAGGATCAGGAGTAAAAGCCATGGAAAAGTTTTGGGGTTCTTTTGAATAAAAGTGCCATACATATGATGTATGCGACAATCTCTGTAGATAATATACCGTAGCATAAACCAACTCCACCAAAATAATAGGTAAGAATAGAAGTTACGATGATCATATACAGGCCCATCATCCAACTTGCCTTGAATAACAGTTGCTTAAGATCTGCCACCAGCATCATGGTGATATTGGGGATGTTCAGACAAGAAATGAATATAAGAGGAGACAGGAGTTGCAAATAAGTAACTGATTCGCTGAGCTCAGATCTCGACAATATTCGAATGATCCAAGGTGCTGCCAAATACGCTGCCGTTGCGATCATTGCTCCTCCGATAAGAACTCTTATATACACTAGTCGCAAGAATCTATGAAAAGAGTGCTCATCCTTCTTATACAATTTGGAAGCATTCGGAAATATTGCCTGAACGATCATAGATGGAAATAGACGCAATACCATCACCACACGCTCTGCCAGACTATACATACCCAAGGTCTCAGCATTTGCAAAAAAGCTCAATATGATCAGGCCACCATTAATGGAAATATGGCTGGCGAGATTACTGAAAAAGAATAAGATATTCTCTTTCAAACTAGCCCAAATCGCAGAAAACTGAGGTCGATAAAATCGAATTTGCAAGAAGGTGTGGATGTAAGCTAGTAAAAATAGGTTGATCAGCAGGCCTGTGAATCCCATCATAAAATTCACCCATTTGCTGAGCTCAGGGCTATGGATAAATAGTACAATCCCCATCAGAAAAAGCAATTTGCTAAAGACATTAGCAATGCTGATCAGCTTCATTTTTTCCATTCCCTGAAAAAACCAAAGTGGTAAAGTGGCTTCTGAAAAAAGCAGAAATACAGAATACACCAAAATCACCTGATATTCTTTGAAAAGATTTAGGCCAAATACGCCTACTAGAATAAGGAATGTGGCAAAACCAGCCAGTAGAATTTTGGCAGAGAAGACATTGGAAACCAGATGGGATAGCGCTTTCTTATCGTTTTGACTGATTGCAACTTCACGTGGAGCGCTCAGATTGTAACCGAATCCCACCATGATATTTAGCAGGATGATGATAGAGAGTGCGAGATTCACCAGTCCAAATTGATCCACTCCAATTCCCTGAATCAGCAGGGGCATGGAAATAATGGAAATCAGCACATTGGAGGATTGAATAATCGCCAGAAACAAGAAATTCTGAATCGATTTATTCTTGATAATACTGCTGATAGGAATAAGACCGAGTTTTTCTAGCATGCCAACTTATAGTTTAGCTTTCCTGCACATGCTTATGATACAGTCTTCGGAAATAAACAGCAACTATAGCGAGCATTCCTAGAATCACAGCTCCATAAACCATCCCTTTCACTAAGCGGATTTCAGATCGCTCCAATGGAAATCTCGGGGCGTCAATTATTTGGATCAAGGGCGAATTATTTCTGTGATTGACTTTAGCGATTTCAAGATTTTTGACAACCTCTTCATACACTGCTCCAGTTGCTCTCACATCTATTTGCTTCTTCTGGGTTTCAACTGTCGCCGATGAGAGTAAGGGATTTGCATTGGGCACACGATCAGTTGCCGAAGCAAAAGCACCGATGCTTTCATTCAATAGCATGCGTACACTATCAGCCTGTGATTGAAGAATCATCAGATTCTCACTGGTTTTTTTAGTCTTAGTCTCTCGGTAGAATTCATTCACATTTTCTACCAAATGTTCATTGAACGCTTTTGCGTACGCTTCATCCTTGGACGAAACAGTAACCTGGATTATTGTTAATTTACGATCAGGCTTAATGACAGAAAGCTGATTTTCTCGAACGAGCTTGGCTATTTCTCTAACTACTGAATCTTGAGAAACGCTGAAGTTTTCTCTAGAAACAGAAAAGTCCATAGGCGAAATATCCACTTTGGAAGCCCACTTCCTATCGATCTCTTCAAATTCAATAAAGCGATCGATTAGTAGGTGATTTTCATCAAAAGGACTTAGCAGTGCCTGATCGAGCATACGGTCGGAGCGATAGAGTTCCATGATATTATCTCCTTGAAATAACCCACTTGTACCACCCATCGATCCCATATTTACCCCCATCAAAGAAGCTAATCCAGACATTTGCCCTATTCCTCCAGAATCTCCGTCTTCGAGAACAAAAGAAGTGGTAGCTGAGAAAACAGGTTTTTTATAAATAGAAACTAACGCTCCAAGCCCAAGTCCGATCAGGCCAGCAAGAAGCAGGATTTTCCATTGAGAAATGAAAAAGGCAATCCAGCTGGTGAAGTTTTGCACGACTTCCTTGATCGTAAATTGATTATCTGTAAAATGTTTCGATCCTGACATTACCAGTTGATTTGAGACATAACCAAGCCTAAAGTAGCCAGGCCAGTAGTGATTCCAACTAATTCACCTAAGCGAAGTGGTGCTTTTGGCCCTTTGGTAGGAACGATTACTTCCGCTCCCGGTTCTATTGGAGGATAGTTTCTGATGCCCATAAAACCTTTCGTTCGCTTTACAGCTCCATTTGCATAGACTACATAAGTCTGCTTCTTATTAGCACGACGCTCAAAACCTCCTGCACCATTAATGTAGTGTTTCAGGCTTCTACCGGATTCATGACGGATGGTAGTCGGATAGACTACGTCTCCGCGCATTCTCACCGTTTGAAATAATTTTGGAACAGATAGTATATCTCCTTCCTCTAGCAAGAGATCATCTTCAGATCCAGGATTTTTGAGAATTTCTTCCAGATTAATCGCAACAGCTTCGGTTTCTTTTAGCTTCACTGCAAAGCCTGGAGTTTCAGAAGCGATTTGATCCAAAGTTTCTTTTTTGGTCTGGGCCAATTGATTATCTACTTGTGAAGCGGCCACAGGAGATTCCGACAATAGCCTTCTTAGCAATTCAGCCTGTGCTTCAGAGTTACTTGGGTCTTCAGCTAGTTTTATACGTAATCCTTCCAGATTTCTTTGACGACGAAGTTGCTCAGATTCAGTATTGAAAAATTCTGTTCGACGGATGAGTGTCGCTCCTTTAGAATATGCAAATTGATTTAGACCTCCAGCACGCTTGACCAAATCAGAGATGCGCTCTCCACTACTTTGGATGGCAAAAATGCCTGGAGAATTAACCTGGCCTTCTACAGCAGTCAATTTTTGCATGGTGAAGCTTGCTCTTTTTCTGACGATAATCTGATCAAAAGGAACAAGTGAAGGCGAATTTGGATTGTAGCCCAAGTCTTGATTTACCTGAGTTGGGATGATATCTGCTAGTGTTCCCATATCAGAATCTTCCAGCCTTCTTGCGATTTCTATGTCTTGTGAATTGGCAGATTCCTGAAATCCCCCAGCCATCACTATCAAATCTTCCACCTTCATCTCTGCAGAATACGGATAGGTTCCTGGTCTTTTTACCTCACCCAGGATCTGTACATATTGCTCGTTGTTAATATCGTAGATGCTTGCTATTCTGATTACATCTTCTCGGCGAAGTGGAATATCAGCAGCAGTCCCATCCAGTACTCCACGTAGATTTACCTGAATCATCTCTGTACTCAAGTCTGTTCTAGTCCTCAAAATACTTGCCTGGGTAGTATAAGCATCACCTCGAAGGCCTTCAGCATTCTTTACCAGCTGGGATAGAGTTAGACCTTCGGTCAGAGCAAAGGTACCTTCCCGATACACTGCGCCTTTGATCTGAACACGATTGGAATAGCGATCGAGAATCCGCTGAACTGTGATCTCATCACCACCTTTCAACAGGAATAGATCAAACTGATTTTGATAGACATCAGATACAGAACGCTGATTTCCAGTGATACGCGAGATAGCCACTCGGTCTCTGAATGCTTGGTCTGTAAATCCTCCTGCATAGGTTATTAAGTCTGTGAAATTATCATCATCTACAACTTCGAAAACCATTGGCCTTTTTACTTCCCCTTTCACCTTCACATGAGATAGGTATGGCGGAACTAAAATTACATCCTGATCTTGGAGCTTAAGGTCAAGATTTGCTGTACCATTAATCAACAGATCATAGACATCGATCTCTGCGATTTGGGTGTTATTCCTGACCAATTTGATCTTGCGCATGGAGCCATTTTCGTTGGGTCCTCCGGCAGCATATAGGGCATTAAATATACTGGAAAAAGCACTTAGTGTAAATGAGCCAGGTAGTCTTACCTCACCTAGAATATTCACTTTAATAGTACCCACATTCCCTAGTGTGACTTGGAGAAAAGTATTGGGATTACTGCCTAAAAGACCAGAATAATACTTGCCTATCCGATTTTTAAGAATTCCTGTGGCCTCCTCAATAGATTTTCCCGATACGGACACAGGTCCAATATTGTCCAACAACACAAATCCATCTGGGTTTACAGTGGCCTCATAATACTGCTCAGACTGCCCATAAATATCCACATAGATTAAATCTCCCGGGCTGAGAATATAGCTTTTGGGAGTTGCTTGATTTAAGCTCGGTTCAAAGCTTAAGTTTCTGTTTTTTTGGTAAAAAAGGTAGGCACCAAAAATTTCATTTCCATTTGATTTATTAGCAAAGCCATCAGTTGGTTGAATCATGCCAAGATTTATCTCTTCGAGATTTATTTGCTCACGGGCATCCCGCTTGGACACTTTGGTGCTGCGACCAGAGTTTTCTTGCTCGTTAATTCTGAGCCTCATCTTGGCTACCTCGCTAGGCGGCATTCCTTGGGCTTCTAATGCTTTTAGAAATTCGGCTTTGGTGAGCCCAGCCTCAAACGCTCGGTCTAATAAGTTTTGAACCTGATCGTCAGAAAGTTGATCGACTTTAATCTTGTCGGCTTGGTTTATTTCCTGCGCAAATGCCTGAGGAATAGCTACTCCTAAATAAGCTAGAAGTATGAAAAAGTAAGAGAATTGTTTTATTGAAATCATAGAGAAAAGGTCGTCCCGGGTGAATCAAGAACAAAGATGGAGATTAAAAATCCATGAATTTCTTAATTTCACCAAATATAGTTCCAAAAACTCGTTAGTGTAAATATGGTAATCCACAAAACTAACTCGATGAGTTAAAGAATAAAATAAGGTTAAGATGATCAAATAATGAAATCTCCACGAAATTCTTCTTGTCCTCAGGATTCCTGCACAGGGAATTATATATCTACCAAATGATTATCCGCATTTGCACCAGTAAATATTAACCGACATTAATTTGATGTTAAACACTGGAATTAAGGCTAATTCGGTGACTCGTCATCGGTCTTCCGATAGCTATCGATACAGCCTGTTGAGCAAAGAAAATATTGGCATTGGCAGGTTTGAGGATAATAATTTCTACTCTATTATAATCTTCTCACTCTGTACAATTTCTGCATATTTCGATCTGAGTGCGGTCGCTAAGCAGCTGTCTTCTAAAGTCTTGATAGGGGAGCGATGACCAGATTGATGCGAGTGATTGGGATTTCAATTCACCCATGACATGCTTCGCATCTTTGTCAAAGCAGCAGGGGACTATCTTTCCATCCCAAGTAGAAACTGCGCCTTGCCACATTCGCCAGCATTTGTTTTCCATCTTTTTCTTAAGCTTCCACTTTCCATTAGCGATTGGCAGATACCTAGAGTAGCCCAAGTCAGAAGGGATTAGCTCAGAACCATTTTCGAAGTCATAGATCTGCGTGGTTTTCAGTTGAAGCTCATCGACCTGCATGGTCTCAGCCCAACGCTTTAAGTCTAGGAGTTGATGTTCATTTTGTCCTGTGACTAAAAATTGTAGAACTACACGAGGGAAATTTTGCTTAGACTTTTTCCTCTCTGCCAGAAGTAACTTAATGCCATTTTGCACTTTCTCCAATTCACCACCGACACGGTATTTCTGATAAATCTCCTGCGTGATTCCATCCATGGACACGATTAATTGTTTCAATCCACTTTGTAGCACTTCTTTTACCTGTTTTTCCTGCAGGTAATGTGCGTTGGTTGATGTGGAGGTAAATATGCCCTTTGAATTTGCATAGGCTACCATCTCCAAAAAGCGGGGGTTCAGGAATGGCTCGCCCTGAAAATACAAATGCAGCCAAGTAAGGTGGCTTTGCACTTGATCTATGGTTTTCTTGAAAAGTTGTTCTTGTAGCATGCCAGTTGGTCTGGAAAAATCGCGTAACCCTGATGGACATTCTGGACAGCGTAAGTTGCAGCTCGTGGTAGGTTCTATTGAAAGTGTTGTAGGTTTCCCCCAAAGAATAGGCTGGCCAAAAATTCTCGAAAGCTGAAAAGAAATAGCTAGCAAGGCATAGTTTAAGATTTTCCTAAAAGTAAGAAGCTGAAAGAATGCGATTGCCGTGATCAGATTATTATTCACGCAGTGAAGTAAGGCATAGAAAAAGGAAGAAGCAATCGATAAAGGTTATTTTACCACCTCCAAAACGGACACTGGCTTTGCCTTGTTTTTAAGTGTGAATTCTCCCAGATTTAGAAAAGTAAATAGATCAGTAAGTCCATGCGTGCATTTCTCTAGAATCAGGATTTGACCTGGGGCTGCAGAATTTTGTAGTCGCGAAGCTACGTTTACAGCATCTCCTATCACAGTATAATCAAGCCTTTTTAAGGATCGAGAACCGATATTTCCTGAAACCATTTCCCCTGAATTCAGTCCTATTGATACCTTGGGACTGAAATTCGATTTCTTGGAGTAAACTGGCATTTCATTCATTTTATCTCTGATGGCGATGCAGGCTCTAATCGCTCTTTCCACTTGATCTGGACCTTTGAAAACTGCCATCACTGCATCACCTATGAATTTATCCACAGCACCTTTTTGATCAATGATCTCACGGACCATCAGGTCAAAATATTCATTTAATAGGGGAACTACGACATTTGGTTCTTCATTTTCCGAAATTTTCGTGAAGCCGCACAAATCCACAAAAGCCACAGTTGCTTCCACTGTTTCATTTTCCATCAATGACGTTTCTGATTCTTTTCCAATCATGAAATTGAGTACAGTTTCATCCACATACATTTTTAAAATGTTGTTTTCCTTCAAAGCGATCAAGTTTAACTTTATCTGCTTGATGTGCTGCAGCGTTTTTTCAATTGTAATCTCCAAATCTTGAAAATTAACGGGCTTGGTAATGAAATCAAACGCACCTCGATTCATTGCTGTACGGATATTCTCCATATCACCATATGCTGATATTATCACCGACTTCAGTAAGGGGTGTTGTTCCTTTACTTTGGTCAACAGCGTCAATCCGTCCATTTCTGGCATATTAATGTCGCTCAGGATCATGTCTATATCAGGGTGCGTTTGGATAAGCTCCAATGCTTCACGACCATTTAGTGCAAATACAAAATCATATTCCCCAGCTCGAATTTTGCGTCGGAACTTCTGAGTGATAAGTACTTCCAAATCTGCTTCATCGTCTACTACAAGTATCTTAGACATAGCTTTATGATCTACTCTTGGTTAATAATTTTTCCGATTTCTATTTTAAGAGAATCAAAATCTATCGGTTTAGTGAAAAACTCCTTGGCGCCAGAATCCATTGCTTTCTTGAAATTCTCAGAATCTCCATAAGCGGAAATCATACTCACACTGATGGAAGGAAACTGACTTTTGATTTTCTCTAACAACTCTAAGCCTGTCATCCCTGGCATATTGATATCCGAAAATACATAGACCACTTCTGGGGGATGCTCACTATCCAATAATTGGAGCGCCTCATCACCAGAAAAGGCAAAAGCAAGCTCTAACAAGCCGTTACGAACTTCTTTCCTGAACTTCTGGCGAAAAAGTAATTCAACGTCTCGCTCGTCATCGACGATTAATATTTTTATCATGATTTAGCTGATGTGAGTGGTAATGAAATTTCAAATTTGGTGAACTCGCCCTCATTAGATAAAATGGATAAGGTGCCTTTATGTGCCTTGATTATATCGTGAGTGATAGACAAGCCTAGACCTGTACCGTCTTTTCCTTTTTTGGTAGTGAAAAAAGGCTCTAGAATTCTGTTTAATATTGGTTCAGGTATTCCAGCGCCATTATCTTCTATTTCAATAATTATTTTATTCTCTTTCTGTGTGGTTTTTACGATAAGCTTGGGCTGGTAGCTTGACTTTACATCTTGTTCCGAAAGCACATGGAGCTTACTTCTCATGGCGTCAAATGCATTATTACTTAGATTGACAATCACTCTACTAAAATCCTCCTCTATAAGAGAAACCAATTCTATTTCAGGATCTAAATCCCACTCGAAGCTGACATTGATTGGGTTCTTTCCCGCTCGCATTCCGTGAAATGCCAAATTTACAAACTCCTGAAGGAGGCTATTTAGGTGAGTAAGCGCAAATTCCCCTTGCCCACCCCGTGAATGCATGAGCATGGACTTTACTATTCCATCTGCCCGCTTCCCGTGTTGCAGTATTTTCTCAAGGTTAGCCTTTATATCCTGGAGCAAGTCATCTACTTCTGAAAGTGTATCACTTTGCTCTAGTTTCTGGAGCTCCTCAACTATTTCCATTACATACTCTATACTCAGTTCGGAGAAGTTGTTGATAAAATTGATCGGGTTCTTGATCTCGTGAGCTATTCCCGCAGACAATTGTCCCAAGCTTGCTAATTTTTCCTGCAAAAGTAATTGCTCCTTAAGCTCTTGGTAATCCTTGAGAGATTTCTCGAGTTCTAATGTCCGTACGCTGAGCAAATGCTTCAGTTCCTTATTCTTTTCAATCCAACTTTCTTGAACTTTATCCATAGTATTGGTTATCTATCGGTAATCGAATACAAAATTCAGTTCCTTCTTCGGCTCTGCTTTCAACCAAAAGTTCACCGCCATGGGATTTGACAATATCATAACTCAGCGAAAGACCAAGACCAGTACCAAGACCAGTTGGCTTAGTAGTGAAGAATGGCTGGAAAATTTTATCCTTAACAGAGTCCGGCATTCCAGTCCCATTATCTTTCACCCTGATCTCGATGCCTTTGTTAGTTCTTTTTGTACTCAACCAAACCGTGGGTTTATAATCCTTGAGAAGTGCTGAATCACTAGATTCGCCAAGTTGCCTTTTCTTCTCACCCACTGCGTAAAAGGCATTATTAACCAAATTCAAAATAACTCTTCCAATTTCTTGGGAAACGACATTAACGATGCCCGCTGACTCGTCGAAGTTCGTTTCCATACTCGCATTGAAAGACTTGTCTTTTGCTCGTAATCCATGATAGGAGAGGCGTAGGTACTCATCCGCTAGCTCATTAATATTGGTCGCTTCCTTCACTCCTGAGCTACTTCTACTATGTTGGAGCATTCCCTTTACGATAGCATCTGCCCGCTTTCCGTGATGGTGAATTTTTTCCTCATTCCTTTCTATATCGCCTACTATTAGCTTTATTTCATCCAAATCTCCTTTATCCAATTCGACTTTCAATTCCTCTAAAAGTTCTTTATTCAACTCTGAAAAATTAGTTACAAAATTTAGCGGATTTTGAATCTCATGAGCAATTCCCGCTGTAAGTTCACCTAGTGAGGCCATTTTTTCGGATTGGATCAAAAGAGATTGTGTTGATTTGAGCTCAGTTATTGTTTGAAGCAATTCTTCTTTTTGAGCCATAATCTCTGTAGTACGCTCAGCGACTTGTATCTCAAGTGCATCCTTTAATTGTTGTGATTTTTTAAACTCAATTTCTTTTTGAACAGCTTTAATACGCTCTGCCTCCAAGGCCTTCCGCTGTCTATAATTGATAAAAAATTGAGCTCCTAGCCAGATCCAAGCAAAAATTCCTGCAGTATTAAATAATTCATTCCAACTGTTGTAAAATGTAGGGGCAATTAATCTGGATAAATCTTGGACAATATGTACTAGAACTACGGGGAAAAATGCATAAACATATGGTTTCAGTGGAAAAAAAGCCTTCTTATTATAGGTTGCATACAATACAGCTAAATTCATAAAGTGTGCAACCCAACGCACAATTCCATCTGTTCTTTCAAAAATAATTTGGATAGCTAAAAAGCAACATGCAGCGATCAAGCCTTTCAGAAAAATGCCTTGCCACTCAGGATAAGCCTCTTTGGTTTGTGGGTGTCTTTGCAAAAAACGGAAGGCAATGATCAGAAGTATAAAATCCATTTAATCAGTTTTTGGATTAAAAATAGGCACTAAGCAATAAGCAAAATAAGAATAAATTCAGAAGGTGAATGCCCAATTTTTCCTGATTTTGGAAATACTATCATCGTCAATGGATAGAAATCTTTATTCGGAAATCATCCTACCACTCCTGACAAAATCGTAAATCCACCTGTAGCAAAGTTTGCAAGATCTCCAGCGGTAGCCTGTCCTTCAGCAGAACCCATTGATTCTTGTAGCGCTTCAGGATTTTCAAAATACAATTCAGCCATACGATAGAAGGCCGGATTAGATCCATCAGCCTCAGGAAGAAATTTGGTTACTTCAGCTTTGAGTATTCCTTGGATTTTGCCGACCAGAGGCATGTGGGTGGCTGCATAATAGCTTTCAAAGGCGGCTGGATCAGTAGGATGCTTATAGAGTACAGTTAATTTTACCATGATTTTAGCTTGATTTTAATACGTTTATGCTTCAATGTAAGGATTTCTCAACTGAGACTATCACCCAATTTTCCCATCCCCATTGATATCTTTTCCAGATTGCTCTTCAAGAACCTTGAGTGTTTTGATTAATAATTCTCTCGTATTTGCCAATTCCCATTCCAAATTTTTGACCCTCATTTCTAATGTATCTGCTTTGGATTTATGGTCTTGAATTTGACTTTGCTGGATTAAATTCCAAAAGAGGCCATGTAAAGTTTGTTTAAAGGTTTAAATATGTGTCAGGTTATTTGGTCTTACTTGGAAGTAGCTTGACCAAGAAATATATTAAAGTCAGTACTGCGATGAAAATCAGGATCCCTGTCTTTTCATATCCTGTCAAATTGGAAAGGAAGAACAGGATTATCCCTGCAGCCAAAATAGGAACTGTATAGCCAAAAGGGATTTTAAAGCTTCCCTCATCCGCTCTTTCCATTCTCCTTAGTTTGATTACAGATAGAGCTACGCCAAAATAAACCAATAGCATACTGGCGGAAGCAATCACAGCCAACTGGCGAAATCCCCCGATGGCTGCTAATGTAAATCCAACACCAGCATATAGCAATATCGACAAATAGGGAGTTTTAAATTTTGGGTGGATAGCAGCCAATTTATCCAATGGAATAATTCTATCGCTAGCTAAGCCAAAAACTACTCGTGGCATATTAAGTATTTCTCCACTCAGCATCCCAAACATAGATACTCCAGCTGTGATAAGTAAAAGGGTGTATCCAATTGGGCCAAACACGATGTTTGCAACCGCAGCTAGCGGAGCCTCTGAGTTAGCGGGTAATTGATCCCCCAAAACTCCCTGCGAGACAGTTTGGATAAGGATATATAGAAAAAGCACAAAAGTAATTCCTATGAAAATTGCTTTAGGGACAGTTTTTTGAGGGTTTTTGATCTCTCCGCCTACGGTAAGTCCAGCGTCTCCACCTTGAAAGGCGAAGAACAAGATCAGTGATGCCGCACCGAAATTCTCGAAAGTTGGAGCTGTCTCCCAATACAAATTACTAAAAGAAACATCTTTCCAACCGAAAAAAATCAGCAGGACTAGAGGAGTGAGTTTCGCTACAGTATTTATTTTCACCAAGCCTATTCCTTGCTTCACCCCAATGACATTGAGGTAAGCCAATCCTGAGAAAATTAAAAGCAATACTAGAACCCGAATAAAGGGATTTGTGAATGCGGGGAAGGCCAATCCCATCAATTGAACCAAGGCGTTGGCAACTGCCGCATCAGACAAGGCACTTCCGACCACCATAAATACTGCAGCCAGAAATCCAGGAAAAGGGCCAAATGCAGTTTCCACGTAAGCATAACCTCCACCTGATCGGGCAACTTTGCTTCCTGCCTCCGCAAAACAAAGCATTACAAGTGCAATTAGAAATCCACAGAACAAGTAGACGATTACCCCTGAGGAACCCATAATTTCGGCTACGATCGCGGGCAAAACAAAGATTCCTGCCCCCACGATGATATTTACAATATTAGCAGAGAGTCCCCACAGCCCTATTTCTCGTTTTAATTCTGTCTCTTTTTCCACAAAAATATTTTATCTCTATTACTGTTATTAATGAATAGGTAATGCTGTTAGTTTTCAGGCTCGTCAGGTCAGGATTTTAATTTTCACTCTCCCCACCTACCTCTTATCACCTTTCACATCTCACTTTTTACCACTTACAAAACTTACATCTTAATAACCTCTGGCTCCCCCGTCCTCACTTGAAGAATCAGCAGCTCCCGTATATAATTTCTTTGATGCATCGAAGGTGATTCCCATCAGTACACCGATATTAGTCGTTGGAGTAAGCGTATGACCCATTTTTATTAGTGCATCTCTGGTGTCGGGCGAAAGTAAATTGCGCTCATATAATATTCTGTCTGGCAGCCACTGATGATGGATTTTCATCGCTTCGATGGCGCGGTCAACACGCATATCATAAGCCAAAACATTCAAAACTGTCTGGAAAACAGTATTGATAATCGTTCTTCCTCCTGGGCTACCAATCACCAAATATGGCTTACCATCCTTGGCAACAATCACCGGAGTCATGCTGGAAAGCATCCTTTTTTCTGGAGCAATCATATTCGGATCGGTGCCAATTTGGCCACCTGTGGTTGTTTCTCCAGGCACTGGGTTGAAGTCGCCCATTTCATTGTTGAATATAAATCCAAGTTTATCCGAACCCATTTTGACCCCGTAGGAATTTTCCAGTGTGTAAGTCAAGGATATAGCATTTCCTTCTTTGTCGACTACAGAAAAATGAGTGGTACTAGATCCGTCATAAGGATGTCCAAATTTCGATGGATCAGAGATAGAAGCCTTCGTCAGATCTATATTCTCATAGCGCATTTTTGCAAAATCCTTGGACAGAAGTCTGTCCACTGGCATATCTGGATTGAAATCTGGATCGCCCAGATGCTTAGCCCTGTCTGCAAAAGCTCTTCTCATCGCTTCAGCTACTAGGTGAACATAGGCGGTAGAATTGAATTCTATCTCTGAAATATTTGCTTCTTCCATCAGATTCATCATCTCGATCAGCGCTACTCCTCCAGAACTTGGTGGAGGCATGGAATAAATATCATAGCCATTAAAAGTGCCTTTAAGAGGCTTGCGCTCCACTGCTTCGTATTTCTCAAGATCGGCTTTGGTGATAATACCCCCCTTAGCTTTCATGTAATCTTCTATTTCCTGAGCTACCCAGCCTTTATAGAATCCATCTCTACCATGCTTTTGAATTTCTTTCAGCGTTTTTGCTAAAGCTGGCTGCTTCCAAGTTTCTCCAGGTTTCACTATTTCTCCATTTGCGCCCTTGAAGTAATTTATCATGATATCCTCTGAAGGGTCTTGATCTGTCACGTTTACTGCGGCATTATATAAACCCCAAGACATCATGAAGCCATTTTCAGCTAATTCCACAGAAGGTTTTACCAGATCAGCCCAAGGCAATTTACCATACTTTTGATGTGCTTGGTAAAGACCAGCAACAGTTCCTGGTACACCTACAGCCAAGAGACCCTTGTGATTAGAGTTATCTTTGATCTTTCCATTTTCTCCCAAAAACATAGTGGGACTTGCAGCAAGTGGTGCTTTTTCCCTAAAATCAAAAGTGGTCACCTCTCCATTTGCTTTTAGAAAAACAATAAAACCTCCGCCCCCGATATTCCCGGCTTCTGGATGAGTTACTTCTAGCGCAAATGCTGTAGCTATAGCTGCATCGATGGCATTCCCACCTTTTTTCAAAATATCCACGCCTACTTGTGATGCAATTACATGATCTGAGACCACCATGCCATTTTCAGCATAAGTTTGGGCATTAGCTTGGCCGAAAAAAAGCAGAAAAAGCAATGAACAGCTAATTGCTACATTTTTCATAATGATATTTTTCATGTGATTTTATATTAAGAAAGGTTGTGCTTGTGGTTTGGGTAAAAATAAGATAAAATGTCAGATCATTCCTAAATCATCAGCTATGCGGAGCTCAGCCGTTTTAGAATTGATACGCATTTCTATTTAAGGTGAAATTAGCAATCATTCCTACTAGTTCCTTAAAAACACCTTATGATTAACCGTTAATCTTAAAACATCTCGATTGTAGTAACCTCCAGTCTGACGCTGGTTTATCCATTTTTGATAAGCGAGTTCGAGATTTAATTCGGGGGATATGGCTAAGCCTAATCCAAGAATCAGACGATTTTGGTCAAAGACGTACCTCACTCTTTGGCCAGCTTGAACCATCAGTTCATCTCCTGCGATTACTTTTAGGATTTGATTTTCATTGATTTTCCAAATAGGATAGGAAGCCATGATTCTATAGCGGAATCTAAAACTTCCAAAAAAGTAGCCTTGAGCCAGTTTCGTTTCTTCTAAGTTCAGTTTATGAAAATATCGCGCTTCTGCTCGGTAGCGATGGTCTAGCGTTAGCTTTTTTAGCGTCTGCCTATAAGCCATTTCCATATGAGGTCTAAGTTCGGGCTCCACCAGATCCAACTCCGATTTCGGATTGTTTGGGCTTTGATAAAATGTAGCAAAACCTGCCGAAGCTTCCCAGCCATTAGCTCCCAACTTGCGATGAATATGAGTTCTGAGGGAAAGTTGATGTTGCGCAAACGGGTGGACAAAATGCCGCTCCTTAACTTCAGCTACTACAGACCAATTATCATCAATCGGAAGGGTAAGAAAATACCCGTACCAGATAAGTTGCTGATGAGTCACATCTTTCTGAGCTATAGAAGCCTGAGGTAAAAAGCTCAGAAAAATGAATATAGAAGTGTAAGTAATTGCTTTCAAGCCTATGATTTAAGCTGCAATTTTACGCTAAATCCTAGTAATTTAATAGGGTAATAAAAAAATATTTATTTGACTTAAATGTGCCTCTTGCTGGCCTTTGGAAGTTCCTAGGAGCAGTAAATCTATATGAGTATTTTATCTCTCTATATAAACTCTTTTAGTTAGAGTTATAGAGTTCCAAATGAGCTATTCCCCCTTTACAAAGGGGGCTAGGGGGATTTACTTAAATTGACTTGTCCTGAATTGA
>NZ_MSSV01000007.1 GCF_002150505.1 Algoriphagus ratkowskyi
AAAAGCGGATTTACATTCTACATTAGAATTCTATGTATACTAAAACTTTAAGTTCCCTTTTCATTTTTGTAATATTCACATTCTCTTCAGGGAGGTTGCTTGCTAAAAATAAGCAATTTGCAGACAGTTGAGAGTATGTAGGCATAGCAGTAGAAGAACCTGGATTTACCATATGGGGTACATCTCCAGTGATGGATGACACCACTATATGGACCACTTGTAATTTTTTTTAGTTGTTAAGCCCTATTTTTTAGGAATTGATTAGTGCGCTTGCACTATTTTATATATTTTGGAGAGATTTAATTCATGAATGGACTTGTTTACTTACAGCCAGTAATTCAGCTTCTGATATGATCCCCCAACTTGAACCAGACTCGAGGTTGGGAATAAAATTAATTATAGGTATAGTAATTGGGTATAGAAATTAAAAAAGAGGGGTATTAACCCCTTTCTTATCGTTTCAGCTATATCTTGACGACAGATTCTTTTTTTCAATTCTATAAGTATAAAAAATGGAAAAAAATCCAAAAATTAAGACAAAGGAAAAAATCTTGTTAACTGCCATAGAGCAGTACAACAAAATTGGTGTACAGGGAATTACGAGTCGGCATATTGCCAGTGAAATAGGGATCAGCCATGGTAATCTCGACTATCATTATAAAACCAAGGAGGATATTATTTTGGCAATTTATGATAAGATGAGAGAGGAAATGTCTGACTATTTTGTCGCAAGAAAAGAAAACATATCCCCTATTGAGCATGTACACCTGTTATTGCTGCAATTGGAAGAATTTCAATATCGCTATCGTTTCATGAACTTGGACGTACTGGAAATCACCAGAGCATACCCTAAAATCTCAGCGCTTTTGCAGAAAACATCAGAATTTAGAAAGTTACAGATGGATTCTCTTTTTCAAGAGTTTCGCAAGGAAGGATATATGATACCTGTTGAACCTGAGATCCTTGAACAGACTCAGCATATCATACGCATTACGATCACTTTTTGGCTTTCTCAAAGAGAAGTCCTTGGTACTGAAAAATTTACAGAAAAAGGATCAATGGTTAGAAGTATATGGGCAGTTATTAGACCATATCTGACAGAAACAGGAAAGAAAGAACAAGGAAAAACTATAGCTAAATACGGATATATAAAACAAGAATCTACCAATGAATTATAAAATAAAATATTTTGGGCTTGGACTTATCCTACTATATGTCAGCACATTCCAACAAACTTTTGCACAAAACAAGCCTAGCAAGCCTAACGTCTTATTCATTTTTGCAGATGATCAGCGTGCGGATGCTTTGGGAGTTTCCGGCAATCCTTACATACAAACTCCGAACATTGACCAACTGGCAAGTGATGGAAGCCGCTTCGAAAACGCCTATGTAATGGGCGGAAATCATGGAGCAGTCTGCGCAGCAAGTCGCGCAATGTTGCTAAGTGGCAAAAGCTTATTTCATGTCTATGACAAACTGAAAGACGAGCGCACCATGCCAATGGACTTTGCACAGGCAGGTTATTCCACTTTTGGTACTGGCAAGTGGCATAATGAGAAAGAAGCTTTCGAAGCAAGTTTCCAGCAGGCTAAAAATGTCTACCTAGGTGGAATGGCAGATCACTACAGCGTGACGCTTCGTGATTATGACGAAAATGGAAAGCTCGGTGAGCCAAACAAAAAAGGTTACTCCACAGAAGTTTTCGCCGAAGGTGCGATTGAGTTTATAAAAAATCATGCAAAATCAGGAACTGACAAGCCTTTCTTCGCTTATGTAGCTTTCACGGCACCGCATGATCCATACTCTCCAGAGGCGAATTATATCAATCACTACCCAGATGGCTCTTTGCCTTTACCTGGGAATTACAAACCGGTTCATCCTTTTGCATTTGATGACTTGATGGTCCGCGATGAATTACTTACTGACTGGCCAAGAAAGCCAGAAGTAATCCAGATGATTCTTTCTGATTACTATGCGCTGGTGACTCACTTGGATACACAGATCGGTAAAATCATTCAGACACTTAAAGACAATGGTCAGTATGAAAATACGATTATCGTTTATGCTGCTGACAATGGCCTAGCAGCTGGAAGTCATGGCTTACTTGGAAAGCAAAGTCTTTACGAGCACAGCACCAATGTCCCTATGATCATCAAAGGCCCTGGAGTTCCGAAGAACGAGACTTTTGATGCGATGGTGTATCTCTATGATCTTTACCCAACCCTATCCGAATTGGCAGGTTTACCGAAGCCCACTCAGGTGGATGGAAAGAGCTTGGCTCCTATTCTTTCTGGAAAAAGCACTGATGTTAGAAGCAGCTTGTTTACTGCTTATCGCTATACTGTGCGGGCAGTAAGAACGCCGGAATGGAAGTTGATCAGATACCCAGAACGTGATTACACACAGTTGTTCAACTTGAAAAATGATCCATTGGAATTGAATAATCTTGCAGAAAACAAGACTTATTCCTCCACTAAAGATGATATGATGAAGATGTTACTAGACTGGCAAAAAGCCTCTGGTGACACTGCAGCTTTGACTACTAAGGTGATCAAACCACTTGAATATGATCCGGCAAAACTTACTAGAAAACCAGATCAATGGCAGCCAGAATATACATTGAAGCGGTATTTTGAAGGAATTGAGAAGTAGTATCATTTAATGAGAAAAACACACGGCAACAAAAAAGGGCTCCAAAATTTTGGAGCCCTTTTCTATTAATATTAATCTAAATCTTCTTAATATCCAGGATTTTGAGGAGTAAGGTTAGGATTATTCTGCATTTCAGGCAGAGGATACGGCATCAAATAATGCTTGGCCTGAAGTGTCTGATTTGAACTAGGATTAATATGCCCTACAAATTGATCAAATCCGTTAGTGGATTCATTATACACTTTGCGCAAGCGAAGCATATCAAACCAGATAATCTGCTCATAGCTGAGCTCATGCCATCTCTCTCTTAAGACTGCATCTCTAAATGAATTAGCATTAAACTCACCCATACTTAAAGTGGTTAATCCAGCGCGATTACGAATTCTTTTCAAACTTTCTACCGCCAGTGCATTTGGGCCGCCTACCTCATTCTGCGCTTCAGCATACATCAACAAAACTTCTGCAAATCTGATCAACGGCACATTCAAATTATTAGCCTTATTGCCTGGCTTATCTTTAGATCCTAGCGCAAGCTGATTGAAATGCTTGAAGATATATGGTGCTCCCAAATCAAACTTTGCACCACTACCATTTGTATAGTATGAAGTGTAGAAATATCCCACTTGATCAACAGCACGAAGATCTCCGGGCTCGTAAGATTTGTAAAATTCTTCCGTAGGAACAGTACTACCGGTTCCTGAAGGACCAGCAAATGTAACTGGCTTAAAGTTCGGGAACATATCGTTCATCGGATTACCCGCTACGATGACATTGTACTGAAGCATGAAAATATGCTCTAATTTGTTGTCATTAGTTTCGTCATGAATTGCTCCGTAGGTAGGAAATAAATTCAGCGTGAGTGGATTGCTGTTCCCATAATCAATAACTTCCTTCGATTTGTCAGCAGCCAATTGATAATGAGAAACTCCTTTGCTAAGTGGAAATCCCGCCATGGTCAAATACACCTTGGCAAGCATCGATTTTGTAGCAGCTAAAGACGCTCTTCCAGTAGTAGTCATCCAAGGTAACCCAGCAGTTTCTGCAGCTTTCAAATCTTCCAGAATCAATGCATATACCTCTTCTTGGGAGGCTGGAGAAGGTTTAAAGTTTTCCGAACCAGCAGTCTGAGGAAGTAAAATCAATGGCACATCTCCCCAAAGTCTCACTAGGTAGAAATAAGACCAAGCCCTTAGAAATCTAGCTTCTCCTAATACCCTAGTCTTTTGGGCTGCATCCATAGGAGAAATTGCTGGCACCTTATCTAACACCAAATTGGCTTGTGCAATTACTTTATACAAACCATTCCACCAATTGATCACATGCTGAGTACGTCCATCGTAGATAAGCCCGTACAAGTTATTCAGATCGGAATTTTGCGCAGTCTCTGTAGTAGAAGTTCCAGTAGGTGCTTCTAGCAGTTGCCATGTTGCCGAAAAGATACCTGCTCCTCCTCCAATAAATCTAGTATCTGCATAGACCGCCGCTAGTGCCGCTTCTGCGTGATCAGGAATGGTGTAAAAACTTTCAGGAGTTAAATTGGAAGGATCTTCCTCCTCCAAGAAGCTTGAACATCCCACAATTCCTGCCATCATTGCTCCAAATAGGAACAACATGCCTGCTTTGTTATATATGTTATTTTTCATTAGTTATATCGCTATAAGTTGACAAAGAATTAAAGTGTTACCTGAATACCAAACATGAAAATTGTCGGTCTAGGATAACTGTGCCAGTTCATACCTTGAGAGAATACATTGTCTCCATTGCCACCTCTTATAGGAGTGGTCTCTGGATCACCATTGACATCATCACCTACCAAAAGGAAGAAGTTTTGAGCAGAAGCATAAGCTCTCAATTTGCTCAATTTGATAGAGTTAGCCATAGTTGTAGGGAAATTATAACCTAGTAATAAGTTACGTCCACGCAAGAACGAACCATCTTTTACCCAGTGTGAATCCACATTAGTCACATATCCAGCACGTGTATCACGAATCTCTGCAATCATCGTGTTTTGATTAGTTGGAGTCCAAGCGTTCAGCACTGAAGTGTAGCTATTAGCCAAAGCTTGACGATCTTCACTTGGATGTAGCGTCATGTTTAGGATATCATTTCCAACACTATACTGAAGTTCGATTGTTAGATCAAAATTGTATAGTCTGAAGGAGTTGGAAATAGCTCCCCAGAAATCTGGACTACCATTACCTATGATCATTCTATCGGAATCATTGATCGCTTTGTCACCATTGACATCCAAATATTTGATGTCGCCAGGAAGAATAGTCAGTCCATTTCTATAACTCACAAATTCTGCAGCCTCAGCTCTCTCCGCTTCACTCCAAGTACCTAATCGAGTCAAACCCCAGAATGAACCAACGGGCTCTCCTACTCTGATAATGTTTGTTTGGTTAGTGAAGTTTGGCCCACCAACTCCGAATATATCCGCAGGAGTAGCTAGTGAAAGAACCTTGTTTCTGTTTAGTGAAAGGTTAAATGAAGAATTCCAGCTGAAATTCTCTTTTTCATAATTCACTGAGTTCAGTGTGAATTCAATTCCCTTGTTTTCCATCGATCCTACATTACTTCGAATAGTGGCATATCCACTTGTGCGCGGTACCGGTGAATCCAAAAGCATATCAGTAGTCTTTCTGTAATAAAGATCAACTTCTACATTCAATCGGTTATTGAACATACCCAACTCAAATCCAATGTCAGTCTGAGCAGTTTTCTCCCATTTCAAGTCAGGATTTGCAAGTCTATTCAAACCAGTTCCTCCAAATTGAGTTTCATTAAAAATTGCTGAATAATTAGAGCTCAAAAGAGAAAGTGAAGAATAAGGAGGAATCTCAGAGTTACCAGTCAAGCCGTAACTTGCTCTAACTTTAAGGTTTGAGATAGTTGAATTCCCTTTCAGGAACTCCTCCTCAGATACTCTCCATGCCAATGCTGCAGAAGGGAAAAATGCATACTTATTATTGTCACCGAATTTGGAAGATCCATCTGCTCGGCCAGTTGCCGTAAACAAATATTTATCATCCAAGATGTAGTTTAATCTGAAGAAGTAAGAATTCAACGCTTCACGAGAAGCACTTGAACCAACTCGTGGAAGTTGACTTCCCGCTCCAAGATTATTGTACAAGAAGTAATCGGTGGAGAAATTCTGGATACTTGCACTCATTCCCGTGAAATTGCTTTCTTGCCATGAAATTCCAAGAAGTCCAGTAAAAGCATGTCTTTCTGCAAATACTTTGTTATAGGTCAAGTAGTTTTCAAGAGACCAGAAAGTGTCTTTTCTCAAACTTTTAGATGCTGTTCCACTTTGTCCAATTGCCAAAGTTCTAGTCTCAGATTGATCATTTTCCTGTGTAAGAATATTTACACCAAGAGCTGTTCTCATCTGAAGATCATCAGAAAATTTGATGTTGCTATAAGCTGTACCTAAAGTTGTTTGAGTATTAAGGATATATTTTCTTCCAAATAATCTATGAGCAGAGCTCATAGTACCTTCTGCAAATGGATAATCCCGATTATTGGCAAATGTTCCATCTTCATACTTAACAGGCAAAAATGGGAAATCTTCTACCATCTGTCTAGCTACTGCATCACTTACATCGACTAGATTTTCAGTCTGGCTGTTATAACTCAGACTACCGCCTACTGTCAACCAACTTTTGATTTTATCCTCAAGAGTAAACCTGGTTGAATATCTTTTCTGATAGGAATATTTTACCAAGCCCTGATCATCTCTGTAACCTAACGATAGGGAATAAGTAGTACGCTCATTGCCACCTGAAAAACCCAATTGATGATTTTGAGACAACTTATTCTGGGTAGTTTCATCAAGCCAATTAGTATCAAAAAGCGGATTACCTTGACTATCAAAAATTCGAGGATCTGTTCTACGCAAAGCTGGATTTAGATAAGCCCATTTGCCATCTGCCCATCCTTGTGGATCATACTTTGCCATATTTGCCCATGCCAAATCTTCAGTAGCTAGGTATTGCTTAGCATTTAATACTTCTGGTCTATTTGGACCAATAACAGGTACACTTAAATCCACATTGTATGTAACTGTTCCTTCTCCCGATCTACCCTTTTTTGTAGTGACGAGGATAACTCCATTAGCACCCCTAGATCCGTAAATCGCAGTTGATGACGCATCCTTTAGTACTTCTACAGAAACAATATCGTTTGGATTGATGTAGTCAATAGCACTACTCTGTTGACTAAGTGTACCAACTGGCATCTGAACTCCATCAATTACATACAATGGATTATTTGAAGAGTTAATTGAGCTGAATCCTCTGATTCTCACTGTAGTTCTCCCTCCTGGACGTCCTGAGTTATTATTGACCTGAACTCCAGATACTCTACCTGCCAGAGCTTGGTTTAACGAAGATGCTGGACGCTCTCTCAGCGCTTCTGCACCTACCGAACCTACAGAGCCCGTCAAGTCGCTTCTTTTGGTTGTACCGTAACCGATTACTATTACTTCTTCAAGCGCTGTAGCATCAGGTCGCAGTGTGACATTAATTACAGTCTGGGTTCCTACAGCAATTCGCTGCGGCTCATATCCAATGTAAGAGAAGATCAAATCAGCAGTTTCAGAAACTGTAATAGAATAATTTCCATCTATATCTGTGACTGTTCCAGCGGTCGTTCCCGCTACAGATATTGTGGCGCCAGGTAGTGGTAATCCGGTTTCATCCAGAACTTTTCCTGTAACTGTCACATCTGCCTGAAGTGAGCTGATTAGAGGAGCTGAGGTAACACTTGCAAAAACGGAAGAGCTACACACCAACTGAAATATGAATCCATAAAGGATCATTTTTGACACTCGAAAGAGTCGTCTTTGTAAATATATTTTCATGTTATGAGAGGTTTATTGGTATTGAAAACTTTAAGAAATCCTGTAAAAAGTTCTCGTTTAACAGGTGTCAGGCATTATGCAGCGAGGAATCTCCTGAGATTTCAACTGCTCCTTACAAAGGTTTTTCTTTCATTATCATAGGCTATTGGATTAAAATAAAAATTACCACCTCTTTTAAACTAAAGAAATTTCACAATCATCACATTCTGTATAAACCATTTAAAATCAAAATTTAACCGAACAAGAATATCAATCTCTTTAAACTGAAAATCATTAATTTACACCTAAAACTCTTCAAAATATTTGGTAAAGCATAAACCTAAAAATCACCCTCTCCAAATAATTGTGCTATATAAACAAAAACATATTTTATATAAAATAATAAAGCTCAATCACACACAATTCAATAAGGAAAGCTCCCATTACTCTATATAAAAATTAAATGAAAATCAGTATTATCCCTAGTTAACCTTAAAAATCAGTTGAAGTAATAAGGCAAGACACCTTTTAAACGAACTAATTTCAAAATACAAATTTTTACTTTCTCACTCAACTACCCCAAATTAGTGATTTTATTGCGTTTTTAAGTTTAGTTATTTAAAAATAATACAAAACTTAATTTTGTGTTAATCATCAATTAGCTAATACAAACAAGCTTTTTCCACAAATAACTACCACAATTGTTGTTGGCATGGTTCTCTCAAATAGGCATTCTATTTTCGCTTCCAGCGAGCATGACTATGGTTGCTTAAGGCTAAAATATTACGGTGACTCACCATAAAATCGTCCGATTTACTAATCAGGCTGTTCGATTTTGAAACTAGAATACTTCGCCGAGGCTCCCAAAGCTACATTTAGAGACGATTTTGCGTATGGAATAAGAATTGAGAACACTTAAGAAAAATACTAACTATGATAAGTTTTCTGATTTGGTGTATTCTCTTTGTACTATGCTGGCCATTGGCAATTTTAGGATTACTTCTCTACCCAATCTTCTGGCTGGTTTTACTACCTTTTAGACTATTAGGCTTTGCGATTGATATTTCTTTCGATTTTATCCGCAACCTCTTCATGCTGCCATTCATCCTTGCCGGAAGAAGGTAAAACAGCCAAATTTAAAATTTATGTCTTCAAACATAATAGGTCTAAGCCAGGAGAATTAAAATAAATATTTGTGATTATCCGCAATGATGCCAGTTGCCTTAGATTCTTTGTTTATCTGGTCGGAAGACCGATGACCGAAGACCGAAGTGACCTCAATTATAAATTTGAACAAATTCTAGATTGCTTTTCCCTCTTTACTGGTAGAAAAGCGGATATACATATAAATATTTAATCAATTCTATGACTTAGACCAGACTACCAATTTTTCACATCTGTACTGAGTTTCTTCAAATGACATCGGTGCAATTATTGCTAAACGTAAAATATCTGACACTTATTTCTGATGAAATTCCATCACTAGTTTCATGATTTTATGATAAATTTCTGTGTTCTCATAAACACCTCTAAAATCTCCAGAATGCGCACCATAAGCGAATACTGGCACCATAATCCCCGTATGATCATCACTATGGTAAGCTAGTTCTACAGTGCTAGTAGCTATATCTCCCTGTGGAATAGATACTCCACCCGTCTCATGATCTGCAGTGATAATTAATAATGTATTCGGATTTACATCCACATATGCTATAATCTTCCCTATGACTTCGTCAAAATCCAACATCTCTGAAACTATTGTAGATGTACTATTGGAATGCCCGCCAGAATCAATATTTGCAGCTTCTATCATTAGGAAGAAAGGTGTTTTTTTCCTTTCAAAAAAGTCAAGCGCAAATGCTGAACTATTCAATAAATAAGCTCCTCTACCTTCCAATTTTTTAGGTAGAGATCCTTTTGCTGCAAAATAACCAAGTCTCTCAGCGTCAGTTTCGTCTAAGCTTTCTACCAATTTAAAACCTGCATTTTTAGATGGTCGTAATGGGAAGCAAAATTATCACCACCTCCACCGATAAATAAGTCCAACTTGCTTTTGGACAAATAGGCTGCTAGATCATCAGAATCATCACGCTCCGGATGATGTGCATAGAAAGATGCCGGCGTAGCTCCCGTGAGTTGGTCGGTAGTGATTATCCCAGTTGAGAAACCGTAATCTGCTAGTATTTCCGTCATATTAGCCAAGGATTTTCCATCAGGATCCTCACCTATCGCTCGATTATTAGCTTTCGCACCAGTAGCAAATGCAGTAGCCCCTGCAGCAGAGTCTGTAGTAAAATCATCTGCAGCCTGAGTTTTGATCAAGCCAATATTCCTCAATTGAGTAAGGTTGAGCTCATTTCCGTTTGAAAATAAACCTGCAGATATCTGAGCCAACCCATTCCCGTCGCCGATCATCAAAATCACATTTTGTACAGGAATATCTGCTCCATCCAATTCAAAATTTGGACGATAAATTTCATGCATGGAAGTATTCTCATAGATATTGTGATCTAACTTTTTGAGATAATCGGCAGCTTGTATGGGATGATCAGTGTTGATGTAGTCCTCACCCATTTCATAGAAAGCTTTCCAAGCAGATTTGCTATCTGGCGATCCCCAAAAACGAACGGGCTTTTCAAAACTATGAACTAGGTCAATGAAGTTTTGAACCTTTTCGCGCTGCTCTTCCACCATTCTGCCTTTCCCGTTCCAAATAGAAAATTGACGAAAGCTCAAGCTAACCATCCCTATTTTGTCCCAAGGTAAATCAGCCGTCAACTCTGTGCTCTGATAGTCAAATAACATCCATTCGGGATATTTTCTATAATCTTCTGGCTTAGGTCTATTGCCTGAAATAATCAATTTCAGCCCTTCTGGATTTTTCGCAGTATAAAGCAGGTGCTTGTAATTCTGCATACTCTCTTCCAGAACTTTCAGCGTTGCGTACGCTTCAGTCTTCAGATCTACCAACAAATGGAAATTAAACGAAGTAATCAATCCATTTCCAATTCCCTGAGCAATCGGTTCCATATACAAACTCTCAAAAGTACGGTCAGAGTTTATACTTGCAGCTTCATGAGCTGCCATCAATTTCCCATCTCTCAATATCACATCGACTTCAATAGATGATGCACCCGCAGAATATGCTGTCCAAAAAGGCACTGTTTGTAGGTAATCGTTGTGCGAATGAATTTGAAATTGTGCTGAATTCTGAGCCGAAACATGAATTACAACTAGAAGGCTAAAAGCCAAAAAGATAGATAGGATTTTATGCATTCCTAAAAATAGGATTTTCATCACTATTTAACTGTTTCTGTAAGCTCAAAAAACTACTACTTAACATTTTCTTAAAGCTATTTATTAACTTATCTAAAACTCAGTCTTGACTATCTCACATAGAAAACTGATTTCTAACGGATTAATGTGTATAAAACCTTACTGAGCTGTTATTAAATCATAACATAAAAATTCAAAACGTTTTGCTAAATTCCGCTCTAAAAAAATGAATATTGGTAGCAGTAATAAAAATTATGAAATACAACTCCAGCCTCCTGCTTATTGCATTCTGTTTAATTACCTCACTGACGGTTTCTGCACAGAATCTCAAGCTTAACCAGACTCAGGTCATAGGAAGCCATAATAGCTACAAAAGTCAAATCGCTCCAGAATTATTGGCATTCTTGACCAAAGTAAACCCTGCTGCTGCGCAAAGTTTAGAGTACTCCCACATTCCGCTGGAATCACAACTTGATCTAGGTTTAAGAAATCTTGAATTAGATGTATTCCATGATCCTGAAGGAGGTAGATACTCCGATCCAAAAGGTTTGCAAATCATCAAAAGTGCTGGAGGAAACATTCCTGATTATGATCCCAGCTCGGCACTGTCAAAGCCTGGGTTGAAACTTTTTCATGTACAGGATCTAGATTTTCAATCTCACTACCTACTTTTTGCTGATGCTTTGAAAGCGCTCAAAATTTGGAGTGAGAATCATCCTGACCATTCACCTGTTTTTATTTTGATCAATGCGAAAGATGGGAATGTACCAGGCACCAGACCAACTTTACCCTTCACAGCATCCGCTCTTGATAGTATTGACCTAGAAATCAGGACGTATTTGGGAATAGACCATTTGATTACCCCTGATTTGGTGAAGGGAAAATTTTCCAATCTGGAATCTGCTGTGCTAGCTGGAAATTGGCCAAAGCTGGATGATGTAAGAGGGAAATTCCTCTTTGTCTTGGATGAAAATGAAGAGAAAACTGACCTATACCTTTCTGCTAAGCCTGAACTCAAAAATGCCGTGCTCTTCGTCAATAAAAAAGAAGGCAATTCTACAGCTGGGTTTAGGATAATTAATAATCCAGCAAAGGATGAAGAATATATCAGAGAGCTGGTTAAAAAAGGATACATGATCCGGACACGGGCAGATTCTGACACCAAGGAAGCGAGGACGAACGATTACTCCACTTTCGAAAGTGCCAAGGCTTCAGGAGCCCAAGTGATTTCTACCGATTACTACCTTACATCTACCTTTTTCAAGTCGGATTACAAAGTAATTTTCGAAGGAAACCAGTACGAAAGACCCAACTTTGTTTTGGTTAAAAACTAAAAATTAAGAATTGATTTTGGATAGAAAGTGGAAAAAACTAATCTCTTTCAATCATTACCTTTTGTCGAATTTCACGATGGTAATTCTGATCAAATGAAATCACTCTTTGGATCAAAAAAATCGCAACTCGAACGAGTTCTTTCTGCAGAGACCAGCAGACTTTACTCTGAAGCAGGTTTTAAAATTCATTTCGCCGGAGATAAAAAAATTAAGCCGATGAGAAATTCTCATCGGCTTTATTTTTACTATTGATTTACTGGGTATTAATAGCCTTGATTTTGTACCAAAAACCCTGGTTCACTTGAGGATCCGTCAATTGCCTTTTGAGGAATCGGGAACAATCTCTTAAATACATCAGTGTCGGTTTTCTCTGTCCAGCTATCCTCATACTTACCAAATCGTATCTGATAATTTCTTCTGAAACCTTCCCAATACAATTCAAAGCCAGTTTCACGAAATAGGATATCCATATTGATTGCAGTCAAGGCTGCAGGTGTTTGGGCTGGACGTGCATTTCTGGAAGTTCTTAAGGCATTGATATCTGCCAAAGCCCCAGCATTATCTCCTTTTCTCAATTTAGCCTCAGCGCTCATTAAATAAATCTCACCTAGACGAACCAACACTATATCCACGCTGCTGTAGCTACAGCAGTTAGGAGCGGTATGGCTAAACTGATATTTTGAGAATCGGTATCCTGCATTATGTAAGCTTCCTTCATTTGTGAAATCCACTTTTAGCGTATGATCCACATAGCGAATATTTGCACCACTACTCCTTTTGTTGATTACAGGATATATCCTAACCTTCCCATCATCGCCAGTCAAAATCTTTCCACCGCCGTCTTTTCTAGGGCCCCAAATTATATTGCGAAGTATTCCTCGGTCTATTTCAAACTCAGTGGCGGCGACAGTGTAATAATGATTCGCATCATTGGTTGGGTTCACGCCAGTAAGGTTCTGAAGATTTGCAGGTATAATCGTATTTCTTTTAAAGAAACGGGCATCAGCTACAGCTGGATCTACACTCCCATAAGCATCCACCCAAGTCTTGAAGAAATCAGGTGTGACTGCCACTGCATCCGTACCACGGGTATTAGGGAATTCCGGTCTCGGGATTAAATCTCCAGATATCGGCCAGTAGGCCCATCTACTGTGTTCAGTCTCAAGAACCCCCCTTTGATCAAGTGAAAATATAACCTCAGGATTTGTGTGGTTATCATCACTGAACAAGTCAAAATACTCAGCCGATAGAGAAGATTTTCCACCAATAATTTCACTTGTATAACGTATTACTTTATCCATATCGGCTGTTGCGAAGTTAGGTGTTCCATATGGATCGCGATAAACTGCCGCATTTAGATATAATCGAGCCAACAAAGCTTTCACAGCATCTTTATTTAATCTACCTGGACCTTTGTTGTTGCTGATTAAATCTACAACTGACAAAAGTTCACTTTCAATATGAGAGATCGCTTCTTGGCCTCTAAGAATTACTGATAAATTGTCAGAACTTGTTTTTTTGAAAATTAGGCCCCAATTATCAAGAGCAATCATATTGAGGTATGCCTTCATCGCTACCATCTCATAAAGTGGATCCTGTGCGCTGACATTCCCATTATCAACTTCTAGACGCAAGCTTTCTTCAGCCAGTACGGCTCTTGACAAAGTCAGAGTAATAAATGTCCAGGTGTCACCTACCAAGCCATTGCTTGGCGTCATAAGATGCTGATGAACAGAAATAAACTTACCGCCATCAAACCAATCAGTTCCTCCACGATAAGGAAGAATACCTTCATCGGAGGCGACTTCTTGAAGTCCAAAATTAACGGTATGTAGCCAAACCTGGCGGAGCATGCCATAGACAGGAGCTAAGGATCCGCTCACAACTTCAGCTTGACCAGTTCCTGTCAGTGATTCATCCAGAATATCTTCATCTAGTGTGCTACAACCTAGAAATGCGAATAAGAACGCAACGACCGGGAGCAGTATGTGAAATCTTGTATTTTTCATTTTAGTATGAGTTCTATATGATTTAACAATCATTTATATCTTATTAGAATATTAGATTAAGGCTTAGAGAAAAGGTTCTAGCTCTTGGATAGGTAAAGCGATCAATGCCAAAAGTTTGAATTCCTGCTGAAGTAGATCCAGTATTGACTTCCGGATCAAATCCAGAATAATCTGTGATGACGAAAAGGTTTTGACCTGTCAATGCAAATCGAATATTCTGAAACACTTTACTCAATCCCACCATCTCAGTATTCAGATTATAAGCCAGCGTAGCATTATTTAATCTGAAGAAAGATCCATCTTCCAAGAAGCGAGTGGATACGGTATTGGAATTGTTAAATGACTCCTCAGGAAATTCAGCTGCAAATTCAGTTGTGTTATTTGATCTGGATAATTGCGCTTTGGTAAACAAAGACATTGCTGTATGATTGTAAATCATACTTCCAGAAGTACCATTGAAGTTCATCCCAAGATCAAAAGCTTTGTATCTAAAATTCATTTGAAAACCATAGATGAATTTAGGAATTGCACTACCTACCACACTACGGTCGTTGTCCAATACTGCTCCATCTCCATTAATGTCCTTAAATTTGTTCAGGCCATTTTCACCTATTCCATCAAACTGAAGCATGTAAAAAGCTCCGATAGGTTCATTATTGATATACCCATTTATAGTGGCACCAGTTTGACCAGCACCTTGAGCAGCTCCAGTAGTCAATACCGAGTAAGGTGAATCTTTCACTTCGTTCTTAATGAAAGTAATATTACCACCAAGGCTGTAAGAGAAGTCACGCTGCTCATCACTGGTATAATTCAATCCCAACTCTACACCAGAGTTATAGATTTTCATATCTGCAATATTGTTCCAGTAAGTAGATGTTGGTTGTACAGGATCGGCAGGTACTACTTCTAGCAAAATATTTGAAGACACTTTTTTGAAATAATCCAATGTACCTGTCAATCGATAATCTAAAATTGCGAAATCAATCCCCAAATCTATTTGAGTAGACACTTCCCATTGCAAATTTGGATTTGCTAAACGTGTGAAGACAATCCCATATGGGTAACCGTCCAATGAATTTGCATCCGTATTGATTGGATAGGTGTTAAGGCTACCAGATCCTGTAGCCAATCTATCCTCTGAATAACTCGCTTTGGTGATCTTGGAAGGAATCTCTTGGTTACCAGTCTTACCCCAACTTGCACGTAACTTTAGGTTATCAATACCTGAGTTAGCCATAAATTCCTCCTTACTAATATTCCAGCCTAAGGCAAAAGAGGGAAAGTATCCGTACTTGTTATTGTCTCCAAACTTGGAAGATCCATCCGCACGAAATGTAGCTGTGAACAGGTATTTATCATCGTAAACGTAATTCAATCGACCAAAGTAGGACTGTAACTCGTTCCTCACTGCAGATGAATTTACTGTACTTGGATATTCATTAGTACTATTATGATCTTGGTATCTAGGTTCGATGTTATTATCTGCAAATCCTCTGTATGAAGTGATTCTCGTCTCATCCAAAAATGTCTGATAAGAATGCCCACCTAATACTGTTACGTTATGCTTGTAATTATTCCAGTTGTATGAAAGTGTATTCTCTATCAATTTATTGGAATTTGAACTTATAGCGACGTCTAACGAACCATCAGAAATATTGGACTCATTGATCACCGCTGTGTAAGGCTTGTACTGCTGGTATCGATCAGTGCTGGAGTAATCCACACCTAGGTTAGCCTTATAGACAAGACCATCCACAATTTCAATAGAGGGTGATATGGTAGTTAAAATTCGATTATTGGCAGCATTGTCACTATATAAATCATAACGTGCAATAGGGTTCAATGCATTGGTATTTAAAGGTGTAGGCAATCCGTCTGTGTAGGGAGCCACTGTAGGATTCAAACTAAGCATATCACTGATAGTAGACGTGATGCTAGGTCGCAAATTTTCAGTGTGGGAGGCAGTCACATTATAATCCACATTTAACCTTCCGTTCCATGCTTTTTGATTCATATTCAGTTTCCCTGAATATCGCTTTAAGTTGCTATTCTTTAATATTCCTTCCTGATCCTGAAATCCCACAGATGCGAAATATGAAAAATTCTCCTTGTTTGCACCGCTCATTGAGAAGCTGAGATCATTAGATACACCAGTCTGAGATAATTCATCCTGCCAGTTCGTATTAGCACCAAAGTCATCCAAAGCCCCACCCGCAGCAACTACTTGTCTTCGAAACTCATCTGCACCAAATACATTTATTTTATTAGCCATAGATGATAAAGCAGTGGAAGCAGAAAAATTCATCTGAGATGCTCCTGCTTTTCCCTTTTTAGTGGTGATTACTACCACACCATTGGATGCTCTAGAACCATAAAGTGCTGTAGCACTCGCATCCTTTAGCACATCCATACTTTCTATATCATTGGGATTAAGAAAATTTAGCGGGTTAGAAGCAACACCTGTAGAGGAATTGTCTAGTAAAAACCCATCTACTACATAAAGAGGCTGAGTTCCAGATCGTAAACTACCAATACCCCTGATAATCACATTTTGGGTAGCACCAGGCTCACCACTGGTTGATGATATGTTTACGCCGGCCATTTTCCCTTGCAAAAGATCAACTGGATTGGTAATCACTCCCTGATTAAAATCCTTTCTTTTCACAGAACCAATAGCTCCGGTGACATCTGACCTCTTTTGAGTACCATAACCAACGACTACTAATTCATCCAACTGCGTAGCATCAGGCTCTAATCGCACAGCTATCTCTGATCTTCCGTTCAAAGAAATCTCTTGTAGCGTGTATCCCAAATAAGAAATTTGAAGAACAGCATCTTCTCCTACTTCTATAGTAAACTTTCCATCCAAATCTGTTACCGTACCTTCCGTGGTTCCTTTTATTCGAACAGTAGCACCAGGTAGCGGAGCACCTGTTTCATCCGTGATTCTTCCAGTGATCAGTTGTTCCGAAGATGATAGATCTGAAAATGGACGGTCCAACTTAAAAGCTGTCTCCCATTCTATTCCTTTAGCGATTAGATGGTGTGAGCTGGTACTGAGTCCAGCCCATGTAATCATACATGCAGACGCATAGATGATCTTGGATAACCGTAATTTTAAATGCATAAAATTTAGTGTTTTATTATTGAAAATTATTCGATAGCATAATTCAGAGAGTCTGTTGAAGTAGACATATTCTAATTTTGGCACAAATGTAAAATGAATAAAACCTACTGCTGTGACGCAATCTTTAGCATTACATTATCAATGTAAACACAAAACAATAAACTTCACCCTAATTGTCTTTTGTATTATAACAGTAGCTAAATCATTCGGCAAAAAGCACTCTTTAATTAAGCTATTAAAACTTACTCAATTATCATTCAGCTACTTGTAAAAAATAAATTTAGCATCTCTACCCAGATTTTTCTGCTAGAAATTCACGTTGGAAATTAATTCAACGAATATATTTCTTCTAAAGAATCACTTTAAAATTAATAAAACAGCAATAAAATAAAGCTTTTAATGGGCATTTGGTAACAATAAAATAAAAATCAATATAGATTGGTATATATTTTTCTTATAATATGATTTGTTTATATCCGCAATTCTACCAGTAAGCAGACTAAAGCAATACAAAATAAGCTCAACTCTAAATTTTAGGCCACTTCGGCCTGCCTACCGTAAGGGAGGTCACCTGTCTTCGGTCTTCCCTACCTACCGGCTAGGCAGGCAGCCGGATGAGCAAAGTATTAATGGCTGCTGGCAAGAATGCGGATAATCATAATATGATTTATTCGTTTGCAATAAAACCAGTACGCTCTTTTCCATTGCTAAACTGGCGAGAAGATCACCTAATAGCTGTTAACGGGTTACGAATTACTGGGAAATGCTAGTATATACCTTGCTTTAAGTGCATATCTTCCCTTTCTCTTAACGCATTTTAGACAGGTGGCTGATCTCGACAACCTAATGCCATTTAGCTAATGAGATGCTTTACTGGCAAAAAAAACACCTACTAATTTAGCACCATGATTATTGATAATGCTGCATAATTCTCCTAGTAATTATTGTGACGATTGGCTTATTTATAAAGTCTAGGTAACGTCTTGAATTTTTCTCTATTACTAAACTCCTCCCATTAAGATCTTTCTCTTACAACTACTAGCTTTGTAAGTCTAGCTGAAAAAATGCTTAGAATTTATTTCTTTCTATAAAAAATATATCAGAGATTTAAATTTCTTAGAATACTCCTCAACCTTGGTCCAGTCTTCATTCAGAGCACTTTTACTACTACTTATGCTCTTAGGTATAAGCGAGAATCTTTATGCCCAAAATGAAAATGATACCTCTAAAGTATCCATAACCAAAAAAGCGCTGGTTAAAGGAATGGATTTGATTACCAGAACTAATAGAGACACCGTTCTAGTAGAAAAAGCAGAAGAAAAGTTCCTGCCTTATGAAGGAATGATCATTCGAAATATCACAGTTGAAACTATTGGCTTCGAATTCTCCATTTATGGCAAACAGAAACCGATAGTTCAAAAGGTTGGGAAAATTGCTAATAAGCTTCATACCAATACGAGAGAAAAAACGATTCGGCAACATCTTTTTATCAAAGAAAACAAGCCTTTAAATCCCTATAAATTAGGTGACAATGAGCGATTTCTTAGAGATCAAGCTTTTATTTTGGAAAGCAGGATTTTAGCCACACAGGTAGAAGGCACGGATTCGGTAGATATTACGGTCATCACTCGTGATATTTTTAGTATAGGTGGATCTGTGGGAGGAAGCATCCCTACTGCGCCACTTTTCAAAGTTTATGATGCCAATGTAGATGGAAGGGCACAAGGTTTCGAATTTGACATTCTATATGACCTTGACCGAAACCCGAAGACAGGCGTAGGAATGGCTTATTCTAAAAGTAGTTTAATGGGAAGTTTAGCTGATTTTATGGTTTACTATACGCAGCTGAATTCAGGGGTAAGTCAAGGAGAGGAAATCGAGTATTCTACAGGAATCATGCTGGAAAGACCATTAGTCTCTCCCTATTCCAAAATGGCGGGTGGTGCCAGCTGGAGCCAGAATTGGTCAAGAAACGTAAGGTCAAAACCTGATTCCTCCTTTCTCGATTACAAATACAATATCATGGATGTTTGGACTGGCTACAATTTCGGTTCAGAGAAAACCTTCAAGGATAGGCGAAGAGAATTTCTTGCTGTGCGTCTCTTTGATGGAGATTTCGTGAATCAGCCCGAACAGGAGGAAGTGATGGATGAGCGTAAATATCATGACAGTAAGGGAATTTTAGCAGAGTTCAGCCTTTATCAACAAGACTTCTTTAAAACTCAATATGTCTATGGTTTTGGACGGACGGAGGACATACCTTTTGGTTACTATCTTTCCACTACTGTGGGATACATTAACACCATATCAATCTCAAGGCCTTACGCAGGAATTAATTTCAACTATAAAGGCGCTTCAAAAAGCGGAAGCTTCTACGAATTGACCCTGAATGCAGCTAGTTATTTCCGCAGTGGTAATTGGGAAGATGGCGTACTACAAGCAGGGGGCACATTCTATACTCAAGCGTTCTCAATAGGCAAATACAAGATCAGAAATTCCGCTTCTGCATTCTACACAAAATTGTTTGACAGAGTAGCCAATGACTGGTTGATAATCCGTGGCAATACTATTCCCGGATTGCGCGTAGAAGAAGTGGACGCTACCAAAAGATACTCTTTAGGATTTGAATCGAGCCTTTTTACTCCCTGGTCCTTGGCAGGATTTAGAGTAGCTCCGTTCACTTCCTTTTATTGGGCGAAATTAAAATGCCCTAGCTGCGAAAATCAATACCAAAACTTCACAGGTATCAGTCTTGGGATACGCGTTCGAAATGAAAACCTCATCTTCGGAACGATGGAAATAAAAGGAACTTATATCCCTACAGATGACGAAGGAAAGTCAAAATTCGCCTTTAGCTTCAGGAAAAATCTGATATTCAGAAAATCAGATATCTATGTATCTGCACCAGATTTGATCAATTACAATTGATTGCATCAACTCATTCATAGCTAACCCAGCATCTTGACGGCCTAACTATTTCTTCTATAGAAAAGAGCGTGAAAGGGCGTATATTCTAATTTCAGGAAATGTCGATTTATTAGAGAATACACCTTATACAAACTCATATAGTTTGGCAAACGGTAGTAATTCATTAGTTTTTAATAAATTACTCTTACTTATTCCAAATCCTTAGAATTCACATCATTTCCTAAACATGGCATTTAAAACCAATCTGATTCTTTTCATTTTATTAGTTAACTATTCATTTTCCATGGCTCAGCACAACGCTAATTACGACGAAAGCAAGGTTCCTGATATCACACTTCCAGATCCTTTTGTAAGTCTGAGGGGCAAGCTAATCATTACGCAACAGGATTGGGAGGAGATTCGAAGACCTGAGATTCTGGATCTTTTCAGAGAATATGTCTATGGTAATGTACCAACTGATTTTGATCAGATTTCATTTTCAGAAGTTCAGGAAAGCCAAAACCCCTACGATGATAAGGCCATATTAAAAGAGGTAAATATTTCTGTTTCGAGAAAAGGAAAATCGCACACGATGCGACTAAATGTATTTCTTCCCAAAGTAGGAAAAGGTCCATTCCCAATTTTCTTGCTTGTCAATCACCGAGCCGAAAATGAAGAGGTAGGCCTAGTAGAGGAAGGTTATTGGCCAGTTTCAGAGTTGATCGATCGTGGTTATGCTATTGCCTCCTTTCATGGTGAAACTGTTGCTCCAGATGATGCCGAAAGATTCTCAGAAGGAATTCTAACTTCAATTTATCCCGAAGAGCTAGGCATGGCAGATGGCATGAGGACTTTCGGAGCATGGGCTTGGGCAGCGATGAGAGCAATGGATTATTTTGAGCAAGACCCACTATATAACACCAGAAAATCCGCCCTAATCGGCCACTCTAGATCTGGGAAAACTGCCCTTTGGGCTGGCGCAAATGACCCACGCTGGTCTGTAGTTTATTCAAACGAATCAGGCTGTGGCGGCGCTGCCATCTCCAGAAGAAAATACGGAGAAACTGTAGCTGTAATCAACAGCAGTTTTCCTCATTGGTTTGCAGAAAATTTTAAAGCATACAACGGTCAAGAGGAAACTCTACCTGTCGACCAGCACATGCTAGCCGCACTTATTGCGCCACGTGCATTGTATATCGCAAGCGCTAGAGGAGATCAATGGGCAGACCCAAAAGGCGAGTATATATCCATGCAATTGGGATCTCGGGTATATTCTGAAATCTATCAGCAGGAAGTAACTTTCCCTCTAGCTTTCGAAGAAATCGCTTCCCCTGTAATTCAATCTTTTGCCGGCTATCATATTCGTGACGGCAAGCATAATTTAACCTGGGAGGATTGGAAAAATTTTATAGATTTTGCTGAAATTCAGTGGAATCAAATCAGGTAAGCACCAGATACCATCCCTTTTTCTAAATAGCAACTAATCAAATCAAACCCATAATTAGTCCATGCAAACCTTACTTTTCATCCTCTCTTTCTTCAGCTTTTTCTCAAATCCAGAAAAACCAAATGTGAAAATCTTAAGTTCAGGCTTCATCTATGAGAAACTACCCACCCCAGAATGTCATGCCTCTACGCTAGTGGAGACTGAAAATGGAATTTTGGCATCTTGGTTTGGTGGCACCTACGAAAGGCATCCCGATGTGAACATTTATACCGCAAGGCTCACCAATGGGAAGTGGTCAACGCCAGAAGTTGTTGCTGACGGAATTGAAAACAAGGACTTCAGAAATCCAACCTGGAACCCTGTTCTCTACCGCAATTCGGATGAGCTTCTTACACTTTACTACAAAGAAGGCCCTAACCCAAAAGAATGGTGGGGACTGTATAAAACCTCAGATGACGAGGGAAAAACATGGTCTAAAGCCATTCAAATCCCACCTGGAATGCTCGGTCCTGTGAAAAACAAAACGGTAAAATTATCAGACGGCACACTGCTGCATCCAAGTAGTTTTGAGACCAATGGAGTATGGAGCATGCACGTGGAAACTACCACTGCTGACAACCAAAAATGGCAAAAGATAGAAATCGACAACGGAGATTTTCATGCCATTCAGCCAACAGTATTATTCTATCCTAATGGAAAACTTCAGATGCTTGCCAGAACTCAAGAGGGAGTAATCGGCACCACTTGGTCCTTAGACAATGGAAAATCTTGGTCCACCGTGGAATCCACAGGATTGGTTCACAATAACTCGGGGATAGATGGGGTGACTTTAAAAAGTGGAATTCAGTTACTGCTTTGTAATCCGATCAAAAAAGGGAGAAACAAACTCTCCCTCATGATGTCTATGGACGGAGTAAACTGGGAAGAAATATACGTGCTGGAAGATCAGCCAAAAGGCGAATTCAGCTACCCGGCAATCATCCAGGCAAAGGATGGTACTGTACACCTGACTTACACTTACAATCGTGAGAAGGTGAAATACGTTTCGCTTGCTTTAGAATAAGCATTTATCAATCCATGCCTACACAAAAACGAGCGATTTGAATTTCAGATCGCTCGTTTTCTTTTTGTCTAATTGTCATTAACAATAGCAGGTTAGAGCAATTACATCGAGATAATCACAAGAGTATTCCTTAACACTAATTCGAAGGCCCTTAAGAATAAAGAAATACCTAGGTTCTTGACTCAACGATTGGAGTTCCCGAAACCTCGTGATTCATAAATCAAATATCCCACATCAACTCACATCTCCTTCATCTCACTCACCACCTTCGTGATAGTTTGCTTCGCATCTCCAAAAAGCATTAGGCAATTTGGATAGCCAAAGAGCTCATTCTCCACACCTGCATAACCTTTACCCATACTACGCTTGCAGACGATGACTGTTCTGGCTTTGTCAGCATTCAATATCGGCATTCCGTAGATCGGGCTTTGTGGATTATTTCTGGCTGCTGGGTTTACCACGTCATTTGCTCCTACGATCAGCACCAAGTCCGTACTTGGAAATTCATCGTTGATAGATTCCATTTCAATCAGTTTATCATAGGAGATATTGGCTTCCGCCAAAAGCACGTTCATGTGTCCTGGCATTCTACCAGCCACTGGGTGAATGGCAAATTTGAAGTCTATGTTTCGCTTTTCACATTGCTCCATCAGTTCACGAATCACGTGCTGTGCCTGCGCTACTGCCATGCCATATCCTGGAACTACGATCACCGAAGAAACTCCGTCAAACAGCATTGCTGTTTCCTCCACACCTATTTCTTTCACCGTGATAGTTGGCCCATCACCCTGAACCTCGTTAACCGTCTGACCAAAACCTCCTAGAAGTACATTGACCAAGGATCGGTTCATCGCCTTACACATGATCTGTGTGAGGATAATTCCAGATGCTCCTACCAGAGAACCAGCGACGATAAGCACATTATTATTAAGGATAAAACCCGTAGCGCAAGCCGCCATTCCTGAATAGGAATTCAATAAGGAAATCACAACGGGCATATCTGCTCCTCCTATTGGAATCACAGTCAACACACCCAAAACCAATGCAATTACAATAAGAATGACAATTAGCATGGGATCAGTCTGATCCATAACTGTAAAAACAGCTGCTGTCAAAAAGCCTATGAATAACATTAAATTGATCGGATGCTGACCTTTGAATGTGATAGGCGATCCTGAGATATTTCCATTCAATTTCAAATAGGCGACCAAAGATCCTGTGAACGTAAGTCCCCCAATAAATACAGATACAATTATACTAATAATGGTAACTAGCTCTATAGATTCCATATTAACATCGGTCCTCAGGAAATAATCAGAGAGTGCAACTGAAAAGGAAGCTAATCCTCCAAAACCATTGAAAATCGCTACCATCTCTGGCATCTTGGTCATCTCTACTTTATTGGCATAATAAAGACCAATCGCAGATCCCACAACCATGCAACCAATTATTTCTACAAAAGATATTGCTTCTATTTGTACCAAAGTGGCCACGATGGCGATTAACATCCCCAAAGCAGAAAGTTGGTTACCCTGCCGCGCTGACTTGGTTTTGTTCATCAACTTCATCCCCATCACAAACATGATGGAGGCGACTAAATAAGCTAATTCTATGGCTATACTCATTTCTTCTTAAACATTTTAAGCATACGATCTGTGACAGTGTAGCCACCGACTACGTTGATGGTGGCAAGCACCAAGGCAACCATTCCCAGCCATTTGCTGAGTGTAGTATAACCCATCTCGTTGCAGGCTAAAAGGGCGCCCACTATGGTAATTCCTGAGATCGCATTGGAACCAGACATCAACGGTGTATGCAAGGTTGGGGGAACTTTGGCGATTAGCTCAAATCCTAGGAAACTTGCCAGGACAAGTATATAAATCAGAATAATTAATGCTTCTGAGCTCATAATTTGATATAGTTAAATCCTACTTATTTAAAATTTTATTGGTGAATTCGTGAACCACTTGACCTTCGTAAGTGATCAAAACTCCTTTAGTAATCTCCTCCTCGCGGTCAAGATTGAAGCCGTCTTTGGTAGCCAAATGCATTAGCAATGTGCTGATATTGGTGGCATATAATTGACTGGCATTGGTTGAGAGCAATGAGGGCAAGTTGGACTCACCTATGATGGTCACGCCATACTTTTTTACAATTTTATCCTTCTCGGAGATCTCACAGTTTCCGCCGGACTCCACCGCCATATCTACGATTACAGAACCTTTCTTCATGGTTTTTACCATTTCTTCAGTCACAAGAATTGGAGATTTTTTACCCATCACAAGCGCCGTGGTAATTACCAGGTCTGCATCTTTGATCTTACTTTGAATGAGTTCTTTTTGCTTTTGCAAAAATTCCGCAGATACCTCAGCAGCATATCCACCCTCCACTTTCACTTCTTCGGCGCCTTCTACTGTCAAAAAACGTCCTCCCAAAGACTCGACTTGCTCTTTAGTTTCGGGACGAACATCAGATACTTCCACGACAGCACCCAATCTTTTGGCGGTAGCTACCGCTTGCAAACCAGCAACTCCAGCCCCGAAAATCAGAACTTTTGCCGGGGTGATTGTACCAGAAGCTGTCATCATCAGAGGAAAAATCTTCTCCAAATAATTTGAACCTAGAATTACCGATTTATAACCAGCGAGATTGGCCTGAGAACTCAAGCAATCCATCTTCTGAGCTCTGGAGATTCGCGGTACAGCATCCATGGAAAAGGATGTAATAGATTTCCTGTTCAGTTCGGCTAAGATTTCCGGGTAGTTGTATGCATACATTATAGACATGCATGCGCCCCCATCTTTCATCTGAGCTACCTCTTCTTTCGAAAAAAGATTGACTTTAAGCAAAACATCAGAAGTAAAAACCGCTTGTGCATTACTTACCGTTGCACCTGCTGCAGCATAATCTTCATCAGAAAAATTTGACCCTAGACCAGCATCTTGCTCCACTGTGACAGAAAACTCTTTCTTAATTAATTGTTTGATGACATCAGGACTGAGTGCTACTCGCTTTTCACCCGCCTTCGTCTCTTTTAAAACTCCTATTTTCATTTCAGGTTAGTTAGATTCGTTATTTCAAATCTTTTACGTTTCAATATATTCAAAGAAAGTAGGAAATTATTAAATGGGCCACCTGCTTTATCCTGATTTCTTACTATTTAATGATATTTTCTTTCGACAATAAACGTAATCTTAAAATAAAACTTAAACCAAAAAAACCACAATCCCTCGTTACATTTTTAATATTCACCCAGTTTCACACCTAGCTCCCCAAGCATTACTGAATTTTTTTCATCATAAGTCGGAAATCCCACCCTTCAATTATACAAACTCGATTTATAAGGAATTTTTCTGCCTTACCATTGATCCTATGATATCCGTGTTTTAAAAAGATTTAGGATTCTTCCAAAAAAATAATTCCCTATTTTAGAATACTTATTTGACCTAAAACTAATAACCTCATGCACAAACCCAAGAAAAATTCTGAAGGACAAACCCGTCGGGATTTCATTAAAAATGCTGCAATTGCCTCCTCTTTTATGATTGTTCCCCGCCATGTGCTGGGTGGAGTAGGATTTATTGCTCCAAGTGATCAATTGAATTTAGCGGCAATCGGAGCCGGCGGAAAAGGTGCCAGTGACATCAGAAATGCTTCTGTAAACGGAAGAGAGCGAGTAGCAGCACTATGTGATGTTGATTTTTCGGGATCTGCCAAAGCTTCGGTAGAGCGATTCCCTGATGCAAAGCGGTATGCTGATTTCCGTGAAATGCTGGATAAAGAAAAAGACATCGACGCGGTGACGATCTCTACTCCAGATCACGTACACGGCCCTGCAGCCAAATATGCAATGGAGCGTGGCAAGCATGTATATGTGCAAAAACCAATGACCCACAACATTAAGGAAGCTAGAATGCTGACTGAAATGGCAAGAAGTCAGAAGGTAGTAACCCAAATGGGTAATCAAGGCGGATCAAATGACCTATTGAAGCTCGTACAAAAATGGGTGGACGAAGATAAAATCGGTAAAATTGCCAAAGTAGAAGTTTGGACAAATAGACCAGTATGGCCTCAAGGCGGTGCTTTTCCTAAGCCAAACCCTAGCGCAAAACCTGATGCATTGAACTGGGATCTATGGCTAGGTCCATCTCCTGAGATTCCTTACACACCTGAACTTCATCCATTCAGCTGGAGAGGCTGGTGGAATTATGGCACCGGCGCATTGGGCGATGTGGGATGTCACCTAATCGATATTCCTTTCAGAACCTTAGGCCTACATTATCCGACCGATGCAGAATGCAGCGTAGGTTCGGTTTATAGTGGCATGTGGACTGCAGACTATAATCCTGAGGGCTGCCCTGCTTCATCATTCATTTCTTTGAATTTTGCAGAAACAGCGAAAAGCAAATCCCCAGTAAACATGACCTGGATGGATGGCGGAATACGTCCTGCTCACCCGGATATTATCCCAGCAGATCATGACATCGGAGGTGGCGGAAGCGCAAATGGAGTTTTGATCATAGGTGAAAAAGGGATTATATCTACTAATATCAATGATAGTTCTCCACTGATGCCAAAATTGTACTTAAATGACGGTACTCAGGAATTTGGACCACAAACTGAAGAAAATCTTGAGCCAGAATATGGACACCAGAGAAAATGGGTAGATGCTTGTAAAGCAGGATTTGGTAGTGCCGAGCACAAAGGCCTGACATCCTCTTTTGACTATGCAGGACCGATGACTGAAACTGTTTTAATGGGCAATCTAGCCATCCGTAGTTATATGCTTCGTAGAGAAAATGCTAAAGGTCAGCCAGAATTCTACGGACGTAAAAAATTACTTTGGGATGGAGATAAACTTCTAATCACTAACTTTGAGGAAGCCAACCAATTCGTTGGAAGAACGTACAGACAAGGATGGGAGATGTAATTCATCACCAAAAATAAATCATACGAAACCCGTTCAAATTGATTTTGAACGGGTTTCGATATTTTAACATAGTAGTATACATTTGTCAATTCAAGAAATCTTCAAAACTCATCACCTTAATTCACCCTTGTTTGGAGTAGATTTATGGCAGTTAATGAGTCTAAAAAGAATGTTTTTAAGTGTAAAAGCGAAAAATATTTTTGAAGGAGGTAATAAAATATAGGATAATATCCATAAATACTTTGCTTAGTTTTTTTTTAAACGACAAGCATTCTTAGATTGGCAGGAATTAAATAATTAAAAATGGCACAAATGATTAAAAAGGGTAAAGAACTAATTCGCATCTGCCCTACCAACAAGCTTAAAATTGAATTTTCTGTCGATGAGGGCGAAACTTGGAGTCTACGTTATATGGGCAATCCCGCCAGTCCAGGGGAATTTAATGAACTAGCTGACGGCGGCAAAGAATTATTAGGAGAAGGACCTAAAGGAAACTTTTACTCCAAGAATAAAGGTAAATCCTGGCATAAGCGATAGTAATTGCACAAGCCGTCAATGAATCTGATTTGCATAATTTACTAGTTTGTCCCTCGATGAGCTAATAATTATGACAAACTGATTCTATGTCCTGCTTAACACTTTGCGACTATTGACTGGATTGGATTCAAAAAACCTATTCAAGGTTTATTCGATTATCAGTTCTAGGGCTAAATGATGGTACATCAATGTTCCGATCATTTAGCCCTTTTCCATTAAATATGGATTGTATTAAAGTGATTTCTTGATACCTTAAACCTTAACAAATTCTTTAAGTCTAACTAGAAATTCCTTAAGCCATGCTGAAAAAAATCGGATTAGTAATTTTAGTCATCCTACTTGCCATACAGTTTATCCCTTATGAGAAGAATGAAGGCAAACCTGCGGAACACCCGATTTCTGGGAGCTACGATATCCCTGACAATGTCAATAAGTTACTCATCAATGCCTGTAACAACTGCCATACAAATACCTCCGAATACCCTTGGTATGCTAGCATTGAGCCAGTTGGATATTGGCTGAATGATCATATACAGGAAGGAAAAGGTCATTTGAATTTTGACGAATTTACCAATCGACCACTAGCATGGCAGTATCACAAGTGGGAAGAAACTGTAGAAATGGTGGAAGAAAAAGAAATGCCTTTGAAATCCTACACAAATTTCGGACTTCACCCTGAAGCAAACATTACCGACGCCGATCGAGAAGTGATTATCAGCTGGGCAAAAGATCAAATGGCTTATTTGAAAGCTACATACCCTGCCGATAGTTTGGTCAGAAAACAAAGAACACCTCCTCCCTCAGAATAAATTATCACGTCATTATAGTAGAAAGCGTAGCATTGATATAATGCCTATTTCCTATTTTTAGCATATGAGTAAAATCCAAGACAACGAAGTACGATGGGGAATTCTCGGCGTGGGAAATGTCTGCGAAGTCAAATCCGCACCAGCCATGAATCTCGTTCCAAATAGCAAAATAGTGGCAGTAATGCGTCGCTCGGAAGAAAAAGTAAAAGACTATGCCGAACGACACAGTATCTCCAAGTGGTACACTTCTGCCAGTGATCTGATCAATGATGCAGAGGTGAACGCAATCTACATTGCCACTCCTCCAAATGCTCATCTGGAATTGGCAAAACTTGCTGCCGCTGCAGGCAAACCTGTCTATGTGGAGAAACCTATGGCACGAACTCATGCAGAATGCCTGGAGATGATCGAGGTTTGCGAAAAAGCGAATGTCTCTCTTTATGTCGCTTATTATAGAAGAGAATTACCGCACTTCCGCAAAATCAAAGAGCTAATGGATGCTGGGATTCTGGGAGAAATCAGAACGGTCCACATCAATTTAAAACAAAAACTAGATGCCACTTTAATCACAAAAGTGGAAACCAATTGGCGGGTAGATCCTGAGCTGGCTGGTGGCGGATATTTCTTTGACTTGGCTTCACACCAATTAGATTTGATGGACTTTTTCTTTGGGAAAATCACACATGCTAATGGATTTGCTTCCAATCAGGCCAAAAGCTACGAAGCCGAGGATATTGTTTCTGGAAGTTTCGTCTTCAACAGTGGAGTTCTGGGCTCAGGCAACTGGTGCTTCACGACTTCTGCAAATGCAGAAGTAGATGAAACCATCATCTACGGCAGTAAGGGAACGATTCGATTCGAGACTTTTGGTAAAGGTGAATTCACTCTTAATACAGATGAAAAAGGAACTCAGGACTTCTCCTTTGAACTGCCAAAGCATATTCAACAACCTCTTATCAAAACCATCGTCGGTGATCTTCTTGGAACCGAAACCTGCAAAAGCACGGGCATCAGCGGAGCAAGAGCCAATTGGGTAATGGATCAATTGGTGAAGGAAAGAGTCTAATCGGTTTTTTTAACCACAAAGGCCTCAGAGAAGGACGCAAAGAGTGAAGATAATCTTGACGAAATACAACCTTATCAAACATTTATCTTAATAATATTTTAGAACAAAATCGTACTAGTGTCCCATCGGGACAACTCGTTTTTTAGTTTTGATATTCACCGTTCTCTCACGTTCCAGAGTAACGTATGGTGTCTTTCAAACTGAATATATAGCATGAATTCAAGAATTTCAAATCGAAAAAACATGGAATATAAGCCGTCAGTACAGACACGCAAGCGATGAAAATTCACCATTACTAATAGGGCTGAAGGACCGCTATACCAAAGCCCAGCTCGATAGGGCTGGGTTATAAAAATGGAAGTCATTAGCAAAAGCTCTGAAAGAGCGAAATATCCTCTGCCCCTCTATTTCCATCTCAAAAAACCAAAATATACCTGGATAGTAATCCATTCCTAACACCGCGAGACAGCATTACAAATTATTTTTCTCTAGCTTATTTCAGCCTCCTCCGAATTTTCTTACCCGCACCTTAGTTAACCCTTTCATGCGGCGCTTTGCTGCTTTTCAACTAACCATTTTTAATTCAACCAAGCAATGGACTTAAAATTAGAAGACAAAAAAGCATTCATCTCTGGATCCACAGCAGGAATTGGTTTTGCTATCGCAAAGAGATTCTTGTTAGAAGGAGCCACTGTAATCATAAACGGCAGATCACTGGAAGGCATAGACAAAGCCATTGCAGATTTGAAAGCTGAAACAGGATCTGATAAAGTCACTGGTATTGCGGCTGATTTCTCCAAAGTAGAAGAGGTAGACAACTTATTGAAAGCTCTTCCTGAAGTAGATATTTTGATCAACAACGCTGGCATTTTTGAGCCAAAAGCTTTTGTAGATATTCCTGACGAAGATTGGTTTAGATTCTTCGAAATGAATGTAATGAGCGGAATTCGCCTTTCCAGGCAATATTTCCCAAAAATGCTCGCTAAAAACTGGGGGAGAATCATCTTCATATCCAGCGAATCAGGTGTATTCATCCCTGATGAGATGATCCATTACGGTATGACCAAAACTGCTCAACTTGCTGTGGCTCGAGGTTTGGCCGAACTCACCAAAGGCACGAATGTCACGGTCAACTCTATTTTACCTGGGCCAACCAAATCAAAAGGTGTAGGCAAATTCATTGAAGACATGTCCGATTCCAGCGGTAAGTCTGTAGAAAAAGTAGAAGAAGCATTCTTCCAAGACATGAGACCCACTTCTCTAATTCAACGATTTGCAGCTGTAGAAGAAGTGGCTGATACGGTTGTCTACTACTCAAGCCCATTGGCTTCAGCTACCAATGGCGCGGCGATCCGAGTAGAAGGTGGACTAGTAAAGTCAATTATTTAAATAAGTTTTGCCTGATCAGTAATATTATTGTTTATTGATCAGGCAAAACCTCTAGTTAAATAAACTCATGCTAAAGAGTATATTAGGAAGGCCATGGCTTTCTGCTCCAGTATTACTTCATAGAAAAAGTCACCAACTCTATTCTTTAATACTCCTCTTTTTGATTTTTAGCTTCAATGCTTTTGCGCAGCAAAGTAAAAATGACTGGTTACTTTTTGATAAATCATATCCAGCAGAATTAATCAAAACCTCAGAAAATGAGCTTACGATAAGCAATGGCCTCGTGCAGCGCAGTTTCTACCTCGCTCCCAACCTAGTTTGCTACGACTTTAAAAACCTCATGAATGGCGAGCAGTTGCTACGTTCTGTGTTGCCGGAAGCGGAAGTTACTATAGCTGGAAAAGAATATGCTGTAGGTGGGAAACTTGAGCTTCCTGAAAAAGGATATTTCTTAAAAGAATGGCTGAAGGATCTGGAGAAAGGCGAAAACAACTTTCAATATCAGAGCTATAAGGTCTCCGAAATCACCCCGCACTTCCCTACCAAGATTGCTTATTGGACAGGTAAACCCTTGCCTGCAAAAGGTATAAAAATCTCATTTACTTATGCTCATCCTGAATTGACAGGCCTAACTCTGGATATTCATTATGAGATTTTCGACAACCTTCCTCTTATCTCCAAGTACCTAACAATGGAAACTCAGGGCAATAACTCCTATCAAATCGATCAGGTAAAGCATGAATTACTTGCCGTCGTTGAAGAAGAATCTGCCGTTGTAGGAGCTACTGAAAAGATGAAAAAGCAGCATCAATTGTATGTAGAGAACAATTTTGCATTCAATAACTCTATGCAAGCTGAACTGAGCAATCAGGCTTCCCATTGGAAAATGGACTCTAGCTACACCTCACAAGTGAACTACAATTACGAAACTCCTGCTATTTTGGAAATTTATCCGGAGAAAGGAATTGGGATTTCACTTGAACCGGGTGATCATTTTGAGTCTATTCGAAGCTATGAATTGGTGCTCGATTCTTACGATCGGGAGAGAAATGGATTGGCAAGAAAGAAGATGTATCGCACCATTGCGCCATGGGTTCTTCAGAATCCTATCTTCATGCATTTGGTGAGCAAAAATGATGAGCAAGTCAAAACGGCAATTGAGCAATGCGTAGCCACAGGTTACGAAGCCTTGATCCTGAGCTTTGGCAGCCATATCAATATGGAGGATGATTCTCCGGAGAATATCGCCCGTTGGAAATCTCTGGCGGACTATGCGCATGAGCGTGGTATTAAAATCGGTGGATATTCTCTCTTTAGCTCTCGCAGTATTAATGCTGAAACAGATGTCATCAGCCCGATTACTGGCAAACCAGGAGGAGCGTTCTTCGGAAATGCACCTTGTCTAGCCAGCGAATGGGGTTTGGATTACCTCCAAAAACTCAAAAGCTTTTACACAGAAACTGGGTTTGATATATTTGAGAACGACGGCCCATATCCAGGTGATGTCTGCGCCTCCACTTCTCACCCCGGACATCATGGTTTAGAAGATTCTCAGTGGGTACAGATCAATCTTCAAAAGGGACTTTACCAGTGGATGAATGGCGAAGGGATTTACATCAATGCGCCTGACTGGTACTTTTTGGACGGTTCACACAAAATCGCCTTAGGCTATCGTGAAGTCAACTTCTCACTTTCGCGTGAGCAACAAAAAATTCTCAATCGTCAAAATATCTATGATGCCACTTGGGAGAAAACTCCTTCCATGGGTTGGGGATTTGTACCACTGACAGTCTATCAAGGCGGTGGAGCGGATGCAGTGCTGGAACCACTTTCTGAGCATCTAACCGACTACAAGCAACTCATGATGCAATATTATGGAGCTGGCGTGCAAGCTTGCTATCGTGGCCCTAGATTGTATGACACCGAGGAGACCAAGCAAGTAGTGATCGATGTGATCGACTGGTACAAGGAATATCGTGATATCCTAAACGCAGACATCGTCCGACTGAGAAGAGCTGATGGTAGAGACTGGGATGGCTGGATGCACGTGGACCCAAAAGGAAAAGAAAAAGGTTTGGCTATGCTTTTCAACCCAACTTCAGAACCTATCAAGAAATCTATCAATGTGCCACTTTACTACTCTGGCCTAGCTCAAACAGCCAAAATCCAAATTGAAGATGGAGCAGCAAAGAGCTACCAACTCAATCGAGACTATTCTGTTGACATTCAAATAGAAATTCCTGCAGGCGGATATACTTGGTTTGTGGTGGAATGAAAAATCTACCTCAAAGAATCACAGAGTTTTACGCTGAGAGCACTAAGTTGTCCTGCTTCTCCAGAAGCAGGATCCGCTGTTCAGCTATTTGACTTCTAAACATCTCTGTGCAGAATTTGCAATCCTGAAACTAAATCTTAGGATTTATAATCCGAATACTCGCATAGTTAAGTTTAATATAGGATTATATCTCCTTTTCCAAATGTGCCATTCGTGAAGACACGAACGGCGGCGATAGTTGTTCAGGGTTTGTAATCCTGAACAGCTAGCGCTGGGCTTATAACCCTTCTGCTAAAATCGCTGAGTATAAAGTAGGATTAAAAATCCTTTGATATTCTTCGGAATTTAGAAGAGCAGGAGTTTCGCCCTTTCAGGGCTTCTTTCAAATCTTCATGTGCTTTACCCCCGGCTTTGCCGAGGGTTATGAATTGTTTCAATCCTTCGGATCTTCACAGAGGAAACATGGCTGTTCAGGATTACAAATCCTGAACAACTATCGCTGGGTTTGTAACCCTTTTACTCACATTACTGAGTTTAACCTAGCATTAAAAATTCTATGATATTTCTTCGAATTTCAAATTTCGAAGAGCAGGTTCTCCAGAAGAAGGACTTTGACTGCTCCTATTTTCATAAATGCCCCATCGGGGCAAACTATGGGTAGCTTTTGTTATGTACGAAATTTTGCTGTGCCGTTAGGTACAGCGCTAATTTCATCAATTACCATAGAGTCGTACCTAAAGGCACATCAGGTTTTCTATTATAAATCTTTCTACCCATAGTTTGTCTCCGCCTCAGCGGACAGGCACTAAAGGGGCAGCTTGAGAATACGCGTCTATTTGCGTCCCGATAGCTCGGGATTCATCGCAAATCTGCGGGAAACAAACCCATTCATCAAATCACCCTAGAACAGGATAGGTTTACCCGACAAAACCACTATTTTTCAATTGTAAGATCAGTAGGCTGCTAATACTCAGCAAGTACTTAATCGTTTGCTTTACTTAGAACACACTTGAAAAATCAATCTCAAAAATCTTCGTTCCTCCCATTACCCCTCTTTCTACTTGGAGCGGCATTACTTTTCATCAATTACTCAGCATTTGCACAGACTGAAGTTGTAGAAGAACCTGCTTTTTGGCTCTGGCAATTCCTAGGTCGACTTCATCCCCTGATCGTCCATTTTCCTATTGCTTTGATAGTAGTGGCGGCATTGATGGAGCTGTTTACTTGGAGGAAGTTCAAATCCAAGATCAGGCCTGGAATAATGATTTTGGCAACTATCGGTGCGGCAAGCGCAATTATCGCAGCTCCGATGGGCTGGCTCTTAGCTACGAATGAAGGCACTTCTGGCGAACTTCTGGATTTGCATCAATGGATAGGAATTGGAACCGCCGTTTTGAGTTTGATCACCTTATTCTTCCTCTCCAAAATCCCGCGCAGACCATCTCGATCTCAGATAAAAGTTTTCAGGTTTTCACTATTCCTAACTGCCATCTGCGTATCTGTTGCAGGACATTTTGGAGGATCACTTACGCACGGGGAAGATTTCCTCACGGAAGTTTTACCACGTGAGGCCGATGAATCGGAAATTGAAAAAACGCCGATAAATCTAGCTTCCTACAGCGCAGAACTCAGTCCAGAAAAAGAGATGAAACTGATCGGGGAAGTTCGGATGGTCTTGGCGCACAATTGCTACAAATGCCATAGCGGAGCAAAGATGGAAGGGGAATTACGATTGGATGAAAAAGAGTTTCTCTTTGCAGGAGGCGAAAATGGTCAGATTCTAATCCCCGGAAATCCCGGTGAAAGTGAGATTATCCGCAGAATTAACCTGCGCAAAAACCATGATGATGTAATGCCTTCCAAAGGCAAACTACTCAGCAAAGACGAACGAGATTTGATCGCGCTTTGGATCTCCAAAGGCGCTCCTTGGCCAGATGGCGCTGCTCAACAATCCGTATATCGAGTTGCTGAACTTGCACCTCGAAACCCTACACTTCCTGCCTACAAAGCCGGTTTGGACAATCCCATCGATCTCTGGGTGGATGAATACTTCCAGGAAAACAAGCTGGAGTGGAAGGGACTTGTGGACGACAAAACCTATCTCCGCAGGATCTACTTAGATATCACGGGAATGATTCCGAGTCCACAGGAATTGGATGAATTCAGAAAAGACACACGTCCTGACAAGCGAAGCATCTGGCTTCAGGATCTATTGAAGCAATCGGATGATTATGCCACGCATTGGCTCACTTTCTGGAATGACGCCTTGCGAAATGACTACACCGGCACAGGCTACATCACCAAAGGCCGATACAATATCACGGACTGGCTTTACACTTCGCTAAGAGACAATAAAGCATACGATCAGTTCGTCAGGGAATTGCTCAATCCCACCGAAAAGTCCAAGGGTTTCATAGAGGGAATCAAATGGCGTGGAACAGTCAATGCCAGTCAGCGAACAGAAATGCAGGCTGCGCAAAATGTGGGACAGGTGATTTTAGGTTTGAACCTAAAATGTGCCTCCTGTCACGATAGTTTTATCTCGGACTGGAAACTCGAAGAGTCTTACGCTTTCGCCAATATTTTCGCAGACTCTACCCTCGAGGTCAGTCGCTGTGAAGTGCCTACGGGGAAAATGGCTAAGACAGCAATCCTTTGGGAGGAATTGGGGGATATAGATAGTGCTGCTACCAAAGCTGAAAAGCTCCGACAGCTCGCAGATCGATTGGTGCAGCCAGCGAATGGCAGAATGTACCGCACGATTGTGAATCGGGTTTGGAAGCAGCTAATGGGTAGAGGAATCGTGGAACCAGTAGATGAGATGGACAATGAGCCCTGGAGCCAGGATTTACTGGATTGGCTAGCTTCAGATTTCGTGGAAAATGGCTATGATTTGAAGGAGTTGATATACCAGATCGCAAGTTCAAAGGTTTATCAATCCCAATCCATAGGCTACGAAACCTATGATGCAGTCATGGCTGATGATTACAAATTCAACGGAATGGTGCGTAGGAGAATGACAGCGGAACAGTTTTCTGATGCCGTTAGTAAAATCGTCTATCCACTTTTCGCAGATGATGCCATTAAGTACAATCCTTTTGAATTGCAGAAACCCGAGCATGTCACACCGAGCTTTGCGAGAGCATCCTTGGTGGCAAATAATCCTTTCCTCACGGCTTTGGGCAGACCAAATCGTGAGATTGTGGCTACAAGCCGAGAAGTTCAGGGGAGTTTATTACAGGCACTTGAACTTACAAACGGAGAACGATTGAATACTGCTTTGCAGAAAGGAGCGGAAAAATGGAAATCTCAACTCAGCGATCCTGTTCAGATCACGGAGGAATTATACCTAAAAGCGCTGAACCGAAAACCCAATGAGAAAGAACTGGCCATCGCAAAAGCTGCTCTAGGCGCAAAACCAGATGCTTCCAAAATCCAGGATTTATTCTGGGCGGTAATTCTGCTGCCCGAGTTTCAGATGATTGAGTAAAAAAGACGGGAGACAGAAGACAGGAGACGGGAGTATCGTCATTGCTAGGAGGCACTGCCTGTCCCGATTTATCGGAAATGAAGCAATCTGTAAGTCAGATGACGAGTGCTTGATCTCAGTCGTCAGTCACAGTGATCAGAGAAAAGAGTTAAGTTTTCAAAGGAAATGAATGAAGTGCAACTGAGGCTACTCCCCCTTTTCAAAGGGGGCAAGGGGGATTTTAAAAAAAATAGACCGAAGACGGGAGATTCGGACACGCTAAAATTGAACAGCACCTAAGTAGTTTATGATAAAATATCTTCTTTATTGAAACATAAAAGTCTAAAACATCATATAGAATGCTCCACACTAAGATTAAGGCTACTTCGGTCTTCCGTCTCCAGTCTTCGGTCTGCTAAAACAAAGAAAAAGAGGTTGCTGGCATTAGTGCAAACAAAAAGAGAAACAACATGAAAACACCACTTAACCGTCGAGACTTTATCAAAAAAACCTCTGCTGCTGCCATGGCTACTATGGGCATGGCAGCTCCATTGGCGGGCTTGTTGTCTTCCTGCGGAGTGGACAAAATCCCGGCAACGGCAGACTCGGTTATCTTGCTTTTCATGGCCGGTGGAATGGCGCATACCGAAACCTTCGATCCAAAGAAATACACCCCATTTCGCAAGGGAATGGAATCCAAAGAAGTGCTCAGTACCTTCCCTTCCATCCCGACAGCATTGGATGGAATCCACTTTTCCGAAGGGCTGGAATCCATGGCAAAAATCATGGACAAGGGAACGCTGATCCGCTCTTACGTGGCGGCAGATCTGGGACACATTCTGCACACACGTCATCAATATCACTTTCACACCTGCTACGAACCTCCACAATCTGTGGTCGTACCGCATTTGGGCTCTTGGATCTCCAAGGAACTTGGCCCTCTGAATCCAGTGATTCCTTCCTTCATAAATATAGGACAGCGATTTTCTGTAGGTGAAGGTGAGGAACTGAAGGCTTTTCACAGTGCTGGTTTTCTGGGTTCTGAGCATGGCCCATTTTTGATTCCAGATCCTTCTGCGGGCTTGGATAGCGTGCGCCCTCCTATCGGTATGTCCACGAGTAGATTTGAGTCGAGAAATCAACTCTACGAAAACCTGCTTTCTGCGGGTGAGATGGGCGAGTACGGTTCGGACTATCAAAAGGAATCCCTCAAGCGCTCGATGGAGCAAGCCTATATCCTGCTGAATTCCCCAGAAGCAAAGGCTTTTGATCTAAGCCTCGAACCCAAAGAAAGCTATGACAAATACAACAATGGTAAGTTTGGTTTGGGATGCCTGCTGGCAAAAAGACTGGTGGATCAGGGCGCTCGATATATCACCGTCACTTCCGAGTATGAGCCATTCTTCGGCTGGGATACGCATGACAATGGACACACCCGTCTGAAGGACATGAAGAAAATGATCGACTCTCCTATCGCCCAACTTATCTCTGATCTGGATGAAAGTGGAAAACTGGACAGAACCCTAGTCATCGTAGCGTCTGAGTTTAGCCGGGATATGCTGACAGAAGGAAGGCCAGGGCTAAAAGTGCTGGATCAGGTGGATGTACCGGACATCATAGAAGACATGAAAAACTACGGCATGCACCGACATTTCACCGATGGATGTTCCATGCTGATGTTTGGCGGTGGGATCAAACGCGGACATGTCTTTGGCAAAACTGCCGATGAACGACCTTGCAAAAGCATAGAAAACCCAATCAAAATCGACAGCATTCACCAGACGGTTTATCATGCCTTAGGCATCGCTCCAGAGACAAACTACGAGATCGAACAGCGCCCATTCTATACCACGCCTGACGGACATGGGAAGGTTGCTTTTGATTTATTACAAAAAGGCTAAACCCTTCACACAAAGTTTTTTAGACTAGTTTCTTCTATTTTTTTAACTAAAGGTTGTGGGTGAAGAAAAGGAGATGTATTTTGAAGAGCTTTTTGAAAGGGGTGAAAGGCAGATTTTTGAAAAAAAATCACCCCTGTCACTAAATTTTCACAATTACTAAATATCACCTTTAACTAAGTTTATCCGCCTAAATCAGGAAAATACTCCCAATAAAAAATGGAAAATCAAGAAGAGTCAGGCTTAGAAAAGATTACAGACACAATAGGTGAATTAGTAACTGGAATTCCTGCTCCTATTAGAAAGAACTTTTTTAAAGCATTTGCTCAATTATGTACAGCAGCAGTTGACGTACCTGTAGCTAAGCTAGAAGGAAAAGCAGCAGAAATAAGAGCTGAATCAAGAGCAAGAATTCAAATTTTAAACAAAGAAGGGGAGCAAATTTCTGAGCAACTAAAAGTCCCTAAAGAGTATGTAGATAGAGCTTCCCAAAAATTTGCCTCTAAAGTCATCAAGGAACAGCTCAATTTGGATGAGATTGGCATGCAGGCTGCAAACAATCTTAAAAATGAAAAATACAAAGAAAATAAAGAGGAAAATGTAAAAGAAATAGATGACGATTGGCTTAATGAGTTTGAAAACTCAGCAAAATTGAAGTCCTCTAACGAGATGAAAATGATTTTTGGGAAAATACTATCTGGAGAAATAAAAAATCCTGGGTCTTTTTCTGTTAGAACTATCCAACTTCTTTCCCAATTAGATAATCAAGCAGCAATATTATTTCAAAAGTTATGTTCGCAATCTATATCTATGCTTATAGGAGGATCACATCTTATAGATGCTCGAGTTGCTTCTCTTGATGGAAATCCTTCCTCAAATTCTTTAAGGACATATGGCTTATCTTTTGATAATTTAAACGTACTTCTTGAGTATGGTCTAATTATTTCGGATTACAATTCTTGGCTGAATTACTCTCCTTGCATTATAAATGAAAATATGAGTGTTTCAGCAGCTATATGTTTTGGTAAGTATCGGTACGGTCTGATGCCAACTGATAGAGAAAAGTATGATAAAAATGTAAAACTTAATGGTGTAGCATTAACCAAAGCAGGCAAAGAGCTCTTAACTATCATACCATTAAAAGAAGAGGATTCTTCTAAATACAAATCCGCATTTGAAGAATTTTTAGCAAAAAAGCATCTCAAGCTAATTCAAATAGGAAAATAGAATCCTCATAAATTAAAAATAGCTTAACTCATGATACTAAACTGAGTATTTAATAGGCATCTATCAAAGTATAAATCTCGACAATTAATCTTACCAAAACTTTTGAAAACAATTTAATATAGAAATATTTATAATGAGATTTACGCAAAGACTTGGCTTAAGCCCAATTATAACAGAATTGGAAAAAATAGGAATGAGTCCAGAACTTAGAAATTCTCTTTGGACAATTGTTCTAGAAACCATTCTTACCTTAAGGAGTAATGAAATTGGCTACGACTATTATGGCCAAAGAGAGTCTTACTCAAAATTAGCAGAATATTTTAGAGACTTATGGATTCATTTTTTCAAATTACCAATTGATAATTTATCAGTAAACCATGGCTGCATTCATGGAAATTCACCTTTCCAACATGTTAGAAACTGGTTCTTTAAAGCAACTTGGGGAGAAGTGTTTGATTTTATAGAGTTCTCTTCCGAATACCACGAATCATTTCCAGAAATTTGCAACAGTTTTTTAAAAAAAGAAATGTCTGCTTATAGGTTTGTAAATGGAGTTCTAGTAGAAATAAACTCAAAAGAAGAAGCAATTGAGATACATAATGCTATAAAGAATGCAGACAAGTTTAAACCCGTAAAAACACATATTCAAACCGCACTTGAACTCTTGTCAGACAGGAAAAAACCGGATTTCAGAAACTCTGTTAAGGAATCCATATCTGCAGTGGAGTCGTTAGCTAAAATAATTATTAAAGACGATAAAACCACATTGGGGCAAGCTCTAAAGGAGATTGAAAGGAAACATCAAATCCCAAACAGTTTAAAATCTGCATTTAGTGCGTTGTATGGCTACACATCAGATGAAGGTGGAATTCGACATAGTCTACTTGAAAAAAATGTTACAGTAGAAATGGAGGAAGCAAGGTTTATGTTAATTGCGTGCTCAGCGTTTGTAAATTACTTAATTAGCAAGATATAAACAGCCTTAAACAGCGCTTACTCCACATTGTCTGTAGACCAGGCCTTATCTGCACAGTCCTTGGGAGTAACCAGTCCTAAGTATCCATTTTTCAATTGAAACACTCCTCTACGAAGTATACTTAGGATTTGGATTATCTTGATTAGTTTCTGCATCCAACTTGGTTCGCTAATTCCCCCATCCTAAATCTGCAAACTGTTGGTGGCAACCTTAAAACGACACCATTAAAAGACAATGAAATGCCAAGAATTAAAATTGACAATAAAATAGTAATCAGTTATGATTACGATGCAAGGAATAAGTATTGGGGTGCTTTATCAAAATATTTAATCAAAAAACACGGTAACGGACATTTTACAGACCAACAAAAGATCGAAGAAATTCTAATTGACGGATTTGATTTCCTAGTTGATAACTTTAAACAGCTTATCTCAACTGAAAAAAAAATTTCCTTTTTCCTATATACGCATTGGCTTCACGAACAATCAATACAGATATATGTTAAAACACTTGTAGGCTTTAAACTTGAAAAAATAAGTGAAAGCGAGTTTGCTATGTATCGTAGAGTTTTAAAATTAGTTCTTGAGCAAGGATGCGATATTGATTTAGAATGGGATAGCTTATCAACTGGTAAAGAAGTTCTTGTAATGGATGATAAAATTCAAGAACTACTCTATTTGGGAACTTGGATGTATGAATTTGCAGACAAGATAGCATTTCAAAAAATGATTGAAGAATGTCACCAAATTTATTTTGACGAAGAAGGTTTACTAGTAATTGATTGGCAGTATCATTATGGGCAAACATATAATGAACTGTTTCCTATGCTTGCTGAAGATTACAAAAAAGGCACTTTTGATGAACAAGCGGTTTTTGAATTAAGAGCCAAAATTGAAGAGTGTTTTAAAATTGAATATGATTTCGCAAGCGGAGTTATTTTTGAAATTCAGAAACACCACAATCCCAAATCCCCCTATTTACAAACAATAGAGCCAGATGTATTACCATTAAATCTTATCCAAAATTATGGCATTAATAAAGAAATAGCAGAAATTTTTTACGCAGGCCTTACAATTTCAAGAAATAACAAGTTGACTGTTGAAGAGGCTATCCGTAAACCGCATTCAACCAAAAGATATATATTTAGACCAATTTTAGTTTACAAAATTGAGGGCATTAACCGAGCATTAGTTGGTAAAGAGAAGTTTGCAGAAAGTATAATGGTTTTATCCACTAATGCTATTCATTGGAATGCTATGCTTGACGAATGGCTTGCATTGGAATGCATCCAAACATTCATAAATAAGAAAGGCAATGAACACGATAAGATTCTTGAAGACAAAACAGAAGAAATTATTAAAGAAAAAGGCTTTCTATATTGTCGAAATGTGAAATCGTTTAAACAGGCGTCAAAGAAGAATAATGTTAATATTGATAATGCAATTGCGGGAGAAATTGACTTGATAGTTGTTAATTCGAATCAAAAGATTATTTATGTTGCCGATGCAAAATATAATAGAGCAAGATATGAAGCGGTAGGCTATAGAATGGACTATTCACAATTTATAAACGTAGAAAAGCCTGCCAAATCGTACGAAACGAAACTTAATAAAAAGACTGACTGGATTCGCAATAATTTAGACACCCTAAAACAACATTTAAGTATAGTTTTCAACAAACCTAATGTTGATTTAAGCGGCTATAAAGTTGTAGGAATTTTTATTATAAATACTCCTACATTTTATATGTTTAATGGCAATTTTAAGGCGATTACATTAAAACAATTTGGGGATTTTATCGAAGGAAAATATGAATACCCAGACTTATTTATCTTGGATGAAGAAGAATCAATGATGATGGTCAAGCATCCATACTTCAGAAAACCTTTATTATTGACTGATGAAGATGGTAATAATTAGAAAAAAGATAGATTAGCCCCACTCACTCTGAGCGTAGACTATGCGTTGCGCTAGGCGTAGTCCCCCACTGAGCGTAGTCTAGGCGTTGAGGTTGCTAGGTGTAGTCCATTTCTGATTCTTGACTAAACCTCAGTAACCGTTGAGGTAAAAAAAGAGAACCTCAGGTATATCCCGAGGTACTTGATTCGTCAAAATTTCCTATACTTTACTTTCAGGCTTAATCATTCAATATAAGCTTTAGTGCATAGCCTTTTAATTGAAATTCCGATAATGTTGTTTGTGCTGTGAAAGTGACTTTTGCGAAGGGTAACAAATCCTTCTTTTCAATTGGTCCCAGCGATTGTCCGAAAAGCAAAATCACCACCTCCAGCCTATTTGTTGGTTTGTGAAGATTAACGAATTAACCAACTATTACAGTTAGCACATTGCCCAATCTGTAGGACAGCCCTTAAAATATTCGGTTTCTGAGGCGACGTTCGGAACGTTAAGAAATTTGGCTAGCTCTCGAGGTACGAGAGAGATCCGCCAAATTTTAGTGGAGAACGAGTCTCAGAAATCAAATCGGGAATTAATAGATCATGATTATCCGCAATGAGGTCAGAAACAATATTTTCTTTGCTCACTTGGACGGAAGACAGAAGACAGGTGACCGAAGCTGCCTCAATGTTAGTGTTAACCAAAGCTGGGAAAACTTTTGTCTCATTATTGGTGGAAAAGCGTGTATACCTACAAAAAATCATTTTAGCAGAGCCATCACTGATTTGAAGAATCATTTAGGGAAAAGGCTTTTGGTTACTTTTGGCCTTCAAAAGTAACAAAGAAAGTCCTCTCCGAGTGAAGTGGAATAAGTGTTGAGATCAAAAGGTGTAGTTCCATATAGTTGTCGGTAGTTATTTACACCTTCTTGCCCAAGTCAAGTATAAATTGAAAAAAAATAAGGGTGAAGTTGAAAACTTCACCCAGTCTAAGCCACCAGCGCTCTACTAATACGCTACAGTTTTCACCCTAGATAGAAAATCAATCATCCCTCTACGACCTATACTCAGGATTTGGATGATCTTTATTCGATTTGGCATCCCATTCAGTTCGCTGATTTCCATAGGCAGGAATACCACCTTGGTCTTTCAGCATTTTTGCCAAGTGCATCAAGTTCCAGGTCATGAAGGTTGTATTTCTATTGGTGAATTCATTCTCAGGTCCACCAGAATTTTTATCCATATATGAAGGCCCTGGACCCGCCTCTCCTATCCAACCTGCATCTGCCTGTGGTGGAATAGAATAGCCCAAATGCTGCAAGGAATAGAGGACATTCATTGCACAATGCTTAATTCCATCCTCATTTCCTGTCACTAAACATCCGCCAACACGTCCATAATAGGCATATTGACCTTGCTTATTCACTTCACCAGAAAGGCCATACAAGCGTTCGATAGCCATCGTTGCGATGGAAGATTTGTCGCCTAGCCAGATTGGTGTGCAGAGCACGAGAATATCTGCATCCATCACTTTCTTCTGAATCGCAGGCCACTCATCTATTTCCCAGCCATGTTCTGTCATATCGGGATATACTCCAAAAGCGATCTGATGATCTACTGGCCGAATTACTTCCACCGAAACACCATTAGCTTCCATGATGGCCTGACTCATGCTGATCAAACCCGAGGTATGAGATTTCTCAGGTGATTTCTTTAAGGTGCAATTGAGAAAAACGGCTTTTAATCCGGAGAAATCATATGGGTTTTCGTCGTTAAGCTTCTGCTGAAATGAGTTGAGTATCATGGATAATTTGTTTGAGTTGTTGGTTTATTATAATTCGTTTTTGGTTGTTGGTTAGAAAAACGAATAAGGATTTAAACTACGAAAATCACATCATTTAAAGTGTCTTTATAAAGACAGACATCAATTTATCGGATAGTATCCCAGTTAATAACTAATTTGAGCCTATCCTGTTCGATTAAATAGTTAATCAATTCCCGCTATGATTGAAAACGCCAACATCTGGTACCTTGATAATTTCAGTATGATGAATGTGCTGAAGCCTCATGAGCTTATGGATTTAGAGAAGATGACAGTCATGGCTGATGTGGCGAAGAATCAGGCTGTATATTTTCCGCAGGATGAAGCGAGAACTATTTATTTTTTGAAAAAGGGCAAGGTCAAAATCTCAAAGGTTTCCGATACAGGGAAAGAAATGATCCTGAGTATTCTAGGACCAAGGGAAATATTTGGAGAGCTAGTTTTGGCAGGTGATAACTTAAGAGAAGATTTGGCTATAGCTACAGAGGATGTGGTCATTTGCAAAGTCAATCAAGAGCGTTTCAAAGAGCTGATGGCTAAAAATCCCGATTTAAATTTCGCCATCACCAAGTTCATCGGTCTTCGAATCAAGAAAATACAAACCCGCCTGGAGAACTTGATTTTTAAGACTTCAGAACAAAGAATTACTTGGTTTATCAAGGACTTTACTACTGAATTTGGAAGGCAAATCGCCGGATTTCCAAATCAGTGGCATGTGGATATGAAGCTCACCCATAAGGAAATTGGCAAGCTCACTGCAACAAGCAGGCAGATGGTCACCACAGTTCTTAGCAACTTAGAAACAAAAGGAATCATCAAATACGATAGGAATAGAATCTACATTCTGGATATAAATCAGATTAATTGATAGTTGATCTTTAACTATAACCTAGGCAAGAAGGTGCTAGACCTTACATTTACCTATGCAAAAGTTTTGAAAGCTCAATAGAAATTGGCGGTGTGCACCAGACCATGTATCAAACTTTGGGTTTCACTCCAACTACATAAAATAGCAGCCTCCATTCTACACTACTCCTGACACACCTAGAACAACTGTAATAAAGTTGTGTTAGAATGGTGTAAACTAGAGTGTTAGCTTGTTTATATCATCAATATATTGAAGCACAGCTAAATGACTGGAGATCAACGTAGTTTTATGCGGTCAAACCTAAATATTTCTTTATTAATTATTTGAGTTAGTTAAAACTACTCAATTGGTTCAATTGTGAATAGCAAACGCCTATACATGAACCTGAAACACTTAATTACCAGGTAGTTTAATGCCTTATTTACAATATCGAATCCCTTAGTAATGATTCAAAAAATTAGTACACTTTAATATTTTTCTTCATCGTAATGATATAATTTTTCTAATAAGGATTTAGGAATATATAGGCTATATACAGGCAATTAATTAGACATTACCGATAAGGCATATAAATATATTTAGCCTTTTAAAAAATGTTATATTATTATTATTTTATTATTAAAATAATCTGAGTTTTCTTTTGGAAGATGAAAAAAATCACATAGTTTTATTCATATTTAGAACTGAAATATCAATCCTTAAAAAAAGGATTTTTTAATGAGAAAAACCACTTTTTAAGCAAAAACATTTTTCTTAAAAATAAGATTTAGTTTATATCTCGTTTTATCCTTAATATTTTTAAAATGCAAAAAATAGTAGACAAAGTATCATTTTCCGTCTTGATTCCAGACGGAGATACGCCGAACACACTGTCAATCGTTAGATGTTTAGGAGAAATAAAGAAAATTAAAATCTTTGTTTTATCCAAGGATAAGAATCATCCTGTCCGTTATTCACGACACATCACAAAATTCCTACACTATCCCAATGTAGAAACTGAAGAAGGGAAACTAAAGGCTATTATTGAGGCAATAGAAGAAACAAACGCAGACATTTTATTGCCAATTGACATAGAATTTATTCGTCTAGCTGCAGCGAATAAGGATATTCTCTCAAAACTGATCGCTGTTGCCCCTATCCCGGAAATTGAAGCTTTTGATACAGCCAATGATAAGTGGCTTCTCTCAAAATGGCTTAAAGTAAACGACCTCCCTCAGCCCGAAACAATACTTTTTAAATCAACCGATAATTTAGATGATATTATATCAACGCTCACTTTTCCAATAATTTTAAAGCCAATTATTGGATGCGGAGGGAGAGGTATACAGATAATTAAAAATATACAAGAACTATATAACTGGAATAATAAATTTAAAAATTCTGAAGATCACGTTATTCAATCTTATATAAATGGTTATGATATTGATTGTAGTGTTATAAGTATTGATGGAAAAATTATAATTCATACAATTCAGAAAAGTATCAAGTATGTAATTGATGACCCTTGGGCATATGCAATGGAATTTGCTGATAATGAAGCAGTTTACGAAATTGTAAAAGAAATTGTTGAAAAATTCAATTGGACTGGGGTCAATAATATAGCTTTAAGGTATGATGAAAATACCCAAGACTTTAAAGTCATTGAAATGAATCCACGGTATTGGGCAAGTGTTCTTGCTACATTATTTACAGGCGTAAATTTCCCATATACTTCTTGCCTGTTAGCATTAAAAAAAGAAGTTCCTAAAACGAGTGCTTCAAATAAAATTGTAATAAGAAGTGGCGATGCCTTAAAAATGATGATGAAGCGGTTCACAAAGCAAAACTACTTACATTATAATAACACGTATTTAGAATTAACTATAAAAGATCCAATACCTACAATAGCAAAGATATTTAGATAATTAAATAATATGATTATCCGAAATCATGTAAGTTTTGAAAGCATGACTAGCGATTATACTTTCCGATAGCTATCTGGAGAAGGTGACCGAAGTAGCCTCATTACAAGTGTTTACCATAGAATATATTGCTTTTAATGTTTTACTGGTGTAAAAGTGGATATACTTAATAGATAAAAAATAAACTAATAAATATATCATTATCATGTAAGGATATAAGTCTATTTCATAATGATGAGAGGAGATTGTCTCAGCAGCAGATAGTTTAAAAGGCTAGTCGATTTTTCGGCTAGCCTTTCTTGTTTACTTTATATTTATATTTTAAGATTTTTAAAAACACGGCTGTAGATAAACCACAATCCCAACCAATTGATGTTTTTCTCACCCATAAGGAATTAGGAGAGCTTAATGCCACAAGGAAGCTGAATGTCACAGCAGTTCTCAGCAATTTGGAAAACAATTGGAATCATCAAATGCGAAAGAAATAGAATCTATATTCTGGATAAGAGGCTGATCAAATGATGGGTACGTGGTGGATTTGGCAAAATTTTAGGTATTATTAATTAATCTTCAATCAATTGAACACGCCACAAACATTCGAACAATTCTATCTCAAAATCAAGGGAAATAGATGGTATTGGCTATTTTCAATCTTTTGTCGATTGGTATTAGCCTATGCTTTTATAGTTGCGGGAATGGTGAAAATTTTAGGTGAAAGATTTGCAAGTGGCTTATCAGACATTCATCCAATGGGAGCTTATTTGGAAGCATTACATCGCACAGGCTATTATTATACATTTATAGGAATTGCTCAGGTAGTTGCCGCTGTTTTGTTGCTAATACCTAGAACTGTGGCTTTAGGAGCGGTGTTATATTTTCCAATTATTATAAATATTTGGTTACTCTCATATGCAGTTCGTTTTGAAGGGTCGATTGTAACATCACCTTTGATGGTTTTGGCCAACCTATATCTTCTTATATGGAATTATGATAGGATTAGATATCTATTGCCTCTAAAACAATTCTCCGACCTTGGTATTGTACAAAAGCCAACGAAATACAGTACAAAATTTCCATTTTTGTTTTTCTCTGGAGTACTTATTACTGTGGTGCTTACGATTTCATTTGCACGATTTGGATATGACGTCATGCCAAGAAATTCTCTGTCAGACTGTAACAAGCAATTTGAGAACACTAGAAATGAAGCTGTTGGATTTGAGTTTTGTCGGTGCATTCATAATGATGGCCAATTATTAGACGAATGCTTGAAAGAGTTTGAAATATCAATAGAAAAATAAAAAAATTAGGCCCTCTGAACAAGTCGGCCTTGAGTAATAAGCCCGCAGACTGTCCCGCACAGCGGGAGTACGACTCTCACACCACCCTCTTTCCAACTTTCAAATAGAACCCATGAGCGTATTCCAGACTTTTTATCTTTAGTCAGGCAAGCCGAGTAAAACAGCTGCAAAAATCTAATAATATCTTTTTAGGAGTTATCATAGAAAGTTAGTCTCAGGGCAGAGCCTAGCCTTAATTCCTTGCTGGAGACAGCCAAATCCTTTTAATCACCCACTTTTTTCATAGCCATGCTGACTGTAAGTCCATGAATTAAAATTGACAAGGCTACAGTTAATGACACAATAGACCAGAGCTCATCCTGGTACTCAAAACTGATTTCTTGGAATGCAAAAGCCAGATAGAAAATTGAACCCAAACCCCTGATACCAAAAAAACTGATTGTCAATTTTTCCCTTTTTGAAATATCCGTACCCAGCAGACTCAAATAGCCAACTACCGGGCGAATGACAAGAAGTAATAACAACACAAAAAATACCATATTCCAAGTTAAGTTTTCTAGAACACCCAGTGAGATAGCCCCTCCAAAAAGCATCAATAAAAGAACTACAAAAATCCTCTCTACTTGATCCGTAAATGAGTGCATGGACTCGTGGTACTCATGGTTCTTCTCATAGTTACGAAGCGTCAGCGCGGAAACGAATACAGCTATAAACCCATATCCATGTATCATTTCAGTAAGTCCATATACCAACAAAGTCATCGATAGCGCAACGAACCCATCTAATTTCTCTAAAAACTTATACTTTTTAGAGAAATCGAAAATCAAATAACCTGCGGCCTTGCCTAATAAAAACCCTGCTATTAATCCTGCTACTATTTTGTAAATGAAATGGAACGTTAACCAACTCCACAGTGTATCATCAATCCCAGCACTGATCGCAGCAACAGTTATTGCTAGCCAGGTAAATGGGAACGCTAACCCATCATTGATTCCAGCCTCTGCGGTTAAGGCAAATTTTGTTTCTGAATCCTTCTTTTCGTTAGGAGGACTAACTTGGACATCTGAGGCTAGCACTGGATCGGTAGGCGCTAATACTGCGGCCAATAATAGAGCTGCAGCCAAGTTCAGGCCCAACATAAAATAACCCAACAATGCAGAAACTACTATTCCTAGCAGCATGCCTATGAATACCAAACGCAATGGTAAGCTCCAATTTTTTAAAGAAAAGGTACGTTTAATCTTTAAGCCCGCTCCCATTAATGAAATGATAACAATCAGTTCTGTTAGGTGAAGTACGACAGATTCATTTTCTTGAGGGAGTGGACTGGGCAGGTGATCGGGAAATAGCCAATACAGCAAAACTCCCGCAGCCATATAGAATACAGAATAGGATACTCCAAGTTTCTTAGATAGAAAAGGCATCCAGGCCATGGAAAATGTTACTAGCCCAATTATGAAGAGTACTACAATAAATGAATTCATCAATTTTAGTTAATCAATTTCATAGGACCCAAATTTATAATTAGGATCAATATGCTACTAGAATATATTTCCCTTAGATAGCATCAGACAATGTTTAAAGATCATATTCAGATATGCGGTATTTGCATAAAGGAGACTGAGTATTAATCTAATTGCTTTTGAAATACTTTTTTAAAAAAGATGTACAACTGACACATTTCTTAAAAAGCATGCTGATCATGAATGTATTTTTTTTAATCTACTTCCCCAATCGGCCTTTCCAGAAAGAATTAGTAAGATCAACTCTTGTGACAAATTATCTGCCAGACCTAAATACAATTATTTGGAAAGATGTTAGTCCTGCTAGGATAATTACTGGGTCAACTAATCCTTAAAACGTAGCTAAATATCCGCAAACGATATTTTTATGCTAAAAAAAAATTTAGTTTTTTCCTCTTTATTAAAGAGTTGGAAAAACTTATATCCTTTGAGTTGTAAGATGTTACTCCAGCTAGCTAATTTGTTTACACGCTCATTTATGAAATTTTTTTTTTAAGCTAGAAAACATTCTTTACCAGATTTTATTCTGCCGAACTTTCTATTCATCACTATTTCCCGTATTTTGAATTCACCATTTTTCACTTTATTAAAAATCAAAACCTAATGACCGACCGACGCCACTTTATCAAATCTACTGGAATCATCGCTGGCGGACTTTGGCTTGCACCTTCTCTACTAAAAGCCAAACAAGGCATCGCTGCAAGTGACCGGGTTAGGGTAGCACTCATAGGTTGCAATAATATGGGATTTGGAATTCTTCGTCATCATCTCGCATTGCCGGAAGTCGATTGTGTAGCTCTCTGTGATGTAGACCAAAATGTGCTTGATCGGAGAATCGAGGAAGTAGAATCTGCGACCGGTAAAAAACCGAATCGATATACGGACTTCAGAATCTTGTTGGAACGCAACGATGTGGATGCGGTAATAATCGGCACGCCCGATCATTGGCATTGCCTGATCACTGTAGCTGCATGTCAAGCTGGGAAGGATGTTTATGTAGAAAAACCGATGGCGAATACAATAGGCGAATGTGAGTTAATGGTGGATGCGACAAATCAGTACCATCGAATCATGCAGGTGGGTCAACAACAACGCTCAGGACGCGCGTTTATCGAGGCCCGCGATTTGGTAAAAGGTGGATACATAGGTAAAATTAGAAAGGTAAATATCTGGTCAAACTTCAATTACGGACTTGGCAATTTTATTCAACCAACGACTCCAATTCCTGCAGGAGTAGATTATAATTTTTGGCTTGGACCTGCACCTGACAAAGACTTTAACCCAAATCGTTTTCATGGAAGCTGGAGGCATTTCTGGGATTATGGCGGAGGGCTGATGTCTGACTGGGGCGTGCACTTGTTGGATATGGCGATCTGGGCGGAAGCTACACCTGCAGTCCCTTCTCGAGTTTTGACTTATGCAGCTAATGTAGATTTGGCAAACCGGGATCGAGACACCTTTGATACGATGAATGTCCTCTATCCTAAAAAAGACTTTTTGATCAATTATGATATGAATGGCGGACTACAAACCGGGCCATATGGCAAACCTTATGGAATAGGATATGTTGGCGAAAAAGGTACGCTAGTAGTGAATCGCAGTGGATATGAAATCTATCCGGAATGGGATCCAGAGGCGAAAGCCCCAAAAATAGAAGCTAAAAAACTGGAAGGAATGACTGACAGCCACAATCTCCACGTTGCCAATTTTGTAGAATGCATCAAAACAAGAAATCAACCTATTTGTCCTCCAGAGGCTGGTAGAATTGCAGCAATGCATGCCCACATCCCAAATATCGCAGCAAGAATTGGAGCTGAGGAATTGATTTGGAATGAGGAGAAAAGAGAGTTCACCGGGAATGCTGCTGCCAATGAGTTGATATGGCCCAGCTACAGATCATCCTGGATATTGCCAAAAATAAGTACTTAAAAACAAAACCTCATGGAGTAAAACATTACTTTTTGATCTAAAGATTGAGAGATGATTGTAGCATTGTAAACGATAAAGGTGACTCGAAAATAGCTTTAAAAGAAGCAGCTTTAATTAAGAAAATACACATACGCTTCTTTTCCAGTAGCAACTAAATACCTAAACAACTTTGAAAGACTTGTAGAGATGCCTAAAGAATTCAATTTGGTTAGTCGCAAGATTCGGTACAGTTAAAATTTTTTACTGCAGTTGTAAAAAACTTTTTCAAGAAAACCTCCACAATCATCTCTGATTTTTTATCTTAAAACATAAAAACCATATCAAAAATATTTTTTAGCCTAAAATAACTTAATTAATATTTTTATATATGTTGCCATTTCTTAAGACAATCTTAAGAAATCATCTGAATTTCAGGGAACTGTTGATCTATTTTTTTACGTAAAAGGACCTGTCAGCTAATTCATTTCAATGAACATGAGAAACTTGGCCTGATTTTGGTTTTAGTATGCATGCATCCTTTTAATAGGTAATTGCATCTATAAAGAAGAAGATTATTAAGCCAACAAGAATGTCAAACCAATTATTTAACTTCTAAACCCACTATACATGAAAACTCTACAAGTACCGCGATGGATGAGAAACTTGATGATGGGCATCATCGCTTTAATTTGGATTATGCCTGCTGAAGCTAAAGCAAATAAACCTGCAGGAGTTTCCTTTCAAGTATTCTATGATGAATTGATGCCTTATGGTGATTGGGTGAAAGATGGGCGATATGGCTATGTATGGTTGCCTTCTGTTTATGACGATTTCCATCCTTATGGCACCAACGGGCACTGGGTAATGACTGGTTATGGCAATACCTGGGTTTCAGATTACGACTGGGGATGGGCGACTTTCCACTACGGACGATGGTACTACGACGACAACTACCGCAGCTGGGCGTGGATCCCTGATTATAACTGGGGACCTGCTTGGGTGGACTGGAGATCAGGTGGTGGATACTATGGCTGGGCACCGATGGGACCTGGTTTCTCCATTAACTTTAGAGTAAACATTCCTGCAAACTATTGGGTGTTTGTCCCTCAACGAAGATTTGGCTACGCAAATGCTTACAATTACTATGTGCCTTATGGACGAAGAGTAAACATCTATAATAATACGACCATTATTCACAATACCATAGTTTACAACAACAACCACTACTACGGTGGACCATCACAAAAAGAGGTGGAACGAGTGACGAAACGATCCTACCCTGAACGTAGAGTAGAAAGCAGTAATTCCGCAGGTCGAACTGTTGCTTCGAGAAATTCTGTAAGTGCTTATAGACCTGATTTGCAAAGTGCAAATGGAACTACTATTGCTGCCAGACCATCTAGAACACTATCATCCGGAGATGCTAGAACGCAACCTGCTGCAAGGCCTTCTAGCCAGACTAGTAGATCAGAAGCAGTATCTGGCCGATCAGCCAGCACTTCCGCAGGTACATCACGATCTCAAGAAAGTAGTGGAGCAAGTCTTAGTCGCTCTGAGTCCTCAGGTGTAAGATCTACCTCCCCTACTTCTAACCGTGGCGAATTTGAGACTGCACCATATTCGGGCACTCAAACTAGAACCTCCACACCAACTCGTGAGAGTCAAGGAGACTATACCAACTCTAGGAGTTATGAGACCAGAACTTCTGCTCCAACAGTAAGAACAGAAAGTAGCAGACAGCCTGAGACAAGATCAACTCAAACAAGAACTCAGTCTGCTCCGGTAATGAGATCAACTGAAAATAGAACAGCGCCAAGTACTTCTACAAGAACACAGCCGGCGACTTCTAGAACGCAGTCCACAAGTCCAACGACTTGGAGTACCCCAAGTTCTCAGACTAGATCTATACCAGCGACTAGTCGGTCTACTCCACAGGTTGGAAGTTCTACTAGTTCTAGAACAGCACCCGCTTCGACTTCTCGAACTTCTTCTGGTACTACAAGAACAAGTTCTAGTACATCAAGAGGAAACAATTAATTCAAAACAGCACCTACTTAAAAGGATAGCCACACGGCTATCCTTTTTTTTATTTGTCGCGAAAAACACAATGTTTAGCACAGCAAGCACAGAGTATGTTATTCTGCTTCTCCAGTAGTGGGATTTATTTTTCATCAAAAAAGCAGTAGCCTAACCATGCTAATTGAATTTAATCGATATCATCCCTCTGGGAATTAATCAACTTATCGGGATACGATTTCAATAATCTTATCAACCTTTCAGACTTGGAAATCCTAAAGGGATAATGGCCAATAAAAGAAAAAGAGATTACTTATAAAGGAATCCTGAAGGGTTTTATCATTTTACCAGATCAATTAAAAGCTGCATATAATGTTCTCCTATTTCTACAGACGATAATCATATTTTTCACCTGCCCAATTGAATCAACTCCTTCCTATCTTATGTAACAAAGTATCTCTCCAACCAGCTTAGACTGCTAGTTAAAGCGAGATATTAAGGCTAATCCGCCAAATAAAATTTCGAATTGCGCTTTTTGTCTATCTTTGCAACCTGTTTTCATCATGAGCGACTTCTCTCGCTAAACCTATTTACACATTGAAACAATATTTCAACCTATTCGACTTCAGCCAAAAAGTTGATTACAAAACGGAAGTTCTCTCTGGTCTTACAGTAGCCATGGCACTTATTCCAGAGGCTGTAGCTTTTGCATTGATCGCTGGACTTTCGCCGCTCACTGGCTTATATGCTGCATTTATGATGGGGCTTGTTACCTCCATTCTGGGAGGCCGTCCAGGAATGATCTCTGGAGCTACAGGTGCTGTAGCGGTGGTGATCGTAACTTTAGCTGCGACTCACGGCGTAGAATATGTCTTCGCTGCGGTTGTTTTGGCGGGTATACTGCAAGTCTCAGCTGGAGCCTTGAAGCTTGGTAAATTAATGCGCCTAGTTCCTCATCCAGTAATCTTTGGATTTGTTAATGGCCTAGCCATCATCATTTTTATGTCTCAATTAGATCAATTCAAAGGTGGTGATGGAAGCTGGTTGTCTGGCTCTACATTATATATATTGCTTGGACTAGTTTTCCTGACCATGTTGATCATTTGGGGTTTACCAAAGTTAACTAAAGCAGTTCCAGCATCGTTGACGGCAATCTTGGTTGTATTTGGATTGGTTACTGTTTTAAATATTGACACCAAAACTGTTGGTGATATTGCAGCCATCAAAGGTGGCTTCCCTCCTTTTCACCTTCCTGCTGTTCCCTTCACATTTGAGACCTTTCAGATTATTTTCCCTTATGCTGCGATTGTAGCCGGTGTTGGTTTGATTGAAAGTTTATTGACGCTAAACATAATAGACGAAATCACTGAGACAAGAGGTCGCGGAAACAAGGAAGCTGTTGCACAAGGTATTGCCAACATGCTTTCTGGAGTGTTTTCAGGAATGGGTGGTTGCGCCATGATTGGCCAGAGTTTGATTAATATCTCATCTGGAGCAAGAGCGAGACTTTCCGGAATTGTAGCGTCCGTCATGCTTTTAGTATTCATCATGTTTGGATCTAGCTTAATAGAGCAAGTTCCAATGGCAGCATTGACAGGCCTGATGATCATGGTTTCTATAGGCACCTTTGAATGGGCAAGCCTTCGAACATTTACCAAAATGCCAAAATCGGACGTTTTCTTGATGGTCTTGGTAACCTTGATTACTGCCTTCTTGCACAACTTGGCCTTGGCTGTTTTAGTAGGTGTAATTCTAGCAGCATTATTTTTCGCTTGGGACAATGCTAAAAGAATCCGTGCTCGAAAGAATATCGATGCGAATGGAGTAAAGCATTACGAGATGTTTGGCCCCCTGTTCTTCGGTTCTATTGCAGCATTCAATGAGAAATTTGATGTACTCAATGATCCAGCTGAAGTGATCATAGATTTCCAAGAAAGTCGTGTAGTGGATATGTCCGCCATTGAAGCTCTAAACAAATTGACTGAGCGCTATCATAAAGTAGGTAAAAAAGTACATTTGAAGCATCTGAGCCCTGATTGCAAAAAGCTACTAGCGAATGCTGATGAGCTGATCGATGTCAATGTGATCGAGGATCCTACCTATAAGTTGGTCGTAGATTAAGGTTTCTTTAACTGCGAAGGGCACAAAGGAAGCGCCGAGAGCATAAGTAGTTTATGCGACTTAGTTGGACAAGCACACAAAAAAAAAGGGAAGTCGACTGGCTTCCCTTTTTTTAATGCATCACGTCTGAAAGCGTTTAAGCCTCTTATGAGATGGGTTACAAAAGAACGTAATTTCAATCGCTTAGAAAGTTTGTAATCGTTCTTGTCAGACAAGCGGATTCACTATTCAATTGCAGCAAAAACCATTTGCCGGAACTTCCAAGCAGATTCATCCCCAGTTCCTCCCTGGGTTTGCTTCATTAATATCCCTATAGTATTGGTCACAGGATCTGCGAAATACTGGGTATTGAAATATCCACCCCAATCAAAGGTTCCTAAGCTTCCGATCCCACCTTGTGTTACTCCGTTTTCATCCACAAGTCCAAAGGCTAATCCATAATCTTTTCCACCATTACCTAATAAATCACCCACTTGATTACTCATAATAGTTTTGATCGTAGTAGAACTCAGAAATCTCGTTCCATTGTAAACTCCACCATTGAGATACATTTGCAGGAATTTGGCATAGTCCTCAGCAGTCGATGAAAGTCCTGCTCCACCAGAAAAGAAGGTTTTTGAGCCAGTTTTAGGGTAATCAGGATCATAGAAAGTCATAGGATAAGACTCCCATTGATTATTCATTTTTCGGTGTATTGTCACTAGTTTTTTACCCTGAGCTTCATTCAAATAGAATCCTGTATTTTTCATTCCCATTGGATCAAAAATCCTAGTTTGGAGAAATTCATCAAATGGCATCCCTGAGATCACTTCTATAAAGTAACCCAACACATCGAGACCTTCACTGTAGGTATATTTAGTGCCTGGCGCATGATGAAGTGGCAACTTTGCCAGTTTCTTAATGTTATCACTGATTTTCACAGGCTCGGTGGTAAATAAATCTACTATTCCAGCTTTAGCATAAATCATTTTCATCTGCTCATTGCCGTCGATCATCCCATATCCTATTCCAGAAGTGTGAGTAATCAGGTGCCTAATGGTGATTTGGCGTGGGGATTTTTCGGAAGAAAAAGAAGAGTCTGCATTCCGAAACCCAGTCAAAATCTGAGGATCAGAGAACTCAGGAATAAACTTTGAGATCGGATCATCCAGTTTAAACTTCCCCTCTTCCCAAAGCATCATCACCGCAGTGGAAGTGATTGCTTTGGTCTGAGAAGCAATTCTAAAAATTTGATCTTTAGCCATCTGAGTACCGGAAGGAACATCGGCGAAACCTTTGGCTTCATGATAGACTATCTTCCCGTCCTTTACAATTAACGCTACCAAACCGGGAACTTGGTTATCGCTTAGGGTTTGATCTAGCATTTGATCTATACGATCCAAACGAGTAGCAGAAACCCCATTTAATGGCTGATTTCCTTGGGGAACAAGTTTGGTGGATGGAGTTTGACTTAGAACGGTATTGCTTAAAATCAACAGTAAAAAGCAAGAAGTAAAACTTGAAAAATATTTTTTCATACGGAGTGAATTTATTGGGGAAGTAAAATAGTAAATATGTTCAGAAAACCTGTCCTTCTACACCTAATCACAAAAAAACAGGCCGATGATCTCTCAGCGGCCTGTCCATTTATCAATTTTTATTCACTCAATTTACCTCAAAGTAATATTCCGTACCATCTTGGAACATTCCGAGTACGACTATAGGATCACCTTCTGTATCATTTAAAACTTCTAGTAATCTATCTACGCTAGTAATCCTAACTCTTCCGCTTTCTGTAATAATGGACGTAATGATAAATCCTGCTCTTGCGCCGGCATTTTTCCATTTTTCACCCTTCACTGATGCAATTACAGCTCCACCAGCAAGCTCTAATTGTGTCTTTATTCCTTGCGGCACTTCTTCGAAGCTAACCCCTTGAAATTCATAGGTTATAGGGATTACTTTCTCTACGATGTCTGTTGTTCCCGCAAAATTCTTCAGTGTTGCATTAGTTTTTATTGTTTTTCCACCACGGATATATTCCACATCTACTTTGTCCCCAGGTCGCTTTCTTGCAACCATTTCCTGCAGGTTAGCTACATTATTAGTCACTCTGCCGTCCACGCTGACGATAATATCACCTGCCTTGAGACCAGCTTCCTCGCCTCCACTATTCTTATTTACTTGGCTTACATAGACTCCTTGCTCTACTGGAAAATCAACTCCAAGTCCCTCAGCTAGCTCTTGACTAACATCTAAGATCCCAACGCCAAGCAAAGCTCGTTGTGCAGTACCATACTTCATGAGATCATCCATTACTTTTTTCACCAGCGTACTTGGCACTGCAAATGAATAGCCATTGAATGTTCCTGTTTTGCTCGCAATAGCAGTATTGATACCGATCAACTCTCCAGCAAGATTGACAAGTGCTCCTCCTGAATTACCTGGATTTACTACCGCATCAGTTTGTAAGAATGCTTCCACAGAAAGATTATCTTCCACATTTCTAAGAATCCCGATATTCCTGGCTTTTGCAGAAATAATTCCTGCAGTAACTGTAGAGTTTAGATCAAATGGATTCCCAACAGCAAGCACCCATTCTCCAATTTTAGTCATGTCAGAATCTCCAAACCTTACAAAAGGCAATCCTTCGGCGTCAATTTTCAATAAGGCCAGATCGGTTGTTGGATCAGTTCCAATTACTTTGGCCACGTATCGCTTATTGTTATCCAGAGATATCAGCAGCCTTGTAGCATTTTCTACTACATGATTGTTTGTCACTATATAGCCATCTGGCGAAATAATCACTCCTGAGCCTGTACTCATCACAGAAGGTCGCTCTTGGCCGCTTCCTCCCTGTTCTTCTCTGGGAGGTATCCCAAAATACTCCTTTATAGGATCTCTACGGCCTCTGCTGCTACCAGAATAGGTCATTTCACTTCTCACATGAACCACTGCCGGTACCACTGCTTCAGCTGATGCTACAAAATTGATTCCATCAGGAACCGTGAATTCAGCCCCTGAAAGTAAGTTGGCAAAACTCATTGGCTGCTTCTCATCGAAGCTATTTCCACTGTTTGGTTGCGTGAGAAACCTAACGCCCGCTAGGACGACAATGCCTCCGATTAAAGAGGCAAGAAGCATTCCCAGAAAGAATTGTCTTTTGCTCATATTTTTTTGGTTTATTTTACAACTACATAAACTGATTGTCGCTCAAAAAGGTCCAACTATAACAGCTTAAAATTTAAGCGTTTGGTCAAATTAACATGAATTAACCGCATTTGAGCACATTACTGTAAATTCTCAGCTTCTAACTTCCATAGTTAACTGGTAAGTCTGTAACTCAATTTTACCGCTGGATGTTTAATATAAGCTAAATCATATCGTCCGTAAATCTTGTATCCTTGCATATAGAAGAAAATTAATCTCACAAAATCGCGAATAGTACTTAAGGTTTGTGCTTCAAATGCCATTTAGAACGATTTTCTCTATATTAAACTCAAATCTGAATTTATGAAGCGCTTGTTATTAGCAATAAGTTTTATCCTTTCCATTTCACTATTAGGCCAAGCCCAAAATAATGCAGCCCCAGCAGAAACTAATAAATCAAATTCTATCACAGCTATTGACACGCTTTTCAAATTTGAGGGCACAACACCCGCACCTGCTCAGGCTCCCAAATCCGCAGGTGCTGTTCTCACTCAAGTAATCAATAAAGCGCAGCAATATGCCTTCGATCTGAGCGAAATAAAGATAGAACTCTCAGATTACTTGGACACGACGGATATGTCCACTCAGCTTCCTGAAATAAATCTTATCGCGGTAAGGATAAAGGCTAGGACTGAACGAGATTCTGAGTACCTCAACCATCGCTATTTGATAGGTATGGAAAATTTGGTCGCTACCGTCGGGGACCTTAATAAATCCTTCCAAAATAGAATTCAAGAACGTGTCGAAATTCTAACTGATGTAGGTACTAAACTAAATGCAATTAAATCAGATTCACTTTTTGCTATGACGCTGCGTGATTCAACTCTGATTCCTGAGATTAATCATGAGCTCAAAATGCTAAATAATTCCTTGAGAACAATTGACAGCATTTACTTGGAACAAGAGATCCTAACAGCAAAGTTTCAAGCTAGAATATCTGAAAACGCTGTGGTTTTTCTGTCTTTAAAACAATACTTAAATCAAAACAAAAAGAGACTAGATAGGCAATATTGGACTAAAGAAATCAACTACGCATGGCAGCCCTCCACATATTCAGGCGACATAATTTTCTCATCTGTAGTCAAAGAGTCAATGGAATTTAATATCGCGTTGATGAAAGCTTACCTGGAGCGGACAGGTTACATTTTTCTGATATGCGTAGTGATTTTAATTTTATTCTATTTAAAAATAAAATCAACTATCAATGAAATTAGTAAGCAAAAAGATTTTGCCTCCCTAATTCTTGATCGTATCAAATACTTTAAAAAGCATACGTTCATATCTACTTTACTAATTCTGGTACCTGTATTTCTGATTGTTTTCAATAAGCCTCCTTTAGTTTTCATATCCATCTTGTCATTGATGATGGTCATAGCATCTAGCTTGCTGGTTAAAGAACAGTTTGGAGATTACTTTAAAAAAATCTGGTTTGTTTTCCTTACCCCTTACATACTGCTTGCTTTAAGCAGTTTGAACTGGAAAGTTGCGTATCAAGAAAGATGGTTCATCCTCTTATCAACCATACTATTCATTATCATGGGCATCTTGCTGTTGAAGTATGCCAATTCAAGTGAAAACAAACGACACAAATTCGTCAAGTATCTCGCTATCTTTTTGATAGCCATTGAAACATTCGCTTTCCTAACAAATGTGATGGGAAGATTTAATTTATCTAAAACTTATGCAGTCACAGGTGCTGTACTATTTTATAGAGGCATAGGCTTGTTTCTTTTTGTCAATGTATTTCTGGAAGCTATTTATCTATTTATTGAGAATAGCAAAAAAGAGACAGATGGCTTCACCACCTATTTTGATTTCCAGGATTTACAGAAGCGAATGAAAGGCTTGCTGTATGCTTTCGCCATCTCAATTTGGGTGTACGGAGTCTTATGGCAATTGGGATATTTTGACGATGTCTATAAATGGTTTTACGACTTCCTTATTCAGGACCGCACCTTGGGGGAAACTGTTTTTCAATTTGGTAGTATTCTACTTTTTATCACCATTTTATATGTATCTACCTTTCTAGCTAATAACATCGCTTATTTTGCGTCGGTTAAAGATCAGAAAACAGCAATATCTAGGAAGCAGAGATTGGGAAGTTCCGTGCTAATTATCAGACTTGCCGTTTTGACAATAGGGTTCTTCATAGGTATGACAGCCGCCAAAATTCCATTTGACAAAATCGCCATAGTATTAGGAGCATTATCAGTCGGCATTGGCTTCGGTTTGCAAACGATTATCAACAACCTCGTTTCTGGTGTAATTTTAGCCTTTGAGCGCCCTATTCAGATCGGGGATGAGATTCAGGTGGGAGAAAATTCCGGAACTGTGAAGGAGGTAGGAATCAGGGCCAGTAAGATTCAGGCTTATGATGGTTCAGAGATTGTAGTCCCGAATGGCGACTTGCTTTCGCAAAGCTTGATTAACTGGACGCTCTCTGATAAAAAACGAAGAGTAGAATTGATTATTGGAGTTGGATATGGCTCTGACATGAAAACTGTGAAGTCTGTGCTGGAAGAAGTGCTGAGCCAAGAAAGAATACTTAAAGCTCCTTCTCCAAAGGTATATATGCAAACATTCAATGATAGTTCGGTGGACTTTCGTGTATTATTCTGGGTGGAAAGTATGGATATTTGGGTAGATGTACGTGCAGAGGTGATGAGTACTATTTTCGAGAAATTCGCCGAACATGAGATTGAGATCCCATTTCCAAAAAGAGACCTTTACCTTAAGTCAATACCTTCGAACTGGCAGGAAAAAATATCCAGACCAGGGGAAGATATAAGTCCTAAACAATTAGATGTTGGATCAAAGGAGCCAACAGGTATACATAAAAAATCCTCTGAAGAGTAAACTTCAGAGGATTGATTCTCGCTAACAAAAAAAGATCTTAATTAAGCTCTTTTTACATTGACAGCATTAGGGCCTTTGTTGCCTTCTTTGATGTCATAAGTTACTTTGTCGTTCTGTGCGATCTGATCTACCAACCCGGTTGCGTGTACGAATACTTCGCTTTGAGATTCATCGTCAACGATAAATCCGAACCCTTTGGCCTCATTGTAAAATTTTACTGTTCCCGTAGACATAATAATTTGTAATAAATTGTAATTGAAAGAGTGCTAAAATAAATATTCAATTAAAAAAAACAAAATAATAATTCTTTTATTCCGAAAATGAAGAAAATAATTTTGGTTAGACATGGGAAGTCTGCTTGGAACAATTCCAATTTGACAGATCACGATAGGCCCTTAGCTACTCGAGGACTTGATGATGTACCAGAAATGGGCTTTAGATTAAAGGAAAAAGGCATAATTCCTGATCTCATAGTTAGTTCTACAGCCATACGCGCTTCACAAACTTCCGAACTACTTGCAGAGGTACTTCATCTACCCAAATCAAAAATAGTCTATGATAAAAACCTCTACCATGCCTCTTATTCTATGATTTTGAAATGCATACAGAGACAAGATGATGCACATGAATTAATCTTCATAGTTGGGCACAACCCAGGGATGAATGATTTTATTGATTTTTTCGGTGGCAATTTTGACAATCTCCCCACTGCTGGACAATATGGATTACTCGTTGATTCAGCACATTGGATACAGCTTAGACCCGAAAACGCAAAGTTTTGGTTTACAGATTACCCGAAAAACAAGAGCTGAAACGCTGTCAGCAGTAAAAGGGAAAAAGTAGTAAGTAGTAAATTAGTAAAAAGTAAGATGTAAAAAGTGTGCAGTCGCGGTGATCAGTATTGAATAACGCGAGCTCTCATCGCCGAAGTTTGTGTCTCCAAGATCGAATTGCTAAAACAACTGATTGCATTCCCCGAGTATTATTTTGAGAGTTTCGCGGTGACAATTTAACCATCAGTAAAAACTAAGGCAAATCAAAATCCCGAACATCCTGAATCACTTCTTTGAATTCATTTTCATTCTGTAGCAAGTAGCTGATCTTGGCGGCCACGGATTCAGGTGTGGATAGGTCTCCATTTTCCTTGTACGTTTTGAATCGTTCGATTTCGGGAAAATCTAATCCATCAGCTAGTCTGATTTCATGCTGCATCTCTGTGTCCACTATTCCTGGAGCTACGCTGAAAAACCTGAATTGCGAATTGGTATTTTCTTTTGCAGCAACTTTCGTAAACATCGCTATGGCTGCCTTTGTACTGCAATATTTGCTCCAGCCTTCCATAGGCTTGGAAGCAGCACCAGAACTGATGTTGCAGATGATTTTTTTCGCATCTAAGTCTTTGTAAGCCGCTACAAAAGCGTTAGTCAAGTACATGGGAGCCAATAAATTAATATTAACATTCTCCCTCATCATTCTCACCTGAAGGCTTCCTACTGCTTTGATCTCTCCTATCCACCCAGCATTATTGATCAGGATCACTTCTTTAAAATCCCCAGCTGGAAACAAATCAGAAAGCTTATTCTCCAACACATCCAAATCCCCAAAATCAATACTGATTTCGCTTAATTTGGAATCTTCGAGACCAAGTATCGTTCTGGAAATCCCTACAATTTCAAATTCATCCTTTTTCAGGTAGGTATCCAAAATGGCTCTCCCTAAGCCTTTGCTATGGCCAGTAAGTATAAGAAGTGATTTTTGCATTGCTAAACTACTTAAGTTCTCAATTAAAGAATATACTGGGACAAATCTCTATTTTTCACGAGAGTATTCAATCGCTCTAGTACCATTTCTTTGTTCACCATTATCTTAGAATTAGCAGTGATTGTATCCGGCACATCAAATAAGAAGTCATTAAGTAGATGACTCATCACAGTATGAAGTCTTCTTGCTCCGATATTTTCCACTTCCTGATTGATCAAAAATGCCAGTCTGGCGATCTCCTCAATTGCATCCTCAGTAAATTCAAGATAGACTTCTTCCGCCTCAAACAGCGCTTGATACTGCTTGGTAAGTGCATTTTTTGGCTCGCGCAAAATTCTAGAGAAATCCTCCTGGGTCAAACTTTGCAGCTCAACACGAATCGGGAATCTACCCTGCAATTCTGGAATCAAATCAGATGGCTTCGCGATATGAAAAGCTCCCGCAGCAATAAAAAGTACGTGGTCTGTATTCACCACGCCGTATTTGGTATTTACCGCTGATCCTTCAACAATTGGCAATAAATCACGCTGTACACCTTCACGACTTACGTCCGGACCACCGCCATTCTTGCTGGATTTGGAAGCAATTTTATCAATCTCATCAATAAAAATAATTCCGTTATTTTCTGCCAGTTTGATTGCTTCTTCCTTCACTTCCTCAAAATCAACTAGCTTAGACATTTCCTCTTCAAGCAAGATTTTTCTTGCTTCAGAAATACTCACTTTTCGTTTTTTTACTTTTTTAGGCATCATGTTGGAAATCATATCCTGAAGTCCGGCCATGCTTGCGTCGTCCATCATTCCATTTCCAATCATCCCTACTCCCATTGAGGAGCCTGCTTTGACGCTGATTTCGATTTTGCGATCATCTAATTCTCCGTCACGAAGTTTTTCTCTAAAACGATCACGCGTTCTCTCATTCAATTCTGCATCGCTACTTGGCTCCGAATCACCCTCCGTATCCACAGGGATAGCACGAGTGAAACCGGCACTTTTCACTGGAGGTATCAAAATATCCAAGATAAGTTCTTCCACCGCTTCGGTAGCTTTCACTTTTACAGCCTCATTTTTCTGCTCTCTCACAAGCGCTACTGACTGCTCCACAAGGTCTCTAACCATGCTTTCCACATCACGCCCTACATAACCAACTTCGGTGAACTTGGAGGCCTCCACCTTGGTAAATGGCGCATTGGCAATTTTGGCAAGTCTTCTCGCAATTTCCGTCTTGCCGACACCGGTAGAACCTATCATCAGAATGTTGTTTGGAACTATATCCTTTTGGATCTCCGTCTTCACCATCAGGCGTCGAATTCTATTTCTCAGAGCAATCGCTACGTTACGCTTGGCATCGTTTTGCCCAATAATATATTTATCCAACTCAGCGACAATCTGTCTCGGAGTAAGTGAAATTATTTTTTCCATGATGTTAGGTTAAAATGTGTTCAGATCGACGTGGCCACTTGCGATCTAAACGGTTATGGTATGTTAGTTTAGGTAAAAATGCCTCCAATAGAGGGAGCATTGCTATTCCTACTGGTTGTCTTTTCCGTTTTCAGGTTGTAGTCTAAATTGAAGCGGGTCATCGACTTTCGTTTTCAATAAAGCGATTTCCAATACTTCCTCCACTCTATTCACAAAATGGAATTCCACTCCCTTTACATAATGTGCATCGATTTCTTCGATATCACGTCGGTTTTTGTAGCAAAGGATAATTTCCTTGATTCCAGCTCTTTTGGCAGCTAATATCTTCTCCTTGATTCCTCCTACAGGCATCACTTTTCCTATCAGACTGATCTCACCAGTCATCGCTACTTTAGCTTTGACTTTTCTTTGTGTGAAAACAGAGGCCATAGCCGTCAGCATCGTAATACCAGCGGAAGGCCCATCTTTAGGAACTGCACCAGCAGGAACGTGAATATGTAGATCATATTGATCAAATACCCGGTGATCGATCCCCAACTTATCAGCTTTCGATTTCAAGTAAGAAAGAGCGGTTATTGCCGATTCTTTCATCACCTCTCCTAATTGCCCGGAAAGTGTAAGCTTACCTTTTCCTCTACTTAAGCTAGTTTCAATAAATAAGATTTCTCCTCCTACACTTGTCCACGCCAGACCCGTCACCACGCCAGCAATGTTGTTATCCGTGTAAGCTTCCTTGTCGAAAATCTCCGATCCCAGTATTCTTCTTACTGCTACTGCATTGATTTTCGGATCATATTCCTCTTCCATCGCTATGGATTTAGCAATATTTCGGACCACTTTTCCTATTGCTCTTTCTAGGCTTCTTACGCCTGATTCCCTAGTGTAATCTTCTATCAATTTAACCAAAGCACCCTTGTCAAATGAAATTTGCTTAGCTTTCAAACCATGCTCTTTTCGTTGCTTTGGCACTAAGTGACGCTTCGCAATTTCTACCTTTTCCTCTTGCGTGTAACCAGTTACTTCGATGATTTCCATTCTATCCCGCAAAGCAGGTTGAATAGAATCCAGCGAATTTGCTGTCGCAATGAAAAGCACTTTACTCAAGTCATATTCTACCTCCAAATAGTTATCTAAGAAGGCATTGTTTTGCTCCGGATCCAGCACTTCAAGAAAAGCTGAAGAAGGATCGCCACGGAAATCAGAAGAAAGCTTATCAATCTCATCCAGTACATAAACTGGATTGGAGATCTTCACTTTTTTCATATTCTGGATGATCTTGCCAGGCATCGCGCCTACGTAAGTCTTGCGATGACCACGAATCTCCGCTTCGTCATGCATCCCTCCAAGAGACATTCTTACGTATTTTCTACCCAAAGCCGCTGCTACAGACTTTCCGAGAGAGGTTTTACCCACACCTGGAGGTCCATAAAGGCAAAGAATTGGTCCTTTCAGATCATTCTTCAGCTTCAAGACGGCAAGGTATTCTATGATTCTTTCTTTAACTTTTTCTAAGCCAAAATGATCTCCATCCAGTACCTTTTTAGCATGCTTGAGATCAAAATTATCCTGAGTAAACTCATTCCAAGGTAATTCAACCATGGTTTCAGCGTAATTCAAGGCGATCGGATATTCTGCTGCAGAAGGGTTAATTCTGAGAATTTTATCCAATTCCTTCAGAAAATGCTTATTGACCTCAGGAGGCCAATTTTTCAAAGCTCCCCGAGCGGCAAGGTCCTCCACTTCTTTTTCAGGTCCTTCATCTCCAAGCTCAACCTGAAGAACTTTCATCTGCTGACGCAGGAAATAATCTCGCTGCTGCTGATCAATATCTGTATGCACTTTCTTCTGGATCTCAGACTTCAGTTCCAGCATCTGGATATCCTTCATCATGAATTCAAGCAAAAGCGTCGCACGCTCTACTCCATCGTTAATCTCAAGCAATCGCTGCTTTGCTTCCACCGGGGCATTGATATTGGAAGACAGAAAATGAGTTAAAAAAGGTGTATTGTCAATGTTGTCCAAGGCAACCTGAGCTTCACGGGGGATTTCAGGATTCAAATGAAGAATGCGCGTTGCAGATTCTTTCAAAGATTCTTCTAAGGCTTGAATCTTCTTGGAGCTTTTCGGAAAATTCTCTTCCAAATATTCTGCTTTAGCGATGAAATACGGATCATCCGTCACTTGCTCAGTGATTTTGAAACGCTTTTTACCTTGAATAATTATGGTAGTATTTCCGTCAGGAAGGACGATCATTTTAATAATCTTGGCGAGAGTACCTACTTGATAGATATCTTCCCACCCTGGATCATCGATATTTGGATTGATCTGAGCGCATACTCCTATCAATTTATTTCCTTTTTGGGCTTTCTTGACCAAACGAATGGATCGCTGTCTTCCCACAGTAATCGGGATGACAACTCCTGGAAAAAGGACCGTGTTTCTCACTGAAAGGATCGGAATTTCTTCTTCAAGAATTTCTTTTCCCGGTGTATCATCCTCTTCGTCAGTTATTAGCTGGATCAGATCTCCCTCACCGGCAAAATCACCGACCATTAAGTTTTGAAACACAGAATTTTCGAATTGGCTCATATAGACAGAATGACAGCTAGGCTGTCGGTTTTATGCTAAAATAAAAGAAGAACCCCCAAAATACGAAGGTTCTTCCTAAAAGGTCAAGGTGTATGCCAAGAGACCGAAGTGGTCAGATTGGCAGTTGATAGGAATTATCCCTCCCCTGTAAATAGCTTCAGTACGTCATTTCCTATTGCAAAAACCATTAGGGCAAGAAGTATAACCATTCCGACTTTCTGAGAATTCTCTAAAAATCTATCTGAAGGAGCTCTCCCAGAAATCATCTCATAGAGCAAGAAAATAACATGCCCACCATCCAAAGCTGGAATTGGTAGCAAATTCATAAATGCTAGAATCATTGAGATCAAACCAGTAATAGTCCAGAACTTACCCCAGTTCCATGTATCTCCATATATCTTTGCCATTCCAATGGGACCACTTACATTTTTGGTAGAAACCTCTCCTGTGAACATCTTACCCATTGCTTTCGCATTTACGATTACAACAGTAAACGCCTTTGAAGTCCCTTTTTTAAGTGATTCAGCAAAGCCATACTTATGCTGCACCATTTCAATCATAGGTGTCACTGCGATGTCAATAGTACCTCGCTCAGTCACCGCTACCTTTTTATGAATTGTTTCATTTGAGCTTGTCACTAATTCAATATCAGTTTCTTGGCTTTTATACTTTGCCAATTCAGATTGCAATTCATCGAAGTAAGTAACTGGCTCACCATTCACCGATACAATCCTATCCTCCGTCGTGATTCCAGCTTTAGCCGCAGCACCACCCTCGTCTATTACTTTTAATTCAAATGGATATCTAATATCCACAAAGCTATTGATCGCTTCCTGACTATTAAAAGAGTTGATAAAACCCCTTGGAATGTCAATTTTAATAATATCTCCATCACGATCTACTGTGTAATAGCCATTTTCGCTTAGCAGAGCTGAACCAGCAGTCAGATCATTGATCGACTTATAGGGTTCCCCATTAATATCCAGAATTTTATCTCCAGTTTTCAGACCGATAGATTCGCCGATCTCCAAGGCAACTATACCATTTTCTACAACTTGATCACGTGAAAAATAAGTTTCGCCATTGTTATAAACCAAGATCACAAAGATGACAATACCAGTAACGACATTGACAATAATTCCACCAAGCATCACTATGAGGCGCTGCCAGGCTGGTTTTGATCTGAATTCCCAAGGCTGAGGTTCTCCAGACATTTGATCAGAATCCATGGATTCATCTACCATTCCGGAGATTTTGACAAATCCTCCCAATGGGATCGCTCCTATAGAATATTCCGTTTCCCCATACTGGAAACCAGCGATTTTCGGAGGGAATCCTATAGAAAATTTCTCTACTCTCATGCCAAACATCTTGGCGGTAAGCAAGTGGCCCAACTCGTGTAAACCCACTAGAATTGATAATCCTAGGAGCAACTGGCCCACCATAATTAAGGTATCCATTATGCTTTATTCGTTATTAGTTCTTTAGTAATTTCTCTCGCCCGCTTATCCGTCCCCACATAATCCTCCAAATTTGGCTGCGCAATAAACTCAGCTTTTTCGAGAGTTTCGCCAATCAAATCAGACATTTCTAGAAAACCGACTTCTTTATTCAAGAAAGCTGCTACCGCAATTTCATTGGCTGCATTTAACACACAAGGCGCATTACCGCCTTTTGCAAGAGCATCATAGGCCAACTGAAGGTTTTGGAAAGTCTTTAAATCCGGCTGCTCAAAGGTCAATTGTGGGTAATTCATAAAGTTAAATCTCTCGAAATCACTTTTCAATCGATCAGGAAAGCTTAGGGCAAACTGAATTGGGATACGCATATCAGGCAATCCGAGTTGTGCTTTAATCGATCCGTCCTCAAACTGTACCATTGAATGAATGATACTCTGTGGATGTACGACTACTTCTATCTGTTCGGTTTTTAGTCCAAAAAGCCATTTCGCTTCGATCACCTCCAAACCCTTATTCATCAGAGATGCCGAGTCAATGGTGATCTTGGCGCCCATATCCCAATTAGGATGCTTAAGTGCTTGTTCGCGAGTGACAGTTTCTAGGAAAGTTCTGTCTTTACCTCGGAAAGGCCCACCAGAGGCTGTAAGGATTATTTTCTCAATAGGATTATGAAATTCACCAATAAGGCATTGAAAAATCGCCGAATGCTCCGAATCTACTGGATAAATATTTACGCGGTTTTCCTTAGCCAAAGCGGTAATAATTTCACCTGCTACTACCAAGGTTTCCTTATTAGCTAGCGCTATCTGCTTGCCAGCTTTGATGGCATTTACAGTAGGTATAAGTCCTGAATAGCCCACTAAGGCTGTCAACACCACATCAATGGTTTCCATCTCGACTACCTGGGCAATTGCTTTCATACCCGCAAAAACCTTAATGTCCTTTGGCTGCAAAACATCTCGTACTTGTGCATAAAGGCTCTCATTTCCGATTACCACAGCATTTGGATTGAATTCCAGTGCCTGCTCAATTAGTAAGTCTGCGTTATTTTGTGCGGTAAGAACCTCAACGATAAAGTCTTTAGGATGCTGACGAATTACCTCTAGGGTCTGAGTACCAATGCTTCCGGTACTTCCTAGGATGGCTACGCGTTTGGGTTCTGTCATTCAATTTTTGGTTGTTGAGCAAATTAAAACCCTCAAGAATAATATGGGTTTTCTCAATAGCTGACAAAATTACAAGATGCTCCCAGTTTTCCTCTTACAAATCGACAGTTTTTGCTAAATGGCATGATAATTAATCTTATTAGCCGCAATGATTCCAGTATCCTAAATCCCTCTGATTGGGTGGCAAGAAGACCGCTGACCGAAGACCGAAGTGGTCTAAAACACAGTTAGGATCATATCAACTCATGCTTTTGACCCTTTTGTTTCAGAGAAAATTGAATATAATTGAATTGTAAACTGGACAAATATCACACCTATACAGAAATTAAAAAATGTGAAATACCCAACTGAATATTATCTCGCTCGTCAATTGATTAATGATAATGTATATCCACTATTGCACCAATAAAAGATAAAACGCGGCTTATTAGTGAGTAAACACTCGAATTGAGATTACTTCTGTCAAAGGTCTCCCTATTGCTATCGGAAGGTCTTCCAGCCTGATAAGTAAGGAAAACAAACATCCTGGCAACATTTCAGATAATCATATAAACTATTTACCTATGAAAAATCTATTTAAAACAACCGGAGTTTCCTTTTTGGCAGGCTTGGCAGGAGCTGCAGTCTGGGGCTCCATCAATTTTAATGAAGTACAACCAACCTTTGATTTTCCCCAGAAAAATAAAATGGATGTGAGTTTTACTTCGCAGTTCGAACCTATCGGCTCTTACGCTCCATCCGATACTCCCATTTCTTTTGTGGAAGCTTCTGAAAACAGCACAGAATCCGTAGTGTTTATCAAGAATTTTTCCGGAACAGATCCAACTCGATACAGTATGTTTGACTATTTCTTCGGTGGTGGGGGCGGAGCACAATCACAGCAAGTGAGTACTGGGTCTGGAGTGATCATATCAGGAGATGGCTACATCGTCACCAATAACCACGTGATAGACCGAGCTGAGACAATCGAAGTAGTACATAAAAAAAGAACCTACAAAGCGAAGCTAGTCGGCACAGATAAAAACACAGACATTGCTGTTTTGAAAATAGAAGGTGAAGATCTCCCATCAATTATCCGTGGCAGTAGTCGAGATCTGAAAATTGGAGAATGGGTTCTCGCTGTCGGCAATCCTTTCAACCTGACTTCCACCGTCACTGCAGGGATAGTTTCTGCCAAAGAGCGCCAAATCAATATCTTGGGAGGAGATTTCCCTTTGGAAAGTTTCATTCAAACTGATGCACCTATTAACCCAGGAAACTCAGGTGGAGCATTGGTGAATTTAAAGGGTGAGTTGGTCGGCATCAATACCGCTATTCTGTCTAGAACTGGCTCATACACAGGCTATGGTTTTGCTGTGCCTGTAGATATCGCAATGAAAATATCAAATGATTTGATCCAATACGGAGAGGTTCAAAAGGCCATCCCTGGAATCGAAGCAGTAGAGATCACCCCTGAGCTGGCTGAAGAGATGAAAATCAAAACCCTTGATGGTGTGATAATCACACACGTTATCAAGGATGGAGCTGCCGAAAGAGCTGGCCTTCAACGAAACGATGTGATTACTAAGCTCGGAGCTCAAGCGATTACAGGAAAAGGAAGTTTTGAAGAAGCACTTTCCTACTATTATCCTGGAGATGAACTTCCTGTTTTTTATATAAGAAATGGAGATCAAAAGACTGCCAAGCTTCAACTTCAGAATCTAGAAGGTGGAAATGGTATAATCAAGAGGGAATTTTACACTTCGGCTATTTTGGGGGCCAGACTTGAAGCTGTTAACACCATTGAAAAAGATAAGTTTGGAGTGGATTACGGGATCAAACTCACTGGACTGACACGTGGATATCTGAGAGAACTTGGACTGAGAGAAGGGTTCATAATCACGCAAATCAACGGCGATGCTGCCAAAGACCCGAATAAAGTTGGTGGCTATTTGGAAAAATTCAGTGGCAGATTACTTCTAGAAGGTGTTGCTGCTAATGGCCAGCCATTTATGCAGAGCTATTCTATAAGATAGGCTTCATTTGTAGTTTAAACTTGGATGAACCTAAGGGATAACCGAGCTTTTCAATTTGAGAAGCTTAGTTATCTCAATTCATTTTTGTACTTTAAAAGTACTTTCTAATCGACCACAAGCTATCAAGCCCAAAATGCATCTTACTATGAAAACTGTCTTAAAATCCTGCGAAAAATGTCTAGAAGAATTCAGTAGGGAATTAGTTGACCTTACAGATTATGCCAATCGCTCTAAAAGTGGGAAACTGACTGAAACTCAGTCCAGAGATTTATTGAAACATTTTGAAAAAACACATGAATTAGCTTTAGATACCATTACGCAATATTTTGTAAAGATTGGAAAAGGCCCCTATTCAGGTTCGCGGGATTTGACGGTCGAAGCATTTCATGCAGAGTTAATTGATGATGGAAAAGCTTGGCTAGATATCGTGATTGATCGTATCCAATATAATCCAGTGTATGATATTGATACTCAGGAAAATTTTCTGGAAAACATTCAAAAAAGCTACATCAGATTACTTCAGCGATTTGAAGAGACAATGGGGAAAAAGCTGAATGAATAAAGCCGCGCTTTAGAGTGAGTTTTAATTTTTGTAAGAAGGGAGTGGTGAAAAGTAAAAAGGAAACAAACAATAGGTGAATACTCACTTTTTTATCAATAGAAACTTAACGAATCAAAGGTCTTGAATTTTACTAGCGAATTCGCGTCTTCTCTCATCCTTTACTTGTACTGAGCGTATCAAAGTATCGGTCTTCCGTCCGGTAAAGCAAAGCAATAAGGCTAATGACATATCTTCTGACCGGGTGGGCGAAGAAATTTTGGTTACTAGCAAGATTAAGGACAAACAGATTCTAATAAGACCTCATTTTGAATTTTTTCTTCAATTCAAGCACTGAATTACGGAATGAAGTATCTGTTTCCATGATGTCATTCACTGTCTGAACCGCGTGAATCACCGTAGAGTGATCTCTACCTCCGAAGTGGTAACCAATCGATTTTAAAGAATGATTGGTGAATTCCTTGCAGAAATACATTGCTACTTGTCGGGCGGTTACAATCTCCTTTTTTCGAGTCTTTGCTTTCAAATCATCCAGCGCAATACCGTAATATTCTGAAACGGTTTTCTGGATAAAATCTACACCAACTTCCGTTTCAATATCCTTGATGATATTTTTCATAACGGTCTTGCCAAGCTCAAGACTTATTTCCACACGATTCAAAGAAGCATGTGCAATAAGAGAAATTAGAATTCCTTCCAACTCCCGAACATTCGTATCTACAGTGTAAGCAAGGTATTCTACTACATCGTCAGGAATGACAATTCCCTCAGATTCCATTTTTCTCCGGATAATTGCTACTCTAGTTTCAAAATCTGGCATTTGAAGATCAGCTGTCAGACCCCATTTGAAACGGGAAAGCAAACGTTCTTCCAAGCCTTTTAAATCCCTAGGCGGGCAATCAGAAGTCATGATGATTTGCTTCTTGCTCTGATGCAGGTGATTGAAAATATGGAAAAACATCTCTTGTGTCCTATCCTTTCCTGCCAAAAATTGAATATCATCAATGATCAATACATCTACTTGCATGTAGAAGTTGGTGAAGCTTTTCACATTACCGTCCTTGATGGAGTCCATGAATTGATTCACAAATTTCTCAGAAGAAACATACAGCACGAATTTGTTATCCGGACCATTTTTGATCTCGTTCCCAATCGCTTGTACCAAATGCGTTTTTCCTAAACCTACTCCACCGTAAACCATCAGCGGGTTAAAAGAGGTGATCCCTGGTTTGGTCGCCACAGCAAAACCAGCTGAACGAGCAAGCCGGTTACAATCACCCTCTATGTAAGTAGTAAATGTGTAAGTGGGATTGAGATTACTATTCGTGAGCGCCTCAGCATTCAAGGATTTCATCTCAAAAGGAGTCTTATCTGGCTCTACATTAGCCTGAACCTTCTTATTATTTCCAGAATTCCCTTGGGGGAAAGAAACCACATACGGTTGATTCGACGAATTTCCACGATCTACAACTACTGCATATTCCAGTCTTCCGCTCTGCCCCAAAGTAGTTTTGATGGCAATTTTTAGTTCTTGCACATAGTTGTCCTCCAGCCACTCATAGAAGAATTGGCTGGGAACCTGAATAGTCAGCGATGTGCCTTCAAGTTTGACAGGATTAATGGGCTTAAACCAAGTTGAAAAGCTCTGCTCATTGACGTGCTGTTCGATAACACGTAAACATTCATTCCAAACGGCGCTAGCTTCTGAACTCATTAGAGAAGATTTCTGAAAAACAAATTTCTTGCGGTAAGTGCAAGGGGGTCAAATTTGAGCATAATTAACTTAAATAAAAAATTGATTTCTTCTTGAAATATTGAGTTTTTGGACAAGAACTAATTTACCACCAAAGGAAATTTGGTAGCCCAATACTTTTAAGTTTGAAGGATTCAGGATAGGGTGAAATAGAGACCTATTTGGCTTCTTTTTACTGAGTATTCTAATTTTCAGCCTTTTAAAAAGAAGTTTAAAACAAATCGAAATATTAAACCGATTCACATAAACTCTTTGTTTTCGCTTCATTTTCCTAATTTTGGTAAAGCCTATTAGGTAGCACTTCTACTAATTAAAAAGTAGATTTTATTCTCAGATATTCGAGTTAAGTATAAATTAAAAACCCAACTATGATAAATCAGGACTTTTATACCTTCCCTCCTTCCAGTAAAAATGACTGGATTGATCAGATAAAGCGAGATCTAAAAGGCAAAGATTATGATAGCACCCTCACTTCCGAGCTTTGGGACAAAATCAAAATTCAGCCTTTCTATACTTCAGACGATTTAAATGAAGAGGTCGCCGAGTATAAATTCCATCCGGAGTCAAAACTCCCAGGAATGTCACCAAGATTATGGAATAATTTAGTTTCCATATACCCTGAAAATGAAAAATCAGCAAATGAAGAAACTCTGCATACACTACAAAACGGGGCTGACGGACTGGTTTTTCATTTGGATGGATCAGAGAATCTAAATCAAATTTTAAGGGCTGTCCATACTGAGTTTATTTCTACTAACTTTTTACCCACCGGCGAAACTGCCCTCTTATTTCGAGCTATCCATGAATGGATTCAATCAACTACCCTTAAACCAAGTATGCTCAGCGGAGCAATCCTTTGGAATCCCTGCGATGAGTTATTTTTGACAAACGGAGATTTAGAGCTAGGAATTGACTTAGCTGCTAAAGCAATAAACGACTTCAAAGAATTCAGAGAATTTTATCCTATGACTATCGATCTTTCTCGCTACGCAAATGCTGGAGCCACGGGAATCGAAGAGCTCACTTATGGATTAGGGGAAGTCATCGAATTGATAGATAAGCTTTCCAAAAAAGCTATTTCACCAACTCAAGTTTTTGAAAACCTCGCTTTCCATACGGCTATTGGCGATTCTCACTTTGCAGAGATCGCCAAAATAAAAGGGTTGCGAAAGTTAATCAAGGAGCTGGCAGGGAATTACGGCGTTGAGGTAGAGATGGAAAGCATTCATATTATTACCTCCACCAGTACTTGGAGCAAATCACTTCTGGACAAAAACACCAATCTTATCCGACAGACCTATGAGGCTATGGCGGGAATCCTAGGAGGGGGAAATTCACTTTGGGTGAAACCTACAGAAGGAAGGAACGCATCCGTTTTGGAAAAAAGGATTGCTAGAAATATTTCAACCATAGTAAAAGAAGAGAGTTATCTCGACAAAGTGATGGATCCTGCAGCTGGATCGTTTTATTTAGAAAAGCTTCAACAGGAAATCGAAGAGGAGGTAATCTTGGAGCTTCAAAAATTAGAAGAAACAGGGGGTTGGCTTAAGGGATTTGAAGCTCGCACTATTCATAAAGAAATTCGAGCATCACGAGAATCCGCTCAGAAGAAAATTCTTTCAGAAGCTAACATTAAGGTTGGCGTAAATAAATACCTCGCCAAAGGTAAACTGGAAAACCATCTTCCATTTGAGCAAATCATCGAAAAAGACTTTGAGTTAGTTCCTAGTCGAGCAACATACTTTGTAGAACAAAATATCCTAAGCAAGGCATGAGACCAGATATAAAAAATTGGAAATCCTCGAAAATTCAGACTTCTAAATCGGAAGTAAAACAGAATTGGGAAGCTCCTGAGCAGATTTCTATTCCTTCTGTTTTTGACAAAAATGAAATCGCTGCCCTTTCTCATGTGAATTATGCTGCAGGAATTCCTCCTTATTTGAGAGGCCCTTACAGTACGATGTACAGCATGCGACCATGGACAATTCGTCAGTATGCTGGATTTTCAACTGCTGAAGAGTCCAATTCGTTTTACAGAAAAAATCTAGCAGGAGGTCAGAAAGGGCTTTCTGTGGCTTTCGATCTGGCAACTCACCGAGGCTATGATTCTGATCATCCCCGCGTAGTTGGTGATGTAGGAAAAGCTGGCGTTGCTATCGACTCAGTGGAAGATATGAAGTTGTTGTTTGACCAGATTCCTCTGGATCAAATGTCAGTTTCCATGACTATGAATGGAGCTGTAATCCCGATTTTAGCTTTCTACATAGTCGCAGCTGAAGAGCAAGGCGTAAATCCTGAGCAACTGAGCGGCACGATTCAGAATGATATTCTGAAGGAATTTATGGTTCGCAATACTTACATATATCCTCCACAACCGTCGATGCGGATCATAGCAGACATCTTTAAGTTCACTTCCGAGCGCATGCCTAAGTTCAACTCCATCTCTATCTCTGGCTATCACATGCAGGAAGCTGGAGCCACAGCAGATCTGGAATTAGCTTACACCCTTGCTGATGGATTGGAATATTTGAGAACAGGTGTACAAGCAGGTTTGGATATTGACAACTTCGCTCCTAGACTTTCCTTCTTTTGGGCAATCGGAATGAATCACTTTATGGAAATTGCAAAAATGAGGGCAGGGCGTCTGCTTTGGGCGAAAATTGTAAAGCAATTCAATCCAAAGTCAGATAAATCACTGGCTCTAAGGACGCACTGCCAGACTTCCGGCTGGTCATTGACCGAGCAAGATCCGTATAATAATGTGACACGGACCGCCATCGAAGCGCTAGCCGCAGTGATGGGGCATACACAATCACTCCACACGAATTCACTTGATGAAGCTATTGCTTTGCCTACAGATTTCTCTGCAAGAATTGCACGGAATACGCAATTGGTACTCCAAGAAGAAACTAGCGTCACCGACGTAGTTGATCCGTGGGGAGGCTCACACTATGTGGAGTTTTTGACAGATCAACTCGTACAACGAGCTTGGACTCTGATCGAGGAAGTAGAAGCACTTGGTGGCATGGCCAAAGCCATTGAAGCAGGTTTACCAAAGCTTAGAATTGAGGAGGCTGCCGCCAAAAAACAAGCTCGAATAGACAGCGGAAGAGATATTATCGTTGGAGTAAATCGCTTTCAAGTAGATGAGGAATCTGAAATAGAAGTTCGGGACGTCGATAATCAGGCTGTTCGAGAATCTCAGCTTGCAAGATTGGGAAAAGTGAAATCATCCAGAAATAAATCAGAAGTAGCAAAAAGCTTAGATTCTTTGATTCATGCTGCCAAATCAGGCACAGGTAATCTCCTTGAGTTAGCAATCGATGCAGCTAGAAAAAGAGCTACTTTGGGTGAAATTTCAGATGCAATGGAATTGGCTTTTGGTCGTCATCAAGCACAGACGAAATCTATCACTGGAGTATATGCCGCAGAAGTGAAAAATCAAGTATCATTTAAAACAGCAATTACTCTCTCCGATGAGTTTGCAAAACTAGAAGGTCGCAGACCAAGAATAATGGTTGCCAAAATGGGCCAAGACGGTCATGACCGAGGAGCAAAAATAATTGCTACAGGCTTTGCTGATATGGGATTTGACGTGGACATCGGGCCACTTTTCCAGACTCCTGCCGAAGTTGCCCAGCAAGCAATTGAGAATGATGTGCATATTGTCGGTGCTTCCTCTTTGGCCGCAGGCCACAAGACGCTAGTTCCACAATTGATAGAAGCGCTAAAAGAATTAGGTAGAGAAGATATTATGGTTGTGGCTGGCGGAGTAATTCCAGCGAAGGATTATCAATTTCTAAAGGATGCTGGAGTATTTGCTGTATTCGGTCCTGGGACGGTACTTTCTGAAGCAGCTAGTGAGATTCTGAAGAAGTTGATAGAGGAGTGATTTAGATGCATCATTTTGATTTAAATATCTCCTAGCCCCCTTAGAAGAAACACCATATTTGAACTTTGGTATTTTACACCAAAAGTATACCTGCCATTAGATTTGAAAGCCTAAAATGAAGAACATCACTTTTGTATATGATCCGGAAACGGAGCAGGAAAAACTTGAAGAGTTGCTAGAAAGGCTAGATCCAAAACCTGTTGAGCACATTTCTTTTTCAGATCTTAAAATATCTAATTATTCAGAAAGGGATTGCTTGGCTTGTTCGCTTTCAGACGAGCATCTAAAAGATCTCATACAATCGCTAGGTGAAAATAAAGTGAAGTTAGCCTTGCTGCCGCATCCTCAGATGATCGAGGCAAGGAAAGGATATGGTATCAATTCAAATTTTGAGAAAGCCTGGGAAGAAATACAACTAGCTGAGGAAATACCAGTAATCGATATGATGCAGGTAAATGAAAAGATGGCATTCAACTCTTTGGTCGTGGGCACATCGTTGGGAATCTTATACTCCAGTTCTTCTTCCAACTTTTTTGAAGGCCTCAAACAGCGACTAAAGCAATTAGGTAGCCTTTTTCGAAGGGTAAAATTGAAGCCCTATACGATCACCTACAAGAATGGAAGTGATGAAGAGAAAGTCATAGAAACTGCTGCTATGGGTATTTTGGCAGTCGCTCACTGCGAAAGCAACATAATTTTCCGAAGGGTCATTCAAGAATCCGGACTCGAAGACGGAAGAGTTCATCTTTTGATTTTAGCTCCAAAAAGTCTGTTTTCACTTATTCAATTTGGACTTCAAAATCTTTTTTTCCCAGTAAAAGGAAGTACGCTTCCAAGTTTTGTAGGATACCTCTCCACAAGTGAGGTTGTAATTACATCCTCCGAAACTATTCAATTTGCTATGGATGGAAAGGAAGGTGAGGAAAAAGAATTACATATCAATTTGGTTGAGGAGAAGATAAAACTTCTTCCGGGAGCATCCATACTCGAAGCCGAAAAAACAGATGGTCCGGATGAAATCAACGCAAGACTACTGCCTACTGGAAGATTAAAAGAAGAGCTGCTCCACTCCTATTTGCCTTGGGTGCGTCACGCAACGGCTGAAGAATTCAAGGAATTATTTTCATTGTTAAGACAAAATGCTCAAACAAGTTCTACCTACTTGGTTTTAATGGCTTTGTCAACGATGATCGCCACGTTTGGTTTATTTGGAGATTCAGCCCCGGTAGTAATTGGTGCGATGATCTTAGCGCCTCTGATGGGGCCGATTATCTCCTTGGCTATGGGAGCACTTCGGCAAGATGCTTTGCTGATAAAAAATAGTTTAATCACGATTTTCTGGGGAATTATATTGGGACTTCTATTTTCTATACTGATAACTTCTATCACACCTTTAGAAATATTGAATGATCAGATTCTTGCACGGATTCGTCCAAATTTACTTGACTTGGGAATTGCCGTTGCATCCGGGATAGCTGGCGCATATGCCTATTCTAAAGAAGAAATTAATAAAACACTGGCTGGAGTAGCGATATCAGTTGCTTTAGTACCTCCTTTGGCGGTGGCTGGAATTGGGATAGGTTGGCTGGATTGGAGCGTTTTTGGAGGCGCGATGTTATTGCTGGGAACAAACTTGGCAGGTATTGTCATGGCTGCCTCAATTACTTTTTTGGTTCTAGGATTTTCTCCCTTCAGGCTGGCCAAACGAGGCCTTATGATTAGCCTTGGAATATTTATCGCAATAGCATTACCCCTTGGACTCAGCTTCAATAAGATGGTAGATGAAAACTCCATCATCCAAGAACTTGCTGGCAAGGAAATTCCTCACGGTTTATTAAGAGAAGTGAAGGTAGTTCAAATGAATCCGCTACGTCTATCTGTCACCTTGCTTTCGGATAAAGTTTTGACGGAAAATGATTTTGAAGAGATAAAATCAGAGATTGAGGAAGAAATCAAACAGCCAATAGAACTTGAAATGACCTTAGGAATTTCTATGGGTGAATCAGCAAGAAAAGTCAAACAGGAAGGATTTAAGGACGGTATCTGGAAGTCAATTTTCAATTAGGAATCAAGTCACAATACCAAAATCCATACGCGGATGGATCTTCCTTTTTATCAGAAAAACACTGGTCAGCATCATCTAGAGTTTTCGGTGCTTCGTACTTTCTTAAGACAATTTCACCAAGTTCAAATTTAACCGGGTTGCTAAAAATTGGTCCATCAAATACGAATGTATGAAACTCCCCATTCTCTCCAAAGGGATCAACATTTGCAGGTAAATCTTTCAAAAAGTCTTTGTCGATCACTCGACCTACAAAGCTTTTATCCAAAAATTTCTCATTCACACAAGTAGTGATAGTCTTAAAGCCTAAATCCAAAAATTCTCTGATAAGCCTATCAGTTGGTTGCTTCCACAGTGGAAACACAGCTTCAAGCTCTAATTCCGCTAATTTACTTTCACGATATGACCTTAAGTCTTCCAAAAATATATCGCCGAAAATCGAGGTAGTGATACCTTCTTTCTTCAGATTAACAAGCGTAGTACGCATCGCCTCTTCATAGACCTCCATAGATGGCATATCTGGGATTTCCATTTTTACCAAAGGAATTCCGATACTTTCAGCCTGTAATTCCAGCAAATCTACTCGAACTCCATGCATGGAAATCCGCTGAAACTTCTCACTTATACTCGTAAGTAAGCATGCAATTTCATAATCTTGGGATTGTTGCAATTTGTAAAGTGTCAGCGCAGAATCTTTGCCTCCACTCCAATTCATCAAGGCTTTATGTGTTGATTTCATACTAATATAATAGGACTTAAGGTCATAAAAATGCCCCATTTCAACAATTGGACTGCTGAAATAGGGCTTTTCAACTAATTAATAATTACTCTTTGGCTCGGGTCAATTTTAAACTTCCCATTTCAGACTTAATCAGTATTTCATCTTTTGAAATTAATTCACCAGCGTGCTTAATAGTCATGTTATTAAATACAAAATCATAGGTGAATTTTTTCCCATCAACTTTCCCGTGATCTAAGGGAAGCTCGCCCATTTCACTTCCGATTGTGCCGGTCACAAGCTCATTATTCACTTTAAACTTGAGAACCAACGGGTAATCTCCATCTGGACTGGAATAGACTGTGTTCCACTTTCCATTAATGTCACTCTGTGCGTAAGCTGCCATTCCGACAAAGAGAAACACAGCACATAACAATACTAATTTTTTTAAATTCATATGTAGTTGATTAAGGGTTTATTATGCTGCTATTTAAATAAAAATTTACTTTTTCAACTTCTTTCTTGGAAGCATTTCATCTTTTTGTGCTGTGCTATATACGAAAGAAGCTACTACTACCGCCATCTGTTTTAAGTCATCCATCTCCAATCGCTCATACGTATCCATGTTGGTATGGTGTGTACGCGTACGGTATTCGATAGGATCTTGAATAAACTGAAACCCTGGGAGGCCAAGTGCATCAAAGCTCTGGTGATCTGTTCCACCTGTGTTATCTATCGTGATGGTTCGGTCTTCTACGATATCATCCAAAGGAGCAAACCATTCATTAAATATCGGCCCAACTGCCTCATTTCCTTGAAGGTAAATTCCACGAATTCTTCCTGTACCATTATCGATATTGTAATAGGCAGACATCTTCTCATGCTCTGGCAACATTTTCATAGTTTCCCGATCACCAAAATGGTTGTTCACATAGCCTCTAGAACCATGTAAACCTTGTTCTTCACCACCCCATAGCGCAATTCTAACAGTCCTTTTTGGCTGTAATCCAGTTGCTTGCAATATTCTTACGGCTTCCATCATCACGATACATCCAGCAGCATTATCTGTAGCGCCATTTGCTCCATGCCAAGAATCCAAGTGACCTCCAAGCATTACAATTTCAGACTTCAATGTAGGGTCTGATCCAGGAATCTCTGCGATGACATTGTATCCCTGAAGATCATCATTTCTGAACCTTGTTTTTACTTCAGCTTCGATTTCTACTTCAACTCCATTTTCACTCAATCGAGCCATCAAGTTCACATTCTCAGGAGCAGTTTCCAATTCAGGAATACCTTCTGGAGTATCTTTAATATATCCTCTTGGGCTACTTGTAAAAAGTGTCCCATGTCGCCCGTTCACTCCTTTAATAATCAAAGCAGGACCTTCAGCAATAATAAATTCACTGATTTTTTGAGACAAAGCTCTGGCAGCTCTGATTTCAGACATTCTATCAGTGTTTCCATTATTTGCACGAGATTCTCGTGAAGCTGGTGCCGCCATACGCTGCAATTCCTCCTCCGTAAATCTTACTGCATCTGGTGCAAATGTTGGTTCTTGAGTTCCAGATGGTTTGATCGCCACAATAGCGCCTTTGAGTTTTCCCTTGTATTTAGCGAAATCTTTCTCTGTTTTAATATCTAGGAACACAACTTTTCCGCTCACCTCACCTTTAGTGCTTTCCGTCCACGCTTTCGGAATAGCGATGAAAGGCATGTAATAGGGTTTGGTCATCGCCACATAACTCTTTTCCATTTCCCAGCCACGACCAAATTCTCCCCACGGTTCAGCGGCTGCATTTTTCAGTCCCCAGTCAGTAAGTTGTTTGAGGGTATACTCAACAGCCCTTTCATAGCCTTCCGAATTACTCAATCTAGGCCCGGCCTTATCTACAAGTTGAAAAGCCAACTCTTCTACATGCGAATTTTCAAGGCCTTCTTTTTTAATTTTCTCAATTGCATCAAGCTCAACTACTTGCGCAAAAGTCATCCCAGCTAAAAACAATGCTGGCAGCAATAATAGTTTTCTCTTCATAAATATTAGGGTTACGTATTCGTGGTGCCTCTATGAAGTTCTGCTACTACATAGATTTCAGGCTTAAATTAAACCAAAAAAAAGGATGTTAATTGCTGCTCGTGTAAAAGTCAGGTGAAGGCAGAACCTCTATTCACAGGATTGTCACTCAATTCTGCTAGCAACTTTCAATTTATAAAATCCAAAAAATGTAAATTAGTCTGGTCACCCAGCCTAATTCCCTGTTGGAAGCATGTTTCTAATAGCAGAGATTTTCCATTGATTGGTCTCCGTCACCACGACAAAGGTGCTCCACATTTTACGGATAGTCCCATTTGCATTTTTGATATCATAGCGCGCATCCACAATAGCCGCATCAGGATTGACAAAACGAATAGACTCTACTTTCAATGTTCGGTCTCCAGGATTTGACGTAGAACTCTCCATCATTCCTTGAACTGCTTCTGCGATCCCTTTGCGCCAAACTCCAGAGGAAACCAATTGATCCACATCTTTGATCAATATCTCTTTCAGCAACACGGTATCTTTAGTGTCACGAGCTTTGGAATACGAATTGATCAGGTTGATTATTTCTTGGGATTCTTCTTTTGTGTCGAGTGGATTTTGGCAAAAAGCGGAAGAGGTGATCAGGAGGAGGAAGAAAAAGATTGGGAGAGTTTTCATTGGGTAGATTTTTTACGAAATTTCAAATTACTCAATCAACGATAGAAAGCACAAAATCAAGTCCGCTTTTTTCGTGAAGCGGTACTGTCAAAGCCTAATTCCCATTTGTGCTCAAAAAACTCTTTTCTCCCCTCTCCGGAAGATAGAAATAGACAGGCACAATAACTTTGAGGGCACCCTCAACTGAATCTTCTTTCCTGTGGAATCTTATCTCCCATGTTGATTTAAAAAGCTCATCTATTATCTCCGAATCTATCTCAGCTTCAAACCCTTTTATCAAATTTATTTCCGAAGGGCAAACCTGATCATTAAGAATTACTTCAAAAAGTGCGTATTGTTCTTTCAGCTCAATCCCTTTTTTACTTTCCAAAAACTCGGAGAAACTTGAAGATATTATAGGCTCATATGTGGCTGTAAGCGTACTGTCATACTTACTTAAAACTCGTATGCTCTCTAAATCACGCTGATCTTTATCTCTGTTGTTTTTGAAATCAATTGGAAAGGAGCACATACCAAAAGAAACTCTTCCACCAGAATCATTTCTGGCAAAAACCAATAAGTCTGATCCTTCAGGATAAAAAACATCGCAGGATGAACCTAAACTTCCATCACTTCGCCCAGCGATGTAGATTGATTTGATTTTGTCCCCTTTGAAATGCTCGATTATTTCCACATCAGCTTTATAGGGTTTATTATCTGCCTCATTGGGATACACTTTTACAATCTTTATCCGGCCCACAAAATCAGCTGACAGAAATCTATCTGAAGGGGTAGAAAAGGCACATCTACAAGCCAAAGCTTGGTCGCTTAAAACCAGGAAAATAAAGATTATTAAATATTTCATGTCACACTAAAATAACAAAAGCTACTCAGCACTGAATTGCTTTAAGAATTATTAAGGTACGTATACTAGTTTTAATAGTCTAGCTTCTGAAGAAGCAGGATCTCTGTGCTTTTTGCGCATCCTTTGGGAACTTTGTGATTGAAAAAATAAAGCCACCCATTACTGAGTGGCTTTAAGAATATTTAAAACTAGTAATCGCTTACTGATCTTCTCCCCGTAGTTTGATGACAGAGCCATCTAGCACATCTCCGATGCGGATTTGGCAAGCCAAACGTGAAGTAGGAAAGTAATCTGGAAGATTCTCCAGCTGATCCAATTCAGGATCAGTAGCTTCGCCCAATTCGTCCTTTCCTTCCAGTATTTCGATGTGACAAGTGCCACATAGTGCCATACCTCCACAGGTTGCCAAAATAGGATATTCGTATGCTTTGAGGACTTCCATCAGATTTAAGCCCATGTCATCTGGCGCTTCGCAATCTTGACGATTTCCTTCTTGATCTTCTACAGTGAAATTAACCATACCGCAATAATAGTATTAAAATGAATTCACACCATTAACGGTTGTGTATTTGAAGCTCAATTTTTGATCTGGATAGACATATTTAAATGCTGAGTGCATCATAATTGCTGCTTCATGGAATCCACAAAGAATTAATTTCAACTTACCAGGATAGGTATTGATATCACCGATCGCATAGATTCGGTCCACTCCAGTGGAGTAATCACGCGTATCAACCTCTATCGCATTTTTGTCTATGCTCAATCCCCAATCCGCAATCGGCCCAAGCTTTGGACTCAAGCCAAATAGCGGGATCAAATAATCTGCCCCAATTTTGATTTCTTCCTTGTTTTTATCTGTAAAAGTCACCGTATCCAACACACCATTTCCAGAAACTCCCTTCAAATTGGCAGAAAGTATCAGGTCTATTTTACCTTTATTGGCCAGATCAAAAACCTTTGAAGCAGAATCTGGAGCTCCACGGAAAGTCTCATTTCTATGAACTAAAGTGACTCTTTTGGCAACTTTAGAAAGAAATATAGTCCAGTCCAAAGCTGAATCTCCCCCGCCGGCAAGAATCACATTTTTATCACGGAAAGTCTCAGGATTCTTCACCATATAAGTAATTCCTTTGCCTTCGAACAGTTCCAAATTCTCAACGACTGGCTTTCTAGGCTCAAAACATCCCAAACCACCAGCGATGACGATCACCTGTGCATGAATTTTAGTCTTATCGCTAGTAGTCAAAATGAAGGATCCATCTTCTTGCTTGGCCAAGTGATCCACGCGCTCACCCAAAGTAAAAGTCGGTGAAAATGGCTTAGCCTGCTCCATCAAGTTATCCACCAAGTCCTGAGCATTCACTTCAGGATAACCCGGAATATCATAAATAGGCTTTTGCGGATAAATCTCCGAAAGCTGACCTCCGACCTGAGGCAGAGCATCGATTAGGTGACAGCGCATTTTCAGCAAACCAGCTTCGAATACTGCAAATAGGCCAACTGGGCCGGCTCCGATAATACAAAGGTCTGTATGGATCATAATGAATGAAAATTTGGGGTTTTCCCTGATTAAAATTCTCTTTAGTTATTAACTAGTTATTGTTCAAGTGACTCACCGTTAAGATTTTGGTAAATCGTATCAAGAATCCGCTTAAACTCGTCGAAATCGTTTGGACTTAAGTTCTCCCAAGCTTTTTCTCTGATATTATGTATTTCAGGTCGAAGTGAGACAACTTTAGATACGCCAGTTTCTGTAAGATGCAACTGAAAACTACGCCTGTCCTGAGGGTGTGGCACACGCTCCACATACCCCTTTTTGCAAAGCAAATCGATAATTCGAGTAAGCGTAGGATGATCTTTAAAGACCAAATTTGCCAGTTCCGTCTGACTTAGGGCATCGTTTTCCGACAAGTTTTTCATCACCAACCACTGATCTACCGTCACATCAAAATCTCCTGATTTGAACTGTTGCTGAGCGTATTGCTTCACTTTTCGGGCCGTACGGTCCAATAAAAATGAATACTTAGAATATTGCTCTTGTGTCATACCAATAGTTAGTGTGACAAATATATAAAAATATGAATTGAGTTTCCAATTCTCTATTATTTTTATGGGGTTTGTAGGCTTTTAATATTGGAAGATTGCAAAATTGAAAGATTTGAAAATTGAGACTTGAATTTGAAAATTGAAAATTCTCAATAACCATATTTCCCCTGCCACTTCGAGCTAAGATATCTTCTCAACTCATTTTCCCTGGCATTTTCTCCTGGATCGTACAATTTCAAGCCTTTGATCTCATCGGGCATAAACTCCTGAGCAACGAAATTTCCAGGGAAATCGTGGGAATATTTGTAAGCTTTCCCATAGTTCAATTCTTTCATCAACTTGGTTGGAGCATTGCGTAAGGCCAAAGGCACGGACAAATCTCCCTTCTCCCGCACAAGAGCCTGAGCTTGATTGATCGCCATATAAGCCGCATTGCTTTTCTGAGAACTCGCCAGGTAAGTCACGCATTGGGAAAGAATAATCCTTGACTCAGGATACCCAATAATCTTGACAGCCTCAAAGCAATTAGTAGCCAAAAGCAGCGCATTCGGATTGGCATTTCCGATATCCTCAGAAGCCAAAATCACCAAGCGTCTAGCGATAAATTTCACATCCTCTCCCCCTTCGATCATCCGAGCCAGCCAATAAACGGCCGCATTCGGATCAGAACCTCGTATGGATTTAATAAAAGCTGAAATAATATCGTAATGCTGCTCGCCGGACTTATCATAAAGCGCAACTTTCTGCTGTGCGATTTGCATGACCTTTTCATCAGTAATTACACAGGGATCTTCATTGATTCCATCAATTACTATTTCCAGCAGATTCAGCAATTTTCGCCCATCTCCTCCAGAAATCCTCAATAGTGCATCTGTTTCTTTAAGCTCTACTTTGATTTTTTTCAACTCAATATCATGCTCCAACGCCTGATGGATCATGGCTTCAAGCTCAGATTTACCCAAAGAATTCAACGTAAAAACCTGACATCTAGAAAGTAAAGCTGCATTGACTTCAAAGGAAGGATTCTCCGTAGTAGCTCCTATCAAGCGGATCACTCCCTTTTCCACAGCACCCAGAAGCGCATCCTGCTGGGACTTATTGAAGCGGTGAATTTCATCGATAAAAAGAACTACTCCCTGCTGAAACTTCGCTTTTTCGATCACCTCACGGATATCCTTCACCCCAGAACTGATCGCACTTAGCGTATAGAAAGGAGCTTTAATTTCATTTGCAATGATATTCGCTATGGTCGTTTTTCCTACGCCAGGAGGCCCCCAAAGGATCAAAGAAGGTACATTGCCAGTTTTGATGGCCTTAAATAAAAAAGACTTGGGCGAAGATAAATGTTCCTGCCCAATCAGGTCTTCCAATCGGGTTGGGCGCATGCGTTCTGCAAGAGGGGTGTTATTCATTTGCTAGCGTGATTAAGGCTTGCAAGATACTAGACAAAAAGTAAAGCTTGTGAAGAGCCTCCTAAATTGACAAAGATTGTCACCAAAAAAATTAGCCGAAAAGAGATATATTAGAAAGTGGTTTTGAGCTTGAATAAAAGGATATGATGTGAATCAATTCATTGTCTAAAACCACATAAATAATTCTGAATTGCTTGTAAATAATTTCCCTGACACTTTCATTATTCAACTCTGGAACCACTCTTCCTACGGTTGGAAATGATGCTAAAAGTCTCTCCTTAGAGAAAATCTGGTCAGTTACTTTATTCGCAAATTTGGGTGAAAGCGGCAAATAATATTCTCAATAGCTTGCTTAGTCCATTTTACTTTGACCATTCCTTGATCATCTTTTTAGCTTCCTTAGCCGTAAAGGTCTCGCCATTTTTGGATTGATCCAATCCTATTTCAATTTTGTTCAATAGAAGCAATTTATCTATCAAATCATCGATTGAAAACTCTTGAGGCATATTCTTAACAGCTTCTAATACTTTTTCACGAGTCAATATATTTTTGCATTTTTATGAATATACATATTTAAAACGTACAGAAGATTCACAAAGGTTTAATAATTACACTCCAAAAACTAACTACATAAAGCGAGAAAGATACTTCATCACTGCGGTGTGCGTCCCCACAGATCAATCCAAATTGGGCGAAAAATGTTTCGCCACTACCACTTGCGAACTCTGTATAAATCTCTGTGAATCCTTGCTGTTAACTATCCTAAAATGAAATCTGTTTAACTCTACTCCCAAACTCCTCCAACCCCTCATCTCCAAAATCCAGATGTGTAACAAATCGCACCAAGTCTGGCCCAAATTTGACTGATTTAATTTGTTGCTCATCCAGCTTATCCATGAATTCTTCCGGAGAAAGACCATCCAATCTGGCGATCACAATATTCGTCGCTACGGGAAAAACTTCTGATACAAAGGACAAGTTCTCAAGTATCTTTCCCAAAGCTCTTGCTCGGGCATGATCTTCTTTTAAACGATTGACGTGATTATCCAGCGCATATATTCCTGCCGCAGCCAAAAATCCTGCTTGACGCATTCCTCCACCCCAGACCTTTCTGACTTTTCTCGCGCGCTTGATATCTACTTTGGAACCCAGAAGTAATGAGCCAACTGGACAGCCCAATCCCTTACTCAGGCAAATCGAAATCGTGTCGAATTGTGCTCCCCAGTCTTCTGGGCTTTCTCCAGATTCAGCCAAGGCATTGAACAATCTTGCTCCATCCAAATGAAGCTTCAAGCCATTTTCTTTGCAAAGCTCCTTAATTGGATTGACTTCATCCAATGTATAAATACTTCCTCCACCCTTATTCATGGTGTTTTCCAAAGAAACCAAGGTTGTCTCCGGCGCATGCACATCGTCCGGATTGATTGCTGCTTTGATCTGATCCGCAGAGATTTTCCCCAAATCTCCTTCAAGCAACTTCACTGATGCCAGAGAATTTGACATGATTCCGCCACCCTCATAGAGATAGACATGAGAATATTTATGACAAATAACCTCCGCCTGAATACGGGTATGCAATCGAATTGCGATCTGATTGGTCATAGTGCCAGATGGGCAGAAAATAGCCGCTTCCATTCCAAAAAGTTTAGCAGCTTTCTCCTCCAGCGCATTCACTGTAGGATCTTCACCAAAAACATCATCTCCTACATGCGCAGAAAACATCGCTTCCTTCATTCCTGCCGTCGGTTTTGTGACGGTATCGCTTCTTAAGTCAATTATCATTTCTTGAAATACTTGGATTTAGAACTTGTTGATGGAGCCAAAGTCTTGATGGCCGCGGCGGCTTCTATAGGTCTATCAGTGGCCAGGATATCTGCACCTTTCTGCACAAAACTCGCATACAACTGATCTCCACGGGCAATTGCTCTTCCGTCTAGGTTACCCAAAACGCCCAAAATAGTAAACACTCCTTTTTCATGTAAAGCCTTATTAAATTCATGTGGACGCTCTGCTACTCCGGTAAAAGCAATCACTCGAGTCCAAGGGATACCCGACTCCTCAAATCGCTCAATCTCCTCCATATTCCGAATCGTCACTGAAAGCATCATCTCAGGAGCCATATAATGCAGCTTTTTGGCTGACGCAAAAGAATAAGTAATCAAGGCCGCGTGAGCTTCAGATCCGGTACTTCGAACTACTTCAACTATCTTTTCATAAGGCACCGACTGCTTAATATCAACTGTTAAAAGTGCTTTCCCCTTGGACCAAATCAAAGCTTCTTCCAAGGTTGGCACTTTGAAATCAGTGATATTCCCATCTTCATCTTTCAGAAAAAGGGTCTGAATATCAGCATAAGTTGCATTGCTCACCAATCCTCTGCCAGTCGTCGTTCTATCCAGTTTATCATCGTGCATCAGCACCAAAACTCCGTCTTTGGTCATCGCCACGTCCAATTCAATTATCGTAGGAGTATATTTCACCACATTGGCAAAGGTCTCGATAGCATTTTCTGGAAATCCCGGATAGGGTCCGCCTCGATGGGCTGAGACCATAGGGATTCGATCTGAAGTCCAAGTATAAAACGCTCTAGCTTCTTCTACACTGCTTAATTGGATGTGATTCCCGGTCGTTTCTACTTCTGAATCAACTGCTAGAACTCCCTGTTCTACTACTGGTTTTTGGCTACATGAACCAAAAAATAAAAGTAGAAACGGAATCCACAAAAACTTATTCTTCATCTTTTTTCGTGTCTTTTTTGAATATAAAATCTAATCCGCTACTCCGTTTTTGAAAGATCTCTTCCATGTCCTTCAGTTCCAGATTTAATGCTTTCGTAGAAATCTGAATCTCCACCAAAGAAATCAAGAGCGAAACTAAAAGCGAGCCCATACTTCCTACAAAAATCCAATTGGCGGCCATAGTATAACCACGGAAAAGCAAATACATACAAATAATACATAATAGAAAGCTGAATACTCCAAAGAGTTGCATGTTTTTGATGAGTGTCAGTCGACGGCGTAAATTATGAATTTGCTCCACGATAATCTCTTGATCGGGTGCTTTCATGTAGTTTTTATGTAGCCCCCGAATCAAGCTGGCTATAGCCAAAAAGCGATTGGTAAAGGCGAGCATCAAAAGTGTAATTGCCGAAAAAAGTAAGGCTGGCGTTGAGAGTTCGAGTTCCATGAGTTCAAAGATGCCTCAATTTACTGGAAATGAAAAAAGCCTGCTCTTTTCAGAACAGGCAATTTTAAATTATATCATTTTCAATTTAAAATCCTTAAGCCACTTCCCCTAACACAACTAGTTTCTCAAGTGTAGGTGCTTTGGAACCACCTTTAGGTTCTATAGTGATGGCAAATGCCCCAGCTTGTGCCACTGCTTCCATTTGCTGCCTAGTCATTTTTATACCTTCATTCACCAAACCAATTCCCACTGGCCCGTCATCTCCAATTGCCCAAAGTTGATAGTCAAGATCATCACTTAAGTCATTAAGATTATTGACAGCGATAAATACCTCCTGTGCTTTCTGATCCCAAATCAAATCGACTCTGGCATCTTTTTGCATCTCAAAACCTTCGCCTTTCATCTCCACTCGCTTATAAATTCCTGCCACGAATTTATCGAACTGACCATCCACTTTTTTAAGTTCCTGATTTACCTGATTCAGATTGCCTGCCATCACAGTTTGATCTTGAAGTAAAGCAGTAAATTGCTGATCTTTTTCCTGAAACTTACCTGCATAATATAATGCTGCTCCTGAAGCAACGATTGCTGCAATAGATGCTGCTATGGCGAAAGGCTTCCATGGATTGCTCATTGAAATAACTTTCGCGTCAGCTCTGTCAGCGGTAGGCTTTGGAACTTCTTTGAGGATAAAGCTACTCTCGAGGGTTGAAAAGATTCTCTTCTTAACTTCCTGAGATGGCGCTAAACCAGTTAGATTATCAAATGCAAACATAGTCTCCTGCAGATCATCCAACTCCTGCTGGATCTCAGGATAACGCTTCGCAAAGTCTAAGACTTCCTCGCGCTCCCTCTCTGTTAACTCTCCAAGTAAGAAAAGTTCCAGTTTTCCTGACGATATGTATGATTGAATATCCACTAAATTCTTGCTACATTTTTTTTCAACACTTGTATGGCCGCTCTCACCCTAGACTTAACGGTGCCCAGTGGTATATCAAATTCCTCAGATACCTCTGAATGCGTATACCCTTTAAAGTAGATATATTCTACAATGAACTTTTGATCTTCATTAAGTGCGATCATTAATTCCTTCACTCCGATTCCGTCTATATGTTCTTGGGTGCCTGATTGGCTCTCCATTCCATATACGAAGTCATCTATTGTGTTGGTCTTACCGGATTGTGAAATTTCTTTGGAGCGAAGTTTATCAATGGCTGAATTACGACAGATGTTGGCCATCCAAGTATATAACCGACCTTTTGACTCCTCGTAACGATCTATTTTTTTAGTTATTTTGACAAAAGCATCATGAAAAACTTCCTCTGCAATATCCTTATCAAATACAATTCTCGAAATCACCGCATAGAGAGCTCTAGAGTATTTGTCGTACAAATACTCTGTGGTCTTTCTGTCTTTTGCCCTTAGTCCGGCGATGATTTGTACTTCTTCCAAAAATCGGTGGTTTGAAAAATTTCTTCCTTAAAAGTAAGACAGAAGACCAATTAGTTGTTGGTCTTCTGTCTTTTTATTTTGAAAATTTATATCAAAGGTGGATTACCTCGTCATAAGCAGCGGCTGCAGCTTCCATTATCGCCTCTGACATCGTTGGGTGAGGATGCACGGTTTTGATAAGTTCATGACCTGTGATCTCCAATTTACGAACAGCAACAATCTCAGCGATCATCTCTGTCACGTTTGCTCCGATCAGGTGTGCGCCAAGCAACTCACCGTATTTCTTATCGAACACCAGTTTTACGAAACCATCCTTTGCGCCAGCAGCTGAAGCTTTACCAGATGCAGAGAATGGGAATTTCCCTATTCGCAACTCGTAACCAGCTTCTTTAGCCTTAGCTTCCGTCATACCTACAGAAGCAATCTCAGGAGAGCAATAGGTACAACCTGGGATATTTCCATAATCCAATGGAGCAGGATTCTGACCAGCAATCTTCTCCACGCAAATAATCCCTTCCGCAGATGCTACGTGTGCCAAAGCTGGTCCAGGAACCACATCTCCAATAGCATAATAGCCCGGCATATTTGTCTTATAGTATTCGTCAACTTGAATTTTTCCTTTTTCCACCAAGATTCCAACGTCTTCTAAACCACAGTTTTCCAAGTTTGAAACAACACCAGCAGCAGAAAGAACGATATCACATTCTAATGTTTCTTCACCTTTGGCAGTTTTTACCGTCACTTTGCAACCTGTTCCTTTGGTGTCTACCGCAGTCACTTCCGAAGAAGTCATGATAGTCATTCCTGCTTTTTTGTAGAGTTTCTCCAAAGTCTTGGAAACTTCAGCATCCTCCACGGGTACGATTCTATCTAAAAATTCTACTATAGTCACCTCAGTGCCCATAGTAGCGTAGAAATAGGCGAACTCAATTCCGATGGCTCCAGAACCAACGACCACCATTTTCTTTGGCATCTTATCCAACACCATGGCATCACGGTAACCGATAATTTTCTTCTTATCAATTTTCATTGAAGGAAGTTCACGAGATCTTGCTCCAGTAGCGATGATGATATTATCAGCTGAATAAACAGTCTTTGTATCTTCGCTATCAGTGACTTCCACTTTCTTTCCAGACTGGATTTTACCCCAACCTTTAATTACTTCGATCTTGTTCTTCTTCAGCAGAAATGTTACTCCCTTACTCATTCCATCAGCTACGCCACGACTTCTTTTGACGATCCCTGTGAAATCGGCACTTGCATCGGCCACTGTGATCCCATAATCCGCAGCGTGATTTATATACTCAAATACCTGAGCACTTTTCAATAAAGCTTTAGTGGGAATACAACCCCAGTTAAGACAAATACCACCCAATTCCGCAGCTTCTACTACGGCAGTTTTTAGACCGAGTTGGGAAGCGCGAATAGCAGCTACATAGCCACCTGGTCCGCTGCCCACCACGATTAAGTCAAATTTGGTCGAAGACATATCTATTACTTGTTTTTAGAACGAATTGAATAATGTAAACCAGGTATCCTCAATTTTTCAGTAGCATTAATCTCCTTGCGTTATAGGCTAGAAGACGGATGCCCTCCAGATAGTTATCGGGAGACCGAAGTGGCCTAAAGTTTAAAACGAAGCTATTTCTAATATGCTTTGAGCTATCTACTGGTACAATTGAATATACCTATCGCAAAAATAAGCCTTTTGGCTTCAGAAAAAAATTTGGTTTGATTCTCAATTTCGGGAGAAAAGCCTGATTTCTTTAGTACAAAATCTCTATTTCCAATTAATATTCTACTTTTCAATGATATTGTGAAATAATCTATTTAATAAACTTCATTTGGCCAACGATTGACAAATACTCTAATCATAAGGCAAGTGAATTCATTTTTAGAATCAAAAGTTTTAGCTTTTTTTCTAATTTTGGCAAAACAAAATTTTAAAGTCCATGGGATTACTTTCAGGAAAAACGGCATTGATCACCGGTGCATCCAAAGGCATCGGAAGAGCAATTGCTATCAGATATGCACAAGAGGGCGCAAATGTCGCTTTTACTTTTTTGTCAAGTGTGGAAAAAGGCCAAGCACTAGAAGCGGAATTGGCGGCATTTGGCATCAAAGCCAAAGGCTATAGATCTGATGCTTCGGACTTCAAAGCAGCTGAAGAGTTAGTAAACGCAGTTGTAGCAGAATTCGGTAGATTGGATGTTTTGATCAACAATGCTGGTATCACTCGTGACAATTTGTTGATGAGAATGACAGAAGAAGCTTGGGATGAAGTGATTGGAATCAACTTAAAATCCTGCTTTAATACTGTAAAAGCAGTGAACAGAACTATGATGAAAGCGAAGTCTGGCTCCATCATCAATATCACTTCCGTAGTGGGAATTAAAGGAAATGCTGGCCAGGCAAACTATGCTGCTTCGAAAGCTGGAATCATAGGTTTCACCAAATCTATTGCCTTGGAACTTGGCTCTAGAAATATTAGATGCAATGCTGTCGCACCGGGTTTTATCGAAACTGAGATGACAGCCGTGCTTGATGAGAAAACTGTACAAGGCTGGAGAGACGGAATCCCTATGAAGCGTGGTGGCCGACCAGAAGAAGTGGCCGATGCCTGTGTTTTCCTGGGGTCAGAGATGAGTAGCTATATCTCTGGACAGGTGTTGCAGGTGAATGGTGCTATGCACACCTAGGTGATCTTAGATTTTTGATTTACGATTTACGAGCGGCTGGAGAGATTCAGCCGTTTTTTGTGTTCTAACCTTTGTGGTGTTATTGTGAGCTAAAAGGTAGCGCACAATCTCCACGAAGTTTTTTTTTAAAATAAAGTGAACCTTTGAGTTCTTACTTTAGGAATCGTAATTAGACTTTAAAGGCTTCATATCACCTAATTTCTTTTATATCCAACACCCCTGAAATCAAGACCTTCGAGGAGATCCCGAAGCCGCTGGCATTCGGGACAACACCTCAAAGGTCAATCGACAAACCCACTCAAATCAATCTTATAAAACTCGTATTCATCCTCAGATTTTTGCTCGGGTTTATTGATAAAAAGTCCTTCGGAAGTAAGGAACCAATTTTCAATTTCTAGCTCTGTTTCGAAGTCAAAAAAGTATTCTCCTTCGGCTCCCACTCTCCTGAGTAGATACTCAAAATATAATGTTTGGTTCGTTCAAATTTGGTCTCCCCAGTTCCAGATTCCTTGATCTTTGAGCAGCGGATATTCAGATCACGGTAAGAATCATATAGTAAAAAGACATTTGCTGAGGCTTCTTTAGGTAGAGTCCAAGCTGTCCACATCTCTCCCACTGGAATAATCTCGCTGGGAAGAAAATTAAAAGTAATAGTGGATTTGGGAATTACCTTTTTCTGGAGATTAAGTCCTTCCAAAACATATAACTCTTCGGAATATGGCCACGCGAGCGCGTAAACCCCTCTTTTTTCATCATATGCACCCAAAAGCTGTGTCGCTGTCACATCTCCTTCAAAAACTTCATACCCATCAGGTATTCCAAAATCGCTGTTCTCAATCTCCCCGGTTTGTACGTTTATTCTGGTCAGCCATGACTTGAAATCCAATGGAAAACTAGACCTCATCTCACCCGGACCGGTGTTTTTTGAAATTGTGTTAAAATGAGAAGGGTTCTGACCTATTTGAATATAGGGATGTTGAAAGTACATCATCCCTCTTTTAGTTTCCGCCATTACCAGAGATTCCAAAGTACTAGATAGATTCAACTCAGATTTCAATTCAGACAACTTTGATCCTTTAGAATCATAAGCAGCTGTCCAGCCCTTTCGATTTACAGCCAATATTTTATCTGGAGAAATTGGCAAATAATAGCCACCTCCACTCATTGCGTCTGGGCTTTCTGAAGGAATAGTTATTTCTTGTTCTATTTCTGAAGTTTTCAGATTTAAGAAAATATAGGAAGTTCCTTTAACAGATCTTGCTGATCGAGGATAGACTAAATACTCATTGTCAGAATCGGTCAAAACTCTAAGATTTGTAAACCCTCTTGTCAGAGAATCTTTTTCCAAGCTGAAATCCTCCAAAAGCAATTCTTCAAGTTTGCCTTGGTAGATTTTTTCAGTCCCTTTTTCGGCGCAGGAAAAGATTACTATAATTAAAAAAAGTAAACAAAGTCTTTTCATTTACGAGATTTTAGAAGAATAATTAAACCTAAAAAAAATTCTTGATTAGGAAAATGATTCATTAATAAGAAGTCTATTTATTTAATCTACCACTAGCTCTGATGCTGTTCATTCTACTCAACTATAAAACCTTTGATTTGTAAAAAATCCATCAAATTCATATAAGAATCTGAGCACTTACATTCTAAAAAATTATGTCATTTTTTTAAAACTTGTAAGGCTTTCTAAATCCACTGATTCGTCCTATAAATAAATGAAAATCATAAGCATCCAGCAGGTTGAGAATTTACGTATGTATTAAAATAATTAACAAATTTTAACCATCATACCATGAAAAACTCCTTTCAAAAATTAATGTCCCTTGCTTTTTTGGCCTTTGTTGCATTCAGCTGCCAAAACTTGCAAGATGTATCACCTGTGATGAATCAAGCATCAGATGATAATGCAATTGCTTCTGCCTCAGAATCCGACCCCAATGCACGTAAAGGTCAGCTTGCTGAATTCGGCGCATTCTTAATAGGTACAGAAGAAAACCCTGCAGTGATTTCCCCTGGATCAGGTGCTGCACGTATTACTCAAGTAGATGGAAACACACTTAAATTCGAAGTGCGAGTTGCAAACACAACAGGAATACTTTTCGCTCATCTTCACAAAGCGGTGACAGGATCAAATGGAGGAGTGGTTGTTACTTTACTTCCAACTCAAAGTCCTTCAGGACTTATGAATGGAGTAATTGCTGAGGGCATGATAGATGCCTCTAACTTGTCTGGAGCTTTGAAAGGAATGTCAATTTCAGATTTGATTAAAGAAATGGAAGAAGGTAGAATCTATGTAAATGTGCACACTTCAGCTAATCCAAGCGGTGAACTTCGTGGTCAAGTAAGTATGGTGAAGTCTAATGACAACAAAAATTATGGCGCAAAGCTGACTGGATCAAACGAGGTACCTTCGGTAATGTCCTCAGGGTCCGGAATTGCAAAATTCAATTTTTCAAATGATGGAAATTCAGCCTCATTTCATGTGAATGTTGCAGGTTTATCTGATGTAAGATTTGCTCACATTCACTTTGCAAAGGCTGGCGCAAATGGCGGCGTAGTATTTACACTTAGAATGGATAAAGTGAATGGTCCAGTTTCTGGTCTTTATGCAAAAGGTGAAATCATGCCAATGAAATTCTCTGGACAACTACTCGGTGGTGATTTAATTATACTTAGAGAGGCGTTTAGAACAGGTAATGCTTATGTTAATGTGCATTCAGATAAATTTCCTGGTGGTGAATTGAGAGGTCAAGTTGATTGAGTTAACTAGTCCTTTAAAAGTTAAAAAAGGTCAGCAGATGCTGGCCTTTTTCTTTATCTATAAAAAATGGATTGTTATGGCGAAATAGAACCTGCTGTTTACAGTTATAATTATCCACCTCGAAGTTTCGTTTTCTGATACTTCTTTAGAACATTTCTCTAATTTCTATATTCTTTAATCTTATTATCCGCAATCTTGCCAGTACCCAAAATCCCTTTGCTCAACCGGTCAGAAGACCGAAGACGGGTGACCCCTGCCTACCAGCAGGCAGGGAAGTGGCCTAAATTCTTAAGTTAACCAAATCCTATTATGCTTTTGATTCTTTACTGGTAACAAAGCGGATATACATATTCTATAATTCACGTTTGTTTACTAAAGTATCCCACACTAAAAAAGCATGGATATTGATATTACATTCATTTTTTCATGTTCTGAGAGAATATTTATTTGTAATAATAAATAATTGTTCAGCCCCACTTCTTCTACTTTTTCATCAGATAAGACAATTATAAAACAAATTGTAGTGGCATTTTTATGCTAATCCTCAGGCTATATTTTGAAAAAAATTATAAGTACTACTGTCTTCTCCTCTATCTAAAAAAGCCCCGAATCTAAATCCGAGGCTCTTGTAACCTTTGTGGTGTTATTGTGAGCTACAACGTAGCGAACAATCTCCTCGAAGGTTTTACTTCAATAAGTATCTACTCAAGACCTTCGAGGCGATTCCTACTTCTTCGTCGCAGGAATGACACCTTAAAGGTCACTCGTATTACTTGTCGCTTTCCAAGAAAGGATATTTATAATCCACCGGAGATACGAAGGTTTCTTTGATCGTACGTGGAGAAACCCAACGTAGCAAGTTGATCATAGAACCAGCTTTGTCATTCGTGCCGGAAGCTCTCGCCCCACCAAATGGCTGCTGTCCTACAACAGCTCCTGTTGGCTTGTCATTGATATAGAAGTTGCCCGCTGCATTTCTAAGCTTGATAGTAGCCAACTCAACAGCATACCGATCCTGTGAGAATATCGCTCCTGTCAAAGCATATGGGGAAGTCTGATCGACCAATTCAAGCGCCTCTTCGAATCTTTCTGCATCATATACATAAATTGTCAGAACAGGACCAAAAATCTCTTCGCACATCGTCGTGTACATGGGATCTTGCGTGACGATGACAGTCGGCTCGATGAAGTAGCCTTTCGACTTATCGTAATTACCTCCAGCGATAATCTCTACTGCTGGGTTAGACTTCGCATTGTCTATGTATTTGGCGATTTTGTCAAACGATTTTTCGTCAATCACAGCATTGATGAAATTGGTAAAATCTTCTGTTCCGCCCATTTTCATATCTGCAAGATCAGCGACTAAACCTTCTTTTACTTCATCCCAAATATTGGAAGGGATATAAGCACGAGAAGCTGCAGAGCATTTTTGACCTTGAAACTCAAAAGCTCCACGAGAAAGTCCTACTGCCACAGCTTTAGGTATTGCAGATTTGTGAGCGATCACAAAGTCTTTACCACCAGTCTCACCCACGATCCTAGGATAAGCTTTGTATTGATGAATGTTCGTTCCGATGGTTTTCCAGATATGCTGGAAAACACCGGTAGAACCTGTAAAGTGAATTCCAGCAAAATCAGGATGCTTAAAAATAATATCTCCTGCCGTTGGCCCATCCACATAGATTAAGTTGATCACGCCATCCGGAACTCCAGCTTCCTTAAATACTTGCATCAACACATTTGCAGAATAAATTTGCGTGTATGCTGGCTTCCAAACAATTGTATTTCCCATCATGGCAGCAGAAGTAGGGAGGTTTCCGGCTATTGCCGTAAAGTTAAACGGAGTCAAAGCGAAGATAAACCCTTCGAGTGGACGCTGCTCCAATCTATTCCAAATGCCATTACCAGAAACCGGAGGCTGTTGGGCATAGATTTCAGTCATGTATTGCACGTTGAAGCGCAGGAAGTCTATAAACTCACATGATGCATCTATCTCTGCCTGCATCGCATTTTTGGATTGACCAAGCATGGTTGCTGCATTGATTTTTGCACGATATGGACCTGCCAAAAGATCTGCTGCTTTCAAGAAAATCGCTGCTCTTTGCTCCCAAGCTAAGTTTTCCCAAGCCTCCTTGGCTCCAAGTGCGGCATTGATTGCCTGCTCCACGTGTGAAGCATCTCCTTCGTGAAAATGACCCAAGATATGCTGGTGATCATGTGGCGGTGACATTTTATGCGTATTGCCAGTTCTGACCTCATCCGAACCAATGTACATCGGCACATCAATTTGCTGAGCTCGAGCTTCCTTTAAAGCGGCTTGCAATTCAATTCTCTCGGGACTTCCGGGAGCGTAAGCTTTTACTGGCTCGTTTACTGGAGCTGGGACATTAAAAAAACCTTTGAGCATAGTATCTGGGGTTATAAATTTTCTGTTTGGCCAAAGATAACCAGAAGGTTTTATTGGCTGACGAATTTGAAGTAAAAGAACCCTAAAGTATAACTTCTGGTTCGCTAAAACTTCCGTTCATTTTTCATTTAAAGGGAAGTAAATGTGTAAAGATTGTTGAAGCTGTGAGTGTCACCTCTCACTCTGGAGAGTCAGGCAGACCTTAAAGCAGGTCTTCCAACTCTCTTAAATGAGTAATAGTATAAGTTGGAATAAAGTCAATTGAATTCCCAAGCGGATTGAAAAACACCTGATCAATGCCCGCTCCATGCGCTCCTTGGATGTCTGAAATAGGATTATCACCTATCATGAGGCTGCATTCCTTTTTTGCCCCTGCTTGCTCCAACGCAAACTGGAAGATTCTAGGATCCGGCTTTTTATGTCCTGTCGTCTCCGATGTTACAACTAACTCGAAGTAATCACTTAAGCCTGAAGACTTCATTTTTCTAGCTTGACTCTCGTCAAAACCATTCGTGATCACATAAAGTTTGTACTTAGGTTTGAGGTAATCCAGGATCTCTATGGTATGAGGAAAAAGATGTGGCTTACTCGATGTGCGATGCATAAAATCACTTTCAAATTCTTCTGGAATTGCTGCATCAATGATCCCTGCATGTGCAAAGATTCTAGGAAACCGAGTGGTTCTCAATTCCTCTTTGTGCATTTCTCCTTTATCATAAGCAGCCCAAAGTTTGAAATTCACCGCATAAAATGAATCAATAAAATGCTGTGAGGATACTACTCCTAGATTTTCAAGCTGATAATGAATGAATAGTTCTGAAAGGGATTCTTGGACATTTCGATCATAATCCCAAAGTGTGTGATCAAGATCGAAGAAGAGGTGCTGGTAAGTTTTCAAGGTAATTAACGTCTGTACTGATTGTTCTGAATTTTATTGATAGCAAGTTCTCTGTTCGATCTGAGGATTTCAAAAGTCGCCTGATCCTTAATGAGGCTTGGATCTTTCTGGATAAACTTGAAAATCTGCTGAATGATTTCCATGTACTCTTCTAAAATGTAGTAAAAAACCCATTGATCCACTCGCTTACTACCGAGTAGGCCGGCATTTTTCAAGTAAATCAAATGCCTGCTTGTTTTAGTTTGAGTAAAATCAAGTATCAATTCAAAGTCAGATATCGAAAGTTCCTTATTTAACATCAGCAGATGAAAAATCCTTACTCTCGGTTCTTCGGAAAGTGCTTTGAAAATTCTAAGCCCGTAATTTAAACTGATATTTTTTAACCGCATTTGTAAGATTTAACGGAGTTTATGAGTGTAAAAATAAAATTTCAGCCGAAATTAGGGTAATATCGCATCAGAAACACCATTGTCTGCCACACCATAAAGTCCTCTAATTTGTGAAGAATTCATTACTCCTTAGTGCCTCCTTTGTTTTCCTCGTGGGAATATTTTTTTCTTCACTTGAAGTGAAAGCTCAAGATGTGAAAGAAAAAAAAGTAATCCAACTTTCTGGTATTATCCTTAATGCTGACAGCACTGATGCTGTAGCGGGTGTGAATATTTATGTTCCTACTAAGGGACGAGGTACAAGTTCTGGGCGCTTCGGATACTTTTCTATGCCTGTTTTAGCAGGAGATTCTGTCGTATTTAGCTTTATAGGATTGAAGAAGCAAACCTTTAAAGTTCCTGATGTAATGGAGGACGATAAAATCAGTTTGATACTAACTATGCAAGTGGACGAAATTGCTTTGGCTGAAATTGAAGTCATGCCTTATCCCACTGAGGAGGAGTTCAAACAAGCTGTGATTGCACTGAACATGGTGGATCCTATGGCAATATCTCGAGCCAATATGAGTCCAGAAATGCTTCTTCGCTGGGCAGAATCCATGCCTGCCTCTGGAAACGAAAACTTTCGATATTTCCAACAAGGCCAAGCCCAACAAAACCAAGATCTCTACGGACCAAGAACACTTCGTCTCCTCGATCCATTCGCTTGGGGACAGTTTATCCGGTCTATCAAGCGGGGTGATCTGAAGAAGAAGGATTAATTAACGATTTAGAATATCTCCCGCAAGGAAACTGATTAATAGTCTGAAATAATCTCGCGGCGACGCAGCGGCGCAGCGAATAATTTGGTTGATTATTTTTATACTAGTTATAGATTATTGGCAACTCTTTTAATTCCATCTTTCAGTAATGCTTCATTGAAGTTTATCAGTAAGCCTAATTTCAATTTTGTGAGTCGTAGATATGTCATTAATTGTTTCGCGTGAACTGGAGAAATAATTTGCACTGACTTGATCTCTACTATTATACTTTTTCATTAACAATTAAATCAGCCCTAAATCCATTTTCAAACGTGATATCATCCCACTTGAAAGGGATGAATACTTGACTTGTAACATTAAGTCCAGACTTTTTCAATTCATGGAATAACACTCGCTCATAAATAGATTCCAGCAAGCCTGGCCCCAATTCCCGATGAATCAGAAATGCCTTATCTAGAATCAAAGTAGCAATATCATTTTCAACCTTTTCCATATTCAAAACAAAAATCGCTGCGCCGCTGCGTCGCCGCGTGAAATAAATCTTAAATTCTCACTAATCGATCTCTGGCAGCACCCACTCCTCCAGCACACTTGGCAGACGCATCATCTCCTCGATACCAGCGACAGTTCTAGGCGCATCTCCAGACAGATTCACAGATCCTTTCTCAGTAATCAAGATATCATCTTCGATTCGCACCGCAATTCCCCACCATTTTTTGTCGCAATCAGAACCCTCTGGAATATAGATTCCTGGCTCTATGGTAAACACCATCCCTATTTGCAGTGGGTTACTCGTACCTGGATCATGAACATCCAATCCTATGTGGTGACTGGTGCCATGTGGAAAATACGAGTGACTTGCTCCTCTTTTGATAATACCAAGGTTAGCAAGCCCTTCGTCTATGATTTTACGACCTGCGGCATCGATCTGCTGAAAAGTGGTCCCGGGCTTTGATATTGCTATTCCTGCTTCTTGAGCTTGATAGACCAATTCATAGATTGCTTTTTCTTCTTCATTGAATTTACCCGAAATTGGAATAGTACGCGTAACATCAGCCGTATAGCCTCTCCATTCTGCACCTAGATCCATGAGCAGTAACCGATCTGTCAGATTACGCTTGTTATTCTCGATGTAGTGTAAGATGCAACCATTATTCCCTCCACCCACGATGGATGGATAGCCAAGTTCTTCTGCACCGTATCGCTTATAAATAAACTCATGAACACCTTGAATTTCTCTTTCCGTCATCCCGATTTTGGCAGCTTTCATCACCTCCACTTGCCCTACAGCGGAGATTTTTACTGCCTTTTTAAGTAGCACAATTTCCTCTGGAGTTTTGATTTCTCTCAGTTCAGCCATCATTTCTCCAAGAGCGGATATATCAAGCTTTTGCTCAGGAATCCCATCTTTTACAAGCATTCTCTTTTCTGGAGATTCTGCATTCATATAAGAAGAGATTAAGGGATCTTCCATAAAATCTGGGTATTGGCGCTCATATCTTTTAAGCATTTGTACCACCTTATCAGATGTTTTCAAATCCGAGTTTTTTATCATTTTATATACTTGTGCACTCACTTCATCCTGCTTGTTCGGGTATGCAGAGGCAACTTTAAATTCATTCACCATCTGGATTAAAGGCTGATTAACACTGCTTTCTTCAATATTTTCAGATAGGCTAAAAGTCAAAATCTTATCAAAGTCCTCTAAGTTGATGCCCGACTTCGTGCCAAATTCTGAATTAAGCATTGCGTCCTCAAAACCCAATTCACTCATCATACCTTCGATTCCCAATCGCTTTCCATTCCACATTTCTGCGCGAGGATCTCTATTCTGCAGGAAAATCAGCTCGTCGGATGACCTGCCATTAACTTCTCGAATTTCACTGAAAATAACCAGCACTGCATTTGGCTCGCGAAAACCAGTCAGATAGAAAAAATTAGTATTGGGATGATAGATAAAATCGACATCATTGGTTCTATTTTTCACTGGATTATTGAAAAAAACCGCAACCGAATTTGGTGACATCAGTTTTCTCAATTCAGCTCTTCTACCCTTGTGCCATTCTGATGAAAGCCCGTCTTCAAAATAAGATTGAGAGAATCCTGTGAATGTAAATGCCAGATAAAACAAAATTCCAAATATTCTTTTCATATCGATAACGCTAATTAAAGTTTCTAATGTCAACGCTTTTGACCACTTAACAAAGACTTAATACACAGATTGAGGCATATCCTTATCTTTGGGCACTGATAACAAATCAAAATATGAAATCAAGCATTATAAAATCGTCACATCCTGGGATGACATTTTACCCTGCGAGATTCCTCCCGATAGCTATCGACTTGACCATAAAAAACTAATTATAAACAGATGAAAAAATTCGGAATTATATTTTTGCTATGTGTTCTGGCTTCAAGCTCTATGCAGGCGCAGTCACAAGCTGACAAGCCTAAGCTAATTGTCGGGATTGTAGTCGATCAAATGCGCCAAGAGTATTTGTACCGCTTTGCGGATAGGTATTCTGATGGTGGATTTAAGCGAATGATGAAGGATGGCTTTATGATGAAAAATGGCCATTATAATTACATTCCGACTTATACAGGTCCCGGACATGCGTCTGTTTACACAGGAACTACTCCAGCCACCCACGGGATCATTGGTAACGATTGGTATGTAAAAAGCTTAGATCGTATGATCTATTGTGCCGAAGATACATTAGTAACTAACGTAGGAGGTTCTGCTGAAAACGGATTTATCAGTCCTAGAAATTTACTTACTACAACTATTACTGACGAGCTTCGAATATCTACTCAGAAGCGTTCTAAAGTAGTTGGTGTAGCGATCAAAGACCGTGGCGCAAGTATGCCAGCAGGTCACCTCGGCGATGCTTATTGGTTTGATACCAATACAGGTGAGTTTATGACTTCTACTTATTACCATGACAAATTGCCTGAATGGGTTGAAAAATTCAACGCAAAGAAATCTGTAGACTCATACTTATCTCAGACGTGGAATACACTCTATCCAATAGAGACTTATACTGCAAGTATGGTAGATGACAATCCTTTTGAGGGGAAATTCAGTGGAAAAGACACTCCAACTTTTCCTTATGATCTTAAAGAACTAAGACAAACAAATGGAGATTTTGGATTAGTTTCTGCAACGCCATTCGGCAACTCGATGACATTGGATTTTGCGATTGCAGCACTTGAAGGTGAAAAAATGGGAATGGGAGAAGACACTGATTTCTTAGCCTTGAGCTTTTCTTCTCCAGACTATATAGGACATAGATTTGGGCCGCAGTCTAAAGAAGTTGAAGACAACTACCTTCGGCTAGATCAGGACATCGAAAGATTGCTGAACTACCTAGACAAGACTTATGGCAAAGATAACTATGTAGTATTTCTATCTGCCGATCATGCGGTCGCAGAAATAGCTACACATATGGTAAGCGAAAATGTACCTGGAGGAAATGTTCGTACAGGTATAGTGAATACAGAGCTTCTCAATTACCTATCAGCCACTTACGGTGAAGGAGATTGGATCAAAAACAGCTCAAATGGTCAACTTTTCCTAAATCATGAATTGATTCACGAAAAAAAATTAACCCAAGAGGATTTAGAAAATGAAATTGCTCTATTCTTGCTCAAATTTGACGGGATCAAAGAAGTCTATACAGGGACAGCTATGCGCACCAGTGCCTTTACAAAAGGTAGAGCAGAGCTACTTCAAATGGGATATAACCACAAATCTTCTGGAGATATTATGATAATTCTAGAGCCAGGATGGCTCACGGGAGGTGCAACAGGCACATCTCATGGCACAGGCTACACATATGACACTAACGTTCCCATCTTGTTTTATGGGTGGAATGTACCAGCTGGAGAAAGTTCCCGCTATGCCACGATCACGGACATCGCCCCTACACTTTCTATGATGTTAAATATCAAGCTACCAAATGGCGCTACCGGACAGCCAATTTTGGAGATTACTGACAAAAAGTAAGTACTCCTCCTAGCAACAAAAAGCCTCGATCTTCAGTAGATCGAGGCTTTTTGTTGTTTAGATAAGCTGGCTTAACTCGCTATAGTTTCTAGTAACCTTACGCAACGCAAGACGGCAGCTGTCAACTATGAAACAACAATCTCCACTCTCGCAGCAAGGCAGTAAAATCTATTGCCGTAATTCGCAAAACCTACTCCGTCCAGCTCATTGGATAGTTTTCATCCACAAATTCTAGCGCATCCGTGGTAATCTGAAGTGACTTGAATGTATCCAGCATCACAGCATATTCATCCGTAGATTTTGCCCCTATGGATTTCTCTACCGTGCCAGGATGCGGCCCATGTGGTAATCCGCCCATGTGAATGGTAAACGACCCACGATCTATCCCTTTTCTGCTCATAAACTCTCCTTCGGCGTAGTACAAAACTTCATCCGAATCAATATTGGAATGATTGTAAGGAGCAGGAATGGAAAGTGGATGATAATCAAAAAGTCTCGGCACAAAGGAGCAAATCACAAATCCAAATGCCTGGAATGTCTGATGAACTGGAGGTGGCTGGTGAATTCTTCCTGTAATAGGTTCGAAATCATAAATCGATAGTGCATACGGATATAAATACCCATCCCAGCCTACAATATCTAATGGACTGTGCCCATAAGAATACTGATGAAGCATTCCCTGTTTTTTGATTTGTACTAGGTAATCACCTTGCTCCTTTTCTATATGAAGTTCATGAGGCGGACGAATATCCCGCTCACAGTATGGAGAATGCTCCAACAGCTGCCCAACTTCATTTCTATAGCGATTGACTGTCTCTATTGCTCCTTTGGACTCAATGATAAGTAACCTCAGTGGCCCTTCTTCCTCGAATTCAAATCTATAAATTGTTGTCCTTGGAATCACGATATAATCTCCCTTGCGCACCTCCAGTTTTCCAAACTGAGAATACATGACACCTTCTCCATCATGTACATAGATTAACTCATCTCCATCTGCATTTTTGAAGTAGTACTCCATTTTCCGCTTCCGAGGAGAGCAGATCCCCATCATCACATCAGAGTTCATCATGAGATTTCTTCTCGCATCAAGGTAATCCTCCCCAGTAAATTGTACATCAGATGTTTTCAAATGGGTCTGATTCAATCCATGATCTGTGGCCGGCTTCCATGAAAATGGCTTAGGAATACCTATAGATTTCACTTCATTAGGATTATGGATGTGATAAAGTATTGAGTAGATGCCTGAGAAGCCTTTGGAACTCACTACTTCTTCTTTAAAAAGACTACCATCGGGTTGACGGAACTGCGTATGTCTTTTAGGCGGGATGGTTCCCATTCTGTGATAGTATGCCATTAGTTCTGGGTTTATTTCTTTGGTTAAATTTAATCAAACTATCAAAGGGACCTTGCTTAACTGCGAAAAATGATTGGAGGCATAAACTAGGTGGTAGTAGAAAATAGATTAATGTGATTATCCGCAATGATGCCAGTTGCCTTAAATTCTTTGTTTATCTGGTCGGAAGACCGATGACCGAAGACCGAAGTGACCTCAATTATAAATTTGAACAAATTCTAGATTGCTTTTCCCTCTTTACTGGTAGAAAATCGGATATACATATAGATTAAAAAAGAAAAGCACCTGATATCATAATAAATCCAGCTTCTAGGGAATATAGAAAATAGTTGGGCCTACAAGATGTTTTTATAATTGATATTACTATTTCTCACGAAATCGGCATAAAAAAAGCGGCTATTGCCGCTTTAATTCTAATTCAAATTAATCTTCAAAGAGCTCTTTTCTTATAGCATCTTCCGCTTGACCAGTTCGCTTTTGGATTTTACCTAGCAATTGATCCTCTTTGCCTTCTACATAAGTCAAATCATCATCGGTCAATTCTCCGTATTTTTCTTTAAGCTTACCTTTTAAGATATTCCAGTTTCCTTTTAATTTTAAGTTGCTTGACATAATAGTTGTGGTTTAAATTTAAATATTAACTATCTAGTATTTTGCAAAGCAAATACCAATTAAGTCCAAGATGAAGACAGCTCTCTCCTTTTCCCTTCTACTATTCTGCACAAACCTATGCGTAACTGCCCAAGAAGCCCGAATAGTCTGGTCTGATGAGTTTTCTACAGAAGGGTTGCCTGATCCGAGTAAATGGACTTACGATGTGGGAGACCATGGCTGGGGCAATCAGGAATTGGAATTTTATTCACAAAGTGACCTTAAAAATGCCCGAATTGAAAACGGAACATTAGTTATAGAAGCACATGCTGACTCCGAATACTCCAAGGGATATACCTCAGCAAGATTACTCACGAAAGGAAATGCAGCTTGGAAATATGGCTACATAGAAGTCAAGGCCAAATTACCTCATGGCATAGGTACTTGGCCAGCAATCTGGATGCTTCCCGAAGAAAACCTTTATGGCGGCTGGCCAAAAAATGGGGAAATAGATATAATGGAACATGTAGGCTATGATCCTGGAAAAGTTCATGGTACTGTCCATACCGAAGCATTCAACCATAGCATCGGTACACAAATAGGAGGATTTCAACTAGTACCTGATTTCAATACTGAATTCCATACCTATGCCATCAATTGGACTGAAGAGAAAATTGATTTCATTATCGACGGAAGCATTTATTTTACTTTTGAAAACAGCGGGAATGACTATAAAGAATGGCCATTTTATCAGCCTTTTCATTTGATTTTAAACATTGCAGTCGGTGGCGGATGGGGTGGCGTACAAGGAGTTGCCACTGACATTTGGCCTCAGCGCATGGAGGTAGACTATGTCCGTGTCTATGACAAAAAACCTTAATTAGGTTGTTTAAATTAGAATTATAGAGCTTTTATAAATAAAACATCCTTCTCCTCTTGGTTTAAAAAATTTGGGAAGTCTTTCTAATATCCCTAAACTAAGATCTGAAACACCTTACAACTGAATAAAAATGAGAAATATTATTTTTAAAAAAAGGAAAATTACAGCACTTGTAGTTATTGGTTTATTAATGCTTTTGATGTATGGAACAAACCTAACTGAACGTCAAGCATTCAAAAATATTAGTAACACGTTCACAGAAGTCTATAATGATCGCTTGGTGGTGGAAGGGTATATCTTCAGGATTTCGGAAAATCTTTTTCGAATTCAAAAACTAGTTGATCATTGTGACAACAACTTTGATTATTCGAATGTGGTAGATAAAATCGCTGAACACGAAAGGAACATTTTAGGAATAGTGGATGCATTTGAGAAAACTAACCTCACAGAAAATGAAGAGCAATATTTGACTGATTTCAGAAACATTATTGAAAATGATCTTCAAATAGAAAACTATAGCTTAATCTTTTCAGATTCTTCTGGCATTAATTTGAGTCAAGTACAACTCTATGATGATAAGATCAGCAAAGCTCAGCAAGACCTCGATAATTTGAGTAAAATCCAGTTAGAAGAAGGTGAAAAACTTATTAACAAAGCCAACATCATCATCAACAGATCACAGATTTGGTCTCAATTCGAAGTTGCATTATTGATCATTTTAGCGCTCACGTTATATCTGACGTTATTTAGAAATAAAGAAACTATTTCTTAACGAAAGCTTTCAATGGGATGAGGTAAATAGGATTTTTCGCTCAAATGTCTATAAGTTTTATTCGAAGAAATCGAGTTTGGTGTGCTACGAAATACTTCATCCGTATTGATACAACTGATTTCTTAAATCTTTATACTGAACCCACCGATTCTATGGAGTGCCAAGTTCGTGAACATCACTTGCTTAATTTCTGACCTCTTTATTATTAATAAGTAAAACTGGCTAGAGAATCTTTCTATGTAAAGGTTCATAAATAGAAAAGCCTGCTCCGATGAGCAGGCTTTATTTATAGAGTTTTAATAGTTTAAGCGTATGCTTTGTCGCCCGAATTGTATGGAATACATGCATCAAATCTCCCTGGAGTTTCCACGTATTTCAATGCTTGTGTAGATCCAATTTCAGAAGAGAAATAACCTAACACAGTCAAATCGCGGAGCATATTAATCACTTGTGGACTTCTATCTTCCCCTCTACCTTTGAACTCCTCATACATTCCATTCAAATAAGCTAATCTTTCCTCTGCAGGTGCGCCTACAAAATCTTTTCCATTGGCAGCTTTGAAGTCTTTACCCAACTTATTCACTCCATCGACGAATGCTTTTTGGCTTTCGCCGTCATAGGTGTCTTTGACCATCATCGCCATAAATGACCCTATACCGGCTGCTTTAGCGCCAGGAGTATCTGTATCAGGAATTATAGTGTCTCCTAATTCATCTAAGAAAGCAATATCGTTTGGATCAAAATCCAATCCTTCAATTTGGTTTTCAGGAGTACAACCTGTCATGATCGCCGTAGCGCCGATCATAGTCCCTCCCATCATTACCATAACGCTTTTCAAAGCGTCTCTTCTATTCATAGTCATAGTATTGTCTTTTAGGATTAGAGATTTTGCTTATTCAATTCATTCACTGCGAAAGCTGCCGCTCTTGCCGTCAATGCCATATAGGTAAGTGAAGGATTGACCGCTGCTGCTGAGGTCATGCATGCACCGTCAGTCACGAACACGTTTTTTGCTTCCCACACTTGGTTATTTCCATTCAAAACAGACGTTTTAGGATCGCGTCCCATTCTTGCAGTTCCCATTTCATGAATTCCCTGTCCGAAGGTATAGCCAGCGTCATACTCTTGAACATCTTTAAATCCTGCCACTTCAAGCATTTCGGCAGCATCAGACATCATGTCTTTACGCATTTTTAGCTCATTCTCTTTGATTTCTGCGTTCATCACCAATGCCTGCATGCCCCACTTATCTTTTACTGTATCACTAAGCTTTATTGTGTTTTCATGATAAGGAAGAATCTCTCCAAAAGCGGTAATACCCATAGACCAAGGGCCTGGCTGAGTTAAAGCTTCTTTCATCGGAGCACCAAAATTCAATTCTGCAACATCTCGAGACCAGCCACTTCGACTAGCTCCACCTTGATATCCAAAACCTCGCAGGTAATCTCTCTTATCACCTTGTACGTTTTGGAATCTTGGTATATATAGTCCCGTTGGTCTTCGACCAAAGTAATATTTATCTTCATATCCTTCCATTGATCCTCTTGCTCCAAGACGGAAATGGTGATCCATGACGTTGTGTCCAAGTTCTCCTGAGCTACTGCCCAGTCCACCTGGCCAAACATCCGTAGCAGATCTCATTAGGATAGCAGTAGAATGGAATGCTGATGCACATAGAAATACAATTTTCGCATCGTATTCTATGGTTTGGTTAGTTTCTGCATCTAATACTTCGACGCCCGTAGCTTTCTTCTTGTCTTTGTCATAAATCAATTTAGTGACAATAGACCAAGGTCTAAGCGTAAGATTACCCGTAGCTCTCGCTGCAGGCAAAGTGGAAGATTGCGTACTAAAATATCCGCCAAATGGGCAGCCCAATGAGCACTTATTTCTGTATTGACATCCAGGTCTGCCAGGAAGTGGTTGTGTAATATTAGCAGGACGACCGATCGTCCAAGTTCTTGCTCCTTTATAATACTCCTTTATTTTGGCTGCGCCATCTTCCTCAACACAGTTCATTGGCATAGGTGGCATAAATTCACCGTCTGGCAGTACTTCCAAGCCATCTTTTGAACCCGACACACCTATAAATTTTTCTACATAAGAATACCAAGGAGCGATATCCTTGTATCGTATTGGCCAATCGACTGCTACGTCTTCTTTTACATTTCCTTCAAAATCAATATCAGACCATCTGTAAGACTGTCTGCCCCATAGAAGCGAACGCCCACCTACTTGATAGCCTCTGAACCATGTAAATGGTTTTTCTTCTACATAAGGAGAATCATCTTCATGTGCCCACCAGTCTAGGTTCAACTCATTCAGCACATAATCTCTTCTCAGGTTTGGGTGATTTTCTAATTGCTCTTGTGTCCTTCTACCACGATGAGGCACTTCCCATGGAGGGGTAGTAGCAGTTTTGTAATCTTTGACGTGCTCTACCATTGGTCCTCTTTCGAGCATCAATACTTTTAGTCCTTTTTCTGTTAATTCTTTGGCAGCCCATCCGCCACTTATTCCTGACCCAACTACAATTGCGTCATATGATTCATTTGCCATAGTTATGGTTATTAAATTGTCAATTCTTAGATATCACACTCCTGCACACCTTGTGCTAGAGCTGCCATTTTATCTTCTGATTTCGGTATAAATTCATGAGAAACATATCCTTTAAACCCTGTTGCGAGAATAGCTCTCATCACTGCCGGGTAGTATATTTCTTGTGTATCATCTAGTTCATTTCTTCCTGGATTACCTGCTGTGTGGTAATGCCCAAAATACTGATGGTTGTCCTGAATACTTCTGATGAGGTCACCTTCATCGATCTGCATGTGGTAGATGTCGTAAAGCAACTTGAAATTCTCGCTACCGAGGCGCTTACAAAGTTCTATTCCGAAAGCAGATTTATCACACAAATAATCTGGATGGTTTATCCTACTGTTGAGTAACTCCATCTGGATTATCACCCCATGTTTTTCTGCAATGGGAATAATTTTCTCCAGACCAGCTACACAGTTTTTCAGTCCAGTTTCATCATCCATACCTCTTCTATTGCCAGAGAAACATATCAGATTCTTGTATCCCGCTTCAGCTACTTTTGGGATCATCTCCGTATAGTTCTTAAGCAATTGCTCATGGTACTGTACTTCACCGAAGCCTTCAGTAAGACTGATCTCAGCACCATTACACATGGATGAATCTAGTCCGTGTTTTTTCAGAATATGCCAATTACTTGGGCCAATTAAATCTACTCCTTTAATACCAATTTTCTTTACTTCCACGCAAAAGTCCTCAAGGCTATATTGGCGAAAACACCAATGGCAAACGCCGTGATTGATATTCCCTTTCAGTGCAAAGGGTTTTTCTTGCTTAATTTCAAATGAAGACAGGGAGCTGAGAGCTGCACCACCAAGCAGAACTTTTTTGAAAGATTCTCTTCTTCCGTTACTAATAGGTTTGATCATTAGGGGTTTATTGAGATGAATTTATTTGCTCTTTTTTGAAAAGAGCCATGAAAAGTAACAAAACCAATACAGAAATACCAGAAGGAATCAACCAAATTGATTTCCAAATATGCGCACCACTTTCCAAAACATAGAAATTTGATATCATTCCTGCTGCCCAAAAGCCAATTAGCATACCTACGCCATAGGTTGCTAAAGTAATTAAACCCTGAGCTGATGACTTATATTTTGCTCCGGCATGTGCATCCGTATAAATCTGTCCACTTACAAAGAAGAAATCGTAACAAACGCCATGTAAGGCTATTCCTAAAAGCAACATCCATACGCCTTCATTTCCATCTCCATAAGCAAATAATAGGTAACGTACCGCCCATGCGAGCATAGCTACAATCAAGGTTTTTTTAATCCCAAATCTAATAAAGAATATAGGCAGAGCGAGCATAAAAACCACTTCCGAAACCTGGCCCATTGCCATTTTTCCTGTGGAATTAGGTAATCCAATCTCAGTGAGGAATGGACTTGTATTTTGATAATAAAAGGCGAGAGGAATACAAATCAAAATAGAGGAAACGAAGAAAACCGCATAATTCTTATGCTTGAGCATTCCTAAAGCATCCAATCCAAGAACTTCAGAAAGCTTGAAACCTTCTACAGATCTGGCTTGAGGTGGAGTATGTGGTAGTGCAAAACTGAACAGACCAAGAGCCAGTGAACTGACTGCTGCCATCAGCCAAGTATTTCTGAGCAGACCTTCTTTCAATCCTTCTGCACTGTCCCATGACAAAAAACTGATCAATAATCCAGCGACTACCCATCCAATTGTTCCCCATACGCGAATTTTGGAGAATTCTTTGGCAGGGTCCTTCATCTGATTAAAAGAGATAGAGTTCACCAGTGCGAGTGTAGGCATGAATAAAATCATGTAGATAAGAAGAATGGGGAAAAACCCAGAGAAATCCGTGGATGTATAAAGGAAATACATTAATCCCGCTCCAATCAAGTGTATTACACCCAATATTCTCTGTGCATGAAAATACCGATCGGCAATCATTCCGACTATGAATGGCGCAATGATAGCTCCGAAAGATTGTGTGGAAAATGCGAGCGAGATTTCCTGATCTTTTGCTAGAAGATTTGAGCCCAGAAATGTCCCCAAAGTCACAAACCAGGAGCTCCAGATAAAAAACTCCAAAAACATCATCAGAGAAAGACGAAACTTGGTATTGAAAGGCATAAAATTAAAAAGGGATTAGGTAAGTGTCATTTTTAAAGAGATCGCCAAAGTTTAAAGTCTAGCCAATTTGACTTATTTTAGGCAGTTCAATTGAGTTCCAAGGAAAGGCTTATTAATAGAATACAAATAGCCATTCATACCTTGATAGCGCTATCGATCAAGTATTCTATCAATTCGATCTAATAGCACAGGTTTTTCTAATCAGAATCAATTATTTCAAGCATTTAATCCTGAATATAAAGTCTTTTATCAAATGTATTCTTCACAAAAACTAAAAATCGGACTTATCGGTGGCGGCCCCGGATCTTTTATAGGAGCTATTCATCTAAATGGAGCTTTAATGGATGGCATGTTTGAGCTAGTCGCTGGAGCATTTAGTTCGAATCCTATGAAGTCAAAACAACGTGGAGAAGAACTTATGCTCGATCCTTCACGGGTCTATGACAACTACGATGAGATGTTTGCAAAAGAACTAGAACTGCCTGCAGCTGAGAGAATAGACGTAGTGGTGATTGTAACACCTAATAATTTGCATTTTGACCCGACGGTAAAAGCGCTAAACGCTGGTTTTCATGTCGCACTAGATAAGCCGTTAACCTTAAATTATGCTGAAGCTAAAGAGCTATATCATATTGTACAGGGCTCGGAGAAGAGATTTCTACTGACGCACACCTACTCGGGATACCCGATGATCAAGCAAGCCAAGCAAATGATTGCCGAAGGCAAAATCGGGAATGTCAGAAAAGTCTATGTAGAATACCCCCAAGGCTGGCTTTGGAGATTGCTAGAATCTGAAGGAAATAAACAAGCAGCATGGCGCACAGATCCTAAAATAAATGGATTGGCAGGATGTATGGGGGATATTGGTACGCATGCCTTCCATTTAGCTGAGTATGTTTCGGGTGAAAAAGTAACTGCTCTATGTGCAGATTTATATATCAAAGTAGATGGTCGGCCAATCGATGACGATGGAGTAGTGTTGATGAGATTTGAAAATGGCGCCTCTTGCGTATTAACAGCCTCACAAACGGACACTGGAGCAGAAAACAACCTGAGAATTCGCGTATATGGTGAAAAAGGAGGATTGGAATGGCAGCAAGAACTGAACAACACCTTAATAGCCAGATGGCCTGATGCCCCTGCTCAGATTCTGAGGGCAGGAACAGGGTATTTGGGTTCTTTAGCAAATGAAAACACCCGTACCCCAGCCGGACATCCAGAAGGCTATGTGGAGGCTTTCGCCAACTTGTATAGAAATTTCGCAAGATGTATTTATGCTGATCGAGCAGGAGAAACTCCAAAACCAGAATGGGAAGATTATCCTGGTATTGAAGACGGAATCAGAGGTATGGCTTTTATAGATCATGTTTTAAAAAGTAATAAGTCCGATCTTAAATGGACACCTTTCATAGTAGAAAAATAAATACTTAAACCTAATAAGTTAACCTAAGTAAAATGAAGACAATTAAAGGACCTGCGATCTTTCTCGCTCAATTTATTGACGACAATGCGCCATTTAACAACCTAAAGAGTATCTGTAACTACATGGCCGACCTAGGCTACAAAGGAGTGCAGATCCCTTCATGGGACGCTCGGATGATAGATTTGCAAAAAGCAGCCGAAAGCAAGACCTATGCAGATGAAATCATCGGCACAGTACAAGAAGCCGGTTTAGAGATTACAGAGCTCTCCACCCACCTCCAAGGTCAATTAGTGGCAGTTCATCCTGCATACAATGAGTTGTTTGATGGGTTTGCACCAGACAATTTGAAAGGAAATCTTAAAGGAAAAGCAGAATGGGCTACAAAACAGTTGAAATATGCAGCTAAGGCGTCCCAAAACATGGGACTCACAGCACATGCTACGTTCTCAGGAGCATTGATGTGGCAGACAGTTTATCCGTGGCCGCAACGACCTGCAGGATTGGTGGACACTGGTTTCACAGAGTTAGCTAATAGATGGCTACCTATCTTGAATGAATTTGATGATAATGGAGTGGACCTATGCTATGAACTTCATCCTGGGGAAGATTTACATGATGGAGTGACATTTGAAATGTTTCTAGATAAAGTAAATGGTCACAAAAGAGCTAACATTTTGTACGATCCAAGTCACTTCGTATTGCAGTGCTTAGACTACTTGCAATTCATTGATTTTTACCACGATAGGATTAAAATGTTTCATGTGAAAGACGCTGAATTTAATCCAACAGGAAAGCAGGGAGTATATGGAGGATACCAAGGTTGGGTAGAGCGTGCGGGAAGGTTTAGATCTTTAGGCGACGGACAAGTTGATTTTAGCGGAATTTTTAGCAAACTTTCGCAGTACAATTATGATGGGTGGGCAGTTCTAGAATGGGAATGCGCTATCAAGCATCCGGAACAAGGTGCGGCAGAAGGTGCCCCATTCATTGATTCACACATCATAAGAGTTACAGAAAAAGCCTTTGATGACTTCGCAGGAAGAGGTGCAGATGAGGCATTCAACAAAAGAATTTTAGGAATTTAATTACACAATTTTAATATCCAACTCAATGAAAATGGTAAAACCTATTAACCTTGCCTTAGTAGCTTTGGCAGGTATTACATTCGCCTGTGGCGGAGGAGAGAAAACATCAGAAACCACTTCAACCCCAGTTGTGGTAGCGCCAGCGAAAGAAATTAGTCTGGAAGAAAAGCACCAAGATGATCCTATTTACATCAAAGGCTTAGCAAAACTTAAAACCTCTGACTGTACATCTTGTCACATGGTAGAAAGAAAAATCGTCGGTCCTTCTTATGCAGATGTAGCAGCGAAATATGAAGCAACGGATGAGAATATCGATATGCTAGCCAAGAAAGTAGTTGAAGGTGGTGTAGGCACATGGGGAGAGATTCCAATGACTCCACATCCAGCAGTGAGTATGGAAGATGCTAAAGACATGGTTCGCTATATTCTACTTTTAAAATAATAGGATGAAAAGACATTATATTTTAGGCGCAGCATTGGCGGGCATTCTTGCTTCTTGCTCTGGGGAAAAAGCAGTAGAAACAAAAGAGATAATCGTGATTGAAACTCCTACTGAAGAATGGACTGATCTTTTTGCAAATAATGATTTCTCTAACTGGCATAAATACGGCGGTGGAGAAGTGGGCAAAGGTTGGAAAATCGAGAATGGCGAAGCTTACCTTGATGCCACAAATAAAGATAACTGGGCAGAAGGAGATGGCGGAGACATTACCACAAATGAGGAATATGAAAATTTCCATTTGAAATACGATTGGAAAATCTCGCAAAACGGAAATAGTGGATTGATATTCTACACGCACGAAGCCCCGGATTACAAGCGCTCATATAATACAGGCTTGGAAATGCAAATTCTAGACAATGAAGGCCATCCAGACGCTAAAATCATCAGCCATAGAGCTGGTGATCTTTATGATCTAATTGTAAGCAGTGAGGAGACCATAAAGCCATATGGCCAATGGAACTCTGCTGAGATCATATCAAATGATGGTAAACTAGAGTTAATACTTAACGGCACCACAGTAGTAAGCACTACACTGTGGACTCCTGAGTGGGAAGCTCTGGTTGCTGGTAGCAAATTCAAAAACATGCCAAATTGGGGTACCTTCAAAAAAGGAAGCATCACCCTTCAAGATCACGGCGATCTGGTTTATTTCAAAAATGTAATGATCAAAAAACTTTAATCTTTACAGATAATAGAAATAAGAGTCCTGCAGAGATGTGGGACTCTTTTTTTGTTTAGGGTTGACTCTACCCATCAAAACAACCTTTCTTAATAGCCATGTAGAACTCAGTCTTAGCTTAATCTATAAAAAAGAATACTGTTACATCAAGTAAATTGTGATGAAGCGAAAAGCTTCTTGCTCACATGTGCTAGAGAATCTTATTAGTCAAATACTCGGCTTTTGATTGTAATCAATCGGGGACTTGTATCTAGCGCTTTACAAACCCAGAAACCTCACGATAAAAATCGGGATGCTTTGCTACTCTGAGCTTACTTAATCCTCTATATACTTACTAGATTTCATTTTTTTTATCTGAGATTTCCTTCATTTAGCAGATGGTAAATCATCAAATTGCTCTTGATAGACTAACTCCCATGGAAGTGAATTTGGAGTATTCTATAGAATGCTTATACAGTCGCCTTTCTAAATCTATGCATGCACCCACATAATATTTATTGAGCTTTTAAGTAAAAAAGAAGGTAGACTGCTGCCATAAAGCACTACCAAAATAATTGGCTAAAAATAAGAAAAGCAGTCCAATTAGACTGCTTTCTTGTGATTCCTCTGGGGCTTCCCGATATCTTCTTGCTACGCTTCGGCTTCATCAGGATAAACTTCTAGCCCAAAGTGTATAACCAAAAAAATCTAGCCTATGGCTAGATTTTTTGAAAGTGATCCCTCTGGGGCTCGAACCCAGGACCCATACATTAAAAGTGTATTGCTCTACCAGCTGAGCTAAGGAATCGGTAATAGATATTAAAGTAAAAAGCGGAACGTTATTCCGCTTTAGTATTAGTGTGATCTTGTCAGGCTCGTCCAGATAACTATCGTGGACTAAAACCAACTACTTAGATTCACATTAGTGATCCTGTCAGGACTCGAACCTGAAACCTACTGCTTAGAAGGCAGTTGCTCTATCCGGTTGAGCTACAGGACCGGACAATTAGTAAGAAGTGAAATACTCCAAAACTAATAATAATAAAGTCGGGGTGGCAGGATTCGAACCTACGACCTCCTCGTCCCAAACGAGGCGCGATACCGGGCTACGCTACACCCCGAAACTTCTTTTTAACTCCTTATAAGTTAAAGTTGTGAATCTATCAATCTTTCAATGACATCATCTTGTGATCCCTCTGGGGCTCGAACCCAGGACCCATACATTAAAAGTGTATTGCTCTACCAGCTGAGCTAAGGAATCATAATGGTATAAGTGAAACTTTTTTCACTTTGTAATTCTATTCTCTGACCCAAACTTCAGTTCTCCGAATTATTATCAAAACGAGCTAAAATTTGAAATCATAATCCTCTGAAAATTTTCAGAAAATTTAACCATAAATTGATGGCTTAAAACCTTTCAAATTGACTCCCTAGCCTTGCTTTTTGCTAGATCATTGCCGTTATTGGACTGCAAAAATAAGGGGACAAATTTTAAATGCCAAACGTGAAATCAATCTTTCTCACAAAACTTTTGATATTTTTATCGATATCTCTACAAAGTATTCATTGTCAAGCAGATGTATTTGCTATAGAAAAAGCAGATTCTTTGTTTAATTCCAGAAGCTACAAGGAAGCGATGGAAATCTACGATTTTAAGTACCAATCTGGGATTTATTCGCCTGCAATGCTCTTGAAAATGGCTTTCATTGCCGAGGGAATTGGAGATAATGAGAGGGCTACACTCTACCTGAGTAAATACTACGATCTGGATCCAAATCCTCAAGCTATTACTAAGATCAAAAGTTTAACTGGACAAAGCTCCTTAGTAGGATATGAAGTGAGCGATGGTCAGCGATTTTTGATTTTCCTTACTGAGTATCAAACTTACATTGTAGGAGTGCTGACACTATTTCTCATGCTCTCTATTATTACCAGTTGGATAACAGGCAGGAAGTCGGAAAAGACACAAACCTATTGGCCTACGATTTTATTGATCCTAATGATCTTTGTAGCGAACAACTTTCTCAATGGGCCAAGAACTGGGCTAATCACAAGTAGTCCTACTTACATCGTCAGTAAACCAACAGCTGGTGGTGATTTAGTAGATATGGTAGAACCAGGTCATCGAATCCGAATAAAGTCATCAAAGGACATTTGGTATGAAGTGGAATGGAAGAATGAGCGAGCTTATATCAAAAAAGAAGATGTGACTAGACTTTGACTTCTGGAAAGGATAAAGCGTGTAATTTGGAAACTTACCAGTATGTAATACAAATCCCTGCATCATCAAGCTCTCTTAGGAGTATATAGGATGTATGGAGAGACCATCTTTTTGAATACGCAGCTTTGATCACCTAGAAGCCTCGCATGCCTCTTGTAGCTATTAAAAGCAAATTTAGATTTCAAACAGAACTTGAAAAAAACAAAATGCTTGACTCTTGATGATTTGGTGCTGAGGCAGAAAATAAAAGGTCACTTCGTTATTGGGGTGTCAACAAAAAACTGATGTTTATGAAACCTATGATTCATTTGTAATTTATCCCCTACCCCAGCACCTTTTTAACCGTTTCTAGAAAATTTTCAATTTCAGACTTACTGTTATAAATATGAGTTGATATACGGATAGCGTTCAACTTGCTTTCTGGCACTTGACGAATACGGAAACCTTCTTTGCTGATCAAAGCTCCAGCCTCTTGATACCCTATGGATTTGGGTTTGAAAGTGATCATACTGATTCTTGACTCTAATTCTGGCGAGCTCAAAACATCCAACAGTAAACTCATTTCAGAAAGTCCATCATACAAATATTGATTCAGTTCGCGTAATCGACTTTCTATTTTCCCCTTCCCTATTTCCAGATGAAAATCTGCAGCTGCTACTGCCCCACGCATCATCGGTAAGCTTTGACTTCCGTAATCAAAGCGATGCGCAGTCGGCACATAGCCTTTAAATTCTGGTGGGTTTTGGTATAGATCCCAACCCAAATCCGAATAGGCACCAACTTGGTACGCTTGAACCTGCTCTAATATTTCCTCTCTCACATAAAGAAATCCTGTTCCATTTGGCCCCAGAACCCATTTATGATAACTACTAGCATACAAATCACAACCTAGATCATGAAGATCAAGATCGAATGTCCCTGCACCATGAGCACCGTCGATGGCAGTGAAAATCCCTTTACTTCTTGCGAATGCTGAAATCTCTTTGACCGGAAAAACCAGGCCGGTGGTACAGGTGACATGTGGAATCGCTATAACTTTGGTTTTTGAAGTCACAAGAGATTTGATCAAATCCAAGTTCTCTGCTTGTGTAGCTTTTGGTTCAAAAGGCTTCAAGACTATTCCGTGCAATTTTGCCCTATTGAGCCATGGGATTGCATTGCCAGCATGTTCATGCAAAGTGATAATTACCTCGTCGCCGGGTTTCAGAGGAAGGCCCCAAGTCATGATGTTGATCCCTTCGGTAGTATTATGAGTCAGGGATATCTCAGAAGTTTCGATTCCTACAAACGCAGCTAATTTCTCACGTTCAGGATCAATATGACCATATTCTCCACTGGTGTTTGTCTCTGTAAAAGAGCTATGAAGAGCTTTTAAAACCACATTGGGTGATGGTCCGAATGTTCCATTATTCAAGTAAACTCGTGAATCTTTCAATGGGAATTGCTTTCTAATCCCAGCCCAAAACTCTTCACCTTTCAGAGACTGGTTTATTACATTCTGGGATATCTGTTGTGGAGAATTGAAAGAAACTAAGCCGGGAATGGCTATTCCAACTCCAAGTTTTTGAATAAACGATCTTCTACTTTTCATCTGTGTATAATTGTTGTCAAAGGTCCTCCCGATAACTACCAGGAGAAATTTCGCATGATTATTAACTTTCCCCTTTTTGATGCTTAGATCATATCTGTCTGCCTTAGGCAAACACGATTTCATGAGAATTTTGGCTTCTCGTATGAGTTATGTAATGATCGCCAATAAATCAAAAGGAATGCTAACCGAAAGCAAAAAAACAGATTTATCGGAAAATAGATAAGGAGAAAAATGCCTGTAAACTAATCATATGGAGAATATTCACAAACTTCTTAAAAAAATGATGGCCTGTAAATTCACAGGCCATCAAAGCAAAATTTTTAAGTAATAATGGGTTACGCTAACGCGTCGATTACTTTTTTCAACCCATCTCGCACTTCTTTAGCTACAGATTCCAATCCATCGTTTTTGACACCCATCATGGAGACCACGGGATCTACTGCAGCCACTTCAATTTGACCCGGCACTTTTTCCTGAACTATAACATTGCAGGGAAGCATCAATCCGATTTTGTCTTCGGCTAACAAAGCTTTGTAAGCATTGGGAGGATTACATGCTCCGAGGATTTGATAGTTATGAAAATCTACATCCAACTTTTTCTTCAGTGTTGCCTTCATATCAATAGTTGTCAGGACTCCAAATCCTTCTTTTTTCAATTCTTCTGTGACTTTTTCTATCACTTGATTAAAGTCTCCCTTTATCGTGGTTGTAATATAGTAGCTCATGTGTTTTTTTTATTCAATAACGGAAATCCTGTTTCAAAGGATGGTGACAATAGTCACCTACACTATTTTATACCTTCAACACAATTAAATAGTGACTTTAAACAGCATATTTGTCCTCTTAATTTACAGTTAATTTTACAGAAATGCATGGAGATCCATCCAATTTCTCATCACGAATGGCAAAGAGATTGGTAAAACTCTCCCATAATTCTATAATTATTTTTGACAAAAAACAATTTTTTAAAGAGGACGAAGGTAGTTTTTTACGCATCTCTAAATTCACATACTCAACCTTACTCCTCAGCTTAAACACTATGCTGAGGGTTCTGTCAAACCTCCTCAATCACTTCGGTTAAAATTCTTTCAAAACACCTCAATTAATTGCATCTTAAGTCACTATTACCTTTAAAGCCCAACATGAATCAGTATATACTTATTCTACTTTTTGCATTCAGTTCTTTTTTAACTCAGCAAAACACTGAGACTAGCCCTACAGATTTCTTAGCTAAAGAAAGAATCCGAGTAGTTCGACTTGCAGCCATATACAAAGATCTTAAACCCATCACTGTGACCGCGGAATACAGTTCCCGAAGTGCTGGCGGAATTAAAGATTTCTATTCTGAAGGAGATTACTGGTGGCCAGACCCTGATAATCCAGATGGTCCATACATTCAGCGAGACGGCTTAACCAACCCAGATAACTTTATAGCACATCGCGAGGCTATGATCCGTTTTAGCCAAATTTCAGGAGCATTAGCTTCAGCTTATTTGGTAACCAAAAAGGCTAAATATGTGGAAGCTTTGGCACCACATCTGAAAGCCTGGTTTATAAATGAGGAAACGAAGATGAACCCAAACTTGCTCTATGGACAAGCTATCAAAGGCAAAGTTACCGGGCGAGGTATCGGGATCATCGACACGATCCAATTGATGGAAGTAGCCAAAGCAATTCAGGCGGTGGAAGGTTCTGGAATGATAATTAATTCTGAAATTCAACTGATGAAAGACTGGTTTGAAGAATACTTAACTTGGATCACAACGCATCCTTATGGTGTCGCAGAGCGGGATCATGGCAACAATCACAGCGTGTGCTGGGCGATGCAGGCTGCAGTTTTTGCGCATCTTGTCGGAAACCAAGAAGTTCTCGACTACTGCAAGGAAATGTATAAAACCGTGCTTTTACCTGACCAAATGGCAACTGACGGTAGTTTCCCGCAGGAGCTTAAGCGCACCAAACCCTATGGCTATTCTTTATTTACTCTGGATGCCATGGCCACTCTGTGTCAAGTATTTGCAGGGGATACTGAGAACCTATATGATTATTTTACCCCTGACGGAAAATCACTGGGCTTAGGGATTTCATTTCTCTATCCATTTGTGGAAGATAAGGATGCATGGCCTTATCAAAAAGATGTGATGTACTGGGAAAAGTGGCCCGTGCGTCACTCATTCCTACTTTTTGGAGGATTGGCCTATGATCAGAAGACTTACATAAAACTTTGGAATAATCTTAATGCTGATTTTGATACGCCAGAAATTATCCGAAATATGCCCGTGAGATTCCCCCTACTGTGGATAGTAGGAGAGTAATAGTATATTTCAAAAAATATTAACTACAAAAAGCGCATAGTTTTCGCAAAATTCATCCCCTCCAAGGGCTGTGACCCTACCTACCAAACAATGAGCATGATTTTGTAAATACTATATCTAGAAATAATTGAAAACAATCTGAGGTCTTCGAGTCAACATCCATAAATATTTCCCCATGAAATCCCTTTTACTTCTATTCTTTTTTTCTATCACCCTAATCTTTGCACAAGCTCAAACCGACAGATCTTTTTACTCTATTTCTTCAGAAAGAGCATCACAGCTAATTGCGGATGGAATAGTTCGCTACACTGACTTTGGGGCAAAAGGCGATGGGACAACAGATGACATGGCATCCATTGCAGCAGCTCATGAATTCGCAAATAAGCAGGGTTTATCCGTGAAGGCAGACAATGATGCTACCTATTACATCGGTGGACAGGAGCTCACAGCTATCATTCAGACAGACACTGATTTTGGGAGAGCTAACTTCATCATTGACGATATAGAAGTGGAAAATCGAGATGCTCCTGTTTTTCTAATCGAATCAAGTCAAAAATCATTCAAACTAAATGGAATCAGCTCTCTTAAAAGAAATCAGGAAAAGATCGATGTATCCTTACCTCAATCTTCTTTAATTACGGTTACCAATACTAATGTTAATCAATACATCCGTTTTGGACTAAATCCATCTAACGGAAATGCTCAAACGGATATTTTCTTGGTGGACAAAGACGGCAATGTGGATAGCAAGGCACCGATTATTTGGGATTTCGATCAAATCACCGATATCACCGCACTTCCTATTGATGAGGATACTCTCACAATTACCGGAGGGATATTTACGACTATTGCTAATCAAGAAAAGTCCGAGTACAATTACTATCAGAGAAATCTCTCCGTCAAACGATCCAATGTAATCATCGACGGGCTTGTACATCACATCACCGGGGAAGGTGAACACGGTGCGCCCTACAGCGGTTATGTCTCTATTAGCTATGCTACTAATGTCATGGTGAAGAATACAATTCTGACTGGACACAAAACCTACGTAACTATTGGCAGAGCTGACAAGCCAGTTTCCATGGGTTCTTATGATATTTTAGTCAACAGAGCGCTGAATGTTTCATTTGTCAACGTCACTCAAACAAATGACATCGATGACAGTACCTACTGGGGAATTATGGGTTCAAACTACAGCAAAAACTTACTTTTCGACAAATGCACTCTATCTCGTTTTGACGCTCACATGGGCGTGGCCAATGCTACCATCCGGAATTCTACACTTGGACACATGGGAATCAATGCGATTGGCAGTGGGACTTTCCTTTTGGAAAATTCGGAAATCCGCGGAAGGAGTATTATCAATCTACGTTCAGACTATGGTAGTACCTGGGAAGGAGAACTAATTATTCGAAACTGTACTTTCATACCTTCAGGCGGAAAACCAATCAGCGCTTCCCTGATCAGCGGATACTACACCGGACAGCATAACTTCGGTTATACCTGCTTTATGCCAGAAAAAATCACAATAGAAAATCTTAAAATCGACGATTCCAACCATCCAGAAGATTATCAAGGCCCAGCTATTTTCAGCAATTTCAATCCAGAGATGACAGCTGACACCTATCATGAGCAATTCCCTTATATTATAACCAAAGAAGTTAGACTCAAGAATGTTACTACTTCGAGCGGCAAGGAATTCAGAATAAGTGACAATGAGGTGATGTTTAAGGGGGTGAGGGTTGTTGAATATTGATAATTTTTAATAGCCCATTAAAAGGAAAATTACCAAGCTGGCCCAAAATACCATTTAGCTGTAAACTGAATTTGACCCGAGATATCAGGGCTTAGTGATTTGTCTTTTATAGTGTTCCCATCCAACTTTGAATTGGTAGTGGTCATAAGTACAAATTCCAATGCAAAATCCCAATCTCCACTTAAATTCGTGCTCACTCCAGTTCTTATAGGGATATAAGGAATAAAATTAGTTTCGTTGTAAGTGACAACACCTCCATCAATTATTTCACTATTTCCTAAAATTTTATTTTTCAGTATTTTTTGCTCTCTTTCCACATACATGACCCCAAAACCTAATCCTGCATAGAATTGAACTGAAGACATAAGCATACCCGCAGCATTCGGATTAGTTGTAAATACAGGCATTACATCCGCAAAGTACCCTCTACCTTTGTAGCCATATGCTTGATTCTCATCTCCCCATTGTCTAATTTTCTTGGGAAACGCCAAATCATAATCACCACTATCAAAATTTTGAGCACCTATAGAACTTCTTAAACCTATATATTCATTTATCTGCTTATTGATTGAAAGAGTAATAGCAGGTTGAACTTTAAATTTAAATTTACGGTATATCCCAGAATTATCTCCATAAATCAGAGATGGCCCAATCCCCAAAGAAATATGATCTCCCTGTGCAAATAGTGATTGGCTAAAGAACATAGAGAAAATAATAACTAAAAAAACCTTGTTCATTTCTTGTAATATTTTTTTTGGATTTTGAATCATAAATAATGCATTTGGATCAATACAATATTTGCGAAATTAGTCATGTAATTGGAATTTACCATGAATAATATTTTTAACATGGCTGCTTTTTACAGAAAAAATCACATTTGATGAGATTTTGAGAATTTGAAGATTAGATTATTTTTTCACCTCTAATTCATCTATTGGACTATCAATATTTTTTGGCGGAACAAAAAACTGTAAAGGCTTAAGTGCAAATCGACCGAGCACTATCTTAAATAGTTCAGCCCGTTGATTAAAATTCACTCCCCTAGACTTTGTCGCTACAAAAATTGCCAAAGAAAAACTCACCAGAAAATTCATTAACCCAATACAAATAATACCGAAAATAGTCACTCCTATATCTTGGTGGGACAAGGAATCACCTACAGATACGAATGCCAACCCGAAATTTGCTGAGGCAAAAGTTATATGGCGGATATCTAAGGGCAATCCCAGAATGACACCAATTGTACCAGTACATCCTAAAAAAATTCCTAAGAAAAAATTCCCCGCCAGGTTCCCCAGATTTGAATCCAAATACTCACTGAAGTTACTGGTTACTTTTTTTCCGAAAACATTATTCAAAAACCTATGTTTCTTTATCCGTTGCGGGATCTTATTATAAACACCCTTATTATCATAATACCCTGATATCAGGCCAGATAAGAACAAAAATACGCCAGCAATGCCTGCATGTAAAATTGCAAAACTGGTAAAAGGGTTGAGCTCTTTTATTAAAAGTAAGGCTTTTTCTGGAGCTGCAATTTGGTTTCCAGAGAAATAAGCATAACCCCGTGCAATCAGAAAAGCGACAGGAAAAGCTATAAGCACATTCCCCACAAATGCTATAAATTGAGATCGGGATATCCTGACAATTACCTCAGCGAGATTTTCCAAGGCTTCAGATTTTGCCTTCACTAGTTTATCCAATGCCTCCGATAGGTTGGAAGCCGTCATAGAAGGCTGCTTTGTTGCCAATGTGGAATGAGACAAGTGGATTCCCATAAATCCGAATGAATAATTCATACTGTACATAAAGGCTTCTCCAAATAAAGGAAGTCTTAGATAGTAAATTAACACCTTGAATATGGATAGAAACCCTACTATAAATCCTCCTCCCATAGATGAAAAAAGCATACTCCACCATTCCTTTCTATTATTGGCGATGTAATGTTCTCCCGTTTTGCTCGCATGCTCTGTGATTTGAAATGCAAGTAATTTTATATTGTTCTCAAAGTGTTCACTTAAAGAATTCTTTTTGTTTTCTGCTATAACCAGATTTTTAAAAAGTTCTATTTCAACATTGAAAGGTGTTTTTTCTGGCGAGGTTACGATCAAGCGCAAAAGTGTACGGAGTCTATCAATATTTTGATTCAGGCGCGACAGTAAGTATGTCAAATGGAGGTCTGCACCGTATTTTCTTTTATTCTTACCAATCACCAGTCCGAAGTCTGAACATTGGTTCAGCATAACCAAAATCTGCTTGTAATCTGGATTTTGATCAGATAGGTCAAATCCAACACTATTTTGGATATTGTCTAAGTATAAAAAAATATCTTTGTTTTGCACCATAAATGGCGAGTCAAACTCCTCCAACTCAGGTAGCTTTGAGAGGATTTCCTGCTCAAGACCAAGAGATCCTATGCGTTGTGATAGAACTAAGATGCTATTCGTCAATTGACCAAACACCTCATCCGTTACCTCTAGATCATTTACTTCTTTTTGCCCTAGCACCCGAAATAATGAAATCCAATCCTCGTAAGCTATTTCATTTATCCACAGATAGTCCCAAGGTTTATGAAATATTTCATTGAATGTCCCTGTATGATCAGAATCTCCATAAGCTCTCGGCAATACTTTGGAAGCCATTCTTTCAGAAGCTTCAGCAAAAAAACCTTTATTAGTCAGAATTCCTGAGTTCGTTAAGAGAGGCACAAGATGCTTTGAATTAATGAAATCATTAAAATAAAGATGTAAAGCTTCTTTTTCTCTTTGGTGTTTTTCTAACACCTGGATCAGATCTCTGACGTTTTCACTCGCTTTATTTAAATTCTTCTTTGGCGGTCTGATTTCATCAACGATTAGAATCAATCCTTCCGGTGAAGAAGGGTCCTGAATCCCCTTTATTTCTTCAATTATATCCAATAATTTCATTCTTCTATGGGGTAGGGCTTTTTTAAGCTCAAAATCATAAGGGGGCTTAAGCAAAAAATCTAAAATTAGATTTAGTTGTATACTGTCTACCTAACCGAAAGGTTTGAGGTCAAAATTAACCTTAGCAATTACTTCTTCCTACTATTCTGTGACTCCAAATCAACTGTTAGAAAAATCAACTCCTTTAAATCTAAAAACAGGATAAAGTTCTCACTCTGCCTTTGTTTGCTAACTACTTAATTTACAAACATGTTTGAGAATTTGTTTCGAATTTGTAACATAGGCAACAACAGCTTACCAATTATTTAAAAAAACTATGAAAACATGAAATCTTAAGAATTCAAATGAAAGAAAATTATGTTCATGTTTCAGGACAAAATTTTCGAAGCCTATCCGTGTAATAAAAATACGATGGTCTCCCGATAGAATTTTGATGATTTGGTGGGATTATACACTATACCGCCCATTCGTATCTGAAATAATAAATCATTAGGTCGCGTAATGTTTCTTTATCGTGCCATGCGTACCAAAATCCAAAAGACATCAATTCCTAAACCCTCTCCTTTATAATTTTGATTTCTTAATTTGAAGTTTAATCCTAATCTCATCATATATCCATTTCATAAATGAACATCCTTGAAAATTTAGCCTTCACAGACGAAAGACCTTCCGTCTGTCCTATCCAACGAAGTGATAAGACTAACTACTTTGCCATAGGCCTCCTCTCTAATCAAGTCCTGAAAAAACACACAGCAAATGTCCCTTCCCTACTTACAGTATTGAAAGGAGAAGTTGAGTTTTATATCAAAGGAGAGATCTTACTCCTCAAGGAATTTGACACCTATGATATTCCTGTGATGATCGAGCATGAAGTGAAAGGAGTGAAAGAGAAAAACATCTTTACGATTATTCAGGAGAAATAGGAAATGCCCCCTTTGTCATATCCTCCCCTTGTACACAGCTAGCACTTCTACAATCTTTTCTAGCGAAAAAGTATTTTAACAAAGAAGTAGCGCTAACAAGACTACCAGTCTTGTTAGTGCCCGCTTTTAATTTCTCACCCCAACATCCCTGCAATAAAAAATCCAGCATATGTCCCGAGCGCATTTCCCAAACTACCCACTAATACGCCTGGAATCAGAAGATCTGGACGGTCCAAACTTTCGGCAGCGGCAAGAGCAGTGGTATTTCCCCCTACGTTAGCTTGAGAAGCCACAGCGATCACATCCCAATCGACTTTAAACAATGCACCCACCCCAAAAATCACCAAACCATGGATCAATACAATTATGGTCACGAAAAGAAATAGCGTTGCAGCCAGTTCTCCAATACCCGATAGCGTCCCTAGATCACACAGGGTACCGATAGTAGCTAGAAATAGTAAGATGAGAAAAAACCCAATAGTGTGTGTTCCTGATAGTTTTTTAGCGAAAGGCAACTGTGCCAAAATCAAAGCGAGTGTTGTGAGCGTGATAATCTCAGGAATCTGTGGAAAAGCCAGAAATACAAACTTTGAAAATGCTAAAGATAAAAATGCTAAACCCAGAATAGTCGCCATACCACTCATGCTTATAGCTTCGTGCTTTTTTATTTTTTGCAATTCATTATCTGCAGACATAAGTTTCTTTCTAGGGAAAAAGCGTTGCAAATACTTTGGTAAAATTAGTGTCGCGATGATCCAAGGCATGCCAATCAGGTTATCCACCACCGTAGTAGCTGCATACAAATCCGCATTTTCATTGACTTGATAGCTCAAGGCTATCGCGTTGAAATTAAGGCTGCCACCAATATATGTTCCAGTGTACATACCTGCCACAGCATTTGCCATCGAACCAATTTCCGCAGCAGGCTGCACCAAAAACCAAGCAACCAACACCCCAATAATCGTCCCCAGCCCACCAATACCAAACATAAACAAAATCGGTCCACCGGCTTTTTTAAGACTTTTGAGATCTACCTCTAGCAATGCAATGAAAATCCCCATCGGGGCTAAATACATAAACACACCCGTATAAACAGGATTACCACTAGTAGCCGTAGGAATAATTCCAAAATTACTGGCAATAGCCGCAATCAGAATCACCAAAATCGGCGTACCGAGAGCTTTCCATCCTCTAAATTTGGCTAACCAGACGGACATTAATACAAATATGCACAGCATTCCACTGACGTAAATCGGGTCTTGCGTCCAAGTCATGCGGGAAATTAATTGAAAAAGTCCTGAATAGTTTTACTTATATATTCTATTTCTTCCTCTTTCATCCATGGATTGAGCGGAAGAGAAAGTCCTCGCTGACTCAGATTTCTAGCATTTGAGAAATCTCCTTTAGTAAAATATGGCTTCATGTCAGGTAAAATATGAGGGTAATGAATAGCGGTTCTGATTCCATTTTCCAATAAAAAACTCCTCAGTTCTTCTCTTTGGGATGTTTGAATAACAAAAAGATGAGCATTATGACATTCTTCCAGAATTCCAGATGGAAGTTTCAAATCCTCGATTACAGCTAAACCTTCTAAGTACAACTCAGCATACTTTTTTCGAAGGGTTTGAAATGAGTTAAAACGCTCTAAAAAAACATTCAAAAAACCCGCTTGTAAAGAGTCAATTCGGCTATTTCTCCCTACCATTTCATGCTGATCACGAACCAACTGCCCATGATTTAGAAGCATTTTAATCCGATCACTAAGTTCCGACGAGCCCGTCAAACACATTCCAGCTTCTCCCAAAGATCCAAGGTTTTTCGTCGGATAAAAACTTAAACATCCTACATCTCCAAAAGTCCCAGCTGCTTTACCGTTTTGAAAAGATCCAAAAGATTGCGCTCCATCTTCAATAACATAAAGTTTGTGGCTTGCCGCCTGAGTAGTCAAACGCACCATATCCACCATTTTCCCATAAAGGTGAACAGGCATGACAGCTTTGGTTTTTGGTGTTATTGCTTGTTCCCAATCTAAAGCCAAGAGTCCATCTTGATCAGTACCCCAAAAACTGGCGTTGCCCCTACCATCATGACTACTTCAGCGGTAGAAACCCAGGTCATGGCAGGGACGATAACTTCATCTCCAGGACCAATTTCTAAAGCTCGCAAAGCAAGCTCGAGGGCATCAGTTCCATTGGCGCAGGAAATAGTATGGGAAGAATTAAGGTAGTTTGATACTTGAGATTCAAAAGCCATAACTACCGCTCCTCCAGAAAAAACGCCACTTTCCAGCATCATTTCAAACTTGGACTTTAAGGCATTTTTCAGCTCCAAATCCATTTTCTTCAGATCAAGAAAGGGAATCTGCATCCAGTAATTTAGCTAGTTGAAAACTTAAATTTATGCGGGAATACTGCTCAATTCCAGTAGCGGGCTCTGATTCGCCACTTCGCTCAAATAACTTCCGAAGGCTTATCTGAATAGCCACTCGATCGGAATGATTTAATATTTCCCCAACACCTGTTTTATCCAAGATCTTGGCTGAATCTCCTTCAGGATCTCCTAGAGCTAAAATAGGCAAAGATGTCGCCATGTATTCGAATAACTTGCCAGGAATATTCCCTTTCGCATTTTTAGTATTCGTGAGGATCAAAGCCAGTGCATCGGCTTTTGCATAATATTCAAAAACCTCATGATGAGAAACATAACCAGCGAAATACACGTGTGCCGACAGCCACGAATCTGCTATTATTTCCTCCCGAACCTGATCACTAACTCTTCCAACAAAAGTAAATTTCACATCTGCATTTTCATGTGAAAACTCTTCTCGCATAGCTTTTAGCAAAGGCATTGGATTTCTGATCGAATCAATGATTCCACTGTAAAGAAGATGTAAACTGTCAGCCTTTTTCTCTCCCACAGAAAATCCCTTAGGAATATCTGAAGAATCAAATCCGTTGGTAAGAAGAGCTATTTTTCGGTTTGCTAATTTCTCCAAATCTTCCTGAAATGTAGGTGAAATGGTAGCCACCACATCTGCTTCTTGAAGCACTTCCTGCTCCAGTTTTTTATGCTTGTTGCGCACACGATTCTGCATCGGAAGCTTATCTAGAAACTCCCATTGGGACCAAGGATCACGGAAATCAGCTAACCAGAAAACACCTGTCTTTCGCTTTAAGTCCCTACCTATCAAATGCATGGAATGTGGCGGACCAGTAGTTATTATGGCTTGAAATTGCCCTTTTTCAATCAGTTCAGTCAAGAATTTTACGGATGGCTTCACCCAGAAAACACGAGGATCTGGAATCATCATATTTGCTCGTAACCAGATGGCAGCTTTTTCCACAAAATTCTGCTCCTTTTGTTCCAGCACTCTCCCTGGATGTGATTCTTTTTTACCACGAATCCTATCCAACAACTGATAGGGCTCCCAAATCGGGAATTTCATTACCTCTAATTCGTTAGAAATTTCCTTTTGCAGGCTTTCATCTTTCAAATCAAAATCAGGATTTTCTGGTGTGAAAATCACAGGCTCCCAACCTGCTTCAGGCAAATACTTAGCGAATTTTAGCCAACGCTGAACGCCTGACCCTCCACTTGGTGGCCAATAATAGGTGATGATTAGAACTCGTTTTTTCATAAGTGTACCATGTCCTGAATACAAAGTACCAAGTAGCTAGCCAAAAAGTCAAATTTGAGGAAAACATTTAGTCCCAGTAGCTAATTAGCGCAAGTCATCAGAACTGTCTGATGCCGGTCAGGATTATTACAATCGCGTTTTGGTGCTCGGAAAGCTAAAATTTTATACAGGCTAAGCAGTCTAAAGAATACCTGATTAAGAGTTCAAGTTTGAAGACTTGAATTAAAATATCCCAATAAAATGAAAAAAGGGATCTGGCTTCCCAAATCCCTCTCACTATTTATTTATCTAAAATTCAAACATTTTAAATTTAAAATGCCCTTACTCTCCCTGTGCTAGAGAATATCCTCTCACACCATCGAATGCATACAAATTTGCTGTTTGGATGAAATCAAATCCTAGTTCTTCTACTTGCTTCAAAAGCTCACGGATTTGTGCATGAGAAATTGTGGATTGCTCAGGAGTTTGGAATCTACATCTCCAGTGATCAGTACAGAATGTTTCTCGCATTCCGTCAGGGAATACCTTTATCCCACGATTAGTGATCAAGGTCAACTGCAATCCATCAGCATTTGCTTGGCGAAGTTTCTCACCCAATACCTGAGGATCCCTTCCTGACTCATCCCAATCCACAAACACGTCAACGCCGATCAATTCTTTTTTGGCTTTCACCACTGGCGACACAAATACATTCATCGGAGTAGTATCCTTATCAAAAGAGGCAGCAATCATCGTTGCAGGAGTTTGACCAATTCTTTCGATCACAGCATTTGCAAATTCCTCAGTACCTACTTTTTTCGAAGAAAGACCTTCTTGATAAATATCACCTGTGTGAATTCCATCTTCCAAGGTTTTCATCCATGCGTTTGAGATTTTCTCTGCAATTTCCGGCTGGCCGATATGCACCAACATCATAATAGCGCCATTCAACAAACCAGATGGATTTGCGATACCCATTCCTGTGATATCAGGTGCAGAACCATGAATCGCTTCAAACATTGCAACTTCCTCACCTACGTTTGCAGAACCACCAAGTCCTACAGAACCAGTAACCTGAGCTGCAACATCAGAAATAATATCACCGTAAAGGTTCAATGTCACGATCACATCGAAGGTCTCTGGTCTATCTGCGATCAAAGCTGTTCCGATATCGATGATTTTGTGATCAACCTTAATATCTGGATATTCTTTAGAGATTTCGTCGAAGGTTCTGTGGAAAAGCCCATCAGCAATCTTCATGATATTATCCTTTGTCATACAAGTCACTTTCTTGCGCCCGTATTTTTTAGCATACTCAAATGCATAGCGGATGATTTTCTCAGAACCTGGCTTAGATATCAATTTCAAGGACTGGCAAACTTCCTGAGTCTGTCTATGCTCGATTCCTGCATAAAGATCCTCTTCATTTTCACGGATAATCACCAGATCAGTCTCAGGGAAATGAGTATGTATGAATGGTGAAAAAGCTTTGCAAGGTCTCACATTCGCATACAAACCAAAAGAGGTACGTGTAGTCACATTTAGCGACTTAAACCCTCCACCTTGCGGCGTGGTAATAGGTGACTTCAAAAAAACTTTTGTTTCTCTTAACGACTCAAATGCATTTGGCTCCATTCCCGAGCTAATACCTTTAAGATAAACTTGCTCGCCAATTTCGATTACATCGTATTCGAGTTGAGCACCTGCTGCTTCGAGGATCGCCAAGGTAGCCGTCATGATTTCGGGACCAATCCCATCCCCATAGGCAACTGTAATTTTTCTTTTAGAAGTCATATTATTATAGCGGATTTAATTAAAATTCGATTTTGAACAAAAGTAAATAAAAATGTGGAAGCAGATTTTAGACCGAGGACAAAATCCATTTTATCTCATGTTAAATTACAAAAAGGGTAATATTCAATTACCTTGGGCATTGGATTTTCTAAGTACACAGTTTGGGATTGAATACCCTGCTTGTATATTTGTTTTATTACTCAACGATGAACTATGGCTGATTTCAAAAATATCCTAACTGATGTCAAAGGCGGAGTACTCCATCTCACGATCAATCGCGAAGACAAAATGAACGCGTTGAATTTTGAGACCTTGGAGGAATTAAAGATAATTTTTGACGAAGTATCTGATAATAAGGAGATCAAAGCAGTGATTATCACCGGGTCGGGTGAGAAAGCATTTATCGCCGGGGCCGACATAAGTGAGATTGCTACGTTGAATGAGGTAAATGCTCGAAAGTTTTCGGAGAATGGTCAGGAAATTTTTAGCATGATAGAAAATTGCCATAAACCTGTGATCGCCGTTACCAATGGCTACACGCTTGGGGGCGGTTGTGAATTAGCCATGGCTTGCCACCTTCGGATTGCTTCTGCAAATGCAAAATTCGGTCAGCCAGAAGTGAATTTAGGAATTATTCCTGGCTATGGAGGCACTCAGCGACTGACTATCTTGATAGGTAGAGGCAAAGCCTACGAACTTATGATGACTGGGGATATGATCGGAGCTGAAGAGGCTAAATCACTTGGCCTTGTAAATCATGTACTTCCTACGAAAGCGGAAGCTTTAGCCAAAGCTGAAGAAATCATTGCAAAAATCTTAAGTAAAGCTCCACTTGCAATAGGCATGATCATCGACTGTGTCAATTCAGCATTTATTCCTGATGAAAATGGTTTTCAAACGGAAGCAAACAGCTTTGCCAGATGTGTGAAGTCTGGAGATTATAAAGAAGGAACTTCAGCTTTTCTCGAAAAAAGAAAGCCGCATTTCAAAGGAGAATAAGTTCCTTAATACTGAATGAGTAATTTCAAGAAACTAGCCGGACAAACCGCAGTTTATGGACTGAGCAGTATCCTCGGTCGATCGATTAATTTTTTAATGATCATTGTGTACACCAAATACCTCAGCACTGAGGCATTGGGTTCGTTCACAAGTATCTATGCATTGATTGGATTTATGAATATTGTCTTCACTTATGGGATGGAGACTACTTTTTTCAGGTATTCGACAGGAAAGAATCTAGATTCAGCTAAAGTTTATAATTCCACTCAATCCTTATTGATCACAAGCACACTACTGCTTGGAACTGGATTATACCTACTTGCGCCATCGCTAGCAATTTGGCTAGATTACCCTGGACAAGCCTATTTATTCAGATGGACGGCATTAATTCTTTCTTTTGACGCAATTTTGGCTATCCCATTTGCAAAGTTACGCCTAGAAAATAAAGCACTGATTTTCGCAGGATCTAAAATCATCAACATTCTTCTAAATATATTTTTCAATCTTCTTCTGATTATTGGTTTCCCATACTTAATCTCCATTGGTGCGATTCAAGAAGGCTTCCTAGGCTATAGATCAGATTGGGGAGTGGAATATATTCTTCTATCCAACCTCTTTGCAAATGGTTTAATTATTCCTTTTGTCTGGTGGAAAGCTGGTTTTTTCAAATTCCAGATGGATGGATCAATTCTCAAACCTATGTGGACTTATTCCCTTCCACTCTTATTTATGGGTTTGGCCGGGGTGACCAATGAGTTGTTTTCAAGGTTTCTATTTGAATATGTGCTTCCTCCAAATTTCTATGCAGGGCTAAGTGCTCGGCAAGCAGGAGGAGTTTTTGGAGCCAATTTCAAACTGGCAATCATGATGAATCTGGTGATCCAAGCATTCAAATATGCCGCTGAGCCATTTTTCTTTAAGAAGTCAACTGATAAGAATTCGCCTCAATTATATGCCAAGGTGATGCACGTCTTCATTCTATTTTGTTCTATATTAATGATAGCCATATCAGTTAATTTAGACTGGATTGGCCCACTCTTTTTACAAGGCGACGACTATACAGAGGGACTCTATATAGTGCCGATGTTGTTGATGGGTTACTTGCTTTTAGGGGTTTATTTCAATCTTTCGATTTGGTTCAAAATCACTGATCAGACTAAATACAGTTTCTGGATCACGCTTGCAGGAGCTATTCTCACTATTTCGATAATCTTTATTTTCGTGCCAATATGGGGTTATATGGGCGGAGCGTTAAGTACCATTTCCTCCTATTTCGTGATGTGTTTGCTATGCTATTGGTATGGGCAGAAATATTACCCTATACCCTACCAGACTTCAAAAGGCCTCTTCTACTTACTCATTTCATTTGTATTAAGCTATCTCGGATTTTACTTAGATCTAGGTATCCCAGTTCTAAATTTTCTAGTAAAAAACAGTCTGATTCTAATTTACTTTGGGATTATATTTATATTAGAAAAAGAACAGATCATGGCTTATTTGCCTAAAAGCAAAAAGGTTTAGCCATAATTTTCGCAAACCAAGAATCATTTTTAAGTCAATTGGCGTTACTTAACATTAGCTCCCAAAACTTTATAGTCAATTACATAAATCTGCAATCACACCACTGAAAGTCAAAAAGCGACTTATTTTATGGTAAAAACTAGCATTCTATCTGCCTCGGACACCCGCTATCATTCTTCCAGCTTGATAAGAAAGGAGAACAAGGCTACTGATATGATTGCGGATATTCAAATAACACTTTCATTCCTTTATTCAAACGAAGCCTAATTAGGTAAAAGGCACTATGTTTGTGAATTCAAGCAGAAAGTCCAGATTTCCCGTGAAATTTAAAACAACCCTCATCATATTTTTCTTAGTCTCCGTAAGCATTACTGCAAGTTTTGCGCAAAACAGACTTTCTAAGAAAGAACGCACAACTCAATTAAATAAATCTCAAGGCACGCGTTATTTCATCGAAGGTGAAAAAAATCTTGTCCTAAACGATTTTGAGAAAGCATATTTCTATTTCCAAAAGGCGATGGAATTTTCACCAGAGGAACCAGCTATACACTTTAAAATCGCTGAGGTGCTGGTTAAGGCAAATCAAGCCGAAAAAGCAATGCCTTATGCCACAAAGGCTGCCGAGCTCGATGGAAATAATAAATATTATTCATTGATGGTCGCTGAGATTTACACTAATCTCAAACAACCACTCAAGGCTGCTGATATTTTGGAAAAGCTAACCGAAGACGGCGAAAATAACCAGCAATACAATCTTGACTTGGCCTCTATCTATTTAAGTGCATCAGAACTTGACAAAGCGTTGATCGCTCTGGATAGGGCAGAAGAATTCTACGGCGTAATGGAACCCGTTACCATGCAAAAGCAAAGGATTTATTTAAACAAAAACAACCTAAGTCAAGCCTTAGCGGAAGGAGAAAAACTTATAGATGCTCGCCCTGGAAACCCTGCCTTTGTGATGAATCAGGTAGAAATTCTTTATAATAATAATCGCGTAGATCAGGCTTTAACTTTGGTTTTTGACGAAATTAACAAGTATCCTAATCAGCCCGAACTGCAAATGGCTGCACATACCTTATTAAAGGATAAGGGTGATGTAGAGGCATCAAACAAACATTTATACGCGGCTTTTGCCAGCCCAGATTTAGATCCAGAAGTGAAATCAAAGGCTTTTATTAGCCAATTAAACGAGATTAAAACTCCAGAACGTGAGAGTTTACTGGATAGTCTGGAAACTTTAATGATCACATCAAATCCTGAAAACGCTGATATTTTTGCGGCTATGGGCGAGCGAAGGATAAAAGAGCAAAAAATTAAGGAAGGGATTACTTATTTCAAAAAGTCTCTTTTGATCAATCCTAAGAATGATAAAATGCTGGAGCAGGTTATTTTGGGGTCATTCGATGAAGGTGCTGACTTTCCTGAGCTTGAAAAATTCACCATTCTTGGAGTTGACGAATTTCCACTAAGCCCAGAATTCTGGTTTTATGATGGCGTGGTAAAGTCCGCTCAGAAGAAGGATAATGAGGCTGTTATTTCACTTAAAAAAGCAATTGAATTAAACGCGAGTAAAAATCCACAATTAGATCAGGTCGCATTTGGATCTCTTGGGAGCTCACTATATAATTTAGGGGAAAAGGATGAAGCTTTTGCCAATTTCGATAAAGCACTGGAAATCAACCCTAATGATGAGCAGGTACTGAATAACTACTCTTATTTTCTTTCGCTAGAAAAGAAAAATCTAGAGAAGGCCAAAACCATGTCTGATAAAGTTGTTAAGCGATTTCCAGATAATGGCACTTTCCTTGATACGCATGCATGGGTTCTGTTTCAAATGGAAGATTACGAAGGCGCCAAGAAATTCATGGATCTAGCACTGCAGCATGAAGCAGAGCCAAGTGGAGTGATGCTTGAGCATTACGGAGACATTTTATTCCACCTTGGCAAAAAGAATGAAGCAATCAGTTATTGGAAAAAAGCAGAGGTAACTCCAGAAGCTTCAGATAAAATTTCACAGAAAATTAAAGAAGGAAAATATCATGAATAAACTTTTTGCAGGAATTACACTTGTCGTGGGCTTAGGCTTACTTTTCTCCTGCTCCAAAAAGACAATTGTCTACAAATCGGATGGAAAAATGGAAGATTTCTCTCCAGTCTACACCGATTATGAATTCATGAGTGCCAAGGCGAAAGTAGTAATTGAAGAAGAATCTGGCAAAATCACTCGTGGAACTATGAATCTTCGAGCCAAGAAGGACTCAGTTCTTTGGTTTATAATTTCTCCAGGAATGGGCATGGAAGCAGTAAGAGGTCTGATCACAAAAGATAAGATTCAAATACAAGATCGTATCGGTAAAGAAAACGTCAATCTATCCTTCAAAGAGTTTGAAGCTATATACGGTCTGAAATTATCACTGGATATTTTCCAAAATGTACTATTCGCAAATCCTCCTTATGAAGTCGACTACAAAGATCGCTTAGTTCGAGTAGGAAAATCTTTTGAACTCACCCAAGTTCGGGACAAAGTGCGTTACTTTTCTAAAGTTGATGTTAACTACAGAAAAGTATCCGAACTGGTAAGTAATTCTTTGGACGATAGAGGATCTTTGCTTGCCAGCTATGCCACATTTCAGGATATTGAATCCAAACCATTCCCTTTTGAAGTACTCTATAAGCTAGCCTACCAACTACCTGAAGGTGGACAAAACACGATTATCAATGTAGAGTGGACTTCGGTAAATCCGCATTCTGAACCTCTTAGCTTTCCCTTCAAATTTTGAATTGCATGCTCAGCAAATATATTATTGTCTTTAGCCTTCTGATTGGATTAATTTTTTTTTCTACAGTAGATCTTGCTGCACAAACTAGCATCACTCGTGAGCAACTTGAAAAACAAAAAGCTGAGGTACAGGCACGTTTATTAGAATTTGACAAAATCCTAAAGCAGACTGCGGCTACTAAGAAAAATACGATAGGTGAATTGAACGCCGTAACCCGGCAATTTCAAACTCAAAACAGATTAGTAAATACACTTGACAGAGAGGTGAAGCTCATCAATCAAGAGATCAAAGAAACTGAGACGAAAATAACAAGTTTGGAAAGTCAGCTTATAGAATTGAAAGCTGAATATGGACGCATGATTTACAATACTTCTAAGCTCAATCGAGGACTTTCCATCGTTTCATTCGTATTCAGTTCTGCAAATTTCAATCAGTTATATTCTCGACTGATGTATTTGAAACAGTACACAGATAACCGCAAGCAACAAGCAGCACAAATCGAAAAATTAAGTGTTGAGCTGACAGATCAACGCATATTACTTGATGACAGAAAAGCCGATAAGGAAAAAGTTCTCGTTGAAGAGCAACAAGAACGCGCGCAACTGGACAAGATGAAGCGTGAGCAGCAAGGCATAGTGAATACACTTACCACTAAAGAGAGAGATATCAAAAAGCAGATTACCGCTACCAAGAAGCAGCAAGATCAACTCAATCGGATGATCAAGCAGGTGATCGAGGATGAGATACGACGCGCAGAAGCTGCTGCCAAAAAAGATAATAGTACTGCTACCAAATCCTCTGGAAGCAGTATGCCGATGACTCCAGAAGTTGCAGCTCTATCAAATTCTTTTGCCGGAAATAAAGGCAGATTGCCATGGCCAGTAGAAACAGGTTTTGTAGCTCAAGGATATGGATCATATCCACACCCTACATTGAAAGGGATCATGATGGAAAGTGACGGACTTGACATCAGGACACAGCCAAATTCCAATGTGAGAGCAGTATTTGATGGGACCGTTACCAAGATCACAACCATGCCAGGCTTTGGAGGTACAGTGATTATTAAGCATGGGGAATATTATACCATGTATAGCAAGTTGAAAACCATTACTGTAAAATCAGGCCAAACTATAAGCGCAAAAGACGTAATTGGCCAAGTAGCTACAGGAGCTGGAGGCGAATCAGAAGTGCATTTTCAGACATGGAAAGGTCTTACTGTAATGAATCCTTCAGCATGGCTTACATCCAAGTAGAACTTAAATGCGTATATTAAAAAAAAGATAGCCTGCTTTGCCGCTGAACTTTGTGTAAGCGGATCACAGTTATATCTTTGTACTTACACTTACTCTTAAACAAACACCATCATGACTACATTAGGTTTCATTCAAAACATGGGCGGTGGCTCGATCATTTTGATCGTATTGGTCGTCCTTCTATTGTTTGGTGCTAAAAGAATACCTGAATTGGCTCGTGGCCTAGGACGTGGTATCAGAGAATTTAAAGATGCTACAAAGGACATTCAGAACGACCTTGAAGAAGGACTGAAAGACGACAAGAAAAAGTAATCTCTTAAGCCAAGAAAATTGGAAAAATTCATTTCATTCGACGAAATCAAAAAATCGCTCGAAAAGAAGGAAACAGACTGTCGATCGATAGTCCAATATTATCTTAAAAACATTCAGACGAAGGCGCACCTCAACGCCTTCGTCGAAGTTTACGAGCAATCCGCCTTGGAGCAAGCTGATCTTATCGATCAAAAATTAGCCAATGGAAATGCTGGTAAATTAGCCGGCATGGTAATAGGAATTAAAGATGTCCTTTGCTATGTTGGTCACGAGGTTAATTCCTCTTCCAAAATCTTAAAAGGATTCGAATCTCAGATAACCACCACCGCTATTCAACGATTGTTGGATGAGGATGCTATCATACTTGGCAGACTCAATTGCGATGAATTTGGCATGGGAAGTTCAAATGAAAATTCCTCACATGGCAATGTCTTGAATGCCGCTGATGAATCACGCGTACCTGGAGGTTCATCTGGAGGATCAGCAGTAGCGGTTCAAGCAAATCTCTGTACGACATCCTTAGGAACTGATACCGGAGGATCCGTGAGACAGCCTGCTGCATTTACCGGCGTTATAGGAATGAAGCCAACCTATTCACGTGTATCTCGCTGGGGTCTAATTGCGTACGCCTCTTCTTTTGACTGCATTGGAGTATTTTCCCACACTGTCAAAGACAATGCGCTAGTAATGGAGATCATGGCTGGACACGATGAATTCGATAGCACATCTTCAAGAAAATCAGTCCTACCCTACAGTCAGCTTTTACATTTCGATAAAAAAGCAAAGGTTGCTTACTTAAAAGAAACCATTGAATCTCCAGCATTGCAGCCAGAGATCAAAGCCAATACCTTGGCAGTTCTAGAAAAATTGAGGTTAGAAGGACATAACATTCAAGAAGTGGATTTTCCACTCCTGGACTTTATTCTCCCTACTTATTATATTTTGACAACAGCAGAAGCAAGCTCAAACTTGTCTCGCTTTGATGGTGTGAAATACGGCTATAGGACGCCAAATTCTCACAACCTAGAAAGCATGTATAAGCAGACAAGAAGTGAGGGTTTTGGCGAGGAAGTTAAGCGAAGAATTATGCTGGGCACATTTGTGCTTAGTGCGAGTTATCACGATGCCTATTTCACCAAAGCGCAGAAGGTTAGAAGATTAATAAAAGACTTCACTGAGAATCTTTTAAATGAATTTGACTATATTATTATGCCGACTACGCCATCAACTGCGTTTAAGTTTGGTGAGCATAGTGGGGATCCCGTTGCTATGTACTTGGAAGATTTATTTACAGTACAAGCATCAGTATCGGGAGTACCTTCCATTTCGCTTCCAAATGGCAAAGATGCCCAAGGAATGCCTATTGGTTTGCAAGTCATTTGTAATTCTTTTAGAGAGGCAGAACTATACGCTTTTAGTAATTATTTAACCGAATTGACAGCATAAACTACATCCCAATGAAAATCACTTTGTTCAGAACCGTCATACTTGCGTTTATCACCTGTTTGATTCCACTGTCCAAAGTCTTTTCACAGGACAGTGATGAAATGGTAGCAGCAGCTCCCTTGCTAGACGAAGAGGTATTGCCTAATTATCATTACGAGTACATTCCCGATTTCACCTATGATCAGATTGATCGACGTGTCAAAGCCATGGATCATGAAATGGAATTTGAGCTGAATGATCGTATTTTTTCCTTTATTCAATACTTTACGGTAAGAAATAGAGACTATACTAAAATGGTTTTAGCGCGAAAGGAGCTCTTTTTCCCAATGTTCGATGAGACTATGGCAAAGCATGAAATGCCACTAGAAATCAAATATTTATCTATTATTGAATCCGGCTTAGATCCACAAATCCGCTCTAGAGTAGGCGCTATGGGTCTATGGCAATTTATGCCGGCTACAGGTGGGATGTATGGAATGAAAGTCAACAGTGAAGTAGATGATCGGATGGATCCGGAGCTTTCTACCGATGCTGCGGCAAAGTATCTGAAATCGCTTTATCGCATGTTTGGGGATTGGGAAGTAGCCATGGCGGCTTACAATTGCGGACCTGGAAACGTAAGAAAAGCAATCCGTCGATCTGGAGGAAAGAAAACTTTTTGGGGTATTTATAATTATTTACCATCTGAAACCCGAAGCTACGTACCTCAAGTACAGGCAATGATCTATATCCTGAATCACTTGGAAGAGCATAATTTTTATCCTGAAGACCCAACTTATGTGGTTGAATATGAGAAAATTCGCTTTGATAGAGCACTTAGTTTGGATAAACTTTCTGAGCTCACTAATCTATGCTTAGCTGATTTAAAATCATTGAATCCTGCAATCAAAAACAAGACTTTACCGGAAAGCAATAGAAGTATGGCACTTCGCATTCCGAAGTCAAAAACACCCTATATCAAGCAGAATTTAGCTTGGCTAAATGATTCGCTGAATAACGCACCTACAATTCTTTTAGCATCAACTTTACATGTACAATCCGTAGAAACCCTAGCCCAAGAAATCAAGCAAAACGGGACAACTTATAACGTAAGATCTGGTGATGTATTAGGATCTATCGCCCAACGCCATGGTGTGAGTGTCACTCAGATTAAATCTTGGAACAATCTTTCTTCAAACCTTATTCGCGTTGGTCAAACGCTCAAAATCAATTCTGGAATAGCAGGAAATATTGCTTCTACTAAAATCAATACCTTAGGTCAAACGACTTACACGGTGCAACCTGGAGATTCATTGTGGATAATTTCCAGAAAACACGAAGGGCTGACAGTAGATCAAATAAAACGTTTGAATAACCTCAATTCGAATAACATTAAGCCAGGTCAAAAGCTAATAATTGGCTGAATCAAGCTAATTCCTCTCCTATTGTGTTAATTTTTTTTAAGTAATGGGAATATTTAATCCTAAATAAGGATAAGTGTTTTTATGTCATTAATTTGACATAATCCAAGAACCAAAAAATCAACAATGAAAACCCTTTCATCTATTCTCATAGCCCTAGTTATGGGTTGCATTCTAGCTTCCTGTGAATCAACTGGAACTACTGCTGATAGCTCCAAACCAAAAGCGAGAGGCTCTATCGGTGAAATTATCTTAGTAATAGACTCTGTCAAATGGGCTGGACCTGTTGGGGAAGAATTAAAAGAAATTTTCGAATCCGACATTCCTGGGATGATACGTTCTGAAGCCAAATTCAAAGTGAACACAGTGGATCCAAGACAGATGACCCGCATGCTTAAGATGTCCACCAACTTGATATATGTGACTACATTTGACGACAAAGGATCTGCAAGTCAAGTAATAAATGCACAGTTCTCGAAGGAATCCAAAGAAAAAGCAATGAATGATCCAAGTATTTATTCTTTGCGAATCGAGGATGAATATGCGATCGGTCAAGAGGTATTGTATCTTTTCGGAAACACAGAAGATCAACTGATAGAAAATCTTAAGAAAAATGGAGACCGACTTCAGAACTTATTTGAAGTAAGAGAAAGAGGTAGATTGGAAAAAATACTCCTTACTAGAAAAAATTCCGCGGCGACAGTTGCCGGTAGAGAGAATCTTGGAATCGAAATTAATGTACCTGCATCTTACCAAATCGCTAAGTCTGAAGACGATTTTTTATGGGTAAGACAAATCACCCCAAGTGGAAATAGAGCTGATATCAGTTTATTTTTCTACGAAACTGACTACACCTCCGAAGAGCAAACTTTTCCTGCAAACATCCTAGCACTCAGAGACTCTATCACAAAACAACAAATATTTGGAGATCCAGATGATCCAACTTCCTATGTGGTGGCTGAAAAACAAATCCCTCCGGCATTCAGAAACATGACGATTAATGGTAATTTCACAACTGAAATGAGAGGTTCCTGGAAAACCAACAATATCAGCATGGGTGGCTCCTACTTAGGTTACCTAATGGTTGATCAGAAAAAAGGAAAACTTTATTACATTGAGGGGTTCGTATTTTATCCAAATGAAGTACATAGAGATGCCCTCCGTGAAATCGAGACCATTCTTCTCAACACAAATGTGAGTTGGACCGATGACCAGGGGGCCTAAATCCCAAATATTAGCTTTTTATGGCAATTAAAATCCGCAAGGAAGACGCACTTAACTATCATACGCAAGGTTCGCCAGGCAAAATTGAAGTAATTCCCACAAAGCCACTTTCCAGTCAAATGGATCTTGCACTAGCATACTCCCCTGGAGTGGCTGAGCCATGCAAGGAAATCGCAGCCGATGTGGAAAATATTTATAAATACACTGCAAAGGGTAATTTGATCGGTGTGATCTCAAATGGCACAGCAGTGCTCGGCTTGGGAGATATTGGACCAGAAGCGTCCAAGCCAGTGATGGAAGGTAAAGGAGTACTTTTCAAGAAATTTGCTGGGATTGATGTGTTCGATATAGAAATCAACGAAAGAGATCCTAAGAAACTGATCCAAATAATAAAGTCTTTAGAGCCCACTTTTGGTGGAATCAACTTGGAAGACATTAAAGCTCCAGAATGTTTTGAAATAGAAACCGAACTCAAGAAAGAAATGAAAATCCCTGTCATGCATGATGACCAACACGGGACGGCAATAATTTCTGGAGCAGCATTATTGAATGCCCTTGAGATCGTAGAAAAAGATATTTCCAATATCAAATTGGTAGTAAATGGTGCTGGAGCGGCTGCTATTTCATGTACCAGATTCTATATTTCCTTGGGGATCAAAAGAGAGAATATTGTCCTGTGTGATATCGTCGGAATACTTAGATCAGATAGAACAGACCTGGATGAAATCAGAAGAGAATTTTGCACAGACAGAGATCTTTATACACTTACCGATGCAATGAAGGATGCGGACGTATTTCTAGGACTATCTGCTGGAAATATTGTAAACCAAGATCAGCTTAGATTAATGGCACCAAATCCGATTGTTTTTGCATTGGCAAATCCTGATCCGGAAATAGCTTATGATCTGGCTATAGCAGCACGTGAGGACTTAATCATGGCTACAGGCCGATCTGATCATCCTAATCAGGTGAACAATGTGCTTGGATTTCCCTACATTTTCAGAGGTGCATTAGATGTAAGAGCAACTGCGATCAACGAAACCATGAAGCTTGCAGCAGCTCATGCAATTGCCAAATTAGCGAAAGAACCTGTTCCTGATATTGTCAATAAAGCGTACGGAGAAGACAAACTTGGTTTTGGCCGATTGTATTTAATCCCAAAGCCATTAGACCCACGATTGATCACCACCATCGCTCCAGCAGTTGCCAAAGCAGCAATGGAGACAGGAATAGCAAAATATCCTATTACAGATTGGGATGCTTACGAATTAGAGCTACAGGAAAGAATTGGTATCGACCAGAGACTAATGTCTGTAGTAATAGCAAGAGCCAAAAAGAACCCTAAGCGTGTTGTATTTGCAGAAGCCGATAATAGAAAAATCCTCAAGGCTGCACAGATTATACGTGATGAGAAAATTGGTGAACCCATCCTTCTAGGTAATAGAGAGAAAATATTATCTCTAATTGTGGACAATTCTTTGGACTTGACTAACGTCCTGATCATTGATCCAATGGAGGAAAAAGAGATGCTTGCTAGATTTGCAGATATGCTTTTCAAAAAGCGACAAAGAAAAGGGATGACTTCTGGAGATGCTTCTAGACTAGTCACTCAGAGAAACTACTTTGGCGCATTAATGGTAGAATCTGGAGCTGCAGATGCATTTATTTCGGGTCTTACTAGAGATTATCCTAAAACTATTTTGCCTTCACTTCAGACTATTGGTGTAAAACCAGGCGTGAATAGAGTAGCAGGAATGTATATCATGAACACACCGAAAGGCCCATATTTCTTTGCAGATGCAACAGTAAATCTAAATCCTACCGCTGAAGAATTAGTGGAGATAATAGGTTTGACTGCAGATGCAGTTAAATTCTTCAATGTGGAGCCTAGAATTGCAGTTTTATCCTATTCCAACTTTGGCTCAGCCAAAGGAGATATTCCTGGTAAAATGGCCAAAGCAGCTGCACTTGCTAAGAAAAAATACCCAGATTTAATAATAGAGGGAGAAATGCAAGCAAATGTGGCGATCAATGAAGATATCCAGCGTGAAATGTATCCATTCTCGAAACTCATAAATAAGAGAGCTAATACGTTAATTTTTCCAGATTTGAGTTCTGGCAACATTGCCTATAAATTACTTGCCGAACTTGGAAATTCTGAAGCTATAGGTCCTATCCTTCTAGGAATGAACAAACCTGTACATATCCTTCAGCTGGGAAGTTCGATTCGTGAAATCGTAAATATGGTAGCGGTAGCCGTAGTTGATGCACAATCTGCAAAAAATCTATGATTGATTACTTAAATGGAAAACTTGTTTTCAAGGACCCTACTTATGTCATCATAGATGTAAATGGAATCGGGTATCATGTGAAGATTTCACTTCAAACATATACTGAAATTAAGGATGAGGAGCAGATCAAGCTCCTCACCTACCTTCATATCAAAGAAGACGCACACACACTTTTTGGATTCAAAAAAATCGAGGAAAAACACCTCTTTTTATTGCTTCTCTCTATTAATGGCGTAGGCCCTAGTACTGGACTCATGATCCTATCATCGCTAAGTTCATCTGAAATCGAACATGCAATTTTGGCAGGAGATGTTGCTACAATTCAGCATGTCAAAGGGATAGGTGCCAAAACTGCCCAGAGAATAATTTTGGAGCTTAAAGATAAAGTAGGCAAAGGTGGAACTGACGCTTCTGCCACATCACTGGGATTTCTTAAATCAAGTAATAAAATCCGTGAAGAAGCGTTACAAGCACTAATTACCCTAGGTTTCCCGAAAGTCGCTGCTGAAAAAAATATAGCAGCTGTCCTCAAAAAAACCACAAGCGAAATTTCATTAGAAGATTTAATTAAGGCATCTTTAAAGACATCATAATATCAAGTTGAATTGAACTTTTGGAGTGTACTGACTTTTTGCGGGAGGAGGTTTCTCGGTAGTTGGCCTAAATTATTCATCCTTTTTGGTCTCCTACTGGCCTATTCCACTTCTGAGGCTCAACAAACCAATCCTGACAGTGTTCGGTCTCGGATTGATTCTTTGAATCTAAGGAGACTAACGCCCTCATATTTGCTTTGGCAAAATATGAGGACAAATCCTCTATTCCCTACCCGCAACCCATTTTTGCAGTCGCAAACTTCATTTTTACAATCCAACCCAATCACTCAAAATGTAGAGATTAAAATAGATTCAACGCTGCGTTATAACGTCGTCGATCAGCTTGATACCGTACGGTTGGGAAATGAACAAGAATATGATTTCGAGCAATTTTCAAAAATCCAAGAATATAAAGTAAGACAAGATTACTGGAGGAGCAGAGCACGGGGTAGCGATGGAGAAAGCGCTGTAGAAGGGAGAGGTTTGATTCCTCCACTGACAGTAAGCCCATCCTTAGATAGAATATTTGGAGGTAGTGAAATTAATATTGTTCCATCTGGCTATGTCAACTTGGATTTCGGAGCGATTTTTCGACGGATAGACAATCCTACTTTACCGATTCGCCAGCAGCAAAACGGAGGATTTAACTTTGATCAGCAAATCCAAATGGCTGTAAATGGATCATTAGGTGAAAAAATGAAGATCGCAGCCAATTTCGATTCTAATAATTCCTTCGATTTTCAGAACCAAATGAAATTAGAATATGATGGCTTTGAGGAAGACATCATACAATCCATTGAAATCGGAAATGTCAGCATGCCTGTTCAAAATCGATTGATACAAGGAGCTCAGAATCTTTTCGGAATCAAAACGCAACTTCAGTTCGGGAAATTAGCTGTAACTGCTGTCGCTTCTACTCAACGAGGACGTAGGGACAATTTGACAATTGATGCCAATGGGCAAGGAAGGTCCTTTGATATACAGGCTTCCAAATACGACGATAATCGACACTTTTTCATCGGACATTTCTTCAGGGACAATTATGAAAAATGGCTAAGAGGACTTCCTCAAGTTCTTTCAGGTGTTAATATTACTAGAATTGAAGTTTATATTATGAACCGTGCAGCTAATACGGAGACTCTTCGGAATTTCTCGGCATTCATGGATCTTGGAGAAGGTAGAGTAATCTATAACCCTTCTAACCCTAGTATAGGCTCTGGAAATTCTACCTCTCCAGCCAGCAATTCTGCCAACAATCTCTTCTCAAGCATTTCCACCAACTCAGCTTTCCGTCCCTTTGACACAGGAGCTAGAGCGATGGAAACAAGTTTAGGCATCAAAAAGGGTGTTGATTTTGAACAAATAAATGGAGCAAGGAAACTAGATCCAACTGAATATTTTTTCAATCCTCAGCTTGGTTATTTATCTCTATTCAGACGAGTACAGAATGATGAGGTGATCGCTGTCTCCTATGAATACACGTACAACGGACAGGTTTACAAGGTAGGTGAGTTGACTGAAGATTATCAAAACAGACAGGAGGACGAGATGATATTCTTAAAACTTCTTCGGCCAGCCCGCATCAATCCTCGTGTCCCAACTTGGGACCTAATGATGAAAAACGTCTATAGTTTGAATGCTAATCAAATCACAAGAGATGGTTTTCAACTTCAGGTAATCTATAGAGATGACCGTACTGGTCTAGACAATCCTTCGCTGCTGGAGGGAGCAAATGTAAAAGATAAGCCATTGATTCGTCTTACAGGATTAGACAATCTCAATCCTCAGAATGACCCTGCCCCTGATGGGAATTTTGACTTTGTGGAAGGACTGACAATTCTCACAGACCGTGGGCTTCTGGTATTCCCGGTTTTAGAACCTTTTGGGTCAAATCTTGAAAAATATTTTCTACCTGGCGAAGTCGTCTTGAAGGACAAATATGTTTACGATACTCTGTATAGGACGACTCAAGCAGATGCTGAGTTAGTCACACGCTTGAACAAATACTTTATAAAAGGGCGATTAACTTCAGGTTCGGCAAGTGAGATTCAACTACCAGGATTAAACATCTCTCCAGGGTCTGTAATCGTTCAAGCTGGAAATATCCCACTGACAGAGGGTGTCGATTTTACAATAGATTATAACGTAGGGCGACTAGTCATAATCAATGATGCAATTCTACAATCTGGTAAGCAAATCAATGTGAGTTTTGAAAAAGCTGATTTGGTATCTTTCCAAACCAGAAGTTTATTGGGGACAAGGCTAGATTACCTTTTCAACGACAAGTTTAATTTGGGAGGTACTTTCCTCTATTTAAACGAAAGACCCAATGTCACAAGAATAGCTACAGGTAGCGAAACCTTGAGAAATAGTATGTGGGGATTGGATGGGAATTTCAGCGATGAATCTCGTTGGTTAACCAAAATGGCTGATGCACTACCATTTTCCAGCACCAAGGAAACCTCACTGGTTAATATTAGCGGAGAATTTGCACATTTCATACCCGGCACTTCTAATAAAGTGAATGGTGAGCAAGCTTCTTATATAGATGATTTTGAAGCAGCGATTACTCCTTATAATTTGGGCGGTGCCGCAAATCAAAACTGGAAACTATCATCAACACCGCAAACTTTTGACGACCGATTTGACTTGAGTAATCAAACTGAGGATAACCTGGGAACGGCTTACAGGAGGGCTAGGATAGCTTGGTACAACATTGATAATATATTCTATAGAGAAAGTGGGCAAGGTGTTCCACCTAATATTACAAGAGAAGATCGTCAGAATCATTATGTTAGACGGGTTCTTCCACAAGAAATTTTTCCACAACAAGATCGAGATGTCATTGTCACTCCAGAGCCTCTCTTTGAAATGGCATTCTTTCCCAGTGAGCGAGGGATGTATAATTACAACACAAATCTGACCACGGAAGGCTATCTGCCTAATCCTAAATTGAATTTCGGTGGAGTAACTAGAGCTATAACTACGGAAGTGGATTTTGATCGAACCAATATTGATTACATAGAATTCTGGCTATTAGACCCATTTATTGAAGGTGAGAATGGCCGTGTGCTGGACGGAATATTCAACCAAAACAATACAACTGGTGGAAAGTTGACAATAAATCTGGGGGATATTTCTGAAGATTTGATGAAAGATGGAAGGCATTCTTTCGAAAATGGCTTACCTGCAGATGGAGATCCAACGAAGACTAGCGTAGATGAATGGGGACGAATTACGCGTGAACAATTTTTACTGCCCGCCTTTGATAACTCAGAGACCTCCAGACAAAATCAGGATGTTGGTCTTGATGGACTGAAAAATGAAGATGAGGCAGCTTTTTTCGGAGACAGATTTATTAATCGATTGAATGTAAGTCCAACTGCCAAAAATAAAATTCTAGAAGATGTTTCTTCAGATTTATTCAAATATTACTTAGAAGATACTTACGATAATGAGGACACCAAAATTCTTGAGCGATATAAGAAATTTAATGGTATGGAAGGTAATACGCCAGTAACCATAAACGAGAATCTACCTTACACACCTTCCGGTTCCAATACACCAGATAATGAAGACCTTAACACTGATAATACCATCAACGAACTTGAGAATTATTACGCTTATGAAATGGATCTCAAGCCAGGCAACTTAGAAGTTGGTCAAAACTATATTGTAGATAAAACTACTGCCAATGTAAATGGTCAAAATGTAAATTGGTATTTATTCCGAGTCCCTATACGGCAACCAGATCGTGTTGAAGGAGATATCACTGGCTTCAAATCTATTCGATGGATAAGAACTTATTTATCAGGTTTTGAACAACCTGTGGTTTTGAGAATGGCAAACTTTCGCATGGTCGGTAGTCAATGGAGAGTATTTCAAGAATCTCTCTTCGAAAGAGGCCTTTTTGAAATCCCAGAACCTGACAATTCAAACGTGACCGTGGATGTTGTGAGTATAGAGGAAAACAGTCAAGGAAGTGCTACAGAAAGCCCTTATGTACTACCTCCAGGCATCTACAGGGACCGTGATAACACCTCGACTGTAGAAAGAAGATTGAATGAGCAATCTCTTCGAGTGTGCGTAGAAGATCTTGGTGCAAAAGATGCTAGAGCTGTATTCAAAAACGTTAGGCTAGACTTGGTGCAGTTTGAGCGAATAAAAATGTTCATACATGCGGACAGCGAAGATGCTATGGATGGAGAAATCACTGCGTTCCTGAGGTTAGGCACAGACTATACCGATAATTATTACGAAATAGAAGTACCACTAGTGATCACCCCAAAAGGAACAAGAGATCCTGAACTTATATGGCCTTCTGACAACGAAATTGACATCGCGATTCAGGATATAGTTGGAGTGAAAGTGAGTCGTGACAACCAGAAAGTGCCACTTAATATTCCGTTTTCTCAGGAGGTTGGCCGATACAAAGTAACAGTAGTAGGTAGACCTGAGCTAAGTCAATCGCAATCATCTATGATAGGCGTGAGAAACCCTGGTACAAATGGTGCCGGCAGTAAAAGCCTTTGTATTTGGGTAAATGAGCTTAGAGTAACAGGCTTCACTAAATCTAATGGATGGGCTGCAAATGCACTGATGAATGTGAAGATAGCTGATATAGCGGTTGTATCTGGTTCTATCAGACATAGCTCCATTGGCTTTGGCGGCTTGGAAACTAGACTTTCTGAACGCGCAAGGCAAGCTACTACCCAGTATGACATTTCCACTAATGTGAACATTGACAAGCTATTGCCAGAAGCTTTGGGAGTAAGTATCCCAATGTATTTTTCTCTAGAAAATAGCACAACTAAGCCTGAATACGATCCACTTAATCCTGATGTGCCTTTTGAAGTAGCGCTTCAAAAATTCGAAACACAGGATCAAAAAGATGCGTATCGTAAAATCGCATTAGATCAAGTAAATCGGAAAAACATAAGTTTCAATAATGTACGGAAGCTCAAAACTGATCCTGAAGCAAAGAGCAAGTTCTACGATATAAGCAATTTGTCATTTTCGTATGCATTTGGAATTATGAACCAAACTAATGCACAAATTCAGGACTATAGCTACAAAACCTACCGTGGCAATGTCACCTATAGCTTCCAGCCCAAGCCATTAATCATAGAGCCTTTCAAAAACGCCGGATTCTTAGATTCTCCACATTTGAAACTTATCAAGGATTTCAACCTGAACTTATCCCCTACATTACTTTTGGCTAGGTTAGATATTGACAGAAAGCATTTACGTTCCCAGTACAGAAATGATCAATTGAGTACTTCTGGAGTCGATCCATTGTTCCAGAAAAGCTTCTTTATGAATCGCTTTTATTCAGTGAATTGGGATTTGACCAAGAATCTTAGAGTTGATTACACAGGAAGTATAATGGCTGTAGTTGATGAACCTCAAGGCGATTTGGATACCGAACAAAAGTCAGATTCAGTCAAGTACAATGCCTGGAGATTTGGACGTAAGACAAACTATAATCACAACGTTTCTATCAATTATACCCTACCTCTGGATAAGTCTCCGATTACAGATTGGATCAAAGCAGATTATAAATATATCACTACTTACACCTGGCTGACTGGAGCTATAGGCCAGAAGGACACACTTGGCAATACGATTCAAAACACGCGAGACCAATCGCTCAACGGGAAATTGGATTTAGTCAGGTTGTACAATAAAAATAAAAAACTCGCAGCCCTAAATGCCCCCAAACGACCGACTATACCTGGTAGGACCGGAACGCAAACAGTGGATACGATAGGAACGCCTTTCACAAATAAACTGCTTAAAACCCTTATGATGGTGAAAGAAGTCACCTTCAATTATGGGAAAATAGAAGGTACTTTTCTGCCAGGTTATATGCCAAATACGGGACTTTTAGGAATGGATCGGGCATTTGAAAACCCGGGTTTGGCTTTCCTATTCGGTAGCCAGAATGCAGGGCTCAGAAATGAATTTGCACTACAAGGCATCATGGCCCCAAGCAGTGAACTAACACAGACATTCAGGCAGAATCGTGCCGTGAATATGAGGTTTGGAAGTTTGATAGAACCTTTCCAAGATTTTAGAATTACACTGAACGCTGCAAAGCGAGAAGTTGGGAATTATGAAGAGATATTTAGAAACTCTATGGATAGCCCTGGAGTATATGAATCCATAAGCCCTAATAGACTAGGAGCATATAGTATTACCACCATCATGCTAGGAACTACCTTCAGCAAAGATGGTTTTGATAACGTGTCGCCACTTTTTACAGAATTCGAGAACAATAGAGCTATAATCAAAAGTAGGCTTGACTCTGAGAACGCTGGCGGAGAATTTAGCATCAATGGACAAGATGTGTTAATACCTGCATTTCTAGCAGCTTATCGTGGGGAGGATGCGAGTTCATTCAATATGAATCCTTTTCCGAAAACACCATTACCAAACTGGCGATTAGACTATCGAGGGCTTTCTAGAATAAAAGGATTAAGTGATATTTTTAGTAGCATCAATATCACACATATGTATACATCAACCTATGATGCTAGTAATTTCTCTAACTCGCTCCAATATCAGCAAGGTTTGGAGCTTTTTAATACCTTACAACAAATTCCAAGACCTAATCAAGTGAACCAAGAAGGTCAATATATTCCAATCTATGTACTCAATGACGTGGTTCTTTCTGAGCGTTTTGGTCCGCTTATAGGGATTGATATGTTGACAAAAGAAAGATTAAATATTGCTGTGACGTATAATAAAGAACGGAATCTTGGTTTGAATTTTTCTAACTCCCAAGTAACTGAATCTAAAAGCAATGACTTTGTCTTGTCGCTAGGTTATACTAAAGCAGGAGTCAAAATCCCATTTAAATTTCAGGGAAAGCAATCTGTACTCAAAAACGACCTTCAATTTCAATTGAATTCTAGTGTAAAAAGCACAAAACAAATTCAACGAAAGATCGAAGAAGGAAGCACAATCACGAGTGGAAATTTGAATTTCTCTATAAGACCAACCGTTTCTTACCTGATTAATCAAAATCTAAATCTTACTCTGTATTTCGACAGAACAGTGAACGACCCAAGAGTGACCACCGCTTATAAGCGAACATCGACTGCCTTTGGCGGTCAATTGCGATTTAATTTAGGCCAATAGATTTTATCCTTACCTGATTCCTATTAATTTTGACATCGATATAACTAATTACAAACATGAATTTCCCTCAAGAACTAAAGTACACCAAAGACCACGAATGGGTTAAAATTGATGGTGACGTTGCAACCATTGGCATCACTGAATTTGCTGCTGGCGAACTCGGTGATATCGTTTATGTAGAAGTTGAAACTACAGGTGAAACGCTAGACACTAATGAAGTTTTCGGGTCAGTAGAAGCGGTAAAAACCGTTTCAGATTTATTCATGCCACTTAATGGTGAAATTTTAGAAGTTAATCCTGACCTAGAAGATTCACCAGAGCTAGTGAACGAATCACCTTATGAAAAAGGCTGGATGATCAAAGTGAAAATTACTGGTGATCTTCCATCGGATTTGTTGTCAGCAGAGGAATACGCAGAATTGGTAGGCAAATAATTTATCAATTTTGAGATTGGTATTGGCACTAAGTTGCCTGTTAATAATAGCTTTTGCCATGTTGACACCAGGTAATAATTTCCCTGACGCATCATTTAAATTTGAGGATAAACTTATCCACTTTATATGCTTTGGAACTTTGAGTTTCCTTTGGTGTGGAGTAGGTGTTAAAAGAGCTAACGTAGAAGGCCTTCAAGGCAGAGTTCTTAGCAATTATTTGATCTTCGGTGTAGCTGCTGGTATAGTTTTAGAATGCTTACAACTATTTGTGCCTTTCAGATCCTTTGATATTATGGACATGATTTTCAATGAAATAGGTGGGTTGGCAGGTTTATTAGCATATTTTAAGATTCCGACCAGCAAGATTGGCTTGGATTAATGCCTATTAATTATTACAATTGTTACTCTGAAATAGAACAAAAATTTAACCTTTATAACCAAACTCCATCATGGAAGCAAAAAAGACTCCCAGCGCTGATCTAACAAGGAAAACAGGAATGTTTATGAACCTTGGTTTAGCAGTAGCTGTAGGTGCTACCCTTGCTGCCTTCGAGTGGAAGTCGTTTGACGATGGTTCTTTAAAAGACCTTGGTCAAGTAACTGACAACTTCGAAGAATTGCTAGATATTCCAATCACTGAGCAGCCACCACCACCACCACCACCACCGATTGAGCAGCCTATTATTCAGGAGATTCCTGATGAGGTAGAGATTGAAGAAAAAATCGAAGTAAACTTTGATGTAGATGTAAAGGAAAAAACGGTCATCAAAGAAGTAGTAATCGCTGCAGCTCCAGTAGTGGAGAAAGTTGATGAAATCTTTGACGTGGTAGAAACTCAACCAGAGCCTCCAGGGGGAATGTCTGCCTGGAATGCATACCTTTCTAAAAACCTAAAATACCCTACTCAAGCAAGAAGAATGGGTATAGAAGGATCGGTAATTGTGGTATTCGTTGTGAACACTGACGGTTCAATTCAAGACGTAGACGTTTTGAGAGGAATCGGCGGAGGATGTGATGAAGAAGCAGTGAAAGTAGTAAGTAACGCTCCAAAATGGACTCCAGGAAAGCAAAGAGGTCGTCCGGTACGAACTCGTATGAGACTTCCGATTAGATTCAAATTGAGCTAATTAAATAGCAATACTTTAGACCCGAGAAATCGGGTCTTTTTTTTGTCTTGTTTTTAACAACTTTTAGCTTAATTAAATTCTATTAGCTTATTAGTATCAGTGAGTTATGTAGTGTAAATTTTTAGAACAGTTTTTCTAACCCCTAATTTTACACTCATGGAATACAAAAAAAGCCAAAAGTCTGATCTTAAAAGGTGGTCAGTCACATTGTTCAACTTGGGACTAGCTATTAGTCTCGGAACTACCTTGGTAGCTTTCGAATGGAAAGCTTATGATCAGGCAATTATTAAAACATTTAATGGAATGGAGGATGATTGGGATGTACTTAATATTCCAATCACAATTCTCACGCCTCCTCCTCCCCCACCTCCAGTTCCTATCGAAGTGGTAATCAAACAAGATGATATTACGATCGAAAAGCTTACAGAAATTACCATAGATCTTAATACAAGTGAGAAAGCCGTCATACCTGAAGTAATTATTACAACTGCTCCAATTATAGAAACAGTGGATAAAATCGAAAACTTCGTAGATGAACAGGCGATGTTTAAGGGAGGAATGGACGCATGGAATGCCTATCTCAATATAAATCTTAAATAACCTTCACAGGCTAAGAGAATGGGTATAGAAGGAATGGTTATCGTAAGATTCGTCGTCAATACAGATGGTTCAATTCAAGACATTGAATTGGTAAGGACGATTGGTGGAGGTTGCGATGAATTAGCAATGGAGGTGATCCAAAACTCTCCAAATTGGAATCCTGGAAAAATTGGCGGTAGAACAGTTAGGTCTCGAATGACAATGCCGATTCGTTTTCGATTGAATTGACCTCTTGTTTTTAAAATAAAAGAGGCTGTCTTGTTGGGACAACCTCTGTTATTAATAATGTGAGTAAACGCTTTAATGCCAGAAAAGAATATACAGCAGGGTCCACGCAAGGCTTTTGGCCACATCTGTCATCTGTGTTCCAGCCTATAAAATAAAAAGTATACGGCTATCGACATCAGTGCGTCAAACCATGTTTTATAAAACATTCAGCGATTGTTCTTTTACTTTCTCCAGCTCATCCTTCATCAGAATTACATGCTTCTGCATCTCGGCGTCATTTGCTTTGGAACCAATGGTATTGATTTCTCTGCCTATTTCCTGCGATATAAAACCCAGCTTTTTACCTTGGCTGTCTTCCTCGTTCAGGCACTTTGTAAAATATTTCAAGTGGGTGTCCAATCTTACAATTTCTTCTGTAATATCCAGCTTTTCGAAGTAATAGATTAACTCCTGCTCAAAGCGATTGGCATCAAAAGAATTCTCGTCTAGCCAATCGTTGAAATGATTTCTGATCTTTTGTTTGATTCTATCCTTTCGATTTCCTTCTTCCGCTTCAATTTTACTCAGGCCACTGGCAATCATTTTTATATTGCCCTGAAGCTTTTCTTCAAGTGAATTTCCTTCATCTTGCCTAAAGGAATTACACTTATTTAAAGCTATTATTAGAACTTTTTTGATTTCCTCCCAATCTGCCTGATCATCCCTTTGCTCACCTGTTACCTGGGTTATTACGCTAGGGGATTGCAAAGCAAGTTTAAAAAGATCCTGAGAATCGTCTTTAACTGTTTCGGCAAGTCCTTTATACTTCTGATAGAAAAGGTTGAATAAATCTTCATTGATGCTAACTGGCATTTCAGCAGAGCCTTTGGATTGAAAATCAATCGAAATACTCACTTTACCACGATCTAATATAGATTGAACCAGATTCCTGATCTCAAGCTCTTTATCATTAAACTGTCTGGGACTCCGGATAGAGAGATCCAAAAATTTCGAATTGAGCGTGCGAATCTCCACTTGGATTATCATCCGTTCATCTTCAAATCCGGCATTACCGAAACCGGTCATTGATTTGATCATAATAAAATTTGTAGTTAGAAATTGAAGCCCAAAGTTACGTAGAACTTTAAGTCTTCTGCTTCATAATTCCGAATTGGTCGTGCTACATCGAATTTGACATAATAATTAAGCAAAACTGTTCGCAAGCCAGCCCCATAACTCTGCAGCCATGGATTATTGAAATTATTAAGCGTTATCACAAATGGAGAACCTTCTGTATTGATTACCTCAGTATTCTGATCATTTATACGTTCCCAAGGTGCAGAATCGTTCCAGGCTGAACCTATATCATAGAATCCTACCAATTGGAAATTTCGGATGAAGTTTGACGTAATATTTCCTCGTGTCAAATAAGAGAAAACAGGAATTCTGAGCTCAGTAGTGAACGTTAACATGTTTCTGCCACGAATTTCATCGTAATCATACCCCCTTAAATCCACAAAGTCTGCGAAGAGAATATTGGAGTTTTCTACTCCATTAGGATTACGAATAGGAGATGTTTCAGGCCTGTTGGAAGGAGGTCTGTAAAACTCATTGAATAACCAATTATCCATTCCTCCTACCATATAGGTCTGAGGATTATTTCCCATAAAGGACCCTGCATACAATCTTGCTGCAAGCACAATGTTCTTGTGAATGGTTCTGTACTCCCTCAGGTCTATGTAAAAGTTGCTAAATGAGCGTTGATTATTATTAAATGATTTGTATTGAACATAGCCTATTTTCCCTTTAAAACCGGTTTGAGAATAAAGTCCTAATGGCTGAGTTCTATCATAAACTAATTCCGCTTTACCACCTACGTAATTGACATTGAGCTCATTTTGAACTGGCACTTGACCGTTAATAAGGGAGTCAGGGTTAAGATTAAAATACTGTGTTTTTGCCACAAAAGGTGAAAGCGAAACCTTGGCATTTGCATTCAAAGGATAAGAAAATCCTGCCTCAATCTTCGTAAGCACATATTTCTGATCTGATAAATAGCTCTCATTGACACGAATAATTTTTCGATCAAATCTTCCTTTGAAATCAACTCTGCTTTTCAAATACTCATATTCAAAGAATATATCTCCTCCCGATCGAAAATCAAGTGTTGTCATGACTCCTGCTTGGAAGGAATGGTTATCAAGCAAATCAGTCATTTTACCTGAAAAGCCAAGCCCAAATCCTCTCAAAGGATCAACTACAAATCGGGTGTTTATCGTGTTGATAAAAAACTGAGGCTCCATCCTTTTAGGCCCTGTGACTCTCTTTTGCAAACTTTGTTTCCTAAATGTCTCCAACAAGTTGGATTTCGAATCAGCTGAAGAGACTGCAGAAGTGTTGAGATTAGCCGGTAAGGTATCGAAGGTGTAATTGTCCGTATTGATTCCATTTTCAGACTCAAAACTCAAGCGCTTAAGATCTATAGATGATGTCTTGTTTTTTGCAATTGTATCAAGTAGCACCAATGGTGAAGAATCGATATTACCGACTGCAGTATTCTGTGCACTTGTTTCCTTTGCTGTCTTCTCTTCTAATAGTCGCCTAGCAGCCATTCGCTCATTCAAGCTTTTTGCTTGCTCGAGCTGTATCCTAGGGGTACTTGGAGTGAATTGATCTGAATTAGAAAAGCCTTCTACAATTAAAAAACTCTCTCTTCCATCTCGCACAGAATAAGCCATTTTATTCATTCGACTTGTTACGTCAAATGCTTCAACACTCTTATTATATGCGGAAATCTGGTTGGAAACCTGATTCCCTATGTTCATTCGCATCAGATTATTGATTCCACTGAGATCAGAGAGGTAGACTATCGTGTTACTGTTTATTCTTTTAGGCTTTATATTTTTACTATTTGAATTAGTCAGTTGCTTGGTGACAATTGTATCTGTCACCTGCACCATATAGAGGTTATAATAATTAGGGAGTGAAGACAATTCCAGATTCTTTCCCATTACCGAATCTGGCAAATTAGTGGCATTTGAAGAGTAAATTATGGTTGAATCATTTAGGAAAATAGGAGTTAACTCATCAAATTGATCATTCGTCAATCTCTTACCTGCTCCTCGTGCATTGAGGGTATAGATATCAGACTTTCCGTTTGAGATAGCAGAAAGAACCATATTTTTTCCAGTACTATTGAAGTCAAGGCTTAAAATCTGTGTGATATTTCTTAAGAATATCTTATCCTGATTTGAACCATCAAGTGATCTTAGTCTGAGGGTTGTAAATCCTCTTTTGAATGAAGCAATGGCAATATTCGCTGAATCTCTCCAGGCAATTATTGGTGAGGTAAAGTTTGCCTCTTGATCTTGAAGGGATGTACCACCAGCAAAAATCGTCTGCTCACGTCCAGAACTAACTTCCCTAACCTGAACCTTATATTTACCACCATTATTGATCACATAGGCCAAATTCAATCCATCTGGGCTGAATTTGATATCATTAATGGCTCCAATGAATTTCGGAGATGTTTCTGCGACAGCCGCGTCTCTATTTGGTTCCTTGAAGGTAGAAGAGACTTGCTTATTAATATCTAAGTAATACTTTTTCCAGTCTTCGGTAAATGTCTTATAACTCAGCCCTACAGTATTTGCAATGCTATTTTCTTCGTTTCTATTTATCCTCGAAAGGTTAAGAACACTTGAGACATATCTTCTGCCATACCTTTCAGCAATATAATTCCACACGGACTGACCAACGAGGGCAGCCTCCTTTTCTTTAAGCTTGAGAATTTTTGGATTTTGATCTTCTTCAAAATAATGTCGTACAAAATCATCCATTTCACGACTCCATCCTTTGGCCAAATACAATGCTATTCCATCCACATACCACTCTGGAAAACTATTAGTAAGATTGGATTGAAATGCATCTGATACAGAGGAACCATATAGCATCTCTTCAATTATCACCTTCACCGTGCCGTATATGATATCTTCTTTGAATTGATCCACTTCCCCTTTATAGGCTACTTCTGCCAATAATCTGTTGAAGTTTGTCTGACCTTGCTCATTGTATTCCTCCTTGTTGAGATTAATATTGCTTTGCAAAAGCTCTTCAGGAGAGTTGTAGATGTAAATCTTGGGCTTAGTGTAAGCGACATAGCCAATCATCTGAGTCAAGCGATTAAATTCACTTTCAAGATAATCAATCGCCATCTTGGCATTTGCGCCTCCACGGTCGTAGTAATAAACCTCAAAATTATTTGAGGAGTAGAAATACCATTCAAATTGCTGGTGTTGTATTCTGTTTTTGCCAAATCGTTCTTGATCAAACTGAGCAAGGGCAAAAAAGGAATTCAACCATAACCCAGCAAAAACCAAAATTTTAAAAAGGTGATAGCGCATTCGATTTGCTGAAAGATGTCTTTAAATATAATTAAAATACCGAGCTATGTCCACTTCTGTGTCAATAGCCTTATCATTTATTAGATACGTCACCATTTGTTCAGAGAAATATGGAATGAGTGAAACACCTTTGGCTCCAAAACCATTGAATAGATAAACGCCTACCTCGGTAGGATGTTTTCCTAGAAATGGTTTTCTATCTCTAGTAGCTGGCCTTATTCCTGTCTTATGACTCACTATTTCTTCTACAGGAAGTCGAACCAAATCAGTCAATCTCCCCAAAATCTCAATTTTAGCAGCATCTGTAGCCCCTATGTCCAAGTCATGCTTGGTGTATGTAGATCCAACTCTATGCACTTTATCCCCTAAATGAACCCTAAAAACTCCACGATTCACCACATAATCAGGAGTAAATTCTTGCTTTAGTTCCAAAATCTCTCCTTTCACTGGAGCAAATGGAAGAAAATTGAAAAACTTGGAATTCATAGCCCCCGTGCCATTGCAATAAATTATTGCTTTGGCCCTTAGATCCCTATATTCCCAAAGCTCATCCTTTTGTGAAAGTAAACCTTCGTCAAATTTTTCCAAAATCAACTCCTCCTTAAAATACGTAGTCATCGCATCAAGTAGATTGTTGATATTCAACCAGCCAGAATTACGAAGCATCACTCCTCCATAAGGATCTTTTAGAAATTCGGATTGACTGGTTGAATAGATCTGCTCTAAATATGCTTCAAACCCGGGATCTGCGCTATGCCCCATCCATTCGTTTTGCTCTTCAAAAGTCAAAAATGGTCTATAAATAGCTTTCTCTGTAAGAAATTGACTTCCCGTAACTCGTTCAAGTTCACGGTAAAATGGCTTAATCAGAGGGAAAAGATAGTCAGCTTTCCACGTTTTAACCATTTTCCTACCTGTCACTGGATTGAAAAGCCCTGCAGCAATTCTACTCGAAGTATTCGCTCCAGCCTCATCGATTATCCTAATTTTCTTTCCAGCTTGCTTCAGTCTATAGGCCAGCGCTGTTCCGGCTAGTCCATGTCCTATGAGCAAAAAATCAATTTCCATAGCCCAAAATAAAGGTTTAATTCCTTATTTTGTTCGATTACCCACATACATTTCACATGCTTCACATTAAGTCTTTTACATTCAACCCTTTTCAAGAAAATACCTATTTGCTTTACGATGAAAAAGGCATTGGTACTTTGATCGATCCTGGATGCTTTGATCTCGCTGAGCGAAAAGAGTTACTGGATTTCGTTACTGAGAATAAGATTAGAATTACTCAATTACTCAACACACATTGTCACATAGATCATGTACTGGGAAATGCTTGGGCGAAAAAAACATTTGGCGTCGAGCTTCTTATTCATAAAGAAGAAGTTGCTGTGCTCAAAGCGGTAGAAGTTTATGCTCCTAATTATGGTTTTGTAGGCTATGAAACTAGTGAGGCTGATGGATTTCTATCCGAAGGTGAAGAGATTAAAGTTGGAGATGAAATCCTTAAAATCATCTTTGTCCCTGGACATGCTCCTGGCCATGTGGTCTTTTATCATCAGCAATCTGGACAGTGCATCGCAGGTGACACACTTTTCAGAGGAAGTATTGGGCGAACAGATTTGCCAGGTGGAGATCATGACTTGTTGTTGAGTAAAATTAAATCGGAGCTCTTTACGCTTCCTGAAGAAACCGTGATTTATCCAGGCCATGGTCCTGAGACGACTATAGCATTCGAAAAAATTCACAACCCATTTGTGGGTAAAAACGCAAGATCTTGAAAATAAAATCGCATATCCCTAATATTATCACGCTCCTAAATCTACTTTCAGGAGTAATTGGAATTATATGGGTGATCAATGGCAACATTTTCTCAGGAGCCTATTTCATCATTTTAGCAGCAATCTTCGACTTTTTTGATGGCTTTGCAGCAAGATTATTAAATGTACAAGGTGAACTTGGAAAGCAACTCGATTCGCTTGCGGACTTAGTTTCCTTTGGTGTCCTCCCTGGTATGATTCTGTTCCAAATGGCGAAAGTCAATACCGACATAGAATGGCTCCCCTATCTTACCTTGATCGTCCCACTTTTGTCCGCCATGCGACTTGCGAAATTCAACTTGGACACTAGACAAAGTGATAAATTCATAGGGCTCCCTACCCCAGCAAACGCACTATTTATTTGTACACTTCCTTATTTAGCTATTCAGTGGCCCTATATCGGAACTTTGATCACCTCTCCTTTTATCTTGATAGGAATCGCATGGATTTTTGCAATACTCTTACTTGTTGAGCTTCCTTTGATCGCGTTAAAGTTTAAATCCTATTCTTTTACGACCAACAAATTCAGATATGCTATAATTGCACTTAGTATAGCACTAATTTTGATTTTCGGCCTGGCAGGAATACCTATCGTAATATTAGCATATCTAGGTTTGTCATTAGTAGAAAATGTGATAAGTCCCGAATGATTACCCAATGCCAAAAGCTTCTGTTCTTTCTGCTTTTCTGCTTTCTGCTGATTGAATCTGCCTCTGGCCAAAATTCATTTTTCAAGTTCAAAATTCAAGAAGAAGGTATTTATAAAATAAGTGCCAGCAATGCTCAAATGCTAGGTATCAACTCTCTTAGTGAAGTTGCAGTTTATGGGTACCCTGGTATGCTTCCTCAAGTTCTACAACCTGAAAACCTAGTACTTCAAGAGATCCCAGGCTTAGAGAAAGACGGAAATTTGTATTTCTATCTTTCTGCCCCAAGCAGCTATGAATACAATAAGGATAGCATAGCCTATCATCCAAATCAATATGCAGATTCGATCAGTTTTCTGATTGGAGTTTCCAGACAAGCAAGGAGAATTACCACTATTGGTGGACAACCCGGCGAGTTACCCCCTGCTACCCTTTATCAATGGAACTGGCTCAAAGAGGATCAAAATAATATTCTGAATTCTGGGAGAGCATGGTATTCACGAGCTGTAGCTCCAGGAGTTACTCGTGGCTACTCATTCCCATTAGAAACAGAAATTAATGCGGAATGGAAGATTGTTGGGAAGGTAATGGGCAGGTCTAGTGCAGCTGCCAAAATCTTTATGGCTGTAGATGATTTGAATATTTCTGAAAGTTCTATTGATGGGATTCCAAACAGTACTTATGCTATCAAAGGCCAAGAGGTGCTTTTGAATGAGAGCTTCTCCCCTGCTGGAAATAAAGTGGACAGATTGAGAATTTCATTTCAAGCCTCAAATCCTAATGACGCTGGCTATTTTGAATACTTAGGGATTGGAGTCCCCCATTCGAGTAACTCGCTTAAAGAAGGAGTTTACTCATTAAATCAAAAATCTTCAATTCTCTTAGCTCCCTTGGCTGGATTATCTGCTTGGGAGGTGAGTGACTATTACGTTCCAAAAGCTATAGATTTCAATTCAGGATCAGAGCTAAGTGGTCAGAAATTCATTGTATTCAACGAGAAACACATAAAAGAAATTTCCCAGTTAAAACCCGCAAACCTTTCGCTAAGAACTCAATCTGTTTGGCCAGACTTTTTACTTATTGCGCCAAGGTTACTTAGTAATTCCGCTGAAAAACTTAGCCTTCACAAAGTCGGAATGGGGATTTATTCTGAAGTAGCTTATCTCGATGAGATTTACGATGCATTTGGTTATGGCAATTCTGATCTTAACGCCATACGCAATTTTCTGGCTTGGCATTATCACAAGGGAGCAAAGCTCAAAAATGTCCTGATTCTCGGCAAAGGGACGTTTGATTACAAGAGTAAACTTGGAGGACGACCAAATCTTGTCCCAATTTATACGAGTAGAAACAGTCTGAACCCACTAACTACCTACAGTTCTGATGATTATTTCACTTTGCTTGAATTTGGGCAAGGAGAATGGGAAGAAAGCCGATCAGGAGATGAACTGATGAAAATAGGGGTTGGAAGATTGCCAGTCATTAATGCCCAAGAAGCTAAACTAGTTGTTGACAAAATTATTGATTACGAAAGCAATCCTAAAACTGGTGACTGGAAAAAAACAGTCACCTTTTTCGCAGACGATGGTGATAACAATATTCATTTGCGCGATTCTGAAGCTCATGCGAGCTTTTTAACTAAAAATCATAAAGAATACAAGCAGGAGAAACTATATCTGGACAGGTTTGAACAGGAAAAAACTGGAGAGCGCCAGTCCTCTGCACAAGCGAAATCTGCGCTCGAAGAAACCCTAGAACGAGGGACACTGCTCCTAAACTATATCGGTCATGGAAATGAAACGACGCTGACAGCCGAGGAAGTTTTTCTCACTTCAGACATTCCGAACTGGGCGAAGCAGAAGCAATTGGCACTTTGGGTGACTGCCACCTGCGAATTTGGGCGACATGATAGCCCCTATTTAAGATCAGCTGCAGAAGAACTTCTAATTGCACCGAATAAGGGTGCAATTGGGCTTTTGACTACAGGAAGACCTGTTTTCAGTAGTGTGAATTTCTCATTAAATGAAGCGTTTATTGCCGAAGTATTCAGACTTGAAAATGAGTTCGCACAAGACCTAGGCAGTATTTTCAGAAACACTAAGAACAAGAGTCAAAATGGATCTTTAAACAGGAATTTCAGCCTTCTAGCAGATCCCAGCATGAGGTTGGCCACGCCTACATTCAAAATAGAATTTACCTCATTCACAGATCCTGAAAATCAAAATCCTTTAGATACACTTTCAGCTCTTCAAGAGGTGACATTCGAAGCCTTAGTGATAAACCCAAGCTCAGGTGGTATTGCTGCTAATTTCAACGGAAACTATACTATCGAACTCCATGACAAACCTGCAAAGAGTAAAACTCTAGGAGACGAAAATACTGTGGTGGAATTTCAAGAAGAGAAAATACTACTCTTTAGAGGTACTGGTACTATCACCTCCGGCTTGATCAAAGGGAAATTAATCATTCCAAAAAACATAGATCTTGAGTATGGTGATGGCAGCATCAGGATCTTGGGAGAAAGTCAAGCTCAAGCTTGGGAAGCTTTTGGGTTTGATTCAGCTATTATTGGAGGTATATCCAGCAATTTTCCAAAGGACAGGGAAGGTCCTAAAATTAGAGTAGTATTTGGAGGTAAAGAATCTCCTCCATATATTTTCCCCTCTACATCTATACGTATGAAAGCTACATTTTCAGACACTAGCGGTGTAAATATATCCGGTCTAATACCAGCTGAAAACTTGACAGTTCAAATAAATCAAAACACTCCAAATCAATTGAATAAGATTTATATAGCTGAAAATAACACGTTCACTTCTGGTATTGTGGATACTAGGCTTGTAGGATTAAAAGAAGGTAAGAATTTGGTAACTGTCCGAGCTTGGGATAACTTAGGCAATGAGAGTGTGCTCAGCCAAGAAATAATCGTACGGGGTAGTGATGAAATTCAAATCTTACATCATAAGACCTACCCAAATCCTACACAAATTGAAAGTCATTTTGAACTTGAGCATAATCGTCCTGGAGAAAACTTAATGCTAACATTAGCAGTTTACCAAACAGACGGAAAGATACTATATTCAGAAGATAAGCGTTTAGTCAAAGCTGACACACAAATAGTGGATTTGTCTTGGTTTTTTTTACAAAGGCAAACCAAATATCCAGCAAAAGGAACTTATATTTACAAATTAACGCTTCAGTCAGAACTTGATAATTCAACAGATTCAGTAAGCGGTCTAATCATGATTCAATGAAAAAAATAGCCATTTTAAATAGGAGAAACTTACTTCTTGCAGTTTTTACCCTGGCTACTTTATCTGCTTACGGGCAGAATGGTACTATTATCTCTGGTCAAGATCCTGGCCGAAGAGTGATTACCACTGCTGTCCCTTTTTTAAATTTCGCTCCAGATTCTAGACACTCAGGGATGGGCGATGTAGGCGTTGCACTTTCTCCAGACGGTAGTTCAGCACATTGGAATGCAGGGCAACTTGCTTTCGTAGAAGAGGACATGGGTTTTTCCCTTTCTTATTCACCTTGGCTGGGCAAACTCGTGAATGATATGTCTTTGAGTTATTTAACTGGATTTTTCAGAATTGATCAGGTTTCCGCTTTTGGATTTGACCTTCGTTACTTCGATATGGGTGACATTCAATTAACTGATGGAAATGGTCAAGATCTTGGAGAATTTAATCCCCGCGATATTGCTTTAGGAGGAACCTATTCTAGAAAACTATCTTCCTATTTAGGACTAGGGATTTCTGCACGCTTTATCTATTCAAATCTTTCAGGGAATATATCTTCAGTAGGTGGTACTGAAGCCAAACCAGGAATAAGTGTCGGAACCGATGTAGGTTTATATTATTCGAAACCAATATATGCGGGTGCAAAAGACGCCAACTTCTCATGGGGGGTTAGCATCTCCAATATAGGACCAAAAATTACCTACAACTCTGCAGACGATCTAGATTATATTCCCACCAATCTAAAAGTAGGAACTGCATTATCCTTAGATCTGGATCCAGTTAACACACTTACTTTTGCATTAGATCTAAACAAACTATTAGTCCCAACACCACCAATCTATGCCACAAATGAGGATGGAACATTGGTGACAGACAATAATGGGAACTTAATAATAGAAGAAGGTAATGACCCTAATCGCCCATTACTTTCAGGGATGTTCGGTTCCTTTGCTGATGCTCCGGGAGGGTTTTCTGAGGAAATGCAAGAGATTATGATCTCATTCGGGGTGGAATACATTTATGACAATAAGTTTGCTCTTCGCACTGGATACTTTTATGAAAATCCAAATAAAGGAGGGAGGCAATACTTCACTATGGGCGTAGGCTTCGATTTGAAAAAACTTGGGTTTGATTTCTCTTACTTAGTTCCTCAAAAGCAGAACAATCCACTTGCGGAGACACTTAGGTTCACTTTGATGTACAATATCACTAATTAAAAAATGTTCTTAGACAGGTCAAAAGCTCCGGAATTTAAAGTTCCTGAGGATTTTGAACTATTGCCCCCATCGGAATTCAAACTTTCCAATGGAGCAAAGTTCTTTTTTATTCCCACTCCTGGATTGGATGCCGTCAAAATCGACATAATATGTAAAGGTCAACGAGCTTCTCTTCCACTCGAACTATCCTTAATTCCTTCCTTCACCCTTCAAATGTTACAAGAGGGAACGAAGCTAAAAAATGCTGGAGAAATAGCTGAATTCTTTGACTTTTATGCCTCAGAAGTTCATCCAATTTTGACATTCGCTCATGAAGGACTTGGGCTACTGACAACAAGAAAACATCTTTCTACAGTATTAGACATATTTATTTCCTTGTTTACTGAAGCTACTTTTCCTCAAGACATGTTGGAAAAAAGGCATTCGCAGCGTAAGCTCAGTATTCAATTAGAAAGAGAAAGAACAGCTTCTAGAGCAAGTCAAATTTTTAGTAAGTGCCTATTTGGAGCATTTCATCCCTATGGAGTTGAGATTACAGAAGAACATGTGGATGCAGCTGTAAGAGAGCCTCTAGTCTCTTATTACGAAAGTATGCTTTGGCAACACCTAGAGATTTTCGTGACAGGAAATCTAGATTCTACTGAAGTGGATAAGCTTTGTATACTCTTTGGACAATTGCCAAATAGGCAAGTATCAGAATCTATACTTCTACCTGGAATAAATACGCTTTTAGCAGTGACAGAGCCTAAAGAAAAATCAGTTCAAAGCAGCATTCGCATCGGCAACTGGTCAATTCCAAAAACACACCCTGACTTTATTGGGCTTACGGTTTTCAACACACTATTAGGAGGCTATTTTGGTTCTAGACTTGTTAAAAATATTCGGGAAGACAAAGGCCACACCTATGGGATACATTCAACTTTGGCTGAAATAGGCGACTCGAATTATTGGGTAATAGCAGCTGATGTTCAAAAAGCTTTCTATCCGGAGGTAATTAAGGAAATCTATCACGAGATCAAAATTTTGACAGAAGTGAAAATTGATGGCGATGAACTAGAAGTCTTACGGAATTATCTCATTGGACAAATGCTAAAGCAATTCAGCACTTCCTTTGATTTGATTGACAGATTCAAAGCTGTTCATCATTCTGGAATGGACTTTGGCTATTTTACTGAAAAATTGGCCTACTTAAAACGTTTTACATCGGAAGACATACGCAGCATAGGACAAAAGTATTTCTCGAAGCCGCCATTTATAGAAGTTATTGTGGGCTAATTATGTCAATTGCACATAAAGCCATGACATATCAAGCCGTAACAGAAGCCAAATTTTATACAGTCTGAGCTCCATACCTTTTATCTCCAACTCATCTGCAAGATTCACAAACCCTTTTGCTACCTGAAAGTTTGCAGACCAAAGCGAATGCTTTAATTCATATAATACTCGATTCTTTAAAGCCACATCCTCACTAAAAGTTTTATTCATTTCTCGGATTTTCTCACAAACACGGAGTGTACTAGGGAGCATTGCTGATTGATAGCGCTGGTATTGATTGGCAGAAAGTGATTGGGCATGCTTTCGCTTATAAACACCTACATGATCCGAAAACACCACGGGATACTTACTCGTAAGACGAAGTTGAACATCAAAGTCTTCGTATGAAAGTGACATGTCATATCCACCTTCTATCTTTAGTATTTTGCTTCTAAAAACCACGGTAGGAGATGAAATAAAGCTTCTACTTATGAGTGTTTGGTAAAACTCCCTTCCTAAGATCTTGCCCTTTAGATCTTTCACATCTTTGCTCTCGTAGTAGCTCTCCTGAGTGCCATTTTCTTCGCAAATCGTAGCATTTGAAAATACAAAAGCAGCATTTGGAACTTGTTTTAATCTTTCAACAGAACGTGAAAGATGGTTGGGATACAAAAAATCATCCCCAGAAAGGTCCACTACAAATTCTCCGGTTGTAAGATTCAGCATTTCGTCAAAAAGCTTACAATAAGGCTTGACTTCTGATTTACATATTACAGATACAGCAGATCCTGGGGAGTTCTTTTTTACCCAATCCTGAATAATTATAGCCGTTTGATCTGAGCTCCCATTATCCACAATGATTAGGTCTTTTGCTCCATAGTCTTGATGAATTACACTTTCTATTGCTTTCACAATCCATTTTTCATGATTGAAAGCAATGCAAATTATGCTGACTTTGCCTACTTGTTCCATATCAGATCTTCTTTGACCAAGTGATCTTATTGCATGTGTCATTGGAGAATCGGGACTTGAAGAACATCAGACTATGATTTGCACCTTCCTCTAGATCTGAAGACCCCAAATCTATGAAATTCACTTTTTGCTCCACAGCAAGCAGGAAAAGCTCATTCAGCATAAGTTCACCTGCATTTTTTATAGGGCTTTTCGGATTTATACCAGAGAGAAAATAGTAAAGCGAATCGCTGGTGAGTTTTACAGCCAGCGAATACCCAATAGCCTCCTCATTGTGGATTATAGCAATAAGAAAATATCGCTCCGGATGCGATGAAACTTGCTGCACAATTCTATTCTCATCGAATGTGACTTCATAGCCTCTTAGAGTATTCCAAGACCGAATATCCTTCAAAAATCCTAAGTTAGAGATAGAAGAATGGCTAACTTTCAGACTAGAATTCGTAGTTTTCTTTTGATTTCTAGGTGACTCTTTTTGCACGAACTTCTTGATTTTCTTTTTGCCAAGAAAAAAATGATGGCATATTACTTTAGCCTGTTCAAACCCATTTCTAAACAACAGGTAATTAATCAAATCAAACTGCGGATTGTAGGGCTTCGGAGATTGAACAAGGGAAATAGAATGAATGCCACGCTGAATCAATTCTTCAACAATGGCCAATATAAAAGTTTCCAAAGAAGCCGAACTTAGATCCTCATAAATCCAAAACCCACCAAAAGGAGCTTGGGGTAGGGAGATTGCCTCACCAGTTTTTGATATGGCAAAGGTGATACTTGCCTTTGTTTTTTGATTTTTTTCCCATACAAAATCAAGCTGATCTTGATGCGATTCAGTTAAAAAATTACTTAGAAAATAATCTTTGTCCCGCTCTACAGTGGATGTCACACGTAGACAGGGAAATTTAGGTTGTTCTTTTTTGTAGCTTTTCAAAATACTGTAGGTCTCTGATGTAATCATCTTCTGAAAAAGCCAAATCCGACATCCCAAGCAGCACGGCCTTGGGGGAGAAACTGACCACTAACCAATTTAAAGGTGGAATATAAACCGCCTGATCAGGCGAATTCAACTCAAAATGGTAAAGTTCACCCTGTACAGAGTTAATCTTCAACAGAACTGACCCTGCTACGGCAACGAGTACCTGAGACTCTTTCCAATGTGCATGATTGCCCCGAGTTTCTCCTTCTTGGACCCCCGAAATCCAGAAACATCGCTGAATTCCATCAGGAAAAATTTCTAAATTCTCCCAGAAATGTAGATTTCCAGTTTCGGTGGAATTTCCAGGAAGGCTAAACTCATAAGGTGCTTGGGCAGTAATTGATTCGGGCATTTCGCTATATTCTTCTAGCTAAAATTAAGATAATTCGAATGGATAACCTGTTACCCAATTGTTAATTTTCTAATTTCGCTACACATCTATTCCATCAACTCTATGTCAGACTTAGGCGACGAGTCAACATTCGAAGATAAATATCATACGGTTTCTAGGACCAGTGAAGGGCAATACAAAGACAAAGGGAGCAAGTTTTTCTACTTTGCTTATCCCGTAAAAACTGAAGAGGAAATCAAAATCCACTTAGGAGATCTTCGGAAAAAATACTTTGATGCCAGACATCATTGCTTTGCTTGGATGCTGGGAAAAAATGGAGATCAATTTAGGGCTAATGACGATGGAGAACCCAATCATTCCGCAGGAGACCCGATTTTGGGGCAGATAAGATCGAATACCTTGACAAATATTTTAATTGTAGTAGTTCGCTATTTTGGCGGAACAAAGCTTGGAATGGGCGGCTTGATCCAAGCTTACAAAACTTCCGCTGCTTTAGCCATAGAGGAAAATGAAATTGTAGAAGAGCAGGTCAAAACTTCCGTCTCTATTCATTTCCCTTACCCTGTAATGAATGATGTCATGAAACTAATCAAATCCTATGATTTACAGATTGTATCTCAAGAAATGGCGCTGGACTGCCAAATGAAATTGGAATTCAGGAAAGGTCTGGAAGAACTTATTGTTCATTCACTTGAGGAAATTGAGAATTTGGAATTAACTATTGGTTAAACAATTCATCCAAATATCCTTCTGCTTTTAGCTTTTTGAAAATCTCCAAACAACCCCAAGCATCAGTAGCCGCATAGCGTTGTTGTTTATTGGTAAGTGTATCTGCTTCCCAGTTTGAAACTTGCTCTGACTTGGAGATTCGAATACCAAGTACCATAGCACAGAGATTACGTACGCCAATATTTATAAAACCCACCCTTTTCAGCTCATCATTTAGATCGAAAAATGAATTTGCATAAAATGAGTCTGTGAGTTTTGCGAGCCCTTTAATATCGTCATGAACTGCTGCTCCAACTTTTACGATACTCTTTTTTTCTAAAATATTTCGAATAGAATCTGGAAATCCAATTTTATTCAATCTAAAGAGAAAAGCTTGGGTAGATGTAGAAAGCTGAAGCAAAGAAACCTGATTGGTGATTCCTTTTTGAAATGCAGGTTTAGTCTCCGTATCAAATCCAATTACTTGCTGCTGCACAAGAAATTCGGCGACTTCTTCTACATCCTCAATCTTGTCTATTAAAAACATCTCACCCTCAAACTGTCCCAGTGAAAGGGTATTTACTTCTTCTTTGGTAATCTTAAATGGAATCATACTAACTTTTCTTCTTCAACTTCATCGTAATAGGTAAGTCCAATTTTAAAATATCCATATAGAATAGTCATAAAAGGACTAATAATATTAAAAAAGCAATAGGGTGCATAGGTCAGTGTTGCAACTCCTAATACCGAAGCTTGTGTAGCTCCACACGTGTTCCAAGGTACTAATACGGATGTCACCGTACCAGAATCTTCCAAAGTTCTACTGAGGTTTTCGGGTGCTAATCCTCTTTTTTTATACACATCTGCATACATCCTGCCAGGAACCAAAATCGCTAAATACTGATCTGAAGTAGTGATATTAAAGAACACACAAGTAGCCACCGTAGATGCTATCAAAGAACCAACACTATGGACTTTCTGGATTATGGCCTCAGCAAGTACTCTTAGCATACCACTTTCTTCCATTATTCCGCCAAACACCATCGCTGTAATAATTAGCCAAATCGTATTCATCATTCCTGCCATACCACTGGTCATCAGCAATTCGTTAACCACATCATTGCTGGTAGGAATACTGATCTCCCCATACAGAGACATCATTACTGCCTTGAAACTCTGATATGCGTAGGAAGCATTTTCAGCCGCGATCCCACGAATTATTTCCGGCTGAAATATGATAGCAAAAAGCCCCCCTAACAGCGCTCCAGTAAGCAACGCAGGAATGGCAGGCACTTTTTTTAAGATCAGCACGATCACCACTACAGGAACGACAAACAGCCAACCAGTAACATTAAATTTCTCTAAAATTATATCTGAGATAATTTGAACATCATTGACATTACCATTCGCTTCATAATTCAACCCGATAACAACAAAGATAATCAATGTAATAGAAATGGATGGAATCGTAGTTTTTGCCATGTAGCGAATATGGGTAAACAAATCCGTGCCCGCCATGGCAGGAGCAAGATTAGTTGTATCTGAAAGAGGTGACATTTTATCACCGAAATAAGCTCCCGAAATGATAGCTCCAGCGATGATACCTTCTTCAAATCCCAGCGCTTTCCCAATACCTAAAAGTGCCACACCCACTGTAGCAACGGTAGTCCAGCTACTCCCTGTAGCTAATGAAACTACCGCACTCACAATACAAGCAGCTACTAAAAATATTGCTGGACTCAAAATCTGAAGTCCGTAATAAATCATTGCAGGGACTATGCCGCTAAGTAACCAAGTACCAGCAAGAGCTCCAATCAGGAAAAGGATTAAGATGCTAGACATCGCGGCACTTATGCTCTTAACCATACCATCTTGAAGTGTCTCCCAGTTATATCCTAATCGAAAAATTGCTACAATAGCAGCAACCATGGATGACAGAATAAGTACTATTTGGTTAGACCCAGATAGTCCATCAGTACCAAAAACTTGAATATTCAATACCAAAAGGACAATCAAAAATACCAGAGGAATCAGTGCGTCGAAAACTTTTGGGGTACGGATTAAACCTTGCATTAATCGGGGTTAGATGAGTTTAGAGTCTGAATCTAATGAAAAAATATTAATTACATCTTGGTCAAAAGTTCGGAAAGCTCCTTACCTACTTGCCAGCCTATGGCCACTCCCATTCCTCCAAGTCGTACAGCTGCAACAGTTTTAGGACCTATCCTTTGGATAAGTGGAGACTTAATTTTGCCAAATGCCATAACACCAGTCCATTCCATATCCCAGCCAATCTGTTTCCCTGGAAAAATCACATCCATTGCTATATTTTTCAAGTGTGATTTTATTTTTGGATTGACTTCAAAATCTATACTTTTTTCTCCCTCAAAATCCTTATTCCTAGCTCCTCCAAGGAGAAGCCGTCCATCTATTTGGCGGAAATATACATAGCCTTTATCTAGGTGGAACGTCCCTTTCCATAGAATTTTGAAATCCAACGGCTTAGACAAAAGAATTAATCCTCTGCCTGGTTCAATATCTGAATCAGGCCAGAGCTTCTTAGTAAAGGCGTTTGTGCAAATAGCAATTTTATTCCCCTTGAATTCGAGATTAACTTTTCCAGCGCCATCTTCGGCCAAAACAGTCCCTTCATTTTTCTGGACTTCGCAGACCGAAACACCAGTTAATATCCGAATCCCTGAATGCTGTGCTAGTTGCCAAAGCGAATCCATATACATTCCTGGATCCAATTCTCCCTCAAATTTATTCTTTACTATTACTTTCACTTGATCAGAAAAGCCCATTTTCATTGGCTTCTTAACCAGAGAAAATACCTCATCTTTGAAAACAGAATGCAAGAGACAATTAACATCCTTCATTTTGTCCACAGCATCCAACTGGTGTTGCTCCAACAATTCGTATCCACTGGAATGAGAATATTCTAGTTTTTTCTTTCCAAACTGCCTTCTTATCGCTTTGAGTCCTTGGTGTCTACGGCCCACCAATGCCAACACTTCGTCATGAGACATATGATTGAGATCATCCAAGATCTCGGTTAAGCTTCCGAAGCATGCAAAACCTGCATTTTTTGTACTTGCACCCGTCGGAAAAATACCACGTTCAAGCACCAGCACATTGGCCTTTGGACGTTTTGCCTTATAATGAATGGCTGTAGAAAGTCCTACAAAGCCAGCCCCTACTACAATAAGGTCGTAATGAAAAAAGTGCTTTTTCTCCCAATAGCTAAACATTTCGAATTTTTGAAAAAGGAATTAAAATAGATTTAGTATTTTAAATAAATCTAAGCGATAAACTCCCAATATACCATGAGAAAAATTGATGAATTATTCAACGAGTACGGACGGAGTCATCAAAACATGACTAATAAGCTGATCCACTGGGTTTGCGTTCCAGCAATTTTTTTCAGTATAGTTGGGTTGATTTTCAGTATCCCTGTGGGCCCACTTCCTGAGATATTGCCTTTTCTTGGTAATTTTGCTAATTGGGCTACGGTAGTGTTGATTTTAATATTAATCTATTATCTCATGTTATCCACTCCACTTACGGTGGGAATGTTTCTCTTTTCCGTATTATCTCTAGCAATTTCAAATTTCATTGATCTCACTTTCCCAGGAAAGTTATGGATGATCAGTCTAGTCGTTTTCTTCTTTTCGTGGATACTTCAGTTTTATGGACATAAAATTGAAGGCAAAAAACCTACTTTTCTAAGAGATCTACAGTTCCTGCTAATTGGCCCTGCTTGGTTGATGCATTTTATTTATAAAAAGTGGGGACTATCCTATTGAATACTGTCTTCTAAAACAGGCAGATTTTTGGTAAATAGCTCCTCCAGTCGCTTCAATGAACTTTGGTTTTTCAGTGTATAAACACTTTCCAGAATTGACTTTTTCTCTCTAGCGGTAAGTCGCCAATTTAACGATGCTCGTTGCATTGTCTCTTGACTCTCTGTTAACTCCTCCGCTTGGACTTTCTCTGGTGCATATTCAAACTCCATTCTTTCCAGATCAAAGGGCATAGATTCAGCCATGTAATTGAAAAGCACTTCATTTTGTATGGTTTGTACATTATCCCAATTAGAATAAATATTTTTCAAGGGGGTGAAAATCTTTTCGAAAATCCGAGGAGGAAAACTAGGTGCTATTTCAGTCACTTTCTCCGAGTCTCTGATCGTAATCAAAACTACTCCTCCTGTATTTTCATTGATCCAGGATTGGAAGACATACATAAACCGAAGAGCGTCCTGTATTCCAAAATTATCAGACAAACCTGTATCCATCGTTTCCATGACAGGATGAGTGGGTAATTCAATATTTGGAGTAACAAAAGGGAAGGTAGCACTCATTCTCAATGCGGAAAGAAATCTTAGATTTTTCGAATCATGATTTTCGAAAAATCTAAGGAAATCTATCGTTTGCTTTTTCTCCTCAGCCCCAAACTTTCCTAATAAGGATGTCCCAAAAAAAGACATAGAATGTGGCGATATAACCAACTTTCTACCATCATTTGTAATTAAGGTAGTAACAGGAAGTAGAGGTATACTTCCCGAAAACTCGGGTACTTTGTATGCAGAAATTGGTTTATCAAGGATTCCTTCTGTATTATCATTCAATTGACTTTCGAAAGCATATCCTCTGTCTTTCAAATACTTATGTCCATTGTAGTGGAAATACTGGTTTCTAATCAATAAATCATTCACTAGCAATGTGAAAATTATTGGATTAAGATTATCAGCAGATATTTGATGTAAGTACTTTTGGTCCAAAGGATCAACTGATGGGTCCGTGAGAGATCTTAAATAAACTTCTCTAAAAAAAGCCTCTCCCAAAACTCCTCCTGAAGCCCCTGTAAATAATTCAGTATGTTTTAGAACCTCTCCGTCATCGATTTTATAAATATCCTGTAAAATCTTCACGGTCCATAATGCTGCCCGTTGCCCACCTCCACTTGCAGCTACCATGACCAGCTTTGGTTTTCTTTCGTCTGGAAATTTGGCTCGCCAATTACCCAAAATTTTCAAAACATTATCGCGGTCCTTAATGACTAGTTCAGGCGACAATAGAGAATCCATATGTGCGAGACTGTAAGTGACTGGCGTCATAGAATAATCCAGTCCATAAGCCTCGTGTGGACGATTGAGAAAACCGAAATTACTGAAATAATTAGCTAGAATCAGAAAGGCAAACACCGCAAATGTGGACCACCTTCTCAACCAAAAACTCACCGCTCCTACTAGCATAATCAGTATTGCAAACAATAAAGTCGCACTCATTGCAGCAGGAAGCTGGAGGTAAGGATTCTCTTTAAAAAAACCCAAGAACAAAACGAATAAAATCAATAAAATCTGAATGATGAACAGATTCAGGTGATTCTGATCGAACACCCGTAATAATTTTGTCCCTTCAAACCTCGAAATATCCGGCCTTACCTTTTCAGGTCGAAGGTTTATATTCAGATAATATAGAACCTTGTAGTTTTGAGTTTTCAGCTCTTTGTACTGACTCATTACATTAGCTCTGGTTAAGCGAACTTTACGCAGCCTTTTGTCCACTGTCCCTGCAAAAAGGATAAAGAAATCTTTGTTGGTAAAGGCGAAATATCCAAAAATGACTGAGTAGGTAATTACACCCCCCGCAGCAAATCCAAGAAAATAATAGAGTACTTCCCAATCACTACCTAGGTTATTGTCAAGCTGAAAATCAACAAATCTGATGATATATACTAAATAGAAAATCAATGGTATTATGCCATTATTTACACAATAATGTATAAAAGGTTTATTTAGGATGGCTAAAAAAGGAAATTGCCTTCCATCCATAATGTAGGTGGACATGTGGAACCCCATCGTCAAAAAAGCAAATCCAATCCCCATCAAGAAAAAGCTCACCCAAGAAACCTGATGCAAATATTCAGGATCAAGAAAAAGAAAAGGAATACCAAGCATCACCCCAAAGTATTCTAGAATCACCCCCATGAGAACTACCCATATAAGCACGAGGCCTAAATTTTTTCTTAGATGTAGTAGAAATAATTGTACCGGAAAGCTGTACCAGATTTTATCCCGCATGTAAAAGGTTTTGCGATAATTTAATGCTTTTCTTTCACACCCCACTATCTATAGAGGAATCGATAGGCCCAAATTAAATGTAAATTTCTCTAGTAAATAAATCAAGCTGAACGTCAACTACTTACACTAAACCTTAGTAATTTATCAATTTCTTTGATCGGAAATCTTCTTGTCCTTCTAAGGATAAATTTTACCTTCGACCTTCAAATTAGAAACATATGAGAACCTGGTTTTTGTGCAAAGTCAAATACGCGAAAGAAAATGAACAAGGATTGCTTAAGAATATATCTGAGCAGTACCTAGTAGATGCAGTCTCGTTTACCGAGGCAGAAGCAATTTTATACGATAGGCTTGCTTCGCAGATTCGCGGAGATTTCCAGGTCACTGGAATCAGCAAAAGTAACATTGTAGATGTGTTCTTTTACGATGATGCAGACATCTGGCATAAGTGTAAAATCTCATACATGGTAGCTGATGGCGAAAGTGGAAAAGAGAAAAAAGTCACTCAATATATGATCGTCACTGCAAATGATGTCAAGGAAGCTTATGATAGAATTCAAGAAAGCTTAGGGAATATGCTAGTAAGCTTTAGAGTTCCAGATATTGTGGAAAGTGCAATTATAGAGGTATTTCCTTTTGAGAGAGATGAAGTAGCTGATCAACTGCCAGAAGGAAACTTCAGACCAGTATCTGAGGTGAAGAAAGAAGTTGAAGTTATGCAAGATTCAGAGGTTACTCAAGACGAAGAATAGCTCTGGTAATAAGAAAATATAAGAAACGAAAAAAGGCCGCGAATGCGGCCTTTTTTCGTTTCTAAGTAGCATCCTATTATTCTTTTAGACCTTCCTCAACTTAGACGATTTCTTTTGCAAAGGTTATTCGAAATACATTTGAAATAAAACAAAAGCTTAGGGACTGAACCCAAAGCTAAAATCTACTATACTCTATAGGCCAAAAGGCCATCTCATTCTTATAGCTGACCGGTAAATCAAGCTTTTGAGGGTCCCTTAACCAGAATTGCACACACATATTTTAATTTTATCGATGCTCTCCACCAATTGCAACGGATGACGTCATTTGTTTTTTAAATATATTTTTATGTACTTCACACTATTAATTTTGTTTTTTACAACAATAAAAATAAAGGTCGCTAATCCGTACTCTATGATAAACCACCATGCTATTCACGCTTTAAGTCATGTAGCGGAAGTATCCGAGTATTTTTTGCAACTAACGATTGATAAGACCGGCAAGATTCTTACTTCTGGTCCTGGTATAGGGCCAAATTCCACTTCTCTTGACAATGCTGGGAAAGCAATCTACTTCGCGGACTGTTTTGTTGACTCTAATTGGACCAAGTTCGAAATTCAGCGAACTAAAGCTTTTAAAAATTCGCATCAATCCTTTACAGTAGATTTACAGAAATTAGTACACCCTCAAGGTGACGTTGTGGATACTAAATGGGAGTTCTATTTTACCACAGAAGACTTTAGTACTTGCCTAGGTATTGGTCATCCTATTGTTCAAGCAATCCCTTATAATATAGGATTGGGTGATTTTTTTGATAGTGCTACCAGCGAAGGCAGAGAAATTATTGACAGTATATTAGAAGACAATTTGCTGGGTTTTTGGGAATTCGATCTAGTGAATAAAGATGATATCATAAATCTTGGTTTGGGGCAGATGCTAGGTTATACACCAGATGAATTATCAGGTACCACTACTAATTCTTGGCAGAAACATATCCACCCAGAGGACTTCCCCAATTTGCTAAAGGATTTGGAGAAACATATTAATACCACTGAAAACATCCCTTTCAAAAAAGAATTTAGGATAAAACAGAAAACAAATCAGATGATCTGGGCTTTAGGTTTCGGCAAAACTATAGAATGGTCAAGCAGTGGACATCCTACCAAAATACTGGGGTGTATTTTGGATATTTCTGATAGAAAAAAGCAAGAAATTTGGCTCAAAGAGCATAAATATTTTCTTAAAGAACTTGCATTTGAGCAGTCACATACCCTGCGAGCTCGGGTGGCGAATATCCTGGGTATTTTGGAAATTCTCGACAGCGAACCACAAAATCAAGAATCCAAACGACTGGCACAGCTGATCAAAAATGAAACAAAAATGCTGGATCAATCCCTAAAGAAAAGTATTAAAGAATCTGTCCAACAAAACAAATCTATCGAGAACGATTTATCCAGTGTAAAGAATCCTAAATCCATATAATTTTAGGAATTACTGAAATTCAAAGTTTTCTGATTTTCCATTTTGCTTTTAGATAGCCCCAAATCACTTTGGGGCTTATGCTTTTTTTCCTCTTGAAGCTTCCATCATGTCCCACATCTCTTCTGGAATCACATCCAGATTATTAAATTCCCCAGCCCCTTTTAACCATTCACCTCCGTCTATGGTCATTACCTCACCATTAACGTAAGAGGAGTAATCAGACACCAAATATGCCGCAAGATTTGCAAGTTCCTGATGTTCCCCTACTCTACCCACTGGAACTTTCTTAGCTGGATCGAATTTTTTAACAAGATCTCCTGGCAACAATCGACTCCAAGCCCCCTCCGTAGGAAAGGGTCCAGGAGCAATCGCGTTAGAACGAATATCGTATTTCGCCCATTCCACCGCCAAGGAACGTGTCAACGCCAATACGCCTGCTTTGGCTGCAGCGGACGGTACTACATATCCTGATCCAGTCCAAGCGTAGGTGGTTACTATATTGAGAAAAACACCTGCCTGCTTCTTAGCTATCCAGTCCTTTCCGGCTGTGAGAGTAACTTGGGAAGTTCCTTTTAATACAATATCCAATACGGTATTGAATGCATTGGTAGAAAGTCTTTCAGTTGGGCTTATAAAATTGCCAGCGGCATTGTTCAGAACTACATGAATTTGACCCAGCTGCCCAGTTGCCTCTTTCCACATGGCTTCCACCTGCTCGATCTCTCGTACGTCACAAGCTATTGGAATTACTTTCCCGCCCTTTGCAGCCATCATTTCTTCAGCTGTCGCTAGCAGTACATCGAGCTTACGAGAAGTGATTACTATATTAGCACCCAACTCTAAAAAATACTCTCCCATGGATTTACCCAATCCTGTTCCTCCCCCAGTTATAAGTATATTTTTTCCTTTCAATGCTCCTGGCTTAAGCATTCCTTCTGCTAAAATCATAAATTTGTAGTTTATCGTCGTTTTCGAATATAGTTATTTCGGCTTGGTAATTGAAGTAGAGCCATTAAACCAACTCCACTATTTTTAATTGTCATTTAATGAGAAAGATAATTTTCGGACTTATCATCGTAGTCCCAATGCTTCTGAGTTGCGAGGAAGATGAATACAAAGTAATTCAAACAGACTTACCTAAAGAGGCCGCTGAGTTGTTCAATATTTCAAAAGGTTGGAACGAAAGCCTGTTTTTTGCTTTGATGTCTTGGGAGCAATACCAACAAATCGATTCCGTAGGATTACCTAGCTGTCCTGATATTTTATTGGATCAAACCTCAAAAAAAGTAACCTTGAATTTTCTCTCAAGCACCGCCTGCATTCAAACGGGATCTTATGCAAGAGGCGGGAAATTAATAATCCAATTTGACACCACAGCCGAAAGTTCTTCCCAAAAATGGACAATGGAATACGAGGATTATAACTTTGAAAGTAACGCAATAGAAGGAATTCGCACTTTTACTAGTAATGATAAAATCAATGTTTTAGAAGAATTCAGTGAGATGACCGAAAGAACTGCAAATGAACTTAGCACTATATTCTCTGGCACATTCATTCACAAGAAAGCTTTCTCCCAAAACGCTTTCTCTAGCTTCACATCCTCTGGAGAAATCATCGGTATAAATGCTGCTGGTCGAGAATTTGAAATTAAGATTGCAACACCGCTATTTCGCTCTATTGCCTGCTATCAGCAAAACGAAATTCTTCCTAGCGCAGGAAAATCAAACTGGTTAGTATCGCGGGGAGGCAATTCAAAAGTTACTTATATCGCAACATATGAGCCATTACCTGAAACCTGCAAAGTTGTTGTAAATGCCATTTTACCTGACGGGAAAAAATTATTACTAAACCAAAGTAACTAGCAACAAAAAAGCCCCGACTCTCATCGGGGCTTCATTTTGACTTTTTAATCTACTAATATCTATAATAGTCAGGCTTATATGGCCCTTCTACAGTTACTCCGATATATTCAGCCTGATCCTGAGAAAGAACCTCAAGAACAACGCCCAATTTGGCAAGATGTAAAGCTGCTACTTTCTCGTCCAAATGCTTAGGTAATACATATACTCCAGGCTTATACTCGTCTGTGTTGTTCCACAGTTCTAATTGAGCTAATACCTGATTAGTAAATGAATTTGACATTACAAAAGATGGATGGCCAGTAGCGCAACCAAGATTTACCAAACGACCTTCAGCTAAAATGATAAGCTCATTTCCATCTACGTTATATAAATCGACTTGAGGCTTGATTTCAATTTTAGTGTTTCCATAAGTTCCATTTAACCAGGCCATGTCGATTTCATTATCGAAATGACCAATGTTACAAACGATAGTCTTATCTCTCATTCCTCTGAAATGCTCCTCAGTGATGATATTTTTGTTACCAGTAGCAGTTACGACGATATCAGCTTCTTTCACCGCATCTACCATTTTCTTCACTGCAAAACCATCCATAGCAGCTTGAAGTGCACAGATAGGATCAATTTCAGTTACAATAACTCTAGCACCGGCACCTCTCAATGAAGCTGCAGAACCTTTTCCAACATCACCATATCCACCTACTACTGCTACTTTACCAGCCATCATCACATCAGTCGCTCTTCTGATCGCATCTACCAATGACTCTTTACATCCATATTTGTTATCAAATTTAGATTTAGTTACGGAGTCATTCACATTGATCGCAGGCATTGGAAGTGTGCCATTCTTCATTCTTTCATATAACCTATGAACACCGGTAGTTGTCTCTTCGGATAGCCCTTTGATGGCACCTACTAGCTCTGGATACTGATCCAAAACCATGTTAGTCAAATCACCACCATCGTCCAATATCATATTCAATGGCTGACGGTCCTCACCGAAAAATAATGTCTGCTCAATACACCAATCGAAATCCTTCTCATTCAAACCTTTCCATGCATACACAGAAATACCAGCAGCAGCAATAGCAGCTGCAGCATGATCCTGAGTAGAAAAAATATTACAAGAAGACCAAGTCACTTCAGCGCCAAGAGCTACTAGAGTTTCAATCAAAACCGCAGTTTGGATAGTCATGTGAAGACAGCCTGCAATTCTTGCGCCTTTCAAAGGCTGAGCATCTCCAAACTCCTCACGAAGAGACATTAAACCAGGCATTTCCGCCTCAGCCAATTTAATTTCTTTTCTTCCCCACTCTGCCAAGGAAATGTCTTTCACCTTGTATTGAACGTACTTTTCAGATTTAATTTCTGACATAATATTGATAGTTAACGTATTTTTTTTCACTAAAACCTGCGCAAAGGTACCCTATAAAATTTGGAATCTAAAATAGAAAAGGTTTATAAAAAAGAGATCTCTTTCAAATCAAACACTTCTATTTCACCATCTTTCAATTCTATTTCAAGTTTACCTCCTGCACTTATCCCAACTATTTTCCCGGAAAATTGTTCCTCATTCGCCGAATATTTTGACCAAGAATCCCTTCTATGCAAATTCATCAGGTATTCAGACTTAATTTCTTGCAATTTGCCTTTTTTCAACTGAATATAACCTTGCTCCAGCTGCGTGATCAACAGGCGAAACAGCTCTTCTAATTCAAACTGACTGCCAGTTATTGATTTAAGTGACACTGCAGTTTCTGAATCAAAACTAAGTTGATTGATATTCAACCCAATGCCCACAACAGCAAATTCCCATTCTTTTCCAGAGAAAGTATTTTCAATCAAAATCCCACCCATCTTTCCATATCCGGGCACGATCAGGTCATTCGGCCATTTAACTTCAAGCTGAGGCACATAGTCCTGAAGTAATCGTCTTAGACTATTGGAAACAGTCATATTCAGATAAAACTGCTCCGAAATATCCAGGAAATCAGGCCGTAAAACTAAAGAAAAGGTTAAATTCTGACCTGCCTCAGACTGCCAGAAATTACCTCGCTGACCCTTCCCCTTAGTTTGATTGTCACATATCACAATACTTCCCTCACCCACTTGAAATTGCCTGACCAAATTCAAAGCAATGTCATTAGTAGAGTGACACTCTGACAGGAAATGAACATCTTTCCCAAAAAAAATCGTATTGGCAAGAATTTTATACATAAATTTTGAATTCGTCTAGTCAAGGACATTTTTATCTCGGACATTGCAAAATTAAATGAATAATATGACAGCAGAACAGCTGAGCAAAGTAATCATAAAAGGAATGGAGGAGAAAAAAGCCTCGGACATTGTAGTAATGGATCTAAGAAACATAAAAAATACGGTAACAGATTTTTTCGTTATTTGCTCCGGATCCTCTGACACCCAACTCGACGCTATCGCAGATTCTATTGAAGAAGAAGTGTTCAAAAGTGGTCAAGAAAACCCATGGAAAAGCGAAGGAAAAAGTAGTCGCCAGTGGATATTGGTGGACTATGTGAACGTTGTTGCACATATTTTCCTTAAGGATAAAAGACAATTCTATGGATTAGAAGATTTATGGGGGGATGCTAAAGTCACCCGAATTGAATAAAAGCTTCGAACTTTCAGCTTGACACTCCGTTTTACCTAAAGTTTATGATATTACCCTAATACGAAATGAGCGAAACTACCAATAAGAATAAAAAATTTACACCAAAGACCCCTCAAAAGCCTAATTTTCAACTCTGGTTGATAGTTGCCGCTGTAGCTGTACTTATAGGCCTTACATGGGTTCAAAACAGAAATTCAGTAGTTGACATCACTCAAAAGAGATTTGAGGATATGTACTTAGCTGGTGATCTCTCCAAGGTTACTATGGTGAAAAACATGGAGCGTGTGGATGTCACTCTCAACTCAGCCTCTCTATCTACAGATAAATATAAAACAGAGCTGGAGGCTAATTCCTCCTTCTTTAATCCGCAGGGACCTCATTATTCTTTTCAAGTTGCTTCTGTAGAGAAATTTGCAAATGATTTTGACGTGCTAAAAGAGGACGTTCCTCAAGAAAAAAGAATTGAATTATCTGTGGCTACTGAAGAGAACTGGAGTAGTTATTTTGGTAGTTTTGGCTTCTTAATATTGCTATTTGTCCTCTTCTGGTTTATGATGAGAAGAATGTCAGGCCCTTCTGGCCCAGGTGGACAGATTTTCAATGTGGGTAAATCAAAAGCGCAATTATTCGATGCTGAAAATAAAGTTAAGATCACTTTTGACAATGTGGCAGGACTTGACGAAGCGAAAGAAGAAGTTCAGGAAATAGTAGAATTCCTGCAAAATCCAGGGAAATTCACCAAACTAGGTGGTAAAATCCCTAAGGGTGCATTGCTAGTAGGCCCTCCAGGTACTGGAAAAACCTTGCTTGCAAAGGCTGTAGCAGGTGAAGCTGGTGTTCCATTCTTCACTCTTTCAGGTTCTGACTTTGTAGAGATGTTCGTTGGTGTAGGAGCTGCTAGAGTACGTGACTTGTTTAAGCAAGCAAAAGAAAAAGCACCTTGTATCATCTTCATTGATGAGATCGATGCGATCGGTAGATCTAGAGGAAAAGGTCAAATGCCAGGTTCTAACGACGAAAGAGAAAACACACTCAATTCTCTTTTAGTGGAAATGGATGGTTTCGGAACTGACACAGGAGTAATCGTTGTCGCCGCTACCAACAGACCAGACGTATTGGATAGCGCTTTGCTAAGACCAGGTCGATTTGATAGACAGATCTCTATAGACAAGCCAGATATCGTGGGAAGAGAAGCTATTTTCAAAGTTCACTTGAAGCCAATCAAAACGGCTGATGATGTGGATCCTAAGAAATGTGCTGCTCAAACTCCAGGGTTTGCTGGTGCAGAAATTGCAAACGTATGTAATGAAGCTGCTTTGATTGCGGCTAGAAGAAATAAAGAGGCTGTGGATATGCAGGATTTCCAAGATGCCGTTGATCGTGTGATTGGTGGTTTGGAAAAGAAAAATAAAATCATTTCTCCTGAGGAAAAGAAAATCGTCGCTTACCACGAGGCTGGTCATGCAGTAGCCGGTTGGTTCTTGGAGCACGCAGATCCATTGGTCAAAGTCAGTATAGTTCCGCGTGGTGTAGCAGCTTTAGGCTATGCACAGTATCTTCCAAAAGAGCAGTTTTTGTATCAAACAGAGCAGTTGATGGACGAGATGTGTATGACACTAGGTGGTCGTGCAGCGGAGGAAATCATCTTTAAGAAAATTTCTACTGGTGCTTTGAGCGACTTGGAGCGCGTCACTAAATTGGCCTATTCTATCGTATCAGTTTATGGTATGAACGATAAAATCGGAAATGTTTCTTTCTACGATTCCAAAGCCGATGGTTACAAGATGACCAAGCCTTATTCTGAATCCACTGCTGAGGTGATCGATGAGGAAGTTAGAAAACTGATTCAGTCAGCTTACGACAGAACCAAAGAGTTACTTACACACAGGATTAAAGAACTTGACATCTTGGCGCAAGAGCTTTTGGAAAAAGAGATTCTATTTCAAGCTGATCTAGAGCGATTGATAGGGAAAAGACCTTTTGATAAGGAAACAACTTATCAGGCTTTTACCAATAAAAAAGATGAGGTAAAATTACCTGATTTGATCTCCACGGAAGGAGAGGAAGAAAATCCTGAATCATCAGATCCTCTGATAGATCCAATTCCGGCGCCGAATTCTGATAATCGAATCTTATAAATAACAGCCCCGAACTACTCGGGGCTTTTTTTTGATTTAATTCCTGCACGTTTATCTTTAGCTATGCAATCAACCCCATTGGATTTTCCTCTAAATGGAAAAAAACTCTATTTCGCTTCTGACTTCCATCTCGGAGCTCCAAATGATGCTGAAAGTAAAGTTCGCGAAAAACGCATCATACGCTGGCTGGATTCAGTTGCTGATGATGCGGCAGCCATACTAATAGTGGGAGACATTTTCGATTTTTGGTTTGAGTACGGGCAAGTGATTCCAAAAGGCTTTATTCCTTTTATCTCAAAAATTCATCAGCTCAGAGATCGTGGTATTCCTATCTTATTTTTCAGTGGAAATCATGATCTATGGATGAAAGACTATTTCACCATCGAACTTGGAATACCCGTTTATACTCATCCAATTGAGATTAAAGTTGAAGGGAAATCAATACTTGTAGGACACGGAGATGGACTTGGGCCAGGAGACAACTCCTACAAATTCCTGAAGAAAGTATTTACTAATCCTATTGCAAAAGGGCTTTTCAGATGGCTTCACCCAGATATTGGAATTACAATAGCTAAAGCCTGGTCTGGTCATAGCCGGATTACAAACATGGAAAAAGATGAAAGTCGTTTCCTTGGTGACGATGAATGGCTTTGGACTTACTGTAAAGAACTAGAGCAGAAGAAACATCACGATTTATACATATTTGGGCATAGGCATTTACCCTTAGAGCTAGAAGTTGGGGGAAGCTCTACCTATTTCAACCTTGGTGAATGGGTAACCCAAAACACTTTTCTGTCCTTTGATGGCAACAATGCCAAGCTTTCAACCTTCGAAGGATGATACGACTCTCCCTCCTACTAAGCACTCTTCTTCCCCTTTTGGCAATTGCCCAGAGCGAAAGGAAACTAAGTGATCCCATTGCTGAGATTTCACTCGAAAATTTAGATCTGATTTCTTTTGATACAAGAGACCAGATATATGCAAGCACAATGGCAGGTGATATTTACCTTTTCAGCCCAGAAGGAAAGCAACTCAACCTCTTTTCTCCAACTCGTCAAGGAAGACTGAATCAGCTAGAGGCTGCCTGGACGGTGAATATCTTCAGCTTCTCCGCAGATTTACAAGAGTACAGAATCTTAGATAGATTTTTGAATCCTTTGGCTGAAAAAGGATTTAGCCTAACTGACATCAACCTAGCTAAGGCCGCAACACTTGGCAATAACAATGTTATCTGGGTTTGGGATGAATCTGATTTAAGTCTGAAATCAATGGACTACCTGCGTAATTTGATTATTCAATCCCAACCTCTCAATTTGCTACTTAATTCAGAAGAGTTGAATATCTCTGAAATCAGGGAATTCAAGAATCGACTATTTATGAATTTACCTGAGTTAGGTGTTTTAATCTTTGATAATCAAGGCAATCTGATGCGAAAAGTAGCGGTGGCAGAAATCAAGAAATTATGCTATTACAATGAGCATCTGTTTTGGATTGGGGGAGATAAGCTAATGGCAATATCACTGATTACTAATGAAACATTCACTTTAGCTGATTTGGACATACCTGATGCCTCCTATATCCAAATTGGACAAGAACGAATTGCACTGGTTACAAAAGATAAAATAAGCTTATACACTACTCCTGAGTGGATTAAGCAAATAAAATGAAAATCCCTTCCTCTGAGAATGCTACTGACTCCTTATTAAACAATTATAATTCTAATGTAATTGGTTTAGGAGGTGGCTGTCACTGGTGCACAGAGGCTATTTTTCAAAGCTTAACCGGTGTAGTCAAGGTAGCTCAGGGCTGGATCGCTTCGGGTGGCGTGAACAGCAGTTTTTCGGAAGCTGTACTTGTAACTTTTGATCCAGAAGTAATCAGCCTGGAGACTCTATTAGAAATCCACCTGCTCACGCATTCCAGCACATCTACACACAGTTTGAGAGGTAAATATCGTTCTGCTATTTATTACCAGAATCTAGCTCAGAAAAAACCTATGGAAGTTATTTTGGAGAACTTACGGCAGACTGACAAATACATCACAAAGATATTAGCCCTAAAAAGCTTCAAATTAAACGAGGAAAAATTTTTGAATTATTACCAATCAAGACCCGACGCTCCCTTCTGCAAAACCTATATTTCACCTAAATTAAGCTTTCTAAGAAAGCAGTTTACTTCAGTAGTTAAGTCCTCAGACCCCTGTAATGTTCAATAATCCCAATAAGAAAAACAGGTGTAATCAAAGACTACACCTGTTTAAATACTTAATTATATTAGAAGATCACATTATGTGTTTTTCTCGTCAAGCTATCTCCTTTTTCTAGTTTGTTTAGCTTCCAGCTTTTTCTGTATTTTATCTTGTTTTTTTGCTTTCAAATCAACAGATGAGGACTTTAGGTTTTTATTACTAGCCATGATCTTTATGTTTTTTTAAAGTTAATTTAGAAATGGTTAAAATGACAATCCTTCTATTCGAAAATTTCACATACGGGTATTGATTCAGCGTTAAAATATTCTGATTTTCAATAGTTTAATAAAATTTACCGGATTTTTACTAGCACCCCCGCAAGTGCTAAAAAGACAGAAAGATAAGCGGAGGTTTACGAATGTTAAGCAATAGCTTATGCATGAAAGCAGAAAAATCAAGCTTACATCTCACATCAATAAGTGATGTTATAAAAAATAAAGAGGCTCTATATGAAAAGTTATTAATCATTTTCAATCAATTACATAACCAGCCATTTTTTAGCCTGCTATGTTGCAAAGATTAATCCCAAACATATACCTGATTATCTACTATTCCAAATTAAAAAAAACTTTAAACATAAAAAAAAGCAGTTCCGAAAACTCGGAACTGCTTTATCTCATTTAATATTGAAATTTAGTTGACTTTCACCAACTCAATATCGAAGATCAAATCCTTACCCGCCAATTGGTGGTTAGCATCCAATGTGATTTTCTCAGCATCCACTCCTACTACCGTTACTGGCATAGGCTGTCCATTATCTCCCTGAAGAGTCAAAGACAATCCTATTTCAGGTTTGATATCCGTTGGAACTTGCGCGATAGGCACATCGATCATCATATCTTCTCTGCGATCGCCATAAGCTTCTGCAGCAGGAATTGTCACAGTTACTTTGTCGCCTAGCTTCATGCCATCGACAGCCGTGTCAAATCCTTTAATCATATTACCATCGCCTAAGGTAAATCCTAGCGGTTCGCGGTTTGCTGAAGAGTCAAACACACTTCCATCCTCTAATTTTCCAGTGTAATGCACTTCTACTGCATCCCCTTTTTTAGCTTGCATAGTCATTCGTTTTAGTAAAGCACAAAGGTATAAAAATCTTTTAAGGGAGAAAACCCGATCAACACTGTCCGATTTTAGTATAAAACCGTACACTTGTGGACACTTCCATGTCAGAAACCTACTTATATGGCTTATATTAGTGTTGGCATCATTTTGCCATAAGCAAGACCAAACACTCAACCATGGAAACTCAAGACTTAGGCAAGATTCTTATCATCGATGATAACGAAGATTTATTATTTGCTGCCAAAATGCTTTTGAAAAAGCACGCGAAAGAAGTGATGATAGAAAAGGATCCCCGCAGAATTCCTTTCCTGGTTAATAACAATAATTACGATGTGATCTTGCTCGATATGAATTTCCGTGAGGATACTACTTCCGGCAAGGAGGGTTTTCACTGGCTAAAGCAAATAAAAGAGATAGACCCTAAGGCTGTAGTGATTCTTATCACAGCTTTCGGAGATGTCGAAATGGCCGTGCAGGCACTGAAAGAAGGAGCAACCGACTTTATCCTAAAACCTTGGCAAAATGAGAAGTTGATCGCAACGCTTTCTTCTGCTGTAAGATTGAAGGAAAGTTATAATGAAGTCGATAAGCTGCAGAAGAAGCAAAAACAAATGCAGACGGACATGAAAAAGCCTTACACCGACATCATCGGTCAAAGTGCTTCCATGAAGAATATCTTTTCAATCATTGATAAAGTAGCTCAGACAGATGCCAATGTTTTGATTTTGGGAGAAAATGGTACGGGTAAAGAATTGATTGCTCGCGCTATTCACGATAGATCATTGAGGAAAGATGAGATTTTCGTCGGAGTGGATATGGGAGCGATCACAGAAACATTATTTGAATCTGAACTCTTTGGGCATAAAAAAGGCGCTTTCACTGACGCCAAAGATGATCGTGCAGGTAGATTTGAGATTGCTGATCAAGGTTCTTTATTTTTAGATGAAATCGGCAATCTTTCACTTCCACTTCAATCAAAACTCCTGACAGTATTGCAACGAAGAGAGGTCACTAGAATAGGTACTAATAAGGCGATTCCTGTTGATATCCGTCTTATCTGTGCTACAAATATGCCCCTGCACGAGAGTATAGCAGAAAATAATTTCCGTCAGGATTTATTATATAGAATCAATACCGTAGAGATCTTCCTTCCTCCACTTCGTGAAAGACAGGATGACATCCCCATGCTAGCAAATCATTTCCTAAAAAGCTATAGCCAGAAATACCGTAAAACCTTCACTGGTTTTACAAGCTCAGGCATGGATCTATTACAGCACTATGCATGGCCAGGAAATATCCGTGAACTTCAGCATGCTATAGAGCGCGCGATCATAATGGCTGAAGGTGACATCTTAGATTCACGTGATTTCTTCTTCCTTTCTGCAAAGCCTGCATCGGATAAAGCACCAGTATCGGTGACATTAAACCTAGATGACATGGAAAAGACCACTATCCAGCGAGCAATAGATAAAAACGGTGGAAACATCTCCAAAGCAGCGAAGGAGCTTGGTCTCACCAGAGCTTCACTCTACAGAAGGCTAGAGAAATATGGACTATAAAGTTGGCTTACTTGGGCGGATCGCCTTCTTAGGAGCTTCCCTCTTTCTACTTGCTTACGCTATCATCGATAGTTGGGGAGTCTTTATGACCTCCCTTTTTCTCATTTTGGTCGTTTTTCAGATCATTTATCTGCTTCGTTATTCCGAAGGCTCATTTAAAAAAGTGCGTGTTTTTCTAGATAACATCAAGCAGGATAAATATTCCCAACTCTACCCTGTCAAATTTGATGGGACAGAAACAGATGACTTGCACATAGAATTCAACGCGATTCTCGCAAAGCTAAAAGAAGATCAAGCGGAAAAAGAAGCGAATTATCAGTACTTCCGATCTGTATTCAAACACCTAAGTATAGGTCTGATCACTTTTGGAGAAAACGGTGGTATTCAGATCGTGAACACGGCCGCGAAGAGAATTCTCGATGTGGAAGAACTAAAAAACATAGGCGATATCGAGGGTATAAACAAAGAGTTGCATCTAGCAATCAATAATCTGCGAACTGGCGGATCTGAGTTGATCAAAATTGCACATCCTGACGGCATAATGCAGATTTCGGTCTATGTAATTGAATTACTGATGCGTGGGGAAAAGTTTAAGCTCGTTTCTCTTCAGAACATTCAGTCTGAACTGGAGGAAAAGGAGATGGAAGCTTGGCAAAATTTAGTCAAAATTCTGACTCATGAAATTATGAATTCAATTGCACCTATTTCATCTTTGGCAGGAACTATCCAAGGGGAAATGGAAAGTAAAATAGACAACGTGGAACAAATCACTCCTGCTGAGATGGAAGACTATCTCATGGGAATAAGTACGATTGAAAAGCGTAGTCAAGGTCTAATCAGTTTCGTGTCTGACTTCAGAAGTTTGGCTCATATTCCAGCACCAAAATTTAGCAGTATTGCTATCGCAAAGCTTTTCCATCAATTGGAGGTGTTACTACAAAACCAACTGGACACCTATCAGATTGAATTAATTAAAGAGATCAACCCAACGGAATTAATCCTATTTGGAGACCAAACTCAGATCGAGCAGGTGATGATAAATCTGGCTCAAAATGCTATTCAGGCAGTGGAAGATTCTGAAGTAAAACGAATTATCCTTCGAGCATTTATAGACGAGGCAGGAAAAATCATTTTGGAAGTAGCAGATACTGGAAAAGGCATCGACGAAGAAGCACTTTCAAAGATTTTCATCCCATTCTTTACCACCAAGTCTAAAGGATCGGGGATCGGCCTAAGTCTTTCCAAACAAATCATGCGTCGACATAAAGGCAATATCCAGGTGCGAACTACACAAGGTGAAGGGACAACTTTCAAGTTGATATTTAACGGGTAATTATTGAAGGGCATGACCAAGAACACGGGATATATGATGGGGTTTATACGCATCAAATTTGTTCTGATACCGTGGTCTGTGTCCACACAGACCAATAAAAGCAATCAAAAGTTAAAACCTATCCATGTAATGAGTCAAGAAACCGAAATTATCAACTCCAACCTCATAAAAACGAGCTGAAGACCACCTATAGCTTTCAGGTCTATCAACTATGCCCCATCTCTCATGCAGAGGATTATTGTGGAGATAGGTTAGCTTTTGCTCCAATTTCTCCCTCGAATCCATCAAAATAGCTAAAGGATCACGTTGCCAGACACGAAAATTCCTTTCTCCATCTTCCACTTTAAATAAAGGCAACAATTCTGGACTATAAAGCTTCAAATCCTTTACGATCATGTGGCTTGTAAACTTATTAAAACTAGCATGAGGCATTTCTTTACCATTAGGCTCCTTCATTTCCCAAATCACATGTAAATGGTTTGGCATAATCACGAATCCATACACAATTACTAATCCCCTCGTGACTAGATTTCGCCATGATAAAATGACAATCTCTTTATATTGATCATGATTCAACAGGCATTTCCAATCCTTAATTGTATCCGTCCAAAAATACACTTCATCAAAATCCATTCGAGAATTTCGGTATTTACTCTCTTGATGTTCCATATTTTATTCTTTTTAATGAAAATACAAAAATGGTCTGTGAGGACACAGACCACGGTAAAGAAGATGCTCTATACATTTGTGCCAACCCAATTTTTAAATTCCCTATGAACCAGCGAAACCTATTTTTATTCGGATTCATACTCATCAAGTTTATCCTTCAATACCTGCTGATAGATATAGGTTACGACTTGCATCGGGACGAATACCTTCATCTAGACCAAGCGCATCATCTGGCTTGGGGATATATCTCGGTTCCTCCTGTGACTTCCTGGTTTTCTTACCTGATTTACCTGCTTGGAAATACTGAATTCTGGGTCAAGTTCTTCCCTGCGCTCTTCGGCACATTGACTATTATGCTGGTTTGGAAGGCAATAGAAAGACTTGGCGGCAATTTATATGCTCAGTCCTTGGCGGCGATTTGTCTGATATTTTCTTCTTTAGCTAGACTCAATATTCTATTCCAGCCCAATTCTTTTGATATTCTGGCTTGGACTTTTGTGCTCTTCGCCATGCTTTGCTTCATCCAAACTGGTAAAAACAAGTGGCTCTACTGGCTGGGAATCGGTATTGGTTTTGGTTTTCTGAATAAATACAACATCGACTTTCAAGTACTGGGATTATTGCCTGCTTTGCTGCTGACTTCAGAGCGGAAGATCTTCAAAAACCCACACTTCTATACTGCTTTTGCGCTAGCATTTTTGATTGCCTTACCAAACTTGATATGGCAATGGCAAAATGATTTCCCTGTGCTCTGGCACATGCGCATGCTGAGTCAAAATCAGTTAGTGAATGTGAATCGAGTTAATTTTCTGAATGATCAATTTTTCTTCTTTTTCGGGTCAAGTTTTATTCTCCTTTTGGCGCTGATTTCCTATTTCACTTACCCTCCTTTCGAAAGTATCAGGTTTTCTTTTGGGCGACATTTTTCACTTTGGCGATCTTCACTTACCTCAAAGCCAAAAGCTATTACGCCATCGGCCTCTACCCTATTCACTTTGCATTTGGTGCGATTTATCTTTCTCACTTGCTGTACAAAAGCTGGGGTAAATATCTGAAGCCAGTAGTGATGATTATTCCGATAGCATTATTTATTCTCGCTGCTCCGATTTCATTTCCTATAGGAGATCCAGAATACCTTAAGGGCGTCCAATCTCGCCATCCTGAACTGATGGAAAATCGCTGGGAAGATGGTGAAATTCATGACTTGCCACAGGATTACGCGGATATGCTGGGCTGGAAAGAGCTTGCGGAGAAAGTTGATCTTGCCTATTATAAAGCTCCTCCAGATGAGTACACGATAATCATCTGCGACAATTATGGGCAAGCTGGCGCGATTAACTTTTACACCAAAACCAAAGGATTACGAGCAGTTACTATGAATGCCGACTATGTCAATTGGATAGATCTAAGCAGGGAAATCAAGAATGTGATTTTGGTAAGAGAAGTGGAAGATGGTGTTAGCGAAAGAGAAATCTCCTTCTTCGAAAAATCTGAAGAGATAGGAACCATTACCGATCCCAATGCCCGTGAATACGGAACGATCATTCAGCTACTTCTCGGTGCTAAAACTGATATCAATGGAATTTTAGCAGCTGAAATTGAAGAGAAAAGAGCGGAGTTGAGAGACTGAGAAATTTGAGATGCGACCTCTACAAGAATATACCAAGTAAAAGAGTTTGTATATTTGATAAACCACAGAAAATGACCACGAAGGAAATTATATTGGAAAAACTCAGGTTGAATAAACCCCTACTGTCTAAACTTGGAATTCGAGAAGTTGGTTTATTCGGTTCCTATTTGCGGAATGAGAATACTATTTCTAGTGATATTGATTTGCTTGTAGATTTCGATCCGGAAAAGGAAACATTTGACAACTTCATGGCTGCTTACGATTTATTTGAAAGCATATTTAAAAATCAGAAAATAGAAGTAGTCACAACCAATGGATTAAGCGAACATATCGGCTCTAATATTTTAAGGGAGGTGCAATATGTCTAAAGATTCTATTAGCTATCTGCGACATATTTCTGATGAATGCAACTATATCCTTTCTGTGAGTAAGGAGCTTCCTTTTAATGATTTTATTGAAGATGAGACTTTAAAAAGAGCAATTGTTCGCAGTTTGGAAATAATTGGCGAGGCTACCAAGAAAATCCCATCAGATCAAAAAGTTAAGTGGAATACCATACAATGGAAAAATATGGCCGGCATGAGAGATAGGCTCATTCATGATTGTATGGGAGTAAATTATTCCATTGATTGGGATGTAGTAAAAAATAAAATCCCCGATGTACACAAGCAAATTCAGATCATTCTGACTCAATTTTAAAGTAAAGAAATCACTCCAGCTCAAATAAATGGATGAACTCTTTCAATACATCGCATGCCGAATCAAGCGTCTTAAAAAATCCAATAGTTTAATCACATTTACCTTTTTACTTGTAGGAGTTGGTATTATAACCTGGAAATACTCATACTATTCAGCAATAACGACAGTTTTCATTTTTACTTCGGCACTAACTCTGTTTGATCTAATTCTTAATCTCAAATTCTACTTATACCCATTAAAGAAAAAGTCGAGTTTTGACAAGGGACAAAAATTATTCACATGGATTTTGATTGCAATTATCGTAGTAATACAGTGCATTTTATGGAATAGAAGAATTACCATCTTGACTATCGGTATTGGTTTAACTTACGCAGTTGTATTAAAAATTATTTTATTCTATAAATCAATCTTTCGATGAACCTTAAACTATAGTGCCCATTGTGCACCAAGTGGGAATATAAACCCCTAATTCAATACTTTTAAGTCTTCACTTTTGTTCCTTTGCATTCCAAAGAACCTTCACCCACCTCGTTCTTCCTTATCAAAGCTTAATTTTCCAGTACAATCCCCATTCATGAACACGTTCAAACAAATAGAAGCTGAAATTCTAGCAGCATCAAACATCCTTATTACTGCCCACAAATCTGCCGATGGTGACTCTGTCGGTTCTTCTTTGGGACTATTGCATTTTATAGAAAAGTTTGGAAAAAAAGCTATCATCTGTCATCCTGACAAAGCTCCAGATTTTTTGGATTTCCTTGAGCTCTCTTCCATCACGGTGATGGATCAGGAACCTGAGAAAGTAACCGCAGCATTTCAAGAAGCAGACCTCATCTTTTGTCTGGACTTTAACGCAACAGACCGTGTAGGAAAAAGAATGCAGCCCTTGCTGGAATCAGCAACTTGTACCAAAATCATGATTGACCATCATCTAGACCCGCAGGATTTCGCTTCTATTACAGTATCCGACACCTCAGCATCATCTACGGCAGAGTTGATCGTTGAACTGATCGAGCAGTCTGGAAATGGAGCTTTATTGGACGAAAAAATCGGTAATCCCTTGTACCTAGGAATTTTGACTGATACGGGTAGCTTTCGCTTCAACTCCGTCAAGCCTAGAACTCACGAGGTGCTAGCAAAATTGCTTGCTGCAGGCGTAAAACATCACCTCATTCATGAATTGCTGAATGACACGAATACTGCATCTCGTCTTCGTCTACAGGGATTTGCTATGAGCCAAAAAATGGAGATCAAGGAGGAAAACACTGTGGCTATAATTTCTCTTACTAAAGAAGAACTGGAAAAGTATCAGTACAAAAAAGGAGATACAGATAGTCTAGCCAACCTTGCGCTGTCCATCAAAGGGATGAAAGCTGCCATGGTCTTTTCGGAACGAGACGGCATTATCAAGATTTCCTTCCGCTCAAAAGGCAAAGAGAATCCAGTAAATGTCCTGGCTGCAACTCATTTCGATGGTGGTGGACACGCAAATGCATCTGGAGGAATGAGTGCACTCTCCATGCCTGAAACTTTGGATAAAATCAAAAGTCTAGTTCCTGAGTATTTTACTTTAGTGTAATTAAGTTCTCAAGGTTTGATTGGAATAAAACCAGGAATTTAAGAATAGTAAGAAAACGTTCGAGGTCTGAAAAAAGACCTCAAACGTTATTTCAGCGGCCTCTGCGAAACCTTCGTGCCCTTTGCGGTAAAAAATAAAAAAAACTCCTTGCGAAATCAATCACACGGAGTTTTAAGTTTCAGGCTTAATCGTTTATGGATTAGTCTTTCAAAGTCACTGTTCTAGTTACGTCATTGAATCCACCTGGGATCAAAGTTCCGTCTGCATCCAACAATTCCAATTTGATAGTCACCTCACCTTTTGCAAGGCCTTTGATTACATAAGGAGCCCAGTCAGTGATCATGAATTCCTGACCGTTGATGGTTGCTCTTACTTTATTTCCAGTTTCAGAAAGTGTGGTGTTTAACAAGAAGAAGTCAAGCAATAAGTTCTCAGTATCAGCACCGCTATACTCACCTTTTGGACGGCTGTAAATCATGGTTGGCTTAGCAAAATCAACATTCAAATCATCACTTGCTTTGCCAACTACCATTTTCTTAGCAATAAAAGACTTAGAGTTTTTCACAGATTCATGATATGATCTGCTTAAAAATGCCACTAGGTAGTGAGTTCCTTCTGGCATTTCTCTTTTGAATTCTGCTTCATAATGCGCAGAATACGGTTGGTTATCTAATATGAAGTGAATATGCTGACCTTGGTCGGAGTTAGCCAAATTCTCAGCCATTCCATTTCGCTCAGTTACTTCTCCCAACTTATAGTCTTTCACATCAAATGCAAAGTCTACTTCACCCGCTTTTGCAATGGTAGTGTTTGTAGGCTTCTTTAAAGTTAAAGAAGAGGAAGAGTATGCTGGAGTATCGGTAAACTTCTCAATAGAAATTTCGGCAGGAGTATTCATCTCCATCTCTACAACCTCTTCACTTTCTACTTTTTTCGGCTGGCAACTTACCGCCATCAGCAATGCTACAGCAGCTGTACCTAATATCTTGATGTTCATAATTTTCAGTTTTGGTGTTAAAATTTTCTTTTAAAGTCACAAATGACATTCCAACGGTAGATCGGATGAAATTTGAACTCAAAGTTATTCATATCATGAGACATTCTATAATTTATGGCTTTTGATTTCACTTTATAATTCGAATAAATAGACCTTTAGGCATAACAAAAGCTTAATTATAAAGCTTAATCTAACTAGTATAAAAACGGAAAGTCCTACTGTAAGAAGCTTTAGATTTTCTTATAATTCTTACCATGCAAGCTGTATTCTTCGATCAAAAGTGTAACAACTACCCGAACTGGGGAAATCCATCTCTTAAATCAAGAATATTAATCATCACTGAATTCACTTTTAGAAGAGTTTAAGAAATTAGAAAATCATTTTTTTTACGAAGTCTATACTTCCCATTTAAAAATTGCTTTTTCCAGTCAACGAAAACATCCTAAAAGATCCCAATTACTCTTAAATATCCCATTGTTAAATATACTTTTCACTCCTGCATTTGTTTGATCTCATTAAGCAATTCACTCAACCGAACTCGTAGAATTGTAGGCTTCTTAATCACAACCATATCTCCCAGAGAGATCACCCAGCGCACAAAACCCTCAATAGAAGAATTCATAAAAGTCATCACGGTTCTTTCCCCAACCTTTTCCTCAGACACAAAACCATTATTGTATTTGGAGTTTGCGAGGTATTTCAATGACCCATCAGGCACTTCTAGCACAATTTGATGGAGTTTTTGTTCCCCAGCAACTTTGTCCAAATAAGACTGTAAGGATGGATGCTTGGCTGTGGAATACGAAATATCTGTAAACCTAAATTTGCTGAATCTATCTAATCGAAATGTACGGTAATCCCTACGCATTCGACAGAATGCCATCAAATACCATTGCTCGTAGGAATGAAACATACCAACAGGTTCCAACTCTCTCTCTGTTATCTGCTCTGGATCGAAAGTAACGTAGGTGGTAGCTACAACATTTTTATCAGAAATAGCCTGAAGCATGAATTGAAAAGCTTTGCTAGATTGATTCATGTTTGGTGAAGAACTCGACTTCAACACTTTGATTGTATCCTGCACTTCCACCAGTAAATCCTTTTCGGTAGATTTTAACACCGCTTTAATTTTAATCAACGCATTATTGAAATGCTTGCTGGTTTGCTCACCCAGCGCTTTTTCCATCAATTTCTCTGCTACCAACATTGCCAATGCCTCCTCTCTGCTAAACATGATGGGTGGAAGTCTATACCCCTCAACCAACGAATATCCCTGCCCTGCTTCACCAATGACTGGAACTCCTGACTCTTCCAGAGATCTCACATCTCTGTAGATCGTGCGCAAACTCACCTCAAAACGAGCAGCTAGCTCGGAAGCACGAACAGTTCTCTTGGATTGCAGATGCGTTAGTATGGCTGTAAGTCGATCTATTCTATTCATGGAAAAAAAGTAAAAGGCTAGTAAGTAAAGAAACTTGAAAAAAATTAAAAAAATTTTCAAATCTCAAAATCCTACTGACATAGGGTTGACACTATGCGGTTGTTTATTTGAGTATTCTTAAACAAAATATATCCACAATGGAAACGACAACATCATCATCAAGCGCTCAAATCATCAACAAAGATCAATTATTCACCCACTGGCTAGGACATCGCAAAGTCACCCGCAGGACGCTGGAAGCTTTTCCTGAGAAAGAATTATTTGAATTCAGCATAGGCGGAATGCGGACTTTTGCGCAGCTCATGAAAGAAATGCTGGCTATGGATAGTGCCACCGCTAGAGGTTTGGCCACGTCAACTTGGGAAGCGCTTGACGAGGAAAAAGCCGAACTGACTACCAAAGCTGATCTGCTTGCGAGCTGGGATCAATCAACAGAGAAAATCCAAGAATATTGGAAGGATATTACGATGGAGGAATTTCAGAAGCAAATCAAAGCCTTCGGACAATATGATGGCACAGGCTACAGCATTCTATTTTATATCATAGATAATGAAATCCACCATCGCGGCCAAGGCTTTGTCTATTTACGCGCACTGGGTATTACACCTCCAAATTTCTGGGAGCAATATTGACATGATTTTTTTTTTTAGGACTAAGCTCAGGTTTATGAGTCGGCTGATATCAATTTTAGGAAAAACAAGCATTTCATCTCCTGAAAAATCACACGCAACAAACAGCTATTCCGGATATTCTCCGATAGATATTTAGGCAAAATACCCTCTACTATAACGGAGGGTATTTTGAGTTTACTCTAACAACGGTAATACTTGCATCAACGCAGGATTACGATTTTCGGCTTTCCAGATGGCAGACAGCTCGGTAAACTGACGAATATCGGGAATCTCCATAAAGCGTACATTCAGCTCATACCCTTCCTTCAGGGAAGTCGGCACTATCGCCACTCCCATTCCATTTTCCACTAATTTAAAGATCGTCAAGGCATGAACAGACTTATGTCTGATCTTCGGAGAAAAACCGGCATCTCGGCAAATTCCAATAATTTGCTCGTAATAGAGATTGCTATAATCAGAAGAAAAAAGCACGAAAGACTCGTCCTGAAACTGAGCTACTGAAACAAATTCCTGCTTCTGAATTGGATGATTTTTTGGCACAACCAAAGAAAAGCTATCTCTCAAAACAACCTTCATCTCGAGATCACTTGGCACGGAGGCCAACCGAACAAATCCCAAATCCAGTTTGTCCTTTTCAATCATTTCCACCTGCATAGAATTGCTCAACTCTTCCAAACTGGTGCTGATCAAGGGCTGATTCGAATTGAGTTTTCCAAGCAAATCTGGCAAAATCTGATTGGATGCAGAGCCTAAGAATCCAATCCTGAGCTCCCCTATTTTCCCAGCTGCGATCAACTTCAACTGATTTCTGGTGAGATCAAGATGATTCATAACAAAATCTACTTCTCCTTTTAGAAATACCCCAGCAGATGTTAACTCTACATGCTTTTGATCTCTATCAAAAAGTTTTACTTCCAGCATTTCCTCCAATTGCTTGATTTGCCTACTCAATCCAGGTTGCGAAATAAATAAGCGCTCAGCTGCTTTTCGGAAATTTAATTCCTCGGCAACAGCTTTAAAATAATTCAAATGTCTCAACTCCATGATGCTTCAAAGGTATCACATCATGACCATATTGATATCAATACTTATCACTCTAGGGTGATATCTTTGTGAAGACCCTGAATCTAAACCCGATTATAATGAACACTTTCCGATACGGCCAAGACCAACTGACAGTAGGAACCGCTTTGCAACTCGCTAGAAAAGAGATAAAAGGAGTTATAAGCTCAGAAACGCTAGACAAGGTTAAAGCTTCCGCTTCGGCGGTTGCCACTATTGCGAAAGGAGAAAAAGCAGTCTATGGTATTAATACGGGTTTCGGTCCACTTTGTACCAGCAAGATTTCTACAGCTGACACACAGACTTTGCAGGAAAACCTCCTAAAAAGTCATGCTGTTGGGTTAGGAGAACCAGTTCCTCTTGAAATCTCCAAGTTGATGCTTGTCCTAAAACTTCAGGCCTTAGCTCAAGGATTCTCCGGAATTAAGCTAGAAACTTTGGAGAGAATGATTTGGATGCTGGAGAATGACGTGATTCCAGTTGTCCCTATTCAAGGCTCAGTGGGTGCATCTGGTGATTTAGCTCCCCTTTCACATTTATTTTTGCCGTTGTTAGGTTTGGGAAAAGTGCATTATGAAGGCAGCATTGTGAAAACCTCAGAACTTTTTGCGAAGCTCAATATTACTGCACTTCACCTAGGTCCCAAAGAAGGTTTGGCGCTGATCAACGGCACCCAATTCATGGCTGCTTATGGAGTAAAAGTCGTCGATCGACTGCACAATTTGCTCGTTCATGCTGATATCACCGGCGCGATGATGATCGAAGGATTGATGGGTTCGATCAAGCCTTTTTCGCCCGAATTGCATCAATTAAGACCATTCGCAGGAAATCAGCATGTGGCTCAGAATATTTTGAATTTGCTTCATGAGTCTGAAATCGTCAATTCTCACTTGAACTGCGCGAGAGTGCAGGATCCATATTCTTTGCGCTGCATGCCGCAGGTTCATGGCGCTTCGCGAAATGCTTGGCTTCATCTGAAAGATACCATCGAAATTGAAATCAATTCAGTGACTGACAATCCAGTTGTTTTCAATGAAGATCACACGATTTCCGGTGGAAGTTTTCATGGGCAACCCATCGCTATACCATTGGATTATGCTTGTCTTGCGGCTTCGGAACTAGGAAATATTTCCGACAGGAGAATCTATCTTTCTCTGGTTGGAGATACGCCTGGAGTACCAAAATTGCTCATGAAAGAAACAGGCTTAAACTCTGGACTAATGATTCCGCAATACACCACGGCTGCTTTAGCTTCAGAGAATAAAGGACTTTGCTTCCCCGCTTCTGCCGACAGCATCCCAACTTCCCTAGGTCAGGAGGATCACGTGAGTATGGGATCGATTGGAGCGAGAAAAGCCTTACAAGTCATTGGAAATGTGGAGAAAATCTTGGGAATTGAGCTATTTTATGCTGCTCAAGCGATGGATTTTCATGCGCACTTGAAATCTGGAAAAGTAATGAATGCGATCTACGAACGAGTTCGTGAACGAATCAGTCCAGTATTCAACGACCGTGTGATGACCGAAGATATGGAAGCGGCGATTGAGATGGTTCAAAGTGGAGAGCTGATCGAAATCGCAAATAAAGTAGCAAAAGAGGAAGGCTTGCCTTTTGAAACCAAGTGGAGTAACTTATTCACCTGTTGAAATCTAGCCTTCTAGTAATCTTGAGTAATTCTGCTCACTGATGATTGCAGAGAAGGCTGCAGGCTGGTGCGGATCATCTCTGATCATCTGCTGGAAATTCACAATAACTGCAGGAAATAAACATGAAAAACACAATATTAATCGGCCCATTTACTCAACTGCTTACACTTGACAAACTTCCGCTAAAAGGAGCTTTAATAGATGAGCAATTGGAATTATTGGGAAATGCAGGAATTCTTATAGAAGGAAATGAAATCTTGGAAGTTGGCGAATACACTGTTTTATTGGAAAAAGCTGCTTTACTAAATGCTGAGATAATAGAGCTTATAGGTGAATACGTAGCACTTCCTGGCTGGATAGATTGTCATACACATATTTGTTTTGGCGGCAGCCGTGCAAAAGATTTCGCTATGCGGAATGCTGGAAAATCCTATCTGGAAATCGCACAATCTGGGGGTGGTATTTGGGACACGGTGACACAAACAAGAAATCTCAATCAGTCCGAACTTACAGAAAGAACCATCGCAAATGCAAATCGTCATCTAAGCGAAGGTGTTACGACGATTGAAGTGAAAAGCGGTTATGGATTAACCGTCGCTGAGGAATTAAAAATGCTGCGAGCTATCAAGGAAGCAGATCAGAAAACTGAAGCCGATTTGTACCCAACTTGCCTAGCGGCTCACATGAAGCCAAGGGATTTTGAGGGAAGCAATTCAGAATATCTCAAACTAATTAGTGAGCAACTTTTCCCAATTCTGAAATCAGAAAACCTTACAAATCGCATCGATTCATTTATTGAGAAAAGTGCTTTTTCTCCAGAAGAGATCGAGCTTTATTATCAAAAAGCGAAAGACTTAGGGTTTGAAATAACTGTTCATGCAGACCAATTCACAGCTGGAGGATCTGAAGTTGCTGTGAAATTTGGCGCAAAATCAGCGGACCATTTGGAAGCTTCAGGTGAGTCAGAAATTGAGCTTTTAGCAAAATCAGAAACTGTAGCAGTAGCACTTCCGGGCGCTTCAATAGGTTTGGGTTGTGGGTTTACTCCGGCTCGAAAGATCTTGGATCTTGGAGGATCATTAGCAATTGGTAGCGATTGGAATCCAGGCTCCGCACCTATGGGAGACTTGGTGACACAAGCTTCCATTTTGGCAACATTCGAAAAACTCAGCACAGCAGAAGTGCTGGCAGCACTCACTTTTCGAGCAGCAGCAGCTTTGGGCTTAGAAGATCGCGGAATTTTAAAAGCAGGATCACTGGCAGATTTTAACCTTTATCCTATAGCCGATTTTAGAGAGATTCTATATCAACAAGGGAAAATGAAGCCCGCTCAAGTCTGGAAGAAAGGAAATAAAATCTAAGACAATAGACTTAAGACATTAAAACCAAGATCCTAGACATGGCAATCTTTTAAGTAAGAGTTTGAGTTTATAACAGAAGATTGAAGAACAGATCATACTCGTAAATCCCAAATCGTAATTCGTAAATCCAATGGTTTTTCAAGATCAAATTCAACAAGGAATACCTTCACAGCTCCCTTCCAAAAAATATAGAAGTAGAACTTTGAGTCATGCTCCAAAGCGAAAAGATATTTTGAATCTCGATGAAAAGAAACTGGCTCTCAGGAATGCACTGCGCTATTTCCCTAAGGAATGGCATGTGGAATTGGCAGAGGATTTTTTAGCGGAGCTCAAGGAATTTGGTAGAATTTACATGTACAGATTTATGCCTGAATACGCCATTCATGCTAGACCTATTCAGGATTATCCAGCTAACTGTCAGCAGGCAGCAGCAATTATGCTGATGATTCAAAACAATCTAGATCCGGCTGTTGCTCAGCATCCTGAGGAATTGATCACTTACGGCGGAAACGGCGCGGTTTTCCAAAACTGGGCACAATATCTTTTGGTGATAAAGTATTTGTCTGAAATGACAGATGATCAAACCCTTCACATTTATTCTGGTCACCCAATGGGGCTTTTCCCTTCTTCACCAGAGGCACCACGTGTAGTGGTCACGAACGGCATGATGATTCCGAATTATTCGAAGCCTGATGACTGGGAGAAATTCAACGCACTTGGAGTGACACAATACGGGCAAATGACTGCTGGTTCGTTTATGTACATCGGGCCACAAGGGATTGTTCACGGCACTACCATTACAGTGATGAACGCTTTTCGTAAGAAATTGAAAGCAGGAGAAAAGCCAGCTGGCAAGATATTTCTAACCGCAGGTTTGGGCGGAATGAGTGGAGCGCAGCCTAAAGCAGGAAATATCGCTGGTTGCATTACAATCTGCGCTGAAGTAAATCCTGCCGCAGCAAGAAAACGATATGAGCAAGGTTGGGTAGACGAACTCATTGAAAATATAGATGAGCTGGTATTCCGAACTCAACTTGCCAAGCGCAACGAGGAAGTGGTATCTATCGCTTTTATAGGGAATATCGTCGATGTTTGGGAGAAATTTGACCATGAAAACATATTCATAGAGCTTGGTTCTGATCAAACATCACTTCATAATCCTTGGGCTGGTGGCTATTATCCAGTGGGGATTTCTTTCGAAGAATCGAATAAATTGATGGCTGCACATCCTGAAATCTTCAAGGAGAAAGTTCAGGAAACTCTACGTAGGCATGCAAACTCCATCAACAGACATGTAGCGAAAGGCACTTACTTCTTCGATTATGGAAATGCTTTTTTGTTGGAAGCATCAAGAGCAGGCGCTGAGGTAATGTCAGAAAACGGCATTGATTTCCGGTATCCTTCTTATGTTCAAGATATTTTGGGGCCTATGTGCTTTGACTATGGTTTCGGGCCTTTTCGCTGGGTTTGTACTTCCGGAAAGACCGAAGATTTGAGAAAATCCGACCAGATTGCTGCTCGAGTATTGAAAGAAATCATGAAAGATTCCCCTGCTTCAATCCAGCAGCAAATGCAGGATAACATTACTTGGATCGAGGAAGCCGAAAAAAACAAACTGGTCGTGGGATCTCAGGCTCGAATCCTCTATGCAGATGCAGAAGGTCGGGCGAAAATTGCGCAGGCATTCAACAGTGCTATTTCAGCTGGAGAAATCTCTGCACCAATAGTCCTAGGCCGAGATCATCATGATGTCAGCGGAACAGATTCTCCTTATCGTGAGACAAGCAATATCTACGATGGAAGCAAATTCACTGCTGATATGGCAATTCACAATGTAATTGGTGATAGTTTCCGTGGCGCCACTTGGGTTTCTATCCACAATGGCGGAGGCGTAGGCTGGGGAGAAGTGATAAATGGAGGCTTCGGTATGCTCCTGGATGGGACAGAGGAAGCTGAGAGAAAGCTAAAGTCAATGCTATTTTACGATGTCAACAACGGAATTGCAAGACGTGCTTGGGCGAGAAATTCAGGTTCTTTGGAAGCAATCCAACGCGAAATGGACCGAAGTCCTGGATTGAAAGTGACCTTGCCAAATCTTGTGAATGATGATATTTTTGGATCAATTGAATTCTAAAAAAAACCAGAAATAGGAATTTCAATACCGATAATAATACTGCTTGTGGAGAAGAAGGAAGTTATCTGTTCCTTCTGTTCCAACACTGTGACCAATTTGGTTAATTGATCTTTACAAAATTTCTTCTAGATCAAGTACAAACCCTGGAAGCGCAGTAGATCGAATCTGATCTCCTGAAGTAAAAAGTCGAGAAGGCTGGAATTTCTCATCAACCAAGGTGTAAATCAAAACCGTGCAATCTGTTGGATGTACCACCCAATATTCTTTGACTCCATATTCCTGATACAGTTCATACTTATTTTGGAGCTCGACACGGCTATTTCCAGGTGAAAGTATCTCTACCACCAAGTCTGGCGCACCAAAACAACCTTTATCATCCAATTTGGATGGATCACATATTACAGAAATGTCCGGCTGGACTACAGAATCTATTTTTGAATAATCTGAGTCTCTTGAAAACCTTACATCAAAAGGAGCTGAGTATATTTTGCAGGTATATTTCTTTAGAAATTGGCCTATCGTTAGATAGATATTTCCTGAAACCTCTTGATGTCGGCGATTTGGAGCAGCAGCTTTAGCAAATATTTTCCCTTTGATTAATTCTACGATTTCCTCAAAGTCCCACTTGAGGTAATCTGCATAGGTGTAGCTTCCAGATTCACCATCAGGCTCATTGAAAGCATCCAAGTCAATATTTTCTTTCTGGGGAATTCTATATTCTTTCATATGATTATAATTTGATTTTCAATAGCCATATGGAATCTCGCAGGGTATAATCATTCCAGTGTGTGACTTTTGAGTCATGCCTGACTGCCTCAGGCAGGCTCGATTTCATAGCTATCATATTGGAACCCAGCTGAACTTTTGAATATTACCTAAAAACAGAATACATTGTTTCTGGTATCTAACGTATCAAACCTTCATCTTTAAGTTAGCATAAAATTAAATCCAACACTCAATGTCCCATCAGAATCCAAATCCATCTCTTTGGTCAGGCAGGAAATCAGAAACTATCGAATATTGGCATCAAGCAACTATCTCTGTCAAAGACCTCAAGGTTGACGATAACCATGGAACTCCGAAAGTCGGCATCTTAGGCTATGCTGGAGAAGAAGGAGTTAAAAGAAATCATGGCCGACTTGGTACTGCGGAAGGGCCAAATGCAATCCGAAAGAATCTTGGCACTTTAGCTTTTCACTTGCCAGAAAAAAGTAGAATCTTTGACTATGGTGATGTTTACACAGAAAACTCTGAGTTGGACGTAAGCCATAATTTGATTTCTGAAACAGTTTTTAATTTGCTTGAAACAAAGCATTTCCCTATTCTATTGGGCGGAGGACATGATTTAGCTTTGGCACATGGACGGGGAGTTTACAAACATTTGGCAACCAAAAACCAGAAACTCGGCATTATCAACATGGATGCTCATTTTGACCTTCGTCCTACGATTGACGGGCAGAGTCATTCTGGTTCTCCATTCTTACAACTTGCTGAAGAGAATCCAGACTCATTCAACTATTTATGTTTAGGAGTGCAACGCTCGGTAAACCCAAAATCACTTTTTGAGACTGCAGACAGAGTTGGAGCAAAATGGATGGTAATGGAAGATTTCAGAATGAATAACTGGGAAGTGATTCAGGAGAAAATCCTTTGGTTTCTAGATTCTGTTGACAAAATCTACCTAAGTGTTGATATGGATGGATTCTCCTCAGCTTTTGCTCCCGGAGTATCCGCTCCTTCGCCGATGGGCTTCAGGCCTGAATTTGCCTTCAAAGTGTTTGAATTAATCGCTTCCAGTAAAAAGCTTATTTCTCTAGATGTCGTAGAACTCAATCCAGCTTTTGACCATGATCAAGCTACTGCCAGACTGGCCGCAAGATGTGCGGAATATGTAGCTAGGAAGGTATTAGGGTAGTGTGGATTACTGGCTAGTTCAGATCAACTGTTTTATTTTAGAGATGCCTTTGGAGGGATAGTTATTTCCTTCATTTCTAGTTTAGATTTTTTCGGGCATTTCTCAAAAATATTAGAAGCACGTATTCCTTTTCTTTATTCTAAATATTTCTTTAAGCTCAAATCTTAAAGAGATATTTTTTTTTTTACATTAGATCAATCCAACCCAAGATCCAACTTCGTATATAAGAAAACCTTGATTAAACGCTCAAAAAAGCACTTAATCCCTAATGGTAAATTTCAAGCCGACAACTTGAAAACGTCACATGGTATTACTTTTTAATCTTTTTCAGATAGCAATCATAGTAGTTTAACATATATTTTATTCCTTCTTGAATTAAATACTGCCAGTTTATTAGCTGAGTTGCTCTGCTATGATTGTTCAATTTATTCAAACCATTTTAATTAAAACACCATGTCAAAACAAACAACATCAGAGGATTTAGTTCCTATGTTAGGCCTACAGAAAGTGGGCGATCGTAGGAACTTTCTCAAGTTCAGTGGAGCAGCCATTGCTTCGACTGGAATTTTACTATCAGGTTGCCAAGAGGTATTTGAAGAACTTCCAAATGCAAGAAAAACCGGGAAAGGCCAAGAAGTAAGGGCGGTTCCTTTGGGAAAAGGAGATATCGGAATCCTGAATTATGCCTATGCTTTGGAGCAGTTGGAAGCAGCATTTTATTTGATGGTAGTAGCGAATATGTACGCTGGAATTTCTCCATCGGAAAAGGTAATGATGGAAGACATCAAAAACCATGAAGTTGCTCACAGGGATTTTCTAAAAGCGGCGTTAGGTAAAAATGCTATTATCGATCTGTCTTTTGATTTCAGCAGCGTTAATTTCAACGAAAGATCAAGTGTATTGGCTACGGCAAAAACATTTGAAGACCTCGGTGTGGCTGCGTATAATGGCGCAGGGCAACTTCTAGAAAGTGCTGATTATCTATTAATTGCAGGTAAAATCGTTTCAGTTGAAGCTCGACATGCTGCAGCGATTAGAAGTATTCTTGATGCTGACCCAAGGTCCTTTGCTGGTGCCGATGTAATTGATGCAAATGGTTTGGATAGAGCTTTTTCTCCTACTATGGTATTGGAAATGGCGGCACCGTTTATTACCAATAAGATCATTGCAAATCAATTACCAACCTCATAACTCTAAAATTCACATCATGAAAATATTTGAAGTTCTCAATAAATATGATATCAAGACAGAAGAGCTTGAATCATTTACCTCTAGACGTGAAGCATTTAAAAAGCTCACAAATTTTGGAAAAAGTGTTGCATTTGCTGCAATCCCTGTCGGAATCTTGGCTGCCAGTACGCAAAAAGTCTCAGCTGCCCATATACCTACTGTATTAAATGTGCTCAATTTTGCACTTACGCTTGAATATTTGGAAGGCGAGTATTACACTATGGGCATCAATAGCCCTAATTTAATTCCTGCCGGAAAAGATCGGGCCATCTTTGAGACCATCGAAAAACACGAAGTAGACCACGTGGCATTTCTTAAAAAGGCCATTATGAGCTATGGCGGAACACCTGTAGCGAAACCAACTTTCGATTTTACTGTGGGTGGAGCATTTTCCCCATTTACAAATTATGAGCAATTTCTCATCTTAGCTCAAGCTTTCGAAGATACTGGTGTAAGAGCATACAAAGGACAAGCAGGAAACTTGATCGCTGAAAATGATGCTTTGACTGCTGCGCTACAAATCCATTCAGTGGAAGCAAGACATGCTTCTGAAGTTAGAAGGTTGAGAGGCCTCAAAGGCTGGATCACACAAGCTGAAAGAGGTGCGGGAATGCCGGAAGTCACACAGGCTGTATATAATGGAGAAGATAATTTAATCCAAGGTGGGGTAAATGTCACCACTGTTACACCTATTGGTTCAGATGGAATTACCGAAGCATTTGACGAGCCTTTGACTAGGGATGAAGTGTTAACAATCGCTGGATTGTTCATCGTAGCTGCTTAAGTGTATTGCTAACTAATTTTAGAAAAGGCCGGTTATTAGACCGGCCTTTTTTTGATTAGAAAATCTATCTTTTTTTTAAGCCAAAGCTTCCCACAAGACCTCCACCGGATGCTTTGCTTTTCTTCCTGTACCATCCGCTATCTGATGTCGGCAGGAAGTTCCTGGAGCTGCAATAATAGTTTGTAAATTAGCCTTCCTTATAGCTGGAAATAACACCAACTCTCCCACTTGCTGAGAAACTTCATAATGCTCAGCTTCGTAGCCAAAGCTTCCAGCCATTCCACAGCATCCGCTTGGGATAGTTTCTACAGAATAATTTATTGGGAGCGAAAGAATTTTCTGCGTCCAAATCATGGAAGAAAGTGCTTTTTGATGGCAATGACCGTGAAGCTTAATATGCTGTGTCTGTGTATTGAACGAATCAGCTTTGATATTTCCTGCGGCGATTTCCTGAGCCAAAAACTCATCAATAAGCTTCACATGAAATTTCAATTTCTTTGCTGCTTCCGCCAATTCTTTCTTTACAATTCGAGGATATTCATCCCGGAAACTCAAAATAGCCGATGGTTCTAATCCAATCAGCGGTGTATTCCCATCAATCAGCTTCTCAAAAACTATCACATTTGCCTCAGCATGTTTTTTAGCTTTAGGCAATAAGCCCTTAGAAAGTGCAGAACGACCACTTTCCTCATGATCTACGACTTTCACATCATAGCCTAGCTTTTTCAACAATGAAATCGCTTTAATACCTATCTTAGTATCATTGAAATTGGTGAATTCATCTACAAAAAAGTAAACAGATTTGATTTGCTTTGCTGCACTTGGAAGCGACTGATAATTCTTCTTGTACCACTTTCGGAGACTAACTTTACTGATTTCAGGCAGATTTCTTTCTGGAGCTACACCCAAAATAGACTTCATTAAGCCGCCTGTTAGCTTATTTCCTAACATGAAATTTGCTAAGCCACCAGTTTTCGCACCCAATTCGTTTAGCTCATTGATGTAGGCAAAAGCTCTAGATCGCAGTGGAATACCGTTTGTCTTTTGATATTGATAGAGGAATTCAGCTTTCATGCTAGCCATGTCCACGTTCGAAGGACATTCGGCAGTGCAGCCTTTGCAGGAAAGACACAAATCCATCGCCTCCTTGATCTCAGGATGGTTGAAGGCGTTTTCCTTTTTGTCCATCGTGAGAAACTCCCGAAGCGTATTGGCGCGGCCACGAGTAGTATCCTTTTCATTGCGAGTAGCCATATAGCTCGGACACATCGTGCCACCAGATTCAGGCAACTTGCGACAATCCCCAGAACCGTTACACTTTTCTGCCAAGCGGAGAATACCCCCCACATTGGAAAAGTCCATTAAGGTATCATGAGTTGGGGTCTCCATATCTGGCTCATAGCGCAGAAATTTATTCATCGGAGCGGCATCCACGATCTTGCCTGGATTGAAAATATTCTGTGGATCCCATGAGAATTTGATCCTACGGAAAAGCTGATAATTCTTTTCCCCCACCATCATAGGAATGAAGGCCGCACGAACTCTACCATCTCCATGCTCCCCACTTAATGAACCCTGATACTTTTTCACCAATTCGGCGGAAGCCTTAGAAATCTGATAGAACTCCTCCACATCCTTAGATTTTTTCAAATCCAAAATCGGTCGCAAATGTATCTCTCCAGCTCCGGCATGAGCATAATGAACAGGCTTTTGATTGAATCCTGCCATCATTTCATCTACTTCATCAATGTAATTGGCGAGATCTTCGATATCCACAGCAGTATCTTCAATACATGCCACCGCCTTCGCATCTCCAGGTATATTTGCCAAAAGCCCCAACCCTGCAGAGCGAAGTGCCCAAGCGGTAGAAACCATCGCTGGCTCAATGATAGGATACGCATAGCCAAGTCCTGTTGCTTTCAAGTCATCCACCAAAGCTTTGCCTTTTGCCATAGCTTCTTCCAAAGTATTTCCCCGAAACTCCACCATCAATAGTGCCTCAGGATCACCCTCTACGAAATAGCGGTTTTTGCTATACTCTATACTCTCTTTGGTGCAATCCAAAATAATTTTATCCATCAATTCCACTGCAGTTGCTGGATGCTTCATGGCCGTCTGAGCTGAAACCATACTTTGATGAATCGTCTCGAAATGCGCTGCAACCACGATTTCAATAGGCTCAGGTAGTGGATCAAGGCTGATTTTGATTTCTGTAGTGAAAGCCAAAGTGCCTTCAGAACCACTTAAAAGCTTACAAAAGTTGAATTTTTCTTCCCCCTCAAAAATATCAGCCTTCAACAATTCATCTACTGCATAACCAGTGTTTCTTCTATGGATAGACTTTTTGGGAAATTGAGCATGAATCTCTTGTCGAGCTTCCTCGTCTCCCAACTCCTCAGCTACTTTTCTATAAATATCACCTTCAAGCGATTGAAGTTTTGTCTTTTTCTCAAACTCATCTTTTAAAAGCTCCTCAAATTTCACTGAATTTCCATCACTCAAAATAGTATCAAGGGAGATGACTTTATCGCGCGTTACTCCATAGACGATTGAAGTAGTACCAGAAGAATTATTTCCTACCATACCACCAATCATCGCACGGTTGGCAGTGGAAGTAATGGGACTAAAGAAAAGTCCATGAGGCTTTAAAAAGCGGTTGAGTTCATCACGCACCACTCCTGGCTGCACTCGAACCCAGCGCTCGGCTACATTCAATTCCAGTATTTTGGTAAAATGCTTGGACACATCCACCACAATCCCATTACCTACGCACTGACCCGAAAGTGAGGTACCCGCAGTTCTTGGTATCAGTGAAGTGCAATTTTTGGAGGCAAAAAGTATCAGTTTCTGGATATCTGAATCGCTTTTTGGAAAAGCTACTGCCAAAGGGATTTCCCTATAAACGGAAGCATCAGTGGCATAAAGTGTTTTGGTAAGCGCATCCAGTTGCAAAGTTCCTTCCAGTTGAGTGGAAAGTTCTTGAAGCAAAGGCAATAGGTTAGGTTGGTTTGAACTCATGCTCAAAAATAACCCGATGTGATGGATTTAAGGAAATGTTGGGCAAAAGATTTTGGAAATGAGCAATGGACAATTTTCATTGCTCAATTTTCAAGGCTTGGCTACTTGATTATTGCACATTTAACATTGAATTTGATTATTGATCATTTCACTCCTTTCTTTACAACAAACACTAAAATCAATTCATGTTTTTCTACTTCTCCCAATTTTTAAGCTTCCTTGCTCTTCCCCTCACTATTATTATCATTCTGATTGTGTTTGGGGCTTTTTTCATCAAAAGAAGATGGGGAAAAAGAGCACTTTGGATAGGGATATTTTTGCTTTGGTTTTTCTCAAACCCATTTATTGCAAATCAAGCTATGCTTGCCTGGGAACCAGATTTTAAAGCCTTTAATGAGGTGGGAAATCACGAAATAGGCATAGTACTCACCGGAGTTACAAACCTGAGTAAGACCGCTTACGACCGGACTTTTTTTAATAAGGGTGCAGATCGAATCACTCATGCCTTGCAGCTTTACCGTGAGGGGAAAATTAAGAAAATACTCATCACCGGTGGACAAGGGCTCAACCCCGTAAATCCACAGTCAGAAGCCGAACTTCTGCAACGATTCCTTCTGATGACTGGAGTTCCAGCTGAGGATGTAATGATAGAAGATCAATCCAAAAACACATATGAAAATGCTCTTTTCACCAAGGATTTTTTGGAGCAAAATGGAATAGACGTTAATCAGGAATTTATACTGATCACTTCCGCTTTTCATATGAAAAGATCCAAAGCTTGCTTCGATAAAGTTGGGTTTCAAACAGAAACTTTCCCCACGGATTATTATAGCAACGACACCAAATACGATATCCCAACCTTATTTTTCCCTGACCCTTATTCCATCTTTATCTGGCACAAACTGTCAAAGGAGTGGATTGGGATAGTCGTTTATACTGCGGTTGGGTATATGTAAGTATTTGGTCACTTTCACTTAGTACTTAATATTTCGCTCTTAAAAATAATGACGAATTGATAATTAAGGTTTTTATTACGTACTTTACGTAACGCTATTTACGTAACGCTATTTACGTAATATTAAATCTAAGAATCATGAAAGATCCCTTCAATCCATTTGTAATCAATACCTATCAAGGGAAAGACTATTTCTGTGACAGAGAAAATGATCTAAACATGCTCATTTCTCATATAGAAAACGATAGAAACGTGGTACTTTATGCATGGAGAAGACTAGGTAAATCAGCGCTTATCCATCGACTTTTTGAAGAATTAGAAACTTCCAAAGGTTGTGAAACAATCTACATAGACTTGCTTGCTACCCAAAACATGGACGAAGCGATACAAGCAATTGCTTCAGCTATCTATGAAAAATACGGCAGAACCACCTCAGGCATCAGTGCAAGCATCCAAAAACTACTCGCTTCTATTGGAGCATCAATCAATTTCAGTCCACTTTCTGGTTTACCGGAAATAACACTTGGAATAAATAAATCAGAGCAACCAAGCCAATCACTCAAGGCTCTGGGAGAATTTCTGCTTTCTCGAAAAAAGCGAATAGTGATCGCAATCGACGAGTTTCAGCAAATCTCAGACTATGAAGACAACAAGGCAGAAGCTGTTTTTCGAACCTGGGTTCAGCAAATCCCTGAAGTACGGTTTATCTTCAGCGGTAGTCATCGCACGCTGATGGAGGCTATGTTTACGGAGAAAAAGCGGCCCTTTTATCAAAGCTCCCAGCTGGAATCCCTTCAGCCAATAGCCCTTGAGGCATATGCGGAATTTATCACTGAGCATTTTCAAGCTGCAAAAAAGACAATAGAGCCTAATTCAATTGAGAAGATTTATAGCTGGAGCCGTGGACAAACTTATACCGTACAGCTAGTCTGCAATCATCTTTTTGCTAATTACAAAAAAGTGAGCAATTCGGATGTGGATGTGGTATTCGATCAGATTTTGAAGCAGCAACAGGCTGTTTTTGCAAATTTCCAAAAGATGCTTACACGCGCTCAGTGGAATGTATTTCGAGCGATTGCTAAGGAAGAACCCTTGCAAAACCCACTTAGCAAAGACTTTACCCAAAAGCATAACCTCGGAGCAGCAAGCACTGTGAGTACAGCCTTGAAAGCTTTAGAAAAATTAGAATTGGTCATAAAAGACGAAGGGAATTACCTTGTACATGAAGTACAGCTGGCTAGATGGATGGCGAGTTTATAATCTTTTACAATACTGATATCGATAAGAGTGTCCCCACTCACATCATATCAATAATGTGCTTTGAATAGAATCTCGTAAACCACTCTCAACATTCACTTCATCCGCAAATTCGCCCCATTTACTCACTGCTGATTTCACCTGAGCGATCTTTTCCTCAGGCTTTTTGATATTCATCTGTCGGGCTACTTCCAAGAAATCAGCTTCGACGATTTCTTCTCTTTTACCATTTACAGTCAAGGACTGAGCACTCACCCAGAGACTTCCAGGGCGATAAGCATAGCAAATATCGTAAGCGGGTGACAGCGACCATTTCCCGTTTTGATCCATCAGAAACGCAAAGTTCTTGGTATGATCATCACAGTTCCTTGCCAACACATTAAAAACCATTCGAATGAACATCTGCTCAGCTTCAGGATACGAAAGTCGTAGCATTCTCATGGTCTCAAAAACCTGCTCATAACTAAAGAATCCAACTTGATTGAAATCAAAATGGCGGATACCACATAAGCTCTGCATATGTATTTTTTGACCATTATCCTCTCGATCAAATCGCTTGGTCATAAAGTGAGCGCGGCCATTTTCCTCAAGCAATCTACACTCACTCATCTCGACCCCAGCAGCTACAGCCATTAGATAATAGGCCATTTCTACTCTTCCAAAGCCCACTGTAGCACCAAATTGAGAATCATGTACACCATCAAATTTGATGATCCAATAGGAGAATCCAGCTGGAGCCTTTACCTGACCACTTTTCACCGCACCTGTTTTAGGATTGAAAGCAATCACTGCCTTTGCACGCGCACCACCTGCGGAAGTACCGATCTTGAGAATATCAGAAAGCGCAGACTGTTCCTCGTCTGTTAAGTTGGACTGGAAATCGGCTCTGGAATTGAGGATTTTCCCTGCGATATTTACCAGGCTATCTATTTCGATTGAACTCGCTTTGATCGACTCATCCCGAAGAGATGGCTTGATTTCCAAAGCTCCAACCCCTCTCTTTCCAATAAAGCAAAGTTGCTCTACAGGATTGAGACTATCTGCTCCTCTACCATTTTGGATCAACCAAGCATTAATCAATTGATTCCCATATTTGTCCGGTAGCATATCTGCCAGCAAACCGGGCAACCCCTTGAACGTGTCAAAAACATCGCCTCGGGACTTTCGGATTTCAGGAAATTTATAAACCCTGTTCCCTTGACTCAAAGGCATTTTGATAAGAGAAATATCCAGACCCGAGCTAAGGAAATTTTGATTGAATTCAAAACTGCCCATCAGCTCCGACTCATCCCATAGTATCGCCCCAGCAAACTTATCCCATATCCAGATTTCAGCCGATACTACCATTCTAAGGGTGGATCTTCAGCTGCCATATTCACATTGCGAATACGCTGACGCTCATGCCTCTTTTGAAGCTTAATATAGGTCATAGGACTAATTACGGGCTTTACTTCAAACGAGTCCAACCATTGTAATTGATTAAGGACACGGAGCACTTGAATCAAAGTGATCAAATTAACCTTTTCGCCGCGCTCTAGCAGGCTCAACGTGGATCTACTCACACCCGCCTCTGTAGCCAACTGCTCTTGAGATTTGTTTTGAGCCATACGATGATGCTTGACAAAGTCTCCCAGCTTTTGAAGAATTGCTAAATCGCTTATTTGATTGTAATCCATGACTTAAATATCATTCATTATCCATAAATGTACCTCTTAATGAATGAATTATAATACAAAAGATCAAAAATAATAATGAATGACAAATCAGTCATTAATTAAGAAAAATAGACTTAACGAATGAATTATCATTCAAAATGATACTATTTAATGCTAACAAGAATCTCTCTACTCCATTTCCATTCAAAACTCCATCCTTTTTGTTCAAGCAAAATAGGATGATAAGCTAAAGCCGCTTTTGCACTAGATGCACTAAAAAATCGTTGGTCGTCCGTAAGCACTGCCTTCTTAGCACCATTTGATTCACTCCAAATCATATCCATCACTGCTGACGGGGTTTCTAAAGTGTAAGAATTACCACTAGCAAGCAGCTTATTCTTCAAGCTCCAATCAATCTCGTAACCTTTCGCTTTAGACTTCGCAACTGGAATGGAAGGACATTTACTTTGCTCTTGAGCAAAAGCCAAAAACTCTCTGAGTAAAACTAATCCTGGATTTTTAAGTTGGCTAGGACGAAAATCCGCCGGTTCAATACTTGAAATCACATGCATCATCTTCCGAGCTCGGGTGATAGCCACATTTAGTCTATTTTCCGCTCCCGACTTACCTAGCAAACCAAAGTTAGTCACCAACTTCCCTTCTAGATTTGGAGCATAGCCCAAGGACAAAATAACCTGATCGAACTCGTCTCCTTGCACATTTTCGATATTACGAACCTTGATTCCAAAATCTTGAAAACCCGCTTTCCAGAGCTTTTCGCGAATCAATTCCATCTGAAAATAATTTCCAGTCACTATCCCAATAGTATCTGCTGGGCTGGAACTTAGAATAGATGCAACTTTCAAAACGACTGCATCAGCCTCCATTTTATTCACTTGGTTAGTCCAAATACCTTCTACTTTTTCCCAAGAAAATGCAGGCTGGCCAGCCATCGAAGTCTCATAATCCGGTAAGGATTCCAATTGATTTTCGTAGAAATGCAGATTGGAAAAATGAATCAAATTCGGATCTGAAGAACGATAATGACCTTTCAGTTGATATTTTTCAAAGAAATTACCTGCCAATTCAAGTAATGATTCTGCTTCGTATTCCAAGCCTTCCTCATCAGACTCCCATTTTACTTGATAGAAATCCGAAGGCCTCAGCTGCTTGGAATCTCCAGCAATTACCACCTGCTTTCCACGAAGCATTGCCGGGAATCCTCGCTCAACCTGACATTGTGAAGCCTCATCGAAAATCACCAGATCGAATTCTTGATCAAGTGGAAACAAGGCAGAAACAGTCTCCGGGCTCGCAAACCAACAGGGCAACAAGCGAAAAACTTCCTCCCCAATTTCTTCCACTAATTTACGAATTGGCCAACGTTGCCGCTTCTTACTCACCTGATGAAGCAAATCTCGATAAGTCAGCCTATTTCCCAATCGATTAAATTCCAAATCAGCCGTGACTTGCTCCCTAAGCCTAAGTAAAGCGATATGTTTAGAGATCTTCCTTTTTTCAAGAATTGCTTCCTTCAACTCATCCAACTCATGCTCCATTTTCAAACCGCCAGCTTCAGCCAAAATAGGATTTTTCGCTTCCAAACTAGCAATCCAAGCCAAATACCAAGAATTCCAGAAAGCTGAAAGCTGATTTGACAAGTCTAATTCCGGGAATTCTGATTCCACCTTTTTGGCAAGTGAAATAGTAATTGAGTCAGAACTTTCCAAGAAGCGATCAAAGGCAACCAACTCAGAAAAAGTCTGATTCAACTGCAGTTCAGCAGAGGTTTCAGGAATTTCATTTTTCAAAACTCCCAGAATTTGCTCATCACTAAAATAGGCCTTCCACTTTATAGCATTAAGCTGAAGTGATTTTGCTAGCTGATTTAGTTGGGCGAGCTGAACCTTAAATTCACTGATATTCCAACTAACTATCGATTGAATATCACTTTGACTCTTCCATAACTCTATCCAATTTAGAATTGGGTCAAGTAAATCAAGCTGACGTCTTAATGCTTCGACAGAGAGCTCAGTCACCTCCACTCCTTCAATTTTTGGAAGTTCGGAAAGTTCATGATTTAATGATTTGAGCGTTTCAAGTTCGTCCCGAATACTGGAAATCGACGCTGCATCAAAACTCAGATTCGCCTTGTTCAGAATTCCAAAAGTCAGTAAATACCTGCTTTTACTCAAATTCACTTGGATTTTCCCAAGCCATGAATTTGATTTTGGGCTCAGAGAATATAGCTCTATTTCAAGTTTTGACAGGTTTTCTGGACTGGTCCCAATCCCTAGCTGCAAATGCTGAAGTTTTTCAATCGATACCAAAATCCATTTCTGAAGTTTGGTGATTTTCGATAAAAACTTTGAATCGAAAACTGCGGAAATAGCTAAAGTAGGCCGCTCCAACTGATTCAGATAATTCGTCAAACCATCCAACTCATCAACGAAATTGCATTTCGTTAAAATCAGCTGAGCTAAAATATCGGGATTCGCAATTGTTGAATTTGAACTGAAACCAGATATCTCTTTAATGCTTTGAGAAATTCTTGGGAAAACAGCTGGCTCAAAATGGGCAAAAGAAATTCGGCTTTCCCAAAAGTTATCTTTGAACTGAGCCTGATAAGAAAAGTAAATTTTATAAAACTTCTCAAATTCCTGCGCTCCTTGAAAATCGAGCTTAGCTAAATCCGAATGCTCAAACATTGGCATTTTCAGATCTGCGTTCAGATACATTGCCTTGATAGGAATTCCAGCAGACTCAGAGTCAAAAAGAGCAGTTCTAAACATTTCAAATTTCTCTGAAAGTCTGGTTATAGTCTTGGAATACTGCGAGATCTCGCGTTCGAGTTGAATAGAATCAATTCCTCTATTCTCCTCTTGATATGCTTCTATCCCTTCGATTTGAGCTTTGATTTTCTGAAAAAGGACCTTTTGATCTGCACGAAAATCATGTACTAAACCCAAGAAACCACCAAAACCAGCATTCTCCAATCGCTCAAATACCACATCCAAGGCCGCTCTCTTTTGAGAAACTACCAAGACTTTTTTTCCTCTAGCACAATAATCCGAAACTAGATTCGCGATCGACTGGGATTTACCTGTACCTGGAGGACCTTCTACTACTAAGCTCTTTCCTTGTCGAACTTTAACCAACACATTCTCCTGTGAAGCATCTAAAGGAAACACAGGAAAAAGCTGCTCTTCTCTAGGAATAGGCTGATTGTCATCCCTTGCAAAATGCTGAGTGAACATTTCCTCCAAACTCAACTCGCCAAATTCATTTTCCAGATTTTCATAATCTGTAAACAGAAAACTGCCCTTCTGAGCAAATTGACCCAAAAGTGCATAGCTTTTCAAAACCAACTTTCCATCTTGGAAACTAGTAGAATCAACGCTCAATTGAGAAATTGGAAACTGAGTTAGCTGATCTTCAAACAGCGATGAACTTAGCTGAATCGAGAAGTGATCATTGAGTAATTTAGAGAACCCAGTACGGAATTCAGTTGCATCTATTGCTAATTCCTGCAAAGCTTGATTCAAAGCGTCCACATCAAATGCTTTCACATATCCGCGTGAATAAGCTAACAGAAAAGCAGGATTCCATTGCCAATCATCGGTTTTGGAGAGATTCCAAAGCCCATTTTCCAGTTGGACTTTTACTCCCAAAAGCAATAATGGAGCACGAAGAACTTGACCATTTATTAATTTCCCCTCCACAAATGGCCAACCTAGATAAAGAGATTGCTCGCCTGTCTCCTCCCGGGTCAATTGGTCTCGAAATGAAAGCCTAGCTAATGTCTTGGAAAGCGTATTTACACTCCCAATTCTAGGGTCAGATTCTGGAATTAATGGAATTGGTTTCTTAGAAGAAATCGCCTTTCGTATGATTTCAAAGCTATTTTCTCCATTCAAAAAATCTAGCTCTTTCAGATCAACGATCCCGAATCCTTCCGTTTTTGGCAAATAAAGTGACCTATTTTTGGAAGACAGGTCAACAAGTCTATTTCGGTAAGTCTGAAAGATCGATTCATGCATTTAGTGGAAAGGTGAGTCTTTTTCCTTTTTCAATTGATTGTAGACAATATAATCCAACCTTCCTGGCATCCATTTATTTAAGAACTTCAACCACCATCCTTGTGTAGTAAGCGTCAAATCACGCTTTCTTTTCAACGTAGCTTTCAGTATTCTCTCTGCTACTTCTTCCGAACTCATCATTTTAGATTCATCTCTGGGCGAATCGCCCTGCAAAGATCCATGCGCATCCAGTGCGTTTATACGAATGTTTGAAGCAGTAAATCCAGGACAAGCCACCAGCACATGAACACCTCTCTTCATTACCTCAGTTCTAAGTGATTCAAAAAATCCATTCATGGCATATTTGCTAGCGGTATAGGCCGTTCGAGCTGGTGTACCGCGGAATCCATTGACTGAAGAAATCCCGATCACAGATCCTTTGTTCTCGAGGATAGACGGCAAACAAAACTTAGTGGCATAAACTGTACCCCAAAAATTCGTGTCCATCACTTTATGAAAGACCTTAAAATCAAGGTTTTCAAACAAGGCTCGCATAGTTATTCCCGCGTTATTTATCAGAATATCAATTTTCCCAAACTCTGCCAATACTGTCTTTGCCATGCGCTCATTGTCATCAATCACCCCAGCATCAGCCGAAATAGCCAACACAACTATGCCTTCAGCTTCAAGCTTAGCTTTACTTAACTCCAGTTTATCCTGATTTCTGCCTGTAATCACAATCTTAGCACCAGCCTTGCCAAAGGCAAGAGCACAGGATTCCCCTATACCAGAGGAAGCTCCAGTGATGATTACTACTTTATCTTTTAGGCTGTCTTGTTTCATTGATCGTGCAAAGATACTGAATTGTGATTTTTAAATTTTGAATTGGAGAAAGCAACAAAAGCGATTTGCTTCAATTTCTCAGCCAAAATGCAAATTTTCTATTGAACCTTTTTCTAACCAAAAAATCAATTTTAAAGTTTTGGAATTATATATAACGATTGAAGATCTAATCGCACCGCTGGTGCTTTGGCCGATTCGGAATCCTGTTATTACAATAAAAATGCGCCGCTGGAGCTACTCAGAATATATCGAAAACCCAACAGCTAAAATATCATTCAATTAGGTCCTGAGATTAATTTTAGCTTCAGAGAAGCTTTTTATTTATAAAAAATAATCCCATTAATCTGCAAGAGCTTAAGAGAAGTGATTTTATAACTGATAACATCATCAGAGTAATTATTTGCCCGATTGAAGATCTAATCGCACCGCTGGTGCTTTGGCTAATTCACAACCACGTATTAACAGTCAAAATGCGCCGCTGGCGTTATTAATGTAAGAATTTGTGTTTTCAGAGTCAATCACTTTTATATCGAACAATATTGGCTTTGAAACAGCTTCAGAGAAGCTTTTTGATTGTAAAATTCAATGAAAGTTGATAGGAAGAGCTTCGGAGAAGCGATTTAATATCCAAACCTATCATAGAAATTTCAATTTACCCGATAAAGATTAAATCGCACCTCTGATGCTCTGGTGGATTCGGGATCACATTGCTACAATTAAAATGCGCCGCTGGCGTTATTAATGTAGATTTTATATTTTCAGAGTCAAACTATTTTTTATCGAACAATATTGGCTTTGAAACAGCTTCGGAGAAGCTTTTTGATTGTAATTATTAATCAAAATTGATAGCACGAGCTTCGGAGAAGCGATTTATTATCTACCCTAAAATCGCTCATAAGGGCACATCATCCAAGAATTCAAATAAATACTCATCCTTGAATTCAATTTCAAATTTCCTTAGAAGCGTCATATACTCTTCCTTAAAAGTCATTTTTTGATGATGAATCTCTTGATTCAATATATACTGATACACGTTATCGACATGAGATTTTGAATATGAAAAAGCTCCATACCCTTTCTGCCATGAGAAATTTCCGTCCGCCCACTTCTTATCTTTTAAAAAATGGTTAGATGAGGTTTTTAATTTTTCAACCAAATCTGAAATGGTTTTGTCGGGATTTAGCCCTATAAAACAATGGACATGGTCAGCGACTCCATTGACTATAATGGACTTGTGGCCAAGATCTTGAATCATCAAAACCATAACTTTGAAAAACTCCTGACGAAACTCCTTTTTCAAAAGACTCTGCCGCCCCTTCACGGCAAAAATCAATTGGATGTAAATCTGATGATAGGTGTTTGCCATTTTATTATAGTTGTGAAAAAAGGCTAGTTCTATCCTAATTTACAATCAATTGACGAAAAAACACCTTATCCTCAATAGAGTCAGGAGTTACTGCTACATAAACACCTTCCTTTAGAAAGAATAGATTGTAGCCAGAGGCACGCCAGTCCTTATTAAAATCAAATTCTCCGATTCGTTCTAGATTTTCATCATATATAATAACTGACCTCTGGTTTGGTAAACCTTTATCAGTTTTAAGTATTTTTGCAATGGATTCCTCATCATATTTCTTATAAAACAGTCTCCAGTATTCTTTTCTAAAAGGATCGTAGTTCAAGGAAAAATAGTAATCTGTTGACAATTGAAAATGTCGCTGCTTATCTGTTTGGCTTTCTTTAAAATTAATTGGATTAGGTTTTTCAATATGTGAATTACCCATCCAAAAAAATGGTGACATCTTTTCAGTTCTGAGGTCAAGCAAATAGATTGAATCTACCAGGGGAAAGCTTACTAAAATCTTATCTGGATCTTTAAAGGATGATATGCTGGGCAAAATATGGTCTGCCCCTCCCCAGTAATTCCCATCTTGGTACCATTCAGGATATCCTAAAAGTGTAGTATACTCTCCTGTTTCCAAGTCTAATTTGATCAGTAAATTCTTACTCTTGTATTGACTTTTAAATGGATCTGTATCTGGGACGCAAGGAATATACAGAAGTTTACCTTTGAGAAACATCCGTGATTTGGAGGTACTCCAGGGTAATACAGAATCCTCATCTGGCCTATTGCCTTCGTTTTCTTTAAGCCTATACGATTGCTTAACTCTTCCAGAAGAATCCGCTAGCGAAACCGTATAGCTGTATCTATCTACTAAAAAGATAGAATCATAGGAATGAAAATAAAACTCAGTTATGGTTCCCACTCCGTTTGGCCCTTCATTCTCAAATTCCAAAACCAAATCTAAAGCGGGATCTGCGAAGGAATTAATAAATATATAGTTTGGATTAGAACGGAAATAATTGAGATGAATATAAAGTTGATTACCATTTTCCTCAATGTGAACTTGAGAAAGTATGGAAAAATTAGTGGATTTGTCATTCACTGGAATAATCTTTTGTCCACCTAATCTGAGAATCAAATCATTCTTTTCACCCACCTTCCCGCCACCCTTTCCACAGGAATAGAAAAATAAGGCAAGGCACAAAATCATAAAAGTGCTTTTCATTATACTATTTTTTCATTAATCATCTAATTATTCGTAGAACACCTAAATATACATTTTTATTCTAATTCTCATTCCATTGATCCACCTCATCTTTTTTACTTAATTTTGCGCCCATGTCGCGAAAAATGAAAAACAAAGTGATTACCAACCTACTCATCGAGCGAATAGCTTCGGAGGGGAAATGTTTGGGACATCATGAGGAGAAAGTGGTTTTTGTAACGGGAGTAGCTCCTGGAGATGTGGTAGATGTACGGATCACCAAAGGGAAAAGCTCTTTCATGGAGGGAGAACCGGTTAATTTCCACGAATATTCCAAAGAACGAATTGATCCTTTTTGCTCACATTTCGGCACATGCGGTGGCTGCAAGTGGCAACACATCAATTATGACTTGCAGAAAACCTACAAGCGTCAGCAGGTTTTGGATCAGTTTCAGCGCATAGCCAAAGTGGAAATCCCTGAAGTGATGCCGACTTTAGGTTCTGAAAATACTCGATACTATAGAAATAAGCTTGATTTTACTTTTTCAAATAAGAAATGGTTAACTGTTGAGCAGATCCAGTCAGGAGAAGAGTTTGACAGAAATGCATTGGGCTTTCATATCCCGAAAATGTTTGACAAAATCGTCGATGTGGATCACTGCTACTTGCAAGGGAATATCTCTAATGACGTTAGAAATGAGTTGAGAACTTTTGCGCTCGCAAATGCACTAACCTTCTATGACATTAGAGGACGAGTTGGGCTACTTCGCAATCTCATCATCCGAACCACCAGCACGGAGCAATCCATGGTGATCGTGCAATTCGGGGAAGATGATCCGGAAGGAATCCAAAAGGTAATGGCGCATTTGATTGAGAAATTCCCTCAAATCACCTCTTTGCTGTATGTGATTAACACCAAAGGAAATGAGACTTTCCATGATTTAGACTTAGTTACTTTCTCAGGAAAGGATTATATCGAGGAAGAAATGGAAGGTTTGAAATTCCGAATTGGCCCGAAATCTTTCTACCAGACCAACTCCGAGCAAGCCTACGAATTGTACAAAGTAGCGCGTGATTTCGCCGATTTGCAAGGCGATGAGGTAGTTTATGATCTCTATACGGGAACAGGCACTATTGCCAATTTCATAGCCAAAAAAGCCAAGCAAGTTATAGGCATCGAGTACGTGCCAGCTGCTATCGAAGATGCGAAGATCAATTCTCAGATCAACGGAATAGACAACACCCTTTTCTATGCTGGCGATATGAAAGACATGCTGAACGAGGAATTCATCGCAAATCAAGCTGCTCCAGATCTCATCATCACTGATCCTCCACGTGCCGGAATGGATGAGAAGGTAGTTCAGATGCTCTTGAGATTGAACGCTCCCAAAATCGTGTACGTGTCCTGCAATCCTGCGACTCAGGCTAGAGATGTAGCGCTTTTGGGAGAAAAATATAAAGTAGAAAAAATTCAACCTGTGGACATGTTCCCGCAGACTTATCACGTAGAAAACGTCGTACTCTTAACTCTAAAATCATGATTTCAGATTTCAACGATCCCGAACTAAGTGGTAAATACCTGGGTACAATAACCAGTGATTTTATAAAGATTTCAGATACGCTCAAGGAAGCATCCTATCAAATCAGAACTCGAAAATTCTCTGATTTCCCAATCTTTCCTATCTCCAAAGAGATGCAGCCAATTGGGAAAATCTTCATCGGAAAAGATGAAAAAGATTTGGATTGGAACTACTTCATGACCTATGTGGATGAGTTTGTGCAACGCAAGTTAATCGCTGAAGAATCACTTCCTGACTTCGAAAAAGCCTACAAGGACCCAGATGAATTCTGCTGTTTATTTGTGATGGATGGTGCTTTTACGAGCTTCGTTTACATTCCTTACCCAAACGACTAATATCAATACAGACTCATAAATAAAGCTTTACCTATTGATTAGGTAAAGCTTTATTGTTTATTGTAAATAAATATGTTACAGATTTTACATAAAGTTATTATTTAAGAATTCACCACCTCTTCGAACACGGCTTCTTTTAATTATCTAAACCAGAATTCTGAGGGAATTAACACCGTAGGTCCATTTTCAAAACTCCATGACAAGTCAAGTTTTGGCGAGCTGTCTTCCTTCAACATATAAATTTTCACAGGGTGATTTCCTGCTTCCAGATAAACAGTACCCTGAGGTGAATCATCTGTCGAATAATTACCATCTACTACCGAACTATCATGAATTCGCATAAAGAAGTGACTTTGTTTGCGATCAGCAGAAAAAGTGTATTTCCCACCTTCTGGAACTTTGATGTATCCAGTCCAAACTACTAGATTACCATCTCCACTTTCGCCTTCAATAGCTGGCAAATCCTGCACTTCTTCTGAAATTGCTTTCCCCAATACTGAAGGTATGAAAGCGCTGTTGACCTGATATGAAGTGGCTAGTAAGCCTTCTTTGACTTTCAGACCTTCCAATGCTGGAACAAGTGAATTATCATAAGGACGAGGAGCTCCTACATCCGCCATTCTACCTCTAAGTGCCATAGACTTGAATTCCTCTTGCAGTTTGATATTTTCACCAGCTAGGTTCCTCGCTTGCTGCGGATCTTTCACTACATTATATATCTCAAAATCATCGGCTTGGTTTTGAATATCATAGCGAACCCCTACCATATCACCTTTTTTAAGCATCTGCATTTCCCCACGCTTTTTGTTTCGGTGAGATTCCAAAAACTCATCATAGCCAGGCACTTTCCCATTTTCAGAATATTCTACATATATTTTGCTGGAGGCTTGTTTTCCCTTTCCGATCAGAGAAGGCAATAAGGATACACCATCTGTACGAATAGGTGCTGCTGCCTGGGAAACGTCCGCGAAGGTTGCCATCCAGTCATACGAAATACTTGGGGTAGAAACGACAGTCCCTCCTTTGATATGTGATGGCCAATGTACAATCGTAGCTGTGCGTAAACCTCCCTCATACACATCTCTCTTTATGCCGTCAAAATTTGCGAAATTATTAAAAAACTCAGGCGTATAGGCCACATAGTCCTTGGGTAAATAAGACTCTCTGGACGGACCATTATCTGAAGTAAATACAACCAAGGTGTTTTCTGAAATATTCAGGTCTTTGAGCAATTGCATCAAATCTCCTACTTGATCATCAATACGTCTATTCACGGTAGCGTATCGCTTGTAGGTAGATGGCCACTCCTCCTCTGGAGTGTTTACATCTTTGTCGTGATCGTAGGTAGCATTGGCAAATTCAGGATAGGTAAATGAATCCACTTCGCCGGAAGCTGTATTAATCATTTCACCAGGAGTACCTAGCCATTGAAGTCCTCCATTCAAGCCACCACCTGCAGGATAATCTTGCGTAGGTAATTCCAGTACTGCATGAGGGGTGTCATAGGCCAAATACATGAAAAATGGTTGTGCTGACTTCTTATTTTGATGTGAAATAATATAGTCTTTTGCCTTGGCCGTGAACAAATCTCCCGTATAAGACTTGTCAAGTCCTTCTACCAATTCATACCCATCGTACACTTCCTTGCTCCCACGGTAAACTCCTTCTACAGGATAATGCTCGTGTCCATCTCCATGTCGGATATAACCAAAGTACTGGTCAAAGCCCTTTTTCAACGGGTGTGCTGGCCAATCAGGCCCTTTTCCTTTTCCCTGTAATTCCCATTTACCAATCGCAATGGTTTCGTATCCTACATTCTTAAGCACATCAGCGACCGTATAATTATCCCCGATTTCCTTATCAAATTGATTATTGCGAACGTGCGCATGTCCTTGGCTGACCCCCATTAAAATTGAAGCTCTAGAGGGTGCGCAGACAGGAGCAGCAGTATAATGGTTCGTCAACATAGCTCCCTCATTTGCCATTTTATCCAGCATTGGAGTCATGATCCATGGTTCACTTCGGTCGTTCCGTACTTTTCTTTCATTTTGAAAAAAAACACCTATGTCACCATATCCAAGATCATCTACCAGGATGAATATTATATTGGGTTTCTCCTGTGTGTGTCCCACACTTGGAAAAGCGCCTACCAATACGAGCAGGCTCATCATTCTTAAAAAACTATTCACTTTCGATATTGGTTTAGATTGAAAATTGAGATTAAAATTACTCGTTCAAAACACCTCTGGGAACAACAATTGAAATTCAACTGAGTGTTAGATATGAGGATTCAAATTTAATGAAAATGCCCTCCAATCTATATGGACTGAAGGGCACTAGTTATTCTTAAGTAGAATTTACCAACCTGGATTCTGTTCCAATTTTGGATTAAGGGCTATCTCTTCGGAAGGCACTGGATACAAGTATTGATAATCTTCCCAAGCTGGAGGAGTACCAGGAAAGAACTGGATATATCCTTCTGCAGCTCCACCTTGGATTGGAATTCTATTGTTCACTTTAGATCCTACTATCCAGCGACCCAGTTTTGGACTATTAGTATAGTCCATTTTCTTCCATCTTCTCAGATCATCAAATCTAAAGCCTTCAGCCATTAATTCGATGCCACGCTCACGTCTGATCTCCCACAACACAGGATCAATATCGGGATCTCTTTTAGGATCAAATCCCACAGTAATACTTGCCACATTCATCGGAGCTACTTTTCCTCTTGCTCTAAGTTTATTGATAGTCATGTCTGCCACATTCTGATTAAACTCACCCAGTTCCCACTTTGCTTCAGCATAATTGATCAAGACCTCACCCATTCTGAAAATCGGTGCGTCATTGAAATCATTGTTCTGAATATCGTGAAGACGGTTGTAGTATTTAAACAACTTGTAACCTGTTCTGGAAACATTATAAGGATCACCTTCATTGAAATCTCTGTAGTGAGGTGAAACCCTCAATATATAACCGGCATGATTTCTAGATGGTAATTCTTTCTGAGTCGGACTTGAAATACCAGCCATAAAGTCAATATACTCACGATCTTTTACGTCACTAGTATAATCCCAAGCGAGCTGATTTCCTGCTACTGTTTTCACTCTGAAAGGAGGAGTAATGGTATACAACATTCGGAGATCTCTTTTTCTGAATTCAGCATAAGGATCCTTATCTGTTTCAAAATCTGGGCTGGTCCAGATAGTCTGACCATCCTGCATCAGGTAGGAATCAGCACCACGTTTAGTGATATCCCAGTTACCTGCCGAATTTCTATGTCTAGAAGTCAAGCTATGGGTCAATATTCCATTTTCATATCTTTTGAAAAGCAGAATACCTGGTACGCCATCCAAAGACTCACTATTAAACACCTCATTGTAATTAGGGTGTAGCGTTGGGTTATTAGCGATAAGCTTTTCTGAAGCTGTAACAGATGCCCTTAGAAATTCATCTCCTCCTGATAAGCCATGATAGCGCCTCCAAGTCCCTTCAAAAAGGCCAAATCTTGAAATCAAAGCTCTAACTACATCGCTGCTAATTGTATTACTAGCCACACCATTAGTGCCAGGCTCAAAGATATTCTGCTCTGCAAAAAGCAAATCATCCAACATATGCTTTGCGACTTCTGCACGAGGCGTACGAGGAGCAAAAAGTAGTTCGTCCTGATCCGAAAGAACTCTATCTACCCAAGGCACGTCGCCATAAGCTGCGATCTTGGAATAATAATCATAAGCTCTGAAGAAATAACTGATCGATCTCCAATGATTTTTTTCTGCCTCAGTCATGTTAGACTTATCTAGATTGTCCAACATGATGTTAGCCCGACGCACAAAAGAAAAGTCCCAGATTGATGATGATGTAGGAATAGTTTGCCTACCCCAGATCCAAGCAGAACCTTGATTAGTATTATTCTGCATCATCAGATCTGCATCCCAATCACTGTTGATTGGAGCAAAGTCATATCCTGGAAACGCAGTGTAAAACCCATAGGCATAGGTCTGCGAAACCTGGAAATTCTCAAAGGCATTCTCCTCTGAAAATGCTAATTCCGGCTTTTTGTCCAAGGTGCTTTCGACACAACTAAATGTCAAAAGCGCTAGCGCAAAACCGAAAGCTATATTTTTAACTATTTTCATAATCTTCTGTTAATTAAAGTGTCACATTAAGTCCGAAGGAGATCTTCTTAATGAAAGGATAATTCCCACCATTGTTAATCCCAGTCAAATCTGCATCAAGCCCATCAGGCAAATGATCAAAATTGAGTAAATTTTCTCCTGACACATACATTCTAAATCTTGTGATTTTCAATCTATCTAAAAGCTGATCACTCAAAGTGTAGCCCAACGTAATATTCTGCAATCTGAGGTAAGCACCATTTGAGAGGTATTTACTCTGAACATTTCTACTTACACCGTAATTACCTGCACCATTAGGGTAGTTTCTAGGATAGAAAGCATCCGTATTCTCTGGTGTCCAGTAATCCAACTGGTGCTCGTATATTGTAGTAAATTCAAATGTATAAGGGAAATACACCGGATTATTAATCCATACGTCACGCTTGCCTATTCCTCTTAGAAATAGAGACAAGTCAAAGTTGGCAAAGGAAAGAGAACCATTTACACCATATTCAAATCCTCTGGTGGAATTACCGATGACAGATCTATCCCCAGGATCACCAAGCGTACTGTTGCCAGAGAATATCACTCCATCACCATTCAAATCTAAGTATTTGATATCTCCTGGGTTTTGTTTCACACCATTGAACGAAGGCACTCCGTCTTTCAATTGTCCATTGAGTAGGTTGGCATCCAATGTGCCTTCTACGAAATCATCCACAGTATAAAAGCCATCGGTCGTGTATCCCCAGATTTCATTCATTTTTTGACCTACATAGAACTGGTTAATCAAGCCTGCTTCATTCTGGAACCGGGTGATCTCAGTAGTGCTGTTGTACAAGTTGAAACCTACAGTATAGTTGAGTCTCTTGCTCGTCTCTCTCCATTTGATATCCAATTCCCAACCCAGAGTTTTAAGATCGGCTACGTTTTGAAGTGGCGCATTAGCACCGAGTGCAGCTGGCAGTTGAGAGCCTGCTGCTAGCATATCCAAGGTCTGTCTATTGTACCAATCAAATGTGGTAAATAACTTATTCTCAAATAATCCAAAATCAACTCCAACATTGGTCGTTCTCACTCGCTCCCAAGAATAATTAGAGCTTACCAAGCCAGGAGCGCTTAAACTAACAGCACGAACTCCGGAATCGTTATCTATCCAAGCTACGTTGGAAGAATTCATAGTAGGCAGGTAAGGATAATTTCCCCATGCTCCTTCTACCGCCTGATTTCCGATTTCTCCCCAAGATCCTCTCAGTTTTAGTTCGGTAATCGCTTTCGCTACGCCTGCCATAAATGGCTCTCTACTTACTTTCCATGCTCCAGAAAAAGAAGGGAAGAATCCGAAACGGTTTCCTTCAGGGAATCTGGAAGAGCCGTCATATCTACCATTTGCTTCCAATAGATATTTTTCTTTGAACTGATAGTTTGCTCTACCAAAGAAACCTACGATGCCATAATCAGTGTAGAAATCACTCACATTCACTACGCCAGTGGCAGTAGAAAGCCCAGGATTGGAAGGTGAAATAAGCTCCTGTCTAGAAGCATTGAAACCTTCACTCATAGACACCTGCTGGTTCATTCCCAACATGAAATCCAAGGCATGCTCGCCGAATTTCTTATTGTACTTACCATAGGCGTTTACAGCATGGTAATTTCTCTTGTTTGAACTAGTAAAGTATGAAGACTGACTAGGGTTGTATGGACTAATAGATAAAGTAGCAGGATTGATCATCGTCGGAGTGAAAGAAGGAGAACTGATCTCATCTCTACTTTTCTCAAACGTGTATTCAGCATTGAATTCCAGTCCTGCAAGAGGCTTATAAGATCCTTTTAAAAAGAATCGTATAACCTCTTCAAAATTTTCACGCTCTGGTGAATATTTGATCAAATTCGCTGGAGTCGCAAAAGGAACCTGTTCAGTACCACCTAGATTATCACTTCCTATAGGAGTAGCAGAGTGGAAGTTAATAGCACTATAATACAGGCTACCCCAATTTCCTCCAATAGGACCGGTTCTCAGACCATTTTTATAAAAACTATTGAAAGTTGTACTGATCTTAGGACTGATCTGTGTAGTCAAATCTACATTCGCAGTATATCTCTTGTAGCTATCTTTATCCGTCACCATGATACCATCTTCGTCATTGAAACCCATGGATATACGGTAAGAAGTGTTTTTACTACCTCCTTTTACAGATAAGTTATGGATTTGCTCGAATCCACTCGATCCTAAAAACTCCTGATAAAGATCATTTTCACGAGTGTAATACCTCAGACCACTTGGGTCAGTGATATATCCTTCTGGATAAGCACTTGGGTTGCTATTGTACTCATTGATATATCCCTTCCAGGTTGACACATTCTGACCGGTCCAGTAAGTCTGCTGTCCCCAGTCATCCAATGCAGTAACAAAATCTAGCGGAGATGCTTTCTTAGGTAGCGTACTTGGTTTAGTAAAACCAAAGTTGTTAGAGTATTCCAGCTTCATAGGCTGCTCGAATCCACCTGTCTTCGTCGTGATCAAAATCACACCAAATGCAGCTTCAGCTCCATAAATAGAGGCAGCGGATGCATCTTTCAGTACTACTACATCTTCTATATCTCGAGGGTTGACATCGTCTAAACTCATTGGCACGTTGTTCACCAAGACAAGTGGGCTACCACCATTGATAGAAGTGAATCCTCGAATGTTGATATTCGTACTAGCACCTGGCTGACCACTTCCGTAAGTAATCTGCAAACCTGGAACAGTACCTTGAAGAGCTTTAGCAGCATCAGTAACAGGTCTATCACCCAGCACTTTGTCCATTTTCACAGAAGTCACAGCACCTGAAATATCCTCACGCTCCTTGCTACCGAATCCTACCACTACGACTTCATCCAGTCCTGCGTAATCTTCTTCCAACACGATATCTACACGGCTTCTAGCCCCTACTACTACTTCCTGCTTTTTGAACCCTATAAAACTAACCACGAGCACAGCTCCTTCATCAGGAACTGAAAGTGTATAGTTTCCATCCAAATCTGTAATAGTACCCTGTACACTTCCTTTGAGCAAAACATTCACTCCTGGGACACCCAAGCTATCTTCATCTGTGATCTGACCCGTGATCTCCCTTTCCACTTTCTCCTCTTTCTCAACTCTTTTGGCCGATGGAGTAGTAGCATTCACACTTATGGTCTCATTGACCTGCTTAAATTTCAGCTGGGATTGCTGAGCGATTTCGCCTAGAAACACCGCTACTGAAGCACGGCTATTTTTCAAAATCACATTTCTAGAAAGATCCACACCTGCGTCAGTGAAGAAAAATGTGAAAGGGGTTTTTTGCTCAATTTCTTTGAAAGCATCTTTAATAGACAGCTCTCTTGGTTGCATCGAAATCACAACCTTCTCTATATCCTTAGCCTGTAGCAGCTCATTTGCGGAGGCGGTAGAATATACCGACATCCCCAACATGAGCATTACCAAAAAGCCTAGATTTAGCAACGGACTAAATACACGTAAACTTTTAATCATAGTACATCATTTATTGTAGGTTTATTAATTGCATTTTTCACTTTTACTTATCACTTCTATATAGCTCTACTTGACTGAAGATTACTCTCTAGTAAAATCAACATAGACAGTATCCTTATTTATTTCATAGTTGAAAAACGTGGAATAGCTCAGCACGTCCAGTACATTTTCTAAAGTCTCTCCTTCTTGGAATTTGCCCAATCCCTTAGCTGAGGACAGACTTCCTTTCACCTCGATCTTCACTCCATACCAGCGCTCAAGTCGCTTAAAAATCTCCTTGAAACCCAAGTTTCGGAATTCTAAAACACCTTCAGTCCATTGCGTATCACGTCTGACATCTCCTTTTCTTTTCTCAAATCCACCCTTATTGCTAGTCAAAACTGCTTTTTCACCCGGTAATAGAATTAGAGCCTCATCACTCTCTCCCTTATCCACTTTCACTTTCCCCTCGACTAGCAACACCTCCACGCTATTCTCATTTTCATAAGCTTTGATATTAAAAATAGTCCCGAGCGCTTCTGTGTTCAACCCAAGACTTTTGATAATGAAGGGATGCAAACTGTCTTTTGCCACGGTGATGTATGCCTCGCCTATTAGCTCAATATTTCTATTGACTGCGAAGTCCTCCTGATACACCACTGAACTTTCAGAATTCAGTGATACCAAGGAGCCATCTGGAAGCTGGAATTTTGATTTTACGCCTGATGGATTACTTCTAGTGATTACTTTGGAAGGAAGTTCCTGCTGGGTAGGCTCAGGAGTATTCGTTGATTTGAAAAAAACCAGAGGAACCAAAATGACCAGTGTCACGATGGCTGCTACACTTACCCAAGAAGGTATATGTCCTTTAGTTGTTCTATGTACCTCTCTGCTGTAGTTAGTGTCGAGCTTCCGCGTTTTAGCTTTTACTTTCTCAACATTGATTTTATCTAGGAGGGATTGATCGTTCCAATCTGCATAGTCTCCGACTACAAGCTTACTGTTCCAGTCAGAATTAATTTTAGAATCTAAAAAAGAGGTGCCTTCCTCAGTATTCAGCCAAGCACAAAACACTTTCGCATCTGACTCGGGCATTTTCCCATCAAAAAAATCCTCGAACTGTCTATTCTTATCCATTAGGTTTATTTAGTTAACCCGGATTATGAATTAGAATTCATAGGAAAATAAAAGCCACAAGTATATCAACTTAATGATTTCAGGCAGTCTTAATTCGTAACAGATTTCCTATTACATATTTCGGGTTCAAAAGTATATAGACCTGAGGTCCGCAAAAGTCCCGGAGAAATGTGAAAAAATCTTAATTATTTTTCCTTGAAGGAATTCCAACTAATAAATTACTACTACAATTCGCCCATAGTCGATAGCCACAAGATGACAATAGGAATAATATCCCGCTCTGAAATCTTGGACTTCAAGTACTTACTCGCTTCTACTAATTGATTTTTAACTGTTTTCTTGGAAATATGCAGTTGATCAGCAATCTCATCCAGAGACAGTAATTCTACCCTTTTCAATAAAAAAATCTGTCGCTGTCTAGGAGGAAGGTTATTCACCTCCTTTAGCGAAGCTTCCAGCATTTCTGCATAAATAAAGTCATCCTCTGTAGAATTATGAGCATCACTACCTGTGGACATTAATTCAGTTTTTTGAAGGGATTTTCTGGCATTCTGCTGGACAAGTCGAATCACCAGTGATTTGAGGATAGCTAGTAAGTAAGCATTGAAGCTCAAGGAGGGATCCAATCGCTCTCTATTTTTCCAAATCTTGATAAAAGTCTCCTGCACTACTCCTTCCGCATCCTCATGATCCAGTTTCATTTTTCGGGAGGTGTGGTAGATTTTCTTGGAATACTTGGTGTACAAAAAAGTAAATGCTTCTTCTGAGCCCGACCTAAGGTCTTCTACCCACATCGCATCTTCTACTTCACCTTTCATCTAAGAATCCTTAATTGTACCTGAACTTGGTATTTGAAATAGCAATTAAAGAATTTTAGGGCAAATATTCCAAACACTGCATAGCCCAAATTATCTAGGACAAGGGACTATGCAGTGATTATTTTATATTCTATTAGCTATTCATCAACTCTTCAATCTCCTCAGCTTCTACGGGGATGTTTCGCATCAGGTCAAAGTACCCTTTGCCTTCCTGAATCACGATGTTGTTTTCCAATCTAATCCCAAGACCTTCCTCTTGAATATAGATACCAGGCTCTACTGTGAATACCATCCCTGGCATAACCGGCCCATGCATAGTTCCTACATCATGCACGTCGAGTCCTAGATGATGTGAAGTCCCATGCATAAAATACTTTTTATAGGCAGGCCACGCTGGATCTTGATTTTTGATATCTGTATCATCAATTAATCCCAAACTCACCAATTCACTCTGCATGATCAAGCCTACTTCCTTGTGGTAATCCTGAATATTGGTGCCAATTCTCAATATCTGAGACGCTTCTTTCTGCACGCGTAATACAGCATCGTACACCGCACGCTGTCTCTCGCTGAATCTACCACTCACTGGAATGGTACGTGTCATATCAGCATTGTAGTTCCCATACTCAGCTCCTACATCCATAAGTAGCATTTCGCCTGCAAGACATGCTTTGTGATTCTCTATATAATGTAGCACACAGGCTGATGCTCCAGAAGCAATGATAGGCTGGTAGGCGAATCCATTACTCCTATTTCTGACGAATTCATGCAGATACTCTGCTTCAATTTCGTATTCCGTAACACCAGGTTTTACAAAAGACAAGATCCTTCTAAAGCCTTTCTCAGTAATATCACATGCAATCTGGAGCTGGTCGATTTCTTCCTTTTCCTTCGCGCCCCTCAATTCATGCATTATTGGCGCAGCGCGATGATAGGTATGGAGCGGGAATTTGGTTTTGCACTCTTTGATAAATCTTGCATCCTGAGTCTCTACTATTACTCCAGCTCTGAGATGCTCATTCGTGTTCAAATAAATATTACAAGAAAGTGCCATCACCGTGTTTAAAACCTGCTCAAAATTGGCTAGCCACTGGATATTCTTTATTCCAGATGTAGCCTCAGCCTCTTCCTTAGTGTATTTATGTCCTTCCCAGATCGCAATGTGTTCGTTTGTTTCTCTCAGAAAAAGGACTTCACGCATGTGTGGATTTGGACAATCAGGCGCTACCAGCAAGATTGTCTCCTCCTGATCTATTCCCGTCAGGTAAAACAAATCGTTGTTCTGCCGAAAGCGCATTGTCCCGTCGGCATTGGTAGGCATGATGTCATTTGAATTGAAAATCGCTACGCTACTTTCAGTAAGTTTGTAGCAAAATTTCTCACGATTCTTAATGTAGAGCGCACTAGAAAGAGGTTGATATTTCATGTATATATATTTGTTTTTGCAATGGTCATCCTCCATATAGTTAATCGGGCTATCGGAAGGAATCTCGTATGGCTAAAATTCATTTCTATAGGAAAACCTTGAACATGACTGACTGCCTCTTGCAGGCGCCACTATTAAAATTTTTCCTAATTCTGAAACGGAAAGTTACTAATTATAGGTCGAAATTCTGGACAGAAATTGATCAGAAACCAATTTCCTGCTTTACTTTGTATATTACCGACAGGGTAAATAAAGCATGGAATTAAACATTAAAGAACTTAGTAACGGCATTCGGATTGTCCATCAGGAAGTTACTCATACCAGACTGGTTCACTGCGGATTTATATTAGATATAGGAAGTAGAGACGAGACCAAAGAGCAGGAAGGACTAGCTCACTTTTGGGAGCACATGGCTTTCAAAGGCACCAAAAAGCGCAAAACCTTCCATATCCTCAATCGCCTCGAATCTCTTGGCGGCGAACTTAACGCTTACACGACCAAGGAAAAAGTCTGTTTCTATGCCTCTACCTTAAAAGAGCATTACAGCAAAGCCGCCGAACTACTTTTCGACATTACATTCAACAGTACTTTTCCTGAAAAACAAATTGAAAAGGAGCGTCAGGTGATTTTGGAAGAGATGTCTATGTATCGAGACTCTCCAGATGATGCAATTCAGGATGAGCTGGATGAGTTGGTTTTTGATAATCACGCCTTAGGGAGAAATATCCTCGGCACAGAACAAACAGTGGGAAGTTTCACCCAACAAGATTTCTTCGACTTCATTTCTACCCGACTGGACACTTCTCGCCTCATATTTTCGGTCGTCGGAAATATCTCTTTTCAGAAAGTGTTACGTGTAATAGAGGGTCCTTTGACCCAAATCCAAACGAAAAGAAGTCTATACGTCAGGAGTGAATTTCACAGCTATGTACCAAAAGTAAAAACACTAGAACGAGACGTAACTCAATCCCTATGCGCCATAGGCCGGCCTACTTTTTCCCTTTACGACCCTAATCGATTTAAACTTTATCTTCTCAATAATGTCTTAGGAGGGCCGAGCATGAATAGCCGATTGAATTTGATGCTCCGAGAAAAACACGGGTATGTATACAGCATTGAATCTAGTTATCAGCCATTTTCTGACATTGGGTTCTTTGGAATTTATTTTGGAACAGAGGGAAAAACCTTAAAAAAAGCGCTTGCATTAGTACTCAAAGAAATGAGTAAAATGGCACATACAAAACTCGGCACTGTGCAGCTTCATATGGCCAAGGAGCAAGCCATAGGTCAGATGGCTATGGCTGAGGAAAATTACGCTGCCTTGATGTTGGTCTATGGAAAAAGTCTACTCGACCACAACAAAATAGACCCCTTGGAAAGTATTTTTACCCAGATAAAAAACACGACTGCAGAAGAAATTCAAGAGATAGCACAGGAGGTTTTCAATCCAGAAATGCTCACTTACCTCACCTATACGCCACAATAATAATATGGATTTTATCGACCCAGCACTTTTAACGTATTGCGAGAATCATAGCAGCAAGGAGGATGATTTACTTTTAAAAATCACGCGGGAAACACAGGCGAAAGTTATGATGCCTCGTATGATCTCAGGCCATTTGCAAGGAAAAATGCTGGAGCTTTTCACCAAAATGCAAAATCCAAAAACGATCCTGGAGATTGGTACATATACCGGATACTCTGGAATCTGTATGGCTAGAGGATTGGGAAAAGAGGGGAAACTGATCACTATAGATATTAATGATGAGCTAGAAACGATGGTACGAGGATTTTTTGAAGAAAGTGGATTAGCCGATCAAATCGACTACAGACTTGGGAATGCACTTGATATTATCCCAATTTTACCTGGCCCTTTTGATATGGTCTTCATTGATGCTGATAAAGACAATTATTGTAGTTACTACGATCTAATCATCGACAAGATGAATCCAGGAGGGATTATACTAGCTGACAATGTACTTTGGTCTGGGAAAATCTTGGTAGAAGAGGGACAGAAAATAGATAAAGACACACAAGCAATTCTGGATTTTAATGCAATGGTTCAAAATGATCCTAGAGTAGAAAATGCCTTACTTCCCATCCGAGATGGAGTAATGATGGCAAGAAAAATCTAAGTGAAGCCAAAAGGGTACCATTTTTGCTAAAAAGAGGCTGAATCGACTATGAATGCCTTTTTCGCATGAAAAAAATACATATCTCCCACTTAGTTTTTATCCTTTTCCTTTTTTCCAGCCATGAATCTCTGGCTCAGATCCCACAAGTACCCGGGGAATTGCAATTTGCAGACCTTATCGTTAGAATCAATCCTCAAGCGCGTCGCGAAATCCAATTGGATGTAGACGCACAATATCGAAACCCTACCTTTTTCAAAGTAAAACAAGACAGGGTCAATCTCTATATGCCTATTATCGAAGATGAACTAAGAAAAGCAGGGGCTCCTCTAGATTTGAAATATCTGGCTATACAAGAAAGTAGTTTGATTGGTGACGCAGTATCCACCTCAAATGCGGTGGGCTTTTGGCAGTTTAAGCAAGGGACAGCTGAAGAAGTATTCCTTCGTGTGGACAATCAAATTGATGAGCGTAAAAACATAGTTTCATCCACGAAAGGCGCCGCTCTTTATCTCCAAAAACATAATAATACCTTTGATAACTGGATGTGCGCATTAGTTTCTTATCAAATGGGATTGGGTGGAGCCAAAGCATATTTTGGCACAGAATACAATGGGAAACAAGTCATAGATGTGGATAGAAATACGCATTGGTACTTCAAAAAATTTCTTGCGCATAAAATTGCCTTTGGAAGCCAAACAACTTCCCTTGTTAGTAATGGGCAATATATGGTAGAAGAACGTGTGCAAGGCCCAACAACATTGGCTGTGCTGGCAAAGAAATACGGTGTAACGGTGAAGCATCTTGAAGAATACAATCTATGGACTCGCAATGGGAAAATCCCTGGAGATAGAGTTTATACCGTTATCTATGTGAAAGATGGCTCCCTACCAATACAACAAGCAGTCATAGTAGAGCAGAAACCTCAAACGCAACAAATCCCAAGTACCACCACTGCTGCTGCATCACGTACCTACAAGCAAGCGGATTCATTCCCTAGAATTGCTGGGAATACAACCAAAGCTTCTCAAGCAGATCAGATTACTGTCAATAACTTAGAAGGGGTGCAAGCTGCGCAATCAACGAATCAGAGCGCATTCTCCGACCGAGTTGGCTTGAGTGAGAATAAGCTGAGGAGACTCAATGACCTAGATAAAAACGAGCGAATCGAAGCTGGCAAATATTACTACACAGAGAAAAAGAATGGCAGCGCCGAAGTATCTACACACATTGTACGTCCAGGAGAAACGCTGTGGAGCATCTCTCAGAAATATGGAATCAAACTATCTTCCCTGAAGTCAAAAAACAGGATCAGGCAAGACAGAGATCTAAAAGCTGGAATGGTTCTAAACTTGCAAGAACATAGAAAGCGTGGAGATGATATCCCAATCGTAAAATTGGCGGATCCTGCTCCTGTGAGACAAACAACTGCCAACCCAACTCCCACACGACCAAGCAATCAACCGGCAACTACTACAGCCCCACCAAGTAGACCAGCATCTACAACTAATATAACACATACAGTTGCAACTGGCGAGACGCTATTTGCTATCAGCAAAAAATACGGAGTGACAGTCAATCAATTGAAAGCCTGGAACAATATCGGAAGTCAAAACATCATATCCATTGGGCAGAAATTGGTTATCTTTCGCCCCTGATCCGCAATCCCTCAAGCTTTTTAAATGTCAAAGTATCTTCTGATTTTTGGATTATTCCTACTATGCCTCAGCCATTCTATTCAGGCTCAGGATAGGCAGTATATTCCTGATACTGTACTAATAAATGGCGATACTTTACTGATGTTGGGTGATTCTCTATTAATAGAAGTTCCCGTCAAAGAAATCTTCTGGAAAACTGGAGGTAATTACAATCTTAACATCCAGCAAGTAACCTTGTCCAACTGGTCAGCGGGTGGATCAAGTACTTTTGCCCTTAATACTGGCTTGGCGCTTTTCGCTAACTATAAAAAAGACAATAAAGTGTGGGACACTCAACTGAATGTCAGTTTGGGTTACAATCGGCAAGACGATAGAGCCTACCAAACTAGAAAGACCAATGACAACTTCAATTTTGTAAGTAACTATGGACGTGAACTCTCGAAATTCTTTTATCTCTCTACACAGTTAGATGCAAGAACGCAACTTCTTGCCGGCTACAAGTACTCTAGGCCCAGTGGAAGTGATGTAGAAGTGCGCACCAAAATATCAGACTTACTATCTCCTGGATATGTGCAGTCTTCTACTGGTCTTAACTACCGTAAAACCTACAAGGACAAGAGTAAAATTTCAGTAATTCTTTCACCTTTCACAGGCAGATTCACCATCGTATTGGACGATTCTCTGAGCAGAGCTGGAGCATTCGGTGTAGTTCCCGGTGAAAATGTACGAGCAGAGGCAGGTGTCTCTATAGCTGCTTCAGTGACAGACGTTAAACTGATGCAAAATATCACCTGGACTTCTGACATCAATCTTTTCTCAAATTACGAGGTCTTTGGAAATATGGTGGTCAACTTCAAATCTGTGATTAAAATGCGAGTAAATAAGTTCATTTCCACCCGAATAGAAACAGTATTGATTTACGATGAGGATGTGTTTATCAAACAAGATGACGGCTCATCCAAGCAAGCACTCCAGCTCCAGAATCTAATAAACTTTGGAATATCGCTAGATTTCTAGTAGTCTGTCTCCAAGCCAAACATTCGCTGAAACTCTCCCAGAGCAGCATGTTTTTCTTTTAGAAAATTAAACTTGTCGCTACTCGTATAAAGCTTACTACGCTCAGACTCTAACTCTTCTTTAAATTCCAATTCGAGTTTAAAGTGATTTACAGAAGCTAATTCCTTAATTATTCTGATCACTTCTGGCTTCATTTTTAAAGCAAGCTCCTCTTGTACATGCCCCATTACCTGAAGCATTACAACTTCACCTTTCATTTTCATTCCCTCTCCCAGAATAGCAAGCTCCATACTCTTACCTAATTTCTGAAAATGATCTTTTACGTCTAAAAATATCCCATTTAAGATCTCTTGGGTAAGATCTCTTCCTTCCAGTTTAATTTCCACCACATCCTCAGTAGCATTGGATTTAGCACTCTCGAGATCCTGCTTCGCTTTTTGATCTGCTAATTGCTTAGTATGGCCAAGATTTTTGGGAATAGAAATAGTCTTCTGAAAAGAACTAGTCTTGGGCGTGCTGGGAGAAGTAGAAAGAGGAATTGGTTCTTTGGCTGTCTCAGGAATCTCCTCTGCTAGGCTTTTTTTTTTGCATCAGCAGCCACCACCATTGAGAGACGGAAAGCCTGCGGCAACTTAGCCATTTTCATTAGTGCCAGTTCCACGTGCAAGCGCTGGTTTTTCGAAGTCTTATAATGGATATCGCAGTAGTTCGCTATGTTCAGAGCAGAAAGCAAGAAAGAAGCGGATGTAGCTTCTGTTTGTTGCAAATAACGCTCTTTAGCTGATTCAGACACCTCTATCAGTTCAATCGTAGCTGCATCTTTGGCAACTAGCAAGTCTCTGAAATGCTCACAAAGTCCAACAATGAAGTTATGCCCATCAAATCCCTTCTTCAAAATCTCATCAAAAATCAATAAGACTTGGGAAAGATTCTCAGTAACTAAAGCATCTACAACTTTAAAATAATAATCATAATCAAGGATGTGAAGATTCCCAATCGTCTCATGATAAGTCACTTTTTTCCCTGCGGAATAAGTAACGATCAAATCAAACATGGAAAGTGCATCACGAAGCGCACCATCAGCTTTGGTAGCGATAAGGCGAAGAGCTTCTTCTTCATAGTCCACTTTTTCCTTTTGAGCGATCTGTTGAAGATGGTTAGAGATGTCTTTAATCTGAATTCTATTGAAATCAAAAATCTGACAACGGGAAAGAATGGTAGGAATGATTTTGTGCTTTTCTGTAGTAGCCAAAATAAAGATGGCGTACTTAGGTGGTTCTTCTAAGGTCTTCAAAAAGGCATTAAATGCCTGATTTGAAAGCATGTGAACCTCATCAATTATATAGACTTTGTACTGCCCTTTTTGCGGAGCATAACGGACTTGATCAACTAGATTACGAATATCATCTACGGAATTGTTAGAAGCAGCATCGAGCTCGTAGATATTGAAGGAACTGTTGTTTTGGAACGATACGCAGGATTCGCATTTACCGCAAGCTTCGAAGTCAGCTTGCAAATCTTCGCAGTTAATAGTCTTCGCTAGAATACGCGCACAGGTAGTCTTCCCCACTCCACGCGGGCCACAAAACAAAAAAGCCTGCGCTAAGTGGTTGTTTTTTATGGCATTCTGAAGCGTGGTGGTGATATGTTGCTGACCAACTACGCTTTTGAAATCTGCCGGTCTATACTTTCTTGCCGAAACGACGAAATTTTCCATCACCGCAAGATATAAAAAACTCTATACTCAGGAAGCCCTACAACTGGCATTTTCAGAGAATTTTAGCTAATACTTTGATTTACAAATGGATGAAAACTTAAGTATTTAAAGGAAAACTCTTAGAGTAAAATCTCTTGATCTTCGGAACGAAAATTGTATTACTTTTGTCATCCTTACACAAATGGGGCTGACCGGTATTGACAGTAAGAGTAAAGATCGGGCTCGCATGCAGGCTGGAGTATGTACGGCCTTAAAATATTCATACGCACTATAAATGGCGAAGAATCTTACGCTATGGCTGCCTAATCTTACCCTAACAGGAAAGAAAGCTTAAAGGGTTGAGTTACGAGAGTAATTCCCCAGCCACATCTCTCCGCCCCCCGTCCTTTCGGGGTGGATTCCGGGATGTCGACTTGATCGGACTGCTGCTTGTGATGCTATTATGCAAGCCTAAGACCCAGTAGCTAAGTCGAAACTAGGTGTGTCACCCAGCATATTTCGATCGAAAATCCAACAGGTGACTAAGCATGTAGAAGGTACGTTGTTTCCTTATCTGGACGTGAGTTCGAATCTCACCAGCTCCACCCCATGAGAGAGAGGCGATTTTATCGCTTTTTTCTCATTTTTTTTGCCTTGTAACTCTCTGTCTATCAAATACATTGAGTTGACTATAGAATTAATTCTAGTGGTTCGACTTTTAGATTTGTCAAAACACAGTTTTTCAGGAAAAATCGAACCAATCAGCATCCTTTTTTGTGCTACCGAAGCATTCAAAAACAATTCGTCAAGTTTTGAAAGTCTATTAACACACTGATTTACAATATCTTTTACATGTAAATCTGTCTTGGGTTCATTCAATGTCAGTTGCTTCTCGAGTTCGACTATTGTCTCATTTGTAATTGTCTTAATTTCCTTATAATCGGCCCCATCTATATCTCCTACCAAAAGTAAATTGCGCGCGTTTTTAAGCCGTTCATGTTGCTCTTCTATTTTGTCAGAAAGCCTTTTACGTTGGTCTATACCATTCTTGAAACTATTCTCAACCATTATTCTTAAGGTCTGTTGATACGCTTCTTTGGTTCCACCCTTTAAACTAAACTTCCGCAGCTCCTTCATAAGAGTATCATGAGCCTCCTGAACTTGGGAGCGATAGCCACATTTGGATTTGCAGTGGTAATAAAAGTATCTTTTTGTTCTTCCTTTTGATGCGCTTCCTGTTAAAACGTGTCCACACTTAGGGCAAAGCAAATAGCCTCTTAGTGGAAAACTCTCATCTGTATCCTCCTTCGACTGGATTGTAGGCCTACCATTATTAGCGAGCAAAATCTGTACTTTCAAAAAATCATCCTCTAAAACAATTCCTTCATGTAAGCCTTCAACTAATTTCTCTCTTTCTTCCTCAAAAGCTGGGACAAATATTTTCCCGCAGTAAACGGGATTCCTTATTAGCCTATGAAAATTAGGACGACTCGTCTTAAGTCCTTTCTCCCTTGCCATCTCCCAAATCTTATCAACTGGATGGACATTCTCCAATACTATTTGGAAAGACCATCGTATAAGGGAAGCTGCAGGTTCTATTGGCTCAATAAATTTCCTTCTACCTTCTGCCTTATTTATGTAACCAACTGGTGCCATTCTAAGGAATCGTCCTTCCTTTAAGCCTCTTCTCATTCCAAAGAAAATATTTAGTCCCCTCCTGTCATTTTCCACTTCAGGAGTTGCAAGGTATATTGCCAGCATAATTTTGGACTCCGGCACCTTCATATCTAGTGGTTGCTCAATGGCCTGCGGTTCTATGCTTAATTTTTTCAGTGTATTAATCATTGCATATGCATCACCCGCATTTCGGCTGAACCTATCCCATTTACAAAAAAGTACAATATCAACACCCCTACCCTTATTTTTTTTCCATTCCGAGAGTAAACGTTGCCATCCTGGTCTGTTAAAGGACTTTGCAGACTGTTCTTCCGAAACTACTTTTCTGATTAAAATATCTTGCGCTTCACAATACTTCCTCAGAGCCTCTTCTTGGGCTCGGGGACTATAACCATACTTTTGATCATCGGTACTCACTCGGATGTAAAGGTCAGCAGTTTTCATTCTTTAAACTTTAAGTAATTGACTTATACATAATTTACTAAATCTCTCTATCAGCTCCAATATCTTAGTTGATTTTTCAATTGTAATTTCTTCACCGTGTTTATTAAATATTTCCTGAAGTTTCTCCGGCGATAAATTTTCCCATTTTTTGGTTTTATCCATATTAGCCCTCCTTTTTAGCTAATGTGTATATCCAACCTTGCAAATTATCACATCGAAGACCGAAGTTGGAACTACTTAAAGTCGAATAAAAAGGGGATTCCCCCTTCCCATTAATAATTCTACTATATCCACAAAGGAATAGTATCCAGCCACAGTAATATTAACATGGGCTGTAGTAGCTTCAAAAAAATAATCCAGCGTATCAAGCGATCCACCGGATTTAAATGAGCTGAATCCTAAAATATTTAAATGGTTAGAAGCAAAGTCCTGACGCCTGTCAAATATTTTCTATCCATTGGGGTTTGGGTAACGTCTCTATAAATCCCCAATATCCTTCAAGTAATACTCTACCATTTCATTCCCTTTTTCATTCAACTCATCCATAGGAATCATCTCCTTGACCTCTTTCTTTATTTTCTTGAATGAACCGATCTCAAACCCGATCTTCATCTGAACTCTGCTTTTACATAGACTTGATTTCTCTTTAAAGAAAGGATTAACGGGTCTATTACCACAGAGCGGATGACTTTTACCCATAGGAATGGTTCTTCCTATGGGTAAGTTCGAAGCCCAAGCCTAACTATCGAAATTCCGTGCCTCTTATCCATCCATGTTGGTAATGGTATAACGGTTGCGCTATACAGTATTCTGTTCGAATCAATCTCTATGCAGAATCGTAAGCCAGAATACAATCCCTATCCTGCTTTAGCAATTCTTAGTAAGAGATCTCTGCTTTGCCGGTAGATCAAGTTGTTAGTGCTAAAAGTGTTCATCCGAAGCTTCAGTGGCAATCCACTTGGCTATTTCTCGCTATAGCTACACTCTCTAAGCACTAAGTTCAACACCATTTGAAGCATACCGTTTTTCACGGCTTATTTTTTTTAGGACCGGCACCCACATACCTTCCATCCTGAATAATAATTCTATTCCGCTGGACTGTATCTGCTTCAGGTTTAACTTTCAGTTTGCTCTTTGATGAATTGAATAAATCTTTCCTCTGCTTCAAGCTCATCATCCTTTCAGACCTATAAGCTGAACCTGTACCAATATCTTGTCCCTGTTGCAAATAAAATCTCTTTTCACTGACTTTATCATTTTCAGATGTAGTCGGGTTAGCTATTCTCAAATCTTTTCTAACTACTATTAAACCTTTGTTCTTTTCTGGATTCGCACCAATATATAACCCCTGTTCGATTTTAAACCGCCGTGTACTATCATTTTTGGATTCAGGTTCCCCTAATTTTTTTGCTGTTTCTTTAACCTGAGAGAAGGCTAAAGTTCCAAGCAAAACAAAACATATAGAAAAGAGTATCTTCAGCTTAGTTTGCATTTTGTAAGTTTTTAAGTTTTTGTCTTAGCTCTTGATTTTCTTTCTCAAGCAATTCCAGTTTTTTCTGATGCTCTATTAGATACAAAGTAATTTCTTCAACTTTTTTCAAAAGAATAGCATCCATCTGCCCTAGATTTATTCCATCTAAAGCAACTGTTTCGGCGGATGGAACTTCAGGTAAAGTACCGTTCTCCTGTATAAATTGATCCAATTCTTTTAAGTCTAGTCTCTGATATCCTTCTTTAAACACATAATCAGGCCATGCTGTCTGCAGTTTTACATCTATGGACTCTGCCACTACCGAACCGGCGACTGCCAACTGATACTCTGTAGCCTCAGTTCCGATACCTACCCTCCCATGGAAGACGGCTGTGGTATCAGGGGCCAGAGACAACACCTTATATAGTTCGGTCCCGTCACTGTATTCAAAGTGAAACTTCTTGTAATTTCCAGTACCTCTTTTTTGTAGGCGTATGCCAAAGCTGCTGTTGCTAGGATAGTTCATATTATAGAGGTCGAGAAACTCCTCCTCATTGTCCCCATTGACTAGGGCAAGGGTGGACTCGTAGGCCTGTCTGGAAGCAGTCGGGCTCCAAATCTTAAAAATGGTGAAGTCGGATCCATACCTCCTGATATAGGGGATGCCTGAAGGAGGATAAACCATAATCAAGGAAGAACCATCCTCTTCGAAAATATCATAAGATCTGTCAAATCGAAGTCCACCATCTTCTAATACTGCGGCGGAACCATCCAAATTTCCCTGAACTATAAATGGATCCTGATACCCATGGGTTAGACCATACACTTTTAGATTTCTGTGCTGAACCCAAGCGCCATTATCAAGGCCAACTCTATTAGTAGTTTCTGCTCCGTTATTAGTCACAGACTGAAGCGTTTCCTGAGCTATTGCTCCGCCAGAAATAAGAAAAAGAAAGTAAACAAGTTTTTTCATAATACTATAGTTATTTTATATAATTATTTTAACAATACACATATATAATCTTACTGTTGCAGTAGCACTTAAAATTATACTCTATGTAGACACCTATTTTGATAAAGCAATAAAGAATGGTTTATCAAAATAAAGAGTTTTTAATCTGGTAATGGAATGATTAAATAACATTAAACTATATGTTAATAGATAGGGAAGTAAAGCCTAACCTCTCGTTTTGCTTTAAATGAAAGACCCTCATAATATTTGAATTTATTAGTACACCTACCATCTTGACCAAACAAACTGATTAAAGTACGAGACGAGCCATAATATTCAACAAGTATATAACTTGTGAATATATTCTTAAGAATTGATGATACAACCAAAAAATTATCCCTTAAATCGTTATCTGACCAATCTAAGGCTTCTGATATTCTATCCAATCTAATTTCCATCCCCATTTCCGTAATAGTTAAGCTCAGCGGAATCTTATTATGATTACTTACAGTTAAATTGATTCTCAACCAAGATTTCATTGACATCTCATCCACGGAAAAATCAGAATTTTCAAACAAATGACAAACATCGATTTCATCTAATACTCTATTTAATAATTTTATTTTTTCTGACACTTCTAAAGTATAGTTCATGGTTTTAAGGTATTAGTCCAAGATTGAAAAGTGAACGCTTTAAGTTAATAGACAGGTTGGCAAAACTATTTGGCACAAAACTTCTAGGAACGTACATGTGGAACAGCGAAATATTGGGATTTACTGAACTAGATCCTATTCCAATTCTAAATTTGTAATCCCTTTGTCCAGCAGGATTTGTTCCAGTAAACCAACCTGCCTTAAACAGTCCACCTCCTTGATAATACCCATTGTGCATTTGCAGCAGGACTACCATGTAGAAGGTTTCCCAAATCTTTCACTCAAAAACAGTTTTGTCTGAAGATACTCCCCCCTGACGGCAATTCTTTACAAGCATATAAGTTACACCTTAGATCCCAGCTCCTTGAGTTCTTTCATATACACGTTCAATTTATTTTGTTTTTCTCTATCTCTTAAATCTATATCCCTGATTGATCCTACTCCACCCCAAATCATTGATGATTTAAATTCCTTTCTAAATTTTTTGACATCATTTATCTCAACACAATAAATCAACTTTCTAATTGTTTCAGATTGTGCACTAAACCCCTGATCCCTTAGGAAAATGTATAACTGTTCAAGCAATTGGTTTAATTTTTGATCCATAGTCTTAAAATTTTGTTCTTGTTACATTTCTTGGAGACCATATCACCTTATTCCATGACTGACCGATTCGAAGTTCAGGAACGAGTCTTCCAAAGTTGCCATCCAGAGGTTTTGCAAGTCCAAAGCCATTTATATCACCCAATCTAACTTTCCCTCTTAGTAGAAAAGCTCCCGAGTTATTGTTGGGTAGTCCTGCGAAATTCCGATATGTCCCTCCGTACAATTTAGGATTAATCGGGGACCAAAAATTACCAAGTCTACCTGCACCACCTCCATACACTCGATAAACAGGGATTTTGAGATTACCTATTCCCCTAGCAGCCTGTCCTATTCTTGTTGCAGGGAGCAAAAATCCAGCTGCAAAAATACCTGCTTGAGTAACAGGATGATTTGCAAACGCTTCACGAGCTCCATAGACTCCTGCCAAGACTGGATTTGATCCACTTGCGAATAATTTGTGCCAATCCGCTACATCAAACCCTTTTAACGCTTCAATGCTTTGAGAAGGCAGAGGATAGTAATCATCATTTGGATAACCAAGATTATAGTTCTTAGCGGTTGCATCATATCCTTGAGAAAGGCCCAATGGATTAGCATCACTCATAACTTGACCTGTCATCGCTGCACTTCCTATGGCCGTCATCCATTCCATAGGGTTACTTGGCATCCCGCCTCCTGCTAAAGTTCCTGTAAATGACCCTAATGCCCCCCCTATAAAATTGGAAGTTTGTACCCCTACGCCAACAGCATTCAGGCCAGCTGAAAATCCTGCCCCTGCCCCGGCAGTTAATCCTCCAATCGCTGCTCCTTTTCCTACTTGGGCAGCAAATTGTCCCCAGTTCCAACTTTGCCCTGATATTACTGTAGTAGCTGCATAGGATGCTGCACTAACCCCTGCACTGACAATCGCAGCTTTTGCAGCTAATACTAAAATTGGAAGAACGGCAAACTCACCATCAGGATCGACCATCATCACTGGATTATTCCCCATGCCCAAATAAGGCGATGCAAACTGATTCTGAGGATCCATAGCTAGCCACCTGCCCAATGCAGGATCATATTGCCGGGCATGGAAGTCATACCAGCCGGTCTCACTATCCCAATTCTTATTCTGGAACAATTCTCTAGTCTCCTCTTCCCCTTCCCTAAGCTCTTGCAAAGCAATCATGCCATAGCTATAATATACTGTGCCCTGAATAAAGGGGGACTCACTTACTTGCACACTAAAGTCGTCAAAGAATGCCTCGGATGGCTCTTGGCTATCATTACTTAGATATATGTAATAATAGCCTGGCTCCTCTGCCACAACCTCCTGATACAGCCGTTCATGAGCTACATTTGTTCCGTCTTCACGAGCGGTCTCACTGAGCTGCACAAACCCTCCATGCTTATAATTTTTATCCTTATCAAAAAAGATATAATTCAAATAAGCAGGTGGTGCCTTGCTTTCCTTGGAATTCTTGACAAGCAAACCTCCAAATGGACTGCTATTTTCAGACAGTGAGCTGTACTGAGCTGCTGATACTACACCATCAAACCCTGCAGATACTCCACTGCTTGCCAATGTATTTACTAAGGAGATGAGCATTGGACTCATCTTCTTTTTGTTTAGATCAAGGTATTTACCAAATGCCTCCATCCTTACTGTATCTCCCAGCAAAACATGTATTGCTTTTGCAATGCCAATATTCTCACCTTGCCCACCAGCAAGTCTTATGGCAACTTGACTATCTTTTGCTTTTGTATGATTAAAAAGGGATTCTGAAACTCGTGTGGCATTTTCATAATCAATAAATTGTTGGCTTTCTGCTTCATATGAATTGTCTTCAAATGTTGCCAGACTATTTACCATATCAGCGGTCTCTTGCATAACGACCCAATTGTTCCCTAAATGGTCTAGCATGTAATACCGATATTTCCCAGTTGCCACGTCCAATTGTCCCATTGGGTGATTAATAAATTTAACCACCCCATTTTCCAATTCTAACTCCCCCACATAATCTCTTGTAAGGCTGGTTTGCCCTGATATATCTCTAACTTCCTTAAACCGATCGCCTCCTGCATTGTATGTATATTGAATAGTATTCCCGTTCGAAAAACTAACATTTTGAGGCAGATCAATTACATTATAACTAATGGATGAGATCCCCTTATTCTTGTCTTGAATCAGGTTTCCAGCAGCACTATAATAATAATCATTCCCTGAGGTATTGCCGTCATTAAAGCCAGTGGCCTTAGTGGAAGCTGGAGCATTGTCTATTACTGACAGAAGTTGATTGCCTGAATAAGTGTAAGATAGCTGGTCTGTAACTGGGGTAGTAGATGATCCATGCAAACGTCTTGTCAATCCAAGTATGTTACCGTTATCACTATAGGATATTTGGTTTTCATCAAAAGCATTGGGAATACTCCAAGTGGATGAACCTATAGGCCTTATTTTAGTGTCCGTATCTGTCAATCTACCGGCAAGATCATATGTATAATTAAAGGCTGCCTCTATATCTAGCATATTTACACTGCTCACCGTGGACGAAATCATCCCATCATAGCGAGAAGTACTTCCAGACCCAATATCCTGATTATAACCTATCTTCTCGTTGAAAACCACTTCATCTGTGGTTGGAATTCGGTAATCAAGTTCTTTTAACCAGCCTTGCGGAGTATATTCTTCCTCAAGATTATAAAAATAGCTTGCGCCATTATCCCTACTGTGTACATCTGTCAGATAAGCCTGACCTAACTCATTATAAGAAGTGGAGCTAAGTAGGATTTCGTCTTCACTATTATACTTGTGGAAGGTATCCAAGAGCCTTCTTTGATGGTCGTAGGTATATCTATAGCGAATTGCATGGTTCCCCATACTTCCTGAATATTCATTAAGGTGCTCTAACACTTCTCCCGAATAAGCATAAGCGATGGTATTCCTTATTAATCCATTAAGGTGATGGCCACTTACCGTTTGAACTGGTTGGTAATACTTATCATAATAGGTGACATTATGCTGCCACTTGACAGTACTTTCTGTAGTCCGGGACTTAACACCTGTAACTTCTCCCTTAACAGTTCCTGTAGTCTTTGCATTAGTAAAACCAGTTGGAACGTTGTACTCGAAACTTTTCCCTTCAGGATCCCAACCTGAATTTGATAGAAAGGAGTAATCATCATAATAGGTAATCGAAAGTACATTTGAACTTGAGACTGTAGTTGGATATGTCCGGTTAAGAGAATATCCGATAGAGTTGGTATTCCTGATTTCATCCCGGGTTACAGCTGCTTCTACAGACGTACTTAGAGGTTCTATATCTAGAGTGGTTACATATGTTCCAGTCACAACCGGTCGGTTGTGAATATCATACTTGATGAAATTCCACTCCTTCGCATTTCGTAAACGATTATCGGGACCCTGAACCAACACAGGTCTGTCCCATTTGTCATAAATCGTATATGACCAACCCTTTCCTGGTTCTTTAAAAGCGATTTGCCTCCCCAATAAATCATACTGGTATTGATAAGACAAGCCTTCTAGCTGAGCTTGGCTTGGTGAATAAACCGCAGCTAGTTCAGGAGTTATCAAAAAAATCAACTCATTGAAATCATTGAATATGTAATAGGTCTTAAGCCAATTTGTACCTGTCGCTTCAACCTCACTAAGAACAGTTCTTCCTCTACTATCCACATAAGTCCTGGTACGTGCGCCTTTTTCATCAGTATTTTCCTGAATCATCAACGTACCGGCTGCGTAAGTAGACGTTGATTGTGGAAGGCTGGAAACTATCCCCCATTTCCTGACAGTTCCAGAAGTATTGACTATCGTTCTTGATGTCCGGGTTTTACTCTGAAAATCGTTACCAACATTAGATGATGCCAACACTCTCTCCAGCGGAGAATCCTCAAAGGTTGCCGTAGAATACGCCTTGTCATCACTGGAAACTCCAATAGGCGGAGCATTGTAAAAGGCGCCCTGTTCTGTTTGCGCTGTCGCTCTAAACCGCCCATCTGAACTTGTTGCCTTGTAGGGTAAATAGGCTCTGGAAGCACGGTTTTTGGAATCGAAATAGGAAGGTTGGATCCAGTCCTTTTTATCTGGACTAGCCTGAACTGATACAGTTTGAAGACTCCTCCCCCATCCATCCATATAAGAAAAAGTTGTGGCTTTGTCTTGTGAATTCAGATTGATTACTTGGTCATCTGAGTGTATTCCCGGCACATTTACCGATTCGGTTCTTACAAAATTATAATCTTCAGATTGAGCTACAGTCGGCTGCTGTGAATTGATGACACGAGCGTAAAAACTACTATTCTGGGAAGCGCTAAAAGTAAAACCTGGTTTCAGGGTCAGACTACCTACAACAAGGTATGATGAATTACTATATTGGTTTATCTGTGAATTCTCAACTATTTCAGCTTGTTGAGCATATCCACAAATAAAAATTTGATAGATCAGAATAATCAGTGACGCTCTTTTCATAATCTTAGATTAAATTCTAAACAATAAAAAACTAATGCTTTTATTTTGAAACTTATAAGTACATATGCATGCTGCGTTGAGTCAGTTACTGTTATTATGTACATGAAGGATTGCTTTTATAATAGTTAATGTAACTATAGGCTACATTGGTATTACCGCAACCATCCGTCGCAGTACACCTGACTTGATAATTTCCTTCAGTATTTACAAATGGAGGAAATGTCATGTTCGAATCAGTAACCGTCATAGTAGTCCACACCGAATCAGTGCTTTTTTTATACTGCCATTGGTAAGTGTAAAAACCTACACATCCTGTGGAAGAAGGCTGAGCAAAATTCGCATAAAATTGAGTGTTATTAGACGGGGAATTGTTATTCACCGTGCAGCTTCCATAGCTGACTGGAGTTATTCCACAAAGGTCAATAACCTGTGGACCATCAGCACATATCGAAATCTGCAAAGGATCTGACACTAAGTAATTCAGGGTTTTTATTTCAGGCTCAAACTCATTTGCTGAGATAACAGCTTTAATAGAATACATACCCTCATTTGAATAGGAAGTAACAACTTCTTGTCTATTATCATCATACACTGTCCCGTTATCCATATCCCAGGCAAACTCCGCCTCTCCACCAGTTGGAACAAAAATATCATCAAGGGAAAAGGTGACGTTTTGCCCTACAATTGCTTGCTCACTACTGGATTTTATAGAAAAGTTTGGAACTTCATCCTTAGAGTGATACCTAATTCGCTGCACAATGTTTCCTTCATGATCATAAACAAGTCTTTGCCTGCCAACTAGGTCATACTCTATAGATGAAGACCTATTGTTAATATCAACAACCTTTGTAGCACCTACTAAAGGCTTAAACTCGGAACTAGTACTCATCCCGTAAGATCCAGGGTTTATTGTTGTGGATCCAAGAATTGTATTGTCATGCAAATACGTGTAAGCTTTCACATCTCCACCTCTTGTAGTTTCCTGCACTAACCTGCCATAAATATCTTCATATTCATTATAGGTATGCATTAGTTGAAAGTTAGACGGCAGAATAAAAAAGCCTGAAGCATTGATTGTGGTGAGTCCGGTAGATCCTTTGGTGCTTTGCCACTGTGTATCCGGTACTATCCATTTTGATCCTGGCCCATCAAACCTATAAAGGGAAACACTCGTACCAAGTTCTACTAAAGCTTGCGAGGTTCTTGTTAGGTAATTTCTTTGTTCTATAACAGTATTTATGGCTTTTTTAGCTTTAAGTGCATAAATCACTTTCGTTCTAGCATCACTTGAATTACTTGATATACAGGATAAATATGTCGAGTAACATGATTGCACACACGCATCATCACCTATAGGACAGTTTTTATAGCAACTATTGTAAGTACTCAAACATGAGTTCAGGGAAGTAGAATTATACGCAGTACTGGTTATATATTTGATTGCTGAATTGTATTGCTCTGAGGCATCAACAGTATTATAAGAAACTGTTCTAATTCTTTGAAAATTAGTTAAGTCATAAAAATACTCCTCTGTTGTTGAGATTTTCTTCACATTGGAAGGATCTATCTGATCATAGATTTCAGAAATCTTCTTTTGTAATGTAAATGGTTTTGAAATAATTTGATAAGTACCTACTAACAGATCACCTTGGGAACAATATTGTTGTAGGTACAAACTCTTTTCTCCGGTAACCACAGATTTTTCAGGATGGTTGAAAGTATACTCATATGAATCTTGGGTAAGTATACGATTGTTTAGATCTTTCATTGTAACCTTTTTAACATTACCCCTCTCCCAGAATTTACTTGTTACAGAAACAAAAGGAGGTTCTCCACTGGTTGCATTACCGGCTGCATCAATATCAGGGTGATCATCATAATTTGTAAATTCATATATAGTTTTACCTTTACCTTCAATGATCTCCTCAACCCTCGAATAACCTATATTCGCACCATTTAAATCAAAAAGCTCATTACTTGCATGTGAGAATCTTGTGAGATAATCATACCCTCCATCTCTACTATATCCAAATACAGGACTTCTAAAAAGAATACCACTCGATTGGGTTGTTGAACCTTCTACTAGATATTTATAAAAATTCCTTTGAATATTTCCCATCCCATCTGCACTTACCTTAAGGTAGATTCTATTTCCACTAACCGTTGATTTGAAAACCCCATCCCTGTATCCGTCATTTGACTCGTAATAAAATGTAGAATATCCTCCTCCACGATGGTTTATACTTGTCAAAAGATCAGCCTGCATTTTGTCCTCATCTGGGTTTCGTGTAGCTCCAGGATAGGTGGCCGAAAAATATGGTATCCACTCATTTCCTGTGTATGCATTGTATAACCCTAAATAATCAATACTTTTTGAGTCTCTGGAAGGCAAGGAAAAAGTAGTATTATATTCAAAAGAATAAAGGGGAATAGATTGTAAGTCATTGATAGAATCAAGCCTAAGTCTCTTACAATTACGATCCTGGCAAGAACCAAAATAACTATAAGACAGCCTTATTTTGCTGACAATATCTTCTTCAAGATTAACTACCTGAACTTCAGAAAGAGATTTACCTCCAATTAAATCATCTCTACTATTATTCCATGACAACTCTATTCTTCCTCCAGATGTAGTTATAGTCTCAAGATATTTTGCATGTACATAAACAGTAGAACTTCTATTTTTAATAGTACTATTTATTGCACAGGCACCATCATCCTTGGTGAAAAGATAGTTCACAAAGCTGTAGCTTCCACTTCCATAGCTAAATGATAGTTCATCCGTCTTGTTAGCGGATATTACTTTGGATAAATGCCAAGTGGAGACATAACTAATTCCCGGCTCACTGTTATCAGATATTCTTGAACTAATCGTCTCTCTTTCTAAAGATGATAAACCAAATTGATAGGTGACGCCGTTTTCATCTATTATTTCCCAAGAGTTGGAGTTCACTGATCTACATATTCCAGGTTTTATGCTTAGTGGTTGAAACGGAAATAATACAGGTTGCCCTTGTTGATCCAATACAAATTTACCAGACCTCCCCATGAATGAAAAAAAGAACAAATCGGGCTCCTTGTCATCTTTATCCGGAGTACAGAACCCATCCTCCTGATCATCCGGCAATCCTCTTACGATCCGCGTTATAGATCCGCCCGCCGCCAGAGACCACCCCAAACCTTCAGAAGAGGCTACATCCTGGACCCTATGACCAAAACTATTGTAATTTAACCCAATACTAGCCCCCAACTCTCTTCCCGACACATTAGCCAGAGGTATTGATATTCCTGCTGCACCAGTATAATAATTAACTCCAACAGATATCTGGCGTATTATTGACATTGCATCTGCAGAAGGTGGATGAACATCTTGAGCTTGAGCAAAGGAAATCAAAAAAATTCCGAGCCAGACAAAAAGAAATTTTCTCATTACATTTTTATTTTTTCTTTAAAACTATTCCTACTGTGGCTTGCCATTGAGGTGCATTGCCTTCTTTGAGTGTTTCCAGTTTATTAACTCTATATAATACCGTAGACCGAAGTCTTATACTTTTATACAATTGAACCTCAGTACCTAGTCCTCCTAAAAAAACAGATTGCGTTTTTTTATATTCATGAGGTAAATCCTTGTGGCCTGATAAATTCTGGTATTCCGCCTGAATAAATACCGATTCTTTGACCCAATACTGTCCAAATGCTTTAAAGCCTGCCCTATCCGGTAATGGTGTTTTTTGTTTCGTGTTCCAAATTGCTCCGATACCCGCAGTCCACTGCCGGTCAATTCTATAGCCAACAACCCCCTGAATGACAAATGGCTTAAAGGTTGAAAAATTTCCGAGAAAGGATATTTCAGTGCGCTCACCAAAAGACTCCTCTTTTAAACTATGACGTTTAACCCCTTCACCTTCCAGTCTGGAATCTTTCAGTTCGTTGTATTTGGATTTGGATTTATCCAATGACTGCTGTGCTGTTTTTAGTATACTTAAATCAGGAAAATAATCTTGCTGGATTTGTTTTGGATTAAGTTTTTGAATTTCAGAAGTCCCTGCACCTGGTCCATTTTCCACCAACTCTCCTGAAAAGGCTGATTGGATATCATGATTCTCAGAAAGCCCCGACAACTCCTCCCGTTCCATCATCTGCTGTTCAACTCGACTCATTCCAACTTCGCCAAAGTTTATTAGCGTGCTGTCCATATTTTCGAAACTATTCAAAGAATCTAACCTTGAATTTAGTTCTGTAAATTGGCTACGAATTCCTGCTATCCCTTTGGATACAGTTCTCGTTTTTTCTTCAATCACCTTAGTTTCCTCTCCAATTTTCCCATTGTGTATTTTTAAAATCTTTTTATGGTCTAACTCCGGTAGTTTAAAATCAGGTAATTCCAATGCTGGTACTTTGAGAATTTCAGATTTATTCCCAACAATATTTTTAGAGGCTCTATTTTGAATTATTTCGTGTTCAACACCTTTAATCTTCCGCGACAATAACATTAAGGAATCCTCTGTGCCTTTTCTGACTAGATCCAAAGAATCAAGAATTTCACGGCTATCTATAGCAACCTTATTATTGAATTTTATTTTGCTAAGGCTATCCAGAGACTGTGAAAGAGCATTTCCTGTGGAACAAAGAAGAAAAAAAGCTAGAATGAGCAAACACTTTGCAACAGCTCCAGTACCAAATGGATTTCTTTTAAAAAACTTTAAATAAGAGCTACAGGGCAAAAATGCAGATAGCCATTTGAACAGTGTCTTTATTTTAGCAACTACCAATGCCTCCTCATGCCAAACCTTTAACGGAAAGGAATTGGGTTCTGGATTTATCACAGATATAGGTAAATCTCCAGAACTCACTTTTTAATTAATCGTTTTTGCGTAGGATTCATCTATTAAAGTTTTCTCTTCTAGCTTTGACATAATCACATCTAGTCTCTCCATTACTTTTTACAATTACTCATCCTGCTCAATTGTGTGTAACGTCAATTTCTCTACTTTTCTGCAACAGTTTCACATTCATTTCAGCCAGATTTACTCCAATTTCCATTACTTCTGATCAAGAAGATGGCCCTTCCACTTAATACAAACTTTTAATTCTGGTAATGGCATTCGGTAATTTTCAGACTTGAAACCAAATTGCGCCTTACGTAAGACTTGATGTTCAATTTATCCCTGTTTATAAGTTCAAAATTTCTCATACCGTCGTGCATAACCTATTGCTTTGTAACGTGTAAAAAATTCCAATCTTCTAAATTTTCTCCGCTTAGATTACTTTGAAAGAATATCCCAGAAAGTAAATTATCTGAAGTTCTACTTTCATAGCAATTTCGAATGGCTCATTTTCATATCTAAAATCCAGCAACAATAATTAATATTTTTTAAACAAAAAACACTCCTTACAGGGTATTGTATTTAAATTAATTTTAACATCTTAACTATCTTATGATTAACTGTATAAGAAGTTCATTTTACTTAATTTGAAATATTTTTGACATATCGGATTTTTTACTGTTCGTTAAAAATTAATTTTTTTTGACCTGAATAAGAAATATAAAAATCCAAAAAGGAAGCCTAAAGCTCCCCTTCATCCGCAAATGAATAATACCCATCTACAGTAACAATGACATGATCTAATACCGGAAGATCCAAAGCCTTTCCAATTTTCACTAGATTAGCTGTAAGTCGCCTATCCTGCTCAGAAGGCATTAGATTACCACTTGGATGGTTATGTGCCAGAATTATCGACTGGGCTGCTCCCTTTAGTGCAGTTGCAAAAACCAGCTTGGCATCTACCACTGTACCTGCAGTTCCTCCTTTTGAAATCGTACATATTCCAAGTACTCTATTGGCTCTGCTTAGTAACATTACTTGAAAATGTTCTGCCAATTCAAGGGTGTCTTTATCCCAAAAGCTATACAGGACTTCATATACCTGTCTCGAGCAACCTACTTTTGGGCGTTGGCTTGATTTTACTTTTGGATGATAACCCAACGTGATTTCTGCTACCTGGTGAAGAGTGTTTACTTGATTTACAGCTTCCATAATACATTCATTTAAGTTAGAAATTATTTAGGATGCCTTATTCAGGTGTTTCGGGAGCAAGGAGGGAAGGAAACGGAATAAAAAGCGCAGCGGCTTTATGCCGTAGTCTTCCTGACGCCCCGACCGGAGCGCCTACCTTTGTATCGAAATAATAAGAACTAAAACCCATTCTCATTACAGGAGTTGATTATCCGATTTTGAATTCTGTAACTAATGGCTTATTAGAAATAGCATGTTACCGCTATTAGGATTGAATCTGAAAAGTTTCAGGCGATAAAAATAATCTGGCGGGACAAGCGTCCCACCAGACTTAAATCAATTGGATCCTAGTATTTCTAAACCGTCAGATGCTATAGTCTGACACAAATTAAAGGCTTTCTGCCCTTTGGTTTGGGCAGTCCCTCCAAAAAGGATGGACTTCATTTTCTCCTCTTCAGTTTTGTAGTTTCTGACATTTTGGAAGTATCCCGTCACCGCATTATAGGCACCGAAGAGCGTACCTTCAGTGGTCGGAAGCAGTTGGGCATCACTCATCATGGCGTAGGAAAACGCCTTTTCTGCCTGATTTTTGAAATTGGTACTCAATTCATCGTATGCACCAAGGGTTACTTTTTGGGCTGTTTCGGTATTGGGTGCCAGTGCCAGTTCAATCAGCTTTTTCACCTCCTTATCAGAAATCCTGATTTTGGACCAACGGTTAAATGTAGTTTCTGCAATTTCTGTGGATCTAGAAACAATCCCCATCAGCTGGTGAGCTTGTTTCAGACGCTCCTTTGCACCTGAAGTATGTCTGATTCTCACCACGTTGGATAGTTTACCCATCGCGGCATTCAGCGTATTCTGGCAGACTACGCGGACGGGGGTAAAAGCTGCCGTTATACTTCCTGTGCCGTTATGAGAGGTGGAAAGAAAAATATACTGATCTATCCGATCATCGTTGCCTATGGTGATCCCTTCTGCTAGTTTAGCGGTAATAAAAATTCGCTCCCCGTTACCAAGGGCTCCTGCGGTTTCATAATTTATCCCATTTCCATCTGCTACAATAGCATCAAAGAAAGCAAAAGCATCTGTGTTTTGGATGATTTTATAGTCTTTCCCCACGACTCCTAGCGGAATATTGAGATCAGACCGTAGCGTTACGAAATGTGAAGGAACAGGAATTTGTCCAAGAGGCTCCAAATCTCCAGAATCCGAAACCTGTAATCCCTCTGGTTTGGTGAAAATCGGAGATTTCACCACTTGGTAATCCAACCCCGCAAAACGGAGTGCCTCTGCACTGTTTGGATAGTCGGATACCAACTGACCTAGGTTATGCCAAGCAGGTTGTTTGACAGAAAAGAAGGCATGTTTTCCTGTTCGTTCGTTGAAATGAATGTTGTGTCCCATGATGTTTGTGTTTTAGGGTTGAACTTTGATTCAATTCCTCCTTGCCCTTAATTCTTCTAGATGCTGCAAAACACTTTTTAAAAGAAAAAACGGCAAAAAAGAAAGCACGAAAGACAGGGGCGGTCCATGGGACATAAAGGAAACGGAATAAAAAGCGCAGCGGAGCCAGCGGCTTTATGCCGTCCCTTTTGGCCCCCTTTTGCAAAAGTCAATCCATACCGCCCCTATATTCGCTGCGCTTTTCTGCCGTTGATTTTTAAAAAATATGAGTGGATTTACCTTCCCTCTTAATAAAGCTCACCATCAGGTTCAGAAGCGATAACAGTCTTAGTCAAAGATTTCAATCCTCAAAAAAGAACTCCTCAATTGATTAAATATTCCGAACACATACCAACACAAAACCCGGCTATTAAACCGGGCTTAGGATAAATAATCACACCTCATATTCCAGACTTTCAGCTTACATCTTCACCCCTTTTGATTTAGTCTTTAATTGTGTGTCCTTTTTGGCTTCATGTGATACTTGATTTTTAGCTGCTTTTAAGACACTGTATTTCATACGTTTCCCCTGTCCATCATACATATTTATTGTCTTAAACCTTGGATTGGCTTCAAGAAGAAACTTCCCATCATTCCCTTCAATTTCCACCTGGTGACGGTTTCCCTTCTTAAGGCTGTACAGTAACAGATCAATTTGGTCAGGAGACTTCAAGTCCTTCAATGGAAGTTCCTTAACCGCACCCTCCAGCTTAAACCCATAATTCTGGTGATATTGAGTTACTGGATGCTGTCCCTTCTCGTCCCTACTCCCCAAATCCAGTTGTAGCCAGGCATTGTATCGTTCTCCTTCTTTGTTGAACATACTTTTATACACTGCCCTTCCTTCCAATAGATTCAAGGCTTCTTTGGCTGAAATACCCTGATTCTGGTAAAATCGCTGAGATTGCTCTTTGCCTTCAGGGGTACTTAATTTGGCATCAAAACCATTATAATAATACCTGCCCTCGTCAGATTTTCTAAAATTTAATCCGTAATCCAGTTTTTTTTCCCCAAGATCCTTGCTCATGTCCAGTACAAAATCGCTTTTCTTGGCCTTGATCTGTTTTTCCAGTTCTTTGTTCAGCGTTTCACCGAATCCTGAATATTTCAATCTATCCTGTAATTCCTGAATGTTTTCTTTTATAGTCATGATTGGGTTATTTTTGGTTTGAAATTAAAATGGGCTTAACCTGAAGCAGTTTCTTCCCTGACAGCGTCACGACCGGATTGCGGTCACCGTTGCTTTCAAATATTTGAATGGAAAGCTCCTTTGCATCAGCTATGGTAAAGCGGGGAAATGCAAATACAGCCAACCCTGCCGACTTACCTTCAACGCCAGGAAAAGGACTAAATGAAATTGGCTCTAGGGTTAATTGTCTGATCGCGGTGCGTTTCGACTCCCTCTTGTCCTGAATAGTAAAAAGCCACTTTTGGGGCAGGTAGTCCACCCAGCTTTCGTTTTCAACTGCCAGTTGAAAGAATAGCAACCCATCCTTCTCTACTATTTCACCCAAACTCAGACGAATCATGCCACTCTTTTTTCCCCAAGAAAATCTATGAGGAATTCGCTGTGACATCTCTTCGATCACTGCGGAAATATCAGCAGCATTCATAACAGATCCATCCAACAGGGCTTTAGCATATTCCACTTCCTGTTGTTTTCCGATGTCTATCGGTCTGGCATCCGGATATTCCGTGAAGCCGACCGTAAAAGGATACAGTTTACCTTCCGCCGTGATGACATACATACTGGTCGGACTGAAATATCTTTGTGCTGCCTTTAATTTCAGCACGTTGGGGGCAGCTTTGTCTTTTTCAGACAGCACAGCCGGACTTCCAAAGTCTGCACTGACTACTTCAAAAGGAAAGACCAGCACGGTGGTTTTGTCCCATCCGATCTGAAGTGGATACATTTCCGTCTGTGCCTCATTAACCAACTGGGCACAACAAATCCTGGATAGCGCAAACGCTATCAATAGCATTGGAATTCTCATCATGTATGGTTTTTTTAGTGGATAATCAATTACCGGAAAGATCTGCCAAGAGTAGCGGGTGCCCTGCTTTGACGGTTACTTTTACTAATTTTGCTTTTTTGGACAGGATGCCTTTTATCGTTTCCATACCAGCCATGGAAGCCTGTGCCTCCCAGGAGGATGACATGCCCATCATATTCATAGATTGGATTCCATCTCCTGCTCCCTGCTTCACCGCATCACGGGTGATTGCATTGGGAATCTTTATTCCAGGGAGTGCATCCAGATCTATTGCGGTCATATTGACCGGAATAATTAGGTTGCCGGAGCGGATTCGTTGGACTTCAATATTCAGCCGTTCACCGTTTAGGGTACAAACTCCCGTTACAGGCGTACCCGGTATAAATTCCACCCCTTCAATAAATACGGATTGGGTAAGTTCTAATTGGATGGAAGCACCCGTTACCACTTCCTGATCTTTGGTCACCTGCGCAGAAATAGCAGGCCGAATGGTAGCAAAGGATTGCTGCCTATCGCTGCCCAGTGAATAGAATCCATTTCTCTCTCTTTGCAGATTGGCTGATTCCTTAAAATTCTCCTCTTGAGGAATATCCCGATCTAAACGAACTGAAAAAACAGCTTCCCTTTCCAGTGCATTTGTCTGTAACAAGCGCTCATGAACCCGTTGGGGATGTTGCACATCAAGCAATTTATCCAGCATAGCATCAATACGCTCCATTTCAGGATCTTCCATTTCCGGTTCAATGACCGAGGACATCATAGCCTCCAGCCTTTTCATTTCCAGGTCATCTGACATATTCCCCTGTACCGAATTAGATGATGAAGTTGATGCAACTGAAAGAATAGATTTATTTTTCCTCAGATCTGGTTCATCTACCACCTCAGATTGAATAATCAGTTTTTGAAGGTTAGCCAACTTATCCTGTACCTCCTCTTCGGTTTGTAGTAGTGTATTTGCCTTTTCTAATCCTCCTAAAAACCCCCTAGAAGTATCAGGCTTTTCATTTTCAACCTCGGAGAAGGGATCCATTCGCCTTTGTTCCCTTAACAGATATTCCTTACGCTCCGCCTGTCGATAAGACTCGAGCTTGTCCATCGAATCATCTCCAATATGAGCCTGAGGCAGTGACATATTCAAACCTGGCAATCTGGAGTTGCCCTCTACTGATTTTCCACTTCCTCCTCCCATCGCCCAGAAGGCAAGGCAAAGGAATGGTAGGGTTAGGATGGGAAGTGCAAGTAGAAATTTGCGTTCTTTTTTCTGTTTTTCAGTGATGAGTTTCATGAAGTATGTTGTTTAATGGTTGATGAAGAAGCGAATCATAGTAAATCACAGGAGGCTCCCAAACTGGAATAGGCAATACTCCTTTATTTTCGGTGTAAAGTCCCTGAATTAATACAGCACTGGTCAGGGAGACAGAAAGCAGGATAAAAGCAAAAATCAATTTTCTTTTTGATTGCTCAGAAAACCGATTAATGCGGTCAGAAAACAGCGCTGCGTATCTTTTAGCGAAGACACTTGAACCAAGTGAAAAGGTGACCGGGATTCCCATTATTTTCATCGTTTCTCGATACTTAAGTTCTCATTGGAAAGCGTCTCCCAATTTTCTATCAGGAAACCATGTGGATTCTTATCAGTTCGATCTATGTGACGCAACCTCCCTGTTGTGATCAGGTTTCTTATTACCACCGAAGTAGGCCGGATGATCTTCTGTTTGCCATAATACCGGAACCCAAAGGGGTAGGAATCCATCGAAATGGCCACACTGTCCATTTGAATTTCCTGATTCATATTGGCTGAGACGATCTCTGAGAAATACCCCCTTTCTTGTAGGTTATCATAGACTTTCTTGGCAGAGCCATCCGCCATATAAAGACTCTTGGTCAGTTGGTCTCTGATGAAATTTTCGTCCGGGCTAAGGGTAAAGAAGTAGTGATGGAACATTTTAACATGATCCCTTGCTTCTACTGGAATGTTCTGCTTTTTGGTAGCCGAAAAAGCTTCCAGCGCTTTTCCCTCAGCCAAAATATAAATTCGCTCCTGCGCAGCTTCAGTGGCATGAATCGCTTTCATCCCCAAGTATCCTGACAGACACAATGAACCCAGGATGGCTACAAAGGAGAGGTATTTTACATGGCGAAAAGCCGTGTCCAGGTTTCTTAGATTTTGGAACATAGAAGCTTATTTTATAACTCTTGTAATGACTTGGGTTCCACCCAACGCACTGGACTTGGCTGCCCCTGTGGCATTATTGAGAAGCCCATCCCTACCTCCAGGCTGTACTATAAACCCTGCCACATTGGGCACCGTCATGTAGCCGATAATGGCGATGACCATGAAAACCAGATAACCAAGCGATGATGCAAAATCACCATCCAGCACCATCATGTTGAGTTGGATTTTTGCTATGATCGCTCCGAAAATATTGGCAACGGGGAGCCACATGGAAATATTGATGTAGCGGGCAAACCAAGCCGCCATTGTATGCTGAAATCCATCAAAAACAGAAAGACCAAACACAAGTGGCCCAAGAATGGAAAGCACCACCAGCTGAAACGTGCGAAGGGTATTGATGCAAAGGGCCGCTGCAAAAAACAGCATCTGTAAGAACTCCGAGATCAGCTTGCTGACAATAGCTTTCAGATTAAAGACGAAAACCTCGTTTGCCATCCGCTCAAAAAACCCCATATCCTTAAGATTTTCAGGGTATTTTTGATCTCCGCCTCCATTGATAGGATTGATATAGGGTTCAAGCTGTTCAGCTTCCATTTCATAGATGTGATTGGCAACAGCCAAGTTGGTTCCTTCCACCATTTCAGAGGTAGCCCGGATGATTGGGTTCATGGTTCCGTTGATCACCGCCAATACCTGCGGAAAAAGCATAATTGCTATACCTATTGCAAAAGGGCGAAGTAACGGATACATATCAATAGGTTCAGAGCGTGCGATATGACCCCACACCCGCATGCTGATATACCAGATTGCAGCAAATCCGGCCAAGGCCCGTGCAACGGTGATCAGCTCATTGGCCAGCGGAATCATTTCATCGTAGAGTTGATCCAATACCGCATGCAGTCCTTCCACACTTCCGGAAATAGTCTGTGCCTGGGCAGATTGGATAAGTAGAAATACAATTCCCACCAGCAAAATAGCTTGTTTCCTCATGGATTTATTCCGTTTAAATTCAGAATTGACTTACGCTCATTTCTTGTTCTATTTCGTTGATTCCCAAGAATAGAAAGCTCAGAGTTTTTGCCCCGAAGGGAGATCAACAGGCCTGACATTTCGCCATGCAGGCGATCAATGGCCACCAGCCTTTCAAAATCCGACATCCGCAATTCTCCTGCGGTAAGAATCAGCAGCAATTCATCGAGGTTACGCAGGGAAGCTTTAAACAGTCCTTCATACAGTTCAGCCATGAACGCGAGTTCCTCACCAGAAAAAGATCCCCCAATTTTCACTTTGGCATAAGTGGACTTGTACTCACTCATGATCCGTTGCTGGTACTGGATGATTTCAGCAACCCGGTAATAGTTTCTTACTTCAGGGCTCACCTTCAAAAGTTCATTTAAAAATGCCTCGTGAAGTTTGAAATTCCCTTCTGCTATGCCCTTCACCTTCGAATACCCCTGCTCCAGTATGGTATAGCCTTGATACATATTGTCCAGAATTTCCTTCATCTGCATCAACTTTTCGTAATTCAGAATCAGCTGCGTAGCCTCATGGCTCTGGCTTTTTACCAGACCCGGTTTCAGCAAAGCAAGCAACAGCATCCCCAACCCAATAAGTGATTTGATTTTACCTACCATTATAGAATCTATTAACCTGTTGCTGTTGGATTTCTTCCCGTTTCCTTTTCAATTCCAGTGACCGAATTCTGTCATTATAAGCCTTCAAGTCCTGAAAAAGCTGCTTTACCCCACTATACAAACCATCTATGGCCGCCAGTCGCTCTCCGTCATCCATTTCATAGCCTGATGAAGTCAGTACTTGGTTGAGTTCACTGATAAGCAAACCTGACCTCTCTTCAATATTCACGTTGAATTTGTTAACAGCCATAACATCCCCGTATCCCATCATCTTTTGCTCAGTCAAGAAATGATTCATCCAATCCAACTCCCGGTCGATCTGTCTATCCACTTTTAGTATTGCCAGCACAATAGGGTAATCCGAAACCATGGGATGGATAGCTTTCAAAGAGCCGAAATAATCTGTGTTAAGTGAGAATTCACCGTCTTGTATGTCACCGACTAGATTCCATCCAACTCTCGCTACTTCATATCCTTTTTTGGCTACCTCCAAATAAGCAGAGAGCCCTGCAATCTGCTTGAGCTTATAGCTGGTCTGCAGCTTCTTTTGTTTGGTCCATTCTTCCAGGGTTTGCGCCTGGGCGCATAGCCCTATACCAGTCATCACCAGTAGGAGAATTACCTTTCGCACCACCCAGAAATACTTACTATTTATCCAATCCATAGTTCTTTTTTAGGTTGTTAAGTGGCAGTAATTCACGGGAATGGATCAGGCCCATATTCCGCGCATTAACCGACCGTAAATCCGCTAGATTTTTTCGGATCCTGTCCTCCGCCAGATGAAGGGAAGCCAATCGGTCTGCATCATTCATCTGCGTGGTAAATGAACTCATCACCCCGGTCAGATGGCTGAGATTCTGCAGGGATTCCTCAAGGATTTGCTGATATACCCCAGAGATCACCCTCTTTTCTTCCCATGCCAATACCGCAGAACTGTTGATTACACCCCAAGCCTGTTGATATTCGTTGACCAACTGTTGTTGCATAGCAGCAACATCCCGCACCCGCTGAACCTGTGAAATGATCCGCTTGACTTTCCATAGTTCCTCAAAGAGCTCGTCGTATTGCTTTCGCTGTTTTTCAGTCCATTCTGAAATTTCTTCCAACTTCAATTCACTTAGTTTATTTTCCAGCACCTTCTGGGCATTCTGCAGCCAGATGGTCTGGTTCTGCAAGCGCTGAATTTTTAAATCAATCGCCTGAATGACTTTTTTAACCGCTGCTTTTATCACTTCCATAATTACAGTGATTGGAATTGCTTTAGCAGATTGGTTAGGCATTGCTGTAAAACCCAACACCATGGGAATAAACAGGACAAGGATTCTTTTATTGAATTTCATGATCGTTGATTGTTTAGTTCTTCGGCCAGAATCTGTATGGCTCTTTTCCGGTTGCCATATTTCAGGGTGTATTCTTCCACGGTCACTTTTTCAGTTTCTTCAGTGGTATATGTGAGGTATTCTTCCGGGCTCACTTCCACCCGGTAAACCTTTTTGTAAATACTTATATACACCTCCTTGTAATTTCTGCCGACCTCTTTGGCTTTATTCATCGAGAGTATAATAGCCTTCTCCTGATCGGTCAGTCCCAACAATTCCTGGATGTCCTTAAACTTGTTTTGGTATTTACTCTGGTCTAGGAGAATCTTGACATCCGCATTATTGATGATCGCATTTTTAATAATCGGACTGGAGATGATGTCTTCCACATCCTGAGTTACTACAATAGCTTCCCCAAAAAATTTGCGAACTGTTTTGAACAGGTATTTGATGTATTCGGCCATCCCTTCTTTTGCGATGGCTTTCCAAGCTTCTTCGATTAGGATGATCTTTCTGACTCCTTTGAGCTTCCGCATTTTGGAAATAAATATCTCCATGATCATTAGCGTGACGACCGGAAACAAAATGGGATGATCCTTGATGTTGTCCAGCTCAAAGACTATAAACCGTTGCTCCAGTAAATCAAGATTTTCACGTGCATTCAGCAGGTAATCAAACTCCCCTCCACGATAGTAAGGACGCAGCACATATATGAAATTATCCACATCAAAGTCATGCTCCCTGACTCCATCCCGCTTTAAAATATCCCTGAATTCATCGTTCAGAAAATCATAAAAGGTGTCGAAGCAGGGGAAGATCTCCGGGTTCTTTTCCAACAGCTCAAAATACCCGGACAAGGCATTGGAAAGCGCCACATACTCTGAGCGCTTGAATGCTTCATCCTCTTTCTTCCAAAGCGCATGAAGCAGAGTTTTCAGGCTTTCCTTTTTCTCGGTTTCCGGCCGCTTTCTTCCTTCCACATGGAAGGGGTTGAAGCGGATCGGATTATCTTCCTCATAGGTGAAATAGTATCCGTCTACCAGCTCACATAATCCCCGGTAAGAATGTCCCACATCAACTAATACCACATGTGTGCCCTGTTCATAATAGGTGCGCATCAGGTGATTGGTGAGAAAAGACTTTCCTGAACCGGAAGGCCCCAGTACAAATTTATTTCGGTTGGTAATCAACCCCTGCTCCATGGGTTCATCAGAAATATCCACATGTATAGGATATCCTGTGATCCTGTCTCCTAACCTAATTCCTATAGGACTGTGAGAGGTTCTGTAATGTGTTTCCAGGTTAAAAAAACAGGTAGCCTGTGCGACGAAAGTATCAAACGTTTCATTCACTGGAAATGCAGCCTGATTGCCGGGAAGGCCAGCCCAAAAGATCTGTGGCGCTCCCACAGTTTCTTGTTTGGGTACCACGTTCATTTTCGCCAGGGCTCCGGAAGTCAGGTTTCGCAGCTTCCCCACATCCTGCCTTTTATCCGTCCAGCTCATCACATTGAAATGCGCCTTTACAGCCTTTCTTCCGGTGGAAATCGCCTCATTTAAAAATTCGGCAGTAGCATCCCGTGCAATGGCATTCTCTCTGGAATAGTTGGACAGCGATTCCAGCCGTAGCCGTTTGGATTCCAGTTCCTTTAACTTTTTTTGGGAATCCTCAATAAACAGGAACTGGTTATAGATATGGTTACAGGGAAGCAGTGCACAGACAGGCGTAGAAAAACCAATAGGAAATTCTGTCTGATCAGTTCCATAGGGCTCGTAACTACGATATGGACTTACCACAGAAGGCAGATTATCCACATCCCCCAAGGTGTAGAGTTGAATATATTTGCTTCCTATTTTCCACTCCGGTTTAAACTGAATATCCTGAAGAACCCTATCCCTACCAAGGTTTAAATATTCCTCCAAGATGCCCGTATATAAAGATGATCCCGCAATTTGTACTTCATTCAACCGCTTCAGTACAATTCCTGCATCACTGAGAATTTGAACAAGTTGCCCGATTACATTTTGGAACTCTTCCATTGAATTGCCCTCCAGCATTTCTAGCGGTACGAGTGATTTTCTCAGTAGATTGGAAACAGCGGAACTGCCTAGTTTACTACCTTTAGGCCTTTTGGTGACAAAAAGTCGGCAACGATGATCCAGATGGGGACGTTCGGCAAAGAAGCGCTCACTTGAAATGGAGTGAAACGAATGATTTTCGCCTTCAAACTTATCCTGATAAGAGCCGTCAACAAACCAATCCTGTTTGTGGAGCACTGTATTTCCGGGTAATACCCCAACTGCTTTATTCCAGGCATGATGCACAGCTTCGAACCCTACCCCACTAAGTGAGAATAGCTCAGGCAGGTCAACTTCAAAGGCTGCAGTCATATCTCCCTGACGGGAAAGTATCATCTCATGCTCCACTTTATAGATTGGAAATATCTTAGCTAGATCCATATTTAGCGCTTAATCAGAGAATAAAAGATTTTTCTGTTTCGAATTATCACACTGTCAGGCACCTGATTTCGGGCCATTCGCTTCATCAGACCATGCTCCCCGTAGGTGCCACTTAGATGAAATACCAGCATAAAATCCGCTGTTGCCAACATTACAGCCACCGTCATGCACAGGTACATAGGCATACCTAAGACATAGCCGATAGCGAATCCGATCAGAGTAATTCCCAACCCTGCCGCCAGATATCCGATATACTGCGCTTTGAGCCCTTTAAACTCCATTGGTTTATTGATACCTCTGTTGATGCTGTATTTGATCATCTCCTTGAATTTGTATGAATTAGAACCTGCTTCAGTTCCACCCGCTGAGTTTTGAAACTATATCCAGTATTTAAATCCCGAAACAGCTCTAGGGGTTAGTAAGCACTTAATTTGGTTACACTTAGACACCAAAGAAACTCTGGAGTACAGTCGCCACCACGACCAGAAACACACAGGAACCAAACCATGCGGCAGCAACTTTTCCCGTATCTGGTTCCCCGTTATTCCACTTGTTGAAAACCTTGACTGCACCAATGAGTCCTACTATGGCACCTATGGCATACATCAACCCGGTACCCGACTGAAAGTAGCCACGTACCTGCTGGGTAGCTTCGTTGATTCCGGCATTTCCGTCCTGCGCATTAACCACTCCAACAAGGAGTAATAGGCAAACAGCACTAATCCATTTAATAGTCCTTTTCATTTTATGTGAGTTTAGTTGGTTTGAATGATCAGTTTGGAAATTCATTAAATAGAAGCAGTAGATCCTCCTCTGTTAGGTCAAAATGCTCTGACTTGACGAAAAGCAACAGATGGTTCATCAGTATTTTGCGACCAACAGTAGAATCAGGCAATCCGTAGTGGAGAATTTTTTGTCGAAGGAGTTGAATCAATTCAACTGCGGTTTCTGCATTAGCCATGAGCTCACCGTCTATTTCAGCCAGCAATGCCGATAAATTATCCAATGAAGATCGTTCACTTTCTAAAGTATTCTTGCCAAACCTACCAGTCAGCCCCTTACTTTTTCGGTTTAGCAGTAAACTGGAAACATCGGATCCGAAGTAGCGAATTACGACATAGCCATAATAGCAGGTCAGAACAATTCCCAGCAACTTAAGAAAGACTCCCCATGAAACATTTTCGAGCATAACTGTGTGATTTTGTGGTTACAAACCTGGGGCAGAATCTGATGATAACCTCACACTGAACTCCGAAGGGGGAGGAAAAAAAGTCAGCCCTCCCCCTTACTGTTTAAGTCGGTATTGTCCATCCAGTTCTCTAGTTTTTCCTTCAGACGATCCAAGAAAGTGGTACGGCTGTTTTTGCGGATACGTATCTCCTGAAAGGTTCTATAAAACTGGGAGAGATCCTGTTGGAAAACCCGCTCCAGATGAGTGGCTATATCCCGGATGGATGAGTTACCGTTATTGATGGCTCCGGATGCTTTTAGTGCATAGGCAAGCTCGACCAATGCTGCTTTTGTCGCAGTCCATTTAATGGAATGACTCCCTTTTTCTGTCCTGTTTTTCAGTTTGCTAATTTCCTTTTCCAAAAAGCTATGCAATTCATCGTACGCCTGGAATCGTGCAAAGACCTTCCCTGCAGGAACCGAATCCCTATCTCCTGAAGGCAGTGGCTGGGTAATCAAAAAACGAGTACCTGGATCACTTCTTTTAAAGAGTTTATCATCATAATCTGATCTTCCCAGGCGGTAGTATTCAAACAGCAGTTGATATCGTTTCTGATAAAGTCTGAGCGGTGAAAACTGCTTTTCCAGATATCGAATAGCATCCCGACTTCTTTGCGGGATTGTAGAAAGTATAAAATAAACCTCTTCGAAATAAATGAGTTCGGCTTCAAAACCAGGCTTGATTTTTTTAAAGAACTCCATCTCCATTTCCGATGTATCAAACACAGCGGGCGCCTTCACTTGTGCGCAATAGTTATTGACCAGTATAAACGATTTCTCCATCGTCGCCAATTTGTTGGAGGAAACTGCAGCAATAGCTGCAACATCCTCTTTCATCTTTAAAAAAAGAGGATTGAAATTTTCAATATAGTTCATGATTAGACAATTTTAGTAGAGACGAATCCCCTGTTAAAACTGCCCGCGGGCTTATGATTTAAAAGGCCTTGGTACCAAAGAGGTACTTAACAAACTTAGTTTTAAGACGACAAAAAAGTAAAAAAATTCCGGATCATAAAACCTGAAACAGGTGAATACTAGGATGAAATGGTATCACAGCAAGATGAACCTAAAACGAATATCAGCATATAACTATGAATACTGCGCTATTTCAAACAGCAAGATCCAAAAGAACGTCTAAATAATAGTAAAAGCTGCATCCTAGCCGGACATATTCCAAAATAACCAAAGAGTTTATTAACTTATAAACTAGTGATTCCCCTTTTGGAAGCTTTAGGCAAATATTCATTCCGGTCAGCTCCATTCCCCAGACCACAACTTTGTTGATTTTGATTAAGAAAAATCTACCTGTAAAATACAATGATAAGTTACTGCGAATTCTACTTTGCGTAGCATCAGCCTTTCTTGTGGCGATGTATGGAGCCAGTGCACGGTTTTTGGACTCACTTACCTCAGCATCCTTTTACATCAAGTTGTTGGCTACGATATTCATTGCTGGCTTCTTTCTTGAGTTTGTCCACCGGATAACAGTCAAATTAGATAAGGTCTATGACTGGAAGGAAAGACCATTAGTTCGATTGACATTGCAATTCATTCTTGGCGTATTTCTTCCGGGTATGATCGATTTTTTCTTTCTTTCGGTATATAAATGGTATTTTGAACTGACCTCAATTCATGAAAATCCCGGTTCACATAGTAATGTTTCTGCTATGATACTGCCTGTTTTCTTGTTCAATCTCTACTACCTTTTTTATTATCATATTTTAAGGAGAAAGGACACCAAAACCCAAATCAAGGATGAAAATGAGTTGCTGTTGATACAACAGGGGAACAGAACCATACCCGTACTGCTAAAGGATATTCGTTACATCTACCACAAGGACAGGTTGAACTATCTGATCATTTCTGGGGACACGAGGTATTTTCTCAGCGAGCCCCTCGATGAATTGGAGCGTCAGCTACCGGATCGTGATTTTTTCAGAGTAAACAGAAAGATGATCATACACTTCCGAGCCTGCATCCACTTTCAATCCAATGGTCATGGCAAACTTTTACTTCGCCTAGATCCCTCCTTTGATGAAGAAGTAGCGGTGAGCCAGTCAAAAGCACGGAAATTCAGGGAGTGGATTAGGCGATAATGAAACCAAAAATTAGTTGCTAAGTTTTCAAGATCTAATGCATTGAAGGTATTTACAAATCTATTTACTCAAAAAAAATTATAATAAGTGTTGCAATAAACAGTCAGTTTCCTATTTATGAGACTTTGAATCGAGGCATGATTTTATGAAACAAAAAAGCTTCTCTTTGGTATATCAATACGCAATCAAAAACCGTCTCAATAAATGGTCGCTTTTTGGGACACACAAAAGGGCTTTTCACCCTACTAATCATTCAAACTTTAATCGCTTTACTATTTTTCAAGAACAAATTGCGAAATTGAATTTTGCGCGATTACGGACATTTTTGTTCGGACTTTTCTCCTTAATAGAAAATTACTTTCCCTGCAATGCTCTTTTATGTATATTTTTTGGCATAAAAGTAGAATATCAACTATTGCTTTCATCATAACTAAAAACAAAATGTGGAAAAACTACTTTCTCGTAGCATATAGAAACCTTTTAAAGCATAAAGTTTTTAGTGCCATTAACCTATTTGGACTTGCCATTGGAATGGCTGCATGTCTGGTTATTCTGCATTATGTCCATTTTGAGTTCAGCTACGATCGTTTTCATGAAAAAGCGGATCGAATCTATCGTGTTCAACATAATCGATATTTAGACGGGGAACTCCAATATCAGAAAGCCCAGACATTTATTCCTACAGGAGAAGCTATGATGGATGATTTTCCTGAAGTGGAAGATTATACAACTATGTTTAGGATTAGCAATGAATCTGATATTGTCATGACCCACTTAACTGCCGATGGTGAAATGCTTCGATATGCGGAAAAGGAAGTTTACCATGTAAAAGGCAATTTTTTTAAAATGTTTTCCTTTCCGATTGTAGAAGGAAATACACAAATCAAACATTTGGAACCAAAAACTGCAATGATCTCCCAGTCTACCGCATTCAAATATTTTGGAAATGAATCAGCAATTGGAATGGTCATCAGTCACAATTACGCAGAGAATTATAAAGTTGTAGGCATTTTTGAGGATATCCCCACCAACTCCCATATGAAATTTGATTTCCTGTTTGCCTGGCAAGAAGTAACAAACCAAGAAAGTGGCGGTGATAGCGAGAACTGGAGAAATGACGGGTTTTATACTTTTCTCTTACTAAATTCCAACGCCGATGTTTCAGCTCTGGAAGCTAAATTCCCTTCTTTTGTTGAAAAACATATAGCTGAAAAAGCTAATAATAACATCAGTTCGTCCTTTTCTCTTCAACCTATAACAGCTATTCACTTAAATTCAAATTTACTGGCAGAAGTTGAGTCTAATAATGAAGCGAAGATCGTCTATGCGCTTTTGGCAATAGCTATTTTTGTAATGCTTATTGCTTGGATCAACTTTATCAATTTGTCCATCTCACGTTCATTGAAAAGATCTAAAGAAGTTGGAATACGTAAAGTTATAGGATCTGGAAGATCACAACTTATCAGACAGTTTTTAACTGAATCACTGGTGATGAATCTTCTCGCATTCAGTATTTCTTGCAGTATCTTATTATTGCTTAATCCATATATTTCCCCCTTCATTGGAGGACAATCTACTTTATCACTTTTCTCCAATCCTGCGTTTCTTTTTGGACTTGTAGTACTTATCTTTTTTGGAAGTGTATTGGCTGGGATATACCCTGCTTTTGTCTCATCATCTTTTAAACCTATTCTTGCGCTGAAGGGTAATTATTCAATTGTTCCCAAGAGGTCTTCCTTCAGCCTAAAACACAGCCTGATCGTATTTCAATTTGTGATTTCCATTGCTTTGATTGCAGCATCTATGGTCGCTTATAGACAACTCAGCTTGATGAAAAACAGTAGTTTGGGGATTGACATCGAAAGTGCAATCGTGGTAAACACCCAGGCTACTTTTGGCCCTCTGGGTTCAGACTCTCTATTTACCAAAAGGCTCATTGCCTTTCGAGATAAGCTAAATGCAAATCAAAAAGTACAGGGAATTACTGCCTCACACGATATTCCTGGAAAAGAGCACCTTTCTTTGATGCCTAACTTTCGGCACGCAAAGAATCCGGATAAACTTGTTACCCTTTACTTTACTCGAATGGATTATGATTTCATCCCAACTTTTGGAGTCAATTTAATTGCAGGAAGGAATTTCATAGAAGGTGTAGACAATCAACAAGCTATGATCCTAAATAAGGAAGCGGTAAGAACCTTAGGCTATGAAAACCCAGAAGATGCTATAGGTAATGAAGTTAACTGGGGTAATAAAAATTTAGCAAAGGCTGAAATCGTAGGAGTTGTTGATTTTAGGGCTGTTAGTTTTAAGGAAGCTAATTATCCTATCGCTTACACTTCAACTTTCTTTCCTTATAAATACGTGTCTATCAAATTTGATGAAATCAATGGAGTAAACGCACAGCAAAATATAGCTTTAATACAAGATACTTGGAACGAAGTATTCCCTGATAAGCCTTTCGAATTTTTCTTTTTGGATGATTTTTTCAATAGTCAATATCTTGCTGATCAAAAGTTTGGACAATTGCTTGGCGCATTCACATTACTTGCAATTTTTGTGGCGGGATTAGGACTATATGGCATTACCCTACTTCACGTGACACAGAGGATCAAGGAAGTGGGTGTTAGAAAAATCATGGGCGCCTCCGTTAGCCAAATAATAATCTTACTTGCGAAACAATTCATGGCATTAGTATTAGTGGCAGGAGTGTTATCAATCCCAATCATTAGATTTAGTATGGAAAATTGGCTAGCAACTTATCCATATCGAATCGAAATAACTTGGTGGACATATTTACTTCCGATTGGTTTGATTCTGGTAATTACATGCTTTACAATAGGTTTCCAGATCCTTAAGGCCTCTCTCATCAACCCCGCGAAATTGCTTAGATACGAATAGGAATGATGATTTTATTTACTATGTGAATAATGATTGGTGTAAATCTCCGATTTCACAATATTCAATCTTGCAAAATTTAGAGACTAGTTAAATTAAAAAAATCACAACACAAATTCGCTACTGATTCAAAATAAAAGCCTTAACTATCAATATTTATAATAGTTAGGGTTTTTAGATGTGGAGAGGAAGGGTCTAAAACCTTAATCTGTAAAATTAAACACATTGATTTCACAATTCAAATTATAAAACCTGGCTTTAATCACCCGAAACATTATACCGTTCTGTTTCCGCTGACCAATAAAGACATCCACCCAACAAAAGCAGGAGACCATCCACCCAAATTTTATTTTCCATTGATACCTGGCTAATCAAAATGCTACTTGTCCTGATTTTCTTCTGTAAATAGGAAAGCTCTCCTTTCACCATTTCAATCGCTACTTCCTCCCCATATTCTTCGGAGAGAAGTAAAACTTCATTATGCATATCTCCTATCGCTCTCTCCTTTGGTGCGGATACTAGGTCATTTGACAAGCAGACAAATCTGGCTATATCATTTTCCAATTCCATAGTATCACTATTGAAAAGTATATCTCCACGCAGCAACTCAATAGCTATGTATACTCCTGAGCTATGTGGTCTCATATACTGATAATCCTCTAGGGTAAGCTTCCATTTCCCTCTCCTATTTTTCATCTCCCACTCAAGTCCTGCTATATGCAGATTCCAAGCTCGTTGAAACCTATCTTTCAAAGCCTCCTGGGAAAAACATTCCAAAATATCGAGATAACAGGTATCAATAGGCAAACCTAGACCGGTCAAGATCATCTTGCCTTCTATCAACTGGTCATGAGCCATTTCTTGAAGAAAACCCTCGGCCTCCTCATCGTCCATCAAGTCCAACAAGTCGTCAAGAATAAAAAGACAAAAAAACAACTTTGCAATCCTTTCCAATTTGTTCAATTCCATACCGGGAAAAAGATAGCATGTGAACCAATTGAGCTGTTGGACACGACAGCGCTCAATAATCTCCCAGTCCGGATTTCCATCGCTAGTTACCAACCAAGTTTCCGCCCACTTCAGAACAGATTCATCAGTATACCGTGTTTTTACATGTAAAGCTGAGGGGAAATTCAAGAAGTTCATTGCTTCGCATTTTTAAAGTCATGTTTGAACCGCTCGACAGTTCGACGGCTTATCCGAAAAAAATCCCCCAAATCTCCATTGGTAATTTCAGTTTCCAATCCGGGAAAAAACATCATTAAATCTTCATACCCATTTTCTAGGCCTTTTTTGCTCAGCTCGAACACAGTAGAATTACGCTCATTAATCCGCAGGCTAATCTTATGGGCCAGTGTTACCAGCCTCGGCTGCCTGCCTAGCACATCCCGTTCCGAATCAAGTGTAAATTCATAAAATGCAACATCAGAGATGCACTTGAGTATGGAATCACTGGGAATTCCGGTACGAAAAGATCGGTCGTCAAAAACTGTGTCTGTGGTTTTAAAGATGACCGATAGGGAATGTTTCGTATTGATAAGTGAATAGGCGCCTATGAACCCCTCGACCAAATACCTACTTACCACATCTGACTCACCACTACCTTTCAAAACCCGACCTCTTTTCATACGCTTTAATTCCATCTTAGGAAATATTAGACTAAAGTCTTCCTCAGGTAAGTCAAGAAGTTGCCTTACATCATCCATCAACAGTTTCCTATACTTTTCCTCCATCACGATATTCGGTTAAGTGATCAGTAAATCTCAGTAGGCTTAACAAGCTGAGCTATACTATTTTCTTCACAATTCAACTAAAACCCAACTATTAATCTAAATACCTGAGTCTTTTGAACCAAATAAAATAGGCTTAGAATTAAATTTTCACTCAAAATCTCCGACATATGTCGGAGATTTTGCCATGAATCCTCATTTCCGACATTTGTCGGAGGCACGGATGGTTTTCATAAAGTAATTTTATTCAAGGATAGATTTTAATCCATCCCAAAACTGAAATCAACAAAAATGGAAGCTCCTGCCAAACAGTTACACGACAAATCGAATGATCAATCGGCTCTAGCTATCCAGCTGTCTAGTTTGCTACTGATTCTTCTTTTCGTGTATACAGGATTGGACAAATTGATCCGATGGGAGGAAAGCAAAAATGCTTTTTACAACCAGACCTTTCCAGCTGAGTTGGCAGAAATACTGGTCTATGCAGTGCCGATTTCAGAATTGCTGATTGCTCTGCTCCTGCTCTTTTCAAACACTAGATGGTGGGGATATCTCTCGAGTCTCTTACTTCTCACCGTCTTTACCACCTATGTGGGGCTGATCTGGGTGGGAGCTTTTCCACGGGTTCCCTGCAACTGTGCAGGAATTATTGATCAGTTGGGATGGGGAGCACATTTCTCTTTAAACCTAATTCTAATCGGATTAGCAATAGTTGGTCTTCATCAGTATCAACGAAAAAAGCCCAGGGCGTATGCCCCAGGCTTCTCAGGTTGTTAAGCTTTTACTTAGTATAGAAAATGTAAATTTCTACGACGCAAATTTAAATTATTATCCTAAGCATTCAATACCTCATCCAGTAATCATTAGAACATGTAAAAGGGTGGCGGAGGTAAATCCGCCACCCTACAGCCCTCAAAGGAAAGGCCAGGGCTGCAAAAAATAACAAGGCCACTTCATTATACACAGAACAAAAGTATCAAATCAATAGCGCATCGCTCCTTTCTAAGGGTTGGGAGTAGAAAGGCCAACCAACACTCGGCGGTGCAGGGATCAGAACCAATTCCCAAACCGGGGCAACCCGGACGGTTCAACCACTGAATCGGAGTTCTTGGGTGGATTCCTCACTAAGGATGAAGTCCTCGGAAGGATCTTCGGATCAGTGGAACTGAGTAAAATCTATGTTTAATCGGGAGGCAACTCTCCTAAACGACACGATTATGAAATCTATAAGAAATCTGCTCCCTGCACTAGGATTAGTGTTCGGAGCCACACTCGCTATGGCAATGAATTTTGCAGATCCTGCGGTGGGTAAATATCATCCTACAGGACAACCGGATGAATGGTATGACCTTACCAATGTTACACCTGGTCCGAGTACTTATCAATGCAATAGCTCCTCTGAAGTTTGTACCTTCACTGAGCCTGATGATCAGAGTGCTTCTGCTAGTATGGGCATCTTCCAGAAAAACGGAAGCCTTCCTATCTTGTAAGGTATTTTGAGTGTTCATCGTAGTTTCAGGCGCGGAAAAGTCCGCGCCTGTTTTAGTTATTGATATCCCTGATTTTGTTCCAGTCCATTCAACTTGATTTCATCCAAGCCAATGGGAAATGCATACTTGTACGAATCAGGCTCCAAGCGATAGCTTTCGCCCTCTATATTTCTAACCAGCGTAGTCTGGAACTCAGGTTCCCTATTAAGCCTTCTCAAATCCATCCATCTGATATTTCTGTAAACCAATTGCTTTCTTCGTTCCTGCAGAATAAAAGATAATAATGCACTTTCGGTTAAGTCCTCAACAGGCTCATAAATGCCACTTTTATAACGCGTTGACAGTAATTGATCCATGACAGCCCCTGCCTCGGCTTCGTTCCCCAATCTTGCCAAACATTCTGCCTTTGTCAGATATAACTCGTCAACTCCATACCCAGCGAAGCGCTCGTAATTCCCGGTGTAATCTCCTTTAAATAGCATAACCGAATCCGGGCTTTCATTAAAGAATAGGGTTTTGCGTAAATCTGTGCTGTCATAACTTTTATACAAGTCCTCGTTGACTCCTATTCCAGGTGAAGTCCAAAATTGTCTAACTGTCATTACCACATTATAAATATTCTCTTTTCCAAACTCCGCAAAAGGATAAAAAGCATCCGAGTCAAGCGAATTGTAATTTATCAGTTCGTCTCCCAGTGCCAGTGCCAAATCCGCTTGGGCCAAGGACTTTTGATAGGCACCATTGATCAAATAAATTCTGGAGAGTAGCGCATGTGCCGCCCACTGAGAAGGCTTTTTCCTCGATTCATCGCGCTCAGGTAAATAGTTCAGCGATTCCAGTAACAGATTTTCCGTTTCCTGAAAAGATTCTTCCAAATTGCTCCTTTTTGTCAGGATATTGATATCTGAGGAATTGCGCAATGGTATTCCCAAAAGACTGGAAGCAGTTTCGGAGTCATACGGAACTGTATAAGACTGAAGTAAAAAATAATAAGCCTGAGCTTTCACAAATAAGGCAAATCCCTTTGCATGTGATAGTTCTATTCCATCTTCCCCGGTTTGTTCCAATTCTTCTAGCCCTTCCAAGACTAAATTCGCATAATACACCTGCCTATATACTGTTGCCCATTCACTGGACACCTCTTCCAAAAAAGGATCATATTCCCAGGTACAACTATTTCTTTCCAATTGGCTCAGTTGCATGAACCCCCCATCGGTAATTTCAAAGTCATCTGTTGCCAAATGTCCTAGGGTTGGATCCCGGTTCATTCCGAACCCATTCGCATTCAACAACCCTTCCAACTCGCTCACAGTGGTTGGGATCACCTGATTCTTGGATGGCTTCTCATCCAAAAACCCCTCACAGCCCAACAGTAACACTCCGCTAAGCATCACAAACCCTCTTTGTATATTTTTAATTATATGATTCATTTCTATAAAATTTTAGTGTTTACTGATCTATTGCTTTAGAAAGGGTGCCAGGTGCAATGCACCCGGCCGGTGAATGGTCAACCAAACCTATGAAGAAAGCTCACCCCCTATTCCAATTTTTTATTGAGTTAGAAGTTCATCCGAAGCCCAAGTGCAAACGACCTGGAGGGTCTGGAGGCAGCGTAATCCGGATCTGCCAGCACCTTACTTTTCTTCCAGAGGATTGCCACGTTATTCATGTAGGAATAAAACTCTGTGTTGTTAAGCCATTGCTTAGACGATTTCAATGAGTAGGACAAGCGGATATCCTGAAGTCTTAGATTATCCCCTCTTTCTATCAATGCACTGGATTTCAGATAAAAGGAGGACTGCTGGGAGTCTCTGCTTTCCGGCATGGCAGGAATATCCGTACGAAGTTCATCTCCGGGATTCATCCATCTGTTTTCATAATCCCCATGTCCAAACTCTCCTCCCATTAAGCTGTAATAATCAATCCCCGATCTACGGGTGTAATATCCGAGTCGGTAGCTGAGGTTTACCGAAAGGCTGAAATTCCTGTATTGCAGATCATTCCTCAACGCACCAAACCAGGTAGGTCTACCCGAACCATGATAAATCAAATCCTCTGGCCCTGTCTGTCCGATGATGGCGCTGTAGTCTGTACTACGCTGACCTTCCAAAATCCCGACCGGTGCTCCGGTCTGGGGATCGAGTCCCGCCCAGTCATAACTGTATATCCCTTGAAGTGGCCTACCTTCAAAAGGAAAGCCACTACCTGAACCAAGACCGTAATTCAGGTAACTGGAAACCAATCCCCTTCCCTCGTATTTGGAAACTCTCTCATTGAGGTGACTGACAAAAAACACGGTATTCCACTGAAATATCTTTCGAATAATTCCTACGTTGACTGAAAAATCAAATCCTCTGGTAATGGTATTTGCATAATTACCCCTGACCGAAGAGAACCCCAAAGAGCTTGGAACTGAATAGTCCCCAATGATATCCTGACCGGATTTGCTATACCATTCAAATGTACCTGATACCCTATCTTCAAATAGGTTGAAATCCACCCCTAAATTGGTGATCTGGATACGCTCCCAACGTAGTTCCGGATTTCCGGGAAGATCAATTACTGTGTATGGCAGATACGTGAAGTAATTTCCAGCCCCTGAAAAAAGCCTTCCGCTAGGTAGGGCAGCCACGCGCTTGTCTGTATTGCCGTTATACCCATACGAAGCCCTTAGCCGTATAAAATCTATCCAACCCACATCGAAGAAAGACTCTTCACTTAGGGTGTATCCCAGTCCTGCTGACCAGAGCGGAACAAACTTCTGATTGGTACTTACACCAAAGAGGTTTGAAGCATCACGCCTGATACTTGCGGTCACCGAATATTTCTGATCCAATGTGTAGCCTGCATTCATATAAGCAGATACATACCGGTCGGTCACCCCTTCAAAAGAATCCAGGTAGGGAATATTTGCAGGAAATCTATCCGGTGCTTTTTTCCATCGGGTCAGGTAGTCCACTGGCTCTACCAATCCTGTCTCCTCGGAATAACCATAACTTCTACTCCCCTGTGTCTCAGAGCCAAAATCACGTACTTCAAATCCCGCAATGGCATTGACTGCATGCCGCCCCTGAAACACCCGATCAAAACTCAGCATCCCCCGAACCGTGTGGCTTTTGGCAGTACTATAGGAAGCATCCCATATATCAGCCTTAGGAATGGGATAACTCATCCCCCCAAACTCGTCCACCTGAGTATAGGTATTGATCAGGTTTCTGGTGTAGAAACTCTCCAAAGGAAACAGCTGGGTTATTTTCCCCTGATTCTGCCAATATTGGTAGGATAATTCTGCCGAAAGATCCTGAAAAAGCTCATACCCAATACGGGCATTCAAGCGCAGATCCTGTGAATTGGAGCGTTGAGGATCAAGCCCTATTTCTTTGAGAGGAATATATCTCCAATCTAAAAAACCATTTTCCGGTGCTGCCCGAATGTAGCGGTTGCTCCAGGTGGAATACACCGGCAGGGGATTCCCTGCATCATCTGCCAGTCCGGAATACGGATCAAGGCCTGCTGTACCCGGTGCTCCATCCTCATTGGTCTGAAGACTCAGGTAGATCCCAGCCATCACCGAAAGTTTATCCTTTAAAAACTTCCAGTTATTCACGTTGTTTAGCGTTAGCCTACTCCGCTCATTTCCTATTTCAGAGGCAAGGTTGTTGTCATACCCCATCCCAAAAGTATGGTTGGATGCCTTTCCAGCTCCGGTAATATTCAGGGAATACTGTTGGTTGACCGCAGGTCGAATCAAGTAAGCTGACACCTCGCTTCGAAGATCAGTTGAGCGAAACCCCTGCAGCTGCTGCTCAGCCTCAGCGGTTGAAATCTGCCCATTCTCCAACGCATAGAGCGTTTCCACCACAGGGGACACTATTGGATTCCGGGTGGAGTTATACCTGCTGCGGTAAAATCCCTGATCAAACAACTGCTCCTCCACATCCACAAAATCCGGGATGCTCATCTTCGGGTTATGAAACAGATCAGGCTTTTCACTTACTGTGACATTGGCATTGAAAGAAACGCGAAGTCCCTGCCCGTAAGCGGCAGACTTAGTGGTAATGACGATCACCCCATTTCCTGCCCTAGCTCCCCAGATGGAAGCTGCAGCTGCATCCTTGAGCACGGTGATGGATCCCACATCGTTTGGGTTGATGTTGTCAATCGAACCGTCGTAAGGGAAATTATCAATAATGATCAGTGGCTCACTCTCTGCGAAAATAGTACTGGTTCCTCGGATACTGATGCTGTTTGCATCACTTTTGTCCTTGTTGAATATCAAGCCCGGAGTTACGTTCTCCAAGCGCTGCAATACATCCGTGGTGACACTTCTATTGACCAATTTATTATCCAGTTGTACAAACGAACCTGTGACCCGCTCTTTAGGAAGTTTCTGGTACCCTGTCGATACCACCTGTACTTCGGCCAGTTCCTGTTCGGAAGCATTCATGGCAATCTCAAGGTATTCCCCCTCCTGATTTTCCCCATTCCATTTCCACACTACATCAGTGTAACTGAGATGCGAAAAAGTCAAAACTTGCTCACCTGCAGGAAGCTTGAGTTCAAATTCTCCCTGATCAGTACTGACCTGACTAATCCCCGCAGGAGCTACCTGTATCATAATTCCGGGCAGGGTTTCCCCTGTCTCAGCATCCACGACCTTTCCTTTTAGCGTGTAGGTGTTCTGTGCATAAGTAGAAAATGCAAGCAGAAGCAGTAGTCCTGCTATTCCAATTTTATATAAATATAGCTTCATGGATACATTTAGTTTTTAAGTGATAAATTACTTTGCTGTGTTGCAGACAAAGCCGCTTCAATCTGCGAGCGGATGCTTTCCGTGCTTTGTCCTAGATATAGGATCTCCACATTACTTCCCTTCCCATCCAACATCATCAGTTGGGGGAACAGGTGAATGTTATACTGGGATTTCCATTGGGCAGCTTCGGCCCCCAAGTACAGATTGAGCAGTTTTTCTGAGGTATAATTGCCCGACTTCAGTCCCTTTTCCCAGATCTCCTCGGTTGCAGAGGCATTGACTGCCACCAATTCCACCCGATCAGAACCCTGGTATTCCTGAGCCAACTGATCAAAAGTTTCCTTGTAAAAATTCTCACTGGCACCACAGCCGGTACTCCAGAAGTAAAAGACCAGCACTTGATCAGTAAAATCAGCTTTGGAATACATCCGACCCATACTGTCAGTAAACTGAAAATCGGCAACAGGCACTCCTGAGATATATTTGGAACTGTACTCTTCCAATTGCCCAACTTGATCGGCAGTTGCCATAAAGGCAGCAATTCGCTCAATAAAGGCAGTCTTGGTGGGTATCTGCTGGAACTTGTCCATCAAAAATTTCAGGTAAATCTTGCCTCGCAGCTCCCCATCAAAATCAGCCATCACCCCTTTAGTGAAAGAAGAATTGCTGGTCAAGGCTTTCAGGTAAGCCTGTTCGTATTTATAGGAAAGCCACCCACTGGATAGGTTTTTAGCCTGATCAGAAAGACCGGGATCAGGCAGCAGGAATTCACTTGCAAATAAGTCATTCAGCTCTGCCACAAACAGACTGTCACGGGTAATTACCGCCCTGTCGTACATCTCGGTTCTAAACTTTCGCAACAGCCCTGCCCGGTACTTGCCGATAAGATCTGCCCGAAGTAGATCGAATGCCTCAGATGAAATCCTACTTCGAAAAGAATCCAATACATTCCATTCTGGAAGTTCCTCCAAATTCATTTCCCAGAGTTCCAGGATTCGCACCTTTTCTTCCTCACCGAAGCCCACCAATTCCATATGTCCTCCAAAATTAGTTTTGGCAGTCCGGTAGCGCTCCCTGTAATCATCCCGATTCAAAAACTCTTCAGGATCATCGGTCATCATCTGGGAGGGAAGAGAAAATCTTCGCTGCTCAGCGGCAAGAGCCATCTGATATTGAACAGCAAATAGATCACCATCAGGGCCGGCAAAGGAAATCCGATTTCCAGCTTCATTGATCTGAACCTTGATGGAATCACCGGGAAAGACCAAGTAATTCTCCAAAATCGGCTCCTCGCCTCTTTTAATACTGATATAACCTGCTCGTTCAAAATCAACCGACTCAAAAAGAAACAGCTGATCCACCGCAGGATTGATTCCTTCAAAGAAGCTCCCCCGACGACCAACCACAAACTCCTCTTTCTGTCTATAATTAGGATGTAGCGTAGAAACATGAAAAGGAAAAGTCTCAAAGGTCAGCGTATCCAGCTTTCCTTTCTTTGCCAGTTCCACATAGATCAAAACAGATTCAGTTCCCTCAGAAGCAGAAGAGCTCTCGCCCTCCTGCCCTGTTAAACCGGAGTTATCAACCAAATCAGTCTCCGGGGGTGATTCAGCAACTTGTGCTGTGAGTGTGCTTATGGGAAGACATAGGTATCCCAGTAAGCAAATGAGTAGTACTTTTTTCATGTGCTTTTAATGTTTGTGATGCTGGGTGTCCGATGTCGGGTGACCGGTGAAAAGAGACCGAAGTAGGGAGACGGAAGACCGAAGTGCGTACCGTCATTGCGAGGACGAAGGACGAAGCAATCTCAACGTGTTTAGCACTAAATTCCAAGAGATTGCCGCGTCAAGTCATTCTCCTATCGTCGAATAACTTTCCTCGCAATGACGTCTCCGAAAAGACGAACCTACGCCACGGCGCACATGTCTCCCACCCCACCGAATATCAGTAGTCCAGCATTTATGAATAAGAAATAAATGAAAGTAATGGAGCTGTTGACCTGCTGCAGCAGATGATCTCCATCATCGTGTATCGTCACTCCCTGATCTGTGTGGATAGTCCCGTAAACACGGAAGCAATCAGAGAGAAAAAGTGCCCTGATCCTTAGATCGGATTCTTGGGCTTCAGGGGATACAGGCGATCTACCGCGGCGATGCCAGGAAACTCTGGTACAATAAAACAGATCATCAGCCCTATCGCTATGCAAGGGCAGCTATACTCTTTACCAAGTAAAGCAACTACATACGGAGTAAAATGTGATCTCATCATTTCTCTTCTACTTTGTAGAAATACGTTAACAGCCTATAGACATTCTTAATATCCTCTCGCTGTACCCTATCGCAATTTTCTAGATCAATCATATCCAAAATCCTTACTAACGAATTACTAAACTGATCAACCTGTTCTTTTGGAATCAGGATTGAATCCTCTAAATCCTGAGTGTCACCTTTGTTACGCTCCGTGATTTTCATATTTTCTGTAAATTAATTCATTATTTCTGCATAAACAATACTCTATTTGAATTTTTTCTTACTGTTTCGACAGAAAAACATATATTTATTTCATAAATAATGAAAATGACAAGACTTGGAGAGTATCTCGAAAAGAGATCTATTAATAAATCAGAAGTTTCCAGAAAAATTGGAGTGATGCCACAGCGTTTAACCGAGCTTTCAAAAAATCCAGGGGCACACTTACGGGCTAGTGAGCTGTATCTTATTGCAAAGGCAATCGGAGCTGATCCTTGCGAAATGCTGGATTATGTGTGTCAGGATTTGAAGTAGGGATGATTAAAAGAAAAGGTATTGAGAATTTGAGTGGATGAGCACTTTTATTCTTAAACTCGTGATTTTTTGATCGACTTCGTCAAGAATTACAGATTCAGGAAGTCAAATTGTTTTTGAGAAAAGTATGTGAAAGTGGATTTAGCCATCAGATAAGTATCAAACTTAACGTTGTGATTTTCTGAGAGAATAGTTTATCGAACATTCACTCTTTAAATATTGTCCTCTAAAATATCATTTTTTTGATCCTTAACCCTTTTCAAATTAAAGAAGGACCATCCAGTTTTCAACAGCAAAAGGATGCTGGATCAAAGCTGTTTTTTGTCTTTCAGTTTGGCCATGAATTCTAAAAAAAGCTTCTATAATCTTTAAATGTTGATTCGGGTTTCCACAGGAACACTCATTTTCTATATCAACTGGAGTTAATTTATTTCCCCTAAACAAATATGCATGACCAGGAGTGATTTCAAGGGCCCCATTTTCATTAGAATTGACCGAAGTTTCAAATATCAAGTCATCATTTCTATGAAGCCAAATACCAGAATAAGGAGGCTGATGATCACTTCCAATATCATGATCATATTCCCCCTTCACAAAGAAAATATTATTTGAATTAACCTTGGCCCACTCAAGTTTTACTTCATCTTTAAAATTCATTAAATTGAATAAGCCTTTTGGCGAAATTGTAATTTTTGTGGCATCTCCTAATCTACAATTTATACCACTATGGATTTCAGATAAATTAAAAGTTATGTTTTTCCATAACCTGAAAGGTGATGGCTCAAATATGGTTAGGTCATTTCGTTTGGGTTTAAAATCAAATAAATCATTGTCATCATCTATATAGAAAGGTATATTGATAGCTCTTTTGGCAAACACATAATCATTACTTGAAAATTTTAATGTTTCTTTATTCTCCTCTCTCATTTCTTCATTTAAATAAAAGGGGGGACATTGAATAAATGGCTCGCTTAACAATTGTGAATATCCTTTATCGATATTAGGATGAGGAAATACCTCTTTTAAAGTTTTGCTTGATAGAAATTTCTCACGGTCAATTTCTAAGATTTTGGAAACAAAAGAATTTGGATTTGGTATTCTGGGAGGTTGATCAAGCAGTAAATAAGCATCCTGATTCTTAGGCCGAATAAATATTTCCTCTTCAGAGATATTAAACAGGTAATTATCTTTAATTAATCCTTTATAATTTGGAATTTCTAGAACGTAAATATATCCCAAACCTTCAACCTCGGGTTTGTAGGTTACTTTATCCTGTAATCTTAAAGAATTTCCAATCCATGTGGTTGGTCTAAGTTGGGTAAATGTATTAGAGGCAAACCACGCTGCAATTATAGGATTACTTGTTAAATCTAGATAGTAAGTAGGAAATCCATAGTGTTGAAGTACTGCATGATTATACTTAAAATTGTTTCCCGATTTAGTTGATATCCTATTTACTATGGTATTCCAACCGTTTTCTACTTCTGGAATATTAAGTGTATTTCGCCGTGCTTTGCCAGACCGTAATTCATCAAATTTTTCAGTTTGACCACGAAATAACACAATGCTAGTATCCGGAATTCCTCTGATTATTTCATCTATTATTTCGTTAAGCTCAGCTTCAGACTTAATCATTAGTAATTTAGTTATATAGAAATAATCGATCTTTTTTTTTCTTCGAACAAATTATTCATTTTAAATCTGATTTAATAGTTATTTTCACCTATCAATTGGCTCTAAACAAAGTTTTTACGAAGATTCCGCCGTTATAAAGGCTATTATAACTTTTTATTACCGAAATATAGAGTGCGCCTTCATACAAAACTACAAATTTAATTCTTGAATCTATAGGTAATTTCATCTAAAATCCCAAACTAATTAATTAGAATTCTTGATATTATCATTATTATTTCGAAATAATTTCTCAGAACATGTTTACAGTTGACTTTTTTAAAGCTGGTAAAGGTGATAGCTTTTTTTTAACATGGGGGCAGGATAAAGAATATAATCTATTAATTGATGCTGGCCAAGAAGGGACATACCGTTTTATTCGGCCGCGTTTAGCTTTGGAAACCAAGCTAGATGCAATCTTAATCACCCATGTAGATTTTGATCATATTGGAGGTTTTTTCAAACTATTGGCTGATGCCGATTTCGAGGTGAACGGTGAACTTAAAATCTTTATGAATACGCCGAACTTGGTATTAGCCCCTTCAGGATCTGACATGGTGGCAATAGACCACGGCATCAAATTTGAAGAAGTACTGCACACAAAAAAGTTACACCCACTTCCCATTTACTTGGGAAAGAATAAGGATAATAAAGAAATAATTAATGGTTTGACACTGCAAATCCTTTCTCCTGGTCCGGAAGTTATTGACGAATTAATTAAACAATGGACTGCCTCGGCGATCTATCATCAGTACCAGGATAAACACCAACAGCAAAACAACAAAGTTTCTGTAGATGGACCAACAATGAGACCCATTGACGAAATCCTCGCCAATCCACCCAAACCACATGCCTGGGATAAAGACTTACTAAACTCCTCGTCAATAGCTTTTATCGCTCATTATTTAGGAAGTAAAATAATATTTTTAGCCGATGCGAATCCAACAATAATTGTCAATGAACTGGAACGTTTGGGATTCACGAAAGACAATCCATTTGAAGCGGATCTAGTAAAAATTAGCCATCATGGCTCTAAACATAATACTACCAAAGAATTATTGGAAAGCTTACATTGTACCAAATATTTTATTTCGACTGATAGTAGCGGACCTTACTATCATCCTGCACGTGAAACGTTGATCTTGATCGGAAGTTATGGCCGCTCAACGAAAGATACCCCGTTGACTATTTACACAAATTACAATATGGATTTGGCGTATTTGCTAAGCACAAAAGAACAAAAAGACTTAAACCTTATTTTCCAGGAAATTAACTACCTTGAATTCCCTGACAAATGAGCATTGATCAAATACATCAAACGACCGGACTAATCCATCACAATGATACTTTTGTTGGTAGTTCTATTTTGTTTCCTTGGAAAGGAGAACTTTGCTCGATCACTGCTGGGCACAACTTTTACGGTAAAAATTTTGACCTCATACCTACTATTGGAGAGTGGTATATCGTTGATCATTTCGGCAACAGCCATCCAGTCATTACTATTATGGGAGATCTAGGGTTTGCGAAGACCCACGATATTGTTTTTATTAAATTAGACTGCCAGTCTGTTTTAACAGATTTTATAAGCCCAAAATTTTGCAGTATACCTATAAACCCAAAGTATTCGTTTATGTTCCGTGGTCGCTATAAAAACTCCCCAACCACTGTAACACACAGGAAAATATTATATAATTCAACCTTATCACAAACACCTAATTATTTTTATTGTGATATTGACAAATCGTTATTAATGAATGATGCTTATAAATCAGGTAGTGATTGGCTAGGTGGCTGGTCCGGTTCTGGTCTTTTTATTGATAATCATGATGAACTGATCTGCATTGGCAGCCTCTGCGAAATACCAAATAAAGGGAACGACGCACAATTGCTCTTTTCTAGTGTGCGGGCTCTAGAATTATTGGGCGTAGACTTGGAAGCAATGGATGCAGCCGATCTCGATTTTGACAGGAAATTAAATAATGCTTCGCTTAGTGCCATACTAAACGCAGTGGACGAAGAAACCGTGATGGCCTGGGAAGCGAATAATCAGAATAGCCCACAACTTGGTTTTTTAAATCGCAAGTTGGAAGAGGTCTATCCTGAGAAGACATTACAGTTTAATAAAAGTCGGATTATAAAACAACTGCTTACCGGTAAATGCTATCTTTCTGCAGAACTCTCCAAAAATGAGCACTTATTTGAAATCTACAGAAACGTCTATAAAGTCTACGACCTTGAAAGTAAACAGTTTTACGTTAACAGCAAACAGGAGGCATTAGCCAGCTTGACTTCCATAAAGAAAGAATACGAAAAATATCTTTCTGATAGCTTGCGCGACACATTTTCAGCAACAGACATCAAACTGTTGGCAGTGTATGGTGTCAGTGAGTGGATTTCAGATTGCAGTTTAGATTTTTTACGTGATGGATAATAAAGTAAAAATACAAGGTAATAAAATCAAGGTGCTACAGGCCTACCGAGACAACGATCAAATGGCCGTCCTCATGATCCTACTGATAATTAAGCAATCAATCTACGGCAACTCCTTATCGGTCAATTTGAAAAAGGTAGCCTTTATATTAGACGCTGTAAAAAAGAATGTTTCAGTTTCTAAACTGTCGATCTTATTGGCATCTCCCTGGGAAATCTCAGACGAACTAAGAAAAAAGATCATTTTGGCACATGAGAAACAATACATCAGCATCAAGGAAGTTAATTCAGTAATAAGTTTCATGCTTACGGATAAAGGTGCGGAACTGGTAGAAAAAGTTGAAAAACTTGACCTGCTACAGGAAACGAGGAAGGAAATTTTTCATTTATGCAAAGGGGTGAAAGCCACCGAATTGAAGAATCAACAATTAATCTGGTAAAATGATCAACATCAAATCTATCAAAGCGGTTGTGACCGATACCAGAGAGCGCGACTTCGGATTTAATTTTGAATTCAAACCTGGATTGAATATTTTGTCTGGGGATAACTCCAGCGGAAAGTCTACAATACTATCCTGTATTTATTATTGCCTAGGCATGGAGCAGCTAGCCAGCTATGGCACAGCAGACGGGCTAAAAGAATGCTTGAAAACAAGTTTCAAATTTGATAACGAAAACCATGGGGTCTTCGCGTCACATGCAGAACTGCTCCTGACGAACGACAAAGGTCATCAAGCCACTATCCGGCGAGTTATTCGGTCCGCTTATAACGAAAACACGAACTTGCTGAGTGTACAAATAAACGACGGTGATCCCGAAGAAAAGTTCATTCACGCCGCCGGAGATACCGACCACGAACATGGCTTTTACCGTTGGTTGTCCGATTATTCAGATATTACTATACCAGTATTTACCGATGAGGACGGTACAAAAATTAAAATACTTTATCTACAGCAGATCTTTGCTAGTTCCTTTGTAGAACAAACAAAAGGCTGGTCGGATTTTTTCGCACAGATACCGATTTTTAATACCAAAAAGGCCAAACAAAAAATCGTAGAATATACTCTTGGCCTTAGTGGGCTTACGGAGGAATTCGAACTTGACAAACTCAAAGAAAAGGAAAAGAAATATAAATTCGTCTGGAGCAACACGATTGAGACATTTCAAGCGATTACAGCTTATTATAATCTAAACACTGCCAGGCTAAACGAAACATTCACGGTTGAACTTAGTCCAGAAAAAATCCAAAAGCTACAACTCCAAACACGATTACTGGATGGGAAATACGCGAGCCTCACGGAAATTCTGATCATGCTTGAGCGTCAGGTTAAAGAGATTGTCAGGAAAAATACGCTAGTGCGTTCTGCCAAATCCGGATCCAGTGATCTCGCCCGAAAGCATGCCGAGATTAGCGAGAAACTGCAATACCTGAGTTCAGAATACCAAAGTATCCAGACTGAAAAAATCAACGAAGAAATCAAAGTTAAAAAATATCAGTTCACAGCCAACCAACTCGCTAAGGAGATTGAAACATTGGAAGGGTTGCATAAACTTAATGAACTAAAATCCTTTCAGATTGGCGCTGTTGAAAACTGCCCCGTATGTAATTCTTCTCTGCTGGCCAACCCAGATATTTCCTTGAAGAATATTGACAAAATTAACGGATCCAAATCTCTTCCATTTTATAAATCGGAAAAGAACCTTTATGAATCTTACTTAAAAAGCTCTGAGGACTTGATTCGCAGGTTTCAGAAAACAGCTGCCTATTATGAGGAGCGCATAGGAGAAGTAAAGGACATGCTATCTATTCTTGATCATCAATTGCTCGAAGATGCTCGCGTACCATCCCGAATAGATATAAGTGAGGAAATGCGGCTGAAATTTGAATTGGAAAAAATGAACAAGGTAAACGATTTGTTTACCCGTTTTAAAAGCGATCTATCGGAACTTGCCAATAAGCTCGCTTTAATACGTGCCAGAAAAGCAGAACTGACCCAAAATAGCGAACTAGACAAAAGCAAAGTATATGCTTTTCAGAAAGCCTATGTAAAATTTCTTTCATCGTTTGGTTACTCCACTGAAATATTGCACCGGATTTATATGTCTACGGACGAATCCAACAAATTATTCCCGGTTGTTTCTGTCCAAGAAATGCTGCCACAGCCAATCCGCCTAGTTTCCTCCGCAAGCGACTTTATTCGTGCGCAATGGGCATTTTACATGACTTTACTAATCATGGCGAAGCACCATTTAGGAATCCTCGTACTTGACGAACCGGGCCAGCACGCAATGCGCTCATCTGACTTGGCTCAACTGTTAAAAGTCGCCAGCAACGTAAAAGACCGCCAAATCATTGTCGCCATATCTAAAGAAGAGAAAACCAAACCTTCAAAATTAGCTGATGGCAATATTGTAGAGGAAAGTCAGATTGATTTACTTAATATATTAAAAGAATCAGGCTTGCAAGAAGGTGTCGACTACACTATGGGAATGATAGACGATCATGGAAGAAAAGACAAATGTATTCAACCTCTTACCTTACCACCACCTATCTCCGATTTAGGTGAAACTGAATCAGATAAGTAAAATTAAACATTTACTTTAAATAGCTATTTACTTTGAAGTAGTTCAAATCGCCCGAGGTACTGGGTGGTGCTTATAACCACCGCTCGGCGTAAATAGAAAGTTGAACCAAATGCCCAGAGAAAGGCGCCGCTGTACTGCTTACTTACTTGCTTGCTTGGCTTCGGGATAACTACTTCCATGCTTAAGGGATGCCGTCATTCGTCGGCACAGATATTTCACCCGTTAGAACGATCATCATTTTGATCTTTATTCACCATTAAAGGCACACACAGCGGTTTCATCGTTCGTGCTACGCACGCAACGAAAACCTAGTTGTTATTAGCGGTTGTTTTTCTTTTTAATTTCATTCAGTTACTTCCAAGTATTTAATATAGAGCCCAACGAATATTTTATCAATCAGCATTAGTAATGAGAAGTATGTAAAATAATTGTCGTATTTATAATCATCTTCAATTAGCGTCCTTAGTGTTGGTAGATTTTGTTGATATGAATATGTGTTATGAGCAATTCGATTACGTTGTTTGTAGAGGCGATTTTCATAAATTTTCTTTAAAAGATTGTCAGAAAATAAGGTGCCTTTATGATTGGCAAAATGATTACTAGCTACACTGTTGAAATTTTTATTATGATTAATAAAATCTCTCTGTGCCCAAATTGCAAGATTGCTAGGCTGAAATATTTCTCTAATCTCAATTTTGATTGATTCTAGAATTTCCCCTTTATTGATGTCAATTTCAGCAAACCCTAAGCCATTTTTCTCAATTTGCTTTATCAAGTCCCCGTAAATCTTCTGTTTTTCAGAATAACTTGAACATTCTCCTAAGGGTGCTTTTGTAAATTCATATCTGTATTCAAAGTCAACAGAAGCCATTTCCCAACAAATGCATTTCATTTTCTGCTCTTGGAAGCCTGTAAGCTTTAATAAAACAGACTGCATTACATAATCGTATAGGGGAAAGGTCTCAATTCCATTACCTATTCCTGAACTTGCAGTAACAGCGTCTTTCAATAAACCTGAAACTGGTGTTAAAATAAAATCTGTGTGAAGGTTAGGACGCATACTCAGAATAGATTTCAATTGAAGAAGAAATTCTCAACCTTAAATGTCCTAAATTACTAGGTGCTTTAACGTGAGAAGGGTTGTCCTTAAATTCTTTTATTTTTTTTTCAATCTTTCCTTTCAGTTCATCTTTGTCTTCAGTTTTGATGCTTTTTCTCTGAAATAGAATTGCGTTTACGAGACCAAAAAAGTACATATCCATGTCAATAATTGAGGGATACTCTTTTGGAATTTCGAGGGACACGAGGTGTTCTTTTAGTTTAGTGAAAATATCGCTGAAACCTTTGTTTGGAAAAATGTCAGTGAACTTCCCATACTTGCTTTCATCATTAGAAATAACAGAGTAAATAAACTCTTCATAATACTTTTCTATTTTAGGCTTGTAACTTCTAGCAACCTTGTTCACTGCTTGGTCATTGTTATATTGTGCCACGTAAGCTAGGCATCTTACAAAATCAATTCTTGTCTTACTACTTACGCTTTTTACTACATACTCTTTAGAAAAACTCGGTTTGAAAAATGGAGCTAAGTCTTTATCTAGAAAATACAATGATGCTCTACTTTCTTGTGGCAATAATGCTTGACCTTGAATATTTATATTTCTGAAAACAGATGAGTAATATTTCTGTTGTTCTCCGTCATTTGAAATTGATGGTACCAAATAAGAGAAGCCAAGAAAATTTGTTTCAAGAAATGACTCATCTATTTCAAAATCTATCTTTTTGTAATTTCCTTCAGCCACATTCCTTAAAATATCATTTCGGCTGCGTCCTTTTTCTGTTAGTTTGTCAAATTTCCATTCAAGAACATTATCTAGCTTCTCTTCAGGTTCTTCTTCATCGTCATTTTCATCAGCAAATGTTTCTATTGCTTTTTTGTAAGTCGTTTCATCAGGGAATAGTCCTAAGTATGTCAAAAAAATACTAGTTAACCTTTGTTGTCCATCAAGGATAAGATTTTGATTATTACCATCACTTTTAAATGCACCGATGGTTATTGGAGGGACGAACTGTTTATCCTTTAATGCCCTTATAAGGGTCTCGACTTTTTTCTCGTCCCAAACAAAGAATCTTTGATATTCTGGAAGAATAATGTTCTTTTTTAGGATTAGGTCAATCCAATGTTTTAAAGAATATTCCCCATAATAGACTCTATTATCCATAATTTGTTTGTCTTATTTTATTGTCATCTTATTTGATAACCGCTAACAACTAGAATATGTTATAACCGCAATTACGGTTATTTCTTCTATATCCTTAAAGTTAGTAATTCACCAAACCAGTCTCTATTCCTTTATCTTAAAGGTTATCCGACATTAGTCGTTTATAAGTACTTACTTTCGCTTTTTACGGTTTACCATTTTTTAGACATTTTTTCTACGTGATCCAGCTTAATGCCCATGTTGCCAGCAATAACTACTTCCGGCAGCAGATTTCCTTGAGCATCTTGCTCCTGTTTTGGTGGTAGCGCTGCATTGACTTGATGTTCGAACTGGTTTGCTTTCTTTGCTTGGCTCTGTCTTACTATTTCCAGAAGATAGCCGAACTGGTTTAGCTTCTCCCGTTTCTGTACTGGAAGGCTTGCATACCAGGCAGGCAGTCATACCTTTCTTTTTGGCTGATGCAAGATCAGAAGCCCAGCCTGTTTTGGAATAGCGGCAGGATTCTTTGTGATACCTCGCTCCTGTCTTGGTGATGTAGACCGTCTACGCCTGCAGTTGGGCAGCAAGTAGAAAGAAGGCTGTGAACAGGAAGCCGTACAGCAGTTTGTACATCTGGGTAAGATTGGGTTAAGAAGAGTTTCCGGATTTAAGCCCAGATGGGTAACAAAAGTTGGCTGTGCTCCCGAATCCTGTCAGTCTCGGGACTTGAGAGCTTCAGGTGATAAAGAACAGTGGCAAGAAAGCAAATTTGAAATACAAAAAAAATACCCTGTACTAGAATAGCCCCAAAAAGTTAGACACTACTTGGAGGCAATTTTATGAGCAGAAAAATGAAGTACTCAGTCGTATTTAGGAAAGATGCGGTTGATCAGGTCATCCTAGACAAAAAAACATGTCTGAAGGTTGGCCAAGAATTCGGAATTGATAAGTCTTTAATCAGGAAGTGGGTTTTATCTTATCAAAAACATGGTATTATGGGCTTGATGCCTTCGTCCAAAATTTATTATTCGCCTGATTTCAAGGTTAAAGTAATAAAGACGATGAGGAAGAAGTCTCTATCTTTATTGGAAACCTGTATTCAGTTTAATATCCGCAGCACCGGGGCTTTGGTCAAATGGATAACACTTTACAATGCGAAAGGGGCTGAAGGTTTTGCCAAACAAGAGAGAAAAACCAAACCACCGATGGCCAAAAGAACCAAAAAGCTACAGACAAAAGAAGATGAGCTATTGGAGGAGCTTGCTTCGCTGAGAGCAGAAAATGCGTACTTAAAAAAGCTGTATGCCTTAATTCAAGCCGACAAAGAGAAAGAAGAAAAGCGGAACTCATCCAGGAATTAAGGCAATCCCATGCACTATCTTACTTGTTGGTGCATGCGGGGATGGCCAGAAGCACGTTTTATTATCACCTTAAACAATCTAGAAAACCTGATAAGCATTTAGAGGCCAAAAAGGATATTTTAAGGGTTTACCATGCTCACCATGGTAGGATGGGATATAGGCGTATTAAGCTTGAGCTTAGGAAGCAAGGACGGATAATCAACCACAAAACAGTCCTTAAACTGATGCAGGAGCTGGGCATTAAAAGTCTTGTGCGGGCTAAAAAGTACCGCTCTTACAAAGGGGAACAAGGGAAAGTCGCACCAAACCTGCTTAATCAGAACTTTAAGGCTACTTTACCCGATCAAAAGTGGGCGACTGATATTACAGAATTCAAGGTCACTGACAAAAAACTATACCTTTCCCCCATCATAGATCTATTTAACGGAGAGGTTATCAGTTATACGATGACAGAAAGCCCCAGGATAAAACCGGTAGTTGATATGGTGGAACAGCTGGAAAGTCGTAAACCGGAGGATAAACCAGTGATTTTGCACTCTGATCAAGGATGGCATTACCAAATGCTCATATACCAAGAAGCATTAAAAAGGAAAAACATTATCCCCAGTATGTCAAGAAAAGGAAACTGCCTGGACAATGCAGTGATCGAAAACTTCTTTGGGACACTTAAATGTGAACTTTTCTATCTAAGAGAATATAAATCAATAAGCCAACTCAAGAAAGACATTAAGGAATACATACATTATTATAATCACACACGAATACGGTTAAACCTAAATGGAATGAGTCCGATCAATTATCGAATTCATTCACTAAATTCAACTTAATAATTAAAAAACGTCTAAGATTTAGGGGCTAATGCAGTACAGGGTATTTTTTAATAAATCCATTATTTCCCTGGCTTATGCTTATGTGGCTTAAGTGAAGGTGTGTTTCCTGGAGTATCCTTATTATCCCGTTGGCGTCTGTCTGGTTTTCCTGTTGAATCTGCGGTTCTTTTTGGTCCTGGTTTGATTGCTTTAATTGTTTCCATGTTTGTGTGGTTTTGATTAAACATGTACTAAATCTAAGCTAAAAAATGTCAGAACATCCTAATTGATAAGACTTTGGACAGAAAGTGTCGGGATATTTGAGAATGACCACTTTCACAAATTGTTCAAGGTCTACTAAAAAAAGCCATGGAATTATAACTCCATGGCTTTAGTATTTGACAAATTTGTTTTTTAAACCAAATCCAGTTCATATGGATTGGAAATAGTTTTCTTACCAAATCGTTTTAACAACTCCAATTCATTGGTCTCATTGATGTTTTCCTTTTTAAGAATCTCCTTAACAACGGGTTGTTTTAACCCTGGGATCCTCGTTTGAAAAAACGGCCACAATGTTTCATTGCGATACACTTTATCCAAATTTGAAAACCCTGCAATGTGATTATACTGATTTCGGAGTTGCTTAAATTCTTCTGTGTACATGAATTGCCACTCTCCATCTTCACAATGCAACTTGCCAATCACCACCTTATCAATTTTAAGTTCAAAAGTAGCATTGGCATTTTTCGGAAGATGAATCTCAATTTCAGGATCATCCTGCGATTTTGAAAACCAGTTTTTAAAATGCTTTAACATATTTATATCTCCCTTATCTTTTTAAATCTCTCTTTAATAATATGCTCTATTAATTTGCATCTTTCTACGATGAAAAAACAGAAAAACTTCTTATTTAACATTTCTAGAACTACCTGCTCATTTTCAATAGAAGCCATTTCACTAATTATAACTTTAAACTCAGCACTATAGTTCTTCAAGTATTCGATCAGCCCAAAATGGTTAATACCACAATCACCATCTATACTGATTCGAGGACATGCTGACTCAACATATTTATCAACTTTCTTGCCCCCCTGACTCATCTGTTCTAAGCTTTTGATTACCCATTCGTCACTACTGTTCCATAACAAACCTCTTGCCGAATCATATAGGGGCGCAAAACGTGGAATTGTATTTACTTTTTTGGTATTGGTAATTACTCCCCAGTTGTAAAAGTGGCGGTCATTATTCCCCACTAAGCCATCAAAGGTGATCATTTTCACAAGTTCTGTAATCAAGCTTTCTTTATGAGCCTCAAATTTAAATGCAATTGCATTCTGAATAAACTCAAATGTAAAGAGATCTCGGGATGTTCTTTTCTCATTTGCAATTTCAGCTGCCAGTTCCATGTCATCCAAATACTCTCCACAAATCTCCGCTCCGTGTACCAGCGTCTCATTGTTCTTTAGAAAATATCTACTCAGAAACCTAATTTGATCATTGATTCGATAAAGCTCGACCTCATTCATGGTTAACCTTAGCGTCTGACCAATTCGATTGATCATGTATTCAACCACAGATTCGTGTGGGTACCATTTCTCAGCCGTTTTTGCAATATAAGGAATCCAAGTTTTTGGATTTTCCTTTCGAATACCACTATTACTGGTGTATTTGTACAGCCTTATGAATTGCTTTGGTGCATCCCCATCAAGCGGAATGTTCTCTACAAAATAATGCTTGGGCTTTATCAGTTCGATCTTACCCTCATTCAATAACAAACCAGAGCAATTGATCGAGCGCTCTTTCCTAAGCTGTAGCTTGTTAAGATTCACGTAGTAATATTTTTACACAAAGGTAAAGAGATAAAAAATAATAGCAAAACTGGCAGAATTCATTCCTTCACGAACCAACTTGCCACAAACGCTGTAAATGTCCCGAAAAGACCTACCCCCGTAGTCATCAAAATAACTGCAATCAACCTACCTTCCAGCGTAACAGGGTAAAAATCCCCGTCTGGGTGTAGTCACAATATTCTCGGCACTGGGTGGGATTTGTAATTCCACCCTGATATTCTTATCAATTTGCAATTGGTCTTCTTAACTCCTCCCATCCTTCCCGATATCACCTTGCTCATCGGGACAGGCTCTCCTTAAAGAAAGGGCGATCGGATATAGTAACTGATAGCTTTCAAGACTAAAAGACTTAGACAAGAAAAGGGGAAAATCTGAAGATTCTATACCCTACACAGGGTATTTTTCAGGTTTATAGTCTGAAATGATAAAGGGTTTACTACCCTAATAGCTAAAAAAGGAACCTTTTCAAGTTCCTTTTCAAAATAGATTTCTTATCTGGTTAGGCTTTGGCTCCAAAGCGAAAGATCCATCTGGGCACATTCTCAAAGTAAGGATTACAAATTCAGTCAAGCCTCAACTCTGATTATGACTTGGAGTCTCAATAGTCATCAAACCTATCACTCACTATCATTTTCCGATTCATTAATCTCATTTACTATAAGGGCTTGGAGCTGCTCTTTCGGGAGCAAAAGCTGATATTCTGCCACGCCTATCGGTTTATTGATATCCTGCAAGGCAATCTCCACATCCAAATGGTCTTTGTCTGCACAAAGAATTATACCTATTGATGGATTTTCCTTTTCTCCCTTCTCCATCCGATCCAGCAAGGAAAGATAGAGATTCATTTTGCCTATATATTCTGCTTTAAATCCTCCAATACGCCACGGCGCACAAGTTATTCAATTCTATGGCCACTAAGGATTGTAATCCTCTGTGGAAGAAAAGCATATCCACAAAATATTCCTTTCCGTTGTACTCCAGTCTATACTGATTACCAATAAAGCTAAACCCTTTGCCTAGCTCTAGTATAAAAGCCCTGATTTTTGCTATTAATCGGTTTTCAAGCTCTAATTCCTTGACTCGCTCTGTAATGCTTAAAAACCCTAGGTTATAGGTACTTCTGAATACTTCATTGGCGTATTCGGCATGGGTTTCAGGAAGAGTCTGTTCGAAGTTGTTGGCCTTCAGTTGTTTTTGTGCTTGACCGAAGCTGTCCATTTTAATGGCATTCAGCAATAGATCTCTAGACCAACCTTTTGTTAAGGTTTCACTTGCATAAAAAGCTACCTCCGAATCCTCTTTTACTTTATTCACAAGTAAAAGATTATGACCCCATGGCAAAACTGCGACAAGCTGTCGCAGTTTTGTATCTGCCTCACTATACCGCTCATAGAAGCGCTTCATGTCCCACAAGTTACGGGGAGACAACCCCATATCCGGAAACTCATGCTTAAGATCCACGGATAACTGTTTTACCACCCCACTTCCATAGCCTTCTTCCAACTGTTTGTCAAAGAGCAACTTTCCCAAATTCCAATAAACAGAATTCGCAGAACTGTTTATTTGCTTAGCGATGACCTCCCTGGCTGTTCTGATTTCAGTAACTGCAAGCTGCAGTAAATCAGTATAATCTGCTGGGATATTATTGGATTGGGGTATTCTACTCATTTTTCTGAATGTTGATTTAGCTTTATCTGTAAATCATTTTTAGATTTTTGGATTCCTATCGCATTATCATCCAGCTGTTTAACCCTGGATGGGTGTGACGATTTCAAAATCCAGCCCACTATGGTGCTTGGTTGGCTACTTATAGGCCTCATACCTCGCTGAATTAAGGGGCTGGATTACGTGATTGAAGAAGCCGCTGTATGGTTTTAACTCGCTTATCTATACCTTTTTAATTCTCACACGGTTGTGATAGAAGTCTAAAATAAAAATCCCGCACAGTTGTGAGAGATTTTTTAACGTTTGGTTCTTTGAGCAAAATCATTTTAATTTTATGCTTTAACTATCACCCAAACATTCTTGAAGACAAGTCAGTGGAGACACCTTAGGATTATTAGTCAGTGTGCCCATGGCAACTTTCTGCTCATATAACCGGATTTCCTTTTTAATGCGCGGCATCTGACTTTTCATTTTTTTAGTCAAATCCTCTATTTGCGCTGTAAGCTTATCTTTTTTTGTACCCACATCTCAAAGATACTAAATTTAATAATTTTCGAAATCACGATGAAATTGACATATAGGGATTTTATATCCACGTGTTAAAATGCTAAACTTCTTCAGGACTGTTTGGCGTTGTAGAATCTAAAGGTTTATGATAGTTTTCCGAATTCTTGTCCAGCCTTCAGGCATGTTTTTTTGTCAAGGATGACCTGATCAACCGCATCTTTCCTTAATACGACTGGATACTTCATTTTCCGCTCATAAAATTGCCTCCAAGTAGTGTCTAACTTTTTGGGGCTATTCTAATCCTTAAACTAACAAATAGCTTTATAACAAAAGTGTTTGGATACAGGATTTTCTACCAGACACAAAAAAAGGAACCCTTTCAAGTTCCTTTTCAAAATCCAATTTCATTATATTTTTAAGCATTCGCTCCTGAGCGAAAACCCTGGATATAGTGCTTGAGCATACTTGCCTGTGTATGGGTAACTTCTGAAGGCTTTACTAGAGAAAGAAAATTATCCAATCCCATTTCTTCAATCAAATTCCCAAAGGAGGAATTCAAAAATGAAGAGGAAGGGGCACTCGCCCCACTAAATGAGAGGGAAATCTGATTCCCCCCAGCTAAAGCACTTTTTAACACAACATAAAGCGTGTAGCCTGCAGTGTTAGTGTAAGTATCTGATACTACGTCAGTTAATTTAATTTTCATGAGGCTGCAAATTTAGAGTTAAAAAATCAATGATCTACATATAGAAACATTGGCAGTTATTTAAGTACCCACATCCCCTTTTCTTCCTTAAGCAACCCTAAAATCTTAAATAGCTCAAGCATTTCAGAATAGCCTTTATCAGGAGTTTCTAGATCGAACGCTGCAAATCTTTGGGAATTAGCAATAGCAGTAGGAAGCCTTTCCTTCAACTTCAAATAAATATCATCACCTTCCTTGGTGTAGTATTTCTGTGATTTTGAGTAATCTGTTAAGTGACTTTTCAGACGACTCTCTGCTCTACCACAATCATCAAATGGAGCCTGGGTGAACTCAAAATGAAGCAATAGCCAAAACTCAATGCAAGGTTGGTTGATAATTACAGTCACATGAGTAATTGACTCCAAATGCCCCTCCCTCTTTCGGAAATGATGGGGGCAGGCATTTAGAAAAAGGTGATTATCATTTCTGAAAGTATAATGAATAGGTCAAATACTAGTTGAAAACAGTAGGGTAATAAGTAATGGATATTTCATTTTTTAGTAGTTCTTATAGGTGTTGGAATCTTATTTCAATAAAGAATAAACCCCAATTAGTAGGGTTTATTCTGAACCAAAATATAACCTGATTTACCTACTAATACGTGTAGATTTCAATCTATCGTACGCCAGATCTCCTTCCCACATTCACTAAAACAACCCGATGCGTACTTACTTCCACAGTAATATCCGAACGATACAGCTTCCCTTTATCACCTTATAGTTTTGGTCTGCTTTCCCTCCACTTTTCCTCGCCTAGCCAGCGATGAAATATCGAATTAATGTCGAAGAAAAGTCGACGCAGAGTCGAAGGAATAGAAGGTTTGGTTAGATAAATGTTGAAGTTAAATCGTAGAGAAATAGGTATCTCCTCCACTGCCTTCCTTCAACCCGTATCATGCATTCAGCAATAGCTATTTTTCTTAGTCTTTTCACTCTAGCTTTTAGTTCGTTGTTTTTACATACATAGACTAATCAAACACCAGTACTTTTTCGATGTCAGATCGGACAAGCATCGAAGGAGCATCTTAAAAACAACGTGAATAATCCCTATCAACCTATAGCCAAAGCTTATAGATCTCCCTAGGTATTCCCTTCCTATTCCTATGTATCCCCGGTATGCCTACGGAGAATCAAGGGAGCTGTAAGGGAGAACTAAGGGAGCATCAAAGAGGAACCATCTCTAACCCGAGAAGAACTTGCTAATACTTTGGGGATTACTATAAAGGGCATTGACTATCATTTGAATAAGATGCAAAAAGAAGAAATACTAACAACAGAAGGATTGCCAAAAACCGGTACTAGGGTTTTAAACCCTAGTACTAGGAGATAAACTAGGGTATAACCTAGAAGATAAATTAATACGCATGGCATTACCCTCATTGAAAGAAGGCCATATCTCGCAGCTTACCGCATTGAAGACTTATGAATATAGGCTTCCAATAACTGACTCCAAATCAGGCATTGGAAGCCCGTAGAGGACGAACGTCCAATGTAATGCTGGAGGCGATTTTAAAGGATCAAATCCAAGTTATCAGCACTATAGAATACATGAATTACCGTATTTAATCCACCACACCCATGAATTTTATGACCTGCACCAAACCATCATGCCGGATTGGAAGAAGTAAAAGGAAAGGCTGGAGCATCCACTAGTTTAGAAGGAATTGCTTAATAATTACTTTCGCATATATTAAGCTCAAAATTAACGCTCCATTGTAGCTATCACAACTAAAACCTCCATTCCATATGGGATCTCCTTAAGGAGAGATGCTTTCTCAAAGAGGCTAATTTCATTCTCATATAAGATCTCCATTACATCCATTAGATCCTCCAAAGGAACTTCCGAGTTATAGTATATCTTTTTAATTTCAGAAGGACCATATGTTGAGAATTCAGGCAGTCTATGATCTATATAATCTTCAATTTCTTGCCTATGTTTCTTCACAATATTATACCCAAAAAAACCCATATCGAAATCGTTTAGTTATGAATTATTAAAACAAGATACCCCACCAGAAGCAGCAGCATCACTACACAAAACATTCTAAAATTTAGCCTCCATATGCACCAGCCAATCCCCATCTATTTTTACAGCTTCAATCACTTCTGTTCTTCCATTAGGGTTTGAAATAGTAATCCAAGCCCTGTTTCCGACGATAGAATCATTTAATATCTCAAATTTGAAATCAGGTTCAATGGGGATTTTACCCATACTGCTTACCATATCCAGCAGTTTACCAGTAGGTTCAGTTGCATACTTTTTCGCTTCCTCCACTTTACCTTTTGCCAAATTCTCAGTGAAATTCTTGACTGAATCCTCCGGCCCGGAAGAACATGAAAACAATAAGGTCGCTAAACATAAGATTGTGAGTAACTTCTTCATGGTGATACTTTTTATCGATTCAACTAGTAATTTACATAAAGCCTATAATCTAAAAACCATCAAAGCTTTAGCTAATAAGTAATTAACTCCCTCCTACTGTATCATCCCGATTTATTCGGCTCCTTCTCGGACGCATGACTATTTTAGTAGCAGGTTGTGGTGGAAATATCTTTCCATGAATAAAGTTGCGTCCATGCATTCTGGTCGGATTATGATAGATGACCTGATCTCCAGACAAAATCTTCTTTACGATATTTCCTTTTTCAAGATGGTAGTTCAACACTGCATAAGCCCGGTCCCAATCGTGTTCATTTAGCAGGATGATCTCCTGAAAAATAAATATGGGCATATCCATAAGCGCCAAGTAAGTTGTAAGACCTTCTTAATATCGGAAAATATAATTATTAGTCAAACGAAATCCATTCAAATAACTGCCTCACTTGGGGTTACCTTATAATTCGAAGAAAGCCGTCACGTATCGTCCTCTGAAAAAACACTCATGCAAAAGACGAATACTTCTTTCGGATGATGATCGCTGGGAACTTACACTCAGGATACTAGAAAATGAAGTGAGGGCACAATAAAGTTCAACCCTCATAGCCAATTATTATTTTTTTAACTTCTTCATCAAATCCTTGTATATCGCTCTGGCAGCCTGCGGATCAGCGCCAGTTTCACTGATCATCAAATCTAAATCCACTTCTTTTTTTGAATTGACAGCAGGGACTAACAGGTTCAAAAAATCATTAAGTGCATCCATTTCAGGGCTTTTTACATTTTCATCTGATCCGCTCTGGAATAATTTCTCGTAAGGCAAAAGATCAACCTGATTGCCTAGAATATCTTCAATTGCCGTCTGCATGGATAGGTGCAGACGAATATCTGGCTCCGAAGGAACTTGAATCCCCAGCTTCTTCAAAGAATTTAGCAAGGCATCATATCCAAAATCTGTCATTGCACTGAGGGTCAATTCCTCTTTCGCCTCACTCCAATAAACACAACAAAAATGCGGAAATCCATCTAGTTCCTTTAGGCTCATTTTAAACACCTCATCCGAATATTCCACCCGAAAGTCTTTCTCCCACAAAAGCATGTCAAAATCCGTAAATTCAATTCCAGAAATTACATGTAGAATTTCATGGCGCTCATGTTTAACCATGGGGATAGCCGAAAAAACAGAGAGCAAGAGGAAAGAAAACAAATCCTTTTGTATGAGTGCAAGAAGATTGTCGATAGACTCCACCAATGGATCAAGCTCCCCGCCATAGAAGAAAATGTCATCCGCCTGAAAACTCCTGAATCCTGTCAAGGGACCAAATGTCTGGTAACAAGAACCATCTGAACTGATCAGTCCACCAAATGTGGCAACCTCAGAATCTATGAGAGTAAGGGAAACTCCTGGTGAGAATAAAAGAAACTCTTCCCCAGTAAATATATCAACGGACTCAAAAAAATCAGGAGCTGGACTGGAACGGAAAAACCAGTAGGTAAACCTCCAGGGCATTTGTGCCTGCTTCTCGAGGTAGGTATAGTCCTCCTGCGGCATGCTTTTAACAGCCGAATGGTTTAGATACTTATGGATCAGACCTTCCTTTTTAAAGATTTCATGTATAATGTATTGAGACTTAAACAGCCCCTGATTTGATTGATCCAATCGACCAAAAATGCTCTTGTGCTTTTTGGCAAGTAGGTCAAAGTGCTGATTGACTTTATTTCTCTGTGCAGCATAGTACATCAGTTCATTTAAGATGGGGTCTGAAAAGTCACTTGTTTTTTTACATTTGGCTCTGATAGCGGTATAATCCATATCCAAATTTACTTTTTTAATCTTTAATTTCATGGATAAGGCTAGGCATAAAGTCGGCTCCTTTCCTACCCCTTTTCAAATTTGTAATTGATGTTACCCCTTTACAAATCTCGGAATCCAATCATTTTGGTTACCTCAGAATATACGCATTCTGATAAGCAGCAAAGATTTTTCGTAAGCAAGAGACAAATGGATCATTACCTGATAATCAAATGCCCCAACTCCGGAGTATCAAACACCCGTTCCATTTCCACTCTGATAATCTCTTCCACATCCCGCTTGATACTTCGGTAGTTCTCCTCCACTTCCTCTTGTGTGATGTTGCGCACTTTTGGGATAGGTTGATAGTCCTCTTCCTCACGCTTCAGAGCTGCATGATCATTGATGATTTCTGCATGAAAAGCTTTAAGCGCAATCTTTTGATCAGGGGTATCTGCTACCATCCCCACAAACTCACCAGAGGAAAGTGCGGAAATAGTGGAAGCCGGAACGGCCTGATCCAGTTGAGTTGATTTGCTTAGGGAGGTTTCCGAACTGTTGATCGAGATACTTTCGCGGTTTTGAATGATCCTTCCAAAACGCTCTGAAAGCTGTTTGGCTGTATCGCCCAAAACCTGTCCACTGATGAAATTACCTACCGTATTCATGATCACATCGGCTTGTTCCCTCCCATAATCCTTCCGTAGCTGGCTGTAATCCTGGACTCCCAGACAGGTGGCTACCTTGTTGGATCTAGCAGTTGCGATGAGGTTATCTATCCCATTAAAATAGATGGTCGGAAATTCATCAAAGACCAGACTTGATTTCAGCTTTTCCTTTTGGTTGACCAGTTTGACTATTCTGGAAATGTACAAGGAAAGCACAGCCCCGTAGACCTGTTGTTTCTGGGGATTATTGCCCATACAGATGATTTTGGGCGAATCCGGGTTGTTTAGATCTAGGGTAAACTCACTCTCCGAAAGCACAAAATACAGTTGGGGGGAAGAAAGCCTTGCCATTGTAATCTTGGCGCTGGCTACTTGCCCTTCCAGTTGATCAAATGCCTTTTTGACCAAGGCTGAAACGAAAGGATTGACTAAAACTTCAATTTCCGGCTCAGTACGTAGCACCGTAAAAAGCTTCTCATAATCGGTCTGCATCAATTCTATCACATGGGGTAGTGTACAATATTTCCCATGCCTGTGCTTTTTGAGAAACCAGATGATTGCAGTCAGAAAATTGATCGGGCTTTCCACAAAGAAGTCGCCCTGCTTTTTTATCCATTCCCTATTCAGTCCCAGCATAATAGTACGGGCAGCTTCCGAGGCATCGGTAATGTCCAGCATCGTATCAGGCTCTAAGGGGTTACAGCGATGGGTGTGGGAAAGTCTATCAAAGTTGATCGAATAGAATTCCGGTTTCACCTGATAAGCAGGCAGATTCTTTTGAAGTGTATTGTAAGCGATCCGGGAAAGGTCATCGTACTTGAAGTCATAGACGAACATGGAAAAGCCTTTTCGGATATGCTGGGTGATCACATGTCGGATCACAAAGTAACTTTTCCCAGATCCTGGTGTACCAGCTACCAACAACGCCCGGAAAGGATTGATGATATTGACCCATGACTTTCTGACCTTGTCTTTAAGTCTGTATTGAGCAGGGAGATTAACAGAAAATTCATTTTCCAAATACCGCTCTTCCTGAGGAAATGTCTCATTTAGATAATTAAACACCCCCTGGTCAAATTGGTTTTTTAGCAATCGACTCAGGAGCGCCCCTCCCCTCAGAATAAGAATGAATCCAATACTGGTAGCGGCCATGTAAATAACACTTGTCGTGTCTTCATGAAAATAAAGTTGAAAAGCAAAGTGGCTAATCCCATATAGTAAGAATCCACTGATCAGCGGCCAGAGTATCTGAGCCATTCTAAGTTTATCATCCTTTTTGCCTTTCGCTCCGATCAACGAAATCAGCAAAAGGCCCAAGGCAAATATTTTGGAGATATGAAATTCATTGAATAGGCCTGTATCACCAATATTGACTAGAAGTCTCTCGGAAATATCATGCGATAGCCCCCATTCAATAAACGAATGGTAGCAGTAATAATAGAAATGAAGGCACAGCATTCCAATACTGGCCTTTCTGGTCAGATCGATGATCTTTCTTAGCCCCTCTGTATTTTCCCCTGTCTGCATTGTCTCGGATTATTGAATTCTCTTCTTCCGTTTTTTCTTTTTCTTCTGGCTTAATTCATAAGGAGTTGGATCTTCTGATTGGTAAGAATTTAAGGGAATCTCCAGACTGGGAATTCTTGTATCTACCTCAGTTTCCTGCCCATTTATTCTTACCTCCTGCTCTTTTTCCAATGAAATAGAAAGCACATGACCCATCGAAAATCTATCAGCAAGTGCATTGGCTGATAATTCCTTACCCAAAGCAGAACCGTTGAATACGCATCGGTTTACGTTATCTATGTAGGTCACCCCATATAGCCTTCCTTCCTCATTGATCCGAAAGACTGGTTTGATTCCCTTAGTTCTAAGTCTGGCAGTGAACTCCTCAAGTGAATTGCATCTGACAAGTTCACCCCTAATTACCTCATGTAAATTCTCTCTAAAAGGTTTCTTCGCTTCCTTATTTCTTACAAAGCGCTCTTCCAGTTTTGCCAGCGTAGGTTTGGAATAAAGTGCGCTCGATTTCACAGGGACTCCTACCCGCCTTCCCTTAGCATCCAGTATGGAATAGACCAATCCTTTATTTTTAAACATTTCACTTTCCGGTTCTCCCCGGTATGCACTTACATTGAACTGGCCTAATATCGCATTCAACTCAGGTAGCGAAGCAAATTGATAGGTTCGTATCACCTCCTGGACAATATTGGATAGAGAAGATTTCGTTTCCCGTTTTCCATACATAGCTTTTTCCAACGGCTGAAGCAAATTGACTTTATGCTTACGTTGCTCTTCAGCTTTTACCAGGCTGTATCGCTGTTCAAGTTCCCTTCGGGCATTTTCAGATTTGATTTTGCCCAGGTTGTGCGTTTCAATCCGTTTTCCTGAACTTGAAATATTTGTCGTTACTATATGGACGTGTGGATGGGCTACATCAAAGTGCTGGTAAAGCAAGTAAGGTTGGTTTTCAAAGCCAATTCCTTTCATATAATCAGCTGCAATCTTTTGAAGGGTAAACTCATCTATTGTATCCTTTGGAGAGAAATTGAGCGAAATGTGGACGGTGTTTGTTTTCGTACTTGCATTCAATTGCTGCAAGTTTTTAAACGATAGGATCTTTTCATTCACAGCAATATTTTTGACCGCAAACCCTGCCATCTGAATTAGTTTTGCCTGTCCGTTTTCCACTTTTTGTTCATTATAGCGGATCACTCCCCCAATGGTCTTCCCCGTTATGATTTTAGCAACCAACTACTTTGGAATCTTTAGCCTTTCTATCAATCCATGGAGCGAATCTATCTTTGCTTTAGTCTTCTCAAAGTGAGGGAGCATTTCCTTCAGGAAAAACTGACGTTCTTTTGGGTCAGCCTCCATATTGAAGAAGTGCGTAATCTGATTGATATTCACTCCAATTTTATTCAGTTCATTTCTCAGTAGTCCAAGTTCAATGAAGATCTTTTCCAGTGATTCATTTCGTGTGTTAAGGGTGAGCTTTCTTTTGAAAAGCATATCCCTTACCAGCTCACTTATCGTCTGACAGTAGGCACTTCTGTTCAGCAGAATTTCCAGTTTTTCAACTTCAATTGGAGTGAATCGGATCGTCTTTCTTATCGGATAGTTTACGGTTCTCGTTTTCATCGTTCTCTGGATTTTAAAATTCGACTTCGGAGAAATTTTATCCACACCGCAACTCCGGCAGCGGTGGGCAAGATCGGATTGGCGTCAGACAATCCTACATCTTGCTCATTGCCAAACACGCAATGCATAGCACTAACAGCATTAATACCTTTACCTAAGTGAGAGAAAACTATTTAAATACTGGAAAGCCTCAGTTTTCCAGGTTCCACACCCAATCATCAGCGGCCATTATCCAATCACGGATAGCGGATCCCATTTCATTGCACCAGTCCATTCCCTGGTAATAGAAATAGAACACTTCTCCTTCGGAAGCCGGGACATGCAGCGAGTTAAAGTAAGCCTGTACCTGTTCCAGCGTTGGAGGAACATTCCTTGAAAAATTGAGATTCTGAGCTTCGAGATTCATAACGATTATCGTTTTTGATGAGGCTCAAAAGTGTGGCAGGGATGGTTGAAAAGGTCACACTGAGATAAGAAGGGGGATAAGTGAAAGTTGAGCTTTCTAAAACTTAGTTTGATAAAAATTTTTGAGGATATTATAACATAAGAATAAAGGTATTGTGCCTAGTTTAAACCAACCAAAATTGTGCATAAAACCAAATTAAACTCAAACCCGGGATAGTTCATTAAACTGTGTCTAGGTAAGAATTTATGTTACAAAGGACTGGCTTCGTCGGCCTACGGCCTCCTCTGCCAGTCCTTTGTAAACTAGTTTTTTAGAGGTATTCTTTCCGGGTACTTTTCCATGATATCTCGTTGTATTGCTGTCCATCCGTAAGCCTTTCTTTTCCATGACTTCTCGTTCTTGTTTATCGATAAATAGAGCTGTTTTAACAGAGCCGTTTCCGATACCCAGGCAGCCTTACTTTTTACGAGTTTTCTCATGATCCGATGAAGTGCTTCCACTGGATTGGTGGTGTAGATCATTTTGCGCATCGATGTGGGGAAATCTAAAAAGGCCATCAGCTCACCCCAGTTTTCATTCCATTGTTTGACGATATACTTGTATTTCTTTCCCCATACTACTTCAAAAGCCGACAAGGCTGTTTTAGCGCCTTCCTCTGTGGTGGAAGTATATATTTGACGTAAATCCTTAACTACTGCCTTCCTGTCGCCCTCATCTACATATTTGAGTGAATTCCTCATTTGGTGGACGATGCACTTTTTAATAATTGAATAGGGGAAAACTTCTTGAATCTGTTCGGAGAAACTATGTAAATCATCCGTACAAACCACCAAAATATCAGCTACCCCTCTGGCTTTAAGGTCTTCCATTACTAGACCCCATTTTCTAGCTCCTTCTCCACCTGAGTTGATGTATAGCCCCAATACGTCTCTATTCCCTTCCCAATCAACTGAGTATACGGTGTAGAAGGCGCTATTAATATACTTGCCATCTTGTCGCACTTTGAAGTGAATGGCATCTAAATACACTACTGGATAGAAGCTTTGTAAGCCTCTGGTCCGCCACTCTTGGATCTCGGGTAATACCTTATCTGTAATCTGTGAAATTCGACCGGCAGAGATGCTTACTCCATAAATATCCTCGAGTAAACGTCGTACGTCTTCAATAGAGTTACCTTGGGCATAAAGCGCTAATATCTGGTCATCTAAGCCACTGGTAAGTTCTCTTTGACGCTTGCCAATCAGTTCTGGCTCAAAATGACCTTTACGGTCTCTGGGAGTGGAAACATGGAGGTCTCCAATTTCGCTTATGACACGCTTGCCGGTTTTTCCATTTCGCTTATTGGCCGTACCGGATGCCCGCTCCTCTGTCAAAAAACTCTCGATTTCAGCATCCAGCATAGTATCTACCATGCCCTGCAAAATCTCGCTAAAGGGACTCTCTTTTCCAAGTAATCCCTTTTTACTGTAAAGCCGCTCCTTGAGCCGCTCACTCGTCTGAGGATCACTAAATAACTCTTCAAGTGTTCGTTTCTTTGTCATCTATTTGTAAAATTAGCAGACACACTTAATTGAACAGTCTCTGAAAAACGAATTAGATTAATTTCTCACATCTATATTCCTTAAGTTTATTAAAGCCAAAGTTCTTATTAAGGTCAAATGCTAATGGAAAAAAGACAGAAATATTTAAAACACGAATCAACACGTGGTAATCCCAATTTCACAGGCTGTCACGTTTATATTACCTGATTACCATTACCGTCGTGAAGGTAAATCTAAAAAATAAGCAGTTCTAATACTAATCCTGACAGGATCACATTCTAATTATACTGGATACATATTTTGCAACTCTTCATATAAACAATTATGACTATATTCGATAAATTTATCCATACTATTTCTTCTCCACATTTCATTCCATAAATGAATAGTATAGGAATCCTCATTTATAACCTCTTTTAATGATTTTGAAACAAAATATTGACAATTCCAAAAGTCAATTGGACATATTACATCTGGATCAACCACATATTCATCAAGCCCAAATTTAATGACAGCTTCAGTAAGTAACTTTGGTCCAGTTTCTCCCCAATGTAGATCTTCAGATTTCTTTTTCAATGCTGACGTATAACAATATCTCATTATCTCAGAATTCTTAGGGACACCAATAAAACAATTATTTACCTGGACATTATTATTGTGTAAACGTTCACTTGCAAACACATACTTTTCATCAACCAGTAATGGTTTTAAGCATATTATATCTAAATCGCTCCAAAATCCACCCTTTTCTAAAAGAAGCTTATATCTAAACAGATTTGCAAAACCCGCATAGCTATCAGAATTCTTATATTTAAAAATTTTACTCGCTGGAATTATTTCACTTGCGTCCATAAGAATTACTCCTTCAGGTATGTCATCAATATATTCGTAACTATATAAGTGGACTATATGTGAATTTTTCATAAAGGACCTTAAGCACAATTTTTCCATACGTGAAATTTCATTCCCTACCCAGAGAAATTGTATTATAGAATTGTTATTCATATTTCATTGGTTTTAATTCAAATCTAATAAAGCTACAGTCTCTCAAATAAATTACAATCCTTAAAGCCTCTTTCGAAATCCTTATATATGCTGTATTTTTATCAATTCCTTAATAGTATTGACATTTCTTGAAAACTCATTACCTTATCGAAGGAAATATAACTAATCCAATGTTAAATAATTTTACTACCTATACTTAAAATTTGCTTTTTAAAATAATTTAACAAAATAATAAACCATACTCTGTTTCTTCCAACATATTTTCAACCTTCCTCCCTGTTTTTAACATATTCCATCTTGTGCGGTAATATATTGAACATTAACATTGCAGATTGAGAGTGTATAGTAGAAGATAGGAAGATCTTATCGCTGCTTACTTCTTTACCATTTCTTTATCTCATCCTGCAGCTCCACTTTTGACATTGCTATGGACCTGTAAAGCTCAACCATTTTTCTAGAGTATTGATTAGGGCTATGATAATCACTATTCTCTCCCCTTTCATGTGTAAGGTGATACAAAACCCCTTCGATATGCTGATGTCTGTGTCCCAATATTTTCCAACGGTTTACACGATCTCCGTCCTCTCTACCCCAACCATAGAATTTTTCGTTTTCCATCCCTGCCTTTATATAGGTTTGCCTATGGGCCAAGAAAGCTCCACCGACAGGATTTGGATTATATAATGGCTTCATTTTACCTTGATGCATTTCGAGAATTCCTATGTTCTGGGTCTTTATATAAAGATCCCGTAAAACAATAGAAGTGTCCAAAAATTTATCTTTAAAAGGAGTTACAAAATCAACTTCACCTTTCCGCAACAAATCAACAGACTTGTTAATTTGGTTAATGGGAATGATAATATCTGTGTCCCATACAATAATATACTCAGTTTCAACTAATTTAACCAATTGATTGATGTATAGGGTTCTATGAAAAATATTATCCAAATCTTCGATAAATTCATAATTAACCTCTTTAGGCAAAAGTCTGCTCAGCAATCTTGTATTTCTTGCTGAAGACTCTAAAACGTGTATTTTAGTGTCAAAATTTGTCAGTATGTAATCGATAGTGACCAATGTATTCTCTAGCCGGTTAACCGAATCAATTCTCAGAGGAATCAAAAAAGTAAAATCCCTTAAGTTTATCTTTTCCATAGTCTCAAACTATTACGTTATCAGATTTTTCTCCTACTTCAAAATCAGCGACGTCTGACAGAATCTCTAACAAAACCCAACCTATTCCAGACATACCAGAAACCAGCCCATTGCTTTTCTTAAATGGGCTATAAAAATCATCATCTCCCCAACATACAGCATTATTTATTTTATTTATAATCAATTCATCTGACGGAATAAAGGACTTATCCCCGGTAATTTCAACCAGTTTATCCGCTATTAATCTCAAACCACTCGCCCCATCCAAAATTCGGATATTGAGATTTCTACATTCCACATTTATAACCGTATCCATATCAACGGACCTTTTTAATAACAATGCGTGTTTCCTCAATTCAGGGGTTTCAAACTCCCTCAACACCGACTCAATTCCAAGCAGCAAATATAACTTATTGCTATGCAGCCTCGGAAAAACAGAAATTAGATTAGGAAGCAGATAATCCAAAATCCGCTCTGCTTTTTTAGTATTAACAAGTAACAGTTTTGATTTTGCTAATAAAATTAATATAATCGGCAGATCCCAAAAAATATTGAATAATTGGGGTTCTCTGTCTTGTAATTTCTCTTCCTCAATCAATTGTCCCAGTTGATTGAGGAGCTGTGCTCCTAGTTTATGATATATATATATGTTTGACTGATGCCCTGATTTCAAAGAGCTCTCCAAGCGATCTAAACAATAGATAAGGTACCCAATTATACCATTATTAATAGCTGCAGGCAATTTACCATTTTGATCCTCCAAAAACTTAAAAATCTTATCGTCCAATTCTCTTAAGGTATCGTCAAGATCCGCCTCAACAAAGTCTGAATTGACCAAATAGCTGATGCCAAATACAATCCCGGCCAGGCCATTTTCGAAATCTGCCGGAAGTTTGGCTTCACTTAGCTTTTCGAAAACCTCTACTACTAGATTCTCCGCCGTCTCAAGAAACTCCTTATTATCGGTATTTCTTGCTAAATGAAAGAAGTAAATACTCAAACCCAGCTTTCCATTTAGTAGCCCTAATCCATTTTCTTGTTTAGCATTTTCCATCAGATATCTGTTGATCTCGTGAAGTTTTTTTAATGCTTGTTCCATAGTTCTTAATACCTTTATAGATTGATTAATATTCGGTGATTGATTTCAATTTAAAAAAAAGCCTTTCAGCTACACTCAGGTCTTCTGTAATGATCTCTGCCGTACCTAGTAGTTCTTGGGTTAGCTGTATTTCCTTTCCATATGAGGTTTTTGTACCTTCAGGAAGAGAGCTATAGACTATATAATTCCCTTCTTCGTCCGGAGAAACCGAAATACTCTCTACTTCACCTAAAAGGGTTCCGAATTGCTGAAATGGGAAATTATCAAGTTTGATTAATACCCGCTGCCCCATAAATATTTTGCCCGTATTTTGAGAAGAAACAATCATTTTACCCAGAAGCTCTGTCCGTTCATTAGGTAGTATGGAAAAGACATGCTCTCCGGACTGGACAAATTGATGCTCTCCCCATACTCCCTGAAAGCCTATCTCCCCATTGGTAGAAGAAACTAGCATATAATTATTTTCCCATTCCTTTAAAGCCCGATTCAAGCCATGATAGGACTGGATCAGATTAATTAATGCTCTAGACTCATCCTGCTCTTTGGCTACCTGTATGCTTTTTAGCGTTTGTCCAGCATTTACCAAAGCTTCTTGTAGTTGGGAAATAGTTATAGTCATTCCATTGACCTGTTCCTGCATTAGAAGGTATTCCATTTCGCGGCTCTCAAAGTCTTTGGCTGCAATTATTCCACCTTCATAGAGAACTTTGTTCCTATTAAAATCCGCCTCCACCAGACTAACCTTTCTCTTCAGAATTTCCTTTTGTGCCAATTGGCTAGTAAGTCGTTCCTGAATTTCATGGATTGACTGACGGCTCCCTTCTAACTGAACTAGGGATGGCTGAAGTCTTTCAAGCAATCTGAATTCCATATGGCTACGTTCAAACTCCACAAATGAGAGTTCTATTTCTCCCAAGACTGCGTCCGAGAGAGAGTCTAACGGAAAGAAAAAACCATTTTCTTCCCCAAAAGGAACCTCTTCCAGCAACTTTTTCAGTAACAGTACACTCTGCACATCAGAAGTGCTTTTTATATTTGCCAGGATTTGACCGGCCTGTACTTTCTCTCCGTTGCTCACCCATAGCCTATCGACCTGCCCTGAGGTTTTAGCTATCATCTTTTCCGTGGGCTCTACCGTAGTGACTATCACCCGGGACATGATAAAATCAGGATACTTGATAAAAAACGACAAAAAAATTAATCCACAGGTAATCAAAAATACCAGGGTAATGCCCCATCGGATCAGCCAAGCAGGAGGAGTCGTAATAATCTCCTGGACTTCCTCAGATCTGAGCTGTAGATTATCTATAGGACGGGGATTTTCGGACATAGCTAGTTTTCTCTGATTTTTCCCAGTTCCAATTGATTTTTCACAAGATTGTAATAAACTCCTGATTGTAAAACCAATTCTTCATGGGTACCTGCTTCTTTAATTTCCCCTTCATCCATCACTATTATCTTGTCTGCATTTTTTACCGTACTTAGTCTGTGGGCAATTATGAAAACTGTCTTTCCTTTCAAAAAACGGTTCAGGTTCTCCATTACAATTCGCTCATTTTTAGCATCCAGGGCAGAAGTCGCTTCATCAAAAAATAATATTTCCGGATTTTTATAAACTGCACGTGCAATAAATAAACGTTGCTTTTGGCCGGTGCTGATTCCAACGCCTTCATTGCCGATTTTAGTGTTGAATCTTAAAGGAAGGGATTGTACAAAGTCATAGATATTGGCAGTTTGAGAAGCCATGACCAGACGAGCCAGATCAATCACTTCCTCGCCAACTGCAATATTTGCTGCAATAGTATCATTGAATACATATCCTTCCTGCATTACAACCCCACAATGGTCTCTCCAACTACGGGGTGAGATGGATTTAAAGTCATGTCTCCCATAATGAATTTCTCCTTTTGCCGGCTCGTAAAATTTTAATAAGAGTTTCATTAGGGTGGTTTTCCCGCATCCACTCGCTCCTACTATTGCAGTAATTTTTTTCGCCGGAACAATCAGATTAAGTTCTTTAAGGACATTTTCCTCAGCTCCCATATATCTGAAGCTGAGATTGGTCACCTTTATATTCTCTCCGGAAACAATATTATACACCAGCTGCGCGTCCCTACTTTCTTCGTCTTCCTTATCATGGATCTCATTTAGCCTCTCCAAACTAATCTTGGCATCCTGATAGGTACGAACAAAAGTGACTATCCCCATAATTGGACCATTCAGTTGTCCAATAATATACTGTAGAGACAGCATCATCCCCAGTGTAAGCTGCCCTTCTATCACCAGGATCGCTGAGGCGAAAGTGACCAATATGTTTTTCAGCTCATTGATTACCGAAGAGCCTACTCCTTGCGACTGTTCGAGTGCAAGTGTTTTGATTGATACATGAAAAAGTCTGGCTTGTACAAACTCCCATTTCCAACGTTTTTGAGTTTCAGCATTATGCAATTTTATTTCCTGCATGCCATTAATCAGTTCTATAACAGTGCTTTGCTCCTGGCTGAGCTGAGCAAACCGCATGTAATCCAATTCTTTTCTCCGCTTTAGGAAAAATAGAATCCATAGAATATAAATCACACTTCCCCCAATAAATATCAAAAAAATCAAAGGACTGTAATAGATCAATACAGCTCCAAACACAAAAAGGTTAAAAAAAGAAAAGAATGTGTTCAAAGCAGTTCCGGTCAGCAAATTTTCAATCCTCCTATGGTCTCCGATCCGCTGCATGATATCCCCAGTCATCCGAGTATCGAAAAAGGAAATTGGAAGATTCATCAGCTTTATAAAAAAATCTGAAACTAGGGATATATTAACCCGAGTGCTTAAATGAAGAAGAATCCAACTTCGAAAAACCTCAACACTAGTTCTCCCCAAAAACAACATAATCTGAGCAATCAAGATTAAATAAATAAAGCCAATATCTTGATTCTGAATACCAACATCAACGATACTTTGAGTAAGGAACGGAAAAATCAGTTGAAGTAAACTTCCTACAAGCAAACCTAAACTAAGCTGAACAAGTAAATTTTTATACTTGAATAAGTATTGAAATAAAAATCCAAGGGACCTTTTATCAGTTTTAGTCCACTTCATTTTTTTAAACTTAGAAGTTGGCTCAAGCAACAAAGTTATTCCTTCCTTACTTTCTTCAGTAGCATTATTTCCAATCCAGCGAGACACAAACTCCTTATTGGTTAGAATGATCAAACCATAACCGGGATCTGAAATATATACTTTACCATTCTTGATACGATATACGACCACAAAGTGATTCTTATCCCAGTGCACAATAAGGGGTAATTGCGCATGCTCAAGTCTTTTAAAGTCCAATTTGGCTCCTATAGTTTTAAAACCAATCTCTTCTGCGGCATCGCTAAGTTTTAGCAAATTACTTCCTGCCCTAGTAGTCTCCGAAAGCTTTCGAATTTCTTGCAGCGATATTAATTTCCCATAATGCTTGGCTATAATTCTGAGACAGGTGGGTCCACAGTCTTTAGAATCTGGTTGTTTATAATTAGGAAAAGTAGCCATAAAATTAAAACATAGGGAGTTATTTAAACCTAT
>NZ_MSSV01000008.1 GCF_002150505.1 Algoriphagus ratkowskyi
ATCTTTTTCTGATTTAAAATAATTTGGCTAAAGCCCCCATTGTTACTTTTCAAATCTTTTTAGAATGGGCTAAAGCCACATTCCTATTCAATTGGATTGCTTTACGAATGGGCTAAAGCCGCATTCCTATTCAATTTTATCTAAATGAGAATTGTTTTCATGAATGGATTATAATCGCATTCCTATTCAAAAAAATCAATATGATTTGATAATTGAATAGCCTCCTGCTTTAGCTGGAGGCACAGAAATGATTGCAATCCATGCCGGGCTTTAGCCCAATCCATCTTTACTAATGGGCTAAAGCCACAATCTTAATCAAACAGATTGCTTCTGTCGTTCCTCCATCGCAATGACGTACTAAACCAACTCCCTCAAATCTACCGGAACAACCTTCGAAACTCCCGCCTCGATCATCGTAATCCCATAAATAATATCCGTGCTAGCCATCGTTCGCTTATTATGCGTCACGATGATAAATTGTGACTCGCCGCTGAATTGCTGGATGATTTGGTTGAACTTGTCAATATTGGCATCATCTAGCGGAGCATCCACCTCATCGAAAATACAGAACGGTGCAGGCTTTAGCAGGTAGATAGAGAAGAGTAGGGAAGTGGCGGTGAGGGTTTTCTCTCCCCCTGAAAGCTGATTAATAGTTAGTGGCCGCTTTCCTTTAGGTTTGGCAATTATCTCAATGGCCGATTCCAGTGGATTGCTAGGATCTACCAAGGTCAAATCGCAATCATCCTGCTCGGTAAAAAGTGAGCGAAAGACCTTCACGAAGTTCTCCTTGATTTTAACAAAAGCATCCAAAAAAGTTGCTCTCGCGACCAAGTCTATCTCCTTGATCGTGGAGAGCAGAGATTCCTTGGCTTTGACCAAATCAGCTTTTTGCTCGGTGATAAAATCAAAACGAACCTTAATCTCATCGTAGGCTTCCATGGCCATCGGATTGATCGGACCTATTCTATCCAGTTTTTCTTTTTGCTTTCCGACCAGCTCACGCAGCTTATCCTCTGCAAACTCCCTGAATTCTTCTTCAATTTCAGGGTTTTCTTCCATCACTACATCCAGATCCAGCTCAAATTCTACACTTAGCCTTTCTTTCATTCCAGTCATTTTCAACTTGATCTCATTCACGGCATTTTCTAGCTCATGGATCAAATGGTCGTAACTTTCCTTGGCTTTTTGAATACTTCTTATTTGTTGATCTGTATCATCGATCTCACCTCTTGAAGCATAATAGTCCTTTTCAGCTTCCTGCACACCCTTTTCTATCCCTTCTTTCTCAGCGTACAATTCAATCAACTCATCATCTTTGACTTCATTGTTGTCAAGTAGCGATCTCACTTCCGTGTCAAGTTGCGATAGCTCTGCCTGAGATTTGCCTATTCGCTCTTTCGAACCTACATAGGCAGTTTGTTTAAATTCTATTTCCTGCTCCAAGCTTGTCACACGGTTCAAATGCTGGTGATAAAGTATGTTTTCTGCGTTGAATGACTGAGATTTATCAGTCAGCAGTTCAGATTCTTTTTCGTATGATTCATTCAGTTCTTCCAGCTCATCCTGAAGTGCTTCGAATTCTGCCCTTTCATCAAAAAGTTGTGGCTGAATTTCAGTTAAACTCTCCTCAATCGATGCGATTCTCTCCAAGATATCCTCGCGCTTGTTTGCATTTGAGCTCAGCAATTCTGCTAACTGCTCTTTCTTAGTTCGAACAGAAACAAAATCTTGGTTGATAATGCTAATTTTATTCTGCCAGTCCTCCAGCGTCTTTTTATAGCTTATTTCCTTCAACTTCATTAGCTCAGAGAGCTTGTTGTCGAGGTTGTTTCTGGTGCTGCTGACTTTCTTATTCAGTTCCTTGATTTCCTTATCGAGCTTCTCTAGGTTCTTGGCTCTGCCTATTCTTTTTCCTTCGAAAAGACCTACAGATCCACCTGAGATACTGAATTTCCGCTTGGTGTATTTTCCATTTTCTGAGATGAAAACGGCTTCAGTATCCTGCGGAAAATCTCTATGCTCACCTTGCACGATATAGGTATTGTCAAGGATAAAGTTGATCAATCGGGAATACTTGACATCAAATTCTATGATTTCTGTTGCAGCGATTGCGTTCGCGAAAAGCTTGTTTTGGCTTGGTTTAAAGCGTTCAAAATGCTCCAAAACAAAGAAATTTGCTTTTCCTCTGGCAGAATCACTCAGCAGTTGAATGGCAGAAATCGCCTGTGACTCTGTGTCCACTACATAATAATTCATGTAGCTATCCAAGTAATTTTCAATGGTCACTCGATACTTTTCAGAAGTGGTCAAAAGATCGGAGAGGAGTGGGATGTCCTTTCCCCAGCTCGGGTTTTTCTTTAAGAATTTGATGGCTTCCGGAAATCCTTCCAGATTCTCCACCAGTGATTTGGTGAGGTTGTATTCGTTGGTTTTCGAATCGAGTTTACGGGAGGAAGTTGTTAGCTCCTCGCGGATCATTTCGATCACCCGATTTGTTTCTTCGATCTTTTGGTCCAGATCTTCCTGCTTTGCTTTCAGTTCCTGATAGCCTAGCGTTGACTCGTCGAGTTCAGCTTTTAGGGTAAGTATTTTATCTTCAAAATCCATCAAATTGGCTTCCTGCGAAGAGTCATCTGAAGAAGTTCGCTCAAGCTCTTGCTTCAGCGTAGAAAGCTGTATTTGCTTGATCTCAATGTCCTTGCTTAGCTGATAGACTTTCTCCTTGAGTGTCTCGAAGTTAAGATTGATCGTCTTTTGGGCGAGCTGCTTTTCTGCTTGGATTAATTTCTGACCTTCGTAAGCCTCTCGCAATTCGGATACAATCATTTCTTTCTCTGCAAGCATCTTCTCTGCTGACTCTTTTTCGTGCTCTAGGGAGCGAATACTGAATCCAGCACGATCATTTGACTTGCGGTCAGCGTCAATCTGCTCACGCAATTTTTGAGATCTGTCTTCCAAGAATCTCAAGCGTTCATTCTTAATTTTTTTCTCCGATTCAAAAGTTCGGATCTTATTTACATGTTCGTTCAGCGCTTTTTGGCGACTGGCCAGCAACTTCTCTTTCTGAATTAGATCAGCCTTCAATTGACTTAAAAGTGCTTCTTTATCCGCAACTTGAGTTTGAAGAAGAAGCTTTTTATCACCTTCTTCTTGGATTTTATGGTTTGCATCGATCAGCGACATGCTGTATTTCTCTATGCTTTTTTTAGCTAGATTGATGCTTGCTATTCGGTAATCTTTTTTGATGGCGAAATAGTTGGAAGCCTGTTTTGCCTGCTTTTCCAAGCTTTTCAGATTCTTCTCTATTTCAAAAAGCACATCTTCCACACGAGCCAAATCATCGTCCGTGTCCTGAAGTTTTCGTAGCGTTTCTTTCTTTCTGTTTTTGAACTTGGATATTCCTGCAGCCTCTTCGAACAGCTCTCTGCGAGAGTTATTCTTATCATTAAGGAGTTCATCGATCATTTTCAACTCGATGATCGCATAGCTATTTGAGTTAATTCCTGTGTCCATGAAAAGGTTTGTAATATCCTTTAGACGACAGGTAACCCCATTGATTTGATATTCACTATCGCCTGATCTGTAGTAGCGACGCGTGATGGTGACATGGGTATATTCGGTAGGAAGTAAGTTTTTGGTATTTTCAAAGGTGAGTGATACTTCAGCCAGGTTGGAAGGTTTACGGTTTTTGGTGCCGTTAAAAATCACGTTTTCCATCTTGTCAGAGCGGAGTAATCGAGTTTTTTGCTCACCTAGTACCCATCGGATGGCATCTACCACATTAGATTTACCGCATCCATTTGGCCCAACAACGCCAGTGATTCCTTTGTCAAAGTTAATCACCATTTTATCCCCAAAACTCTTGAACCCCTTGATCTCCAGCTTACTAAGCAGCATTCTTTCTAATTTGAATAATTAATTAAACAAAATAAGGTCATTTGAGCCATTGTCCAAGGAATTGGATGGTTGGTAGATAGAAAAGTAATAAGTTTGGTTACGAGTACTAGTCTCAAGCAATTTAAAATTTAAAAATTCTTGAATTTAAAATTAAATGCTCGTTATAAGTTTCAGTGATGAGTTTTCTGACCCAGTAAATAGATCGAGTGTTCAGTGATTTATGAAAGTTTCGTCTCCATCGTTAGTATCACACGATTGGCCACCACATTTTCCATTACTTCTTGTGCTGTCTTCGAAAATCTCCGCGAACTTGACGGTTACATTTATTTTTTAATGTACACCACCGCTCGTGTCACATGAACGGATTTATCTCTCTAAAACTCTACCTTTTAAATTCTTCTGTTTCCTCTGCGAAAAACTCTGTGTCCACTGCGGTTAAACTTTTTTTATCAACCACTAATCTGTTTTACTTAATCTAATCGATTAACTTACACCTGTGGATTTAGGAAATATAGTTTATATCGTCGCAGTTTTGGCCTATTTTATCTATCAGGCTACCAAAGGCAAAAAAAAGAATCAGTCTGAGGATCAGCCAGAAATGTCTGATGAACCTCAGCAGAAACCAGTTTCATTTGAGGATTTGATGCGTGAAATACGCGATGCTCAAAAACCTAAGCAAGCCGAACCAGAAAGACCTAAAATGCAACCTGCTCCTGTGCAGCAAGTTGAACCTGTAGTATATGAGCGCGCTGGTGACATACAAAATCGTCCAGAGTGGAGAGCTGATCCACCACCAGCTGTAAAGAGATTTCCAACTAAAAAGTGGGAAGAAGATGATGATGAAATAGAGCATTACCAAGGAGCGTTTGAAAATACGAAGTCGGATCTGACTAGAACTTCTAAAGGAATACCTGACATCCCCTCCTTCAAGGAAATAGCAGTAGAGTCTTCTTACACTGGAAAGAGTCGATACGCTCGCATGCTGAAAGATCCTCAATCCATCAAAGATGCTTTTGTGTTGAAAGAGATTTTAGATAAAAAACAGTTTTAAGCCTTATTTAGTAGCGAGCAAAAATCTAATTTGTGGAATTTTTGTCAACAAGCTTACCAACTATTTTTCAAGATATTTATCATTTACTATAAAGTAGAACTCACCCTAGAAATTTTCAACTTATTGGTTTCAGTCAACTTTGGTTTTCTAGTCTGCAAGTTGAATAAATTCAGCTAATAGCACCAGAAGAAACTATCGGATTTATCCAATATCTTTTCTTTTGCCCAGTCCATCCAATCTAGGTACCAAACTCGTTAATTATAAAAAACGAGACTCATGGACCAGATCAAATCTAAAACAGGAAACCTAAGCCAATCCAGAAGAGAATTTGTGGAGCGCGCAGGAATGACCGCCGTAATGTCTGCATTTGGTCTTGCATTTTTCACCAGTTGTTCTGATTCTGAAGATCAAACTCCTGGTACTCCACCCAATCCAACTCCGCCTCCAACGAGTTCTAATGGCGTAACGGTCTCTGGAAATAACATTCGAATTGATTTGGCTTCCCAAGCTGGGTTGGCTGCAGCTGGAGGCTGGTTATTGATTATCAATGCTCAAACTCTAGTAGTTAATGTAGGAGGTAGTTATTTCGCCATGACTTCAGTATGCACGCATTCGGCTTGTGATCGTAATTGGACTTTCACGAATAGCAAATTCACCTGTACTTGTCACGGTTCTGAATTTGATACTTCTGGCAATGTCCTCAAAGGCCCTGCTACGCTAGCTTTAAAATCATATGCTACGGCATTGAGTGGTACAACCCTTTCTGTAACTAAGTGATGAAATGGCTTATCCTATTCTTCGTTTTTTTTACCAGAGTCGGTGCGGCCCAAACTTTTCAGACTGAGTCAGGAAATGTAAATTTTCTTTCTAAAGCCCCTTTAAGTGAATTCAATGGAGTCTCTAACAAGCTTCATGGCCTAATTGATCTATCTCAAAATGTTCTCGATTTCTATATTGATCTAAATACCCTAGAAACAGGAATAGGCCTCAGAGATAAACACATGCGGGATAATTATTTGGAGACAAAGAAATATCCTTTTGCTGAGCTTACTGGGAAAATGACTTCAATTCCATCATTAACTACAGGTTCAAAAAGCATTGTTGTGGCTGTTGGGAAGTTCAAAATGCATGGAGTAGATAAAGAAATTGAAGTAAGAGGAACGCTTTCCAAAATATCAAGTGGCGAATTAGAATTAGTCGCTGACTTCGAGATACTTCTTTCAGATTACGATATTCCTGTGCCAAAGCTTGTCTTTTATGAGCTTGCTGAGAAACAAGTTATAAGTATCAAAGCAATTTTAAAACCCAAGTAATTATGAATAGACTGATACTGATAAGCCTCTTGGCCATATTTCCATTATCGCTATATGCGCAGCTTGAACGCAAGCTTGAAAATGAAAATCAAGCTGTAGAATTGGTTTTTCATTCTCCTCGACATATCAACTTATTGACCGTTGAGCCTTTGAGTAAGAAGACTCTGCATTTTGCAATTATGCATACATTCGGAACCTTGGACGGTGGCATTCAGAATCTGTTTGGACTAGACAATGGTGCAAATATTCAGTTTAGTTTTGAATTTGCTTTGAGTGATAAATTTTCTCTTGCGGCTTCCCGAAGCAGTCAGGATAAGGTTTACAGCGTATTCGGTCGCTATCATATCTTTCAGCAAACACAAAATGGAGACAAACCCTTTTCTCTAAGTTTGGCTGGTGGCGGAGGAGTGAATACTTCGAAATATAATTTTCTACCTGAAGGAGCACCAAATTTCTCGGAGCGGATGAGCTATTTTGGACAAGTGATGTTAGCGAGAAAATTTACGCCAAAATTCAGCTTTCAACTGACACCTATGCTGGCATATTTTACTGATCCAAGGGAAATATATCAGATTGAAGGAACCGAGAATTTATATCTTTCGCTAGGCTTTAGTGGTAAATTAAAAATAACGGATCGCTCCTCACTTGCTTTGCAATTCATTCCAAATCTTAATACTGATCTCCGAAGCAATTTTGGAATAGGTTGGGATGTAGAAGCTGGTGGTCATGTTTTTCAGATGTATTTCGTGACATCGCAGGCACTAAATGAGCAGTATCTTTTGGCAGGAGGAAATGGTACTATTGGGGATGAATTTAGGTTGGGATTTAATGTAAACAGGATTTTCTCAACTGGAAAAAAGAAGAATAAATAGGCCATTGACAGGTAATTTTTAGCAAGTAAAAGTCTATTAATCGGAGATGAAGTGTAACGTTATGCGATAGGATATGGACGTTGCTTATTAAGATCAAAGGCTAAATTCTACCACAATTCTAAATCGTAAGTTGTAAATCAAAACTTATTTTTTCACAAACTCCTTTAAGCTAATATTTCCATTTTCACGTGTTTCAGTAAGGTTATAATATTGATTTAGCCAATCATTAATCGCATTTATATCCACTTGTTCTTCAGGATAGGCATGCTTATAATAATCGTAAATCAACAACCTTAATTTGTCAGGAAATTGAGCTTTATCTTCTGGGAATTTGTAAAGTGGGATTAAACTATTCTGCTCTGAAATGTCTCCTACGAGCAAAACTTCTTTACTGAAATCAAGGAAACTATGGGTGTATATAGGTCCCTTTGAATCAGTGTTTTGTGCTTCATTATTAAGTGTTTCAATTAAGGTGTCGTACTGCTTCAATTTCTGCTGAAAAGGAATTGCTATTAAGGCCGGAGCAATTAGAACTAGCGCGACAAAAATCGGATAGAATTTCAAGTTGGCAAATCGAACTCCCATCGTTAAAGCTAGATGGAAAACAGCCATTTTTAGATCCAATTGAATTAGGCTAATTCCAGTTCCCAGCAATAAAAGTCCTATCAGATATATCTTCCACTTTTTGGATTTTTTCCAATCATTCCAACCTAATGCAATGAGGATACTTAAGATGGGAACTAGGATGATTAGATGCCGAGGGTTGAGGTAGATTGGATTGTAAAAATCCAGAGTAGAACTCATAAACCAAAAACCTATGAACAAGCAAAGAAATGCGAGTGAAAACTCGATAGCAGGTGTCAACCTTGACTTCAAGCCCAGCGCTATTCCAGGTATTGCAAATACGATCCAAGCCCAGTATGAGCGCTCTACAAAAGTGATGATGGGTACTATTGTTAGCCTTTTCAGCATAGACCAAAAGCCTTTATCGGCATAGGTATACTCAGAGATGTAGTGTCCGGCATTGATGGAGCTAATGCGATGAAGTGGATCACCGAAGGATATCCAGAAATACCCCAAATAAAGCGCTGCCAGTGCCATTCCTGTAAGCACCAGTGTGAAATAAAAAGTAGGGTTTAAAGCCTGCTTTTTCCAATCGTAGTAAAATAGTAGGAGAGGAAATGGAGCTAAAAAGATGATGGTTTCTTTAGTTAGAAAACCTATAAAAAGTGCTGAAACCAACAGAATTCCAGCTAGAATTGGACTATTTTTTCTATAAACAGCTGCAGCAGGGATCAGACAAGTCCAAAGTGCCAAAAGACTATCTGGATAAACTTTGGTCAGGAAATGAAGGAAATAAACTTGGGTGCAAAACCATAAAACAAGAACCCATGCTGGAGCTGATTTGGGTAGAACTTTGACTAGTATTAGGAGGCATACTCCATAACTCAATAATGAGATAAGGGAAATCCTATGTGGTTTAAAACCGAATAAGTGCCCAATCAATCCTGAAGGCACATAAGCTCCCCAGCGACTGGAGAAGTGATAGTCGCTTACCTCCATTTTGCCTTTCCAGAAATTTTCCCCCGCCAGCAAATAATAGACGTCGTCACTAAAGGTGATTCCGTCATATCCGAAGAACCAATAGCAAAGAAGAAATAGGACACCTACTGCGAAAGTTGAAAATTGTGCTTTGGATAAAAATGGATTAGGTTGAAGGCTATTCATTGCGTTAAAAGTAAAATTAATTTTATTCTTCAGGAGGAAATTTATAAGATAGATTTATTGACAATACACGTCAATTGTATAAATAGCTTGACGCCATTGCTTACTTTTAGCTTTCTATAACCACAAGCTACTATGAGTCAGGCCGGAAAAATTGAACAGCAAAAAATTCTACGTGTTTTCAAATTGATCAACTTGCTTCAAAGCACTATTGGGAAACCAGTCCATAGACTGGCGGAAATACTGGAAACGGATGAGCGTACGATTTATCGGTATTTCAAATTGCTAGAAGCCTTGGGTTTTGAGGTAATTAAAGAATTCAGCAAATACAAGATTCAGCATAGACCGGGAACAGATCAAACCTTGAATTTCAGTACTTTTTCTCAGGAGGAAAATCAATGGCTAAGAGGTCTGATAGAAAGTCAGGGTAAAGGTAATTTGCTTCATGACTCTATTCTGAAAAAACTGGCTGTACGCTCTGAAGTGAAGCAGGGAACCGAGCAGCTTTTCAAAGCCAACTTGAGTAGATTGGTAGATGAAATAGGCCTTGGGATCCAACAGAAGACACAGGTTTGGCTGAAGGACTATTATTCGTTGAGTTCTGATACGACAAGTGATCGCTTGGTGGAGCCAGTTGCCTTTTCATCGAATTACGAGACTATTCATGCTTTCGAACCAGCAAGTAAAAGTATGAAGGTGTTTAAAATTGAGCGTATCGGCGAAGTGGTCTTGAGTCAGGGTGTATGGAAATTTGAGGCAAAGCATCAGCTTCCAGGTACTCAGCTTTTTGGTTTTACTGGAAAAAATAAGTTTCTGGTAAAATTGAAACTTAGCAAAAAAGCTTACCAACTCATGATGGAGGAGCATCCTAATGCACGTCCATTTATGTTAATTAAAAATAGAAATCAATATTTCTTCAATGGAGAGATTCCTCAACTTCCAGGTTTGGCAAGGTTTATTTTGGGATTGCCGGGTGAGATTAAAGTGGAAGAAGGAGAGGAGATGAAGGCTTACTTGAGTGAGCAATTGGAAAAAACAACCTTCTGTTAAGTTGCTTACTAGGATTAAAAATTAAGAATTGGTTTTTACCAGCTTTGTGAATCCGATTTATCATAAATTACCTTGCCCACTCTTCTGACATGATCAAGCAGTGATTCATTTCTGATATGGCCTTCAATAGCTACATCAAAAAAGTATGGCTGATAGCTATCATCAAGATCACCAGAGAAGTTCAATTGATCTCTAAACTCAAGATGATCACCGATAAGAACTAAGTCCAAATCAGATCCAGGTTTATAATTTCCTTTTGCTCGAGAACCGTAAATAATGACCTTTTCAATGTTTGAATACTTTTTAGCATAATCCCTAATCTCTTGTAAATGTGTATTAGAGATACCTATATCTTGGGCTAATAAATCCATGTTCATAAAATTTGATTATTCTTCCGAATCGAATCGAGCAATCAGTTTTTTGAAAGCGAGATGGTATTTTCTTTCAATGTCATTCTCGACGAAACTAGCCGTTTCCATATTATAAGTGTGACTAGTAAGATTTCTGCTTTTTACCATTTCCATCCAAACTTCTCCATCATCAATCAAACTTAAATTAAAAGCTAGGCGAATCGTATCCTTAGAACCCATCAAATCCACGTTCCATTTTTGAATAAGAAAATCTCTCATGGTATTCCATGCTAGTTCATAGGTGTATTCAAAAGATTTGATGAGACCTTGTCTTTCTAATTCATTGAAGTCTCCTTGGAGGACTGCCTTATCTAATTGTGCAAAAGCTTTCTTAAAATTATCAAAACGCTGTTTCCATCGCACATCCAGATTTTCCATAATGGAATTTATAAATTATAAATCCAAGTGAGAAAATTTCACCCTCAGATTTTAAAGAAAGTAAAATAATGGCCATATAACAACAGCATAAATTGCAGCATCTTAGAAAACATAAAAGCTTAACCCTTCAGACTATAAGTATGTGCAGTTCCTATGGATCTTAGGTGCTATTATTTCACTTTTATGGAATTGCGGAAATCAATCCTTATACTAAGCGTTGATCTTATTGCTGTTTTTAAAACTTTTAGAATTTCAGATAAGAGAATCATTTCTGATTAGCTACTTACTAGTAAATCTACTTCCAAATACAATTATTATTACAGCGCCTAGTAAGGTAACAGCAACGAAAACACCGGTCCCTAAAGGTGGGTTATTTAACCAAATTGAAATAGAATATCCTGCAACAACCAGAACTCCCATAGCTATGAATACACTCATAACAAATTTGTGAAAGCCATTAATTACAGCATTTTCTTTTTCTCGTTGCGATAAGTGACTGTAACCCGCTATTAGATTTGGGAAGAATTTAGTCAATACACCTATTGCTATATAAAATAATCCGATGAAGATAGTTTCCATTATCATGGTTTGTTCGTAAGGAAATATTCTATCAATTTATGTCTCTAAACCTAATAAATACCAGAAGATTAGTTTAGGACTGTGGCATTTCTTGCTGCATCAAAAAAGGGCATGGAAATCAATCCAAACCCTTTTCTAAAGTCTTATATCTAATGTCTTGAATCTAAAATCTAACGTCTAATGTCTCATTTCAAACTCTTCGTCATTTTCTTCACTTTTTTGCTCAAGTCTAAAATAGCTTTTGCGTAGCGAGAATCCCATTCTTTCAAACGCTTGCTAGACTTGGTTTCCACTTCATACTTGATGCCTGGAAGTATCCAGGATGCATAGCCAGAGAATGGGTCGTTACTCACATAAAGTGATCTATACCAGCTTCCGAAATACATTCCTTTTGGATCTAGCCAGCTTTTTTCTAGAGAGATTAAATCCTTGTTCAATGATGCTACTTGCTTGTCAGATAAGTCGCCAGAGGCAATCCCAGCATTCATGGCAGATTCATAAGCAGCAGAACTCGATTTTAGCTTAGCGATAGCGGCATCCACTTTGCCAAATGTGGTAAAGGATGGATCCATTTCTTTTACTGATTTCACAGCATCATCAAAATGCAACCTCAGATCCTGTGCATATCTCGGCACGTCGTAAGGGATGATGGTAGCATTTGCCAAGCGAAGTGTAAGTACACCAATCACAGAAGCTACAGTGCCACCCATTTTGAAGGTTGGATCTACAAATTTGCTGTAGTAATGAAAGTTATCATAGTTGGAGTGATAGGCAGAAGTTCCGCCAGAACCACCGCTCATACTTGGTACCCCAGCATACATATAGAAAGCAATGTGATCTGATCCACCGCCTAGATTCCCGATTCTTGGCTCATCATTTTTACCAGCCCATACTTCAAATACAGTCTTTGCGGAGTCAGGAAAAGCTACTTCCTTGGAAGCTTCGATAATCAAGTTTTTCAGTGTTGGAGCAGAAGAAATACCAAAGTTTCTGCCCGAAACAGCCCCATCAAAATTCATGTAAATTACAGCTTTTGCGCCTAGCTCATCTACAAAATGCTCTACCCATTCCGTAGAACCGATGACACCCTGCTCTTCAGCATCCCAATGTCCGATTAGTATCGAGCGTTTTGGAGCCTCACCATTTTTCACCAACTCACCAATAGCCTCGGCTAAGGTCAACATCATGGACGTACCTGAATTCGGGTCAGTTGCTCCAAAACTCCATGCATCATAATGACTTCCAAGGATAATCCATTCGTCAGGGTATTCACTACCTACAAATTTGCCAACAATGTTATTTGCACGGATGTAGTCAACCGGTTGATCAACTTTCACGCGTACTTTCAGATCTGAACCACCCGTAATTTTATACTCAAAAGGTAAACCACCTTGCCATCCTTCAGGTACATTTGAGCCTTTCATTCTACTCAAAATTTCTTTGGCAGCTCCGTATCCAATCGGTGAAACAGGAATCGTGTGGAATGCCACATCCTTAGGATCTAGTCTCTTCACCTTCTTGTCTCCATCCAATGGAAGTGCAGGCTCAAAAGGAGTTAATGGATCACCTGTGTAGTCCAAAGTCAATAAGGAACCACGCTGAATAGTAGTTTCATTAAAAAATGGACCATCTGGATACACTTCACCTTTTCCAAATCCCGAATCTTTTGGGTCAGTAAAGATGATCAAAGCCGCTGCACCATACTGCTCAGCAAATTTAGCCTTATACCCACGGAAGTTTCCGCCGTAGCGAGCGATTGCTACTTTTCCTTTGAGATCAACGCCCATTTCAGCAAGTTTCTCAAAATCTGCTTTTACACCATAATTTACATACACTACCTCCGCTGTGACATCGCCAGATCCAGAGTAGGCATTGAATCCTTTGTGAAGCCTTGGATCAGTAGAAAAAGGATCACCATCGATCGGACCTTCCTGCTGAGACAAAGTCATCTTATCTGGTGTAATAATCTCCAAAACCGATTCTCCTGGATGATTTGGAAGATAAACATCGTAAGGGTAGGAGGTCACTTCCATTCCAGCTTCCGACATCACTTTAGTCATGTAAGCCGCTACTTTTTCATTTTCAGGAGTACCCGCTATGTGTGGCGCTTTGGTGAGTTCTTTCAAGTGTACTTTGAACTGATCGAACTTGACTGCTTTTAGGTATTCCTGCTCGAGGGTAGCTTCTTTGTTTTTATCCTGCGGGAAAAAACCTGTGACTTGCTGTGCGTTGACAGAAAGACCTACCCCAAAAGTGAGTGCGATACCCAGAGAGATTTTGTTTATAGACATAATTAATTATTGGTTAAAAGCTCTGATACTGATAAAACGTTTTCTGAAGGTACATTAACAATGCGCTTTGTTCTCAGGTATCTATTTAGTTCATATTCATCGTAATTTGGGTTTTCTGGGTCAAAGCTAGAAATTCTAACTAGACCTCTGGAATGGATAAATTCACCATTTCCAATCCACATTCCTACGTGAACTACCCGCTCTTTTTTCTCATCTGTTCCTTTGGTTCCGAAAAACAGCAAATCGCCCACCTGAAGTTTGTCCCAATTTTTGTCAGCATCTACTAAATCTCCTTCATTGATTTGCTGAGAGGCGTCGCGAGGGATAATCTGACCATTGAGGTAGAAAATAGTTTTGGTGAAACCACTGCAATCTACTCCTTTGATCGAGGTGCCACCCCACAAGTATGGAGCGCCCATCATTTGCTTGGCAGTAGATATCAAAGTCTCTGGATTGGTATTTCTAGAAGCAATCCAACTATTCCATTCTTGGGCTTCATCTGCTGAAATAAAGCCTTCTCGGCCATCCGGAAGTGAGATTTTAAGCTGATCTTTTGTTTCACTCTGGATCGTTAATATATCTCCAGCGACCAAATCAGAAACCATTTCTGTTTTAGCTTCATCTTTCCATACGTAGCCTGTAAGGGCGGTGATTACCACTTTTGGTTCTTTGAACCAATGCTCAAGTTCTGCCTCTGTCATCAAATGAATTCCTGCTCTGTCCACCCAGGAAAGATATCCGTCAGGCGTTTGAACTAGGTACCAACCATCGTCTTCTTTGAGGACATTGAGCGGAGTTCCCATCAGTGCCTGAGTAGCTAACTCGGCTGAATGTTTTGGGTTACTACGGATATTTGCCACAGAGATGGTAACCAAACCCTTTGTCTTTTCACCCAGACCAGCATCGGGCAGCCGATTGACTGCATCTGTATATTTGATTTGCTTGGAATTCAGGCTCTCGATCAAAGCTTTTAAAGCTTCAGGCTGATTAGTCTCACCTTTTAATGAGTCATTTTCAAAAGTCAGATCCCAAAGCGCCACACGTTTATCTGGTGCCACTTCAGCTCTTTTTGCTTCAATCAAGTTGCTCACTTCCTCGCTGCTCTCCTTATTATTACAAGAAAATGATGCGGAGATAAGCGATACAAAAATTGGTATATAGATTTTTTTCATTTGATTTTTTCGATTTCAATGGTTCTCCTCATTTCTATAAGGATGAATCTAGAGAAGTAAATAATCATCTTTCTGTGTGATGCTTACTTACTGGTAGATTTCATAGCTCAGGCAAAATAAAAGAAAACCACATGAAAAGCCCAAAATATGAACTCTCCGTGTGGTTTTAATTAAGATTGATTTGAAAATTAATTCATTTTCAATCCAGGTGAGCGATCCAAGAACTCTTGGTAAAGTCTGATTTGACGGTTAGAAAGTGGCATTCTATAGCCATCTATAAACACGTGAAGTACATTGGTTCTAGTTTCGAATGGATCTCCATCAGCAATGATTAAGTTGGCTACTTTACCAGCTTCTACTGAACCATATTTGTCATCCAAGCCGAAAATTTCAGCAGGATTGATCGTAACAGCTTTCCAAGCTTCTTCTTTTCCCATGCCATAAGCTGCGGCAAATGCTGCGAAGAATGGCAAGTTTCTTACATTCTCTTGATCATCAGTTCTGATTGCAACTTTCACACCTGCTTTTGCCATTTTACCTGCATTTGCATAAGGCGCGTCATAGCGATCCGAATCTCGAGTAGGAAGTGCCTGAACAGGTCCAGTAATCACTGGGATTCCCGCTTTGGCGATTTCATCTGCAACTCTCCAACCTTCAGAGACTCCGGTGAAGATCACTTTCGCTCCTTTTCCTTGTACCCATTTGATAGCTTCCTGAATATCTGAAGCAGTATTTACTTCGATCAAAAGTGGTAGTTCGCCCGTTGTCGCTTTAGCCATTTGCTCCATCTCTGGGTAATAGTCTAATTCTGCGCCATTTGAAACTAGAGAACCGTAGCTCTTCGCATTATCCCATAGTTCGTTTGCTTCTTTAAGTGCTTTTTCGTTTGCCTTTTTGATGTCGTCATCAGAGCGACGATCAAATCTGCCTCTACGTCCAGAGCTTGGGAAGTTCATGACGATACCTTTGAATCCAGCATACATCTGATCTGGTGTGTAGCCATTCAGATTAATTAGCGCAGCAGTACCTGGAAATAATCCTCCAGTTGGAACAGCTAGGACAGTAGTAACGCCAGAAACTCTTGTGACTGGAATGGCTACTGAATTAGGATTTACTGCCGTCAAAGCCTGCATATTAGGAGAGAAGTTTCCTATCTCTGCATAATCAACTGTTTCTGGAACGGAATTGATTTCAGCCAAGCCAAGCTTAGTGCCACCATCGATCATGCCTGGGTAGATGAATTTCCCACTACAGTCTATCACTTCAGCACCATCGGCACTGATATTAGCTCCGATTTCCTTGATTTTGCCATCTTCCACCAATACAGAAGTATTGTTGAGAACGCCTTTGGTAATGGTTACTACCGTCGCATTTTTCAATAAGAACTTACCCGCTCTTGGTTTGATTACTTCCCCGTCGATCTGTGCCATCGCCATCATAGGCAATAGGGCAAAGAGGAAGGCGAAAAAGGTTTTATTTAATCTTTTCATATCTTCTTTGATTTCGGGTGATTAGTAATTGGTATGGAAAAGTGAATTGGTAGTCTCAAATAAATGCTCCGTATCCTGCATACAGTTGCTTTCATGTCCACCGTACAACATGATTGGCTCTACCATTTGAGTAGGGCTGACTTTGATACGCTGATCATCTGCATCTTCTTTGATATCAAAATACTTTACCCCATCTACAAAAGTCATCTGAGGAACAGTATAGGAAGAAAGTGGATGGCCATCGAAAATCACCAAATCACCATCTTTTCCTTCTTCGATTGAACCAACTTTATCCGCTATTCCTAATTGCTTAGCAGGATTGATAGTGATCATAGCTAAAGCTTGCTCGTCAGTCATTCCGCCATAACGCTGCGTTTTTGCAGCCTCATGATACAGGTGACGGATCAGCTCAGCATCATCCGAATTAATAGAAGTTAGTGCGCCGTTTTCGGTCAAGATAGCTGCGTTGTAAGCAGTGGAGTAGTACACTTCGAACTTGTAAGACCACCAATCTGCAAAGACAGAAGCTCCCATGGTGTATTCAGCAATTTCTGGAGCTACTTTGAATCCTTCGTTTGTATGTTGGAATACAAGCTTTGTGATTCCAAAATCCCTAGCCACATTAATCAGCATGTAGATCTCATCTGCGCGGTAGGAGTGGCAATGGATGATGATCTTGTCATTCAATATATCTGAAAGGATCTGAAGTCTTTCATTATGAACAGGAGGCATGGCAGTACTTCCTTTTTTGGAGGATGCTGCGTTGTACGTGTCCCAAGCTTTCTGGTATTGAATAGCTTCATTGAATCCGTTTCTAATAATTGCTTCTACACCCATTCTCGTACGAGGCTGAATGTTATTGCCTCTACCATGAACTCGTGTTGGATTCTCACCCAAGGCAAATTTGATCGTGCGAGGAGCATCTTGCATGATGATATCTGCAGGATCTGTAGATCCATATCGATGCTTCAACGTAGCATTTTGTCCACCGATTACGTTGGCAGATCCGTGCATCGCATGTGAAATAGTCACACCACCCGCTAATGCGCGGTAGAGTCCTACTTCATAAGGATTAACGACGTCTTTCATACGTACTTCAGCTACAATAGGAGCAGAAGATTCGTTGACCACATCTAAGCCTAAGTGAGAGTGAGCATCAATAATGCCCGGCATCACAAATTTCCCAGTAGCATCAATAGTAGTTACTCCATTGGGAGCACTGATATTTTGACCTACTTTTTTGATAATTCCATCTTGAACGAGAACGTCAGAGTTCTCTAGAGTTCCATTTGTAACCGTAAGAACTGTCGCGTTCTTAATTAATACACTGCCTTTTTTTACTTGGGCTTCAGCAAACTGAATACTCAAACCCAACAGAGCGGCAAGAAAATAATTTACTTTTTTCATGTCTTTACTTGTTTGCGATTAGTGTTGGATTGAGTGTGCCTTCGAATGGAAATGATCCAAATTCGCCCACTGTCATGCTACCTTTAAAGCTTCCTGTGTCAACTTCTCCAGAGACTTCTACAAGGATATCCATACCACTGGCAGAGACATTAAAGGAGAAAGACAAAGTGCTTCCGCTTAAAACCACATTCTTGATGTCTGAAGTGGCCTTGCCAGAACCAGCTGGATCATCGTAGGTGATAGATCCTGCATAATCTGCACCGTCTTTACTGATAATCAGTGTGCCGCCAGAAGAACCAGCTGGACTTTCTGAAGTATAATCCCAGGTTCCTTCGATCTTTACAGTAGCATCGCTTTTATCATCCTTCGATTCTTTCTTCTTTGCTTTAGTTTCATAGTCGAATATAAATCCATCAATAACCATGTGTTTGATTTGAGAGTCCTCTGCGAACAGTGAATCAGTACTCAAAATCAAATTAGCCATTTTGCCCTTTTCAATCGATCCGGCTACTTTACTCAATCCTAAGATTGAAGCTGGGTTGGTAGTCAAGGCTGCAAGAGCGGCTTTTTCAGAAAGACCATTAGCGATCATTGTCTGAAGTGCTTTCATAATATCTCCAGATTTAACTCCAGTAGTTGAAAATGCGAAAGGAATACCCGCTGCTTCCAATTTACTAGCCTGAGCCAGTGCTTCGTCATAGGATTTTTTCACTCTAGCATTCAATGCTTTTACTTCATCCTTAGCATCCTCTTTTTGAGCTTTGATAGCTTTGTCATCTGGCAATTCCAGTTTTATAAGGACACCTGCATTAGAAGCTTTGATTACATCTATTATGCTTTCATACTCATCCAAATCCGTCAAGACTAATTTGAAGCCTTTTTCTTTCTGAAGTCCAATAGCTCTTCTGATCTCCAATTCTGAAGAAGTGGAAAATAAAACAGGAATGCTGCCATTGACCACATCATGCATAGCGCTATAAGTAGGAGTGATCTCGGGACGCTTCAGGCCAGCTACAGTGCTGTATTTCTGGGAGCGCTGTGAAGTAAGCTTGGTGTTGTCATATATCTCACGGAATTTGGCCATCACGCCTATTGCCGTGCCTGGATACATTCCTCTAGAACCTCTGAAACTTGCTACCAGAGCAGTATTATCAGCGATTAAATTGGTAGAGTTATCAGAGCCTAAAAGTATTACTGCAGCTTTACCCGCAATCATACCGCCTTCTGGTAAAATCTGGGCTATTGTAAATCCGACTTTCCGTAAATCATCGACCTTACTATCCTTGTAAGAAAACTGTTGTACTGCAGATCTCCATGGAGTGATTCCTGCTATTTCATCTGAAGGGTTTGAGGAGACAAAGTCATCTGGACGTTCTACATCCTTTGGTCTTGTAATTCCTACATCACTTGCTCCAGCAATAAATCCTGGGTAAATGTATAGAGAGTCGCCAGCTATCACTTTTGCATTGGCAGGTAGGCTTAGGTTGCTACCCACTCCTTGGATCAAGCCGTCTTTGACTAGGACTGTTGCTTTTATGCCAGCTTGACCTGGGGCAGTAAAGACAGTTGCATTCGTGATTGCATAGGTGTTTGTGATTCGTTTCTTTCCAGATGGGTCGCTTTGTGCAATAGCCAATGAAGAAGAAAGCCATCCTGCCACCAGCATGCAAAAGACTCCTGCATTCAGTAGTTCTTTTTTCATATGATTTAAATGGTTTTAAAGTAGTGAGTTCTTATTGATACTATGATATGAAAATAATCTTTTCTCATTTTCTCAAGTGTCAATATTCCGCTCAATAGATGGTGATATTTTAGAAAGCAAGCTAATCAAAGTGATTTTGGAATCCATTTGGAATTATTTTTTACAACCCATTATTTGATCAATGGCAGGAAAATGGATATGAAATGCGGTTTCAATTCTACAAGATTATCAGTGCTAAATCTAAATTTATTTGGCTGGTAAATAGTGTTTGGTTCTATGCTTTAGCTACTATCTTTGGTTCTATAGTTACCCCACAAAGAATGAAAAGAATCCTGATAATTGAGGATGATTTGCTGATTTCTAGTCTTGTTCAATTCCGTCTAAAAAAGGATGGATATGAAACTTTATTAGCACAAGATGGGAATGCAGGAATCGATGCAATAAACACTGAGTATCTTGATATGATCATTACAGATGTGATGATTCCATATAAAAACGGGATAGAAATAATTCATCATGCTAGAAACACCAAGCCTGAGATTCCCATAATTGTACTGAGTTCGCTTGGAGAAGAAGAAAAAATTGTGTTAGAAGCTTTTAATCTGGGCGTTTCAGATTTTATCCCAAAACCATTTAATCCTAATGAATTGGCGATTCGTGTAAAACGAATCTTTAAGTCTTAATTGATGGCAGTTAGAACCATAGTTGTATTTGTGTTCTTGCTGTTTTTGTTGAGCAAAGCAAGTATTGTTTTAGGTCAGGATGAAAAGATTTTCCCTGATTCTACATCCTTTGTGGATTTTTTAATTAGTCAGGGAGAAATCCCAGGTTTGCAATTTCAACTAGTGAACTCTTCCGGTCAATTATTGATCGACAGTACTGGGGAAACAGGAAGTTTAGCAGAGTTCTCTGCAGCTCATACATTGAAGAATACAATCTATCAGCCTGATTCCGTCACTTCAACTATCCAATATCTTATATTTTCTGAGCCCTATACTTTTGAAGCGACGCAAGAGTATGTTTCAAATCTTCTTAGAAATGGCGACATAGAGCTACTTGGAAATGAAATTTGGAATGGGAAGGATTTGATTTCTCTGGCAAGTAAAGAAATTTATACACCCTTACTCTCCGGGAATTATTTTTCATACTTTGCTGATTTAAAGATTTTTATAGTCGCACTGACTATTTCTCTCTTCTTAGTCTTTGCTGTATTAATGATCGTTTTCATGTTGGTATTCAAAGCGAGGAGAAATCACAACGAAAAGTTGAAGGCCTTGTATGACCAATATATTGTAGGTCCATTGTCCGAGATTTTATTCGAAAAAACGCTAGAAGAACTCGAGTCTCTGAGTGATGAGGAGCTCTTTAAAAATTTTCCTGAAAAACAGCTTAAGAAGGCAGTTTTTGAACAGGTACTTGTGGAACGGATAATAGCTTTGAACAAGAAAATGAAAGGTGACTTTAAGCTGAAGCTAAAAGCACTTTACAAAAGATTGGATCTTCACACAGTTTCTATAAAAAAACTGAATAGTTCCAAATGGGCCAATGTGGTAATTGGACTGGTGGAAATCAATGAAATGGATTTGACTGAGGGGCTTAGTGAAGTAAAGAAGCATGTAAATTCTCCTAATTTTCATATAAGATCTCAGGCAGTTGCTACTACATTAAATCTATCTGATAGTGTCGATCTTTCTTTTCTCAGGGACCAGACTTTTCCACTTTCTCGCTGGCAACAAATGAATTACTTACGCATAATCAAATTCTTAAATTCTTCTCGAGAACTCCATATTAATACCTTATTTAGTTCTGAAAATCAGAGCATTCGTCTGTTTGGTTATAAGTTGGTTCGTGTGCTTGGACTTGTGGATCTTCTGGAAGAATTGGAAGAAAAATTTGCTGCAGTTTCGGACGAAGAGAAAATAGAGATTATTAAAGCCTTCGAATACCTAGGCGTTCCCGCACAATCCAGCATGCTCAATGATAGTATGAGATCTGACAATGTCAAGTTGGTAACTATTGCAGGAAAGGCAGCGGGAGCGATTGGTGACGATAGCAATGCCAAAATTATTTATGAAATATTAGAAACTTCTCCAGTCTTCGGATTACAGCTGGTTTTGCTAAGGAGTCTTCAGAATCTAAATGCAGGGCTGTATAATCAATTCATTACCAAAGATTCAGACTCTGATCTACAAAGAATCAATGCGCACTTACTAGACCCATTGCTTCAAGATGTATAGTTTTCTTTTTCATTTTATTATGGAGGTTTTAGGAATAGCATTCTTATTCCTGAGTTTTTCTGTGATCGTTATTTACCTACTCATCATGATTCTAAGCACATTGGAAATGCGAGATCATCGAAGAAAAAATCGGTTTGCAGACTATCAAGATATTATCACATCACCTATCGCTCCTGGGGTTTCTATTTTGGCACCAGCCTACAATGAAGGGGAATCTATTGTTCAAAATGTAAAGAGTCTGCTTTCACTACACTATGGAAAGTTTGAAGTAGTGGTAATAAATGACGGTTCCAAAGACGAAACCTTAGCTAAGATGATCAATTCCTTCGAATTGGAGATCACCGATTTCGCTTACTATGCAGAAATCCCAGCGCAACCTGTACGAGGTATTTATAAGTCAAAAAACCGCTCTTATAATAGACTCATTGTAATCGATAAGGAAAACGGGGGTAAAGCTGATGCATTGAACGCAGGGATTAATGTCTCTTCAAAGGAGATTTTGGCCTGTATAGATGTGGATTGTATTCTTTCACATGAATCTATCACCCGGATGGTTCGGCCATTTATGGAGGAGACGCACAGAAAAGTCATCGCCGTGGGAGGTGTGATCGGTATTGCTAATAATTGCGATGTGCAAGATGGTACGGTAACTAAGTACCGCGTGCCATCCACGCTTTTAGGTAGATTTCAAGTAATCGAATACTGTAGAGCTTTTCTGATGGGAAGAATGGCTTGGAAGCGTTTAAATGGACTAATGCTGATTTCAGGTGCATTTGGATTTTTTAACAGGGAGTTAGTAGTAGAAGTAGGAGGTTATTTTCCAAAGACAGTAGGGGAAGATATGGAGCTTGTAGTCCGTATGCGACGCTATATGGAGGAGCGAAAAATTCCGTATAAAGTAAGTTTCGTGCCTGATCCTTTATGTTGGACAGAGGTGCCAGAACAAGAAGCTGTTCTTTCTAGACAGAGAAATCGATGGATGCGTGGTACTATAGAATCTCTTCAGCTACATCGAGCGACTCGTCTAAATCCAAACTATGGCATCATGGGTATGGTATCTTATCCCTATTGGAGTGTTTTTGAGAAAATGGCTCCGGTACTTGAATTGCTGGGTTTAATTTACACGATGGTTATTGTTATTATTGGTGATTTTTCGGCATTCTATTTCATAGCTATCTTTATAGTTTTTTATTTACTTTCTATTCTGGTATCCTCCTTTAGCATCTTGTTTGAGCAGGTTTCTTACAATAGTTACAAAGACAAAAAGGATCTGAATAAGCTTATACTAACTATTTTACTTGAACCGATTTTAATTCATCCCAAGATAGTCTATTGGGGTCTTGGGGGTCACTGGGACTTTATAAAAGGTAAAGGAGGTTGGGGCCAAATGATCCGTACTGGTTTTAAGAAATCAGATGACAAAAAAAATATGGACCATGACACTTTGAATTCTTGATCGTGAAAAAAGCATTTATTCTTCTGATTTATTTTATGGGTTTTTCTATGGGTTTAAATGCCCAAGATTCATTTGATCCAGATGTTTTGCTGGAGGAAGCCAGAACCTTGATTTTGGATGGGAAATATGATGCAGGCAGAAAGGTTGCTTTCCGTGCATTGGCCAACTATCCTGAATACGCTGATATATTGATTTTGGTAGGCAGAAGCTATGCTTGGGAAGGGAAAAATGATTCGTCTTCTATCTATCTAGAGCGGGCGATTATTGCTTCACCAAATTATGAAGACGCTTATGCAGCGTATTTGGATAATTTGTCTTGGTCAGAACAGTACGAACAAGCAGCTGTAGTTTTGGCCAAGGCTCGAGAGAATCTAGGGATGCCACTTCCTAATGGTATTCGGTATGTGGAATCTAGATTGCTTTATTATCAGGAAGAATATAATGCTGCCTATGATATTGCAGAGGAACTTTTTGAGAAAAAATTTAAAAGCGAAAGCCTCCTTGATTACATGCAGACTTTGAGGCGATTAAGACGAGATAATGCTGTTGGCCTAACCTACGATTACGATAATTTTCAAGGAGATATAGCGCCATGGAATACATTTTCTCTCTATGCTAGGACAAGAACCAAACTAACTGGAGCTTTGATCGCCAGAGTGACGGAATCTTCACGATTTGAGAGTACTGGTACATTGTTTGAATTGGACGCTTATCCTTCACTAGGTAAAAATGCATATGCCTATGTCAACATTGGTGGATCTGGTGCTAGTTTCTTTCCTGAGTTTCGTTTTGGCGCTTCCATCTATTATAATTTGCCCAAAGCTTGGGAAGTTGATGCTGGATTTAGATACCTGCAGTTTTCCGAATCTACTACCATCTTTACTGCCTCTCTCGGAAAATATGTGGGCAATTGGTGGCTAAATTTACGTGGAAATTTGATTCCTGGAACTGGAAATAGTCTGGGAACTTCTGCCAATTTGCAGGCAAGATATTACTTTAAGACGGGAGAGGATTTCTTCTCTATTCAGCTGAGTACAGGTGTATCTCCCGATGAGGAAACTAGAGATCCTACGCAGCTTCTAAACTCATATCGGGTTAAAATAGGCTACCAGCAATTGGTAACCAACCGTTTTATGCTCTTTGGATATACTGGTTACAGTCGTGATGAACTTAGTCTTGATCGATTTAGAAATAATTTGAATTTATCTCTAGGCGTTGAATACCGATTTTGATGAAAAAATTAGTTACAGAAGAGCTTAGAATTTCCTTTGGAGGAGTTATACCTTTCTTGTTGATAGTAGTATTTATACCATTGATCAGTTATTTGATATGGCTTTTTTACCCAGCCAAGCAGTTGGAGATTGTAGTGATTGATAAAACAGTTCCTACTGATACCTACCAGGAGCATCATGCACTGTTTTGGACACTTAAGCATTTGAAGATTCAGAACAAGAATAATGATTTTTATGACGAAGAAACAGATTACTTTGGATTCTTCCCTGATAATACACCTTCTTTTGGGACTTCAAATGACCTTTTGCAACTTGATGAAAATGAGATAATAGAGACTGCTACAAATCTTGATGTACTTTATTTTGCGGATACTTATGGTGTATTTGAAGAGGATTTTAAAGAACATAATTCTGATGAGGTTTCAAAAAAGATTTATGGCGGCTTGAATCGAGGTGATATCAACTTATTACGCGAAGCAGTTGCTCAAAAGAAAACCATCATTGCAGAGTTCAATACCATGGCCTCGCCAACACCTGTAGGAATCAGAACGGAGTTTGAAAATTTGATGGGTCTTAAATGGACAGGCTGGATTGCTCGTTATTTTGAAGAAATGGATTCTACCATCAATACTGACTTGCCCAAATGGTTCATCAGTCAATACCTAGAACAGCATGAAAATAATTGGGTACCTGCTGGGCCTGGAATTGTTTTCGTGCATGAAAAAGGGAGAGTAGAAGCCTTTTCGGATGGTTTAGATTACTTTGGAGAAATACCCAAAATCCGAACTCAGCGAATCAATCAGCAGGGTTTTAAGCTTCCAGAGTTAGTTCCATATCCAGAGTGGTTTGATATAGTATTGATAGAACGTGACTATCAGGTAATATCTTTTTATGATATTGACCCATCTACGAAAGGCAAGGAAAAGCTAAGAGACATGGGACTACCTCGCTTCTTTCCTGCTGCTGTCTTCAAAAATGTAGGAGAAGGGCAATTTTACTATTTCGCTGGTGATTTTTCAGATTTGCGGAGCTCCATTGGTTCGGTGCATTTTACGGGCCTACCTATGCTTTGGAGAGGATTTCACCTCGTGTCAGATTATAAGGATAGAAAGAGCTTTTATTGGAATTACTTTTATCCCTTACTTTCTCAGATTTTAGAAAAAGCAGCTCGCGAAAAACAAAAGGATTAATATTAATATAAATATCCGCAACGATGTCAGTAACCTGTTTTTCTTTGTTAATCTGTACGCAGACTGAAGAGAGATGGAAGCAAGCTGACTTGATTTAACGAGAGAATAACTAATCTTTAGTTACTGAGTTTCCCTAAAGCTTAAACAGTAATTGTGATAGCCATGCATTGGAAGACAAGCGTTTATACAAGTGACGTATTAATCTAAGGGTAATAGCTTACGTGTTTGAATCGTGTAATTATTTTTGTTTTTAAAATCTTCAAACTCCCCAATCAACTTATTTTTCATGTCTTCATCTTCGACTGGATCAATATTCAGACCGTCAGAGATAACGAAAAGTTGATTGTCCGATAGAAAATAGTCTCTATTAATGTATTCCATCAGTTGATTCTTATTTCGCATCAGTGGCATAGCTATGTTCGATTGAAACACACGTGAAGTGTCTAGAACCTGTCCCATCCATATCGTCTGTTCTGGAAGTTGAATTCCTATCTGGGCTTGTAAAAAGGCTAGAAGGGAAGGGGTAACTTCAAAATGACTAGTCATTCCCTTAAAATAAGTAGGCTTGTTAATCAAGGAAGAATAAATAATCAAAGGAACATGGAATCTATCAAGTCTAGAAGCCATAGGAATATCGGGCAAGCGGTGATCACCTGTGAACACAAAAATGGTATTGGCAAATTCTGGCCTTTGGCTATAGGAGGTGATAAAATCTTTTACAGCGTCATCAGCATAGAGAATAGTCATATAGATATCTTGATATGCTCTATATTCAGGTTTTTTCGCTTCAGTAAGATTTAAGTAGGTGTCGAGGTGTTCTTCAAATTTCCTTAAATAGTAATCCCGCTCAGGCACTAAATAGGGATCGTGGGAGGTCACTGTTTGAAAAATTCCAAGCTGAGGTTTTTCATTACTTTTTGGAAATAAGGATAACCCATTATTGAAAATTTCTTTGTCGCCATAACCCCAGGTAAAACCATTAGTCGCGGGCATTTTTTTATATTTTGGATCAAAACGGTTGATATCAATTATTTGTGATACGTCGGCATATTCCAAGAATTCCTTTTCGTGGTCAAAATTGACGTCACTACCAATGAAAAAACTAGACTCATAGCCATTATCATGTAATACACTCAAAAAAGTCTCATGATGAGGGAAATCCTGATACAACTCCTGAAATCCTCTTTCCCCAAAAGGAAGCCCAGCCAGGAGGCCAGGCATAATTCCAAAGGTTCTTCCTGTAGAGGAGATTGCATTAGTCCAAACCAAGCTATGAGATTCAAGAGAATCAAGAAAAGGTGTGAAGCTGCCTAGGTAGGCAGCTTTGCCAGAATAGGCCTTTCCTAGACTTTCTATCAGCACGAAGACAATATCTGGCGGTGCTGAAAGACTATCAAAATAAGGACTTAGCACATCTGGATAGTCGGCTTTGTGCAAAAAAGGATAAGAAGGGTCTACAAGCTCTTTTTTGACAAATAGGATATCACTTAGAGATCTCAGGTAGAAATCGAAGTAATACTCATTATTGAACATGAAATAGTCGAACGATTGTTCGGAAAGGTATTTAGACTTGTTCAGCTGAATATTGGTTTTGACATCATCTAGTTTGTTGGAATCTCTGATAGGGATAAAATACAAAAGAATCAAAAACCAGTACATAGTTATAGTAAAGATTAAACCCATTTTTGAGCTGAATACTAGGTACTTATTGGCCAAATTAAAGATGAAAAACAGAAGTACACAAAGTACGATTCCGCCTCCAATTGTCAAAAAATTGAGCTGACCGGACGATTGTACGGTAAGAATTATATCTTCTATATTATAGGCATAAAGATCTTTTCCTAGTGGTAATAGAGTTTTGAGAAAATAGGAGATCAAGGTAGCTTGAGACAAAAGTGCTATGGTCAACCATAGCATAGTAAACCATTTTGCTAATGCAATCGAAACTAGACTAATTATTACATGAATAATAAATAACAAGCCAAGGAAATAGAGAATCCAATTAAAATCCTCGAATAAACTAAAACCAATTATATCTTGAAAAGTGACTCGAATGGAGTGAGAATTGAATATAAGTACCAATTCAACAGCTCGCAATAAAAACATTAAAACAGAGAATATCAGCGACATACTCCAAAAATTACTAAGAGTAGTTTGAATTTTTGCTGGTAGGTTAGATCGAATTTCAGCCTTTTGGGCCATATTTACGCGTTACTTTTTGGGTGAAGGTCCAAAAGATAGGGCAAAATAAGGTATCTTCAAGAAGAGAATTAAATATTGTATGGGTAAATCAAATTTGTTATTGGAATTATACTCCAATTTGGGCACTACTGGGGCTTTAACATTCAGTTCTAAAACATTGGTAAGAAAGATGCTTAACAATGTAAATTTTAAAGGTGCTAAATTAATTATAGAATTAGGTGGGGGAGACGGAAGTATTACAAAAGGAATAGTTGATAAATTGGAACCTGGAGCTGAACTTCTAGTTTTTGAAATCAGCAAGTCATTTTGTAGCTCAATGGAAATCCTTTTCCCTCAAGATAATGTCAAAATCATAAATGATTCAGCTGAAAATATTTATAAATATCTAGAAGGAAGAAACGCTGATTATGTCGTTTCTAGCTTACCTTTTAGCTTTTTTTCTCCTGAATTGCGAGATCAAATTATATTTCAAAGTAAAACAGCACTGACTGCTAACGGTTTTTTTATCCAGGGTTGCTATTCCTATTTATTGAAGAATCAGTTCAAAAAACACTTCCAAAATGTAAACACCAGCTTTACACTAAAGAATATTCCCCCCGCTTTTGTGATGGTTTGTAAATAAATCATAACTATGGAAGTTCTCCGATCAGCCATTCTAGATATGCTTCGACGAAAGAAGGACGAGTGTTTTACCTCATCTGACGTAGTACAGCAGATGTATCCTGAGGATTGGGAACAGTTTCTAGAAGAAGTAAATGCTGAAGCGATGGAATTGTATCGAGAAGGTCTCATTACTATTCAGATAGCTAAAACGGATACCGAAGATTCTCTTAAAATATCTTCTCCTAAAAATCTCTAATTGTTAGGTTTCAATATGAAATGCCATCCAAAATTTGATCTATGGATAATCAGTTGAAACTCCCAACAACAGAAATGCCGGTTCCTGATGGCTTGAATAGGATCACGCTTGGAGCAGGATGCTTTTGGTGCATAGAAGCAGTATTTCAACGCATTCAAGGTGTACAAAAAATAGTGTCAGGCTATTCGGGAGGCTTTGTAGAAGATCCAAGCTACAGTGCGATAAGTTCAGGAACGACTGGACATGCTGAAGTAATTCAGATTTACTATAATCCTGTTATCATAAGTTTGACAGAATTGCTAGAAATCTTCTGGGCTACTCATGACCCTACCTCGCTCAATAAGCAAGGAGGAGATGCTGGTCCACAATACCGATCTTCTATATTCTATGACAGCTTGGACCAGAAAAAACTTGCTACCAGCCTCAAAAAGCAATTGGATGATTCTCAGGTTTTTGACTCGCCAATCGTGACTGAAATTTCTACTTTTTCGAATTTTTATGCAGCGGAGGATAAACACCAGGATTATTACAATCAGCATGCTGGACAGCCTTATTGCCAATTTGTAATTAAGCCCAAAGTAGATAAACTAAAGAAATTCTTTGCGGAGCGCTTAAAATAGTATTCGCTATTTTTGTTTAGCAAAACCAATTTCATTCATAAAATCGAGGATATTGAAGGCTATACAGTGTGTAATGACATTGCACCAGGCGAGATTTGTCACTTTAACTTAGGATGACTTCATAATAAAATTAGATACAGATGAAAAGAACTAGAGCACACGAATCCAGAGCTGCAATAGAGCGATTATACATCACGATGAGGCATCTCTTTACCAGAGGTAGCTACAAACCAATGGGGATTTCGGGCGAAAGCCTAGTAGATGCTCTGCGTGTATTGAGTCCTGAGATCTATGGTTTGGTTACAGACCATGAGAAAATCGAATTGGACGGCTTGCTATATGTGATGGAGCGATTGCCAAGAGGTATTGAAGAATGTCGATTTGTTCGTTTGATCAGTCGTGAAGGTTATGAAACATCTAAACTGGATGCGTTGGTACCAGCCAAAAGAAAGCGAAACTGTTATCGTTTGGATGAGCATATAATGTATGTGGAAATGACTAGAGGGCGCTCGGATATCTATGATATTCTGACTCACCTGACATTTTTGTATATGGAGTCAAACAAAATCTACAATAACAGCACCGATCCAAAAGGTAAAATTTCCACGAATTGGCTGATGTTGGAAGAATTTGTGCAGAAAGAAGCTGCTGGTGAGGATTTTGAGAAAGAAGCAGCAAGCGCTTACCTCAGCCATTTGATAGGTAGAACTTACGAAGAGACGCTACAGGCAGTTGACAAGTTTGAAAAAAGCAGTAATTCCAACAGTCTTTTTTCCATCGTATACCACATGGGCAAATTGGCTCAGGACGAAGTTGTAAAGAACTTGGATCGAGAGATCTCTTTTTCTACAACACTTAGAGAGCGGATCGGCCATCACGTATATGGAGAAATGTGGGCACGAAGAATAAAAATTGCACTGGATGAGCATGATCTGCTTAAGCGTCCAATTCATATAATTTCCGCAAATCTTCATTCGATAGCCAACACAATTTACGGAGTTCAGTCGCTTGGTTTGAAAAGTTATGAAGAATTAGAAAGTGTGGTGATGGATATTTCTGTCAAAGCCAAAAATCATAAGGGTGAAGCAATTGATAAGTATGCTGCAAAGCATGGCTTTATTAATCTCCCAGATGAATCAGGTACAAATATCGGTGCTCAGATCATAGATACAGCGCTTTTAGAAAAAGACGAGTTGATTCCTGGAGTTGTGTTGCCAAAAGAGAAGGAGAAAAGACCAGTATTTGTGGTTATGGATTATGCCTTTGGAGAGCAAGCGTATGAGTGCTTTGACGAGCTACTAAAGCCCTACGAGAAGGATGGTAAAGCTATCCCTTTGGATGTGGTTTCCACCTCGATCATGGGAAAAGCCGGAATCTTATATGGAGGCAAAGGTGATCTGATGATCCCGAGTGCTCACGTGTTTGAAGGAACAGCAGATAATTACCCATTTAAGAATGAGTTGAAAAAATCCGACTTTGAAGGCTATGGCTTAGGAGTTTATACTGGGACCATGATCTCTGTATTGGGAACATCACTGCAAAATAAAGACATACTTACCTACTTTATGGACTCGTCTTGGCAGGCCATAGGGCTGGAAATGGAAGGTGCGCACTATCAAAAAGCCATACAATCGGCCTCAAAAATCCGTAAATCCATTCGATCCAATGTGAAAGTACTTTACGCTTACTACGCTTCTGATAATCCACTGGAAACAGGAAGCACCTTGGCTTCAGGAGCTTTAGGAATGGAAGGAGTGAGGCCAACTTACTTGATTACCTATAAGATTTTGGAGAAGCTATTTAAATAATATGCTCATCTGCAATGATGTTATCAAGCTCAATTTTTTAGACTTGGTGGCTGGAAGACTGATGACGAGTGACCGAAGTAGCGAATTCGCTAGGGTTACCCGGATTCTTCATTGCTTTTATCTCTGACTGTATGAAAAGCGGATTTGCTTATGGAATAAAAATCGGATTAAATAGTAGCATACCTTTCTATTATTTCGTCTTTCCAAAAAGATAGAATATGAAATATTATTTAGCCTTTACAATCTTACTTTTACTTTCTCTCCAAAGTTGTCAAGATGATAATACTCCATTAAATCAGTTAGAATTCTACTGGGATCAAACCGGCTGTGCTGATCCATGGAGCACTAGTAACAATAGCTCTAATGATGAAACAAAAGAAGCTGTTGAGGATTACTTAAGAAATGAAGGAGTAATGGGAGCAAAAGTCTTATCGATCACTGGAGACGGTGTCCAGCAAATTTGCTTAGCATGTTTTTGCACCACAGGAAAAAGGATATATGTGACAGTCCCTCTCAATCAAAAAAGTAAAATGCTTGCACTGGGCTTTAAGGAAGTTAAATGATTTCTATAATGAGATATTTTGTATAAGCTGTCTTAATATACATCTTTCAATTTTTTGAAAAAAATTAAAACTAATCTCTAGAACTAAGCACTTTTAGGTTTAATGGGAACCCAAAAATTCTCTTCAGAATCCGGGTCATTGTTTTTATACTTTTCTCCCATTAAAGCAAAATGGGGCCTAAGGTCAAGTTCATAAGCGGAGCTTGGAATCCAGCTTTCCATTATATACTGATACATTGGGGGAGCTTCATTGTCAGTTCCCTTGAAAGGGAAAACGGCATAAAGTCCAGTTGGGATAATGAGCTTTTCCATTCCCTCTGGGATATTCTCAAAATCTTCCACTTTCACCGCAGCCCATTTTTCAAACTCTGTTGCTGGGTTGAATTGCTCGAAGAAGGTCAAGTCTGGGTAGTTCTCTACTGAATACAGCTCGGATCCAACACTATTTTCAATCTCTAATTTCCTGGGCATAAATCGTTTCCAGAGCTTTTGAGTTTTATTTGTTATGAAGTTCATCTGAATTCTCATACCGACAAGTCTGGTCGCTGGAAGAAGCTGGATAGTTGGGATCATTAATTTGATTTTCTCGGATATAACTTAACTATTTCACTTTAGTTCTTTCTCTAAATAACTACTAATCAACTTACTTAGCTTCTCATATCCATCAGCAGTATAGTGCACGTCATCATTCCCGACGCCATATTTCTGGTGAATTTTGACTGATTTCTTATAGATGTCATTCACTTCCACTCCATGTTTTTTCATGACTAACTTTGCGGCCTTATTATAATTTTTCACATCTGAAGTGATTCTACCTGCTTCTTCTCCAGGTACATAAGAAGTGGTTACAAAGATTAATTTCGCATCGGTTTTTGACTTAATACTAGTGATTAGGGAATCAAGATTTGCGGCGTATTCAGCTACCGAATAAGTCACCGTCCCATTTATTTTATCTCGATTTCCGTAAGCTTTTGCATCTGGATGTCGATAAGCCAAATCCCAGAGACCCCAATTGAACTGGATAATGTCCCAATCCTCATCACCAAGCCATTCCTCTATTTTATCTAAGCCAGTTCCTGTATGTTGAGCATTTCCTGGATTATGCGTGATTATTGCTTTTCCTTCAAAATGCTTTTTCACAAAAGGTGTGTAGCCTATAGAAATCGAATCCCCAATGATTAAAATTGCAGGTTTTCGAATACTGAATGCACTTAAAAAAACTAGAAATATGAGAAATGAGACTAGCAAATATTTATTCATTGTTCAAGATAATTAGGTTTGCTCGTCTTTCCCAATGGTTCTTAATACTTGAATTTCATGGAAAAAATTTTCATCACAGAAATGTAGTTTTGTGAATTTTAAAAACTCATTTGATTCCGAAATTTGATTGGTATGTTCGCTAGAAGAGTTTGGATTGTTTCATCATTTGACTATCAGCGAAACGGGCCTTCTATAAAAAGAAAATGCCATCCTAGAATGGTTAGGATGGCATAGTTAAAAATTGATGATCAATTATTGCAAATTTGAGTGAATAGGAGGTGGGCCATCAGGAATTATCCCTTTGTACACATAGTCACCTTTTGATTCCTTGAATTCTGCTTTTATCTGGTTAACTAATTCAGGATTTTGAAATAAATCTACCATGGTCATGGATAAGGCTTTGGCTGCATACCCCATTCCTTTATGTCCAATAGACATTCCTCCGGCAGCTACCACTGCCCAAGAGTGCCATGGCGTGCCATTTGGTGCAGTCGTCGCACTTAATCGAATTGTAGGAACTACATAGCTGACATCTCCTACATCGGTAGAACCTCCCATGGAATGCTCATCCGTTTCTTCCATAGGCTCGATAATAGACACCAACCCGATTTGTGGTTTGTCAGTACTTTCCTGAATCTTTTTAGAAAAAACCTGCTCGTCCTCTGTATAGCTAATTGGACCTAAAGCTTCCAAGTTTTTTTGCAATGCATATGACCCTGTTCGGTTAACCAATACTTCATGAATCCCTGATATTAGACTCACTTTGTAATCTACATTGGCCAAAATAGCCGCTCCACTGGCCATTTTCTCTACCTGCTTCCAAACTGGTTCTAAACCATCTCTACTCGAATCGCGAACTCTAACCCAAATTCTACTGTAATCAGGGACAACATTGACTACCTGTCCTGCATCTTGAATATGGTAGTGGATTCTCACCGTAGGCTTGATATGCTCCCGGTAGTAATTTATCCCATTCGTATAAAGCTCAAGTGCATCACTTGCACTTCTGCCGTTCCAAGGATCAGCAGAAGCATGAGCGGCCTGACCAAAGAACTCTACCTGAAAATCAACTAATGCTAAACCTTTTTGTACTGCCGCTTTGGTTTCGGCAGCTGGATGCCAGTCCATTACTACATCCACATCATCAAATAGTCCTGCACGAATCATCCAAAGTTTACCGAAAAACTTCTCTTCCGCCGGAGTGCCATAGAAGCGCACAGTGCCTTTCAATTTACCTTCTGCTATCAAATCTTTGATAGCTGCCGCAGCACCTAAGGAGGCTACTCCAAATAAGTTGTGACCGCAGCCATGTCCAGGAGCATTATCATTGAGTGGGCTTTTTGTTGGCACTTTGTTTTGGGAAAGACCAGGTAAGGCGTCAAATTCTCCAAGGATACCAATTATTGGTGATCCAGATCCATACTCAGCTACAAAAGCTGTAGGAATTTCGGCAACACCTCGGGTTACTTTAAATCCTAATTGCTCAGCATAATCTGCCAGAGCAGCTGCAGATTGGGTTTCCTGAAAGGCAATTTCTTCAAATGCCCAGATCTTATCACTTAGATCTGTTAATACATCAAAACGGGTGTCAACCGATTTGATCACTTCTGCTTTGAGTGGATCAGGCTTTGCCTTTTTCTGAGCAAAAGCACTTCCATTTACTAATAGTGCTGGGAATAGCAAAATATATAAGTAATTCTTTGTCATTTGGTTAGGTTTTAATTGTTGATGTTCATATAGGTTAATTTGAGTTAGTTGATCCTACCAGGCAATGCCATAGTCGTCTCCATAATCGCTAGATCCTCCCCAAAAAGTACTGTGTTTCCAGTCAAACCAGATGGCATTAATTGGTCCAGATGTTTTGTTCCAAAATTCCAGTGAATAGCCTTTCTTTGCCAATTCCTTGCTTATCCATTCAGGTGTGTCTTTTCTTAGGACAATAGCTCCAGGACGGATCTCATGGTCGCCAAAGGAGCTTTGCATCTGATAGGAATTGAAATTAGGAGCTTCCGTTCCTTCTTGCACATCCATTTCGAACTCTACAATGTTTAAGAAAAATTGCAGTAGGTTCTGATCCTGAGAATCTCCACCCTGTACTGCAAATGCCAAAAGTGGCTTTCCATCTTTTAAAGCTAGACTAGGGGTTAGAGTTACTCTTGGCCTTTTGCCTGGCTCGGGAAGGTTATAAGGACTTAAGTTTTCATCAAGGACAAAACTTTGCATGCGCTGAGATAATCCAACACCCGTGTTGCCAGCAACGACAGCAGGAATCCATCCACCACTTGGGGTGACAGATACTACCCAGCCTTCTGCATCCGCAGTTTCCATCGAAGTGGTGCCACTTTGGAAGTCTGAAATAAACTGCTCATCCAATGTGCTATTAATTTGGCCTGGACTAAGAGATGCCACTTTCGTTTGATTCTTTTTCAAAATATCCAAATACGGATTGGTACCTCCCTGATATGGGTAAGGATCACCTGCGGTGATTTTAGGATCGTTCATATCGCCGATCAGTTTAGCGCGTGCCTTCGCATATTCTTTAGACAACAAGCCTTTCATTGGGGATTTGACATAAGCTGGATCTCCATAATAAAAGTCACGATCTGCAAAAGCAAGGTTCATTGCCTGATACAAGGTATGGATGTAATTAGCTGAATTATATCCCATAGTCTTAAGGTCAAAATTTTCCAAAATATTCAGAGACTGAAGTAGAGCTGGACCTTGTGTCCATTCTTGTAATTTGTACACATCAATCCCTTTGTAATTAACATGTAAGGGCTCTTCGATTTTCACCTTCCAGTTTGCAAGATCAGCTTCTGTAAAAAGTCCGCCTTGCTCTCGAGTACCTCTGACTATTTCTTTTGCGATATCTCCTTTATAGAATCTATCATACGCAGCATAGATCGCTTCTTTCCTTGATTTACTCCCCTTAAGTGCGTTCCTTTCTGCTTCGACCAACTTCGAAAGCATCTGGTATAAATCTTCTTGCACAAATATTTCTCCGGCCTCTGGAGCTTCTCTTTCTTTCCCTAAGTGCGGCAAGAAAATCTTTTTAGAATAAGGCCAATCTTTGATTTTAGCTTTTTGAGCTTCGATTGCATTTGCGGTTTGAGCTTCTATGGGATAGCCTTTCGCTAGCTCCATGGACGGCTTAAGTATCTGCTCTAAACTCATGGTGCCATATTCCGCTAGCATGGTCATGATACCACCAGGAGTTCCCGGAGTAGTTGCAGCCAGTGGGCCGTACTGGGGTGGATTGTTCATTCCCTGAGATTTGAAAAAGTCCACTGTGGCACCCGTAGGAGCATAACCCAATGCATTGATTGCGATCACTTTTTTAGTGTGTGGATTATAGATTAAAGCTTGGGTTTCTCCTCCCCAAGAAAGTACATCCCACATAGTGGAAGTAGCTGCGATCATGGCACATGCCGCATCTACGGCGTTTCCGCCTTGATGGAATATTGCAGCTCCGGCAGTAGCACCAAGTGGCTTTCCAGTAATTGCAACCCAGTTTTTGCCGTGGAGTATTGGTTTATTATTAGGCGTAGTTCCTGCACCTAAGCCAGGAAGGCCTTGGCCATATAGGTTCCCACACAAAAGAAGAAGGGCAATGAAGTAAATTTTTCTCATGGATATCGGGTTAGTTTCAGTTTTTGTCTTCGAATAACTCACTCGTAATTGGTTTGAAGTCAGGGAATTTAGAATTAAAATAAGTAAACATCTTAAACAAGGTGTTAGGGTCTTGGATAGAGAGTTCATTTACATTCATGTATTCTTTCATCTCATCTGCATTTTCTCCAAAAACTGCAAAAAGTTTTTTGCGATTAGAGGGTACTTCGATTACATTTTTGCCCTCTAGGAAGTAGTAGATGTTTCTTTTAACTATTTGATGATTTCTATTCCCCACCATTAGAGCCGCATTGTAATTGGATTCTTTGAAAATCGCCATCGTTCTTCTCATCAATGGAAGTTCACCATCTACCAGCACTTCAAAAAAACCTGAAATTGGTGTCCCTTCTTCTAGAAAGTCCATTCCATTCACGAAATACCTAGGAACCATTCTAGCAGAATCTACCCAGACTAAATTTTGAATTCTAAGGCCGGGCAAAGCAGTTAAAAGGGTAGATTCAGGAGCAATAAGTTCAAATGTGTTGGAGGTAATGTTATAGCGGATTTTGTAGCCTTCTAGAAGTTTTTGATCCTTATAGAGAAGAAGTGTAGCTGTGTTCCATTTGGAGTCCAGGTAATCATCACCTTCTACTTGTGCAGGCTGCGGGGCAAGTCCATATATCATATTGCCTCCAGAGAAATTTGGACGTTCGTTATATAGTGCAATAATGTTAGTAGCTCGTATGGAATGCTGTAGAGCGGCACCTGTTCCTCCAGCTCCATATTTCACAAGAGAGATTTCTCCTAAGTTTAATTTCTTTTTCAAGTCAATTGCTTGCTCGTATCTTTCATATCCTTCCAAGTTTATGACCAAGGTGTATTTGCCTTCTTTTAAATCTACAAAGTTAAAATATCCACCACCTGTAGAAATATTTCTTAGACTTGTGCCAGACAAAGTGACAATTGCTTCATCCAAAAATTTCTGAGAACCAGAATCTAAGATTCGACCTTTTAAATCAGAAGTTTGAGCTAATAGAAAAATAGGAGAAAGTATGAAAAAAAGGAAGAGGCAGCAGGAAGGAAGGTTTTTTAGGTTTCTACGCTTCATAATTAGGGACAATTTCGATTGGAATGAAATATAGTGTAAATGATACATTGAAACCAATTCGAAGACTTTCAATTGATTTGAATATGAATTTTACTACCTTCTAAAACCCAACTATTTGTGTTTCTGTACAATTAGGGGCTATATTTGAGAGGACGTAAAAGTTAACGTCGTCTTTTTATTCTACTTCACTTACCTCAATTTGGACTTCTCATCATTTAATTTCGAAACCTCGCTTCAGGAAGGACTGGACGCAATGGGATTTGAAAAACCAACTCCAATCCAAGAAAAGGCCATTCCGGTCATCATGGAAAATAGAGATCTTATCGCATGTGCCCAGACGGGAACAGGTAAGACTGCTGCATTTATACTTCCTATTCTTAATAAAATAAGCAAGGACGGGACAACGACCTTGAATACTCTTATTCTTGCGCCCACCCGTGAACTAGCTATTCAAATCGATCAACAAATCCAGGGTTTTGCCTATTTCTTAGGTATAAGCTCAATTCCTATTTATGGTGGCGGAGACGGCATCGTGTGGGAGCAACAGAAAAAAGCGCTGGAAACTGGCGCTGAAATTATTGTAGCTACACCTGGTAGATTGATTGCCTTACTTGCTGGCGGGAAAATCGACCTATCAACACTTGAGCATTTGATTCTCGATGAAGCGGATCGAATGATGGATATGGGATTTTCAGATGACATTCTGAAAATTGTCAATTACCTTCCTAAGAATCGTCAAACCGTACTTTTCTCTGCTACTATGCCTCCTAAAATCAGGCAGTTTAGCATGAAGTTTCTCAATAACCCAGCTGAAATATCCATCGCTTTGGGTAAGACAGCTAAAGGAGTAACTCAAGCCATGTACTCTGTGTACGATACGCAGAAGGAAGAATTGGTTAGAAATATACTTTCTCAGAAAGCTTACGAGGCTGTTATCATTTTCGCTTCTACCAAGGACAAAGTGAAATCACTTTTCAAGGTGCTGAGAAAGCAATTCGATATTGAAGCTTTTCACTCAGACCTAGAGCAAGTAGAGCGTGAGAAGATTATGTCTGCTTTCAAAAATAAGTCAGTAAAAATCCTGATTGGTACGGATATTATCTCTCGTGGAATAGATGTAGTAGGGATAGAATTGGTTATCAATTATGACACGCCATCTGATCCTGAAGATTATGTACACAGAGTTGGTCGTACAGCTCGTGCAGATGCAAAGGGCGAAGCGATTACTTTCGTGAATCCTAAGGATCAGTATAAGTTTGATAACATAGAGAAGTTGATTGGGATGAAAATCACCCAGAATACACTTCCAGAAGGTTTTGAAACAGGTCCTACTTACACTGGAACCGCAGAGAAAGGCAAGTCTGACTACGGGTCAAAGAAAAAGCCAGCCTCTAATAAGAACAAGAAATCAAGTTCTGGTGGTAATAGAAAGCCTTTCCCTAAAAGAGAGAATTCTGGAAATGAAGCTCCTAAAGAGGTTCAACAAAAGCCAGTTGAAGTTAAGAAACCTAATGAGGTTAAAGCTCAGTCTGAGCCTAGGGAGGTTAAGCCTAGCAAATATAGTATGCGAAAAAATGTCGTTGATCCTGATTAATTGATCAACTAAGAAATTGCTATTACGAAGTACTTCAATTACATTGAAGTACTTTTTATTTTTAAACCTTTTTAGCAATGCAATACATAAAACTCAGATCTAGAGGTTCATCTGTTTCATTTTTACAGGAACTTCTTGGCAAACTAGGCTACGAAACTCCGTCTTCAGGCTATTTTGGAGTTGAAACCGATGTGGCAGTTAAAGACTTCCAATCGAAAAATCAGCTTGTAGTAGATGGCGAGGTAGGAATTAAAACTTGGACTTTACTATTTGACAGAACGAAGCCAGCTGATGTATTTGGAGATATATTTCTTGCAGAGAATGATCTCATTGATTTTGCGAAAAGATACCAAGTGGATCTGTCAGGGGTAAAAGCTGTGAATGAAGTTGAGAGCTCTGGCAAAGGATTCTTGATCGATGGGAAACCAAAGATTTTGTTTGAGGGCCATGTTTTTTGGAGACAATTAAAAGCAAGAGGGATCAATCCTGAGGATTTTTCCAATCCTTCTAATGAAACTATTTTATACAAGCAATTCAGTAGAAAGCACTATTTAGGTGGGACTAGAGAATATGATCGTTTGCAGCAAGCCGCTTCTATCTCTACAGATCCCAGATTCAGAGAAGCTGCGCTTTGCTCTGCTTCCTGGGGAAGTTACCAGGTAATGGGCTTTCATGCACTTCCATTAGGCTATCCTTCCGTCCAACAATTTGTAGACGAGATGTACAAGGATGAGAGAAATCATCTGGAAGTATTTGGTAGATATATTTTAAAAAATGGCTGCTTGGCATATTTGCAGGCTAAGAATTGGGCGAAATTTGCTGGCTGTTATAATGGTCCCGCATATGCTCAAAATAAGTATGATGAGAAAATGGCTAAGGCCTATATGAAGTTTTCAACCCAATAAGAGTATGATACTTGAGGAATTTATTAGTCTATTTGAAAGAGATATTAAGCGTATGAAATTGGAAATCAGCGCATATTTGAAGGAAGAGAATTTGTGGAAAGTAGATCAAAATATCACCAATTCAGCTGGTAACCTATGTCTTCATTTAATAGGGAATATGTCTCATTATGTAGGAAAAGAAATTGGAGGGTTTGATTACATCAGAGATCGAGAGATGGAATTTGCTGGCAAAAATGTACCCAAATCAGAACTGATAGCAATGATAGAAAAGCTGGAAAATGTGATCACAGCTAGTTTGGAAGGGTTAGATGAGGGTATGCTTAAAAAAGATTATCCTTTAGAGGTTTTTGGTAGCATGATGTCTCACAATTACTTTCTAATCCATCTCTTTGGTCACTTCAGCTACCATTTAGGTCAAATTAATTACCACAGGAGATTGCTGGATAAATAAAGATTTACATTCAAGCAAAAAAAAGTCTCGCTCTCGCGGGACTTTTTTGGTTCTAGGAATTTTTAATTCCTAATAAAGTACTCTAAAGCGGATGGTTCCGGGAATGTGTTTCAGGGCATCTAGCGCCTCATTAGAATAAGCCTTATCGATATCTGTAATTACGTATCCAATTTTCTCATTTGTCTTTAAGTACTGGCCTACAATGTTGATCTCGAAGTTTGCAAGGATCTGATTGATTTTTGCCAATACCCCTGGCTCATTCATGTGAATATGAATAAGTCTATGTGCGTTTTGTAAAAATGGCAATTGTATATTAGGGAAGTTTACTGAGTTGTAAGTATTACCTGTGTTGATGTATTCCATTATTTTTCCTGGAACAAATCGAGCAATGTTTTCTTGCGCCTCAAGCGTACTTCCTCCGATATGTGGAGTTAAGATTGTGTTTGGCAAGCCAATCAATTCAGAAACGAATGGCTCCTTATTATTCTTTGGTTCCTCAGGAAAAACATCGAATGCACAACCTGCCAATCTACCAGAAAGGATCGCGTCACGGACAGCAGGTATATCTACTACATGTCCTCGGCTAAGATTCAACAAGTAGGAGCCAGGCTTCATCAATTCGATTTTCTTTCTGTTGATTACATTTTCATTGTCTTTTCTACCATCCACATGTAGTGAGATGATATCACAGGTGCTCATCAATTCATCCAGGGAATTTACTTTGGTAGCATTACCAAGTGCGAGCTTCTCGATCACGTCATAATAGAAAACATTCAATCCCATGTTTTCTGCTAGAACTGAAAGCTGAGCTCCAATATTTCCGTAACCTACGATACCAAGTTTTTTGCCTCTGATTTCGAAACTACCTGTAGCAGATTTATCCCAATTTCCCTGATGCATGGAAGCCGTCTTATCTACAAAATTTCGCATCAAGAAAATGATTTCTGCTATGGCCATTTCCACCACAGAGCGGGTGTTGCTGAAAGGGGCATTGAAAACTGCGATTCCTTTTTCTTGGCAAGTCTCCAGATCGATCTGGTTTGTACCTATACAAAATGCACCTACAGCGATCAGTCTATTAGCATTCTCCAATACCTTCTTGGTAACATTAGTTTTCGAACGAATTCCTAGAATAGAAACAGTTTTAATTTTCTCGCAGAGTTCTTCTTCTGACATGGCAGAGCTTACGACTTCTACTTCGTAACCTTCTGCATTGAGTAGATCTACACCGATTTGGTGGACGTTTTCAAGGAGCAATACCTTGATTCTGCTTTTCGGGTAAGAGAATTTCGTGTTCAAATTATTGACGTATAAGATTTCATCCAAACTAGGCGCAATATGATCTGCCTCTCTGGTCACTTTAGGACGGTTAACATTTTCGGTAAACGCATAAAACTTATTAGCTAACCCAGACTTTTTGATTTCGTAATCAGTGTAGCCGTCTCCGATTACATAGATCTCGCCTTCAAGATTGATTTTTCTAATTGTTTCCGCCTTACCGTTATTTTGAGAAAGTGGGTTTTCACGGTTGAAATCTACAATATTATCCGCTTCATCATAGACAAATTCATTAGCAAACACATTATCCTCATGAATACCATAATCGCCAACGATAGGTATGATGAAATCCCTGAAGCCATTGGATACAATATAGATGTTTGCAGCATTGTCTTGTAAAAACTCTTTGTTTCGCTCAAATGATTTGGAAACCTTTTGCTTTAATTCCAGGATCAGATCGGCAATTTGTGACTTGGTAGCTTTAAGAATATCGATTCGCTGAATAAGACTATCCCGAAATGTCACAGTTCCTTCCATTCCTTTGTCTGTGATATCCTTGATCGCTTTGAGCTTTATTTCTCTGTCTGGGTCATTAAGAAGACTGATTTCACCCAGAATATCGAGTGCTTCTACTTGGGTGAATGTACTGTCAAAATCTATAATAAACTTAGTAGGATGGGGCATGAGTAAGGTCAATAGGTTAATAAGTCTGTAAAATTACAGGATTGTTAAAAAAATAGAAGTTTTATTGAAAAAATTGTTTAAAATCTTTTTCGCAATCGATTTTTTCGCAAAAAATAGATGAATTAGGCAGGAATTTCGAATTTGTATAAGTTTGCCAAACATTTACGCATTCCTTTTTCTCTCCAATTCTTAAACGTATTTTTGAGCCTAAATCTGAATAAGATATGAATAATACTCGTTTAGTTATAATCGTATTAGGTCTGGTATTAAGTACAGCCTGTCAAAATCAAAATTCTGAAAATATTCTTGAAGATGTGGAAGAAACTTTATCTTCTACAGGTACCATTCCTGGTAAATATGGTGCTGAATTAGACTTACTAGGAGTAGTTTCACCAGCTGAAATGATAGCTATTGTCGAAAAAGAGGGAAACTTCGAAGGTAAAATTTCTGGTGAGATAAAAGAAGTTTGTACTAAGAAAGGATGCTGGCTTACAATGGATCTTCCAAATGGAAAGAGCATGAGAGTTACGTTCAAAGATTATGGATTTTTTGTACCTACTACATCTCAGGGCTACCCGATAGTATTGGAAGGTGAAGCTATCATGACTGAAACGGACGTTGACACCCAAAGACATTATGCTGAAGACGGTGGAATGAGCAAAGAGGAAGTTGCTAAAATCACGGAATCTAAGCGTGAGATTACTTTTGAAGCAGTTGGTGTGGTCATTAAAGAAAAAGCCTAATATGCCGATAGCGCTTGACAATCTTCGGATAGGGAGAAAATATCAGTTGGTCAACATGGGGGAAATCAGACAAGTCGTGATTGTCGCTCGCTTACGCGGAACAAACTTCCAAGTCAAAGATCTTGATACTTTAGAACTCTACACAATTGAGGAGTTACTCCAATGGGGTATAGGCAAGGATTATGATATCGATGAAATTTTTCGCTAGAAGTTAAACGCCTGCAATTTTCATTTTTTTAGGTGCCGTTGTATCCTAGAATTTATTCCTATAAACTAGACGAAATGAGTAATAAAAGTACAGTTAAGGCTATTCTTGGAGCAAAATGTCCTCAGTGTCATGAAGGAGATTTATTTTCAGTTCCTGTAAATAGCTATCGAAAATTATCCGATGTCAATAAGTCTTGTTCTGAATGTGGAGCAAACTTTCACGCAGAACCTGATTTTTTTTATGGAGCTATGTATGTAAGTTATGCGTTTTCAGTTGCGATTGTCATTACTACTTTGGTTGCCTTGAACGTGCTGATGGAAAGGCCAGAGCTTTGGATGTATCTCACCACCGTAGTGGTAGCAAATATCCTTCTATTGCCTTTGATGCTACGTTATTCTAAAGTTCTTTATCTTTATAACTTCGGTAAATTGAAGTATAGGGGTCATTGATTACCTAGGTATTTTTTGGGCGAAATCAGAATCATCAGCAAACAAACTGAAACTAGTTGGAGGAAAAACAAGGCTGGTAATCCGCCAATAACTGACAGAATTCTGACGCCATCGATGCCTGAGTAAGTGATCATTATCCAAGAAAGAAAACCGATCAGCACTCCCCATATTACTTTCAAATTGGTGTCAGAACGAAATGGATCCCCATCCTGCTTTTTCATACTAATGCTTGCCAGCGCATCTGTGCTGGAATCTGCTGCTGTCACGTAGGATAAGAAAATGCCAAGAATGAATAGCTGAGCAAATACCTTGAAGTATCCCATATCATCAAAAACCTTGTAAATAATAGATTCTGGGCCTGAATTTAGAAAAAGGTCTTTGTAGCTATCAGGATTAACCGAGGCAAAATCTAATGTAGTTCCACCAAAAATCCCCATCCAAACCAGACAAAAAAGTGCAGGTAAGAACCAGTTTACCAAGAGAAATTCCCGTACTGTTCTGCCCACAGCAATTTTGCCAAGAAACAAGGCCGTCATTGGCGCCCACGCCATCCACATCGCGAAATTGAAGGTAGACCAATCGTAAGTCCAGCTGTTACCTGCACCACTTTGTTGCAGGCTAAGATCTGAGAAATTCGAAAAGTATTGATTGAAACCAGTCAGTATAGAGTCGAATATTTTCGCTTTTTCTCCTAGTAACACAAATAGAAATGCAATCAGAAAGAAGAAGCCTAGATTGAAAAGTGAGAGATTTTTTATTCCTTTTTCAATACCTGTAGAAGCCGAAATAATAAAAGTTATCAAAATACAAAATGTAATGGATGCTGTAAGTATTGTTGGATTTAGTGAGGGGAAAAATGCTAAGAATCCACCTGAAAGGCTGAGAATTCCTGCTCCTAGAGCTGCGGCCATTCCAGTAACCAAAGCGAACAGACTAAACATGTCTAAGCCTATTTCCCAAAATCGATGAGGTGAAGTTCCAATAAGCGGTCTAAGCATTATCGCAAGGCTAAATTGGCTTTTGCCAGAATAATACATCAAGGCGAAAACTAAACCTGGAACGGCATAAATCGCATAAGGTGTAAATCCCCAATGAAAATATAGGGCTCCCAAAGCAAAGGACTTTGCCTGCTCTGAATTGGATTCAAAACCCTTGAATTCTGGTGGGAATAGAAAATGGGAGAGTGGCTCAGCACTTCCCCAAAACAAGATTCCAACTGCGATAGTTGTACAAAGAACAATGGCAAACCAGCTAATTCTATTTAATCTTGGGATAGCTGATTCGCCACCGATTTTATAGTTACCTAATGGAGAAAAGAAAACTGCAATAGTAAGCAATGTCATCGCAAATGAAACCCAACTAAACCCAAGTGAAAAGTTGATTAGTATGCTCTGCTGTATCTCTCTGATAAAATTTATAAATGAATCAGGAAAGAAAATACTGCTAAATACAGCTAAAATTAGAAGTATAAATGGTGGCCAGAATACCCAGGGGCGAACATTAAATCTGAAGAATACAGTGTTTTTTGCCATGGAATGAGTAAGATACCGGAATTTAAAGTTCTTCAAAAGTAGCATTGAAACTCTTTCAAAATATGACTTATACGACCAAGTGATGAAAAAACTTAAAATAGTTGGGCTTTACGTTATGTCAGCATTATACATTCTTGCTGGTATAAATCATTTCATAAGCCCAGATGGTTATCTCCGCTTAATTCCAGAATACTTACCATTTCATGAGCTGATAAATATTTTGGCAGGAATTAGTGAAGTAGTCTTTGGAATTGCCTTGCTGTTCCCAAAGACAAGAGGTTGGGCTGCCTGGGGAATTATACTGATGTTATTAGCTTTTATCCCAGCCCATATTTACTTCATCCAGCTTAATTCCTGCATTGAAAATGGAATTTGTTTGCCTCCGTGGACAGGATGGTTTCGGTTGCTTGTCATTCACCCAATACTGATTGCTTGGGCTTACCTTTATACCCGTAAACTTTAATTATAGAATACTGATATAGCTCCGAATCATAGATTCCCCGCTTATTGTTAGTAAGACTAACTTTTTGGAAGATTTATTAACTTTTCTATTACTTATGCGTTTTAGAACAGGTTAGAAGACTCTTTTATGGAAAACTTAGTGAATAATATGAAGATGGAGGTGCATGACAATCTCTATCTAAAAGAACCATTTAGCTCAGAATTGGGTGTATCCATAGTCCAGAACGGAGCTGTGCTTATACAGGATTTAGGTATGGAGAGCTTTACCTTTAAAAAGCTTGCAGTCAGCGTGGGCGTGACTGAAGCGGCAGTTTACCGCTACTTTGAAAATAAGCATATGCTATTGCTTTACCTTACAGCTTGGTATTGGGCATGGATGGAAGTAAATTATGTTTATTCTACCGCAAATCTTGAAAGCAGCAAAGCTCGCTTATCTATTGCCATGAGACTCATCGTTAATGGGCCGGTGTTCACCAAGAATGTCCATATAAATCCTGCTGATTTGCGTAACATCGTAGTCAATGAATCACTAAAAGGATACCTGACCAAAACCGTAGATGAAGAACATGAAAATGGGATTTTTGCTCAAGTATATAGTTTTGGAGAGCGGATTTCTGAATTGATATTTGAAATAAACCCTGCTTATCCCTATCCAAAAACCCTGGCCTACACGATCATGGAGTCCAGTTTACTTCATGCGTTTAATGCAAAGCATTTACCAAACATGACTGAGCAATCACTAAACTCGTCAAACCGTCTCGTTTTTTTTGAAGATTTAATAATAAAGGCAATCTCAAATGAATAATTCCAAGACAATTACTCCTATGAAGCGATTTTTCAATCTGCTGAAAGAGGAAAAGGATCAGGTGTATTCGATCTACTTTTATGCCATTTTAAATGGTTTGGTAGCGTTGTCACTACCTCTTGGAATACAGGCTATTTTGAATTTCGTCCTAGGAGGTAGGATTACCACTTCTTGGGTGGTATTAGTTATTATTGTCGCTGCAGGTATTGCTTTTGGTGGTTTTCTACAGATCTCCCAATTGCAAATCACAGAAAAACTACAGCAAAGAATATTTGCCAAGGCTGGACTTTCTTTAGCATACAGACTTCCGAAAATTAAATCTGAGCTATTTCACGGTACCTATGCTCCTGAGATTGTCAATAGATTTTTTGATACTGTAAATCTTCAAAAGGGGGTTTCAAAGATTTTGGTGGAGTACTCCACTGCACTGATTCAGGTAATTTTCGGTTTAATTCTTTTGTCGTTTTATCATGCGACTTTTATTCTGTTTGGGATAGTTCTGGTACTTATACTAGTGACGATATTCTATTTCACCAGCCCCAAAGGTATGTCCACTGCGATGAAGGAATCCACGCATAAATATGAGACAGCATATTGGTTGGAAGAGATTGGACGTACCCTAAATACATTTAAACTGGTGGGAGGGAATTCAAAGCTCCCGATTCTTCGGGTGGACAAGCTTCTCGCACGTTATGTGGAATTTAGAACACATCACTTTTCAGTATTAGTTTTTCAGTATAAAATTTTGATTGGATTTAAGGTATTAATTGTGACTAGTCTTTTGATTGCCGGTAGTTTGCTTTTGATCAATGGACAAATCAGTATAGGTCAATTTGTAGCTGCAGAAGTAATTATCGTAATGGTAGTGAATGCTGTGGAAAAATTGATCATTTCTCTGGAGACTGTTTATGACACGCTTGTGGCTTCTGAGAAACTTGGACAGATCATGGACATGGAGCTTGAGGATCACAATATATCCGAAAAGGATATCACTAATCAATACAAGGGAATCAAATTGGCTATGGAAGATGTCCTTTTTCAGCCAAGGGATGTAATTAAGCCTATTTTGAAAGGAGTGACTCTAACTATTGAGCCTGGTTCCAAGGCAGTAATCACTGGGAAAAGTGGAAGTGGGAAAAGCGCAATTCTTGCCCTTTTTTCAGGATTATATGAAACCTATCAGGGCAAGGTAAAGATCAATGATCTCTCATTGGAGATGATACATCTGGACAAGTACAGAAGTTCTATAGGAAATTGCATGGAGCTGCAACAGATTTTCCATGGAACTATTGGTGAGAATATACTCGTAGGTAGAGACATAGAACCAAAACAAATGGAGTTTCTCCTTGAATTGGTAGGACTAAAGGACTTTGTGTATCAATTGCCAGAGGATTTGCAAACGGTACTTCTGCCAGAAGGCAGAGGACTTTCAAGAAAGATGGCTCAGGCGATTATGCTAGCAAGAGCACTTGTGGGTGAACCTCAGGCAATGATTCTAGAGAATTCGCTTCAACATCTTGATAAGGAGATAAAAAACCGCGTAAAGGATTATTTGTTTAATGGAAAGTGGACACTGGTGATGGTTACTCAAGATATAGAAGTAATCATGCAAGCTAGTCAGGTAATTGTGATGGATAACGGTGAGCTTATTTTCCAAGGAAATCAAGCCGGATATCAGAATTTTTTGACGCTTAACTCATAAGACTATGTTAAACATCTCTGAAAATAAAATTAAAGATATTAGGCCATTTGAGCAATCTGTAAGCCTCAAGATGACTCTTGCATGTGCGCATAAGAAAACAAGGGTTAGAATTTTGTTTGTGTCGTGTTGCGTTGTTTTTCTTATGCTTTTTCTGCCTTGGACTCAGTATATACGATCCCAAGGTTATGTCACTATGCTTCAGCCTCAGCACAGAGCCCAGACTATTCATTCAGTAATAGCAGGAAGGATAGATAAATGGTATGTGAATGAAGGAGCTTTCGTAAGCAAGGGAGACACTATTGTCAGTATAACAGAAGTGAAAGATGAATACTTTGATTCATTACTGCTTCCAAGAACTCAGCTTCAAGTAGACGCAAAGAATCTTTCTGCGCTTTCTTATAAGGAAAAAGTAAAAGCATTGGATAGTCAGATAGCAGCGCTGAAACGAAATAATATCCTTCGGAAGGAGCAAGCTAGAAACAAACTCCAAATGGCTGAACTGCAGGTTCAGTCTGATAGTATACGCTTCGAGCAAGCTAAAGTCAATTATGAAATTGGTATCAAGCAACTCGGAAGAGCAGAAAAGCTCTACGAAGAAGGCTTACGATCGCTCACCGATTTGGAAACAAGAAGGCTAAAGTTTCAAGAGGTTCAGGCCAGTGTAATTGGAGTGGAGAATAGTTTGTTGAGTAGTAAAAATTCCTTCGTATCTGCTCAATTGGAGTTAGATGCGATAGATAATGATTTCAAAGATAAGTTGGCTAAAGCCGAATCGGACATGTACACGGCTCAATCCAGCCAATACGATGCGGAAGGTTCTGCTTCGAAACTTGAGAATCAATACTCCAACTATGAAGCACGAACTGGATTTAGGCATATTTTGGCTCCACAGGATGGATACATAGCTGAAGCAATTCAAGTAGGATTGGGAGAGACTATCAAGGAAGGTGATCAAATCGTAAATATCGTTCCGTCCAATGGTGAACTGGCTGTAGAGATGTATATCTCACCAGTAGATCTGCCTTTGATGGAAGTTGGCAAGAAGGTTCGATTCATCTTTGATGGATGGCCTGCAATTGTATTCTCAGGTTGGCCAAAGCTATCCAATGGTACATTTGGTGGAGTTATTGTCGCGATCGATCAATTCGCTGGAAAGAGCAATCAATTCAGAGTTTTAGTGGCTGAGGATCCAGAAGAGGCAGCCTGGCCAGAGGTTTTGCGTGTAGGATCTGGAGCTGATGGAATAGCCTTGCTGAATGACGTTCCTGTTTGGTATGAAATCTGGCGTCAGCTGAATGGATTCCCTGCAGATTACTACACTAGGATTCAGAAAGAAGACATAGCAAAAAGTAAGAAATGAAAAGGACTCTCTTTACACTCTTATTAATTGCGAGCGGCCTCAGCCTTCAGGCTCAGGTGCCTGATACCTTATCATTTGATACATATCTTGAATGGGTGAACGCTTATCATCCACTTTCTGCGCAGGCAGACATTATGCTTACCATGGGTGAAATGGAAGTTCACACGGCACGAGGTGGTTTTGATCCCTTGCTTTATGGGAATTTGGACAAGAAAAGCTACGACGAAAAGACGTATTACGATAAGCGGGAAGCTGGAATCTCTATCCCAACATGGGCTGGAATCGAACTTAATGGATCATTTGAGCAGAACTCAGGACAATATCTAAATCCTGAAAACTCAGTACCATCGGGAGGTTTATTGTCAGCAGGAGCATCCGTGAATCTGGGGCAAGGACTGATTTTGGATGATAGAAGAGCAGGTCTACGTAAAGCACAAATTTATCAGCAGTCCACGGAATCGGAGCGAAAAAGCATGCTGAATGAATTGTATCTACAGGCAACTGACGCTTATTGGAATTGGTCCCTAGCTTATGAAAACAGGTCACTTTTAATCGAAGGCGTAATCCTGGCAAAAATGAGATTTCAAGGAGTGAAAACCAGTTACGAGCAAGGAGATTTTCCAGCTATTGACACGGTGGAAGCAGCTTCACAACTGTTGAATAGGGAATACAATCTTCAAAAAGCCGAAAATGAGTTGTTTATTAGAACTCAGAATCTCAAAAATTTTCTCTGGGATGAGTCAGGCAATCCTATTGCTTTGAATCAGGAGACTATTCCTGAAAAGTTATACACTGAACAAGCATTGATATTGAATGAGGAAGAATTGAGGGTATTGGTGGGGGATCATCCTGAGTTAATGCTGGCAGATTATGAATTGGCCAGTCTTAATGTAGACAGGAGGCTCAAGGCTCAGCAGATTATTCCTGTCGTAAAACTCAAGTATAATTTCCTAACTGAGAATCTTAACCAATTTGATCAGGCAGGCTTCTTTGAGAATAATTACAAATGGGGGCTTACCGTTTATACTCCACTGATGTGGAGAAAAGCCAGAGGAGGGATGCGTTTGGCTGAAGCCAAAATTGATTTTAAGCAGAATTCCAGAGATTTGAAGGAACTTCAGCTTCGCACTAAGCTCGAAAATGAATTAAATGGCTGGAGTGCGTTAAATTCTCAGATCAATACGTATACACGAAATGTAGCCGCATTGGAAATGTTGCTACAAGGGGAAATAAGGAAATTTGAAATAGGAGAAAGTAGTTTGTTTTTAGTCAACAGTAGAGAGGTTTCTGTCTTCAGTTCCAAAATCACTTTGAATGAATTGCTTTCAAAGAGAAAGGTATCCTTTGCCAAAACGAGATTTGCAGCCGGAGTTGGGTTTGACTGATCTTAATATTTGATGTAAATTTATCTGTAACCAAAATTAGATTGTATGCCAGCTTTTGTAATAATAGAAGTAGATATCACAGATCAGGAAAAGTATAACGCTTACAAGGAACTGACTCCTGCGACAGTTTCAGCTTATGGCGGTAAGTTCGTGCTGAGAGGTAATCCAGTGAAAATTCTAGAGGGAGATTGGAATCATGAGCGATTGGTGATGCTCCAGTTTCCTTCAAAAGAAAAAGCAGAAGCTTGGTATAATTCTGATGGCTATCAACATGCCAAATCAATACGGAAAGATGCTGCAAAAGCAAATTTTCTAATGATTGAATCCTAAGGTATTTTAAAATACATATCAACAAAAAGGCTTCCATTTGGAAGCCTTTTTTAATTGAATACCAGTTGTTTATAAGTCTGGTTGAGGAGTCATTCTTAAGTAAGGTTTGATAACTTTATGTCCTTTCGGAAATTTGGCAGCAATATCCTCAGTTTTGATCGCTGGAGATACTACCACGTCTTCACCTTGCTTCCAATCTGCCGGAGTAGCCACAGAATAATTAGCAGTGAGTTGTAGAGAATCTATCACGCGGAGTAATTCATCAAAGTTTCTGCCAGTGCTCGCTGGGTAAGAGATAATGAGTTTTACTTTCTTATCATTTCCAATAACGAAAACGGAGCGAATGGTGAAGTTTTCACTTGCATTAGGATGAATCATATCGTACAATTCTGACACTTTTCTGTCCTTATCGCCAATAATAGGGAAATTGACAGTGGTGTTCTGAGTTTCATTGATGTCTGAAATCCAACCTTTATGGTTTTCCAAATCATCAACACTTAATGCTAATACTTTGGTATTTCTCTTAGCAAACTCAGCTTGAAGCTTAGCTACAGCTCCTAGCTCCGTAGTACAAACTGGAGTGTAATCAGCAGGGTGAGAAAATAAAACTCCCCATCCATCACCTAAATACTCGTAAAAGTCAATTTTTCCCTCTGTAGTCTCGGCCGTAAAATTTGGGGCCATGTCGCCTAATCGTAATCCCATGTCGTTTTTTGTTTAAAAGTTCTGTATTCAATACAACTAATATAACATCTACAAAGCTTTTCAGTTCTTGTTTTTAGAATCTTTATGAAAAATGCTCAGAACTTAAACCCATTCTATAAAAAACGGGTTGTTAGTCCATCTAATGCTTTTACCTCGTAAATAGACAAAAAACTACAGGCAATGAAAACATACTACAATCCAGACGATCTCAAGAATTTTGGTAAAATCGGTGAATTTCAGAAGCCTCTGGCTGATAAATTCTTCGACTATTATGGTGAAGTCTTTGCTGAAGGCGCTCTCACAGCCCGGGAAAAATCTTTGATTGCCCTTGCTGTGGCTCATACGATTCAATGTCCTTATTGCATCGATGCATATACCACTGACACGATGGAAAAAGGCTGCGATGAGGAACAGATGATGGAGGCTGTCCATGTAGCTTCTGCTATAAGAGCTGGCGCATCTCTGGTGCATGCCACGCAAATGATGAATAAGGTGAAAGAAATCTCCATGTAATCAATGAAATCTCTCAAAGCACAAGATCATCCATTATCGAGCTCAGAAACCGAAATACACTACCTGGAAAGGGACATGCCAAATTTTTCTGGAGATCGTTTTGCTTCAGAACTGAAGAAAATTAATTTATTTCCACTCAAACCCACCCAGATAGAAGTCTTACAAATCAATCTGGGAAAAATGTGTAATCAAGTTTGCCTGCATTGTCATGTCGATGCTGGCCCTGATCGCAAAGAAATTATGTTGCGTGAAACCATGCAGCAATGCCTGGAAGTATTGAAAAATAATTCAATCACATCCATAGATCTTACTGGAGGAGCACCAGAGATGAATCCGGATTTCCGTTGGTTTGTAGAAGCTATCCGAGCAATAGATTCTGAAGTAACTATAATTGTACGATGTAATCTTACGATCATCTTGGCTAATCCTAAATACTACGATTTACCGCTGTTCTTTAAAAAGCATAAAATTGAAGTTGCTTCTTCTTTACCATATTTTACGGCTATGAAAACTGACTCTCAGCGTGGAGACGGTGTTTTTGAAAAATCCATTAAAGCACTAAAGCTACTAAACGAACAGGGGTACGGGATAGAAGGGACTGGCTTGGTTTTAAATTTGGTCTATAACCCTTCAGGTGCATTTATGCCTGCTGCTCAGGCTGGTTTGGAGGCCGAATTCAAGAAACGTTTAGCAGATAAGTTTGACATTTCTTTCAATTCACTTTTCGCGATCACCAATCTTCCGATTAGCAGATTTTTGGAATACTTGATCAGAAGTGGGAATTATGAGGGATATATGGAAAAGCTAATTGACAGTTTTAATCCGACCGCAGCAGCTGGTGTGATGTGTAGAAATACTATTTCCGTGGGATGGGATGGATATTTGTATGATTGTGATTTCAACCAAATGCTTGAATTGAAGGTAACTTCCCAAGATTCGCAGCATTTAAAAGACTGGAATCAACAATCACTAATCAAAAGAAATATAATCGTCAAAAATCACTGCTTCGGTTGCACCGCAGGTGCTGGATCTAGTTGCGGAGGTGTTACAGCTTAATATGAAAGAAGGAATAGTTATTTTTCAAAAAAATTCAGTACTCGGTAAAGTTAAAACTCGACTTGCAGCAACTATTGGTGATGAAAGGGCTTTCAATGCTTATCAGCAGCTGGTAAATTATACACATAAAATAGTTTCTCAATCGCCTGCGGAGAAGATCCTATTTTTCTCAAATTATCTTGAAGATGATCTTACGCAATATCCATCAGATTACCGATTTGAATTGCAGTCAGGTGAAGAGTTAGGAGAAAAGATGTGTAATTCATTTGCACAACTTTTCGAAGAAAAATTTGATCGTTTGATTATAATAGGAACGGATTGTGCAGAGATTACTCCAGAACTCATTTCAGAAGCATTTGAAGCGTTAAATGATCAGGAAGTGGTGATAGGGCCCGCGCATGATGGAGGATATTATTTGCTCGGTATGCGAAAATTTGTACCGGGATTATTCAGTAATATTCCTTGGAGTACAGATCGGGTTACAGCTTTAACCAAAGATTATTTAAAAGCAAATGGGATTACCTTTGCGATTCTTCCTGTACTATCAGATGTCGACATTGAAGAAGATTGGGATAACTTTAAGGATAAACTTTAATCGTTATGTTTCTTTATATTTTGGTAAAATTAAAGGAAACCCCCAACTTACTCCAACATTAGTTCGTCGAGATAATAATTTGTATTCATCCATAAATTCTTGATAAAGATATATGTTATTAAAAAGCTATAAATCAGTTAGTTTAATTATAGTATTTCTGCTAGTTTTTTTTGGGTCTAGTTTACAAGGATTCAGTCAAACGAAAACCAATAACTATGATATTGTGCTGGCCGGTTTCACCATTGGGAGCATGCAGGCTGATAAAGTTACGTCAGCTACAGGGGAGGATTATCAAATTCACAGTAAGGTAGAATTCTGGTTTTTTGGGAAAATTCATGTCGAATTTTTACAGAATGTAAACTTTGCAAATGGTCAACTGATGAAGGCAACCACTAAATCTGATTCCAATCGAGGAAACTTTGTTACAACGATTAAGTGGAATAAGGATCACTATGATATAGATGCTAATTCTTACAAATTCCATAATGAGGAGTCGATCAATAAGGCTGTATATGACACACCTGCAAAGTTGTATTTCAAAGAGCCTAAAGCAGGAGATGTATTAATGTCTGAGAATTTTGGAATGCTTACTACCGTCAGGGAGGTAGAAAAGGGTGTCTATGAGATTGATGTAAATGGTAGCATGAACCGTTTTTACTACGAGAACGGGATTCTTCAAAAAGTGGTCTTGGAAAATAATATCAAGAATTACTCGATCAAGCGAAGAGTTGACTGAAAATCTAAAGATCTCTTTAATTATACCTTGTCTCAATGAGGCAGTGAATTTAAATGAATTGCTTCCTTTTCTATTAAAAGAGGGCGATGATTTAATTTCAGAGATAATCTTAGTAGATGGGGGTTCTACAGATAACTCTATTGCTATAGCTAATTCATTTGGAGTACAGGTTTTGCAATCACCCATTCGCAACAGAGCAGCTCAATTAAACCTAGGAGCAAAGCATGCCACTGCTGAAATACTTTACTTTGTGCATGCTGATACTTTGCCATGCAGTAAATATGCTAGGGTAATTTTAGAAAGTATTGCTATGGGTAAGAATGTTGGCTGCTTGCGTTTTAGATTTGATAGTGCTAGTTCACTTCTCAAATGCAATTCTTGGTTTACTCGATTCAACGGGGTTTTTTCAGGAGGTGGCGATCAGTCTTTGTTTATCTTAAAGTCATTTTTTAATTCTTTAGGAGGATTTGACACCTCTTTTTGCATTATGGAGGATTTTGAACTTGTTAGGCGTATCAAGCAAAATTCTGATTTTCACGTTCTTCCAAATGAAATGAGAGTTTCAGCTCGGAAATATGAAGAGAACAGTTGGTTAAAAGTACAATTAGCTAATTCCATGGCTTTCTCTCTTTTTTTGTTAAAAGTTAAGCCAGCCAAAATCAAAAGTTTATATTTAAATTTTTTAAGCAAAAGAAGTATAAGCATAACGGTAGTGGAATGAAGCAAGCGACAATTAATGGCATTCAGCAAGTAGGGATAGGAGTAAAAGATGCAAATCAAGCTTGGGCTTGGTATAGGAAAGCATTCAGTATGGACGTGCCAATTTTTCAGGATAGCGCAGAGGCCAAACTAATGATTCGGTATACCTCAGGAAAAGTAGAAAGCAGACATGCCATTCTCGCTTTAAATATGCAGGGAGGCGGAGGATTTGAGATTTGGCAGTACACCTCTAAAGTCCCACTTGCAGCGGAGAAACAGCTGACTTGGAAAGATTTAGGGATTTTGGCAGTGAAAATGAGATGCCATGATATTGAAAAAACGTATTCCCACTTAAAAAGTGTGGGGGCAGTGATGCTTGGCAAACCTACTAAAAACCCAATCGGAGTCTGGCATTTTTTTGTAAAAGATCCGGATGGTAATACATTCGAACTGATTGAAAATGACTCTTGGTTCAATAAAAGTAAAGATCATGTAGGTGGTGTTCTAGGTGTGGTGGTAGGAGTTTCTTCAATTGACGCTGCACTTCCAGTTTATCAAAAGCATTTGAAACAGACTGAAATTTTGTGTGACGAAACTGGTGTTTGGGATGATTTTGCACAAGTAGGAGAAGGGAAGACAGCGTATAGAAGAGCGATACTCCAGAGTTCATCTGTGATGACCGGAGCTTTTGGTAAGCTATTTTGCCAGTCTCAGATCGAATTGATAGAAACTGATGCTAAGCCAAGAAATAGAGCTTTTGAAAATAGAAATTGGGGAGATCTCGGCTTTATACACGTTTGTTTTGATGTTAATGGAATGGCTAACATCAAGGATAATCTTTTAAAGGATGGGATGGATCTTACTGTAGATAGTGGAAACGAATTTGATATGGGTAAAGCAGCGGGTAGATTCTCCTATTTGGAAGATCCTGATGGAACACTTATCGAAATGGTAGAGACGTTTAAAGTACCAATTATGGAGAAAATTGGTTGGTATTTGAATCTAAGCAAGCGAGATAACACCAAAAATTTGCCAAATTTTATAGTGAAGCTCCTTGCCCTAAACCGTGTAAAAGACTAATTAATAAGTTACTTTTTAGAAATCAAGCGGGCTAGGTCAACCAAACGGTTAGCGTAGCCCGCTTCGTTATCATACCAACCTACCAACTTGATCATTTTTCCCTTAGCAGAGGTTAGTGCTGAATCGATGATACAGGAATGTGGATTTCCGATAATATCTATGGAGACAATGGGAGAGTCTTCTACTTCAATTAATCCCTTCAAATAGCCAGCACCTGCCTGACGGAATGCAGAGTTTATCTGATCTTCTGTGACTTCTTGTTTCAGTTCTACAATCATGTCAGTTAGTGAGCCGTCAGGTACAGGAACTCTCATGGCGGAGGCTTCGATCCTACCAGCCAATTCGGGGAGGACTACATCCAATGCTTTGCCAGCATTGGTGGAAGTAGGGATAATGGAATAAGCAGCCGCTCGAGCTCTTCTAAGATCACGATGCGGAGCATCATGCAAGTTCTGGTCATTGGTATAGGAATGAACGGTAGAGGCAAAACCTTTAACAACCCCAAAATTATCATCCAGCACTTTGACCATAGGAGCGAGACAGTTTGTAGTGCAGGATGCGTTGGAAACAATTCTTTCATTCCCGGTAAGAATGGAATCGTTTACTCCTAGAACTATCATCTTTATGGTAGGATCTAGTGAAGGAGCAGAGATTATTACCTTTTTTGCGCCAGCTATGAGATGTTTTTCAGCTCCCGATCTATCTGTAAATCTTCCCGTGCATTCGATGACTAAGTCAATATTTAAATCGAGCCATGGAAGTTTTTCAGGATCAGCTTCTCCAAAAAGTTGAATATCATGTTTACCTACTTTCAGAATTGTCCCCTGAAGCTCAATTTTATGTTCCGATTTACCATGAATTGAATCGTATTTGAGCAAGTGTGAGATGGCTTCTTGATCAGCCAAATCATTAATAGCGACAAGGTTAAGTCCACTGTTTTCTAAAATTAATTTTGCGGTATATCTTCCTATTCGGCCAAATCCGTTAATTGCTATTCTGATCTCGTTGGCTGGTTTCATTGTTAGTTTTCTAATTGGATTCAAAAATAGGAAAATCAACCGCAAACCTGTTCAAGAAAATTTTATTCCTTTGGTCTCAGCTTTTTAGCTCAATATCCAAAGAAATTTTCGAAGCCAAATTGGTTTTAAAAACTTAACCCTCTATATTTGCATCACCATTGAGAAAAGCACGTTTTCGAAGGGTATTAATGGTCGGTTCGTCTAGGGGTTAGGACACGTCCCTTTCACGGATGAAACACGGGTTCGATTCCCGTACCGACTACTGTCGCCTGATTATCAGGAAGTTGTGAAAAGTATTGTTTAGGTTATTAATGGTCGGTTCGTCTAGGGGTTAGGACACGTCCCTTTCACGGATGAAACACGGGTTCGATTCCCGTACCGACTACCAAGACATAAAGCTGATTATTGCTTAGTCTTTAATTATTTTTGTTTTATGGTTGTTAGTGGTTAAAAGTGCACAAAATCCCGATCCTTGATCGGGATTTTTGTTTTTACAGCGTTTTCGAATCAAAGGCTCAAAAGCCATGGTTAATTTTGTTAATTTCAAGACCAGAAAAACAAAAGTAACCTATGCCTCAACCCAAAAAAACAAGACACTATGCCAAAATTATTTTGGCTGCTTCAATCCCTCTAATGATTTCTTGTAGCAAGCAAGAAAAAGTGGATCTAAGAGAACGAACCTTGACTAAGGAAGAAATTGCACCAATGGTAGAAGCTGCCGAAGGTGGAATCAATGCAACACTCATTCCAGGCTTAAAACTTTCGCTATGGGCAGTTGACTCGTTAGTTTATGACCCAATTTCTATACAGGTGACGGATGATGGTAGTGTTTATTACACCCGAACCAATCGGCAAAAAAATTCTGAATTTGACATTAGACAGCATCAGGATTGGGAAATTGAATCCATCAGTCTTCAGACTATTGAAGAAAAAAGGGCATTTCTTCAAAAGACGCTTTCGCCTGAGATGTCAGATAAAAACACCTGGCTTGCAGATGTGAACGGTGACGGATCACATGACTGGCGAGACATGACTGTGGAGAGAGAGGAACTATTTAGACTAGAAGATCGAGATCGGGATGGTCTTGCAGACTATTCTCAGATCATGGTGCAGGATTTCAATGATGTTACCACAGATGTGGCAGGAGCGTTATTGAAATTTGAAGATAATTTATTTGTGGGAGTAGGTCCAGATGTGTGGAGACTTACTGATAAAAATGGCGATGGAATAATGGATGAGAAAGAGTCTATTTCTCATGGTTATGGAATTCATATTGGTTTTGGTGGACATGGAATGTCTGGTTTAGAAGTTGGTCCTGATGGTCGAATCTACTGGGGAATTGGAGATATAGGTTTCAATGGAGTAGGACCAGATGGCACTGAATGGAAATACCCAAACAGAGGCGTGGTGGCAAGGGCAAATCCAGATGGAAGTGATTTTGAAATATTTGCTATGGGTGTAAGAAATACGCATGAATTCACCTTTGATGCCTACAACAACCTTATTTCTGTAGATAATGATGGTGATCATCCTGGAGAAAGCGAAAGATTAGTATATCTAGTCAATGGCTCAGATACAGGCTGGAGAACCAACTGGCAATTTGGTAAATATCGAGATCCAGATAACAACACCTACAAAGTTTGGATGGATGAAAAGCTATTTATCCCGAGACATGAAGGTCAAGCGGCTTATATCACTCCTCCTATACAAAACTACATCAATGGACCCACTGGAATGGTCTATAACCCTGGAACAGCTTTAGCTGAAAAGTGGAAAAATACTTTTTTTGTAGCTTCATTCGTAGGAAATCCAAGTAGGTCAGGTATACATGCTTTCAAATTAGAACCCGATGGAGCATCTTTTAAGATGTCTCAAACAGAGAATATCATGTCAGGCGTATTGGCAACAGGCCTTGATTTTGGCCCTGATGGAAACTTATTTTTTGCTGATTGGAAAGATGGATGGAATACAAAGAATTCAGGTAGAATTTGGAAAATTGAGGATGAGGCGGGAGCTAATTGGGAAGCTAGAAAGATCACTTCCCAAACAATGAAAATTGACTTCAAAACCCTTACTGATGACGCATTAAGTAGTTTTCTAGGTGATGAAGATATGCGAATTAGAAGAAAAGCGCAGTTTGAATTAGCAAAAAGAGGTGATGATGGAGCTAAAGTTTTTCATGCTTCAATTGCTCAAAGAACCAATCAATATGCTAGAATACATGCTATAGTTGGGATTAGCCAATTGGCAAGAATAGTGAAAAAGGATTACGCAGATGCTCTAATTCCATTATTGAAAGATCAAGATCCTGAGATTCGAGCTCAGGCAGCCAAGTGGCTAGGAGATATTAAGTATGCAAAAGCTGGGGATGCGCTTTTACCATTACTGACAGATAAAGAGATCCGAGTGAGATTTTTCGCTTCAGAAGCTTTGGGAAGAATTGCTTTTGAACCTGCCATCAACGGATTGATAGGAGTTTTGGAAGCTAATAATGATGAAGATGCATTTTTACGTCATGCGGCAAGTTTAGCTTTGGCACGAATCAATAAGAAAGATCCGATTATCGCCTTATCATCACATCCTTCCAATGCAGTTCGCTTGGGCGCCGTTTTAGCATTGCGTAGAATGGCCGATCCGGGCATTACAGCATTCCTTGCTGATAAGGATGAATACATCGTGACAGAGGCTGCAAGAGCTATCAACGATGACTTCTCAATCGAGGGTTCATTGCCAGCTTTAGGTGATCTACTGGTGACTACAAGCTTCGAAAATGAACCATTGATCAGAAGAGCCATTAGCGCTAATCTAAGAGTTGGTACTCAGAAGTCTATGGACAACTTAAAAAGTTACATTGCAAAGCCAGGAGTAAATTCTACTTTGAAAGCGGAAGCCATTGCCACCTTAGGCACATGGGCGAAACCATCAGTGCTTGATAGAGTAGATGGTAGAAACCGTGGTGTTGTGGAAAGAGATCTTGGACCTATCCAAGAATCAGTAAAATCCGCTCTTTTAGGTGCCTTAAATGATAAAAATGAGGCTATTCGAGAAGCTGGAGTAAAAGCAATTGGCAAATTGAAAATAGCTGACGCGGAGACGAAGCTTGTCTCTTTATTAAAAAATGATCAATCAGAAAAAATTCGTGTGGCAGCAATTTTGGCTCTTTCTTCAGCTAATCCAAGTAGGATTTCTGAGCCTATTGCTATTGCAATGAAGGACGAATCAATGGCTGTTAGAGTGGTTGGATTGGACCTTTTGACCAAAACAGACATTTCACAGGAGCTTATGGTGAGTTTATTGCAAGACGTGATACAAAATAAGTCAACATCAGAAAAACAAGCTGGCCTACTTAGCCTCGGCAATCTTGAAAACTCTGCAGCTCTTCCTCTCTGGAATACGATCTTGGATGATTTGGCAGCAAATAAATTGCCTAATGAAGTGATGATTGAGCTGGAGGAGTCAATTGATGCGACTCAATCAACTGAATTGAGAGCTAAATACGACGAAATACAAGAAACGCGTACCCATGGGAATTTAGTGGAGCTGTATAGTGGAGCCCTAGAAGGTGGAAGTGTTAGAGTTGGTAGGAATATTTTCTTTCAAAATCAAACCGCACAATGTATCCGATGCCATGGGTATGATGACATGGGTGGTGTAGCAGGCCCACACTTGAATGGCATAGCTAATAGAAGAACGAACACTGAACTGCTTGAATCCTTGATAGATCCAAGTAAGCACTTGGCTCCGGGATATGGAATTGTACAGATTGAATTGAAAGATGGGACGACTTTAAACGGGACGTTAATGGAAGAGAAAACGGATGGAATAGTAATAAAAGTAGGAGCTAAGCCAGATACCTTGATCATGAATACTAGCATAGCGGAACGTAAATATTCTCCTTCCAGCATGCCTGATATGAAGGCATTGCTTACCAAGCGTGAAATTCGAGATTTGGTAAGTTTTCTAGGTACTTTGAAAAAGGAGTGGGAATAATTGATTTGTATTTAACTTACTAGATATCGGGATTATCACAGGCGTGGTAATCCCGATTTTTTTTCCATCGAGAAGTGTTTGTCTTTTGCAAATTCGTCTATACTCCTTAGTGATTGTTATCTAGTATGTGATAGGCTTGGGGTAATCTTTCTCAATAGTACCTAGTCCTAAGAGATTTGGTGACTCAATAATTAATCTGAATATCTTTCATTGCCAGTTCTACTTTTTATATGGAATGTGGCTCAGATTTAAGAGCTAGAGATCACTTAAATGAAAATACTTCAGGATGATTAGTAAATGTATATTACGAATATGTGGTAAATGAAAAAAAGCCACCTCGATCGTACGAGATGGCTCTTAAACAAATTAAGATACTCTGCTTGTTAATTTAAGAACTCGTCAAAAGTCAAGCTGACAAAGTACATAGTTCCAACAGTTGGATTACCCCAAGCTTGCGTGTATCCTTTACTAAATAGGTTAGATCCACCAACTTTAAGAATAGACTTGATGCTCTTTATTTTGTAACTCACTTGCGCATCAAAACTTCCATATGCAGGAATTACAGCTAATTGCTGACTAGACACTGCTGGATTTACAAAAGAGGATTGCCAAGCAAATTCTCCTTGCCATCTATAGGCCACTGCAAATCCAAGGTTGTCAATTACTTCTCTGTTTGCAAAGTTCAATACATAACGATACTCAGGAGTATTGAAGCTAGGCTGGAAACCAGTCTCAGCTAATTCATCTAAGTTGGATAGGGTATTGAAGGAAACATTACCTCCTACAGTATATCCCCTGGGAAGTTTGTAATCCATACTTGCTGCCCATCCCCAAGATTTGATGATTTCTGTTCTATTCACAGGCATTGAGTATACATTTCTACCTCCTGGACCTACTCCGATTAAGTTTAGACCTGTGATCGCATTAGGACCTGCAAGTCCTGCTTCTGAAGCATCTTGTACAAGTACTTGACTACCGTTGAAATTCTCGAATCTATTAAAGTAAGCGTAGGCATCTACCAATAATCGGGTGCCCCAGATACCTTTGTATCCTACCTCAAAAGATTTTACTCTTTCAGGTTTGAATTCTTTGATCTCGTATGGTTGCAATTTATCTACATTGGCTCCAGCAGCATTAACTGGAACAAGTTGTGCAGCAATTCCAGGTACAAGTGAAGGAACAAGGGCCGCAATAGCTGCAGGAGCTTCACTTGCCGGAATTAAGCCTGCTTGAACTTGCTGTATTACCGTCTGAGTTGCTTGAGTTATAGCGATTTGAGTAGCCTGCTGAATACTCTGCTGGTACACAGGTGAGCCAGGTTTTGTATCCACTGAAACTGCAGCACCATAACTAGTTACATTCGCCAAAGTATAGCCGGAATTTGTATTCAAATTGTATTGATTTGCAAGGAAAGGTAATCCTCCGATCAGACGAGCTTGAGGGGTATTAAGATTAATGTATTGATCTTGGTTGGTTGGAATTCTAAACCCAGTCTGGTAGGAAGCTCTAAAATTGTGATTTCCTTGTGTGAAAACGCCAGATACCCTTGGAGACCACTGCCCTTCAAAGTTTTCATTTTTATCGTAACGTGCAGATGCAGTCAGTTTAAATTTATCATTGAAAAGCTTCTTAGAACCTTGGATATATCCACCGTACTCATTGATATTAAATTCATCACCGTTTTCATCCATTGCAAATAAGGTCCCGTTGGAGTTCAAATCATAAATCCTATAATTAGCTCCTATTACGAACTCTGCAAATTCGATTTGCTCTGAAAAATTATAAGATCCTTCGAAGTGATACAAATTTGTTTTATCAACGAATTTCGCTCCAACTCCACTTGCATTTCCTGGAATAGGTCTTGATGTCACGTCACTCAGTGAATTATTGAATTCTGTAGAACCCGGCATATATCTTCCCTGATCTGCAAAAGCTCTAGCTGCTTGGTGTGCTTGATCAGAAGGAAGTCCAGCTCCAGCAGCTTGTGCATAAGCCCCTACATATTCTGGAAACCATCTTGTACTAGCTTTCCATGCTTCATTGATTCCTTGTGCTGCGGTTCCCACAGCGAATGCATCACCTGAACGTTCCTGAGTAGTGTATGCTCTTACATACCAATTGGAAGCTCTTAATTCAGCCTTGTATTGTCCCATAGTGAAGTCTTTAAGGGAATACCTGTCTGCTCCAGTATAAACTGTAGTGCCAAATCCGAGATTACCTTGAAGCACTGCCTCTATATTATCATTGATTCTATAGTGGAGTGCAGCATTAAACTTTACGGATTTGGTGCCATAATCAGCAATATCTCTTTCCATATACCCTGTTCTAGAAACTGCCATATTTGGAATAATCCCTAATGCTGCAGATGGTAAAACTCCAGCTCGAACCATAGATTGTGCAACTGAAAGCATATTCACATTCGTTTCATCCCCGTAAATATTTACACCATTGTAAGCTGGATTATTGGAAGTAGTTCCTGTTTCAATGGTTGATCCATTTAAAAGTGATTGATCTCGGAAATCATTTGCCTGCCAGTCATCTGCTGTTAAGTATTCGAAATTTACTTTAAAGGCAAATTTGTCGCTGATTGCTTTTGCATACCTAGCACTGAAGTTATAAAAACCAGTAGCTGCTTGAGATTTATTATCCCTACCAACCCTGTCTCCTTGGTCCATAATGCCCGTTTTCATACTTGCAGAAAGTCCTTGGTATAAGAATGGACTTTTAGAATTCATCAACAAAATACCATTAATGGCATTTGGTCCATAAAGTGCTGATGAAGCGCCTGGAAGTAGTTCAACACTCTCTAGATCAAGTTCTGAGATACCAACTATGTTTCCCACAGAGAAATTTAAGCCTGGAGCTTGATTATCCATCCCATCAATCAGCTGAACAGTTCTGACATTACCATTGGCATTGAATCCGCGGGTGTTGAAAGATTTGAATAGGAGAGACTGGGTGCTCATTTCCACGCCTTTCATATTGTTGATAGCATCGTAGAAGCTTGCTTGAGGAGCATCTCTTATAGCAATGATGTCCATTTTCTCCACAGATACAGGTGACTGCATTACACTTTCTTCAACTCGCGAAGCAGATACAACTACTTCTTGACCTATTATGGTCGACTCAGCTAATTGAATATCAATTTTGCTTTGTGCGCTGCTGATCACCACTTCCTGTTGCGTGTAGCCAATCATAGAAAAGATCAACGTGAATGGAGGAGCTTGATTGACATTTAAGGAGTATTTCCCAGACAAATCAGAGATGGTTCCTATTACTTTGCCTTTCACCAAAATATTAACACCTACTAAGGTCTCTTTGGTCTCTGCATCAGTCACTGTTCCAGAAATGCTGGTTTGGGCTAGAAGCTTTCCTGCTGTAAGGGAAACTAAGAGTGTTAGTAAAAACACTGATGCCCTAATTTTGTTTGTAAAATTGCTCATAGGCTAGTTTTTTGGATTGTTAGATCAATTGAATTTGGGTGTAAATTCATTAAGTACATCTCAAAAATTAGCGTAAAAAATCAATAATTAATAGTTTATAGTCAAAATATTATATTAAGGTTATGACCGGAAATTTTGCCTTAATTGGAAACTGCATGATTCATAATAAAATCAAAAATTAAAAGATGTTTTTATTATGAATCATCAAACCAGTCTAGAGTTTCATTATAGATTCGAAAATTATAATTTAAAGTAATAATTGAATTAAAAACAAAAAAGTCCAGCATTGCTGGACTTTTGAGCTTAGTTAGACAGAATTAACCTGCTTTATTTTCTTCGTTTACATGCTTTACCATACGATCACAAAGCTCTTTTATCTCCTCTGACATGTATTCGTCTGCAGTGCTATTTAAAATAGTTTGTGCCATTCCGCCTAAGATATCTATGTAAAAGCGTTTCATTTCTACCACTGACATTTCTTCAGTCCATAGATCGATCCTGAGTGTGCTATGGTTTTGATTGTCCCATACGTTAAGACTTATGCTTTTTGTATCCTCTAGTCCTGAACCTTCTTTATCAGATGCATCCCACTTGATTGATTTTGGGAAACTGTTTTCATCTAAGTCGACTTGGAATTTGATCTCTGAGTTTTTCATCTGTTGTTTTGTTTTTCAATATTATACCGATAACTATCGGGAGGAATCTTGCATTGAATAATCATCTCTAGGTATGCCCTTATAAGTCATGCTTGATCTCATGAATTATAGTTTGATTGCAATGGAACCATGTCTTTTTCAAGCAAAATTAATCTGGGTAACTGAATGACTGCTGCCTGAGTTCCTTTATGCTGAATTTACTCAAATACCATTTCAGGAATTTCACCATCAATAATCAGTTTGCCAGCAGTTTTGGATTTGATTTCTTCTACTGAAATCCCAGGTGCTCTTTCCAGAAGTATAAATCCTCCTTCTTTAGCTATTTCAAGCACGGCAAGATCTGTTACTATTTTCTTCACACAGCGGATTCCTGTGATAGGAAGTGAGCATTCGGAGAGCAGTTTTGATTCTCCAGATCGTGAACAATGCTGCATTGCTACTATAATATTGTCTGCAGAAGCGACTAAGTCCATAGCTCCACCCATTCCTTTAACCATTTTTCCAGGAATTTTCCAGTTGGCAATATCTCCGTTTTCGGATACTTCCATAGCTCCCAAAATGGTCAGATGAACATGCCCGCCACGAATCATCCCAAAGGATTCTGCAGAATTGAATAGTGCTGATCCTTTTGCCATAGTCACGGTTTGCTTCCCTGCATTGATGAGGTCTGGATCTATTTGATCTTCGGTAGGGAAGGGGCCAATTCCGAGCAATCCATTCTCGGATTGAAGGACTACCTCTAAGTTGGCCGGAATGTAATTGGCAACTAAGGTTGGAATTCCAATTCCTAAATTTATGTATTGCCCATTTTTCACTTCTTTAGCGATTCGCTGAGCTATTTGATCTTTTGTAAGCATTTTGGGTTGGTTTTAAAGTCAGAGATGGATGAGGAAATTCAAAATTTAGACTTTCAAAAGTTATTTTGAGACAGTCCTTTGTTCTATTCTCTTCTCGTAATTGCTTCCTTGGAAAATCCGTTGAACATAGATACCTGGAGTATGAATCTCATTTGGATTGAGTTCACCAGCTTCCACCAATTCTTCCACTTCAGCAATGCAAATTTTACCTGCTGCTGCCATTAATGGGTTGAAATTCCTTGCTGTTCCTTTAAAAATTAAATTACCCGCTGTATCACCTTTCCAAGCTTTGACTATAGAAAAATCAGCTTTCAACCAACTCTCTAGCAGATACATTTTCCCATCAAACTCTCGGGATTCTTTGCCTTCAGCAACCTCTGTTCCTACTCCAGCTGGAGTAAAGAATGCAGGAATACCGGCACCACCTGCTCTTACTCGCTCTGCAAGGGTTCCTTGTGGGATCAAATCTACTTCTAGCTCTCCACTTAGCAATTGTCTTTCAAACTCAGCATTTTCTCCTACATAGCTTGAAATCATTTTTTTTACCATTCGCTTTTTTAGCAAAAGACCTATCCCGAAATCATCTACACCAGCATTGTTGGAAACGATAGTCAATCCAGAAATGTCCTTTTCTAATATTGCTGAAATGCAATTTTCGGGTATTCCAGTCAGTCCAAAGCCTCCCATCATCAGCATGCAATTACTGGGAATATCAGCTACTGCTTCAAAGGCATTTTTTACAGTCTTGTCAATCATATATTTTGGGTTTATAGCAAATTCTTTGCATTCTTTTGATCTAAATATAGTTGTGCTTTCAACGATTCTAATCCATCAAACTTTTGCTCCTCTCGTATGAAAGCTTTGATATAAATAGTGATTTGTTTGTCGTACAAATCTCCTTGAAAGTCAAATAAATTGGCTTCTACAGTTCTTTTAGTCCCGTTTACTGTTGGTCTATTACCTATATTAAGCATGGCTTTGTAGAGAGATCCATGCACTAAAGCCTCAACAGCATAAACGCCATCTTTGGGGATTAGTTTGTAATCATTGGGTATGTGAATATTTGCTGTTGGGAAGCCAATAGATCTGCCAATTTGCTGTCCTTTGATCACCAAACCATTTAATTCGTAAGGTCTACCGAGGTAATTAATAGCATTAGCTATATCGCTAGTGGCTAATGCATGGCGAATTTTGGTGCTAGATACACCGATATCTTCCACATCTTGCCTGGAGATTTCTTCGAGATCAAATCCGTATTTGGCATGATGAGCTTGAAGGTATTCGAAGCTACCCTCTCTGTTTTTTCCAAATCTATGATCGTAGCCTATGACCAATTTCTTGGTTTGAATGGTGTCTACCAGTACGGACTCAATAAATTCTTTGGATGTAAGTTGTGAAAACTCTTTGGTAAAAGGAATCGTGACCAAATGGTCAATACCTGCCTCACGAAGCAACTTTGCTTTCTCCTCAAAAGTGCTTAAAAGCCTCAGGTTATGCTCATCTGGATAAAGTACAAGCCTGGGATGTGGCCAATAAGTGATTAAAACTGTCTCTCCATTGATTGAGCGAGCAATTTCACGGATACGATGAAGGATTTTTTGATGCCCCAGATGCACTCCGTCAAATGTCCCGCTAGTAACTACCGCGTTGGAGAGCTTTGGGAAATCTCTTAAGCCTTCATAGATCTTCATTTGTTCTTGCTTTGATTTCCTCTACCAGATGCAAAAGCTCATGAGCATCAGAAAGTTTGAAATTACCAATTCTAGTTCTGCAAAGCGAACTCATGTACGCCCCAACATTCAATTTTTCACCTAGATCTCTTGCCAGGCTTCTGATGTAGGTTCCCTTGGAGCAAACAATTCTGAACTCTATAATTGGATTTTCAAATTTGGTAATTTCGAATTCACTCACAGTGACAGGACGTGGGTCCATCTTCACCACTTTGCCCTGTCTAGCAGATTCATACACTCGCTTACCATCTACTTTAATAGCGGAATGCATAGGTGGAATTTGCAAAATATCTCCAGTTAGCTCAGCTACGGCTTGACTTACCTGCTCCAAAGTAATTTGGGAGGGATCTGCTACTGGTACAATAGGTTGCTCTAAATCAAAAGAATCTGTAGTCGCTCCGATTACGAAAGTGCCAGTGTATTCCTTCTCTTGACCCATGAAAGAGTCTATTTGTTTGGTCATTTTCCCAGCACAAACGATTAGAAGGCCTGTTGCTAAGGGATCAAGTGTGCCAGCATGACCCACTTTCTTAATTCGGAGTGCATTTCGAACTTTTCTAACTACATCAAAAGATGTCCATTCGAATGGTTTATCTATCAAGAATACTTCTCCGTAAGGCTCTTCCATTTTATAAGTATAGTCCAGCTACAATTGCAATCACACCAACTACCAAGCAGTAGATGGAAAAATAGCTGAGCTTACTGTTTTTAACGAGTTTTATCATCCAAGTACATGCTGCAATACCAGCAATAAACGCAGCAATAAATCCAGCAGCTAAGTATCCAAATCCCTCAGTATCTAAAGAAAGATCGCCTCCCAAAATATCCTTGGCAATTTTGCCTAAGATTAATGGTACTACCATCAGAAAAGAGAATCTTGCCGCTTTCTCCTTGTCTATACCTAGAAGAACAGACGTGGAAATGGTGGCTCCTGAGCGTGAAATGCCAGGAAGTATTGCAATAGCCTGTGCTATACCTATGATAAGTGCTTGACCGAAGGTCACTGGTTGGTTAGTGAATTTTGCTTTGTCAGCTAGATAAAGAAGAACAGCGGTCAAAATGAGCATAAACCCCACAAATACGATCTGTCCTCCAAATAATGTCTCTAATTGCTCTTCAAAAATGATTCCTACTATGGCTGCGGGAATCATTGACAGCACTATTTTAGACGCAAATTGCGTTTCGCTGTTCCATTCAAATTTGAATAAACCTCTAAAGATTTCTGCAATATCTTTTCGGAAAACAACAATAGTACTTAATGCGGTTGCAAAATGAACAACTACAGTAAACATTAAACCTTCTGCAGGCATTTTGCTTTCTCCCAAAATAGCCTTACCCAGTTCTAAGTGACCACTAGAAGAAACTGGTAAAAATTCCGTCAACCCTTGAATAATTCCAAGGATAATAGCATCAATAATTTCCACGCTTAATTACTTTCAGTTTTGGAGAAAATGGCGTAAAACTGAAAAATAAATCCTCCCAGTGTAAGGATTGGGCCGATAGTTAATCCTAATACACCGTTACCATGTGGATCACTGTCTAGACCTATGACCACAAAGCCAAGAACGATCATAGCTATCCCGATGAACATTAACTTGTAATTTTTTCTGGAAAAAGGGAATGAAGATTTGCTCATTATTTTAATAGAGTTCGTCCAAGGACATATTTAAATACTTATTCACTGCGCGCAAGGTACTCAATACAGAAAGAATTCCTCCCACTGAAATCAATATTCCAAAAAGCAAAAGCAACAGTTGCTGATTTTGAAGCATTGCGAATCCTTCGATATTTGCTTGGGTATATTTCACTAAAGCAAATAGTATAACAGAGGCAAAACCTCCTGCTAACATCCCAAATAGAAAGGCTCTGGACAGAAATGGCTTTCTGATAAAACCTCTAGTAGCTCCTACTAATTGCATAGAGCGAATCAGGAAACGCTGAGAGAAAAGAGCAAGTCTGATCGTATTGTTAATCAACATGACAACTGTAATAATCAAAATCAATATAAATCCACCCAGTACCAAACTTACTTTGACCAAATTTTTATTGATAGAATCGACTAAATCTGTCATATAGGACACCTCAAATACACCTGGGATAGCCTCAATCTCTTTCACGATAGCCTCTAGCTGCTCTGAGGTTTGAAATTCTTCAGCAATTGTCAACACGAAACTATCACGTAATGGATTGTCTTCCAGAAATTGAGTGAAATCTTCTCCTGTGCTTTCGATAAAAGTTGCGGCCGCTTCTTCATCTGAAACAAATTTGAGATTTAATGTGTCACCTTTCTGTAAAATAAAAGAGCGTGCACCAAGGTTATCGTGGATTATATCAAGTTCTTTTTGCTCTAGATTTTTTTCTAAAAATACTTGAACCTCGATATTCTCTCGAATCATACTTGTAAGCGTTCTCGCCTGAATTAAGATTACTCCGAAAAGGCCTACTATAAAAAGTGATAAGGTAGTGCTGAAGAGAACACTTCCGAATTTGAAGTGCCCAAGTGTCTTTTTCTTTCGTGGATAATTGGCCATAGATTATGTTTTCTGCTCAAAAGTAAGCTACTCCAAGGATATTGCCAATCTATTCCTAAGAAAGGATTTCAAGCATAATTTATTCAGTTTTTTTATTAATCAGATAGTTTAAGCATATAGTGAATACTAATTCACTAGTCGAATGAATATTTTTGAATACTCTTTGTACCTATAAATTAAAGTAAAATAGAGAGGAGTTTTTGGAAATAGAATGGAAGGTTAATGCTTAAATCAAAAAGTGCTTTGGTATGGTTTTAGGACTAAGTGACATTACTATGAAGCTACCTTGTCGTAAGTTTAATAAAATCAAGTCTCCATGAAACCTTATCTATTCGCTTTAATATGCTTTTTTTCACTAGGTATAGGCTTGGAGCCTACGCAAGCTCAATCCAACTCTAAGATCTTGGGAGTGTGGTTTAATAGTCAAAAAACTACCCAAATTGAGATACTTGAGAAAGACGATCAGCTAATCGGGAAAATCATATGGATAAAGTATGAAGAGGGTGATCCCGAGACTTATTTAGATTTGGTGAACTCAGATACCAGCTTAAGAAATCGTCCATTGATGGGACTTACGATTTTGGAAGGTTTGGAATTTAATAATGGAATTTGGTCAGAGGGTAAGATCTACGATCCGAAATCTGGTATCAGTTATGCATGCGAACTGCAGCTCAAAAAGAAAGATATTCTTGAAATCAAAGGATTCTTAGGAGAGTCATGGGTGAGCCGCACAGTAGAATGGAATAGAGTAAAAAAATAAGGCAGAGGATACTGCCTTATTAATTTCCATTTCTCTTAAAAGCTTTTTAACCAAAAAAAGCTCCATTCATCACTAAGACCAAATTCGAAGCAATTCTTTATTTTTTTTCTGAATACTTACTAATTTTTTTGTTGCAAATAAAATGACTTCAGTATATAGGATAATTGCTCAAATTCAATCAGAAAGGCGTCGTGGCCAGCATTAGAGCTGATTTCTTTATAAGTTCCTCTGCTCACATGTTGGCTAATAAATTGTGACTCTGAAGGAAGAAAAAGCAAATCTGAATTTACTCCAATCGCTAAAACATTTGCCAGAATTTTTGATAAAGCTTCCTCTGATCCACCTCGGTTTCTGCCCAAATCATGACAATCCATAGTCTTGCTAAGGGTCCAGTAGGAGAGCGCGTTAAACCGTTTTGCTAACTTTTGACCTTGATATCTAAGATATGATGCAGCACGAAAATCATCTAACTTATTAGATTGATCTGATTGTTTGGTTTCCAGGTCAAGTGGATGTCTATAAGTGAGCATTGCAATAGCACGTGCAGTTTCCAAGCCTTTTTGACCAGCCCGCTCATGAAATTCACCCCAGGTGCAGTCTGACTCTATTGCCATTCGCTGGGTTTCATTGAAGCCGATTACCCAAGGTTTTGTTTTGGCCGTAGATGCTAAAATGATTGCGTTTTTCAGCTTGTTCTCCAATAGGTATGCCCATTCCAGTCCAACTTGACCTCCTAGTGATCCACCGATAAGACTATGAATGTATTCTATTTTCAAATGAATCCTCAATCTCTCCAACCCTTGAGCTAGGTCTCTGGTCGTCATCTGTGGGAATTTATAATAGTAGGGCTTACCAGTTATGGGATTCTCACTAAAAGGCTGAGTAGAGCCGTAGCAAGAACCTAAAAGATTTGCACAGATGATAAAATGATTTGATGGATCGAAAAACTTATCCTCACCTATCAAACCATTCCACCATTCTTGAGCATTGGAATCTCCTGTAAGCGCATGTATAACCCAGATCACATTTGATTTATCTGCATTGAGCTGACCATAGGTGGTATAGCCTAAGTCAAATTCAGGGAGAATTTCTCCTGATTCCAAGTGTAAAGGCAAGCTAGAATGAAATATGTCCTGGGTCATGGTAATCGAAGCGTACTGACTTTTAAGATTCATTTTTTGAATTAGATTTTATCGAAAGCTTGTTGCAGATCCGACTTGATGTCCTCGATGTGTTCGATACCACAGGAGATTCTCAACTGAGTAGGAGTGACACCAGCGGCGATTTGATCGGCATCAGATAGTTGCTGGTGGGTAGTGGCAGCAGGCTGGATAATCAGTGTCTTAGCATCACCTACATTGGCTAGGTGAGAGATCAGCTCAAGATTATTGATCAGAGCTGAAGCTTGCTCTTTGTCGCCTTTCAGCTCGAAACTTAGGACACCACCAAAGCCATTTGTTAAGTATTTCTTCGCCAAATCATGGTATGGAGAGGATGCTAATCCTGGGTAATTCACTTTTTGCACTTTAGGGTGCGCTTCTAGCCATTGAGCTAAAGCCAGTGTATTTTCTACTGTTTTCTTTACTCTAAGAGATAGAGTCTCTATTCCCTGTAGTAAAAGGAATGAATTAAATGGACTGATTGCAGGTCCAAAATCCCGAAGTCCCTCTACTCTTGCACGAATTGCAAAAGCAATATTAGGAAGTCCTAAAGGGTTGTTTTCTCCAAATACCTCCCAGAAATTCAAGCCATGATATCCTTCTGAAGGCTCTGAGAATTGCTTAAACTTGCCATTTCCCCAGTTAAAGTTGCCTCCATCGACGATGATTCCTCCGATGGAGGTCCCATGACCACCGATCCATTTGGTAGCGGATGAAGTGACTACGTTAGCTCCATGAGCGATAGGCTGACATAAATACCCACCTGCTCCGAAGGTATTATCAACGATCAATGGAATGCCATGCTTTTTAGCAATGGCAGCAATTGCCTCAAAATCTGGAATATTAAATTCAGGGTTTCCTATTGTCTCCAAGTAGATTGCTTTTGTTTTATCATCTATTTGTGCCTCGAAATCAGCAGGGTTTTTACCTTTTGCAAACCTTGCTTCAATCCCTATTTTTTTAAATGAAACCTTAAATTGGTTGAAAGTACCACCATAAAGGTATGGGCTCGAAACAAAATTCTCTCCAGCTTCCATGATATTCGTAATAGCCAAAAATTGTGCTGCCATGCCTGAGCTAGTAGCTACGGCTGCCACTCCTCCTTCTAGCGCAGCAAGTCTTTTCTCAAAAACATCCGTAGTTGGATTCATAATACGGGTGTAAATATTCCCAAATTCCTTTAGTCCAAAAAGGTTTGCGCCATGCTCTGCGGAATTGAAGACATAGGATGTAGTTTGATATAGTGGGACAGCACGTGAATTTGTCGTTGGATCAGGTTCTTGCCCTGCGTGAACTTGTAGTGTGTCGAAATGAAGATTTTTAGACATGGTTTTTAGGATTTATGGTTTGAAAAACGTGAGAAAATACAGAAGCTAGCTATTAATAAAATAGGCTAGTCCATATAAGGCATAGCTTGCCAGAGGTAAGCAAATAGCTTGACCGAAAATGAAATCTGAAGAGATAAGAGAGAAAGAGGAAATCCTAGGTGCATATGCGAATGAACTTATAGTTCCAAATAAGATTATCTCATTTGGCAGGAATTGGCACCTTGGACTTTCCAGGTTGCCAGAGGGTCGATGAGCCTGTCTCTCGCCTCTTCTATATAAATCCGAGCACTAAAAGTGAAAGGATGATGCAAAGAAAGAAATCGTGAGTGATAAAACAAAATGATTTTTCACTCACGATACAAAAAACTACTATTAATTATTTAATTGATCTAGATCGTATCTGAAGATAGGATTGATGTTTTCGAAATTCGGTTCAATATTGACCAATTCATTAACTAGACCATTTTTCAGACCGTAAGCCCAACCATGGATAGTAGGTGCGTTTCTATTTTTCCAAGCTTTTTGAATCGTAGAAGTTTTAATTAAATGTTGACATTGTTCAATCACGTTGAGCTCTACAAGTCGATTTACTTTGTCTTCATGAACTTCTAACGCATTAATTTCTTGTTGATGGGTATTATATATTTCTTTGATATTGAGGAGCCATTTATTAATTATTCCATAACTTTTATTGCCCAAAGCAGCATCAATTCCTCCACAGCCATAGTGTCCGCACACGATGATATGCTCTACTTTCAATACAACTACTGCATATTCCAAAACGCTCAACAAATTGACATCTGTGTGAACGACCATATTGGCTATGTTACGGTGAACGAATATCTCACCAGGATCTGTACCCGTGATTTGATTAGCAGGAACTCTACTGTCAGAACATCCGATCCAAAGAAATTTTGGTGATTGCTGCTTTTCTAATTTCCCAAAAAAATTAGCGTCTGTTAACTGTTGTTCAACTGACCACGCTTTGTTTTGTATCAGTAATTTCTCGTAAGGGCTCATATTTTTTGGTGTATTTTATAATTTAAACCTATAACTGTTACTTTAATCTTTTTATCTGGGCTTGAAGCGATAAAGTCGTTCAAAACCTCTTGGATATCATGATCAATAAATTGAGCCTTTTGGGCATTGATGATTACCTTACTTTCAGCTGGAATCTTTTCTAGATTTTTCATTAATAAAGCCTTATTTAGAAATGAGACATCTTTATGTAGCTGAACAAGGTAATTTCCATTCAGTTCTGTTAAGGTTACGGCATGAACAAAATTTGTCTTTATAACAAAGAATAATCCGAAAACCATTCCTATTCCTATACCGACTAAAAGGTCTGTAAATAGAATCGCAACTACTGTGACGATGAACGGTATAAACTGATCCCAACCGTTCTTATAAATACTTATGAAGATCGAAGGCTTGGCTAATTTGTATCCTACGATAAACAAAACTGCCGCAAGACAACTAAGAGGTATCAGATTTAATACATTAGGAATGGCTAGGACTAGAATCATCAATAACACACCATGGAAAATTGCAGACATTTTAGTCTTAGCGCCCGATGCGACATTTGCAGAGCTTCTTACGATCACTGCAGTCACTGGAAGCCCACCTATCAAACCAGACAATGTATTTCCAATTCCTTGTGCTACTAATTCTTTACTTGGAGGGCTGGTTCTTTTATAGGGGTCAAGTTTGTCAGATGCGTCAATACTCAGCAATGTTTCCAGACTACCAATTATGGCAATTGTTGCCGCTACTATCCAAAAAGTACCCTCGCCAATCATGGAGAAATCCGGGAAGGTCATAAGATTACCAATCTGACCTAGATTCTCCAAAACAGGAATGTTTACCAGATGGTCTCCACCAAGCTGCCATTCAGGCTTCCAAATACCATAAAGGGAGTTGATAACAATACCTGAAATCACTGCCCATAGAGCTCCGGGAACAATGCCCAAAAGTTTATGACTTTTAATTTTTGGATTTTCAAAGAGAATCAAAATTGCCATTGCAACCAAGACAATAGGGATGGCTCCAATACTATGGTATTTTATGGCATACCAAATTGCCGAGAAAGTATTATGGTTGTCAGCTTGTATAAATGCTTGATCACCCATCAAATCAACATCATAACCAAAAGCATGGGGAATCTGCTTGAGGATCAAGATTAAACCGATGGCGGTTAGCATTCCTTTAATAACAGAATGTGGAAAGTAGTAACCAATCACTCCAGCTTTCGCAAGTCCAAGAGCAAGCTGAATCAATCCAGCAATTACTATAGTCGCTAGAAATAGAGGAAATGTTCCCATGCTATTAATAGAATCGAGAACTATCACGGTCAGGCCTGCCGCAGGACCACTGACACTTACATGTGAGCCGGATAGCGCACCAACTACTATACCTCCAACAATCCCTGCTATAAGCCCCGACATCGGGGGTGCCCCACTGGCAATAGCTATACCCAAGCACAGCGGCAAAGCAACAAGAAAAACCACTAAACTAGCGTTTAGGTCATATTTTAAATTCTTTCCTAAAAGTGTGGTCATTCGTATTGTTTAATTCTTGACTTGTTATAAGAAACCGAATTGTAACTGACTTAAATTAAAAATATTTAAGCAAAATATTTAAAAAGCTAAGTCATTTCTATTTTGTTAGATGCTGAATTGCTTGATTAACTGTGTGAAAATTAAACTCTTTTACCGCTAAATCCATTTTTTTCTCAATAGCATCAAGATTCAGATTACCAATGCTTCCTTCATGTGTATGCTTGAGATTAGTTTGATCCGGTGCAAAATTACCCGATTCAATATCTAACCCAACTTGTTTGTAAGCATCTCTAAATGGCACACCACTCAGTACTAAATCATTGACTACTTCCACAGAAAATAGATGCTTATAAAAGGAATCAGATAGGATGTTTTCTTTGACTGTAACTGAATTAAGCATGAATCCAGTCATTTGAAGGCAGCTTTTCAAGGTTTCAATTCCTGGGAAAATCTCTTCTTTTAGTAGCTGTAAATCTCGGTGGTAACCTGTTGTAGTATTTGATAAGAGAAGAGAAATTGTATTTGGTATTGATTGTATTTGATTTGATTTTGCTCTGATCAATTCAAAAACATCAGGATTCTTCTTATGTGGCATAATGCTACTTCCTGTGGTCAAATCATCTGGGAAACTGATAAAAGCAAAATGCTGATTCATGAAAATACAGACATCGGAAGCCATTCTATTTAAAGTGCCTGCTATTCCAGCCATAGCAAACGCAAGTGTTCTTTCTGTCTTACCTCGACTGTTTTGTGCATTGATGACATTGTGATGTAAGTCTGCAAAGCCTAAGAGCTCAGTAGTCATTGTCCTGTTCAATGGGAAACTTGAACCGTATCCAGCGGCGGATCCTAACGGATTTTTGTTTGCGAGATCGAATGCAGCTTTCAGCAAACCAAGATCCTCACTTAAACTTTCAGCAAAAGAGCTAAACCAAAGTCCAAAGGAAGACGGCATAGCCAATTGTGTATGTGTATAGCCAGGCATGAGGTCATTTTGATGCTTTTCAGAAAGTGAAATAAGAATAGTGAAAAGTGCTGAGCAATCTTCAACAATTTGCTCAATCTCATTTCTGTAGTAAAGCTTTAAATCCACCAAAACTTGATCGTTTCTGCTTCTTCCACTATGTAGTTTTTTGCCCACATCACCAAATCGCTCAGTAAGCAAAAACTCAACTTGGGAATGAACATCTTCCACGCCTGGAGCAATTTCAAACTTTCCTTCTTGAATCTCTTTATAAATATCCTTTAAACCTATCTGTAGAATCTCATTTTCCTCAGCAGTCAAAAGCCCAATCGTGGAAAGCATCTCGGCGTGAGCCATGGATCCCATTACATCAAATGGAGCCAATAGGATGTCAAAATCTGGATCTCGACCTATAGTGAATAATTCTACTTCCTTTTTACTGCCAGTTTCTTTTTGCCAAAGCTTCATTTTAAAATATTTTTAGTAATCATCTCAGCGTAGGTATCAAGGATGCTGATATATCCTTCAATACCTTTCTGAATTTCGTTCAAGTAAATGTATTCATCTGCAGAATGTGACCGTGCTGAGTCCCCAGGACCAATTTTTACAGATGGATATGGAATCAAAGCCTGATCAGAAAGGGTAGGACTTCCATAAGTCTTTAGCCCTAGGTATTCGCCAACCTTCAAAATCAAATGCCCTTCAGGGACTTGCGAGGATTGAAGTCTTAATGAGCGCGGCGAAAGCTCAGCACTTAGAGATGTTTTTAATTCCGACAAAGCTTCTTCCAATGAATAAGAATCAGTGACGCGAACATCTAATACAAATTCGCAAACATCAGGAACCACATTGTGTTGCTGTCCTGAGTGAATGACTGTTGCAGATACTTTGGATTTGCCTAAGAATCTAGAAACTTTTTCAAATCTAAAATCTCTAATCTTTTGCAAATCCTCTAAGGCTTCATAAATCGCATTTACGCCTTCCTCTCTAGCTGCATGACCTGCTTTTCCGTAAACTTTCGCATCTATCACCATTAGGCCTTTTTCCGCAACAGCCATATCCATCAAGGTCGGTTCACCTACAATCGCTAGTTCACAGGGAGGAAGCTGATCAATCACTGAAGCAATACCATTTTTGCCAGAAATCTCCTCTTCTGCAGAAGCAATCATAATAAGATTAAATGGAAGATCCTGGTCATAGAAGTGGGTAAAAGCAGCCAAAAGACTCACTAAGGGCCCACCAGCATCATTACTTCCTAATCCATAAAGCTTTCCATCTTTTGTGATTGCTTGAAAAGGATCCTTGGTATAGCCAGCGTTTGGTTTTACAGTATCGTGATGAGAGTTAAGCCAAATAGTTGGCTTATTTCTATCAAATTGAGATGCAAAAGCCCAGATGTTATTACCTGATTTATGAACTTCTATATCTCTGGTGGTTAAAAATTCTTCTATAAGCTCAGCAGTGGCGCTTTCTTCCTTAGAATAAGATGGGATTTCTATTAATTGGGTGAGAAGTTGAACTGCATCATGAAATAGAGTCATCGATATATAATTAATTAGTTAAAAGAGGTCATATCGACTTCTCTCAATTGTAGTTCCTGAGATCTTGCCTTTTGCCGCCAAATGAAGGTTCTCAGCTTTTCCAATCCACACGTGATTGACACCTTTTTGTAAAGCTTCAAATGCGTTGTCCAACTTGGGAATCATTCCAGAGTGAATAACATTTTCTTTTTTCAGTTCCTTATAAATGTCCTCGTTTATCATAGGAATAATAGAATTTTCATTCTTTTCATCAATCAAAACACCACTCTTATTGAAACAGAAATAAAGATTGACTTGATGCTCTTTGGCAAGGCTGGTGGCTAAGGCAGAGGCAATATTATCAGCATTTGTGTTTAATAATTGGCCTTTAGCATCGTGAGTGATCGCATTAACCACAGGGAGCAAATCACCTAAAAGTAAATGATCAATCAGCTGGGTATTAACTTCCTGAATATCACCTACAAAACCATAATCAATTCCTTTAACCGGGCGTTTGATAGATCGGATGATATTACCATCAGCACCACACATTCCTATTGCGTTTACTTTCAGGGCTTGAAGTTTAGCAACAATGTTTTTGTTAATCAAACCAGCATAGACCATTGTTACTACATCCAGAGTTTCCTGATCAGTAATCCTCCGCCCGTCTACCATTTCAGGCATTACTCCAAGTGATTCACCAAATCGTGAAGCCATAACTCCTCCACCGTGAACCAATATTTTGTGTCCGGGGAATTTGGTGAATAGTGCTAAAAATTCATCTAGTTTTTCAGGAAAATCGATGACATTCCCGCCGATTTTGATAATACTGATTTTCATGTTTGTATAATAGTATTTTTAAAGGCATTTCCCCGATAATTAAAGGGGAAATTGGGAGGAATCTCGTATGGGTGAAAGTTATTCCTTAGTGTTAAATTTTTCGTCGTGCTCGATTTCCTAAATCGAGATAACTTTATAGCTGTTCCAGCAGGTGACTAATGACTGCCTGAGCCGCGAAAATTCTATTTTTGGCTTGCATTTGTACTAATGAGCGCTTTCCGTCTAATATTTCATCAGATAATTCTAAGTTTCTGCGTACAGGTAAGCAATGCATCACTTTAGCGTTTTCAGCATGCTGTAAATGTTTATCGGTAAGCATCCATGAGGCGTCTGTGCAGATTATTTTGCCATAGTCATTAAAAGATGACCAATTCTTCACATATACAAAGTCAGCATCTTCGAGAGCTTTACTTTGATTATATTCTATGGTAGCACCATTTGTAAATTGTTCATCCAATTCATAACCGGCTGGATGGGTAATTGTTAGCTCATGATCCATCCCAATCGTCCATTCTGCAAACGAATTGGCCACCGCATGAGGAATCGATTTGATGTGTGGTCCCCATGTCAAGACAACTTTTGGTTTTTTCTTTCCAGACCAATTCTCACGAATGGTAATCTGATCCGCTAGACTTTGAAGTGGGTGACGAGTGGCAGATTCCAAACTCACTACAGGAACTCCTGAATATTTAACAAACTGAGAAAAAACAAAATCAGATGTGTCCTCTTCTTTATTTGTCAAAGATGGAAAGGCACGAATCGCAAGAATATCAAAATAGGAACCCAAAACTGCTGCAGCATCTTTGATGTGTTCTACAGTGCCACGATTCATGACTGCTCCATCTTGCATCTCCAGCGCCCAACCTTCCTTATCCATATTCAATACAATTGGCTCCATACCCAGATTCATAGCTGCTAGCTGAGTAGAAATCCTAGTCCTGAGAGATGGATTCAAGAAAATGCAACCAATGCGCTTACCAGCACCTTTTGCCTTATCTAGCGCAGGATTAGATTTGTAAAGAAGCGCTTTCTCAATAAGTTCATTGCCTAAATTGAGGGATTCAAATTTTGTAAAATGCTGAAGCGGCTGGATAATATTGGCCATGGATTAACTGGAAGGGGATTGACTTAAGATTTCTTTTAATGCGGTTAAAAACGAATTTAATTGAATCCATTCGATATTTAAAGGTGGTAATAGTCTAATCGTATTCTTTCCTGCTGCACTTCCCGTGAACATGTGGTATTTATTGACCAATTCTGTGCGTACAGGGCCAGCTTCCCGATCTAAATCAATACCTATCATCAAGCCAGTACCACGAATATTTGTGATTCCAGGAATTTCTTTCAATTCGGTCAAAAGCTTTTCTCCGAGGATTGTGGCATTATCAAGAAGATTTTCTTTTTCAATAACTTCCAATACTGCTAGGCCGGCTGCACATGCGAGATGATTTCCTCCAAACGTAGTTCCGAGTAGTCCGTAAGTGGCTTTGAACTCAGGTGAGATCAAGATTCCACCAATAGGAAATCCATTACCCATTCCCTTTGCTATACTGATTATATCTGGCTTCACACCATCTACTAATTGATGGGCAAAGAATTTACCTGTGCGTCCAAAACCAGATTGCACCTCATCAAGAATCAATTTGACCCCATAAGATTTAGCAATACCTGCCAAACCTGTTAGAAACTCAGGAGAAGGAACCTGAATTCCATTCACCCCTTGTATGCCTTCTATGATAATTCCGGCAATATTTCCATCTTTCACACGCTTCTCCACAGCTTCCAAATCACCCCATGGAAGAATCTGAAAATCCTCTCTCTCATTACAGGGAGCAACGATTTTTGGATTATCTGTCAAAGCTACTGCACCTGAAGTTCTACCGTGAAAACCTCCAGAAAAAGCAATAAAGCCAGATTTTCCAGTTGCGAAGGAAGCAAGCTTAATCGCATTCTCATTAGCTTCAGCCCCTGAGTTACACAGGAAAAGCTCATACTCAGGATAGCCTGAAAGCTCTCCAAGCTTTTCAGCATATTCCTGTTGAATAGGAATCTGAATGGAATTGGAGTAAAAAGCGATCTGATCCAATTGATCTTTGATACGCTTTACGTAGTGTGGATGTGTATGACCAATGGAAATCACTGCGTGACCACCGTATAAGTCTATATATTCTTGTCCTTGATCGTCCCATAGTTTGCAGCCTTCAGCTTTTGTGATGGTGACTGGGATCAGGGGATATACATCAAATAATTTCATGAGGATTTACGAATTACGATTTTTGATTTACGGAGTTCTTATGAACCTCGCAAATCAATTTCAAGGTTGGAGAATTATGAATGAGAAATGATGAATACTGAATTTCGAAATAGCACTCACCAAATCTTGAATCTTGTGTCTAAAGTCTAATATCTAATTAAAACCCTAAACTTTTCAGATTCAAGCCCATCCTCTCGTCAAGTCCAAATGCCAAATTGTAATTCTGAACTGCCTGTCCGGACGCTCCTTTGAGTAGGTTGTCAATAGCAGAGTAAATCACCAATTGACCAGCTTCTTTCTGCACGTAAACGATGCCCTTGTTTGTGTTCACTGCTTGCTTCATATCGATATCGATATCAGAAACGTAAGTAAATGCTGCGTCTTTATAGAATTCTTTGTAGGCAGCTACAGCCTCCTCTTGAGTTCCATCGAAAGGGAAATAAGCTGTAATCCAGATGCCTCTAGGGAAATTGCCACGGTAAGGAACAAAGAGCATTTCAGATGAAAAGCTAGCATTTAGCTGCTTGAAAGTCTGATTAATCTCCTTTAGATGCTGGTGTGTAAAAAGCTTATAGACAGACATATTTGAAGATCTGTAGCTGAAGTGTGATGTCTCAGCTAGTTTCTTACCTGCCCCTGTACTTCCTGTGACTCCAGAGATATTGATCGTGTCTTTCACCCAGCCTTTTGCGATAGCAGGAAGTAGTGCTAATTGAATGCCTGTTGCAAAGCAACCTGGATTTGCGATCTTCTTTGCAGTTTTGATTTTCTCAGCATTCACTTCAGGAAGACCATAGGTAAAGCCATTAGACTCGTCGCGGAAATCAGTGGACAAATCGATCAAAACTGTCTCAGGAGAGAAGGAGTGTTGATCCAAAAAACCTTTGGTTTGGCCATGTGGCAATCCCAAGAAAACAGCTTCTATTCCTTCTGTCTGTACTTCGTCAGTAAAAATGAGATCACAATCTCCGATCAGATCCGGATGAACCTCTGATACTTTTTTGCCTTTCTGGCTATTGCTATGTACGTAGACCAGTTCGCAAGCAGGATGATGAACTAGTAAACGAAGTAACTCGCCTCCAGTATATCCCGCTGCACCTATGATCGCTGTCTTGATTTTAGTCATTGTCAGAGTTTACCTTATGGAAAATCGAGGTTTGGTTACCCAAAATTCGGGTGAAACCTTTCACGTCTTCAGCTGTATAGCCCTTGTTCATTTCTCCATAGCTACCAAACTTGTTGGACATCAAATCATGGTTAGAAGTGATTCCAAGTAACGTGAATCGGAATGGCTGAAGCAAAACCCGAACTTCTCCAGTCACATAAGTCTGTGTGCTAGCCATGAATTCCTCCATGTTTCTCATCACAGGATCAAGGTAATGCCCTTCGTGCAGGTGATTACCGTAGAATTCAGCCAATTGATTTTTCCAGAAAAGCTGCCATTTGGTAAGTGTGTGCTTCTCTAGCAACTGATGGCCTTTGATGATGATCAATGGAGCAGCAGCTTCGAAACCAACTCGGCCTTTGATACCGATAATAGTATCACCAACGTGGATGTCACGACCGATACCATAAGGCGCAGCCATAGCCTGAAGAGCTTGAATTGCTTCTACTGAATCATCATATTTTTTACCATCAACTCCTTTAAGTTCGCCTTGCTCGAAAGAAAGGATCAATTCCAAAGGCTCAGTTTCTGTTGCTTGAGTCGGCCAAGCTTCTTCAGGAAGGTAATCGGAAGACGTAAGCGTCTCTTTTCCTCCTACAGAAGTTCCCCAGATTCCTTTATTGATAGAATAAGCAGCTTTCTCGAAATTCATCGAAACGCCATGCTTTTTCAAGTATTCGATTTCTTCAGCGCGACTCAATTTCAAGTCACGAATAGGAGTGACGATCTCGATGTCTGGCACAATCGTTTGGAAGATCATATCAAATCGAACCTGATCATTTCCAGCTCCAGTAGAACCGTGAGCTACTGCTTTTGCACCGATAGACTTGGCGTACTCTGCTAATGATTTCGCCTGTAGGATGCGCTCTGCAGATACAGAAAGTGGATAAGTCTGGTTTTTAAGTACATTTCCAAACACGAGGTATTTGATCACTTCATTGTAATAAGTGTCCATTACGTGAAGTGTTTTGAAAGAAGCTACGCCTAAGCCTTTCGCCCTTTCCTCTATGTCTGTCAATTCTTCCTCGGAAAATCCGCCTGTGTTAACTAAAACTGCATGCACTTCATATCCTAGTTCTTTGGATAGATGCAAGGCACAAAATGTGGTATCCAAGCCTCCACTGTATGCTAAAACTATTTTTTTCATAAGAGTCTAATTTTCTTTCTATTGTAATCTCGCTAGATGATCCCGATAGCCATCGGGACAACTCATAATCAGTCGATCTTCATTTCGCTCGATTCTATATCGAATAGGATTTTGCTTCCGAAAAGGAAGAAATGATTTATAAAAAGATGCTTGTAAGGGTGTCCTTCGACTTATTCAATTTAAGCATCACGTATTTCTTTAATCTAACCCAACGATCAAATAATTTAAGATCTTTCTTGAAATCATCACGAAGTGCTAATTCTTGTGTGTGATTTCTTTTTGAGTTGGGATCATAGAGCATAGCTGTGCAAAGACAGTTTTGCCTGTTTTTACTCATTAATATCTCGTAGTTAATACAGCTTTGGCAGCCTTTCCAGAATTCATTATCATCTGTAAGGTCTGAGTAAGAAACAGGAATGTAACCTAGTTCAGAGTTGATTTTCATTACTGCAGCACCTGTTGTCAATCCGAATATGTTTGAATCTGGATACTTCAAACGGCTCAGTTTGAATACTTCATTCTTGATTTTTCGGGCAAGTCCGTATTTTCTGTATTCAGGAGAAACGATCAAACCAGAGTTTGCAACATATTTACCATGTCCCCAAGCTTCAATATAGCAGAAACCTGCCCATTTACCGTCTGAGGTCAATGCGATCACCGCTTTCCCTTCATCCATTTTGGTTTCCACATAGCCTGGGCTACGTTTGGCTATACCGGTACCACGAGCTTTGGCGGAATTTTCCATCTCATCAGTGATCTGAGTGGAATAAACCTTATGAGAAGGATTAGCTACAATAATCTGGAAAGAAATGTTATCCATTAGGGATTGCATGTGTTAACTCCGATGAAATCGGAAGATTAGTAAATAAATCAAAGATAAAAGGGCGGGCACGTACTCCACGTAGGAGTACAACTATTCATCGAAGGGTTAAACCCTATAGAAAAATCTACACGTCCTTAGAGGAGTGAAAAAAGCAATAGCATCAGCTTTCACTTCTACCGAAGTAGTGCGCGTGTAAGTGGTTGCTATGTGATTTACTTGTATCATGCGTAATAGGGAGGCAAAATTGATTCCATAGAAAAGAAAATGCAAGGGTTTATGCAAAAAATATACTGTTGAGTGTGAATTTTTATGGATATCGAAAAAAGTGCTAGTCTATCTTGTCAATATTGATCCTGGCAGAAGTTTATTTCGTGAAAAATTATCTATTTGATAATTGAATCTGGAAGTACATTTTAGGCATTGCCTGACATTTCTTTCAATGCATGCACAAACTGATCCATTTCTTCCTCAGAAGTGTAAACGTTGGGAGTGATGCGACATCCGTTCACCCCGCCAGATCCATTGATTGCTACAGTGAATATTTTGTATTTATCCATTAAGGTTTTAGCCATTTCAGCTGTGCTCATTGAATCTAATCCTACGTTGGCTATACCGCATGAGCGATGTGGATCTTTTGGCGTATTGACATTGATACCGGGAAGATCACGAACCTGATCTGACCAGTAGCGCTGAATATATCGAAGTCTTTCTTCCTTCCGCTTGATTCCCATTTTATTGAGAAAATTGATTGAATCTATGACCGATAGATCAGTGGAGACAGCATGTGTGCCAATATGATTAAGGTTCAATAAAGTTTTCTGATCTAGTTCATAGGGAGCTAAGAGGGGTCGAATTTGTTGACTTTTTCCTTTTTTCACATAGAGCATTCCACATCCTAAAGGAACACTCAGCCACTTGTGAAGGCTAGACCCATAGTAATCACAGTCCAATTCTGTAATATTAAAATCAAAATGACCTACTGCATGAGCACCATCCAACATAACTTCCACACCATGTTTATGCGCCATATCAGCAATTTTCCTAACTGGTAGTATGTGCCCTGTAATGTTCACAATATGAGGCACCATCATTAGCTTAGTGTTAGCCGTAATAGCTTTTTCATATACGGTCACTATATCTGAATCAATTTCAGGATGCATGGGGATGTCTATTTTTTTGACTTTAATACCATAGCGTCTTTCTGCTAATTCAAACATATTGAGCAGACTTTCATAATCTTGATTAGAAACGATTGCTTCATCACCCTTTTGCCAAGGGTATCCAGAAATAATCAAATCAATTGACTCGGTCGTGTTTCTGGTTAGGACAACTTCCTCAGGTGTTGCACCAATCAATTGTGCAACAGCTGCAGCACTTTTAGCTTTGTTGTCCCATTGTACCGTGCGCATATAGCTAGATCCCTGATAATTGACCTCTCTCAGATGTGTGATGTAGTTTTCAAGGGTTTCTTCAGGCAAAAAACAATAATAGCCATTTTCCAAATTGATGTATTCCGGCTTGAGTTTATAGCAGGATCGAATTTGATCCCAAAAGTCTGGAGCGCTGAAATCTATGTCAGCAATAGATTTTGCTACAGTTTCTTTGGAAGAGAAAAACGAACTGGAACCAATTCCCAGAAAGGTCAGAGATTTAAGAAATTTACGCTTATCCATTTTATTAAATGTTCAATTGGAGGGTGGGATCAGAAGATGTAAAATAGGATCCAGATTAGTAGCAGAAATACTGCAACCCAAGTGATCCAAGGTGATCTTTGAGGAAACTCGAATTTGCATATCGGACAAATTTTAGCTTTACTATCTACTACCATGGCGCATGAAGGGCATTCTTTAGTTTTCACCGTTGTCTGAACTCTTTTAGCTTATAATTTATTTGATATGTTACTAATAGGTACTTATTGGTAACATGGGATCTTGCATAGCTGAAAATCCTATAATTGATTGTCGTTTGCGCTGAGCTCGATTTCATCATAAGATACTTAAAGAATCTAAATATGAAATCGTGCAAGATAAAAACGTCATACTGAAGATGGATTCACAATCATGCGAGTTTCGTTCTAAAAGCCCCGAAAGTTGACAAGGGGATGGTAAATTAAAATAAATTAAAAGTATATGAAAATTGAAATATGGTCAGATGTAGCTTGCCCTTTCTGCTATATCGGAAAAAGAAAAATAGAAAATGCGATAGCGAAATTTCCTCACAAAGATAAAATAGAAGTTGAATGGAAAAGTTTTATGCTTAATCCAGATCAAGTAACGCAACCAAATAAAAGTTCTGAGGAATACCTATCCGAGGTAAAAGGTTGGAGCCTAGAACAAACAAGGGAGATCACTGCTAATGTGACTAATATGGCTTCAGAACTAGGCTTGGATTATCATCTAGACAAGTCGGTTGTCGCAAATACTAAGAAAGCTCATCGCGTTTTGCATCTTGCTAAAACCGTAGGAAAAGGAGATGAGATGAAAGAGAGCTTGCTAAAAGCTTATTTTACAGATGGGCTTAACATTGATGATGATGCAGTTTTACTTGGATTGGGGAAAGAAATTTGTCTTTCTGAAAATACTATTCAAGAAGTAATAAGTTCTAACAAATTTGAAAACGAAGTAGATCAGGATATCTATGAATCTAGAACAATAGGAGTGAAGGGAGTTCCTTTCTTTGTTTTGGACAGAAAATTTGGGATCTCTGGAGCACAACCGGATGAGGTGTTTGATCAGACACTTGAGAAAGCCTGGAATGAATTTTCCAAATCTAATTCAGGACTGGAAATCTCTAGTGGAACTGGAGAGTCCTGTGATGTAAATGATAAAAATTGCTAATTGATAACTCCTTCAAACCTTCATAAATAGCTGCTGAATTTCAAGATCAGCAGCTATTTTTTATCTCAACTATTTTTATTTAGAATTTTTATAAATAAGGTATTTACTAGTAATCAATGACATAGGTAGATTTTACCTAAATTTCTTGTAAGCAAACGCAGTATTTTTTAATTCTTATTTAGATTAATTACAATTAAGGATTACTTTTGCCTTGCAATTAATTCAGGCAGGCAGAAATATGAGAACAATTTTATCCACTGTGTTTTTCAGTTTGATCATTTTCATTTCTGAAACAGGCTTTGCCCAAACAGGGAAGGTTTCAGGAACATTAAGTTTTGAGGACGGCACGCCAGTATCTTACGCGTCCGTTTTTATTCAAACTTTAAAAAAACATACACTTTCAGATGATAGAGGAAGATATGAGCTTACAGCCATTCCTTTTGGACATCATACGGTCGAAGTGAGCAGTATTGAAATTCAGCAGTTAGATTTTAAAATTCATCTTAACCAGTCCAATTTAAAATTATCAACTACAGTCCAGCATGCTGACCATAGTGAACTATCTGAAGTTCTAATTAAAGGAGAATCTTACAAAAGCGAGATTGAAACAACAGGTTTTGCAGTTAATGTAATTGAAACAAAGAAAGCTTCTCTTCAATCTTTGCAAACCAATGATCTCCTAAATAGATCTGTAGGAGTTAAAGTTCGACAAAATGGAGGTTTAGGATCACAAGTCTCTTATAATCTAAATGGAATGTCAGGAAATTCCGTGAAGATTTTTGTCGACGGAGTACCTATCTCTACTTATGGTTCATCATTTAGTCTCAATAGTATTCCGCCTGCATTAATAGAACGAATCGAGATATACAAGGGCGTAATACCCGCGCATTTGGCTGATGATGCATTGGGTGGGGCCATCAATGTGGTGCTGAAAAAGGGCGCCATGAACAATCTGACTACTTCTATATCTTATGGATCTTTCAATACGCAACAGGCAAATATTAGTGGATCCTATCGAAATTCTAATTCTGGTTTTACGGTAAAAAGTTCAGCGTTTTACAATTACTCGGACAACGATTATGAGATTTGGGGCAAATTTGTGCGAAATATTCTTCCAAACGGTCGCTATGAATATGTGAGAGCGAAGCGATTCAATGATGCTTATAAATCCGTAGGAGCTTCTATTCAGGTTGGTTTCACTGATGTGAAATGGGCTGATCAATTTTATGTGGGATACAATGTGTCGGATGATTACAACGAAATCCAGCACGGAACCTACATGACGATTCCATACAAAGGTCGTTTTACGGAGTCTCAAGCTAATGTCTTGAGTTTAAGCTACGCAAAACAGAACTTTCTTACTCAAGGACTTGAAGTGACCTTCAATGGGATGGTTTCTGACCGAAATGAAGTTGTTAATGATACCGTTCGGTGGAATTATGACTGGTTTGGTAAGCAAAGCATTGGACTTAATGGAGACCCTATTTTGAGACCTAATGGTGCTCAGCAGGGTGCGCCAACTATCAATCATATTAATAGAAACATTGCTACGTATAGAGTAGGCGTTACCTATGATTTTTCTGAGAAGCACCGTGTGGTATTTAGCCATATGTATTATATGATCGATAGAACTCAGCGTGATGATATGAAAACTGCTGCCGAAAGGGAATTTATAGGTACTCGGGATTTAGAGAAAAATATATCGGCTTTGGCTTATGAAGTGACTCTTTTTGATTCAAAGTTTAAATCAAATCTTTTTGGAAAATATTACCAGCAGAAGATCGATCGAATGGATCCAATTCTGACAAAGGTAAATGGGGAGCAAGTAAAAAGTGAGGATCGTGTATCAAGTAGTACTTATACCTCAGGATATGGAATTGCCACATCTTATGAGTTAAATCAAAATCTCATTCTTCTGGCCTCTGCAGAAAAAGCGGTTAGAATGCCTTCCGAAAATGAAATTTTTGGAAGCCCAGGAGAGAATATCATAGAGAACCTAGCGATCAGACCAGAACTCAGCAACAACCTAAATGTAGGCTTAAGAGGTGGGCCTTATCAGCTGAATACTGAAAGTAAACTAACCGTGTATGCATCAGGTTTTTTACGAGATACTAAGGATAAAATTGTGCGAAAAATCAACCCAAGGTTGAACGACGCAGTGCAGACAGATCCATTTGAGAATTTAGGGAAGACAAAGTCTATAGGTTTTGAAGGAGAAATCAATTATTCCTGGAAAGATAACCTGAGTGTATTACTCAATTTCTCCAAGTTTAATTCCGTATTCAACATGCAATACGATCCTAATGGAAAAGAATATTCATACTATAATCAGAAACTTCCTAACGAGCCATTTTTCACTATCAATTCTACCGTTCAGTATGGGTTTAAAAATGTGTTGCAAAAACAATCCGCTCTAAATCTCTACTACAGTGTTGGATTTGTAGATCAGTTTTATACCACTTGGTTAGAGATTGAAGATTTCAGAACCCCTAGACAGTTCATTCAAGACATAGGTCTCAATTACATTTTCCCAAGTGAGAAATTAGTGATAAGTGCTGACTTAAGAAATATTTTCAACCATCAGTCATACGATAATTTTGCAGTGCAAAAACCCGGAAGAGGCTTTTATTTAAAAGTAAACTATACAATCAACAAATTTTAACCAACCTATATAATTTAATTAACCTACGTAAACTATGAAAAAGGAAATATTAAACTTTTTAACAATTGGCGCATTGCTAGGAACAGTTGTTCTCAGCAGCTGTAGCGATGATAATGGAGGCGATCCAATCACCGATCCTGAAGAACAGGAAGACCGATTTATCACAGTGGCTGGAGCTTTAATGGGGGATAACCCAGGCGATGGAAACGGTGGAACTATGGTGTATTCTGTGACTAAAGAAGAAGCTCAAAATCCAGATACGCAGATCAGTGTTTACACCGAAGGATTTGGTGTGAAATCTAACAGAACTGCACATCTTCAATCTTCTGAAGATGGATCTGTCCTGTTCAATATCGCATACACAGGCGATAATGGTGGTGAATTCTCCAGATATACTGTGAACGGCGGTGGATCTTTTGCACAGTCGGATGTATCGGTGAATATCTCACAGTATGCAGGAACTTCTCCTCGTTGGTTGAAGCTATATGATGGTGATAAGACTGGAGTTGCACTTAACGTGGCAAACATTAAAGCTAATAATGCTCCAGCTGGATCAACTCCAAACGCATCATTTGCTTACTACAGAGGAGTTGCAACGGTATTGGCTCTGGATCTACAGGAGTCATTGATAAAAAGCTACCAGCAATATGAAATTCCACTTACCAATGAGGAAGAAGCAGCAGGTCATACCATTTTTAGATTAGACGGATCAGTTTTGAATAAAGCAGAAGATAAATTGATTATCGGAACTTGGATGAGAAAATATAATACGGTAACAGGTGAAACAGAAGGCGACTATGATAGATTAGGTACTAAATCAGTAGTAGTAGATTATCCTTCTTTTGCTAATCCTACAGTGATTACTTCGACTGTTTCACATGGTGATAATAGTGGATATAGAAGTCACTACAGCTACCTGGGCGATGATGGAAATATCTATCAGGCCACAGAAAGGGATCCTGCAGGTTCTCATATTCTGAAAATCAATCAGAGCAATGAGTATGACAACTCGTATGTATTCAGTTTGAATCAGGCTCTTGGTTTAACCGGCGTCACTATCGAAGCTTGGCAGTATGCACAGGGAGGTAAAGCTTTTGCACTTATCTCTCATGACGCTGCAGTAAATGGTTTTATAGTTTGGATGGATTTGAATGCAAAAACAGCTTCAATAGTAGATATTCCTTACGATGTCGATCTAGAGTTCAATCAGTATCAAGGATTCGTAGTTGATGGGAAAAACGTATACATCGCTGTGACACCTGTAGGTAAAAATGGAAACATCTATATAATGGATAGCAACACTGGAGTCGCTACAAAAGGAGCTACTCTCGTAAATCAGCCAGGAAATCACTACATCGGAATTTTCTAAATTCGTGATTATGCTTAGAATTCTTGATCATTTATAGGAACGAAATTTTGACAGAATTCTACAAAAGAAAAATCCCGGAGAAGAAGCTAACAAGCTTACTTTCCGGGATTTTTTTTTAATCAACGAGTTAAGTTTCAGTTCTTAGTTTACCAAACACCTCTATTTTTCATTTGTAAGGTATAGACTGCATCCATTGCGGTTATAAAAAGTGTTTTTCTATCTAAGGCGCCAAACACCACGTTTGCTGTCCATTTTGCTGGCACAGGGATATGTGCGATTTGATCTCCATTACGATTGAAAACAGTGACTCCATCGCCTGTTAGGTAGACATTTCCTCTATCGTCTATGGTCATTCCATCTGATCCCAATTCACAAAATAATGTCTTGTTGATCAAATATCCATCTTCTCTCATTTCATATTTGTAGGTTTTTTTTGCCCCTATATCAGATACATAAAGAAATTTACCATCAGGAGTACCGACTATCCCATTAGGCTGAGTAAGGTCTTCTGCTACTGTAAACAACTCCGTCTTGTCAGCAGACAGAAAGTAAACATTCTGTCCCGCTTGCTCAGATTCTTTTTCGCGATCTTCCCAATAAGGTCTTACATAAAGTGGGTCAGTAAAATAAATCCCACCTTTAGGACGCACCCAAAGGTCATTTGGTCCATTTAGTTTTTTGCCTTTGAAAGCTTTGATCCAGATTGTATGGTTACCATCTGTATCAAATGCCCAAAGTTCGTTTTTATTGTCTGCAGCAGCTACTAATGTACCGTCAAGCATAAAGTACATGCCGTTTGAACGTCCTGCATCTTCTTTGAAAACGCTCACCTCATTGGATATAGCGTTCCATTTATGGATGCGATTATTTGGCTGATCAGTAAAGAATACATCTCCAAAGCGATTTACTGCAGGGCCTTCAGTAAATTCAAAGCCATCTTGGACTTTCACCAATTCAGCATTCTTAGCAACAATACCTCTTTTGTCTTCTATTTCTTGAGAAAAAGCTTGTGAGCATACTAGTAGCGCAGCCATTACAAGTGTTAATTTACTAGGATTCATAGTGTTATTATTTTCTGTTCATTGTGACCACGAGCACATTTAGATCTGCGCTATAGGCCATTCGGGTAATATTTTCATGGGTGCCGGAGCTGATCTCACCAAGTGATTTCCATTCCGAACTGTTATATTTTCTGATAAAAATTTCATTTCCTGAAGCCATCATAAGATGATTTTTGTCTAACCAAATGAAATCTTTTGATCCTAAAACGCCGGCAAGATATACTTCTCTATTTCCATTTTCTATATCATAGCTCTTAATAATGCCAGCTTTTCCATTTACAGGTTGCGAAATATAGGTGATTTCAGATGTGTTAGGGCGTTTTTTTACGGTACGATCTATCATAGAATCAATTTCTATAAGATCATTCCTTCCTCTTGCATAAATTAATTTAGTGGGCTCACCGAGGATAAACATCGCCGCTTTATTGTCATACCAATCGTAATATCCAACGGGCTCTATGTCGTCATATAGCAGCTCAGCAGGTTCAAAACTGGTAGGGTAAAGCCATATTCGCTGCTTCTTGTCTTCTTCCATAACTAAGGCTGCGATATACATACCACAATCAGTAATGCTAGGCGAAAACTCATTTCGATCTGAAGTCTTAGAAAAATTGGTAAATTTGTCAGACTCGAAATTATAGACTATAATATCGTGATTTCCATTTTCATCGGCAGCAGAAAATGCTAATTGATATTCATTAATGAAATTAGGTTGGTTATCGTATTGTGGCCTATCCGTAAGGGTTCTCGCGCTTTCGGTCAAAAGTTCTAATTTCCCCCCTTTACCTTTGGTGTTGATCACCCAAAGATCAGTTGCCGTTTGGGCAAATATTGAAGGGACACCTAATAAAAACGTTACTAACGTCAAGCAAATACTCTTTTTCATTTGTTTGTTGAAAATGTTCCAACCAAATTACAAAATCAAGGTTAGAATGATGTGAGCAAAATAAAACTATACCAGAATGATGAATTTGACCTGTTGCGTCAGATACAAGATCCACTTGCAGATCAATTAGTTAGCCAATTAATAAAAAATCCTGATTTAATTACCCAAATAAATTCTTGGATCGAAATACCTGCTGAAATTGAAAAATCTTATCCTCGGGAGTTTAAAGATTTTTTCGAATTCTACCTTAATCAGACTGATATTCCAGAGGAAATTCTAGTAAAAGGGCAAAAAATATTTGATCAAAAAGGTGACCTCTACCTCGCAATGCTTGGATTTTATTCACTTCCTTACGCCTACGCTTTTGGCGATGGAGCAGAAGTGCTTGTTAGGTCTAAGAGAATACTTAGCGACATCGGACGCAGACTTGGTGAAACAAGCAGTTTTATTATGGATATTTTTGAACCAGGAGCATTCATTACTAAAAAGAAAGCTTTACTAACCTGTGCAAAGGTTAGGCTCATTCACTCATTTAGCAGATACTTTATCGAGCACTACGCCAAGGATTGGAGTACTAGTTTCGGCAAACCCATTAATCAAGAAGACCTTATTGGGACGAATCTATCTTTTAGTCTAATTGTAATCCGCGGGTGGAAGAAAATGGGGTTTAATGTAAAATCAGAAGATGTCGATACAATCATGCGCTACTGGAAATGGGTAGGAAAAATGATGGGGATTGAGGAAGTATATTGGCCAGAGAATTCCAAAGAAGCATTTCAATTAGAGAAACATATTCGTAATCGTCATTTAAAACGATCAGATGCAGGGCATCAATTAATACAAGCACTTATCAGCTATTATAAAGCCACGATTCCTGATGCATTAATTTCAACTCAAGTAGAACCCATTTTAAATTTTTTTCTGGGTAAAGAAGCTTCAAAAGTATTGGGAATTAAATCATCCTTACCTGTTAGTGGAGAACTTCTTGGATTGGTATTCAAATTTTCTGGCTGGAAAACTTACGGAGCCCAAAAAGGTTATTCAAATTTTGCTCGACAATTTATATCTAATCAACTTGCGCTTTATGGTGAAAGATTAGAAATCAAATTGCCTGAATTAAAACGTTCATAATCGTACACAATGTTGTTCGTTTCCTTTGCATAAATATTGTTCAATCATCGATACTCGTCGTTTTGGGATGTTTTTGGTGTATGGCATCTTTTTCGTACTAATCCCAGCATGAAGGTAGTTAGCCGATGGATATCAAACTTGCCGCTTGAGCTGATCTTTTGGATCGGAAGTTTAGTAGCAGTGGTTCTATTGGATTCTCAAGGTGGCACTCATTTAAGTCTTTGTCCACTGAGTCAATTGGGATTCGAATGGTGTCCTGGATGTGGACTTGGAAGGTCTATGAGTCTTCTTGTACGCGGAGATTTTCAAGCTTCCTGGGACATGCATCCATTGGCTTCTCTAGCCTACGTAGTTATTATCTATAGAATTTGGCAATTATTAAGAAACTTAAAAACAACACATAATTATGGCTAATGTATTAAGACATCTTCCTGAATTAGAAGGAATGGAACTGGGTTATATCCAGGGTTTGATGAAAAGCATGGATGAGGATCAAGCTTCTCTTTTTGCACAAGTTTACCGTGCAAGAAGAAAGGACTCTCAGATGATTTTGATTTTAACCCTGCTAGGATTCTTTGGATTTGCAGGACTACACAGATTTATCCTCGGTCAAATTGGGCTTGGTATCCTATATATCTTAACTCTTGGTCTTTGCTTCATTGGAACAATAGTCGATTTGGTGAACTATAAGAGCTTAGCCTATGAGTACAACATTAAGGTGGCTCACGAGACCATGAATTTGCTGAATGCTAATTACCCTGGTGAAGTGACCAATACTTCGCATTAATTTAAAACTTAACGAGTACCAAAGCCGGAGGAAACTTCGGCTTTTATTATTTCATTCTTTTTGGTTTCTAAAATCTCAAAGATTTTGTCTTTTAGCGTAGCATAAAAATCTTGTCCTTTCTCTATGCTGTTCAAGATTGATAATCTTGAACTCGTATCAATTGATTTTTAATCATCGACTAGGTCCTTGCATCTATTCTATATTCACCACCGGTTCCTTTTGCAAATAACCCAAGGATTGTAAAAAATCATCTGCTGCTTGAACTGTCTTTTGGTAATATTCAAAATTTGGGTAGTTGAAGAAACCGTGGGGCTGATTTTCATAGAGGATCAAGTCACATCTACTTCCCACTTTTTCCATGACCATCTGATAATATTGTGCAGTAACCACAGGCACGAGATTGTCTTTTGTGCCAAGTAAAAACAGGGTAGGAGGAGCCCCCGCTTTTATATTGTGCAAAGGAGAAAAATCATTAAACTCATCGCCAATTCTTTCGTAACCGTATCCGCCCGGCCCATTGTCTATAACTGGATTGAAAAGCACGAGTGCATTTGGGACAGGGCTGATATCCTGATCGTCAGTGTTTTCATTATAGCCATCTATCAGAGCAGTAGCAGCTGCTAAATGTGCACCTGCTGAACCTCCTGTAGCAATGATTTTATTCGGATCTATATAGAAATTTTCCGCATGAGTTCTCAAGTATCTTATCGCAGATTTGGCATCTTTCACAGATTCAAAAGGAGAGGTTTTATGCTGAATTTTGGTTCTGTAGTCCACCAGAAAGCAAACCAAGCCTCTCTTGGTAAAGTAATTAGCTTGATGCTCAAACTGTGCTCTAGAGCCCGAATTCCATCCTCCGCCAAAAAAGAATACCAAGGCTGGATATTCTTCCGCAGGGTTCATTTTTTCTGGATATCTGACTTCCATGAAAAGCTGAGTGGTGTCAACAGTTTTATAAATAAACACCTCCTGAGCAAGCGAACTAGTGGTCGAGAACTGGAGGAGGAAGACACTAGCGAATAAAAGGAAGATAAATTTTGTCATGGTAAATACAACTGTATGATGAAAGCTAAGTTAATAAAAACATAGGTAGATAGGTTAGTTTGTGGAAGCAGTAATGGACATTTGCAGCGAGTCTTCAACCGTCCTCATGGAATTTGTCCATTGATTATTTATTCACCAATCCTCTTCCTCATTTCTCTCGTGCAAACTTGCTCCCTCAATATCATCAAAAATACTTTCGCCTGCCTCTGAAACCAACAAATGAATTCCGTTCAATTTCTTGTGTATTGTCTGTAGCGTCTCAAAGTCAGGTTGCTGCACATGGAAAGGAATGCTGATCAGGTTATCCTGTTTCTTAGAAAATGGAGGGGGAGTCTCACTTGCAAAAAAGTAAGGGAATAGCGTCATCCCACAGCTGATTCCCCATGTGGTGATAGGGAAATCAGAATCATACCGCTGCAGTCGTTCATTGATTTCCTCAAAAAACTGTTCACTCTCTCCCAGCCTTAATCGAGAACCAGCTCTGGATTTTCCTTTGGTCTTAAGGTATTTGATTTGACTTTTCCCCTGTTTCTGTCTCACCATATAAGCTCTGAAAACCTTATGATCCAGCATAACTCCATTATGAAAATAACCTGTGACTGCGATACCTGCTCGGATCATTACCAAAGCCAGATGAAAATCGTCTTTTATTGTTAGCTCGCCTTTCTCATCGGGAGCCACATTCCAAGGTATTGACACTCGCGCAGTCCAAGTTTCAGTGTTTGAAATTACCCATTGATGTTTTGTCTTATCGTACGTCCCTTCCAAGCCTTGCTTTTCAGCGATCTGAAGTATTGCCTGATACTTTTCGAGAGAAATTAACTTTGGGTTACCAGAAATCATAGTGGGGGAGGCTTTTCAATTATATTTGCACAAATAAACCGAAAAAACATGGACGAGGAAATCCAAGGCTTAATCAAGCACATGAGTGACCCCAGTGAAAAGGAGGCTTTTTATTTTGCAGATAAACTGGGTAAAAATCTGGATGAAAGTGGGAGAGATAAAGTGATCGAACTAGTGAAAGGGGACAGTTGGGAAATTGCTTACCTCGCTTGCCGAGCACTTTCTCAATCATCTTTCAATGAAGAATCTCTAGATGCGATCTTCGAAGCTATCAATGATAAGAAGAATAGACCTCAGCAGGGTGCCTTTGTTCAGATCTTGGAAGAATTCGATCTAAGTCAGCGCTTTGTAGATATTTTTAGAGTATTTCTTTTCGGTAATTTCAAAGCGCAAACCTTAGCCAAAATGTATTTGGACGAAGTGGAATTTGACATGACACCCCGCACACTTCGTAAAGCTGAGAAGCACTGGAATCACTACCTACACAATCCAGAAGATGAGGGGAGTTTGGAATTGAAAAAACTAGAGGTAGAACCAATATTAACAGAGATTAAAGAGTTGTTTTCTGAGGATTAAATTATAATCGCCCGATTCTTGTGCTTGTTCCTATACAAAATAAAGTCGTTTGTCATGAGGAAAATGGATGTTGTGGGTTTACAGTCGGAGTTTTTTAAAAAATATGGTTTCGCATTAATTCATTCCCATTTGCTGTTTGAGAAGGTTTTTCCGCATGGTAAACAAGTTATTTTCGTGCATTTCACAGAAGGGTTAAAAGACATAAACATTGAATATCACCTCGCAATACGCATCAATGCTGTAGAGGAACTTGTCCAGAAGTTCCTTCCAAGTCCCCTTAGTTACGCAGAACAATCGATCACAATTGCACAAACTCCTGACAAACTGGGGAATATCTACCCAAAAAAAATTACAGTATCTGATGAAATTGATCTTTCAAAAATTATCAATGATGTTGAAGAATTTTTTTTAAATACGGGATTTGCTTGGTTAGACCAAATGATTGATCCTAAGTATTTGGAGCAAGAGTTTCTGCGTCAATCGGAAAACCTTATGCATGATTGTAACTTGGTAGAATCGGCTTTCCGCTCCACAGCTGTTAGTAAACTTTATAATGGCCAAGATTATCCGATTCTTCGTCAAGCATTCTTGGAGACAATCCATTCTCAGGAATTCACGCCATTTACTATTGCTTCATTTCTGCAATTTCTGGATTACTTGGATAAGCTAGATCAAGTAGCCGCTTAAAATCGTCTCTTAACGCCGCTTATGGCTTGAGCTTCTAATGGATTCTCAGGCCATTCGTGTTTAGGATAGCGTCTTTTCAGCTCCTTCTTCACTTCGAAATAACCATTTTTCCAAAAACTCTTCAAGTCTTGAGTTAGCTGTACTGGCTTATAACCTGGAGAAAGCATCTCTATTAACACAGGGATTTTTCCATTATTTACTCTAGGAGTTTCTAATAAGCCAAAAAGCTCCTGAAGTCTAACCGCAAGAAGCGGAATTTCATCTATTCGATATTCCAGTTTGATTTTACTTCCCGAAGGCACTGCTATAGTTGCAGGCGCAAATTGATCTAATTGCTTTTGAAGGGTAAAATCTAAACTACTTGAAAGTATCTGAACTAAATTCAGCTTCTTAAAATCATCATTCTTAGTGATGTTTTGTAAATAAGGTGCTATCCAAGTTTCTGGTTTCTCACATAGACCGGCTATCGACCAATCTGGCCAGTTCTGGTCTGGATGCCAATTTTTTAAATTATGAACACGCAAAATCAATTGCTCTACATTCTCACTGAAATCCAGTAAATACTCACCATCCTCACGAATAGCTTCCAAAATCGCTTCAGTCACATCTCCAGCGGCATACTTTGACAAGGGACGAGTACCGAGGATAATCGATCCAATTCTAATTTCAGAATGCGCCTGTAGTCCTCCTTTTTTTCTATCCCATTTCAACACTTCCTTGGTCTTTAGCATAGGAGCCAAATCCTTGGGATTGATAGGAGCAGCCATCCAGATTTTGCCCATGCCTTCTCTTGCATCAACATGTGCCACGGCCAACCAGGACTCATGTGCTAAATCATCTTTGTGTGCAATCTGGGCGATTTTACCATTTGCTAACTGAAACTGAGCATTGTTACCCGGGCGAGCTGCTGCTATACGCTCTGGATATGCATAGGCAAGGAGTAGACCTGTTTGCCAAGGATCAACAGGCCCGTTTTCAGGTAGGATAGAATACATGCGGCGGTAAGAAGCAGCCAACTTTTCTATTTTTTTGATTCCTGAAATGCTGACATCGTATTTTCTAAACCTTCTTAATGCTTCGATCCTCAGATTTATATCCACACCTGCGTCAGGTCCAAGAGGGTCGCGTTCATCCAAAATTGCAGCTATATCGGTCGCCAAACCAAGTTGATCGATTTTTACTGCATTGATCAACATATGTGCAATTCTTGGATGCGTGGGTAGCTTATGAACTTCCCGACCATGCGGAGTAAGTTCTCCTTCTAAGATAGCTTCTATAGACTCTAGCGTTTTTTCTGCTAAAGCCAATGTCCCAGCTGGAGGAGTAGTAAGCCAAGTCATAGATCGGATATCTTGCTTTCCCCAGGCTTTCATATCCAGTACCAACCCTGTTAAGTCGGCCTCCATCAATTCAGGCGTACGGTATTCATTCAATTGATTTTGAATGGCTTTTGTCCAAAGTCTATAGCTATGACCAGCAGTCAATCTACCTGCACGACCAGATCTTTGGTCTGCGGAATCTATGCTGATTCTATGTAAAACTAATCGTGATAAACCGGATCTTGCATCAAATCTGGATGATTTGGCGAAGCCCGAATCCACCACTACCGTAACTCCTTCGATTGTCAAGGAAGTCTCTGCAATATCTGTGGAAAGGACAATTTTACGTTTCCCTGAAGGATGAGGTAGGATAGCTCTATTCTGGTCACCCAGTGAAAGTTGTCCGTAAAGTGGCAAAACGAGATCATCAGGAAGCATTTTTTTCAGTATTTCCTGAGCCTTTCTGATTTCGCCCTGACCTGGCAGAAAAACCAAAAAGTCCCCATTATGAACTTTGGTCAACGGAATAATCTGCCGCGCTGTATCTTCTCCAATTGAATATTGGTCCACCTCATTCATGTAATTAACTTCTACGGGATATTGCCGACCCTTGCTCTCAATCACGGTTGAGCCAAGCAATCCAGAAAGTACATTTGCATCTATAGTTGCAGACATCAACAAGATGCGCAGATCAGGTCTCAGCACTTGCTGCACCTCACGGCAAAGTGCCAGTGCAACTTCAGAATGCAGGTTTCGCTCGTGAAACTCATCGAAGATAACCAATCCCACATCTTCCAGCCCATTGTCCGAATGTAGCATGCGGGTTAATATGCCCTCGGTAATGACCTCTAGTCTTGTATTGGCAGAGATAACTGATTCGAAGCGAATTCTATAACCAATCAGATCTCCTAACTTAGTATTCGTCATCGATGCCATCCGCTGCGCAATTGTCTTGGTCGCCAATCGCCGAGGCTCAAGCATTAAGATCTTCTTGCCTACCAGCCAAGGTTCATCTAGCAATACTAGAGGAAGCAAAGTACTCTTTCCCGCACCCGGAGGAGCTTGAATAATCAAAGAATTAGAAGTAGAAAGTTGGGTTTTTACTTGAGGAATAATTTCCGCTACCGGGAGGTCGAAAATGTTGAAATCGAAATTGTTAAGCATGCAAGGCAAAAATACGGGATTTTGAGGTAGTAAGGGCATTGAGATTGATGTTGTAGGATAGAAAGATTAATCACCCTCAATGTGAATCCAGTACAAGCGGGACATCTGGTTTTTAGAAAGGAATGCTGTACAGGTCAGCGTTCTATCGGGACGCGAGCGATTTCTACAGAAAAAATCGTAGTTTCTCAGGAAATACGTAAAAAGTAAAAAGCCCAAGCTTGATCCATAAGGAAAGCTTGGACTTTAGTATTTTGATTAGTTCGAAATGCTATACTGCGCTTCTACCAGTGATAAGTTTGTAGAGGATCGCAATCACAGCAAGTACTAAAAGTATATGGATAAGACCTGCAACACTATATATAAATACTCCGATTGCCCATCCTATAAGTAGTATAACTGCGATAATATAAAGTAAAGAATTCATGGTATAAGAGTTTTGGTTAGTTAGATATTCAATTCTGACTAGTGATTATCCAAGCTTAATGCCAAGTGGGGTTTATGTTTTTGTTAGTTATTAAGGGCATATTTTTCATTAAATAAAATCTTCTGGGAGGAATTAATCTCCCAGAATGGGGATTTTGGCGTACGCGAGTATTTCCTTTTTTAAGCCAAGCAGATCTAAAAAAAAGCCACAAGAATCAAATCCTTGTGGCTTTCGAAGAAATTTTCCTTCTAAATTATTTGCTCAATTTGGCAGTAGCTACACCATATTCCCATCTTACTTCAAAGCTTGAAGGTTTTACTTGGTAAACTAAACGCTCTTCCATTGTAGAACCTTGTCCTGAAGGAACAGTTACTCTCAAAGCGTCTTGAGCTTTGTCATAATCAAATGCTCCCCACTGCTTAGCAGTTTTGTTGAAAATGAAAGTGGAAGAAGACTCACCAGGAATGATAAAGAAACTATACGTTCCAGCAGTTAGTTTCTTGCCTTCCACCATAATATCCTTTGTAGTAGTGAATGTAGTTGCATCATTCGCTCCTGCTCTCCATACTTCTCCTAGAGGAACTAAATCTCCCCAAACCGTACGACCTTTCACAGCTGGGCTGCTATAGTTAATAGTTACTTTAGCATCTCCAATCATTCCTTCTGCGGTTTTGGCTGGGCTAGCTTTCTCTTGTGCATTAGCGGCAAAGCCTACAAATGCTAGTAGGGCAATAGCTAAAAAGCTTTTTTTCAAATTCATTGTTATCTTGTTTTAGTTAGAGTTGAAAATACGATTTATAATCTAAACTGGTTGCATTTGAAAGAGAATAATAATTGTTGTAAAATGTCCCCCATGTCTAGCAAATTTTAACATCGGCCAACAAACATCTAGCATCCTATTTCTTCTTAGATCTTCACCCAAGCTTCGTTCGCATTACTTTCTACGATTGCATCACCGATAATTAATTCTCTCCAACCATCTGCGAAAGTAGGGTAAGTAGGTTTCTCTGGCTGCTTGCCTTCTCTCACGGCTGCATATACTTCTTTGAAAAGTTGCTTGGAAGTATCTGGAAAACCTTCTTGATGTCCTCCAGGGAAACTAACCAATGAACGAGCTCCTTCATCTACCAAAGCTGGATCTTTCATCAAAATCGAGTTTGCCGAATCACGGTGACCAATCCAAAGTTCATTTGGTTTCTCTGCGTTGAATTCGAAATTGGCTTTAGAACCTGAAATTTCAATATTCAGACGATTTTTACGACCTGCATTTACTTGACTCACTACAATAGAACCTATTCTACCATTGTCAAATCGAAGCATGATAGTCGCATAATCCTCAGAAGTCACCTCGTATTCCTCGTAATCGGAAGGATCTAGTGTTTTTCCAGAGAAAGACTCTACAGCTTTTAAAGGTTTCAAACGAGTTGGATGGACGATTGAAAAATCAGCCATTACAGCAGTCACTTTTAATCCAGTCACATACTCGGTCATATCCAATAGATGTGAGCCGATATCTGCAACAACTCTTGAGCCGCCAGATTGCTTTGGATCCAATCTCCAACTGTAATCAGTTTTGTGGATAAGCCAATCCTGTAGATATGATCCCATCACAGAATACACTTCACCCAATTCGCCTTTCTCTCGCATTACCTTCATCTGGCGCACCATTGGATAATAGCGTAGATTAAAATGAACAGCATTGACTAAGCCTTTTTCTTTAGCTAGGTTAACTAGCTCTTCAGCTTCTTCCACAGTCATAGATAGTGGTTTTTCACACACCACATGCTTACCAGCTAGCAAGCAAGCTTTTGCCTGCGGAAAGTGAAGGAAATTAGGAGTGCAAATGTGTACTACATCGATTTCCTCATCCTTCAGCATATTGTCAAAAGTGTAGGCATTAGGGATTCCAAGTTCAACAGCTTTAGCATCTGCCACTTGCTGATTGACCTCTACGAGACCAGTCACTAGGACATTAGGAATTCTTCTTAGGGCTTCTAAATGGGCTGGTCCGATAAATCCAGTTCCCACGATAGCTGCTTTGATAGTCTGAGCCATAGGTTTTTTAGGTTATTATATATTGTATTTAGATTGTTAAATTAGGGAAAATGCCTCAAACCATTCCCATTACTAAAAAGTGATTTTACTTGAATCTATTTTACAAGTTGAGAAAAGTAGCAGTAATTCTTAAAAAGCAATTTTCTACTGTTTGGAAATCATCTGGTTAGAAGGAGTTGTAGGCTCAAGCCACCATTTTCGGGTTGTAATAAGATTTTTATCCAACTCAATAAATTGTCCAATCTCAGGCACAAAAATTGGCTGATTAATTTCCTTAGCCTTTACAATTACTCGCTCCACGGGATCTGTCCATGAATGCATAGCCAGCGTAAATGCTGCCCAATGTATCGGCATAAATACTGCTGCTTTAATATCTTTCGCTGCCTGAGCTGTTTCCTCAGGTACCATGTGAATATCCGTCCATCGCTCGTTGTATTGCCCACACTCCATCATCGCAAAGTTGAATGGGCCGTATTTCTCGCCGATTTCCTTAAAATGTGGACCATATCCACTGTCACCGCTGAAGAATATATTGTCGCTTTCACCACGGATCACCCAAGATCCCCACAGAGTAGAAAATCGATTATTCAATCCTCGGCCAGAAAAATGTCTTGCCGGAGTAAGTGCCAATACCAGTCCGTCTGTTTGAATCTCGTCCCACCAGCCTAATTCATGAATTCTTGAAGAATCTACTCCCCATTCTTCGAAGTGCGCGCCCATACCGAGAGGCATGTAGAAAGCTTTCGTTTTTTCTTTCAACTTCTTGATTGATTCATAATCCAAATGATCGTAGTGATCATGAGACATAATAATCATGTCAATCTGTGGAAGTTTTTCTATTGTAATTGGCAATTCTTTACTGTAACGTTTCTTCCCAAATAGTGGAGTAGGAGATGGGATTTCGCTAAACATCGGGTCAATTAGTATGTTTTTTCCTTCGATCTGCAGTAAAAATGTAGAATGACCAAACCAAACTAATCGCGTAGGAAGGTCTTTACCTACTAATTCCAAAGAATCTCTGCGTTCAAGAGGCAATTCAAAATCTGGTCTGCGGCTGGGATCATTTTTGAAAAACTCAGGAAGCATCTTAATCGCTTCAGAAAAATCCATGTCCATGTTGGTTGGTACTAGATTACTGAATTTTCCATCTTCGAAATAGGCTAATTTTTCGTATTGAGCAAGTTTCTGTTTGGAAGAACTACCTCCGAATTGTGGGCTAAGTGTGAGAAAAAGTGTAATAATAATAATTAGGATGACAATAATTGAAATGATGGTGATCATTAGGTATTTCAGTGTTTTTGATAAAATCGTAAGCATAAGAGTGCTGTAAAAGCTGGTTGTCGAACTATTGGTGGTTAAACTCCTATGCCCTGTAAAAGGTGCGAGGATAACAGATTTTTTTGCTAATGACCTTGATGAGTGCTATTAGGAATGCACATATTCCAAGGTAACGATTCCACTTTCAACCTATAACATATTGCTTAAGTGGATAAATAGCTCAACCTATTTCTATGGAATGAAAAATTCATAATTGAACGATGTCATTTATAATCTGCGCCTTTGCTGGAGATATTGGGAAAGTAATTACATTAAATTTTTTATAATCGGTTTCTCTACTCGCCTGATTTGCTATATCTTAACAGCATAAACTTAATTAAGATCCAATGGCAATTATAAATCTTAAAATCAATGGGAAGGCCCATTCGGTAGATGTGGAAGAAGACACTCCATTACTTTGGGTGCTTCGCGATCATCTTGGACTGGTCGGAACAAAATATTCCTGTGGAATAGCGCAGTGTGGAGCTTGCACAGTTCATAAGAATGGTGAGGCCATCTTTTCTTGCGTCACACCTGCAGCTAGTCTGACGGAAGACAAAATCACTACGATTGAAGGACTTTCAGAAAATGGAGATCACCCAGTCCAGAAGGCATGGGCAGAAGTAGATGTAGCCCAGTGTGGCTATTGCCAAGCAGGTCAAATAATGAATGCTTCAGCTTTTCTTAAAAAAAATGCATCTCCATCTATGGAAGAAATAGATGAAGCAATGAATAGAAACATTTGTCGCTGTGGTACTTATCATAAAATCAGAGAGGCCGTTGCGATGGCTGCTAAATCCAAATAATCATGGCAACACTTACTAAAACGAATCGAAGAGATTTCCTCAAAATAGCTGGAACTACTGCTGGAGGACTATTCATTGGCTTCAATTGGATGAGTTGTGACTCGCCAAAAATGGAAGTTCTCAGCACGGAGGCAATCTTAGGACAAGCCAAGAACTTTAATGCATTCTTATCTATTTCGCCAACCGGTGACATTGTGATTTATTCACCTAATCCGGAGCTAGGGCAAAATATTAAGACTTCCTTCCCGATGGTTGTAGCTGAAGAACTGGATGCAGATTGGAGCAAAGTAAGAGTACTTCAAGCTAATTTGGATACTGACAAGTTTGAGCGTCAACTGACTGGAGGATCAGGTGCGATGCCTCATTCTTGGGAGCGCTTGCGCAAAGCCGGAGCGACGGCCAAATACCTTTTGGTCGCTGCTGCCGCTAAGCAATGGGAAGTTCCCGCTGAGGAATTGACCACTTCAGAGAGTATCATTTATCATAAAGCTAGTGGCAAGAAGATTGGATACGGTGAAGTCGCTAATGACGCATCACTTTTAACCGCTCCTGAGGAGATCACTTTAAAAGACAAGAAGGAATTTAAGATTATTGGTACGCCCGTAAAGAACGTAGAGAATGGTGCGATTTTTAAAGGTGAACCGCTTTTTGGCTTGGATTTCTACCGGGAAGGAATGCTCCACGCAATGATTCAGCGTCCTCCTTTTGGGATGAAAATCAAATCTATAAACGACACTGCCGCGAGAAATGTAGTTGGAGTAAAAGATGTAGTGACTTTCGAAAATAGTGTTGCTGTGGTGGGTACTTCCACTTGGCCTTTGATGAAAGCTAAAAAACTTTTAAAAGTAGAATACGAAGCTGATGGAATAGTAGAGAGTTCAGCAGATCATGATCTGATTTTCAAGGACCTAATGGCTAATGGAAAAGCAGAAATAAGAAGGGAGGATGGTAATGTAATTGATGCTTTCAAGAATGCAGCTCAAGTAGTCACCGCTGAATATCAATGTCCATTCTTATCACATTCTCCGATGGAGCCTATGAATTTTTTTGCACACGTGAAAGATGATTCTGTAGAGTTAGTCGGTCCAACTCAAACGCCAGAAAGAGCTAGAAGTGAGGCTGCAGCGGTATCAGGAATTGCTGCGGAGAATATCACGATGGAAATCACTCGATTAGGAGGAGGTTTTGGACGTAGGCTTAGAGCAGATTTTGTAGCGGAAGCGGTTCATGTTTCCAAAATCATGAAAGCACCTGTAAAGGTAACTTGGAGCCGAGAGGATGATCTGACTGGCGGCGCTTACAGACCTGCGGTTCGGTATAAATTTGAAGCTGCATTGGATGCTGATGGAAACATGACGGGTTACAAACTACGTGGAGTAGGGATGAATACCGGAAATAGTACACGAGAACATAATTTTCCAGCTGGGGCGGTAGCCAATTTGTTAATTGACAATGTGAATTACGAATCATCTATTACTACCAATGCTTGGAGAGCCCCGATTACCAATTTCTTGGCTTATGCAGAGCAGTCATTTTTGGATGAAGTAGCTTTAGCGGCCCAAAAAGATCCAGTGGATTTCCGATTGGAATTAATGGATAAAGCGAAAGCAAATCCAGTAGGAGGTGATCTTCAGTATGACGTAGATCGGATGATCGGGGTGACAAAGATGGCTGCTGAGAAATCCAATTGGGGAAAGAATCCTAATGTGAAGCAGGGTTTTTCAGTATATTATTCTCACAGAACTTATGTAGCACAAGTGGCTGATATTGAGATGGAAAATGGTACCCCATCTCTAAAGAAGATTCATGTGATCACTGACTGTGGAATGGTCGTGAATCCAACTGGAGCAGATCATCAAGTTCGAGGGGGCGTGGTCGATGGTATGGGGCATGCAATGTATGGAAACCTAACTTTTGAAGGTGGATTACCTACGCAAACTAACTTCGACAAGTATCGATTGATACGCATGAAAGAAGTGCCAGCTGTAGATACCTACTATGTAGACAGCGGTTTTGATCCAACAGGTTTGGGTGAACCTTGCCTTCCACCAACAGGCGGAGCTATTGCCAATGCAATTTTCAGCGCAACCGAAAGAAGACTAAGAAGCCAGCCCTTTATAGATCAAAAGGAATTTCAGGATATTAATTTGGGAATAAAGAGGGCATGATTTAGTTGCCAGATTTTATAATAAGAGTATTGCAAAAAGCACTTCCAAAAATATGGAAGTGCTTTTTATTTAATGGTAAAGTCAATAAGAACCCGTAAATCATAGAAATTCTTATCTCTTGTTTTTAATCTAGGCTCTTTATTATAGGCTCTCACTTCTTGTGTCTCAAGTCTAAATGCTATTGTCTATCTACTTAATACTTATGTCTTGATATTAGTATCTAAATTTCATCCATCTCCCGTTCAGGCCAATAAGGGCCTTTGAGGTTCAGCCTATCATTTTCTATCTCAAAGGTGATTTTTATCTGATCTCGCTTTTGATCATGAATAGCAAGGCAGGCATTGTAGTGAACCAAATCAAATTCTAATTCAAAATTTCCTGAGCATTCATCTTTGAAATTAATCTCGGAATTCAAATTAACCTTCTCTGCGAGGGCACCTTCCTTCTTGAAGTAGTAAGAGAGGAATATCCCTAAGTCCTTTTCATTTTCTGCCAAAACTTGTTTGAGTTCTTTGGAAGTTGGCTTTTCAAATGATGGGAGTTTTAATATCCAGGTTTCTTGCATGGTTGAAGTTGATAATTTTTAAGTGCTTTTTCAGCTGTAAACTTTTCAATTTTTGAATTTAAATTATCTACAGCCATATATCTTATTACTAACTTAGTAAAAATCCCCCTTGCTCCCTTTGTAAAGGGGGAATTGTCAAATTTTCTAATGGCGTTCAATTATATAATAGGATCGTCTTACAATTTCAATAATGAATTACCCTATTTATCTTGATTACAATGCTACCACGCCCTGCGCTCCAGAAGTGATTGCTGCTATGATTCCTTGGTTTGGAGAGCACTATGGGAATGCAGCAAGTAAGTCACATGCATACGGATGGGTGGCTGAAAATGCTGTTGAGGCAGCAAGAGAACATGTGGCTAATTTGATAGGCGCTCAGTCAAAAGAAATCATTTTTACATCTGGAGCTACTGAAGCAATCAACCTTGCGATCAAGGGGACTTTTGATCTTCACAAAGGAGAAAAGCAACATTACATCACCTGCCAAACTGAACATAAAGCAGTGCTCGATACTATTAAAGCCATTGAGGAAAATGGGGCAGAGGTGACTTATTTGCCAGTTGACAATAAAGGAGATATTGATTTAAACTTCTTGAAATTAAGTATCCTTCCACATACCAAAATGATCTGCCTGATGTGGGTAAATAATGAAACGGGCATTATTCATCCAATTAATGAGATTTCAAAACTAGCTGAGGATAGTGAAATTATTTTTTTGACAGATGCCGTCCAAGCTGTAGGTAAAATCCCTGTTTCCGTATCTGGAATTCATTTAATGGCTATTTCAGCTCACAAACTTTATGGCCCAAAAGGTATAGGCGCGCTATACGTCCGACATAATCACTCACTTCCTAAACCAATGCCTCAGATTCATGGTGGTGGACACGAGAAAGGATTCCGAAGTGGAACGCTCAATGTCCCAGCAATCGTAGGTTTCGGAAAAGCTGCCGAACTTAGAATGTCTACAATGGATAAGGAATCAAATCGCTTGGAAAAATTACGTGATATACTGGAAAACAAGCTTTTACAGATATCCAATACATCTTTGAATGGAAGTCAGACTAGACTTACGCACGTCACAAACATTGCTTTTAGCGGAGTAGAAGGAGTGGACTTACTTCGCAAAATATGTCAGAAAATAGCTGTGAATTCAGGTTCTGCCTGCACTAGCATTTCCCCAAAACCTTCACATGTGCTCCAAGCAATGGGGTTGGATTCCGATCTGGGAAGAGCTTCGATACGATTTAGCTTAGGTAGGAATACCACTGAGCAGGATGTGATGGATGCTGTGGAATGGGTGGAGAAAGTGGTGTTGGAGCTGAGAGGGTGATATTTCTCGCGGCGACGCAGCGGTGCGGCGAAATGTGCTCTAGAAACAGCGTTTCAAATTATTCTCTCGCAGCGGCCCAACGGCGTAAAGAAAAATACAGCTGAAGAACTGAAAACAACTAGACCTTCGAATAGTGTTAGATTAAAAGCTATTTAAACTATCGAAAAACTGCGCCTTTGCGCCCTTGCGGGAGACTTACATATCACCTTAGTGCGTTCTTGGGAGATTTAACTAAACGTCGCGCCGTTGCGTCGTGGCGAGAAATATTTTAAAGGGGCTACAGATTCAAGTCTCTCAAATCCTCTTCAGTATCAATATCCACTTTACCTTTTGGAAAGGAAACACTCACCATATCATCTTCATGGTCAAGAGCTAATTGTTTTGCACCCTCATCACCAGTAAGCTCCATCAATTCCTTATAATAAGCTGCTCCGAAAAGAATAGGCACACCGATAGTTTTAGAATACTCGCAAGCAATAATGCCTTTTCCTTCCTTTTTCTGAGTTGCGATCAACTTATTCAGGATCTTTGCATCCACAAATGGCTGATCACAAAGCATGATAATCACCTGATCCGGCTTGTCGAATTTAAGCATGTATTCTAGTCCAACCTTGATGCTGGAAGACATGCCTTTTTCAAAGTACGGATTAGGAATATTCGGGATACTTGCTCCCGGAAAAGTCTTCTTGATCTCATCACGATTTGCTCCAAGAACCAATACACGCTTGTCTGCTTTACAGTCATTTGCGGCATCTATTGCCAACTGTAACAAGGTTTTTTCTTTGTACTTAGCTATTTGCTTTGGGTAGCCTAGTCTGCTTGATTCTCCTGCTGCAAGTATGATTATTCCTGTTGTCATATAAGTATAATTGTTTTTCAATCGATCTATGGAATTTGGCATGTTTGATAATCATCTCAAGGTGTGAGATTTTCTACATGCCCGATTTCATCGGTTCTCTTCGTGTATGGGGCCTTTCTTATTCCGCAGAAAGGTACCTTGTTTTTTTGCTAAAACCGCTTTCACCTCTGCCAAAATGGACAAAGCAATCTCTTCCGAACCCTCGGCGCCTATGTCCAAACCCATGGGAGAATAGATATTCTCCTGATTGACAGTGATTCCTTTCCGCTCAAGTCGCTCAATAAGTTTCTCAGACTTTTTCTTCGGTCCCAAAATTCCCATATAAGGCAAATCCAATTTTACTAGATCTACTAATATCTGAGCTTCATATTCGAAATTATGCGTCATCAATAATGCCACTGTATACTTATCTGATTCCAGCTGAGCTACTACTTCATCTCCAGAACCTGTTATGATCTTAAGTGCAGAAGGAAAGCGTCTGGTCGTCGCTAGATTCTTTCTACCATCTATTACTATTACTTCCAGGCCTAGCATAACAGCCATATTAGCAATTGGAATCGTATCGTTTCCAGCTCCAAATAATAAGATTCGAATAGCTGGTTTGATGGATTCTATGAAAACCTGTACGTCATCAAACGCCTTATACTTTCGGATGATGTGGTCAATAGATTCGGTAGAATCGATCTCATTTTGTATCTGAGTCCAAAGAGAATTATTTAAATAATCTTTGTCTCCATAGATCTGATTGCCTTTTAAAAGAACTTTTGTTCCTACTTGTTCTTGCTTTGAATATTTGACTGAAAATATAGAAATCAGCCTACAAAATGATCGATCAGAAATGGCTGTTTTAAGTAATTCAATCGGGTTTATAGTGTTTTGATAATCAATAGGTTCTAATAAAACATGTATAATTCCATTGCAACCCAGGCCAACTCCGAATTTCTGATCATCCTCATCGGTAGTATCGTAGGTGACAAGCATGGATTTTTGTTGAAAGATTACAGTTTGAGCTTTGCGTAGCGCGTCACCTTCCAAGCAACCACCAGAGATTGCTCCAGTCAATTCCCCATCTTCTGACACCAGCATTCTTGCTCCAGGACGTCGGTAAGCCGAGCCATCTACTTGTACCACCGTTGCTAAAGCTGATTTCTTGCCGTCTTTTTGAAAGGTTTCATATGCATGGATGATGGACTGGATTTCTTTCATAAAAAATAGGGATAGGCTAATTTGTAGAAGTTCTCCAACTTATTCAAGAAGATTCATTTCGATGGTAAGGATTTTAGCAAAAATATAAGGCAAGGTTTAACTTGCAGCATGAAAATTCCAAGTCTCGCTCAACTCAAGAAAGAACTCAGCTACCTCAATGAGAAGGAATTGATCGATTTACTCATTGACTTGAGCAAATTCAGCCGAGATAATAAATCCTACTTATTTTTTAAGCTAAATGAAAAAGACAATCCAGGACTCTATTTGGAGATGGTACAAGAAGAGCTTGAAGCTGATTTTCAGGTAGCTAGAGGTGACCATTCTTACTATGCAAAAAAGGCTGCTCAGAAACTCCGTCGAAAAATGAACAAACTTCTAAAGTTGAGTAAAGTCAAGACTGATCAGATTGAAGTACTTTTATTTTTTTGCGAAAAGCTAAGGCAATATGGCTTCCTAAAGCATAGAAATCAGGTTTTGGACAAACTTTATCAAATGCAGTTGGCTAAAGCGGTTAAGTTAATTTCAGTATTGCATGAAGATTTGCAATTTGATTATGAGGGAAGAGTAGATGATTTGTCTAAGTAGAATGAGCCTCTAACTTTTAGAAAATTGTAGTTTTTTTTACTTGGTGAAGGTAACAGCATGTGATATGTCTAAGGTGGTCATGCCGTGGAATCGGATTAATTGTATTTTGAAATCATAAGTATCAACCTATCAATAGTTTAATTGACTAGTTGTATATTCATTTTTTATATAATTTTTCTTTCCATCCTAATCCCTCAGCCATGACAGGACTTATAGTATTGGATACATTTATCAGTTTGGTGTTCATCTTTCTCTTGTACAGTCTTTTTACGATGACCTTGATCGAATCCCTCACATCTATTTTTAGCTCTAGAGCTAAAAATTTGTTGGCTGGAATTGAGCGATTGTTGGCAGATGAAGGCGAATCCAACAAAACCAATCATACCATTGTCAATTTATTTTATGCATCATCGAATAGTCTCCTCACCAATGCATTTTACCAGCATCCATCCATCAGGTATCTAGGCCCAAAAGGGATTAATAGCAAACCATCTTATATCAGTCCTGATCGCTTCAGTACGACTCTGGTAGATTTATTGAAAAAAGGCACCAATAGTAACCAGGTAGAAAATATAAGTGCTGCATTGGGCATAATTCCAACTTTTGATCTGTCAGAGCTTGAGGAAAGTATCAAGGACCTGGAGATAGATATTAAAGAGTTGAGAAGTATTGAGACTATAAGCGAATTTGAAATAGAATCAGCCAAACAGGAGCTTTCCTATCTCAAAATGGAGTTAGACAATAGGCTTAAATCGGTGAATCCTTTTCTACCGAAAAATTTCACTTTGGGAAAAGACACTAAATACCAGTTTAATCTGCTTTGGAATGAAGCAGGGGATGATATTGAAAAATTCAAGGGGCTTATAGAGCAATGGTATAATGAACAAATGGAGAGGATATCGGGCTGGTACAAGAGGAAATTATCTCTTTTGACATTTATACTTGGGTTCATTATCGCCTGCTCATTTAAAGTTGATACTATTCAGTTGGCGATGGATCTATCCAAAAATGAGGACATGAGAGCGATCTATGTGGAAGGAGCCAAAGATATGATGGCAAACAATAGCAATCTGGATAATGTTAAGCTTGAGGCTAATAAGCAATACTTTGATGAAAAATTACAGGAAAACAACCTAGTATTCTCTGTTACTGATATCAGCTTTAATACTATAGAATTTCTGAACTGGGTTGGATTCTTGATTACTGCTTTTGCGATTTCATTAGGCGCTCCTTTTTGGTTTGATATGCTTAGTAAGTTGATGCGAGTAAGGAATTCCTTGCAGCCATCAGGCAGTGCTTCGTCAAGTACAACTACCTCATCGGTAAGAAATAACACTAAAGCAGTAGGATAATGGAGACTTACAAAGGTATAGTAACTCAATTAGTGAACACTAGAATTTTTAAACCTTCTGTGAATGCGCCCAAATCTCAAGAGCTGCAAATCAAATGGGATGTGGAAATCTCTCATGCAATCCGGGGCGAGATGTATCGAGAAATAGACATTTGGTATGTATTGACAAATCGGACATTTGTGTGGAGTGGAGCTGTTTTCACTAGTCAAAATGTACCAATACTTAGTAAACAATTTCTTATTACTGCCGACGATATTGGCGTGGTAAAGGAGATTGACTTAGGAGCAAAACTCGCTTTGAAAAATGGCTGGATAAACTCCATAGCTGTGCTCGTAAATAGAAAGGCCAATGAGGAGGACGAACAGCTTTCTAGTCTTTATGAGTTTCTTGAGAACACTAATTATATGGATAGTAACACGCCTTTGTCGCATTCTACCCATGTAGGCTTACATTATACAATTACCTCGGGGATTCCAGTATCGCCAGCAGATGATGTAAAAAGCTTGGTAGATCAAAATGGCTTTTTTCCAGAATACAAGGGATTGGATAGCAACTATACAACTGAAGGCTATGTGCATCAAGCTATGCGTGAATTGGAGGCTCAATACAGCAAATTTAAAAGGGTATTTAAACGAGAACCGGCACATCTTACTTCTCATCATGATGTGCATACATTCACCTATCCTCTTTTCAAGAGCATCCATGCTTGGGCAATTCACAATAAAATCCCCATCAGATCACATAGTTTTTTACCGCCATTACGAAGAGAATTTTATGATTTGGGGGTAAAGCTGAATTTGCCATCGATTAACACGATGAATTCTTGGGCCACAGAACTTGGCTGTAAATCTTCTGCAGAACACACCATGGTAGGGCACTATGGTCCTGCGCCATTTCTTCCACTTATTAGCTACAGGAGTGTGATTAAAAAGAAACAAAACACATTAGATGCAGGAATTTTTGACTTTTTGGTAAGTACGGATCAAACTCGGGAAATCATGGTGCACATTATCAAATCAGACCTAACAAAAAAGAACGAGTTTAAGCAATTCTATAAGCCTTTTTGTGATGCATATCCAGGTGTGGATTCAAGGTATTTTGCAGGAAGAGTTGCGGAATATTTATCACTTCAAACCAGAAAATCAGCATCTCAAAACACAAGCAATAACTACCTAGTAGCCATGGATTTTGTTCCTTTGGATATAAGAAGAGTTTAAGCCAAGAGCCGATCTTTTTAGAAAAAACAACACATATCCTCTCATTAAAATTTTTTTTTGAAATAAGTGCATCAAAACCCCATAAACTTAATTTAGCAAATCAAAATTTTAATTATGTTCAAAAATCTATTTTCTTCAATAATCACATATTTACTAATTAGCACTAGTCTTTTTGCCCAAGACGCACTTTTCCCCGAAATGCCAGGGATGGTGTCCTATACCTATAGAGATAGCTTTGCTAAAGATCTGCCATCCACACTCGACACACTTCAGGCGATGGGAATTACTGATATGGAATTTTCTAGCCTTTTTGGACGTACTGCTTCTGATATTAAAAAAGAACTTGACAAACGTGGAATGCACTGTTCATCCTTTGGCGTTAGCTACAAAGACTTGATGGAAAAGACTGCAACAGTAGCTGAAAATGCTAAAGCATTAGGAGCAGAATTTGTTCGCGTTGCTTCAATACCTCACAATGCGCCATTTTCGCTGGAAGACGCTCAAAAAACTGTCGCTGATTTCAATGCTGTAGGAAAGGTCCTGAAGGAAGATTTTAATTTGACTTTTTGCTATCACAACCACGGCTTTGAGTTTGAACCATATGGAGATGGAACGCTCTTCGACCTAATCATTCAAGAGACAAACCCTAAGTATGTAAGCTTTGAAATGGATATTCTATGGACATTTTTTCCTGGCGCAGATCCAGCCTCATTACTTAATAAATATGGAGATCGATTCAAATTGATGCACTTGAAAGACCTACGAAAAGGAATAGTAGGCAACATGTCTGGAGGAACGCCGAAAGAAAATGATGTGATACTAGGTGATGGCCAGCTTGATATACCTGCTATTCTTAAAGCAGCAAAAAAAGCAGGAGTTCAACACTTTTACCTTGAAGATGAAAGCCCGATTTACTTTCTACAGGTACCGAAAAGTATTGAATACCTGCACAGTTTGAAAAAATAAGTATGCTGTAATTAGGTTTACCTATGAATCGTTGAAATTGAGCTTAAATCACGAATTTATCTCCAGTTAATTTCTCGGAAATTTCCCACAGTTGAGCGGCTACTTCTTGATTGTGGGATTTTTTTGAAGAACCTACGATAACTGGCTTACCCTTCACTTCTCTGAATCCATTTGGGCCATAATATGTTCCGCCTTTAGCTTCGGGGTCTAATGCTGCTCTTAGCGTCGGCAACGCTCCAGATTTAGCATTCTGGCCAATAAAAGATGCCAAAGGACTAAAGAGTTTCGCAGCGAATGTTGGGAGTAACTGTCCTAAATTAGTGTTTGAGAAACCAGGGTGCGCTGCTAAAGCTTTGGAATTAATTTTAGCCTTTTCTATCCTTCTCTGAAGCTCATAGGCAAACATCAAGCAAGCCAATTTACTTTGAGAATAGGCCTTCCAGCTAGAATAAGTTTTCTCAGAATTAAGATTATCGAATTCTATTTTTCCACCCTTATGAGCTATGCTGCTGAGCATTACGACTCTTGAGTTATTAGTATTCTTTAAAGCAGGAAAAAGTAGATTTACCAGGAGAAAATGAGCGAAATAATTGACTCCAAATTGACTTTCAAATCCGTCTTCAGTCTTTTGAAATGGCGGCATCATAATCCCTGCGTTAGCTATTAATAAATCCAGTCGCTCATACCTTTTGGAAAATACTACTGCAAACTCTCTCACTGAATCTAAGCTATTCAAATCAAGCAGGATTATCTCCAGATCAGCTTCAGGAACTTCTTTTAGGATATCCTTCTTGGCTTGCTGTGCTTTGGTAAGTGTGCGACAGGCTAGAATCACGGTTGCTTTCTTCCTTGCCAAAGCAAGCGCAGTTTCATAACCTAGGCCAATATTGGCACCTGTGACAAGGGCTATTTTGCCTTTTTGGGAAGAGATAGAATCTAGAGAGAAGTCTTTCATTTTTTTTATAAGGGATAGATTATTTCCAATTTTAATTATCCGCAATCATGCCATTAACCTTTAAATGATAGCTTGATTGGCGAGATGACCTTCAAATAGCTATCGTAAGTGGGCTAACAGAAGTAGCCTCTACTAGTGTTCACTAAATAAAATGTTGCTTTTAGTCTTTTACTGGCCAAAAAGTGAATGTACATATTACTGATTATGAAGTACGGTTAGTTAACTGGACAAACCAATTTATTGTTAAACTAATCATTAATAAAAGCTATTTGACAGTCATGTAAATATGGCTTGTCAACTCAATTTATTCTTTTACCTTTTGCATAAGACCCAAACACTAACGATATGAGAAATCTACTCTATGCTTCCCTCATTCTTTTGGCCTCTTGTGGCCAGCAAAATTCAAATGAAATCTCAGAACCTAAAAAGCAGTTCGTAAGTGTGGAAGGAATAGACTCCTCGATCAAGCCGGGAGATAATTTCTTTATGCATGTCAACGGTATTTGGTATGACTCTGCGCAAATAGCTAGTGATCAGTCTGGAGTAGGATCTTATTCCTTCTTGAATATTCCTCAAAAACAGCTTCTCGAAAATATCTTAGAAGAAGTTTCCCGCGCTGAAAATACGACTGCAAGCATAGAGCAGAGAGTAGGAGACTTCTACGCCTCAGGGATGGATGAGGACGCAATAAATCAGCGAGGCTTTGAACCTATACAACCTGTTTTGTCAACAATAGAAGCGATCAACTCTGTCAAGGAATTGATGAGCTTTGTGACAGGAGAAATTAAATCCGGTAACCAGTCTTTTATAAGCATTGGTATTTCTCCAGATGACGAAAACAGTAGCATCAACATCGCTCACTTTACTCAAACAGGTTTAGGTTTGCCAGATAGAGATTACTATTTCAAAACTGACTCATCTACCTTAGCCATTCAAAAAGCCTACGTGGATTATCTATCCACTCTTTTCCAACTTACAGGAAGTGCTGAAGCTGCGGCGAAAATTAATGCTGAAAAAGTTTATGCTGTAGAAGAGAATTTAGCGAAATCACACAAAACAAGGATTGAGCGCAGAGTAGTAAAGGAAAATTACAACAAAATAGCTCTTGAGGAAATAAATCAAAAGCAAGCAAATCTAGGCTGGTCTCCTATGCTCGAGCAGTTGGGATTAGCAGCGGATTCTTTGGACATACGCCAGCCTGCCTATTATGAAGCACTGAACAAGATGCTAGTATCAGTTCCACTTGCAGATTGGAAAACCTACGTCAAAGCACATACGCTTTCATCTTACGCTGAAGAATTAAGCAAGCCTTTTGAGGACGCATCTTTTTCCTACCAGAAAGTAATATCAGGCCAATCAACACAATTGACTAGAGCACAACAAATGGTGCAGAAAGTTGATCGTCAGCTAGGTTATGCTCTTGGGCAATTGTACGTCAAGCGATATTTCAATGAGGATGCAAAAAAGCGCGTATTGGATTTGGTTAATAACCTTCAAAAAGCATTTGAAAGTCGTATTACCCAACTGGACTGGATGAGTGATAGTACTAAAATTCAAGCAAAAGAGAAGCTTTACGCCATTACCAAGAAAATAGGTTATCCTGATGAGTGGAGAACCTATGATGTGGAGATTGCAAAGGATAAGTACTTTGAAAATGTGGTGGCACTTCGAAAAGACAATGCAAAATACATGTTGGATAAGTTTGGTAAAGCTCCTGACAAGGCTGAGTGGCACACTACGCCGTCTACAGTCACTGCATATTATAATCCCTCCACCAATGAGATCGTTTTTCCAGCTGGAATCCTTCAATATCCTTACTTTGACCTTTATGCAGATGATGCGATCAATTACGGCGGAATCGGCATGGTTATCGGCCATGAGTTGACTCATGCATTTGATGATCAAGGAGCTCAATACGACAAAGATGGGAATGTGAAAAACTGGTGGACGGATGAAGATTATGAGAAGTTTACGGCCAAAACCCAGCAATTAATAGAGCGATATGACAGCTTCACCGTGCTTGATTCTGTGCATGTAAAAGGCGGTATGACTATAGGTGAAAATACTGCAGACAACGGAGCGCTATACATAGCCTATGAGGCATTTAAACTTACTGAGCAAGGTCAGGATACTACTAGAATTGATGGGTTTACACCTGATCAACGATTCTGTCTTTCTATCGCACGAATCTGGAGAGTAAAGACCCGCGATGAATTCTTGCGAACGTACGTGAATACTAATTCACATTCACCAGCAGTTTGGCGAGTGAATGGACCTTTGATGAACTTTGATCCATTTTACACCGCATTTAATATTCAGCCAGGAGATGTGAATTATAAAGCTCCAGCCGATAGAATTAAGATTTGGTAGACTTTCTGAAGATCTGATAATAGTAAGGAGCCATAACTAAAAATGCTCCTTACTTCAAGCTTTTATATATCTTTAAACTATTTAAAACCATCCACTAAAAAATACATGTTTGAAGGATCTGATTATCCCAATTCTGTAAAAGAACAAGTATTTGAATCTTGGCTAGAGGAGGGAAGAGCAAGTAAAATCAGTTATCAGTATCTACTGATCGTATGGAATGTCTATGATGAGAAATACAATCCTGTCTACGTAGAAAGCAGGGAGGAGATAGGGAACTTTGAGTTATATCCAGCAGCCAAAGGTTCCGAAGCTCTGATCGCAGTATATGATCTGTATTCTGAGTCTCGCATAACTGTATTTTAACCGCGAAGAAATTATAATACTTGGCTATAGCAAACCCTTTCTAATTAGAAAGGGGCAGATATTTGCACTTAACTACCAGTTAACATTACTATTATTTAAACTGGATTTTTACAGAATTTTAAAATCAAAACCTCAAAACATGTTTTATAGGATCACCTCGTTAGTACTCATCGTGCTTTTGGCAGTTAGCTGCGATAAAAAAGTTGAAACGGTTTCTCAGGACTTTAAAGTGGACTTTGAAAAATTTGAGCTAGAAAATGGTCTTGAAGTTGTTTTCCATATAGATAATTCAGACCCCGTGGTAGCAGTAGCGCTCACAGCACACGTAGGTTCAGCTCGCGAGAAGGAGGGAAGAACTGGTTTCGCACACCTTTTTGAACATTTACTTTTCCTCGAATCCGAGAATCTCGGCAAAGGTGGTCTCGACAAAATGTCTGCTAGAATAGGAGGGTCTGGAGCCAATGGATCTACAAGTCGTGACAGGACAAACTACCTGCAAACTGTACCCAATGATGCGCTAGAAAAAATGATCTGGGCGGAAGCGGATAAGTTGGGCTGGTTTATCAATACAGTAACTGACCCTGTTTTAGCCAAAGAAAAGCAAGTAGTAAAAAATGAAAAGCGTCAAGGAGTGGACAATCAACCTTATGGCCACACTTCCTATGTCATTGATAAAAACCTTTATCCTGCAGATCATCCCTATAATTGGCAGGTGATTGGTTCCTTAGAGGATCTTCAAAATGCAAAACTTGAAGATGTGAAGGAGTTTTTTAGACGCTGGTATGTGCCTAATAATGTAACACTTACTATCGTTGGAGATTTCGATCCAGAGCAAGCGAAGGCATGGGTAAAAAAGTATTTTGATGAGATTCCTACAGGCGAACCTCTTGATGCCATGGCTCCTAGACCAGGGAAAGTAGAGGCAATTAAGAAGTTATATCACGAGGATAATTTTGCGCGACTGCCAGAACTTACCATGACTTGGCCCACTGTGGAGCAATATCACCCAGATTCTTATGCGCTTGAAGTACTCTCTGAATACCTTTCTAGCGGTAAAGAAGCTCCATTCAATCAGGTGCTTGTTGATGCGAAAAAGCTTACATCAAACGTAAGGATGTACAATCGAACCTCTGAGCTGGCCGGACAGGCACAGTTATCAGTTCGAGCTTTTGCAGATAAAGATCTAGATGAGGTCGCTGTCGCGGTAGAAGAAGCATTTGCAAAATTTGAGGCAGAAGGAATATCTGAAAAAGATTTGGCTCGAATCAAAGCCGGACAGGAAACCATGTTCTACAATACATTATCTAGCGTTCTTGGAAAAGGCGTTCAGCTGGCTCAGTATAACATTTTTGCGCATGATGCTGGATTTATTAATGAAGAGATTAAGTATGTGTTGGCCGTATCTGCTGCAGACGTCAATCGCGTTTATGAGCAATACATCAAAGGCAAAAATTACATTGCTACCAGCTTTGTGCCAAGAAATAATCTGAGTGCTGCACTAGAAGGATCAGAAAAAGCGGATGTAGTTGAGGAACAAATCGTTCAGGGTGCAGAGGAAAATTTTGATGCTTCAATACAGGCCAGTTATGAAAAAGCGCCTTCTAGCTTTGATAGGTCTGTAGAACCTCCTTATGGGAAATCTCCTGAAGTAAAAATACCAACAGTCTGGAAAGAATCTCTTAGTAATGGACTGAATGTGTTTGGTATCGAAAATCATGAAGTGCCTTTGGTTCAATCCAATATGGTGATAGATGGAGGACAGTTGCTGGATGATCCTACAAAAGTGGGCGTAGCAAATCTCCTGGCGCAGCTCTTGACTAAAGGCACTAAAACCAAAACTACCGCTCAGCTGGAAGATGAAATAGAACAATTGGGAGCTTCAGTGAATGTCTTTGCCACTACAGAAAGCACGAACTTAACTGTAACTACGTTAAGTAGAAATTACGACGAGGTAATAGCTATAGTCAAAGAAATTCTTTTAGAGCCACGATGGGATTCTGTAGAGTTTGCGCTAGCAAAACAATCAACTGTAGCTCGAATCAGTCAACTAGCTGCTAGTCCGAATATGGTGGCTCAAAATGAGTTCAACAAATTGATCTATGGAGAGGATAATATCCGATCTCAGAATATCTTGGGCAGCCTCAAGTCCGTAGAAGCCATTACCCTTGATGATCTTAAAGCCTATTATGCGAAGTTTATATCTCCATCTGTCACCAGAATGCATGTAGTCGGTGCACTGGGACAAGCAGAGATTCTAGCTCCACTTAAAGATTTGACTACTGCTTGGAAAAGCAAAGTAGTAACTATCCCTGCTTACAAATCACCTTCAAGGCCAGAACAAGCCACAGTATATTTTTATGATATTCCTGACTCCAAGCAGTCTTTGTTGCAGTTTGGTTATCCAGCGCTAGCTTCTACAGATGCAGACTTTTATCCTGCTACTGTGATGAATTATATTTTGGGTGGAGGAGGATTTGCATCTCGTCTTACTCAGGAATTGAGAGAGGGAAAAGGATATACGTATGGAATCAGATCTTCATTTTCTGGAGGAAAAATAGCTGAGCCTTTCACGATAAGTAGCGGAGTACGAAGTAATGTCACCTATGAATCAGCTCAATTAGTGAAAGATATTCTGGCTGATTTTGGATCCACCTATACTCCTGCAGACTTGGAAACCACGCAGAGTTTTATGATCAAGAGCAATGCTAGAGCTTTTGAAACAGCTGGAGCAAAGCTCAATATGCTGGAAAATATCAGTGCCTATGGCTGGGATGCTGACTATGTAAAGGATAGAGAAAAAATTGTGAATGAGATGACTGTAGAAAGAATTCAGGAATTGGCGGGGAGCTATCTAGATCCTACTACGATGATCTGGCTTGTAGTTGGCGACGCAAAGACACAATTGGATGGCCTTGAGAAACTAGGTTTTGGTAAGCCAGTGCTTATCAACCAGCCAAAGATCTCACTGGAAGTTGATCGATAGTTATTAGAACTCTGCGAAAAAAACTTAAAGCCTACTTAGAAATATGAATACTAAGAAGATGGTTGTTTGTCATTTAAAAAGCAAAGCACATAGAGGGAATTAGCTAGTCAAAACCTCTAAGTACTTTGCTTGAAATCAATGCTCGTGTATTTCGCCCTCATGACTACAGATTTCTTCTGAACTCAATTTTCCGCTTCCATTACAAGTTTGACAAGAGCTCACTTCTTTTAAACTACCCTCGCAAACCGGACAGGTTAATCTGCCTTTTCCAGCACATCTATCGCATTCAAAATATTCTACAATTTTGAATATATTCATCCGTGTGACCATACCAGATCCACTGCAACGACTACAGCCGACCACGCCTTTAGCTTTGCAATAGTTGCATTCTTGCTCGATCTGACGCTCGCCTTCACAAGTAAAGCAGGTTTTATATCTGTATCCTCTACGGTCGCAAAGCTGACATTGCTGCATTTCTGACAAGGGTGTTTCCAATCGTAACTGCAGCTCCTGAGCTCCTTTATAATGCGATCCTGTAAAGCCGGTTAACTCAAGATATTTATTAAGAAAATTAGCTGAATTGTCATATTGCTTAAGTTCGAAAAGGGTCTCAGCAAATAGATAAGGCATTTCTTCAGGAAGTGGCTGTCCAGAATCGATCAAGTTTCTGAAAATTGAATTTGCAGTTTCGTAATCATTTCTTTCAATGGCAGCTTTAGCGGCTTTCATCCACTGATCAGTTTGACCAAGATTTGGTCCTATTTGCGCAAGTGAAACTTGGCAAAAGGCTAAGGAAATAATAAGACTAAAGATGAGTAGGGGAAGGTGAATTCTAAAGTTCACAGGAATATGTTTTTTCAAGGAGGCAATAAAGGTAGAAGTTTCTTTATCCTAAAGTTAATTTTTATAAAAGAGGAGATCGAGCATTAATCTACCTCATAAATTTTAGAAGTTAAATATTGTCCCTATTTTGGGGTTAAATCTAGTTGAGGTCGTGGATTTATTCTGTTAGGTCAACACTGGATTTTCAGTTATTTTAAATTAACTCTAAAAAATCACAAAATGGGAAAACCAATCACGATGATCGAAAGCATAGGCCCTGCTATGAAAGAGAAACTTTCTACTGCTGGAGTAACTTCTGTGGAAGGGCTTTTGGAGAAAGGAGCTTCTAAGTCTGGGAGAAAAACTATAGCTGCAGCCTCTGGCCTAGACGAAGGTAAAATACTCGATTGGGTAAATATGGCCGATCTTTTTAGAATAAATGGAATTGCAAGTCAATTTGCAGAGCTTCTCAAAGCTGCTGGTGTAGATACCGTGAAAGAATTGAGAACCAGAAATGCAGAGAATCTTCACGCTGCCTTAGTCAAAACTCAAGAGGAAAAAGGATTGACCAGAGTAGTTCCTGCAGCTTCTAAAGTGATAGACTTCATAGAACAAGCGAAAGCGCTTGAGCCAATGGTCACACATTAATCGAATTACCATAAGTCTATTTTTGAAAACCTTTTTGCTTCGGCATTAAGGTTTTTTTTCCTGAGTAAATAGTTGCCGGCTAGTACACAGTGTCACTCCATGGGCATACATCGATCGCACAATTGTAAAATACCTAGACGCGGCTATATATAATAGTGACCTTCAATAGGTAGCACAAAAATCACTAACAACGCATAAATTATTACATTCCACTTCCAAATTGCTGGGACTTCATATGGAGAATCTAATCTCAATTAGGGAGAATTGGCCGCTTATATTTTTTCAAACCTAGTAGGTAAGTCCTTTATAAAAATTGTTTTTTGTAGTTTGGTTGCACAATTATTTCCACTATGAGTAAGACAGAAGAATTCATCACCCATCTAGCCGAAGGCCAGAAATACAAGAAAGACTCCATTATTCTAGGTACTGGCGTACTTGATGGTGTACCTGTGACTGGTGCCCAAATAAAAATTGCGCTGAAAACCATGAATAGACATGGGCTTATCGCTGGAGCAACAGGAACTGGCAAAACGAAAACTTTGCAAGTAATCGCTGAGCAATTGGCATTGAAAGGTGTTCCTTCTGTTTTGATGGACTTGAAAGGTGATCTCTCCGGTCTTGCTCAGCCAGGAACTGCCAACGATTTTATTAAAAATAGATCTGAGGTAATAGGAGTTGATTATGAGCCGATGGGATTGCCAATTGAGCTGATGTCTATTTCTGACGAAAAAGGAGTTCGGCTAAAAGCTTCTGTTTCAGAATTTGGGCCTGTATTGATAGCTCAGATCCTTGAGCTAAATGATACACAGCAGGGCGTGATCTCTTTGATCTTTCGTTATTGTGACGTAAACCATTTGCCTTTGGTTGACTTGAAGGATTTGAAACGCGTGCTTCAATTTATTACAAATGAAGGTAAAGAGGCCATTCAGAAGGAATACGGTCAGGTTTCTGGCGCCTCGGTAAATACAATCATGCGTAAGATTATCGAGCTGGAACAGCAAGGCGCAGAGCGATTCTTTGGAGAGAAATCATTTGATGTAGAAGATTTTTTGAGGGTTAAGAATGGAAAAGGAGTGATTTCCGTGATTCGTCTGACCGACATTCAGAGTCGGCCCAAGCTATTCTCTACCTTTATGCTAAGCCTGCTTTCGGAGATCTATGAAACATTTCCTGAGCAAGGAGATGCTGATCAACCTAAGCTTTGCTTATTCATCGATGAAGCTCATTTAGTCTTTTCCAATGCTTCAAAAGACCTTTTGGATAAGATTGAAGCGATTGTGAAGTTAATCAGGTCAAAAGGAGTTGGTGTCTATTTTTGCACTCAATCACCTACCGATGTCCCTGATAGCATATTGGGACAATTGGGTTTGAAAGTGCAGCATGCTTTGAGAGCATTTACAGCAAAGGATAGAAAGGCTATCACTAAAACTGCCGAGAACTATCCCGATTCTCCCTATTACGAGACTTCGGAGGTTTTGACAGCTATGGGTATCGGCGAAGCGCTTATTACAGCTTTGAACGAAAAAGGAATTCCCACACCTCTAGCTCATACTCTGGTGAGAGCACCTATTACTAGAATGGATATTTTGACTTCCTCAGAAATAGATGAGGTAGTAAGGAATTCAGATTTACTGTCAAAATACAATCAGGATATAGACAGAGAGAGTGCTTATGAGATGCTAGAAAAGAAAATGCTAGCGCTAGAAGATGCTCAAAATAAAGCAACTTTGCCAGGACCTAATTCGACAACCCGAACTTCTAAAAAAGCTACCCAGGAAAAATCTATGATCGAGGAATTGAGTAAAAATACTATGATTAGACAGCTTGGAAGAACAATATTTAGAGAATTGACTAGGGGTATTTTAGGTTCATTCAGCAGAAAAAGGTAGTCGTGTTAGTTAGTTGTATTTCAATAGATTATAGATTTTGAAAATAGGAGTTATTGGTGGCGGAGCAGCAGGTTTTTTTGCTGCAATTCATGCAAGTGGACAGGGGAGAGAAGTTACAATTTTTGAAAAATCGCCCAAGCTTTTGTCCAAAGTAAAGGTCTCAGGTGGCGGAAGGTGTAATGTCACACACCGACCAATGGAGATCTCCAAATTGGTTAAAAACTATCCGAGAGGTGAGAAGTTTTTGAAAAAAGTATTTTCAAAATACAAATCAGAGGATACTATAAAGTGGTTTGAAAGAAGAGGAGTTCCACTGAAAATAGAAGCAGACGGAAGGATGTTTCCTATTTCAGATTCCTCTCAATCTATAATTGATGTATTGTTAAAAGAAGCTCAGAAACTCGACATTTCGATTCGCAAATCTTGTGGTGTAATGTCTATAACACCACTAGAAAAGAAGTACCAGCTTGAGACGGATGCAGGTATTTTCGACGTAGATAAGTTAATAATTGCGACGGGAGGACATCCAAAATTGGACAGTTATTCCTTTCTTAAAAAGTTAAATCACACGATTTTAGATCCAATTCCTTCTTTATTTACTTTCAATACTCCTAAAGAATCACTAAGAGAATTGATGGGAGTCTCGGCGAGTGATGGAATCGTCAAAATCGAAGGAACCAAATTGACTTATCGCGGCCCAGTATTAGTAACTCACTGGGGAGTGAGTGGGCCGGCAGTATTGAAGTTATCAGCTTTCGGAGCACAATGGCTTAATGAAAAGAACTACGTAGCCACAGCCATAGTCAATTGGAATGGAGCTTTTGGAGAGGAACATTACAATTCTCATATCAAAAGCTTTGCTCTTGCACATCCGAAGAAAAAAGTAGAGAGTAATTCATTATTTGAAATTCCATCAAGACTATGGGGCCATTTCTGTTTACGCTCAGAGATAGAAACAGATTTATTATATGGAGCGCTTTCCAAAAAGCAAATCAATAAGTTGGTACAGAATCTTTTTTGCTATACTTTAAGAGTTGTAGGTAAAACGACTTTTAAAGAAGAATTTGTTACAGCTGGAGGAATCGCACTAGATGAGGTAAATCCGGAAACTTTGGAAAGTAAGTTTCATCCAAACCTTTATTTTGCCGGGGAAGTCCTGAATATTGATGGAATCACTGGTGGCTTTAATTTTCAAGCTGCCTGGTCTACAGGATTTCTTGCGGGAACATCTACATCTACAAAACTATGATGGACCAAATTTATCCGGAACTTGAGTTGCTTATCCTCGAAATGTCTGAGGGCGATTTAGACTTTAAAAAGGAATTGACTTTGGCAATTTACAATGGTCTACTGGAGCTCAAACAAAAATATATTGAGGGATCATTTCAAAAAAATGATCATACACTTCAGCAAATTCGCCATAAAATGAAGCCTACATTGAGTATGTTCGAATTAACTCATCTCATTGAAGAGCTTAAGGAAGGAAAAACAATTATTGAAAGTGATGGGTTTGATGGAGCGAATTTCACAACGCATTACAAGAATATGATGGAAAAGCTTGATCAAGCAATCGAGCGGGTGTTTGCCATTACTAAGTAGAAAATTTATTAGCTCATGAGGCTGTAATTTTGAAATTATGGACTCCGATGAAAATTAATACAAAGGGATAAAGAATTTTTTCTAAGACTGAGAGAAAATATTTTCCATTTAAAGTTTTCTATTTTTGACGCCTCATGAGTATCATCAATTCAACATACGGAGGTCCTCCAGCCTATTTATTTAATGGACATCTGGAAACAATTATTCCAAGTATTTTTAGAAAAGTGACAGGCGTCACCTATGTCAGGGAAAAAATAGACACACCTGACGGTGATTTTTTGAATTTAGATTGGTCTAAAGTTGGTAGCTCCAAGCTGCTGATTTTATCCCATGGATTGGAAGGGGATTCTGATCGGCACTATGCCAAGGGAATGGTGAAACTATTCAATTCCAAAAAGGTAGATGTGCTAGTTTGGAATAATAGATCTTGTGGGGGAGAGATAAATCTTAAGCCAATTTTGTATCATCATGGAGCTAGTTATGATTTAGACACTACAATTTCATTTGTGCTTAAAAACTATTCTTACAAGGATATCTTTCTCACTGGTATAAGCATGGGAGGCGCTCAGACACTAAAATATCTTGGAGAAAAAGGAAATGAATTGCCAAGAGAGATCAAACGGGCAGCAGTTTATTCTACGCCATGTAACTTACTTTCGAGTGCTATTACACTGAAATCGAGAAGTAATAGTTTCTACAAAAACAGATTTCTAGGAAAGTTGAAATTAAAAATACGAGCCAAAGCGGAGCAATATCCAGACTTATTGGACTTGGACCTATTGGAGCTAATCAGTGATTTTGATTCCTTTGACACACATTTCACAGCCAAGTTGCATGGATTTAAAGATGCTGCTGACTTCTACAAAGCTGTAAGTGCAGATAATTGGATGCCTCAGATAAGCATTCCCACATTAGTAATAAATGCGCTTAATGACCCACTTCTTGGACCTGAATGCTATCCAGTAAAACTGGCGGAAAAGATGCATGAACTTACGCTAGAAATGCCGAAAAGAGGTGGTCATACTGGATTTATGCTGAGCGGACAGGAGTTTACTTGGTCAGAATTCAGAGTTCAACAATTCCTCCTAGATCAGGTTTAGACTTTGGGGTTTTACTATATTGTAAGCCTATTCACCGAAACAATATACTATGCGTAAACTGTTTTTTGGTAGCCTTGTGCTACTCTCATTATTGACATTTTTTCTGATGTGGTATTTCCAATTTGTACAGTTCAAATTTGGATATTTTATTCTCGGAATACTTGTAATACTTTTATTTATAGGTATTTATGATGTAAATCAAAAAACTCATGCTATTCTGAGAAATTTCCCTGTTCTGGGTCATTTTCGTTATTTACTTGAGAAAATAAGCCCAGAAATTCAGCAATATTTTATCGAAACCAATACAGATGGAAAGCCATTTAGTAGAAACCTTCGTTCATTAGTCTACAGAAGAGCAAAAAATGTGAACGATACGCATCCTTTTGGTACACAGCGAGATATTAGTGGCGAGGATTATATTGGATTGAGACATTCCATCTATGCCGTCCACGCCCATGATGAGGATCCACGTGTGATGATAGGTAACGATTCCTGCAAACAACCATACCCAGCGTCTATATTCAATATATCCGCTATGAGCTTTGGCTCATTAAGCTCCAATGCTATAAAAGCGTTGAATCTAGGTGCTAAAAAAGGTGGGTTTTCGCACAATACAGGAGAAGGAGGGATATCTAATCATCACAGAGAAGGAGGTGATTTGGTTTGGCAGATAGGCACTGGATACTTTGGCTGTCGCGATGAGTATGGTAAATTCAGTGAAGAGAAATTTGCCGAAAAAGCAAATTGGCCGGAAGTCAAAATGATAGAAATCAAGATATCTCAAGGAGCAAAACCAGGCCATGGTGGAGTCTTACCCGGTGTAAAAAATACTGCAGAAATAGCAGAAATACGCGGTGTTGTAGCAGGAACAACAATACTTTCACCTCCAGCACACAGCGCTTTCACCAATGCCACAGAGCTACTTGAATTCGTATCAAAACTAAGAGAATTATCCAGCGGAAAGCCAGTAGGATTCAAACTTTGCATTGGTAGAACGGAGGAATTTATAGCTATCTGCAAGGAAATGGTAACTCTGAATATTTATCCTGATTTTATAACTGTGGATGGGGCAGAGGGAGGAACAGGTGCAGCACCTCTTGAGTTCTCAGATAGTGTGGGATTACCACTTGAGCCAGCACTTATATTTGTTAGAATGACGCTTGAGAAATTTCAAATTCGAAGTCATATAAGAATTATCGCATCCGGAAAAGCAATTAGCGCATTCGCAATCCTTAAAAATATAGCGCTAGGTGCTGATATTTGTAATTCAGCTAGAGGATTTATGTTTAGCATTGGCTGTATTCAGGCATTGCGATGTAATACCAACGAATGTCCAACAGGCGTCGCTACTCAAAGAGCGAATCTCGTAGGTGGATTGGTGATAACCGATAAATCTGAACGTGTGTATAATTTCCATAAAAATACGGTTCATGCCGTTCAGGAGCTTTTGGGTGCTTCTGGACATACACATACCTCACAACTCAGCGCGAGTGATTTGGTCAAAGGTGATGAAATGATTAAGCTCGCTAATAGATACCTGCCTGATTCTGTGAATACTCAGGTTTAAGTTAACCTTTTAAGTTTTGTCTCCGAACACTTCCATTCATTCAATAATGAATGATTTTCTCCATCATAACTTTGGGTGTACAAAAAAAACCTCCAAGGTTACTTGAACCGCTTCAAAGCCAATTCCGCAACTGTTCCGCCGATAGCCAAAGAACTTGTTGCCGCAGGAGATGGGGCATTCAGCACATTAATAGCAAGAGCTGATTCCCGTATAGAGAAATCATCTAAAAGTCCACCTGTACGATCGCAGGCTTGTGCTCTCACACCAGCTCCGCCTTCTACTAGATCTGACTCCTGAATTTCCGGTATCAATTCCTGCAGCGCTTTGGTAAAGGCTCCTTTGGAAAAGGACCTATACATCTCACCAAAGCCTGTTTGCCAATATTTAGCAGCGACTTTCTGAAAGCCAGGCCAAGCCAGGGTCTCAGCTAACTCTTTTAGGTTGATTTTAGATTTTTTGTATCCTTCCCTTTGGAAAGCTAAAACCGCATTTGGTCCAGCTTCCACGCCACCTTTCATCATTCGTGTGAAGTGAACGCCGAGAAATGGGAAATTGGGATCTGGAACTGGGTAAATGAGGTTCTTTACCAAGAATTCTCTGTCTTTTTTTAGCTTGAAATACTCTCCTCTAAACGGAATGATTTTCACATCAAGTGAATCTTCCTCACTCATCTGAGCCACCTTATCGGAATATAATCCAGCACAGTTAATCACTAATTTGCATTCAAATGTTTTCTTTGAAGTTTCTATGTAATTAATTCCTCCTTGTTGCTTAATTTCTAATACTTTATGGTTCAAAAAAATCACCCCACCACTCTGAATAATTTTCCTTCCATAGGCAAGTGCAACTTGGAAATAATCTACAATTCCTGTTTGTGGAACATGAAGGGCAGCCACTCCGGCACAATGAGGTTCGTATTCTTTCAACTGCTCCATGGTGATGTACTTCGTCCCTTCCAAACCGTTTTGAATACCTCTCTCATATAAGTTGTTCAGCAATGGCTTTTGTTCTTCTCGGGTTGCAACTACTACTTTACCAGTGATTTCAAATGGAATCTTTTCTTCTTCGCAGAACTGAATCAGTTCATGATATCCGCCGATGCAATTGGTCGCTTTGAGAGAGCCCGGCTTGTAATACAGACCCGAGTGAATCACGCCACTATTATTTCCCGTTTGATGTTTTGCCAGCTGATCTTCCTTCTCCAAAATGGCGATTTTTAGGTCTGGACGATATTTTTGGATTTTTAAAGCCGTTCCTAATCCTACTATTCCACCACCAATAATTACTATATCGTATATCATGATTCTCAGTTTTCAGATTCAAATATACTAGCTGAATTTTCAATTTTCGATTTCTTCAAATAAGCACAATCATCAATTTTTGTAATTTTTAGTTGCCTAGGTAACGATTTGAACATTTAATGAATTTATTTTGCAGGGAATTGTTCCCAGTGCTGTTGATCTTACATGACGCGTAATTACCTTATACTTTTCCTCCTCCTTTTTAGCAGCCAGTCTTTCGCCCAATATATGGTGAAGGGAAAAGTGACTGATTCCTCAACTGGTGATCCTATTCCATTTGCTTCTGTTCTGCTGAAAGGTACTTCAGTAGGGATTTCCACAGACTTTGAAGGAAACTACAGTATAAAAGCAAGGACGCTTACAGATAGTATCATGGTGAGCTACCTCGGGTACATCAGCGCGGTCAAAGCTTTGCAAAAGGATACAGAGCAAACGATCAACTTTCAGCTCAAACCTTCAGATTTTGAAATGGAAACCTTCGTATTTACTGCGGGAGAGAACCCAGCCTTTGAAATAATTAGACAAGCAGTAGGTAGAAAAAAGGACTTTGATAAAAGAGAGTTAAAAGCTTATCAAACAAAGAATTATACGAAGATTGAAATAGATATTGATCATGTCTCAGAAGACTTTTCAAATAGAAAATCCGTCCAGAAAATAACGGCCATACTTGACTCTATCAAGCAGCTGACTAACGATGAAGGGGAGAAAATACTGCCTGTATTCTTTTCTGAAACACTTTCCAAATTCTACTTTAGAACTAATCCTGAGCTGAGGAAAGAAGTGGTTGAGAAATCGAAAGTGACTGGTGTAGGTATCACCGATGGATCCACTACCTCACAAATTACTGGATCTGCTTTTCAGGAATACAACTTTTATAAAAATTGGCTATCAATCGTAGGAAAAGAGTTTGTATCTCCGATTGCTGATGGGTGGAAGCAGTTTTACGATTATGATTTAGTCGATTCAGTATTGGTGGGAAATGATTCCTGTTATTTATTGAAAGTATATCCATTACGAGAGCAAGACTTGGCATTCACTGGTACTATCTGGATAAACAAGGAAACGTATGGCTTGAAACAGGTTGATTTGACAATCCCAAAGGAAGCAAACTTGAATTTTATAGAGCGAATTAAAATTCAGCAGGAGATGGTTCCTACTTCAGCAGGGCCTCTCATTCCTTCTAAAACTCGTGTGCAAATTAAAATAGGGCAGATTACTCCCAAAACTGCAGGGCTTTTGGCCAAATTTTATACATCGGCAGATAGCATCCAAGTAGGGGAACCTCGTCCTACCTCTTTCTTCAACCAATCGGTAATCCTGATGCCAGACTTTGACGAAGCAAGTGAGGAGTTTTGGAAAGATAATCGACAGGATATCCTGACTCAGGAGGAAATTGCTGTCCTCAAAATGGTGGATACCTTGAAAAGAATCCCAATCATTCGTTTCTATTCTGAAGGCCTTAAGTTTTTTGGGACAGGTTATTTACCGATTGGGAAAGTGGATATTGGGCCTTGGCCAGGCTTTTTCAATTACAACGACATAGAAGGTGTGAGGCTAGGAATGGGTTTCCGAACCAATATCAAGTTCAGCAATAAATGGGCTCTCTCAGGATACGCTGGCTATGGTTTCAAAGATACTGAACTTAAATATACTGCTAAAGTTACCCGAATATTGGACAGAACGCATTGGACTTCTGTATCCTTATATACCCAAAAAGAAATTGATCAGGTAGGTTTGGAGATTTCAAGCTTGGAGGGTAACAGTGTCTTCCTAGCTGCAAGTAGATTTGGCACCTTGCGAAGACCCTATTTCAGCAGGAAGCATCAAATAGATTTTCAGCGGGAGTTTTTTAAAGGTTTCCTAATGTATTCAGATTTGACGTATATGAATTTTGGTCCGCTATACAACTTTTATTATTTGGAAAAAGGGACTGGGGACTACAAATCTACTTTTGAAACCACAGAAGCGAAGATAGGTCTACGTTATGGTCGAGATGAAATGATCTTGATCAATGATAACCAGCGAGAATCTTTGGGGCCATTGAGATGGCCTATTTTTGACTTAAGCTATGCCAAAGGCATGGATTGGCTTGGCGGAGATATATCCTATTCCAAGTTGAATTTTTACATTTATCAGAGGTTGAACGTGGGCATGTTTGGAGTATCGCGATATGAGTTTGACGCGGGTAAAGTGTTTGGAGAAGTTCCGTATCCGGTATTGAAAAATCATCTGGGTAATGAGACTTTTTTCTATACATCAGCCGCGTTCAACACGATGAATTTCAATGAATTTGCTTCAGATCAGTATGCAAGCTTGCGCTACAGACATTATTTTGAAGGCTTTTTGCTCAACAAAGTTCCATTGCTTAAGAAACTCAAGTGGCGTGCTGTGGCAAATGCAAATATTCTGTTTGGATCTGTGAGCGATAAAAATAGAGCAAATGCACCCACTACTGATCCTATGGGAAGTCCATTAGAAACCTTCGGGCGACTTGACCCAAGGAAACCCTACGTGGAATTAGGTTATGGAATCGAAAATATTTTCAAATTCTTGAGAGTCGATTTCTTCCATAGAATGACTTATCTGGATAATCCTGGTGCCAAGCCATTTGCAGTAAAAATCTCCGGACAGATTATACTTTAGTTATCGGATTCTATTCACTATTTTGTGTGAATGAAGAAACTACGTCTATTTTTATTTTGCCTGCTAGCAGCCTTTTTTGCTGCCTGCTCATCTGGAGACCAAGCCAATTCAGAAAAAACCATCGATGATTTAGAAATCATCAAAGTTGACCTCTCTGAAGCTAGAGAAGGAAAGCTCTCAGAATTCTTTGAATCTGAGATAGAATATATCTGGCTAAAAGAAAATGTAAATGAAGGATTGTTAGGAAGAGGTGTAAATCAGATGTTTTTTCATGATGAGAAAATTTATGTTGTCGATACGCAAGGCTGTAAATGCATTCAGATTTTTGACGAAACAGGAAATTACCTCAATGAGATCAATGGCTATGGTGAAGGGCCAGGGCAATACGTACAGTTTTACTCTGCTGTTTTCAAGGATAATGAATTAATGCTATTGGGTGTACCTAAAAAGTTGATGTGGTTTGATTTGGAGGGAAAGTTTTTAAGAGAACAACAAGTAGATCAACAAATTGGGGCAGCAGCATATTCTGATAGTGAGGAAAGCTATTATTTTTATACGAATGCTTCAGAAAAAGGAGACTTCTTTTTTGAATCTGTGAATGAAGCATTTCAAGATACGGTACGATCAATCCCTTTTGATGAGAATACCTTTTACGGATACTATAGTGGAGCTTCCAGCCTTCAAAAACAAGGAGAAAAAATCTTTTTTGGAATGCCGTTGCAAGACACGATCTATGAAGCAAATGAATCTCACTTGAAAGCTAGGTATGTTTGGGACTTTGGTAAGTATGGCCAGGACATCCAGGAAATGAAGAAATTTGATGTAGGAGTGGATGGTATGGCGTATATAAGGTTCCAAAATTCTGAGGCGAAACTGTATTTTCAGGAAAACTGGTTTATTGTAGAAAATCTGCTCATTTCAAGCTTTAGGCATGAAGGACAATCTTTTTTAATGATTTACGATACGGAAACTCGGCAATCAAATTTGATTAAAAATCTTTTAGTCAATGATTTGGATGAATTGTACCCATTTGCAAATATTTACCTTCAGTTTACTGATAGTAAGGCTGGGAATTCAATTCCAGGTAAAACCCTTTATAATTTACTACAGAAAAAGAAAGAAGAACTCGGTCAGGAGGGCTTCGAGAAATACGTGAAAGGCAAGGGGAAGAACTTTGCGCAAGTAGCATTTGCAGCCAAAAACTCTGAAAATCCTGTGTTAATTGTCTATACAGTGAAAAAATAAGGTGTCTTTATCCAGTTGCAAGTGGGTGTTTCTGCAATTCGGATCAGTATAAGACAAAAAAGCGACTTATTGTAAGTTAAACACTAGTATTGAGGCTACTCCGGTCATCCGTCATCGGTCTTCCAGCTAAAGCAAAGCAAAGAAATAAGGTTACACGCATGATAGGAGATAATTAATAAATTGGCACTCATTTCCATATTCCTTTCCTATTTATTTTTCGTTTGCAGCGCACTTTTGCATATTTGCAACTTAATCTTGATGCCTGTTTGTATGGGCAGAAATAAAAACACAAATGTCAGAACAAATTAAAATTACCCTTCCAGATGGCACTGTGAAGGAGTACGAAAAAGGAACTACCGGACTACAGATTGCTGCAAGTATCAGCGAGGGTTTAGCGAGAAACGTTCTAGCCGCCAAAGTAAACGGACAAGTTTGGGATGCTACCAGATCAATCAACGAAGATTCATCCATTCAATTATTGACCTGGAATGACGGAGAAGGCAAAAATACCTTTTGGCACTCTTCCGCTCACTTGCTTGCAGAAGCATTGGAAGCGCTTTATCCAGGGATCAAATTTGGTATAGGACCTCCAATCGAGACTGGTTTCTACTACGATGTAGATTTTGGTGATAAAATGCTTGATGGCTCCGAACTGGAAGCAATCGAGAAGAAAATCATCGAATTGGCTCGTGAGAAAAATGAGTACCTACGTTCAGACGTTTCCAAGAAAGATGCGATTTCATATTTCCAGGATAAAGGGGATGAGTATAAATTGGATCTTTTAGAAGGACTTGAGGATGGCACGATCACTTTCTATCAGCAAGGAAACTTCGTAGATCTCTGTCGTGGTCCACATATTCCAAATACAGGTTTTGTAAAAGCTGTAAAACTGACCAACATCGCTGGAGCGTATTGGAGAGGAGACGAGAAGCGCAAAATGCTTACCCGTATTTACGGAGTTACTTTCCCCAAAGCTAAGGAGCTTACTGATTACCTGACTTTGTTAGAAGAGGCAAAAAAACGCGATCATAGAAAGCTAGGTCGTGAATTAGAGCTTTTCATGTTTTCTGAGAAAGTAGGAGCGGGTCTTCCGCTTTGGCTTCCAAAGGGCACCCTTTTGCGTGAGCGCTTAGTTAACTTCTTGAAAAAAGCACAGGATAAAGCAGGTTATCAGCAGGTAATAACGCCTCATATTGGCCATAAGGTTTTATATGAAACCTCTGGTCACTATGAGAAATACGGTAAAGATTCATTTCAGCCTATTGCTACGCCACATGAAGGCGAGGAGTTTTTGCTGAAACCTATGAACTGCCCGCATCACTGCGAGATCTATAAAAACAAGCCACATTCTTACAAAGAATTACCAATTCGCTACGCAGAGTTTGGAACGGTATATCGCTACGAGCAAAGTGGAGAGCTTCACGGTTTGACCCGTGTGAGAGGTTTTACTCAGGATGATGCGCACATCTTCTGTCGCCCAGATCAGGTGAAAGAGGAGTTTATCAAAGTAATTGATTTGGTGCTTTATGTGTTCAAAGCTTTGGGTTTTGAAGATTATACGGCTCAAATTTCCTTGAGAGATCCAGAAAATGCTTCCAAGTACATTGGTGGTGATGAAAACTGGAACAAAGCAGAAGCTGCAATTATTGAAGCCGCGGCTGAAAAAGGATTAATTACTGTCACTGAGCTCGGTGAAGCGGCGTTCTATGGCCCTAAGCTAGATTTCATGGTGAAGGATGCTTTGGGAAGAAAATGGCAGTTGGGAACTATCCAAGTGGATTATAACTTACCAGAACGATTCGAGTTGGAATATATTGGCTCGGACAATCAGAAGCATAGACCAGTGATGATTCACAGAGCACCGTTTGGTTCTTTGGAACGCTTCGTCGCGGTACTTATTGAGCACTGTGCTGGCAACTTCCCGCTATGGCTTTCTCCAGAGCAAATCAATATTTTACCTATTTCTGAAAAATATGTAGAATATGCTGAAGAGATAAAAATACTTCTTGAGGACGCAGGAATATCAGGTTCTATAGACAACAGAGATGAGAAGATCGGAAGAAAAATCCGTGACTCTGAAGTTAAAAAAGTGCCTTTCATGCTAATAGTGGGGGAAAAGGAGCAGGAAGAGCGAAAGCTTTCTGTCCGTAAACATGGTGAAGGAGATCTAGGTAACTTCTCAGCGGAGGAGTTTATAAATTATTTTCAAGGCATTATTTCAGCATCTTTGAGTAAGTAATACTAAGTTATTATTTAATTCAGTTTTTCTTAATTAGAAATAATTCCGATATTTGCATCCAATTTCATAAAAACAATCAACGCAAACTTGAGAAACCAAAGACAACCCTATAGAGGTAGACAGGAAGAGCCTTATAAAGTAAACCACAAAATCAGAGCACGTGAAGTGAGACTGGTGGGAGATTTCGTAGAAGGCGGCAACGCATTGCTTCCACTTGAAAAAGCCATCAAACTTGCTCAGGACAACGACTTAGATCTTGTAGAGATTTCTCCAACTGTCGATCCTCCAGTTTGTAAAATTCTTGACTACGCTAAGTTTAAATACGAGCAGAAAAAGAAGCAGAAGGAGATCAAATCCAATGCAGCGAAGATTGTTTTGAAGGAAATCAGATTCGGACCGAATACGGATGAGCATGATTACAATTTCAAATTGAAGCATGCAATCAACTTCTTGAAGGAAGGTGCTAAAGTGAAAGCATACGTACATTTCGTAGGTCGTAGCATTGTGTTTAAAGAAAGAGGAGAGATGCTACTTCTTAAATTTGCTCAGGCACTAGCTGAATTCGGTGCAGTAGAGCAGCTTCCAAAAATGGAAGGAAAGAGAATGAACATTTTCATCGCTCCGAAGGCAGGAAAGAAATAAATTTCAACTAATATAAATACAGCAAAATGCCAAAGGTAAAAACCAAATCCGGTGCAAAGAAGAGGTTCGCTTTAACGGGAACCGGCAAAATCAAAAGGAAACACGCTTTCAAAAGCCACATCCTGACCAAGAAAGCTACCAAGAGAAAGAGAAACTTGACTAAAACAGGTCTAGTTCACGAATCTGACGAAGGTAGAGTGAGAGCAATGTTGAGAATCTGATTCTCTGCAGTAGCTTAAAAATTAATTAATTAAGGTTTATTTATTCACCAGGCACACTGGTTTCCAAGATCCCGATAATTCGGGACACCATGCGTCAAAAAACAAAACACTATGCCTAGATCGGTAAACGCGGTTGCGTCCAGAGCAAGAAGAAAAAAAGTGCTAAAAGCCACAAGAGGTTACTTCGGAAGAGGTAGCAACGTTTGGACAGTAGCCAAAAACAAGTATGAGAAAGGTCTTCAGTATGCGTACAGAGATCGTAAAGCAAAGAAAAGAGAATTCAGAGCTTTATGGATTCAGCGTATCAACGCAGGTGCTAGAATGCACGGCGTATCCTATTCTCAATTAATGGGTTTATTGAAGAAAGGTGAAATCGAACTTAACCGTAAGGTTTTGGCAGATCTAGCCATGAATCATCCTGAAGCATTTAAAGCTGTAGTTGAAACTGTAAAATAAGGACGCACTGCCTTATTTTATTAAAAGCCTTCCTTCGGGGAGGCTTTTTTGATTATGGCGTTTTTTAACTGCCATTATACCCAAATAATCAGTAAGTTAATTGAAAGTAAAATTTTCTAGAAAAGCTTCACAATACCATAGATAGAAACCAACCCAATAGAAAATACGCTTAGCCAGAATAGTATGCTTGAGAAAAGCCCTGAAGCTAGATTTAAAGCATTATTCTTTATGCGAAACTGAATGGCTGCATAAACAACCAATAGTAGCAATACAGAACCTACCACGCCTCCAGATAAAACCATAAAAGCTGGGAGTTTTACAAAAGCAAAGGCAATTGCCCAAAGAATTGGTAATACCCAGGCCAAGATCGCCACCCATCTTTTTCTGGTTTTCAAATTTTGCCAATCTATCCAACCAAATTCACCGAAGATGTCTGGAAACAATCTTGTCCAGTAAGCAAGTGTAGCAAATACACTAGAGAAAAGCACAAAGAAAGCCCCGGAGATATAGGCCAAGCGAGCGTTTTCGCCCAAGGTTTGTGTGTAAATATTGGCAAGGGTTTCTATGAGTTGGTTGCCAGATGGGATATCCGCATTGCCATAGAGTATGGAAGCTCCCAGTAAATAGAACGCTGCAGTGACTACAGTGTAAATCATCATGGCCACAATTGCATCCAGATACATGATTTTTATCCAGCCATTCGCCCGATTTTTCCATTCTTCAGTACCATCATTTTCGCCAGTATATTTAGCATAGCCTTTTTCCAAACACCAATAGGTATAAGCTATAATCTCGTCGCTTGCGACTCCAGTGATACCAAAAGCACCTATGGCTACAAAAACCAAGTTGGAAGGCAACTCAAAAGCTAAGCCACTCAGCACGTCCGAAAATGTAAATGCATACGGACTATAGCTTACAGCAATAACCGATGCAAGCGTAAAAACAGTAAAACCCACCACCATTACCATAGAAGTCTTCTCTACAATGCTGTAGTAATTTCTGTAAATCAATAAGCTAGTAACTGCCCCCAAAATGAAAGCAAGTAAAATAGGGGAGAGTTGGGGCAAAAGCATACTAAGTGCAATGGCGGCTCCACCGATCATTCCACCTAGCTGAAGAATTTTGAAAAGTGTTAAGAGAAACGTAGTCCAAACTGCCCAGTTTTTTGGACCTGGCAACTTAGAAAATGAACCCATCAGCGGCTTACCAGTTACAATAGCATTTTTTCCAAACTCCAGCTGAATGGCGACTTTGACCAAACAACTGACCAGGATGACCCAAAACGTGATAAATCCACCTTCTGCTCCGAGTACTGTCGTAGCGATCAATTCCCCTGATCCAACAATGGAAGCTGAAAGTATAAATCCAGGTCCGAGAAACTTGAGTTTTTGAAATAATGAGGTTGGTGGATTCTTTATTTCGGGTGATATCATTTACTAAAATAGAAAAATATACTATCGCAAGTTAATTGGATATTGTATTGAAGCTTGCTGTTAGGTTGAATGGGGAAGAGTGGAAAGTAAGAATAGAGAGCAGAACGTTAAGAGTAGAGATTAAGAGATTGGAGAATAGAGATTAGATTGATTATTTGCAGACCTTTTTATCAATTTAATTTTGATAATTTGAGTCAAATTAAAAACCACCCCTAAAAAAGCTATTTCTATGAATTTATCGATTTGTCAAAAGCCCGCAGAATTAGGAGAGTTAGCTGGAAAAGAAGGGGCTGCCCTGATCAAAGCCGCAATTCAAAAGAAAGGCTTTGCCAATATCATCTTAGCCACTGGCACCAGTCAATTTGAGACTTTAGAACAACTTTTGGCTGAAATAGACATCGACTGGTCCAAGGTGACTGTTTTTCATTTAGATGAATATTTAGGCTTGCCGATTACCCATCCGGCAAGTTTTAGGAAATATTTACTGGAACGTTTTTTTATTCATTTACCCCAAATAAAAGCCTACTTTTTAATTAATGGGGAAGTCAATCCTGCAGTCGAATGCGCACGCTTAGGAGAATTAATCAGAAATAATCCAATCGATGTAGCGTTTGTGGGAATCGGTGAAAACGGCCACCTTGCTTTCAATGATCCGCCGGCAGATTTTGAGACGGATCATCCCTATATCGTGGTTGATCTCGATCAAGCCTGCCGAATGCAGCAATTCGGTGAAGGCTGGTTTCCCAGTTTGGAGGCAGTTCCACAACAGGCAATCAGCATGTCTATTAGGCAAATCATGAAATCCAAAGCTATCATCTGCTCCGTGCCAGATACTCGAAAAGCATTGGCTATAAAAAATTGCATAGAAGGTTCAATCAGCCGAGATCATCCAGCTTCAATTCTTAAAAGCCACTCGAATTACCACTTATTTTTAGACGAAGGTTCCTCGTCACTGCTTTCCGGCCATTGATCGGAAAAGTCTTGTGTAGCTGAAGAAAAGTTTTGTATTTATAGGAATAATCAAATGAACATTTTGAGTATTATGTGTTTATCTATAAGTAGGAAAAGCAAAAATATATTTCGGGTCACATATATTATTTAGCGTTTCGGTTGTCTGTTTCAGATATGAAGAAATTGGGCCTTTACTCACGAAAACACATAATTCCAAAATTCTAATCGCTTTCATCCCAAAAGAACTATGTCTTCAAAATCAGTGGCCGTAAAAGCGGAGTCATTAAGCCAAAAAGATACCTGGATCTCAATTGGGATTATTGGCGTTTTATTCTTCGTTTTTGGCTTCGTATCCTGGATCAATGCTATCCTAATTCCCTATTTTAAAATAGCTTTCACGCTAAGTAATTTTGATTCCTACCTCGTTGCTTTCGCGTTTTACATATCCTATCTGGTGATGTCAGTTCCTGCCGGTTACCTCCTCAAAGCTGTAGGTTTTAAGAAGGGGATGATGTTTGGATTTTTCATTATGGCAGTAGGTGCATACATCTTTATTCCAGCGGCGATAGGAAGAACTTACGAGGTCTTTTTGCTGGGGCTTTTCACCTTGGGAACAGGCCTCGCAGTACTTCAAACTGCCGCAAATCCTTATGTGACTATTTTGGGACCAAAGGATAAAGCAGTTCAGCGGATCAGTGTCATGGGTATTTTCAATAAAGGTGCAGGAATTCTCGCACCCATCATCTTTGCTGCGGTGGTGCTTAGAGTTGGGGATACGGAGCTTTTCCAACAATTGGAAACCATGGGAGAGATGGAGAAAAATGCCGTGCTGGATGAGCTGATTCAACGGGTAATTACTCCTTACGCTGTAGTAGGAACTGTGTTATTAAGCTTGGGAATTCTGGTGCGTTTTTCACCACTTCCAGAGATTGATACCGAGCATGAAAGTGTAGAGCTAGCCGCGTCAAATTCCAGTAAAACCTCCATCTTACAGTTCCCTCATTTGATTTTGGGAGCCTTCGCTATTTTCCTTCATGTGGGCACCCAAGTGATTGCTATTGATACGGTTATTGGCTATGCCGATTCCTTTGGTATCGGGTTGATGGAAGCCAAAGTTTTTCCTTCCTATACGCTTGCTTTCACAATTATTGGATATTTGATCGGGATTTCACTGATTCCCAAAGTGATTTCTCAGGTTAATATTTTGAGGATTTGTACGCTTTTAGGTACTCTTTTCACCCTCCTGATATTATTCACTTCCGGAGACGTTACGCTGTTTGGGATCACTACGGATGTTTCTATTTGGTTTGTAGTCTTGCTTGGCTTGGCGAATTCATTGGTTTGGGCAGGAATTTGGCCTTTGGCCCTGGATGGACTTGGCCGGTTCACCAAACTTGGTGCTTCGATTATGATTATGGGACTTTGTGGAAACGCAATCATGCCCTTGATCTACGGCTATCTGGCTGATTTGTACGATGTACGCTTTGCCTATTGGGTGCTTTTCCCATGTTATCTCTACTTGGTATATTATGCGGTATATGGACATAAAGTTAGGAAATGGGCTTTTTCAGTATGAACATTCAAGGCAATTCATACCAAGACGGATCAGCAATAGAGATTTCCTTTTATGAAGGAATCATTGACAGCATAGCACCTGTACAAACTCCTTTAGGCCAAGACCTGATTCTGGGGCCGGGCTTTACAGATATTCAGGTCAACGGCTACGGAGGAATCGATTACAATGAGATTCATTCTGATCCGATTAAGCTGGCTGAGATTTCCAGACTCCTATATAAGGAGGGAGTGACGACACATTTCCCGACCCTCATCACCAACGACCCTGAGCAAATCAGTCGATTGATTCTTCAGCTAGTTTCCCTTCGGAAAAGTGATGAGTTTTCCAGAATGAGCATCGAAGGACTGCATATTGAAGGGCCGTTTATCTCTCCAATGGATGGTCCTAGAGGTGCGCATCCTAAGAAATTTGTCTGCGCTCCTGATTGGAGTTTGGTTCAAAAATGGCAGCTTGAAGCGAAAGGACTCATCAAAATAATCACGCTTTCACCGGAATGGGAAAATGCCGTTCCCTTTATCGAAAGATGTGTGGAACACGGGATTTTGGTCTCAATCGGTCATACAAATGCAACTCACCAACAAATACTGGATGCAGTCAAGGCTGGTGCTAGTTTGTCTACCCACCTTGGAAATGGAGCACATCCAATCCTTGCGCGGCATCCCAATTACATCTGGTCACAATTGTCCCAGAATGAGTTGAGCGCATCGATTATTGCCGATGGATTTCATCTTCCGGAGGAAGTGATACAGGTTTTTAAGCAAGTGAAAAAAGAAAATCTCATGCTTGTCAGCGACTCAGTTTCGTTGTCTGGTATGCCTGCAGGAGATTATTCACTTCACATCGGTGGAGAGGTTACTTTGACTCCAGCAGGCAAGCTACACCTCAAATCGAATCCTTCGATTCTTGCTGGTTCGGCTTCCAATATCCGTAGTGGAGTTTCTTTCCTAATCAAAAATAAGCTTGCATCGCTTTCCGAAGCTTGGGACATGGCTTCTGTTCGCCCTGAAAGGCTTGTAAATCCTGGTCATCGCCTTTTCAAAGAAGGATCTATCGCCGATTTGATTCTTTGCAAAAAACTTGAAGACGGCGATCTCGAAGTACTCAAAACTATCAAACATGGGAGGGAAGTATTTTCCGCCTGATCATCTCTGAATCATTAACCCATAAACCATCAACCTATGCAAAAGAACGTCAAACGAAGAAATTTCATCAAAACCGTAGCCACTGGAAGTCTGGGATTGGGAGTGATGAGTTCGGCACATTCATTCAATATTTTGTCCCAATATCCTGTTCAAGATAAGGTACGTGTAGCGATCATGGGCTTGAATGGACGAGGATCCCAACATATTCAGGCATTTGCAAAAGTCCCTAATGCTGAAATATCCCACATATGTGATGTAGATTCCCGAGCGGTAACCAGCGGTTTGACGTTAGCAGAAAAGTCTGGAGTTAGTAACAACCCTCAAGGTATAGCTGACTTCCGAAGAGCTTTGGATGATAAAAATGTGGATGCAATATCCATCGCTTTGCCAGATCACTGGCATACTCCAATGGCCTTAATGGCACTACAAGCCGGTAAACATGTCTATGTAGAGAAGCCGGGAAGTCATAACCCAGCAGAAGGGGAATTGATAGCGAAGGCAACGTCAACCTATGGAAAAATTGTCCAAATGGGTAATCAGCGAAGGTCATGGCCACGTGTTCAGGAAGCAATCGCCGAACTCCACGGTGGAGTAATCGGCAAAGCTTATTACGCCCGCGCTTGGTACACGAATTCCAGGCAGTCTATAGGTTTTGGCAAAGAAACCCAAGTTCCTGATTGGCTAGACTTCGAACTTTGGCAAGGGCCCGCTCCGAGAGAAGCATTCAGGGATAATCTGATTCACTACAACTGGCACTGGTTCTGGAACTGGGGCACGGGTGAAATCGTCAATAACGGGGTTCACTTTCTGGACTTGGCGAGATGGGGATTGAATGTGGATTATGCAAAAAAAGTATATTCTAGTGGTGGTCGTTATCACTTTAAGGACGATTGGCAGACTCCTGATACGCAAATTGCGTCGTTTGATTTCGAAGCCGACAAAAGTATTCTTTGGGAGGGAAGAAGCTGCAACCGGAGAGGAATCAATGATATGGGTTCAGGCGTTTCCTTTCATGGGGAGAATGGAACACTGGAATTGCTGGACAATTCCTACAAAATCTACGATAACTCGAACAAACTTGTAAAAAGCGCTGAACCCACAAGCAATACCGTGGTGAATCAGCAAGGTGCTGGCTTTGATATGGATATTGCGCATTTCACTAATTTCACCAACGCGATTACCAAAGGTGAGAAGCAAATTTCTCCATATCAGGAAATTGTGAAAAGTGTGATGCTATGCCATTTGGCAAATATTTCTTACAGAACGGAAAGAGCTTTGGAGATTGACCAGAGTTCAGGTAGGATTCTACATGACAAAAAAGCGATGAAGCTATGGGGAAGAGAATACGAAAAAGGGTGGGAGCCAAAGATTTAATCTTAGGACAGCCGCGAAATCAAACTTTATAGGAATCAAAAAACTTTGCTAAGCATCAAATATGAAATCATCCCGTAGATCTTTTATACAAAAATCATCAGCACTAGGAGCTGCTGCAAGTCTCAGCACCTTGCCCTTTTCGCTCTTCGCAAATCCGAAAACCAATGTTTTAAAAATAGGTATCATCGGATTGGATACTTCCCATTCTCCTGCTTTTACCAAGCTTTTTAACTCGGATAATCCAAAGCCAGAACTGGCGGGCTTTAAAGTGACCGCAGCTTATCCTTATGGTAGCCGAGATATCAAATCCTCTATGGATAGGATTCCCGATTACATCGCGCAAGTCGAAGAATTAGGTGTGGAGATTACGGATTCTGTTGAAGCGATGCTGGAAAAAGTCGATGTAGTCCTTATTGAAACTAATGACGGAAAACCTAGACTTGCCCAAGCCAGAAAAGTGATACAGGCTAAAAAGCCTTTTTTCATCGATAAACCTGTGGCAGCTAGTTTTGCAGATACCCAGTTGATCTACCAAGAAGCGAAAGCTGCGGGAGTTCCCATCTTCTCGGCTTCCTCGCTGCGATATATGAGCAATGCGCAAGCAGTAAGACATGAAGCGAAAATCGGGCAAGTGCTCGGTTGTGATGCCTTCAGTCCAGCTGTCATAGAAGCTGGACATCCAGATTTGTTTTGGTACGGAATCCATGGGGTGGAAATACTTTTTACTGTGATGGGAACTGGATGTGAATCAGTGAGCAGAGTAACTACGGCGGATACTGATGTTGTGCTTGGGAAGTGGAAAGACGGAAGAATAGGGACTTTTAGAGGAACGAGAACAGGAAAGCATGAATATGGTGGAACTGCTTTCGGTTCTGAAGGAAATCTGAATCTTGGGAAATATGAGGGTTATGAACCCTTGGCTGTAAAAATTGCTGAATTCTTTAAGTCCGGCAAATCACCTGTGGATCCGGCAGAAACTTTAGAGATCTATGCCTTCATGGAAGCTGCAGATGAAAGCAAAAGAAGGGGAGGAGAAGCGGTAGCTTTGTGAGAGTGGGGATTTAGAGATTGGAGAATAAGAGAATAGAGATTGGGGAATATAGATGACAATTTGTTCTTTTTACCTCTCAAGGCATGGCCTTTGTCAAGGAGAAGCCAAAAAGAAAAATATGGCTATTCTAGGTAAGCTTGTTAAGGTGGGAATTGACATCACCGCAAAACTCCAATCAGCAGAAGACAATCCATCTACTGCCCAAGAAAATCAGTTGAAAGAACTTTTAAAGCAAGCCAAAAACACAGCTTTTGGAAAGTATCATGGTTTTGAAGAGATTTTAAAATCTGCCGATGTGGTCTCAGCTTACAGAAAGGAAGTTCCAATTTTCAATTATGAGCAAATGCATGAGCAATGGTGGTCTAGGCAGGAGCGCTTCGAAGATATTACATGGCCAGGCAGACCAGATTTCTTTGCGAGAAGCAGTGGTACCACCGGTAAAACAAGCAAAAGAATTCCTATTACAGATGAGTTTATGAGCTCAATGAGATCTGTAGGAACGTCACTGATTAATTCACTTCATGAGTTTGATTTTCCCGAAACGCTTTTCGAATCTGAAGTTTTAATGTTAAGCAGTTCTGCAAATTTGGATATAAATGAGCAGGGGTTTAAGGAAGGAGAGATTTCGGGAATCAACGTGAGTAATTTCCCCAATTGGTACGACGTATTCTACAGGCCGGGAAAAGAGATTGCTGCCATCAACGACTGGGATGAGCGAGTAAATGCGATAGCAGAGCAGGCTCCAGAGTGGAATATTGGAGCTATAGCAGGGATTCCTTCTTGGGTACTTTTGATGCTTCAGCGTGTTATGGAACGACATCAATTGAACAACATTCATGAGATTTGGCCGAATTTACAGGTCTTTGCTTCCGGAGGTGTAGCCTATGAAACCTACCGGGAAGATTTCGAAAAGATCTGCAAAACTCCTATCACAATTTTGGATACTTACTTGGCTTCTGAAGGCTTTATTGCTTACACCTGCAGACCCGATACAATGGCAATGAAACTAGCTTTGAGCCATGGATATTTTTTCGAGTTTATTCCTTTTGATTCACGCGGGGTCAGCGATACTGGAGACTTACTGAGTGACCCAATGGTATTGGGAATTGATGAAGTTGAAGTAGGTCAGGAATATGTATTGATATTGAGTTCATGTGCAGGTGCTTGGCGCTATGCAATCGGTGATGTGATCAGATTTGAAAGTCTATCGCCACCTCAGATAAAAATTACAGGAAGGACCAAATTCTTTTTAAATGTTGTAGGTTCTCAGCTTTCTGAAGAGAAAATGGACAAAGCTATTTTGGAACTTGCGGAAGCAAATGCAACCACTATCAATGAATATATGGTGGCTGCTGTAAAGAATGCAGAATCAGAATATATTCATCAATGGGTGCTTGTTTCGGATGTAAAGTCGGAGGATTTAGCTTCAGAACTTGACGAACTTCTTAAATCATCAAATAAAAACTATGCAGTTGCAAGGTCTAAAGCCCTTAAAGGTATATCTGTGAAAGTAATATCTAAGGAGCAGTACACGGCTTTTTTGGCACAAACAAATAAAAAAGGTGGACAGACGAAGACACCCAAAGTCATGAAAGAAGAAAAAATGAAAGAGCTTCTCGAGATTATAGGTTAAGCTTGGGAACTACTGGAACAATTCCATCAGGACATAGCTCTGCTCCACTTACTGACATGTAGTATTTCTTGATCTGGATCTGGTAAGCAGGGGAAATAAATTCGTTTTCAAGCAGGTATTTTTTGGCCACTATAATGTCGCTTCTAAAGCCATGTCGAATAGCGATGCTATCAGCTTCATGTTCTCGCTCTCGTTTGTACTTATCAGAAAAAATGTATCGAACACCAAACGCAATCATGCCGGCATTTGAATGATTTTCATAATCCACAATATGACCCAACTCATGCGCAAACCATCCCCTTAAGACGTCATCTGGTAGATCTGCAATATATAAGTCATCGGAGCCCAAGACTTTTTCTGCTACATCTAATCTGTATTTTCTGTTTTTATTAAATATATTACCAATATCAATCACTGGCTGTGCCTGCATAGTCGAGGAACTCAAGCTGCTTTGAACTACATCAAATCCGTAACTATGAAGCTCCTTGTATTCCTCCCAAACATCTAAAAATGCTGTCCTTATATTGGCCTGAATGCCAGGAGAAAAGTTGAGTGAAACTGTTGAAGTGGCTGGAGTTTGGAGTGATTTTAAGGTAATCACTCCGAGTACGATTAGGATAACTGCTCCCGCTAAAACTTTATTTTTATGTAGCATTGGGTGATAAGATGCAAAGAACATACCATGGTGGGATTGGAGGATAGAGATTTGAGATTGGAGAGTGATCCAAGAGTAGTTATAAGTTTAGTAGTATGATTTACTGTCATTTATATAACCATCAAATTGCGAATCAATTACCAATGGGGCAGAGGAACCTAATCAAAATCGTAACTTTGGGTTTATGCAAGCCAATTCTTGACACGTGTAACTAAGCAGGTGAAGATTGGTTTGATACATTTCAATGCGACCAAATGTGGTAAGCCCGCTTTTGGCGCAAAATCTAATAACTATGAATGATCAAAACATGAGTGACATCAAAAGTGTATGGGATAATGCTCCCATGAGGAATTTGATTATTGTAGGCGTGCTAGTGATCGTCCTTTTTATACTTAAACCATGGGTTCAGGTAGGCGCAGGAGAAAGAGGAATAGTGCAGAATTTTGGTGCAGTACAAGATAAGGTCTTGAGTGAGGGAATTCACTTCAAGTTGCCAATTGTTCAGACGGTGATTTTAATGGATGTGAAAATTCAAAAAGCTATGACTGACGCTGCTTCATCATCTTCAGATCTTCAGGATGTGGATATGTCGGTGGCGCTTAATTACCATATTATGCCTAATGAAGCAAATCTGGTTTATCAAAGAATTGGATTACAATTCAAAGAGCGGATCATCGATCCAGCTATTCAGGAAGTGATGAAAGCGGTATCTGCACGCTATACTGCCGAAGAATTGATTACCAAAAGACCAGCAGTAAGTTCCGAAATGAAAGATGAATTGACAGCTCGATTACTTGAGTCTAATATAGGAGTTGACGCTTTTTCTATTATCAGTTTTAGTTTTTCTCAGACCTTTACTGATGCCATCGAAGCCAAGCAAACAGCCGAGCAAAATGCACTAAAAGCAAAGAGAGACCTAGACAGAATCAAAGTAGAAGCAGAGCAAACGATCGCTGCAGCCACGGCCGAAGCAGAAGCGTTGAGATTACAGAAGATGAATATTTCTCCTGATTTGATTGAGCTGAGAAAGATCGAAGCTAATCTAAAAGCCATAGAAAAATGGAATGGTATTTTGCCTGAAGTGACAGGTGCTGGTGCAATTCCATTTATAGGTGTTGGGGAAGTAGGAAAGAATTAAGCAGGTGAAAGATTAATAACTTAAAAGAGCTTTACCCTTTTTAAAACTACCGGCTGTTTTCAGTCGGTAGTTTTTTTATGCAATTTGTATATGCGTGATTTATACCAAAAAGTAGCGAGAGCGCTATAGCGAAGCTATTAATAGACCTAGGTTTTAACTTAGCGTTGGAGAGAAATTTGTTTTTCTTGTGTTTTTGCCGAAATGCTGCCAATTGAGAATTTCGAGTACGCCTAAACCAGGGAGGTTACTGTGATTTTTTTAACACTAATCCGTAAAGACCGTTAAGGATTACGCAAAGATGAATTTAAAGTATAGTTAAAAACTCCGCTAAGAACATATTCAAAGGATATTTTTCATCGGATAGGCTTTTAGAAGCGAAGCATTTAATTGACCTAGGTTTTAACCTAGGGTTGAAGAGAAATTAATTCTTCTAGGGTTTTGGCCGAAATAAAACCAATTGAGAATTGCGAGTACGCCAAAACCAGGTGCATAAGGAGATTTTTATTCAGGTTGAGAATTTTAAGAAGTATCTGAGAATGGAAATTCTGTAAGCCCTGAGAATTGAATATTTGAAAATTTGTGGAGCTTAGTGCGGAATACTGGAAAATAGAGCGATAAACTTTACAGGTTTTGTTTTGCTTCAACATAATAAGATCGAGCCCTAAGAGCACTTAAGCGAACATTGAATTCCAATACCGTGATTCCCTTAATCCCGAAAAGGTCGAGACAGGCAACAAAACCAGTTATCGTACTGAATAGTCCGAATTACAGGAATCACTACAATTGTTACATAATTTATATTATGTTAAATAGATTATTCCATCTTCTCCTTTTGCAATAAATTATTACCTTAAAGCCTTAGAATCAAACCTACCCTGATTTCACAGCTTTATGCTAAAACATCTTCCCCGACTGGGGCTTTTTCTAGGACCTGCTGCCTTCCTTCTGATTTATTTTTTTGTGAGTTCTCCAGATTTGAATTCTGCTGCTCAGTCTATGTTGGCCTTGGCGGCTTGGATGGCAATTTGGTGGATCACTGAAGCCATTCCAATCGCAGCCACAGCATTTCTTCCTTTGATTTTTATGCCTTTGCTGGGGATTCTACCTATTACGGATGTTTCCTCAAATTATATGCATCCCACGGTGATGTTGTATATGGGTGGCTTTCTCTTGGCTACAGGAATAGAGAAATGGAATCTACACCGAAGGATTGCACTTAACATAATATATCTGGTAGGTTCAGATCTCCGAAAAATTGTTTTGGGTTTTATTCTGGCAACTGGCATTCTTTCGATGTGGATATCAAACTCAGCTACTACTTTGATGATGCTTCCGATTGGATTAGCTGTGGTAAATCAGTTTAAAGATCAGCTTGGAACGGCCAGATTAGCTATTTCTGATAATCTTGGTAAAGCAATTATGCTCGGTATTGCTTATGGTGCATCCATCGGTGGCGTGGCAACTTTGATCGGGTCGCCAACTAATATAATTTTTGCATCTGTAGTTTCAGATTTATATGCCTACGAAATCAGTTTTAATGAATGGATGATGTTTGGATTACCACTTTCATCCGCAATGCTGTTTATCTGTTGGTACTACCTAGTCAATTACGCAAACCCCCTACCCACTCGCTTTAGTTTAAGTAATGGAAATCACATTATTAAAGCCCAGTTAAATAACTTAGGGAGAATATCTTATGAGGAGATTATGGTTGTGATCGTGTTCGGTCTAGTTTGCTTTTCCTGGATTACCAGATCATTTCTTTTACAGCAATTCTTTCCTGAATTGGATGATACAATTATCGTTTTAATTGGAGTTATAGCCTTATTCCTTATCCCCGCCACAAACAAGGAAGAGCGAATTTTGGACTGGAAGACTGCCGAAAAAATTCCTTGGGGTATATTGATTCTTTTTGGAGGTGGTTTAGCATTAGCAGCAGGATTTAAGGAAACTGGTCTCGCAGAATGGATTGGAACACGATTTACCCTAATCGATGGAATATCTTTCTTCCTGCTGCTGATGATCATCGTTGCCTCTGTCAACTTCCTAACAGAGATTACTTCAAATGTGGCAACTGCTTCAATGCTACTTCCCATACTGGCTTCAGTGGCTTTGAAACTTGATTTACATCCTTTCGGTCTAATGGTTGGAGCTACTATGGCTGCGAGTTGTGCCTTTATGCTACCGGTTGCTACCCCACCAAATGCGATTGTTTTTGGTTCAGGCTACTTGCAAATGAAAGACATGGTGAAAGCCGGCTTTTGGTTAAATGTGATTTCTATATTCCTGGTTACTGTGATGGTGTATTTCGTGCTGCCTTGGATGTGGGGGATTGATTTGTTGAGCAATCCTTTCTAGTACCTTCTTTACTTTACCATTCGATATTCAGAGTTCATCATTCATTATTATTTTCGATTTACGAATGACGATTTACGAGCGTTTCGAAGGTAGGTGGGTCAATTTGTACCTCTGCCCTTGTGGGTTTTCCTGACTTCATTGTTCATCAATCGGAATTCATCATTCTACTTTAAATCATTTCCATCCTCCCGCACCAACATTCGTTTCCATTAGATGTTTGTGCGCGGGAGATAATCACAAAGTCATTATGCTTTCCACGGGTTGCACCCGCGGTTATTGATGGCTTGACTACTTCGTAGTCTTTCTACTGGGCTTTATATAAGGCATATGTGTATTTTATTATCATATGCTTGTGAGATTAGGCCACTTCATTATTCTAAATTCATCATCTAACATTCATCATCAAAATCGATTTTAACTAAGGATTTCGAAAGAGCCACAACTCTTCACTGATCTCGTAAATCTGAAATCGTGAAGCACAATTCCTTATTCGTCACTTAATCCTCCCATTTCGTCCCATACTTTTGTAAAGCTTTTCTCCTTCCGCTAATCTTGATCTATCAATTAGAAAGAGAATTAATGAATACCAAGAAAGTCTTTTATTTGCTGATCCTTTTGGCGGTTATTTACAATCTTATGCTGATGTACACGCATGAAAAAGAGCACCGGAAATCGGTAAAGACTACCTTGAATATCGATACGAATCTAATTGAATCAAGATAGTTTAACTTATTTAATAACAGTTATTTATGAAATCAAAAAGGTTTGTATTTAGAGATATAGAATGGTGGGTTGTCACCTTTTTATTTTTGATGATAATACTCTTTAATATTTTAGGAAGCATATGGGGGCATTACTCTATTTTCAAATTCTTCGAGAGTATTTTGATGCCCATTGTATTATATATTGCTTTCTATCTGATTCATTTAAAAGTAATTCCTAATTACCTGCGTGACGGAAAGGTGCAGTTTCTGATATTATTCAGTCTTATCATTGCCATCATCGCTGGATTTCTAGGAGCACTTCTGGTCGCAGGAAACCACTCTTCGATTCAGGATTTTGTCAGATTTTATTTCAATACACTCGCCTTATATCTAGGTTACTCGATTACGGTGGTGATGATTCGAAGCATGTTGCTTCCTCCCAAAGTTCAGGATTATCAATTCTACAATGGTATTCGGTTAGTGATGATCTTTCTCTTTACGAGTTTATTTGTGATCATAGCACAGCCCACAGCCCACATTGGTGTTGCAATTATTTACTCGCTGATAATCCCTGCACTATTGTTACTGGTTCTTTACAATTACCAGCTCTTATATAAAAACAAGCAAGCAGGTAATATCAAAGCCTATCGCTGGAACACGTGGATAATCGTTTCTATTATTTCGATCATCACCATCATTATTGCTATTGCCGACAATGTACCGGAGATATTATTTTTTGGCTTAGGCGCTTTAGGGCTGCTTTTCTTTGTGATTTTTCCTATTTCAAATTCTATATTTAGAAAATTCGATTCCTACGTCTATAAGATAGATTCGCTTTCAAGTCAAGTAAATCAAAGCACAGCCAACCTCAGTTTTCTCCGCTCGCAAATCAATCCACATTTTCTTTTTAACGCACTTAATACACTTTATGGAGCTGCATTAATGGAAAATGCTGAGAAGACTTCCGATGGTATTCAGAAACTTGGGGATATGATGCGCTTTATGCTTCACGAAAATCAGATGGACAAAATCCCGCTAACCCGAGAAATTGATTACTTGAGAAATTACCTGGATCTGCAGATGCTTCGCTTCAAAAATGAGTCAAATCTAGAGGTAGAAATCAAGCTTTCTGACGAAATCTGTGAGGGTAGTATTGCTCCTATGCTATTGATTCCTTATGTGGAAAATGCTTTTAAACACGGTATCAGCACGAAAAGTAAATCTTGGATCAAGATCAACTTGAGATGTCTTCAGGGCTCAGTGCACCTGGATGTGGTGAACAGCATTCACCCTAAAAAGCAAACTGAAGATCCCCGCGATGAATCTGGAATAGGTTTGGAAAATGTGAAAAGCAGATTGGCTCATTTTTACCCACAAAAACATAACTTGACCATCGTAGCCAATGACACCGAGCATTTTGTTCATTTGTCTGTACAATTAACCTGATATGATTCAAGCCATTGCAATAGACGATGAGAACATGGCTTTAGAAGTAATCAAAGCCCACGCTTTCAAAGTTCCTTTTTTAGAGTTGACTTCCACTTTTACCAATGCGGTGGAAGGTTTGGAGTATCTCAAAAGCAATCCAGTGCAGTTGGTCTTTCTGGATATAAATATGCCGGACATATCGGGTGTGGAGCTGGCTGCACTTTTGCCAAAAGAAACACTTGTCATCTTCACCACTGCTTATTCAGACTATGCTGTTCAGGGTTTTGAGCTGGATGCTTTGGATTATTTATTGAAGCCATTCAACTTGATGAGATTTCTCAAAGCCTGTCAAAAAGCTCAAGAATGGCTGGAACTTCAGCCTACGAATGAGCCGCAGTTTTTGTATGTCAAAACAGTAGATGGGCAGCTGAAAGTGAAATTTTCTGACCTTATGTGCTGCGAAGCCACTGGAAACTACGTGACTTTTCACCTGAAAAATGAGAAAATAATGAGTCGCTTAACTTTAGCCGAAATAGAAAAGTCACTTCCCTCCTTCTTTTTAAGAACACATCGATCATACATTGTCAATCTGAAATTGGTAGATAAGGCTGAGCGTCATCAACTGCTGATTGATTCGCACACATTTCCTGTAAGTAGTACTTATATGGAGTTGGTAATGGAAAAGTTTGGGAATAGTTGATTGTATGCTAATAGATAATACTCTTAATTCATTATTCGACATTGGATATTCATCATTCGATGTTTAAAAGGGTAATCAAAAATGCTCATTAAACTCCTTTTTATAATTAAGTGGGGTCTTACCGAGTCGGTCCTTGAACTGCTTATTGAAATTAGAGAGCGTTGGAAAACCACTTTCGAAACATACCTGACTAATATTCAAATCCTCATCCTGAAGTAATTTTCTCGCATTTGAGATTCGTACATCTCCAAGAAAATCTGAAAATGACTTATTCACTCTTGACTTAAAATAGCGGCTAAATGCACTTTCTGACATATTCGCTAGAGACGCAACTTCGTGTAGCGTAATTTTCTCTTTGAAATTCTTTAAAATGAAATCAAGAATATCTCCCATTTTATCCTTTTCTGTAGTAGGATGATTATACGAATAGTTGACCTGAGTAATAGGAACTAATTCAGTGGATTCGGCCAACACCTGTAGAATATGCAGGAGCATAATGATGCTTGGTATTCTTTTCATACTTACCATTTCTTTCATCATTTTGGTCACTTTTTCATTGGTTTTTCCAGTGATTTCCAAACCTCTAGCTGCATGTATCAAGAGATTAGTAATTTCCTCAAACTCTTCCTTTTGTAAAGATCCAGCACCCAAAAAATTATCGGGGAAATAAATCACAATTCCATGAATATCCAGACCATTTTCCGGATCGAAATAGGCATTATCACTACGCCAAACATGAGGAAGTCCCGGTCCTGTCAGCACAGTATCTCCACCTTTGAAGGGTTTGATATGATCTCCAATGTAGCGAGTGCCACTGCCTCGAAGGATCGCCACCAATTGATATTCGGGATGTGCATGCCATTGTTTGTCAAAATATGGATCATTCATCTCTCTAATTACAAAGGCTTTATTTTCTGGAATTCTAGATTTTTGTAAGGGGGCTTTCATAGGTTTTAGCTGGTTTACTATATAAATAGTATTATTTGGACAAGTAATTTGTCAAAATTCAGTCATTTATCAAGCTAAAACAGGAAGAAACGGTACTAATAAAACATGAATTTAGTGATCTAAATAATGATCAATTATTGTCATGTATATCAAAACCCAAAAATCACTAAAGTCACCAGTTATAACTCTGATGATTTTAATGCTTGCCTTCCTCGCTGGGTGCGGGGGCCAAAGCAACAAAAGCTTCCTTTCGGCCACCGATTCCAGACGCGTAGAAATTCTAGTCCTTGGACACGACAGTGAGCATCACAATTCAGAGAAATTGATGATGTACTTAGAAACTCCTCTTTTCCAAAAAGGAATTAACCTCACGTACACTACCGATGTAAATGATCTGAATGAAACGACGCTGAATAATTATGATGGCTTGATGATCTATGCCAATCATGAGCAAATTACGCCAGAGCAGGAAGCTGCCCTGAAGTCTTATATTGAAGGCGGTAAAGCATTGATTCCTATTCACAGCGCTTCTTTTTGTTTCCAAAATTCTCCATGGTTTATAGAGGCAGTTGGCGGACAGTTCAGCACACATGGTACCGGTGATTTCACCTCAACCATCGTAGATGCAGCTCATCCGGTAATGCAAGGCATATCTGAGTTTGAAACTTGGGATGAAACATATGTACACAGCCAGGTGAATCCTGATATGCATGTGCTCATGGAGCGTGTAGAAGGCGATAAGAAAGAACCTTATACTTGGGTTCGTGAGCAGGGAAAAGGCCGTGTATTCTATACAGCCTATGGTCACAATGAGAAGACTTGGGAGAAAAAAGAATTCCAAAATCTAATAGCAAACGGTATCCTTTGGGCTATAGGTGATAAAGTGAATAAGCTTTTAACTGAATACAATATTCCTACTCCACAGTTTGAGGATGCAGATATTCCTAATTATGAGAAAAGAGATCCGGCACCTCGTTACCAGTTGCCACTTTCTCCTGAGGAATCAATGAAGCTGATCCAGGTACCAGTAGGCTTTGAATTGGAGCTTTTTGCCTCTGAACCTATGATCATCAATCCTATGGCTATGGCCTGGGATGAGCGAGGAAGGTTATTTGTCTTCGAGACGACTGATTATCCAAACGAGATCAGCAAAGAAGGTGGAGATGATAAAATCAAAATATTGGAAGATACTGATGGAGATGGTAAAGCCGATAAGGTGACTGTTTTTGCCGAAGGACTAAATATCCCAACCAGTATGACCATGATTAATGGAGGAGTACTGATCTCCATGGCACCGGATTTTATTTTCTTAAAAGATACGGACGGCGATGATGTCGCGGATGTAAGAGAAGTTTTGATCACAGGCTGGGGCAAAAGCGATACACATGCAGGCCCATCAAACCTGAAATACGGTTTTGATAATAAGGTATGGGGAGTTCTGGGATATTCAGGCTTCAAAGGTGAAGTAAGTGGGGTATCTCACTCGTTTTCTCAGGGAGTTTACCGATTTAATCCAGACGGCACTAACCTTGAATATTTGGGACGTACTAGTAATAATACTTGGGGACTGGGTTTCACAGAGGATTTTGAAACTTTCATCTCTACTGCCAACGGACAGCACTCGGTGTATTTCTCTATGGCGAACAACTTCCTGAAGAGACCAATCTATCAGGGATCTGCGAATACTGTACACGGTATTGACACGCACTATGACATGCCTCACATTACACCTTTCTTGAGACAAGTGGATTGGCATGGAAGCTATACAGCTGCTGCTGGACATAACTTCTATACTGCAAGAAGCTTTCCTGAGAAATACTGGAACTCTATTGCGTTCGTAGCTGAGCCTACGGGACGTGTACTTCACAATGCTAAAATCCTTACTAAGGGCTCTGGGTATACTGAGAAAAATAACTTCAACATCTTGGCGAGTTCTGACGAATGGTTTTCCCCTGTGCATGCAGAAGTTGGTCCTGACGGATCGCTTTGGGTGGCTGATTGGTACAACTTTATCATCCAACATAATCCTACTCCAAGAGGGCGAGAAAATGGTGAGGGAAACGCCTACATCAATCCTTTGCGTGACAGAGAGCATGGTAGAATCTACCGCGTCAGTTATAAAGGTGGTGAGCCATCCAAAATCTTCAATTTGAAAGATGCTGAATCTGATGAGCTTTTGGCTGCTATTCAAAGTGAGAACATGTTCTGGAGATTGACTGCTCAGCGATTGATTGTAGAATCCAAGGACTTGGACGTAGTAGAAGGCTTGTATGATATCATCAACAATCAAAAAGTAGATGCCATCGGTATCAATGGACCTGCTGTCAATGCACTTTGGGCACTTCATGGGCTAGGAGTATTGGACGGAAATAATGCGACTGCACAGCAGGTAGTGGAGAAAGCGTTAAGCCATCCATCTGCCGCTGTTCGTAAGAATGCACTTCGTGTACTTCCTAAAAATCCTTCAGCCATGTCAGCTATTTTAGCTGGTAATCTGCTTCAAGATCAGGATCTGCACACTAGAAAGTATGCATTCTTGGCAGCTTCGGAGATGCCATTCTCTGAAGATGTAGCCAAAAAGCTTTTGGAAGCTACCAATGATGAGGACAATCAGGAAGATGCTTATTTACCTCAGGCCATTTTCGCGGCTGTGCTTTCACACCCAACTGCTTTTGCAGAGAGAGAAAGTGCTAGCGCTATGCAGGATGTAGAAGGTCAGGAATTGAGCCTTGCGGATAGAATCTCCAGAAGTTTAGTCGCAGAGCAATACAATTTGGATCAGAGAAACACGATTCTTTTCCCTCCAGATCCAGTTGGAAAAGAGATTGATATCAAAATAATTGTTTCCAAAGGTGATGATGAGATGAGAGGAATTCTTGCTGCTCAAGGAAATGCTACAAATGGTTACGAGCTCTACATCTTTAAGAATGCTGTTCATTTTGCTGTAGCTCAGGATGGAAAAGTAGAGATCATCAGTTCCCGCAAAAATATACCGGATGAGCAATTTACCATCGATGCTTCACTGAAAGAAGATGGACGTATGAGTTTGAGAATTGACGGTGAAGAAGTAGCCAAAGGCAAAACCAAAGGATTGTTTACAGAGTCCCTTACTCCTACTCGGGTACGTGTGGGTCAAGACGACAGTAAAAATAGAATTGGTAAATACGAAGGAGATTGGTGGTTCAACGGTCGCTTAAGCAACAAATCCAGTTTGGCTTTGCGTAAGCCAGGTATTGGAGTCGCACAGCAAACTGCTACTGCTGAGGCTAAACCAACTACCACTCCTGCTGGTGGCACGGTGATCAAAATTGCTGTAGTTCCTCACGAGATGAAATTCAATAAGACATCCATCAAAGTGAAGGCTGGTACTCAGGTGACGATTGATTTCGAAAACCCTGACTTCATGCAACATAATATGGTGATCGGTAAAAAAGGCTCTTTGGAAGCTATAGGTAAAGCGGCAGATGAACTTGCACGTGATCCAAAAGGCGCCGAGCAGAATTTCGTTCCTAAAATCCCTGAAGTGATTGTTGCTTCTAGATTAGTGGATCCAAACGGAAAAGAATCCCTAGTATTCACAGTGCCAAATGAGCCAGGAGAATACCCATTTGTTTGTACAGTTCCAGGTCACTGGAGACTGATGAACGGAATCATAATAGTAGTATAAGGATGGCATTAGACGTGAAATTCGGGGTAAGTACCTGGTTATGGACTTCCCCATTCAACACAAGTACACTTTCTCTTTTGCCTAAAATAAAGGAGTATGGCTATGATGTAGTGGAGATTCCTGTCGAAGATCCAGCCTTGATAGATATTCCTGTAGTAAGGCAAGCGCTTCACGATAATGGCCTTGAGGCCGTTATCTGCGGGGCTTTTGGTACAAGCAGAGACTTCACCAATGAAGATGCTTCCTTTCATAAAACCAGCTTTGAGTATTTGGATCAGTGTTTTGAGATAGCTGCGGGCTTGGATGCCAAATTCGTAGCTGGACCTATGTACTCAGCTGTGGGCAAAGCCAGATTGGTTTCTCCTGAACAGAAAAAAGTAGAGTGGAATAGAGCAGTGACCAACCTTCGAATCGTTTGTCAAACTGCCCGTAAGTTCGGTTTGGACATTGCTTTGGAAACACTCAATAGATTTGAGACTGATCTAATCAATACCTGTGAGGAGTTGATGCAATTGATTGAGGATATCAACGAGCCGGAAGCTAAGGTGATCTTGGATGGTTTTCACATGAATATCGAGGAGCCAAATCCTGAAGCTGCAATCAAGCTTGCAGGTGATAAATTGATTCACTTCCAGGTGTCTGAGAATTATCGTGGAACTCCCGGGACTGGTACAGCTCCTTGGGCAGCTTATAAGCGAGGTTTAGAGGCGATCAATTACCAAGGTGTAGTTTCTATAGAAAGCTTCACTCCAGACGTCAAAGAGCTCGCAGGAGCAGTTTGTATCTGGAAACCTTTGGTACCATCTCAGGATGGCTTCGCCAAAGAAGGGCTAGAGTTTTTGAGAAAATGGGCCTCCGAATGAATTACGATTTAAGATTTATGAATTACGAGCTCATTCCGTATTATGAAGATTATCTAGGTGAGATTTGTAATTCTGACATTTGTATCAGTATTTCAGTAACAAAAAACCCACAACCCACAACAAATAACTAATAACCTCCTTTTTACCCTTGAAATAAAAAATAATGAGTAAGAAACAATTCAATATTGCAATCATAGGCCTTGGATTTGGAGCCGAGTTTATTCCAATCTATCAAAAGCATACACTGGCGAATATGTATGCTATCTGCCAAAGAAATAAGGAAAAGGCTGAAGAAATCGCCAAAGCATTCGGAATCGAGAAAGTATATACGGATTACGATGAGCTGCTGAAAGATCCGGATATCGATGCAGTTCATATCAATACTCCCATTCAAAATCATGCGGAGCAATCCCTAAAAGCACTTAGAGCTGGCAAGCACGTGGCTTGTACTGTTCCTATGGCTACTTCTGTAGAAGACTGTAAGAAAATCGTGGAAGAAGTTCAGCGGACTGGCTTGACCTATATGATGATGGAGACGGTGATTTATAGCCGTGAATTCCTCTTTGTAAAGGAAATGTATGAGAAAGGTGAATTGGGAAAAATCCAGTTCCTAAGAGCGTCTCATCAGCAGGAAATGGCAGGCTGGCCAGGTTACTGGGAAGGCCTCCCTCCTATGCATTATGCGACGCATTGTGTAGGACCCGTTTTGGCTTTGCCGAAGGCACAGGCTGAATATGTGTCCTGTTTTGGTTCAGGACGTATAGATGAGGATTTGATTCCTAAGTACGGTTCTCCTTTCGCCATCGAAACTTGTCATATCAAATTCAAAGATTCTGATTTATCCGCTGAGGTCACGAGGTCGCTTTTCAATACTGCTAGACAGTACAGAGAGAGTTTTGATGTGTATGGCTCTAAAAAGTCCTTTGAGTGGACTTTGATTGAGCACGAGGACTCTGTGATTCATACGGGTGAAAGCCCGGAGAAAGTTAAAATTCCTGATTATGGACATTTGCTGCCGGCAGAAATTGCTCCATTCACTACCGCTGGTGTATATGACAGCGATGATAATCAGCATTTATCCTTTATCCAAGGATCTGGCCACGGTGGATCACATCCACACTTGGTCAATGAGTTCTTAAATGCACTATCAGAAAAAAGAGCACCTTACCCAGATGCTCAGGAATCAGCAAATATTACCTGTGTCGGGATTTTGGCTCATGAGTCAGCTATGGATGGCGGAAAAATCATTTCGCTTCCTGAATTTACTTTTAAAAGCTAGAGAATAAGGATGTAAAGGACTATGAATAATATATAGATTGGGTTACAAGACAAAAAAGCTGGCAGAATTTTCTATCAGCTTTTTTGTTGGATAAAATAGTTGGAATGATCTTACCATTAAAATAAGTCCATTTTCAAAATAGAATTTATTTTCAGGTTTGCTAGGTAATCGGCTAAACATGAAAAAGCTATTTACTAGTTAAATTAACTATTCTCAGATAATGGGTGTTACCTAATAGTTGTTCAAAATAATATATAGAACAAAGAGGGTTTATCCTTTCTTTTTTTAATTTCAAGAATGTCAAAACTAGCCGAAGACGACAGGTTTCTAGATCTGTCTGATTATGGAAGAGCTCCTGCCAAAATCATTGCTAGAGCTGTACAGTTTACCTTCGTAACTCCCATTCACCTAACTGTTCTTTTTGGAATAAGTGGCTTACTAGCAATTTTTTCTCTGTTAAATGAGTGGTATATTTTTTCTGCTTTACTCCTCTTATTGAAATCCGTTTTAGATGCAGCTGATGGTGAGCTCTCTAGAATAAAAGAGACTCCTTCACACACGGGTAGATACCTTGATAGCATATTTGATATTATCCTTAATCTATTGATATTCATCGCTATCTCATACAGCAGTGAAATCAATTATGGATTTGCTTTACTTGCATTTATATGTATTCAATTTCAGGGGACACTTTACAATTACTATTACGTCATCTTAAGAAATAAACGTAAAGGAGGAGATGGTACCAGCCGTATTTTTGAAAACAAAGCACCTCGGGCATTTCCAAACGAAAGCCAAAAGAGAGTTAACATTTATTTTACAATCTTCTATTTCTTGTATTCAGTCTTTGATAAAGGAATCTATCTATTAGACCCTGAAGCGACAAAAGTCAGAACTTTTCCCGCTTGGTTTATGACGATAGTTTCTGTTTATGGTTTGGGTTTTCAGCTGCTGATCATCGCTGTGATGCTTTCGCTAGGATACATGGCATATATAATTCCATTCTTTATAGGCTATTCCATATTTCTCGTTGTTTTCAGTCAAATCCGAAAAAAGTTGCTTTGACTATAAAACTTGTAATGATGTATATCAAGCCTATAATTAAGCGTAGAAAACATTATAAAAATTGACAAACTAAAGTTATTCTTTCTCACAAACACAAAAAAAGACAGCAACCGTAATTGCTGTCTTTATTCTGTAGCTGCTTTAGTAAAAAGTTATTTTTTTGTTACTCGGGTACCTTCTACGTCAAACATCCCCATAAGGTCTCCTTTTGCATGATCGCTATCTACTTTTTTAAGAGTAAGCGTAACATCATAGCCGGTGATATTGAAAGAAGTATTGATGACATCTCCTGAGATGGAAGCAGAACTCATCTTTTTTTCTTCTGCTACTCCTTCTTCCATGAAGTAACCAGTAGTCTTGCCATCTTTAGTTTCGAACCTCATAGGGATGGTTGCATCTCCGCTAGGAGTTCCTTTAATCAATACACTCCATTTACCTTCAAAGTATTCTGGAGTCGGATTGAAAGGTGTGAATGCAAAGCTCAAGGTGATTAGCAGTACTAGGCTGCAGAATAATGTAATTTTTGATTTCATAATTTTGTGGTTATTGTTTTAAATTGATACAATAACTTGAAAATCTTGATATTCTCAAATTTTGTGACCTATTATTTTTGGAAACAAAATCTGACTGAATCGCACTGAGAGTTGTCATTATATTGGTCTCCATATATCTACATAAACTAAGTATTAGAGATTTATTGAAAGTCCTTTAGACGCGAGAATTGGATCTTTTAATTTGTAGTTCGATTCATACGGCTTGAGCTCTAGATTCACAGGTGATAAAAAAGTACACAGCCCAGTCTCGGGTGATTTTTGTAGATGAAAATTGAAAAACATGTGAATTATGTTCTTCAACACTTCTTGCTAAATCTTCGGTTTGACCCACGTAATAAGGATCGAGATTTGCTGAATAAAGAATAAAGACCACGAACATAATCAGAGTGTTTCAAGCCCTAAAATACAAAAAGGGAAACATTTCTGTTTCCCTTTTTGAGCCTCCTATCGGGATCGAACCAATGACCTACTGATTACAAGTCAGTTGCTCTACCAGCTGAGCTAAGGAGGCTTATTCCGTTATGGTGATGCAAATATAGATGTTCACTTTTTACACTCCAAACCCTATGAAAAGAAAAATCCTATCTTCCTTATTCTGAGTGAGAAAAATTTAAAACTCTTTCAAAATTGAGAGCTTACTCTTCAATTTTTCGATTTCTTCTTCTGCTTTTTGGATCTTAAGATCAAACTGATCTTTCAATTTATCCGCAGTTTTAGAGGCAGCAAAGAATTCCAGGTTATTTTTCCACAAGGTTATGTTATTCTCCAATTCAGAAACTTGCTTTCTAATACCATGCTCTTTCTTATTCAGCGTTTTCACAGCATTAGGATCAGACTGTAATCTGTTCAGGTTTAATCTAAACAAGAAGTCCTCCCTACCTGCTCCTTCTGGACTCAACTTCTCTAAGTACAAATCAACAGCAGTTTTGAATTTCGCCTGGATTTCTTTCATGGCTTTTCTTGGCACAAAGCCAAGATCATTAAATTCTCCAACCAATTTGGTCAAGGCTTCTTCAGAAACCTCTCCACTTGTAGCAGCATCAGTAAGTTGAGTACAAATCGCCTGCTTACTTACCAAGTTTTCTTCGAATTCAGCAGTTGACTGCTTATTTGAATCTCTTCTATTGTCAAAGAATGTGTCACAAGCTAATTTAAAGCGCTTGTAAAGACTATCTCTATTTTTCTCAGGTGTTGGACCAAGCTTTTTCCAATCTTGCTGAAGCTTCACCAAAGCATTGGAGGTATTTTGCCAATCGGTATTGTCTTTCAGCTCTTCCGCTTTTGTGATCAACTCTTCTGCTCTTCCCTGATTAGTAGCGCGGATCTCATCAAGTTCTTTAAAGAATAAATTCTTATTGTGAAAGAATTGCTTAAATGCTGCCCAGAATAACTTATTGATATCTTTCCCTGTTTCTCTAGGTACTGGACCTATTTTCTCCCACTTTTTCTGAATATCCAAGATCTCTTTGGTCTTGCTATTCCAATCTCTAATTCTATCAGCTTTAAATTCAGCAAATGGTTTTAATATCTCAATTAAAGCTTCTTTCTGATCTTGATTTACCTTATATACTTCTTTCTGGCCTTCATAAAAATCCTTTCTTCTATCATACACGGCATCAGAAGCACCTTTGAATTTTTGCCATAAAGCCTCTTGTTCGTCTCTTGGGACTGGACCAATATGTTTAAATTCTTCATGAAGGTCATTTAACGCTTTGATCGCATCTTTCAAATCTTTCACGTCCTTTAAAGCTGTAGCTTTCTCTACTAGCTCTAATTTGCTTTCTAGATTCTTTTTTCGATCAAGTTCTTTCAGTTCAAAATAGATACTTCTATTATCATAGAAGCGATCCATCAAAGCATTATAGCTAGCCCAAAGATTTCTGTTTTGTGAAGGTGGAACTGGACCAATACTTTTCCATTCTTCCTGTAAACCTTTGATAGTAGACATACTAAGTGTAGTCTCCTCACCATCGACCAACTCACGCAGCTTGTTTAGCAACTCAGTCTTAGCAGTAAAATTTGTCTCTTTTTGCTTTTCAGCTTCTTTACGAAGCGCTCCAAGTTGATGACGATATTCGAAATAATAGGTGTTAAATTCTTTCTCCTCGTCACTTGGACGAAAGTCAAAATCGTCCTCTACTCCTCCTTCGGCTTTGAAATTAACCAATGCTTCTTCCTTCTCTTTAAGAGTGAAGTCGTCGAAGGCCGCTTTAATTTCATGAACAATTTTATCAACTCTATAGATATTATCTTGCTTAACTTTACTCTTCAAAAAAGCAACTAGCTCAATTTTAGAAAGAGAAGTGATATCAACCTCTTCTTCATGATGCTCTTCTTCGCTTTCATCTTCCGACTCATCATCTTCATTAGCAATGGCTTCAACAGGCTTATTAGAATTTGACTTATCCTCAATTTTTTCTTCTAATCCTTCATCTACAGCACTATTAGCTTTAGTTCCTGTATCGTCAGTAGCGACAGGCTCAGTGGTTTCTGTTGATTCGACCACTTCTGCTACATCATCGTTAGAGGTATCCTCTTTAATTAATTCCTCACTAGCTACGGTAGTATCTACTTCATCCTCTACTTTTGAAGAATCTACTTTAGTAGCTTCATCTGAAGAATTGTCACTATCAGATTCAGCGTCACTGATCTGATCTGATGCAATCTCTTCATTAGCTTCAGAATTATTATTCTTATCGATACCCTTGGCTTCTCCAGAATTGGAGGCTTGAGTCACCTTGTCCTTGTCGGACAAATCATTACTTTTCTCAGTCATAAAAACAGTACTATTAGGGCGCAATATGAGCAAAAGTAGGGATTTTGCCTAATTTAATCTTGGATCTAGGGGATAATTTGCTATTACTTTGAACTCCCCTCCCATATTTTTAAGTAAGCTTTTCCACAGTTCTTCAGGTGTGAAACTGAATGTTTGCTCGTCTAGTTTTTCACTACAAATGATCCATGTCTCATCAGATAATTCATCCTCTAGTTGCTCTGAACCCCAGCCACTATAACCTATAAAAAACCTTACTGAATCAGGGTCAAGCAAGCCTAACTTCAATTTTTCAATTAAAGAATCATAATCTCCACCCCACCACACTTTCTCTCCCAAGGAAAGACTTCCATCCAATACTTTATCACCTACATAAATAAAATGTAAGGTATTTTGCTCTACAGGCCCACCTACAAACAGTTCTGAGTCTAAAAAATCTAAGGCTTCTACCAGCTCACCCAGTTTAAGAATGGATGGCTTATTAATAATTAGGCCAAAACTGCCCTCATCTGAATGCTCACATAGAAGAACCACAGAACGCACAAAATTTTCATCTTGCAAAAATGGCTCTGATATTAATAGATCACCAGCTTTAGGATTATGTAGTTTTTGTTCACTCATTCTGCTTTAAAATCTAAATTCTTGAAAAATATAAATCATAATTTTTTAAATGCAATGCCAATTGTAATTTTATCTTCAAGAATATATCAATTTCCTATGGACATCTCAGCAATACGTAAAGATTACTCAATTAAATCATTGGATATCAATGATGTAAGTGTTGATCCTCTCAAACAATTTGAAAATTGGTTTGAGGAGGCTATTCAAGCGGAAGTGCTAGAAGTTAACGCTATGACAGTCTCCACTGTAGGTTTAGATGGCGCACCCAATGCCAGAATCCTCCTTTTAAAAGGTGTAGACAGCGGTTTTGTGTTTTTCACCAATTATCACAGTGAAAAAGGTAAAGAACTTGAAATAAATAATTCTGCTTCGTTGACTTTTTTCTGGCCTGAGTTGGAACGTCAGGTACGTGTAAGGGGAAAAGTGGGAAAAGTGACTTCGGAAGAATCTGACAGCTATTTCTTCTCCAGACCTATAGATTCGCAAATTGGAGCATGGGTATCACCTCAAAGTCAGGAAATTCACTCTAGAGAAGAAATCAATGAGAGAAAGGAACAAATTATTAATGAGTTTGCTTCCAAAGAATTGGTTCGTCCAAGACATTGGGGAGGCTACCGATTACAACCATCAATTATTGAATTCTGGCAAGGAAGACCAAGTAGACTGCACGATAGAATCAAATACGAATTTCAGGGTGGCAAGTGGACTATGGTAAGACTTGCCCCATGATTACTTTAGGTTAAAAAGATCTTCTGCCCCAATCATACGCTCTACGGTGAATCCTTCTCCATATTTGGCCATGATCTTATGTCCAAATTCGCGTGCTCTAGCTTCAATGAAAGGAAGAAATTCAGGATCTGAAATAAAACTCTGTGGCTCCTCGCTTGAAGCATCATAGAATTGAGATTGAAAAGCTAGAATGCTGTCAATTTTTGTTTGCCAAAACGGAGTAATATCCATAACAAAATCTGGCTCTATGTAATTGTTTTGAATATAATGATAGACAAATTTTGGCCTCCAAGCTTCTTGGGGTATACCGTCTATCTGAGTTTCAATCTTACGAAGTCCACTCATAAAACAGGCGGTTGTGGCTAAACTGGAGCCCTTCCCATGATCTGGATGCCTGTCAGTAACTGCGTTAGCTAACACGATCTCAGGTCTATATTTGCGAATCATTTCGATAAGCTTCGACTGATGCACTTCATCATTTTGGAAATAAACATCCTTGAAACCTAGATTTTCTCTCGCTGAAAGTTGTAGAATTTTACTTGAAGCATTTGCTTCTTGTAGGCGCAACACCGGTGTTCCGCGAGTTCCCATTTCACCTCGGGTTAAGTCTACCACTCCTACCGTGTGTCCTTTTGCTACATGTGATGCTATAGTTCCAGAGCAGCCAAGTTCCGCGTCATCAGGATGTGCGGCAAATACTAAAATATCGAGCTTCATAAGTATTTCTATTTTTTTCGATTATTTAATGCGAAGGTTTTGACCTATTCGCAAAACAGTTCGCGTAGAAATACCATTTAATCTGGTGAGCGAACTGACGGATACACCGTATTTTCGAGCGATAGAACCTAAATTCTCCCCTTTTTTCACTTTATGGGTAGCAGTTGTTCTAGCTGGAGCTGATTTAGCCTGAATGATATTCCCAAATAAAGAGGGAGTAATTTGATAATTTTGATTTAGTATTTTATTGTCAGAAAAATCATAAACTTTCTCTGCATCAAAAGGTAAACCCCTGTATCGCAGTTCATAATGTAAATGTGAACCAGTGCTTTTGCCTGTATTTCCACCTAGCGCAATCAATTCTCCTGCTTTTACCTCTTGACCTATATCTACCAGCTGTTTGGACAAATGACCATACAAAGTTTCAAGTCCGTTTTTGTGGCGCACTACAATATAAAATCCGTAACCATAGCGATCAAATGATTTAATTCTAACAATTCCATCAAATCCACTATAAACAGGATCTCCAGTATTCAAATCTAAATCAGTACCATAATGCCACCTTCTCCATCTGTACCCATATGGAGAAGTTACAGGAGTTGTCTCTAAAGGCATTTTCCAATTGTATCCAAAAAACTCGTCGTAAAGTTTAATGTTTACAGTGTCTACAAAAGTCTTTGGATCAAAATCGTAAATGTCTATTTTATTCGAGTCCCAGGAAGAATAATATTCAAATGCAGTTACCCATATACTGTCAATTTGAATTTGCTCAGAAACTTTAATCAGTTGATTCGTAGGAGCCCAAATCATGATATTCCGATCTTCACTAATGATTGATCTGACTCTACCTAAGTTTACATTATTCTCAAAAATTATAGAATCTGTTACAGAAGTCAGCGTCCTTAGATAGGAATCTTGATCGAATGTCCTAAGCTCTATGTTTTTCCTCTCTTGGTTTGCAGCAGGGGAATGTGTCGTGTTATTTTTCTTGATAATCTTTGGAAAAATTTGAGCATTGACGTTTAAAGCGCCAATGCTCAGATTTATACAAAAGACTACAAATAGGATCGAATACCTCATTTATCGGGTTTAATCATTCTCGAACTCAGCCAAATATCTTTCTGCATCCAGTGCAGCCATACAGCCAGTACCGGCTGCTGTTACAGCTTGTCTGTAGATGTTATCTTGTGCGTCACCACAAGCAAAAACGCCTTCTACATTTGTTTTTGTGCTTCCAGGAATTGTTTTGATATACCCAGCATCATCCATGTGAATAAAGTCTTTGAATATGCCAGTGTTTGGTTGATGACCAATAGCAACAAAGAAGCCAGAAATAGCGATTTCTGATTTTTCTCCGGTTTTATTATTCAGGATTCTGACTCCATTTACCTCTTTATCACCTAAAATTTCATCCGTCTCTGTATTCCAAAGAATCTCGATTTTAGGATTATTCATAACGCGCTTTTGCATAATCTGCGAAGCTCGCATTTCATCCTTACGGATCAGCATGTATATTTTACTACAAATATTTGATAAATAGGAAGCTTCTTCACACGCGGTGTCGCCTGCTCCAACTATCGCTACTACCTGTCCTTTAAAAAAGAATCCATCACACACAGCACAGGCAGAAACACCTTGTCCATTCAATCTAGTTTCGCTTTCAATACCTAACCATTTTGCGGAGGCTCCTGTAGAAATCAATACTGTATCGGCGTGAATAGTAATCTGCTCATCTATGACTACGGTATGGGGTTTGGTAGAGAAATCAACACTTGTAGCTAAGCCATATCTCACCTGAGTACCAAATCTTTCAGCTTGTTTTCTGAAGTCTTCCATCATCTCGGGGCCTACGACCCCATCCGGATATCCAGGATAATTTTCCACATCATTGGTTATGGTCAACTGGCCACCTGGCTGAGGTCCAGTATATAATACAGGCGTAAATCCTGCTCTAGCAGCGTATATCGCGGCAGTATAACCTGCTGGTCCTGACCCAATGATCAAAACTTTTACTTTTTCAATTTCTGGTTGCATTAATAGAAAATATTAAATCTGGCAAATTTTATGAATTCTGCTTTAGTAACAAAGTTGCATATTGTTAAAATTCCCTAAGCTTTTGACCTAAGGAATATTTAATATCTGAACTCAGATACTGATTAGAAATATAACGAAAAAAAAAAGGGGGCTAACCCCCTTCTTGTACTGTGCTTGCTTATCCGAGGTAAGGTTTTAGTGTCTTACTACGGGAAGTATGTCTGAGTCGGCGGATAGCCTTCTCTTTTATTTGTCTCACTCGCTCTCTGGTAAGATTGAATTTTTCTCCGATTTCTTCCAAAGTCATTGCGTGCTCACCATTTAGTCCAAAGTAAAGCGTGATCACATCAGCTTCTCTTTGTGTTAGGGTAGAAAGTGCACGTTGAACTTCTTTACGAAGTGAGTCATTCATCAAACCATCATCTGGCTTCTCATCACCATCATTTTCTAATACATCCAAGAGGCTGTTTTCTTCACCTTGGACGAAAGGAGCATCCATAGATACGTGGCGACCAGAAATTTTCATGGTATCCACTACCTCATTTGCAGTCACTTCAAGCACTTCTGCCAATTCCTCAGGAGATGGCTCACGCTCAAATTTCTGCTCCAGCTCACTGAAAGTTTTGCTGATCTTATTCAATGAACCTACTCTGTTCAAAGGAAGACGAACAATTCTAGATTGCTCAGCTAATGCTTGAAGGATGGATTGTCTAATCCACCATACAGCATATGATATGAATTTAAAACCACGAGTTTCATCAAATCGCTGTGCAGCTTTGATCAATCCAAGGTTACCCTCATTGATCAAATCCCCCAAAGAAAGTCCTTGGTTTTGATACTGCTTGGCAACTGATACTACAAATCGAAGGTTGGCTTTAGTTAATTTCTCCAGTGCCAATTGGTCACCTTCTCTAATTCGTTTGGCCAGAACTACCTCTTCATCTGCTGTCAACAGGTCAACTTTTCCAATCTCTTGAAGATATTTATCCAGGGATTGACTTTCTCTGTTGGTAATCTGTTTGCTAATCTTTAGCTGCCTCATTCAGGAATATGATTTGTGAAATTTAATTATTTAAGAAAATCAAATTAATCAAATGTTTCGATTAACCTTATGCACTCAGTGCTGGTTTTTATGGTTTTGGCAATAAAGCCTTTCTTGAAAGCTTAAATTTGCCAGTTTTTTTATCGACATCGATTAACTTAACCTGTATTTCTTCTCCTGGCTCAAGTACACCGTCCATAGTCTCTAAACGCTCATGCTTGATCTCGGAGATATGAAGTAAACCATCCTTACCCGGCATAAATTCCACAAAGGCGCCAAAAGGTTGAATATTTTTAACTTTACCAGTATAAACCTCTCCTATTTCAGGCTGAGCTACGATTGCTTTGATACGAGAAAGCGCAGCATTAAGTTTATCTTGATTAGCAGAGAAGATGTTGATTTTTCCCTGATTATCCACTTCTTCGATCACAATAGTCGCTCCAGTATCTTTCTGGATCTCCTGAATAACTTTACCTCCAGGCCCGATCACTGCACCGATCAATTCCTTAGGAATCATCATGATGAAGGATCTTGGGGTATGAGGCTTCAATTCTGACTTAGGAGCTGCAAGTGTTTTAGTGATTTCATTCAATATATGAAGTCGACCGTCTTTAGCCTGAAGCAATGCTTCCTTCAATACTGAATAATCTAATCCTTCTACTTTCAAATCCATCTGACAAGCCGTGATACCTTTAGCAGTACCCGTCACTTTGAAATCCATATCACCTAGATGATCTTCATCTCCCAAAATATCAGAAAGAATAGAATATTTCCCTGTAGTAGCATCAGAGATCATACCCATTGCGATACCCGTCACAGCAGATGTGATAGGAATACCTGCATCCATTAGTGCTAATGAACCTGCACAAACGGTAGCCATAGAAGATGAACCGTTTGATTCTAAAATATCAGAAACGATACGGATAGTATATGGATTCTCTTCTACTGGAGGAAGAACCTTTCTAAGAGCTCGCATCGCGAGGTTACCATGTCCTACTTCTCTTCTAGCTGGTCCTCTGTTTATTTTAACCTCACCTGTAGAGAAACCTGGGAAATTGTAGTGTAAGTAGAATTTGTTGTATCCAGAAATAGTCGCTCCATCTACCATCATCTCGTCCATCTTTGTACCTAAAGTACAAGTAGTCAGAGATTGAGTTTCACCTCTGGTAAAGACTGCAGAACCGTGAGCTGAAGGCAAATAATCAACAACAGACCAAATAGGTCTTACTTCGTCCAATTTTCTACCATCCAATCTTTTCTTTTCGTTCAAAGTCAGGTTTCTAGCAGCTTCTTTATGGATTTTGCTGAAATATGGACCTATTAGGCTTGATTCAAATCCGTGATCATCACCTAAACTTGCTACGAATTCTTCTTTGATCTCTTTTATCAAAGCAGAACGCTCAGATTTGTTAGCTATTAGTTTACCAACTGAAGCATAAAGCTTGTCGTAAACATCGGCTTTCATTTTATCGAAAAGGGCTGGATCAGACTTTTCGTGAGAATATTCTCTTTTTACTTCTTTACCTACAAGCTTGGTAAGCTCGATCTGAGCCTGGCAATGTCTCTTGATTTCCTCATGAGCATATTGCATTGCTTCTAGCATTTCCTCTTCCTGGATCTCATTAGCTTCGCCTTCTACCATTAAGATAAAGTCAAGCGAACCTGCAACAATAAACTCTAAAGAAGCTTTTGCCAACTGAGTCGGAGTTGGATTGATGATCAATTTACCATCGATTTTCACTACGCGAACTTCAGAGATAGGTCCATTGAAAGGAATATCAGAAACTGCCAAAGCTGCAGAAGCAGCTAAACCAGCCAAAGCATCTGGAAGCACATCCTCATCACCACTAATTAAAGAAATAGCGATCTGAGTATCTGCATGGTAATCATCTGGGAATATAGGACGAATAGCTCTATCTACGATTCGGCTAATCAAAATTTCGTAATCAGATAGTCTTCCCTCACGCTTCAAAAATCCTCCAGGAATTTTTCCTGATGAAGCAAATTTCTCCTGATAGTCAACAGACATAGGTAAAAAATCCACTCCTTCTCCTGCTTCTTTTTTGGATACTACTGTAGCCAAAAGCATAGCTTTACCCATCTTCACTACCACAGACCCATCAGCTTGTTTAGCCAATGCACCTGTTTCTATTGTTATTTCTCTGCCATCTTCTAATGTGATGGTCTTGGTGATTAAGTTCGGTAACATAAATGATTGTTAGTTTGCGTCGTTAGTGATAAAAGTCTTCGTATAACCGTAAAAATAAAAAAGTAAGGTTCTCACTCAAGAGAACCTTACTAATTTGGTTATTTTCTGATTCCTAGCTCGGCGATGATTGATCTGTATCGCTCGATTTCTTTCTTATGAAGGTAATCTAATAGGCTTCTTCTTTTACCTACTAGCTTCAATAGACCAAGTCTTGAGGAGTGATCCTTCTTATTTGACTTCAAATGTTCGGTCAAATGCTTGATTCTGTGTGTAAAGAGGGCAATCTGAGACTCAGGAGATCCTGTGTCAGTAGCAGATTTTAACCGTCCATGATTCTTAAATAACTCTTCTTTAATCTCTGAGGATAAATACATGTTTAGCTAAATTTTGTAAAACAACCACAAAGGTAGGATTTATTTTAAGAAAACGAAAGCCTAATTCGCTTTTGATCGAAGAACCTTAAAGCCTCTCTGAATACTTTTCCATACACCTATATAAAAGTCTGGTTCAAACAATCTAGCGTCCTTTCTCGCCTGTCTTATAAAAAACAAACCAAATGGTAGCATACAAATATTTGAAAAGAAAGTGCCGAACAAAGGGTCCACAATCCCTTCTTTAGCCCATTTCTCTCCAGTCATCGTGAGCATATAATAAACGATAAAGAAGATAATAGAAATCAATACAGGCATTCCCAACCCGCCCTTTTTAATGATTGCTCCAAGGGGTGCGCCTATTAAAAACAAGGCAAAACAGGCAAATGCTTGTGTATATTTTTGATACCAAGCTATTTCAAATCTTCTAAAATCCCTTTCATAATTGTCAATTTGAGTCTGTTTGACAGAGAATTGATTTTTCAAGCTTCTAGAATTGTTCAATGCCATGGTAATGGCGTTCTGATAATATCCTCTATTTGTAGCTAAAGAATCTATTTGGGATCGTTCATAGTCTGTCAATGGTGCAGTTCGTAGTTGTTTTACACCAATAGCACTATTGATTGAGTCCAATACAGAGGATAAATTTTTGGATCTATCCAAGCTTTTACGTTTTCTGAAAATTGAGTCGCTAGATGAAATTTCACTAGAAGCTGCCACAGAATTGTTATTCAAAAGCTCTAACTCTTTAGAAGTAGATAGCTTAATTGATTCTGGATTATCGATTAAAATGGACGAACTGTCTTTTTGAGCTAGCATCTTTACGCGATCCAAGGAATCTGTAAGCGCTTTTTGCAAACTGATTTTATATGTCCTAATTGAATCATCCAAGGCCTTTCGCTCCATTATGTCCGAAGCGGGCTTTAATTTTCTTTCTCTGGTGAAAAATGGATAGATACTTTCTGCCTCTCGATAACTGCTGTAGCGTTGGTCGTTGACCAAAGTTTTTATTGAGTCCAGACCCAACTTAATTTCATGAATATTTTTAATTGACCTATTTGTTGACCAAGCCTCTTCTGCAGTTCGGTTGAGTTTGAAGGTATTGTTGAGGTCAAAAACTACCTCATTTGCATCAAAAGAGGTCCGAGTAAATTCTACCGGTTTTTCAAGAATTCCTCTAGTCTGTCTATCCTCTTTGTATTTTTTGCCATTGTACAAGGATAGCTTCATGTAATTTTCATTGAAAAACGGCTCCATACTGCCTGAATCTGCTAGAGTCACATCCAAATTACCTGATTGTCCATTTGCATGATTATATATCAAGATACCCTTGAGACCATACTCCCCCACTTTTTCATCGACCTTAATACTATATCCCGGGATACCATTATAGAAGACACCAGCTTTGATTTCTAATGCTGGCGATTTCATTCTGATATCATAGAGCAAACTAAAAGTCTTTAAATTTACCTTTGGCACTAGATAATTGTTCGATAGATAAGCAGCAAAAGACAGCACGATCACAAAAACCCCAATTGGTCTCAATGCACGTAGTAAAGAGATTCCGCTGCTTTTAATTGCTGTGAGTTCAAAATGTTCTCCCAGATTCCCAAAAGTCATTAAGCTGGAAAGTAAGACAGCCAATGGCAAAGCCATTGGAGATATACTGATGACAAAATAGCCAATCAGCTCCACGTAGATCCAAAAACTCAGACCTTTCCCAAAAATCTCATCGAAGTATTTCAGCATGTTGACAGTCAACAGGATGAAATCCACGACAATAAAAGTCAATAAAAATGGGCCTAAAAAAGACCCAAGTATAAGTTTATCTAGTTTCTTCATTATTCAAACTTCTCACAAGGCAAATACGATGCCTTGGAGTCGAAGTTCAAATTTGGTAAAATCAATCGAGATTACCCACCAATAATATCTTTCAATCTTCCAATCATTCCTTCCCATATAGCGACAAGCTCATCATCTTCGTAACTATCAGAGTAATCTATCACCTTTAGAAATAATGTTTGAGTTAAATCGTTTTCTTCCAATTTGAATTCTATAAAGGCATGATCACGCTCATCAGGCTTTTTTGGATCGTAAAACTCAAATTTGACATGAGAATTACTTCTCTGTGAAGCAAGACGCGCATAGTGATCTTCACCGTCAAAATTGAAAATATAATTCTTATCCTCATTTATTTTAACTTCGTCAGCAAACCACTCCTCTAGTCCGCTCGCAGTACTCAAATAATGAAAAACTATTTTCTTGGAGGCATTGATTTGATAATCAGCCACAAACTTGTTTTTAACCATAATAATCAATTTTACAGGATGTAAAAAATCAATTTTTTAAAGAACGTCAACTTGTTTTTAACAATACAAGACCTCATATTTGCATTCCCAACTGAAGGGGAGCTGTTCTGGGATGATAATATACGATTATCAACTATGAGTTTTGAATGATGATTGTGCTTTAATATAGGCATTAATTTCAAAAATAACTGCTTAAAATATGTTTCTAATTTATTAGTGACATTTAAGAGTTTTTGAATCAATAGTAAATAAAATATGGCGAGGTATCCCGATTGCTATCGGGAGCAGGATTCATATCCGTTAAGGCGGATGGGAGTTCAAATCTCTTTCTATTTGATGAATATATAAATGGCGAGGTAGCTCAGTTGGTTAGAGCGCAGGATTCATAACCCTGAGGTCGGGAGTTCAAATCTCCCTCTCGCTACTCTAAGGCTTTCAGAAATGGAAGCCTTTTTCTTTTATCAAGAGTTTATCGAATTGACTCTAAAGACTTTTAATCTCTATCCCATGGCACATTAGCTTACCGCACGGGAGTTCACATCTCCTCTCGATAAACAATTGGGACACTCAAAGGCTTTCAGAAATGACAGCTATTTTTTAAACTGGATAAAATGAGCTGTTTCCTTACTCTCCTTTCGTTTCATGGATAAGATTAGCAACTAGGGCTGTCCATCCTGTTTGATGTGAAGCCCCTAAACCCCTACCATTGTCTCCGTGGAAATATTCATAGAATAGAATTAAATCTTCGAAATTCTTATCGTTATAATATTTATGATGAAGCTGATTGACTACCCGATTACCATCTTGGTCTTTTTCAAATATTGCTACCAAACGCTTACTTAATTCTAAACTAATCTGATTTAAATCCATCAGATTTGATGATCCTGTAGGAAATTCAAACTTCAATTCATCACCACAAAATTTGTAGTATTCTTTCAAAGCATCGATGAATAAATAATTTAACGGGAACCATACCGGACCTCGCCAATTAGAATTACCTCCAAAAATTGAAATGGAAGATTCTCCAGGCTCATAACTGATGCTATAATCTTCGCCATGGAGGTTGATGTTATATGGCTCTGTGTAGACTTTTGATAGAGATCTAATGCCATATGGACTCAAAAACTCATTTTCGGATAGTAATACTCGAAAGAGCTTTTGCATTCTATCCTTTGGTACTAGAGACAAAAGCAAGTCTCCCCCATCGGTAAAATCTTGGATTACTTCATACTTTAATTTGTCTCTACGATATTTCACAAACCAAATCACACTTTTCCTAAATTCAGGAAGTTGATCAAGCGTCTCTTTCTTAATGGTGAGCACAGCAACTAGTGAAAGCATTCCCGCTATTGATCGTACTTTAATAGGTGTGTAAGTTCCCTCTTTCGGATTGATAAGTTGGTCATAAAAGAAGCCATCTTCCTCATCCCAAATCCCATCAAATTCCTTACTTATTTTATTCAGAGCTTCTGCAATAAAGACAAAGTGACCAAAATATTTCGTCGCCATATCCTCATACGTTTTGTCCTCTAATGCAAGTTCGAGACTGATTTCCATCATATTTTGACAATATAAGGTCATCCATGAAGTCCCATCTACTTGCTCTAAAATCCCATCACCAGGGATTCCATTACTTCGATCAAAAACCCCAATATTATCCAATCCCAAAAATCCACCCTCAAATACATTGTTAGCTCTTCGGTCAAGTCGATTTACCCACCAGGTAAAATTCAAATTGAGCTTATTGAAAACTCTTTTAAGGAAATCTATATCTCCTTTGCCTGTTTTGCTTTTTTCTATATTGTAAATGCGTATGGCAGCCCAAGCTTGTACAGGCGGGTTGACATCACTGAATGCCCATTCATAAGCTGGAATCTGACCGTCTGGAGCCATATACCATTCTTTAGTGAACAGTAACAATTGCTTTTTGGCAAAGTGAGGATCAATCAAAGCCATGGTAGTACAATGAAATGCAGTATCCCATGCAGCATACCATGGATATTCCCATGCATCAGGCATCAGCATGATGTCGTGATTTCTCAGTGTTTTCCAACTGCTATTCCTTCCCGTCAGCCTAGAAGCTGGTGGGGTCGGTTGTTTAGGATCGCCTTCAAGCCAAGTCTCCACATCATAATTATAATACTTCTTTGACCACAATAAGCCTGCAAATGCTTGACGCTGAATATTCAAGTGATCAATAGAATTTCTTTCAGAAATAGTTGAATAGAATTCAGCACACTCTGATCTTCTTAATTCAAACGTATTCTCAAAATTATTGTCAAATGGTATTGTTAGCTCTTTTTTAGTCAATCGCATACGAAATGTGCGAGATTCTCCAGCATCAAGAGTGATCTGATACAGTGGAGAGAACTTTGTCCCCTCTTGCTTTTCTGTAGCTATTGAAAAATCAGCATTAATTACCGCATCATGAAATAAATCCTTTTTGTATGGGTGGTCATTAGGCTGATTAAATACCTTTTCGGTATTCGTTTCATTCTCAGTAAAAAGTAACTGATCTGCTGTGTCAAAGTAAAAATTGTAATTGCCTACATATTTATGAGCTATCGAAACAAATGCGTTACCAGATTCATACCTGCTCTGGATCGCAGGCTTGGATTTCATTTCTTTAAAGCTCCAATAGTTTCGAATCCAAAGGGTAGGAAGAAGACTAATCGGAGCAGCTTCATGGAATCGATTGGTTATAGTAATCCGAATTAATAAATCTTCGGAATCCTCTTTAGCATACTCAGTGCACACATCGAAATATGCATTATTTTCAAATACTCCTGTATCCAAGAGCTCATATTCCAACTCATTTCTTCCCCTTTTCTTATTTTCTTCAAGAAGTTTTACATAAGGATATTCAACCTGTGAATACTTATAAAGATGCTTCATGTAGGAATGCGTGGGGGTGTTATCTAAATAATAATAGAGTTCCTTCACGTCCTCCGCATGATTACCCTCATTGCCAGTCAATCCAAAAAGTCGCTCCTTTAAAATTGGATCTTTCCCATTCCAAAGGGCAATTCCAAAACACATATTGCAGTATTGATCTGAAATGCCAGCCAATCCATCTTCTCCCCATCTATAGGTTCGAGAGCGAGCATGATCGTGCGGAAAATAATCCCAAGCAGATCCATCAGAACTATAGTCTTCTCTCACAGTACCCCACTGCCTTTCACTTAGGTATGGACCCCACTTTAACCAATTATTTTTACCGGCATCTTTTTCCTCAATTCTAAGCTGCTCTGCAGACTGTTTCAACATAAGTAGATTATTTAACCGTTTTCTGTAAATCCCGGATAGCAAGTCATCCCACCATCCACAAAAATCGTCGTCCCATTAATATACTCTGATTCATCTGAAGCAAGCCATGCTGCTGTGCTTCCAACATCCTCAGGGATACCAATTCTTTTGTAGGGTATAAGTTTATTCAACTTATCTATAGCCTCTTGTGTATCCCAAGCTTCCTTATTAATTGGGGTCTTGATCGCTCCTGGCGCGATACTGTTACAGCGAATCTTATATGGAGCGTATTCTTGACAGATGCTTTCCATTAACATCACTATTCCTCCCTTGGTAGCTGCATAGTTAGCATGACCGGCCCAGGGTATGATCTGGTGAACAGAACTTGTATGAATAATTTTTCCCAAAGAACTAGAAACCTCAGGCCGCATCCCACGCCTCAAAAATTCTCGAATAGCTTCCCTGGCACATAAAAACTGTCCAGTCAAATTTACATCTAATACTAATTGCCAATCTTCGAGTTTCATTTCATGTAAACTTGCATCTCTCTGCAAACCTGCATTTGGCACGCAGATATCTACCGTGCCAAAGTGATCAATTGCACGTTTGAACATATTGATCACTTGATCTTCTTTACTCACGTCACATTTGATGGCGATCGCAGTTCCACAACAATCCTCGTTGCTGATATTATGTGCGATCTCTTCTGCTTTTTCTGGATGAGAAATATAATTTATGATCACATTGGCTCCTTCACGCCCTAAAGAATACGCTATGGCCTCTCCTATTCCAGAATTGGCTCCAGTCACAATTGCAGTCTGACCTAAAAGTCTTTTATTTATTTTTTGCATGAATTTAAAATCAATTTTATGAAGTAATTCTTTCTAGAAATCACAGACTAAGTATGACTCTGATCGGAATGGTTATGGGTTTAGGAAATTTTGTAAAATGGCAAGAGATATAAGTAAACCAATTTTGAATCAGTCTATTTCTTTACATATATAGTCTTCCGATTTATAAACTCCATCATCCCATCTTTGGCTAATTCACGTCCGTAGCCAGATTTTTTGGTTCCGCCAAATGGTAATCTGGGATCAGATTTCACTAATTCATTAACAAAATAGGCTCCATCACTTACACGTGCAGACATCTCTAATGCAAGATCAATATTGGTAGTGCAAACGGTAACTCCTAGACCATATTTCGAATTTTCGGCAAGCTCAAAAGCCTCGTCAATATCTTTGGCTCGGATCATCGCAGCTAATGGTCCAAAAGTTTCTTCATCAAATGCTGGCATACCTGGTTTTACATTTCCAAGAACAGTAGGTTCATAAAAGCATCCGTTTTGATTGCCCCCGGCCAACAGTTCCGCACCCGCTTCAATGGATTTTTTTACTTGTTCATGAAGATCATCTGCAAGATCTTTTCGTGCTAAGGGACCGATTTGGGTAGCATCATCCAAGGTATCTCCAGACTTTAGCTTAGCTACTGCAGAGAGAAATTTTGATACAAATTCCTCATAAATCTCATCTATAAGAATGAATCGTTTGGCAGCGATGCAGCTTTGACCGCAATTCAGCATACGGGCTTTAACCGCAATTTCTACCGCTTGATCAATATTAGCATCTTTCCATACGATAAAAGCATTGTTTCCACCCAATTCCATAAGTGATTTTTTTAGATACTTCCCAGCCAAAGCTGCTATTGCAGCACCTGCACCTTCACTTCCGGTAAGCGTGACCGCTTTGATCGCCTCATGCTTTATAACATTTTCTGTTTGCTCATGATCAAAGATTAGATTTTGAAAAACTCCTGATGGAAAACCTGCATTACTAAAGACTTCTTCAATCATTTTCGCGCAGCCCAAAACATTGCTAGCATGTTTTAAAACTCCAACATTCCCAGCCATAAGCGTTGGCGCTGCAAACCTAAATACTTGCCAAAAAGGGAAATTCCAAGGCATGACGGCCAGCACAGTACCTATAGGTTCGTGTTTCACAAAGCTTTTGCTTGCTTCAGTACTGATAATTTCATCAGCCAAAAAATCTTGTGTATTATCCGCATAATAGTCACAAACTGAGGCGCATTTCTTTATTTCACTTCTAGATTCGGAGATCGGTTTGCCCATTTCCAAAGTGATCATTTCAGCATATACTTCTACATTCTCACGAAGCTCTTCCCCTGCCCTACGCATTAACTTGGCTCGCTCAGTGATTGATACTTTTCGCCATTCTTTAAATGCAACTTGTGACAGTGCTAGTAAAGAGTTGATTTCGTCTGAAGTATGACCACGATGTTTGGCCACTAGTTTTCCATTGTAGGGATTGGTGCTTGTATATTCCATGAGTATGATGCTTTTATTAATAACTTTTGAGAATTTACTGCAATCGGTAAAAGATGATTGAGCTCCGTAAATTCAAGTGTAGACTTTTGAACAATCATATTAACTATAATTCAAAAAGAATGGTTTATAAACTTATGGAAAGGATAAACTTAGAACATCCTAGCACAAGCAATTTCCCTTTTCAGTTGCAAATACCCCCATTTGACTTAATTTTGGGATTCAATTTTTACCCATGATAGAAGAAAGAGACTCACATAATTTCATAGAGCAAATCATTGTAGACGATTTAGCCGCTGGCTTTTCCTCGGATAAACTTCGTTTTCGTTTTCCTCCGGAGCCAAATGGCTACTTACACATTGGTCATGCTGCTTCCATTTGCTTAAATTTTGGCTTGGGAGAAATGTACAATGCGCCAGTTAATCTTCGTTTTGACGACACGAATCCTGCTAAGGAAGAACAGGAATACGTAGACGCTATAAAAAATGATATCCAATGGCTGGGCTTTCAATGGGCTACAGAATGTTATTCCTCAGACTATTTTCAGCAGTTATACGACTGGGCAATCCAATTAATCAAGGATGGCAAGGCTTACGTAGATGGGCAATCAGCAGATGTCATGGCATCACAAAAAGGAACACCTTCGACTCCTGGAGTTGCTGGGCCCTTTCGTGGCGCTTCTGTGGATGAAAATCTAGCGCTATTTGCAAGAATGAAAGCCGGCGAGTTTGAGCAGGGAAGCTATGTACTTCGTGCCAAAATTGACATGGCTTCACCGAATATGCTAATGCGTGATCCGATTTTATACAGAATCGTCAAGCGCGCACATCACCGAACTGGTAACGATTGGTGCATCTATCCTATGTACGACTGGACGCATGGAGAGTCAGATTATATAGAGCAGATTTCTCATTCACTATGTACGCTTGAGTTCAAAATGCACCGGGAATTGTACGATTGGTTTCTAGATCAACTTTATGATCCAGCCTTACTTAGACCAAAGCAGCGGGAATTTGCTCGTAGAAATCTAAGCTACACTGTAATGAGCAAGCGCAAATTGCTAGAATTGGTTGAAGGGAAAACGGTAACAGGTTGGGATGATCCTCGCATGCCTACAATCTCTGGATTGAGAAGACGTGGCTATACACCAGATTCGATACGAAAATTCTCTGATCTTTCGGGGATATCAAAACGTGATTCTGTGACGGATGTATCCTTATTAGAATACTGTATCCGAGAGGATTTGAACAAATCCGCTACACGTGTGATGGCGGTATTGGATCCCGTGAAGTTGGTGATTACTAATTACCCTTCGGGAAAAACTGAGATGCTCGAAGCAGAAAACAATCCAGAAGATCCGAATTCAGGAACACATGAATTGCCATTTTCTGGTGAATTGTATATCGAGCGGGAAGATTTCAAAGAAGATGCGGGAAATAAGTTCTTCCGTCTGACTTTGGGAAATGAGGTGCGATTGAAAAGCGCTTATATCATCAAAGGAGAATCTGTGGTGAAAGATGCTTCTGGAAATATAACTGAGATTCACTGTACTGCGGATTTAGAGTCTAGATCCGGAAGCGGAACTGAAGCCAGCACCAGAAAAGTAAAAGGAACACTTCATTGGGTTTCTATTCAGCATGCTATTAAAGCGGAAGTTCGTGAGTACGATAGACTTTTCTTAGATGAAGCTCCCGATAGTCATGAGGAGAAGAGTTTCATGCAATTTATCAATCCTGAATCTCTAAAAGTGATCAAAGAAGCCTACATGGAGCCATTCCTGAAAGATGCAAGCTTGAGCGATAAGTTTCAATTTCAGCGTTTGGGGTACTTCACGTTGGACAAAGATTCCACTTCAGAAAATCTTGTTTTCAATAAGACTGTAGGATTAAGGGATTCATGGGCTAAGCAAAACCCGGCTCCTTCTCCGCAAGCCAATCAGCCTAAGCCGCAGAATAATCAAGGCGGTGGACTGCCACAAGGCCAACGCTCTGCACTGAATGAAATCCAGAAAATAGCTAAGAAATACACCAACTTATCAGGTGAAAAACTTGCAGGGGCAAGAGCTGACATTGCGAAATTAGCGGAGGAAGTTAGCTATGAGGAATTGGAACCTCTATTTCAGACTGCCGCCAAAAAAGTTGGGACCCGAATCGGCGCAATGATCGCGTTGAGCGTCTTGCTGAACAAGGGTCAAGACAGAAATTCTGAGATTGAAGCCTTCATCTCTGCTGGATTAGCAGATGAAAATGAAGAATTGGTTAATGAAGCTAAGGGAATTAAAAATTAAAACTTGTCCTATCAGAGTTTTTAGTTCTGACTTTGATTTATAGAGTTTTTTATAAACATCGAAATTCTTAAAGTCTTTATAAAGCTGAAATTTTAAGAATACAAAAATTGCTCGTTGAGATAGCTCGACGGGCATTTTTTTTTAACTGACTAGTACTGCTACTCACATGCTCAATATCCAAAGCTTATGATAATTTAAACTTCATCGGTTGATGGCCTCCAAGTAAAAATTTCATCAATAGTTCGGCAATACCATAAAGGAAGAATTGCATGTCCAGTTTTCGGAGAAGTAGGAAAACTACAAATGCATTGAGAACGGAAAAATTGGCAAAAAAAAACCGGCCTAAGCCGGTTTAATTTTATTTACAATATTTGGTAAAGGCTTCATCTGCCCCGGGATACTCCAATGCTCTTGCAAGCTGAAAATCCTCACATGATGAACCTACTTTTTTCATAGCTATCTTCAACAAGCCTCTATTATAATAAGCTTGTCCAAAGTCTTTATCAACTGCTATTGCATTTCCATAAGCCTTTAAAGCCTCATCTGGTTTGCCAAGTTGATGTAGCGCTCGTGCTTTCATAAATGAAGCCATTGCTGGCGCTCCTGAGATCTCGGCTGCTTGATCAGAATACAGCAATGCATTTGTATAGTTCTTCTGGTTGTAATGTACATTCGCCAAACTAAGTAACACTTGGAAATTATTTGGCTCTACAGTCAAGGCCTTTTCAAAATCCGATTTTGCCTCTTCATAATTCCCCTGCTCCTCATTTGCCCTGCCTCTGTTATATAGCATTCGAACATCGTTAGGATTGAACTTTAACTCTTCAGAATATTCACTAGCTGCTTCTTCGTAATTTCCTTTTTTGAAATGTACATCTCCAGAACTGGTCTTTTCTTCTGAACAAGACCAAAGTGATACTGATATAAATAGAGCTAAAATAGCTTGAGTACTCGTTTTCATTATAGTTTGTTTATACTGGTACACTATTATCTCTGAGCGCCTCATTTAGAGATGTTTTGAGGTCGGTAGAGGCTTTTCTTTGACCGATGATCAAAGCACAAGGAACTTGGAATGTACCTGCGTTAAATTTTTTCGAAATAGAACCTGGAATTACCACGGAACGCTCAGGCACATACCCTTTATATTCCACTGGTTCAGATCCTGTCACGTCTATGATTTTCGAACTTGCCGTCAACGTAACACCAGCTCCTATTACTGCTTCTTTACCAATTCTGACTCCTTCTACAATGATAGCTCTGGAACCGATAAAAGCACCTTCTTCTATAATTACCGGCGCTGCTTGAATTGGTTCTAAAACTCCTCCAATTCCAACTCCACCACTCAAATGAACGTTTTTTCCGATTTGAGCACATGAACCGACAGTAGCCCAAGTGTCAACCATCGTGCCACCGTCCACATATGCACCAATATTAACATAACTTGGCATCATCACTACTCCACTAGCTAAATAGGCTCCATAACGGGCTACTGCATGAGGAACTACGCGCACGCCTTTCTCAGCGTAGTTAGTTTTAAGCGCCATTTTATCATGAAACTCGAATGGTCCGACCTCAATGGTTTCCATCTTCTGAATTGGGAAATATAGAATCACAGCTTTTTTCACCCAGTCATTTACCTTCCAGTTACCGTCTTCAGTTGGTTCTGCTACACGGATTGCACCAGCATCTAGGTCAGCTATGACAGCTCTAATGGCTTGTTGCGTTACTTCTTCCTTTAACAATTCCCGGTTGTCCCAGGCTTTTTCAATGATTGTCTTCAGTTCCATTATTTTGGTTAGTTTCGTTTAATGAGTGAAAAATCAGCTTCCCGAATTCCTGTCTTGATTACGTCAAGCCTTAAGCCCGTCAAAGATACGAGAGCTTGGGGAAAGCTTGGCCTTTCATTGCGAGAAACAGGTCAATTCGAATTAAGTTTTATGGGATTTTCACCAAAAGCCTTGGAAAATTACGAAGATGAAAAGTATTATACTTCAATTTCAAAGGCTCACTCAGGTTGGGGAAGGATCTACTCACAGATTAAATTTCTAAAAATTTTACTGATCGTCAAACCAAAAATTCTGATTTGTTGCACCTACGAATACCTTGCAATTGCTTCAATATTTAAAGGGATTTTAGAGTACAAGTTGGTCTATGATGTTCAGGAAAATTATGTCAAAAACCTAGAGCTAAATCCTACTCTAAGCCCAAGTAAAAAATCGAAATTAAGCCGACTTATTAACTGGCTTGAAAGGACAAATGGAGTTGATTTATTTCTTCTAGCTGAGAAATGTTATGCTGAAGAGATGCCAGAAAAGACTCCTTTTTTAATCTTGGAAAATACGTTTGCAGGAATAATTAGACCGGTTAAGACTATACAATTTGAGAAAAAAAAAGGCTATAGATTTTTGATTTCCGGTACACTTACTCCAGCTTTTGGGACACTAGAAGCAATCAATTGGTTTAAAGAAATTCTGAAAGAATTCCCGGAATCTACCCTCAAAATAATAGGACATTGTTCTCTAGATTCTTTCAAGATCGAGCTACATAAAGCTTGTGAAAACATCGCACAAATTAAGCTAAAAGCTTCCAATTTGCCTGTACCGCACGAGGAGATTATTATTGCATATTCTGGGATAGACTTTGCAATTTTACCCTATCAAAACAGAGACGCAATTAAGGATAAAATGCCAACCAAACTTTTCGAATCAGCGGCTCTCGGAGTTCCTGTTTTGATTGGTGGTAATCCAAAATGGCTAGACTTTTTAGCTCCATTTTCTGGAGGGTTCCCAATAGACTTTTTCGACTTTGAGCACGCATCACTGCAATTCAATGCTGCACTAAATCAGACATATTTCACTCAAAGTCCTGAGGAATCCATCCTGTGGAAATCTCAGCATTCTGATTTCATCTCCGCGATCAACTCCCTTTAAGTTATAAACGGTATGTGGATTACTATCCACACTTATCCACCTATGCCCTATTTTAAACACTCGATTTGACAAAATGGAAACTGCCTTTATTTTGTTAAAACAGTATTTTAACTGCAATCAACCCATTTTTAACATTCAGTTGTTCAATTGTTTAAACCAATCTTTACCCAAGACTAATCATATTTTTAGTCACACCTAAAACTATAAACACATTTGAAAATGACTTATCCACAAGCGATTTAGTCTCTAGTAAAAATATTTTTAGCTATATCTAAATAAATATTTACCTTTGTCACAGTACTAATTGGAATAGCATGACCTTGACAACAGCGGAAGAGAATTACCTGAAAGCGATCTATCACTTATCGGACGGCGGGACGAAAAGCGTATCAACCAATGATGTCGCTGCAGAGATAAAAACCAAAGCCGCGTCTGTATCAGACATGCTGAGAAAATTGGGTGAAAAAGAGGTGATAGAATACCGAAAGTATTATGGTGTCAATATTACAGAAGAAGGTAAAAAAAGAGCGCTTCAAACTATTCGTAAACACAGACTCTGGGAAGTCTTTTTGGTGGACAAATTACAGTTCGCTTGGGACGAAGTTCACGAGGTAGCTGAGGAGCTTGAACACATCCAATCACCACTACTTATTCAACGCTTAGATGAGTTTTTGAACTACCCGAAATTCGATCCACATGGCGACCCTATCCCTGATGAATTTGGAGATGTGCGAGCCCGGCCGAGAGTGGCCTTGATAGAAATGGACATCAATCAAACTGGCCAAATCGTGGCAGTAAAAGATAGCTCTGCAGCCTTCTTAAAATACCTCGACAAAGTAGGTGCATACATTGGTGCTCGTATCAAAGTCCTGGACAAAGTAGAGTTTGATGGATCCATGGAGATTCTCGTGGATCAGAAAAAAACGCTCTTTATGTCAAAGGATGTAGCAGCAAATATTTTAGCAATTCAGTCATGAGGAAACTCCTATTAATACTCCCAATTTTACTCCTCTCATTTGCTTGCAAATTTGACAATCCAGAGGAAAGAACAAGACCGCAAATCGTAGTCACTACGAGTATCCTTGCAGATGGAATTCGCAACCTAGTTGGTGAGAATGCCGATGTGGTTTCACTGATGCCTGCTGGTGTTGATCCACATTTGTACAAGGCATCTGTTCGGGATTTAGATTTGCTTCAGAATGCTGACTTAGTCATTTATCACGGTCTTTTCTTAGAAGGGAAAATGACAGAGATATTTGAGAAACTCGCCTTTAGCAAAGATCTGATTAATGTTTCTGAAACACTGTCAAACGACTTGTTGATAAGATCCGGACCTGAAGCCCACTCCGTAGATCCACACATCTGGTTTGACGTATCACTATGGTCCATGGCCATGGAATATGCATCGGATGAAATAATCAAATGGCAACCCAAATGGAAATCATCTGTAGAAAGAAACACAGAAGCTTACCTCAATGAACTAGCAGATTTGCATCAGGACAACCTAAGTAAAGTGGCTGAGCTGCGCAAAACAAATCAGGCACTGATTACTGCACATGATGCTTTCTCCTATTTCGGCAAAGCCTATAATCTAGAGGTTCTCGGACTTCAGGGATTATCCACTTTGAGCGAACCTGGACTGAGAGATTTGACTGGTTTAGTGAGCTTCATAGTGGAGCGGGACATTCATGCGGTTTTCGCAGAGCAGACTATTTCACCAAAAGCTATCGAAGCTGTAGTTGCAGGTTGCGAGAATCAAAATCACAAAATAAAACTAGCAGGTCCACTTTATACGGATAGTCTTGGCGCGCCAGACTCTCCAGCTGGCACTTATATAGGAATGGTCAAAACCAATGTTCAAGTAATTTTTGAAAGCCTAACGAAATGATCACACACGTAGAATCCCCTATTTTAGAAATACATGATCTCACAGTCAGCTACGATCAAAGTCCTGTCCTTTGGAATGTGGACTTGAGCTTGCCTGCAGGAAAACTCATAGGAATTCTAGGGCCCAATGGCGCTGGAAAATCCACCTTGATCAAAGCCGTCATGGGTTTAGTCCCAGTAACTGGAGGTTATGTTAAGATTTTTGATCGAGAGTTAAATGATGTGAGAAGCCGTATCAGCTATGTCCCTCAACGAGAATCAGTGGATTGGAATTTCCCAGCTTCAGTATTGGACGTGGTAATGATGGGTACTTATGGTAAACTTGGGCTTTTTCGCAGACCTGGAAAAAAGGAAAAGCAAATCGCTATGGATTGCTTGGATAAAGTTGGGATGCAGTCGTTTGTGGATCGCCAAATCTCTGAGCTTAGCGGAGGTCAGCAGCAGCGGGTTTTCATTGCTCGAGCTTTGGCACAGGAAGCTGACTTATATTTGATGGATGAGCCTTTTGCAGGAGTTGACATGGCCACGGAAACGGCGATTTTTCAGCTGCTTCAAGAGATGACAGCTGCTGGAAAAACAGTAATCGTAGTACATCACGACATTCATTCGGCGATGAATTACTTCGACTGGATCATCATGCTGAATCTCCATTTGGTAGCCTCTGGTCCAAAAACTGAAGTGGTCACAGAAGATTTACTTCGAAAAACTTACGGTGGGAAACTCAATCTACTTACCAAAGTCAGCGATATCATTCGTCAAAAGGACTTTAACCCATTGAAAAGCTGATGAGTGATTTTGTTTATTTCTTCACTTTTCAAGATGCTTCGATTGCCTATGTGGTAATTGGGATAACGCTCTTGGGGATAGGATCCGCATATGTTGGCACCTATAGTTTTCTGGACAAGAAAGCTCTGCTAGGAGATGCAATTTCCCATGCGGTACTTCCAGGGATTTGCTTAGGTTTTATGCTGGCTGGAGAAAAAAATCCATTATATATAGTGACTGGGGCATTTCTGTCTGGCGCACTGGCAACTTTTCTTACTTCTTGGCTGAAAAGCAAAACAAGACTCAGTGACGATGCAATAATTGCTTCCATACTCTCTATATTTTTTGGATTTGGAATAGTGCTACTCACAGTCATTCAAAAATCTGGGAATCCAGAAATGGCCGGTCTCAATCAGTTTATCTTCGGTAATGCCATCGCCATTCTAGAAGAAGACCTGTATATCTATGGTGGTCTTGCAATCCTAATCATTATCACACTCTCAGTTTTACGAAAGGAATTTTCCATGTTGGTTTTCAATGCGGACTTTGGGACATCTATAGGATATCCGATGGGGGCAATTCGAATGATCTTCAATGTGCTGATGATATTGGCTGTGGTGATTGGAATCCAAGCCATAGGAGTGGTATTGATGGCGGCTTTGCTAATAGCACCTGGTGCTGCAGCTAGATTCTGGACAGATAAACTCAGTAAGCTTTTACTGATTGCTGGAGCATTCTCGGCAGTGTCAGGAATCTTAGGAACCTACGTTTCCTTTGTGATTCCGCAGATGCCTACTGGTCCTTGGGTGGTAGTTTTCCTCTCTCTATTTGCATTTGCTTCCTTTCTTTTTGCTCCCAAAAAGGGTGTGCTTTCACGCTTCATCGCTAGGAAGTATTATTTGAAAAAGACGCATCAAGATCACTTGCTGAAAGCTATCTTCCATGGTTTAGAAAAAGGTCAAAGCACTTTCCCTATAGAGGAAATCTATGAGTCCTTTCCGTATAAAAAGAAGGAAACTAAGCAGACAATCGATGATTTAGTCAAATCGGATTTGTTAATTAATAATCAGGGACTTATAAACTTTTCTGCTAAGGGGAAATCTGAAGCAAAACGAATTGTGAGACTGCATAGACTTTGGGAACTTTACCTCAATGAGTATATGAATATTGCTCCGGATCACGTGCATGATTCCGCCGAAAAGCTGGAGCACATCCTCACTCCTGAACTCGAAGCCTTGCTGGAGAACAGGCTTAATTATCCTAAACTCGACCCTCACCAGGAGACTATCCCCCGCGACAACGATGAGCTTTGACCAAAACGCATTTCTAATAATTATCACCGCTTCGATCATATCGATTTCCTGCGGACTCCTAGGGGTTTTTATGATGCTGCGCAAAATGTCCATGACTGGTGATGCCATCTCGCATGCGGTGCTTCCCGGAATTGTCATAGGATTCTTTGTGTCAGGAAGCCAGCGTGGACTCGAAGTAATTATCGGAGCGGGCTTATTGGGTATTTTGGCTACACTGATTATCAACTGGCTTAAAAACAAAGCCAAAGTTCAACTTGATGCATCGATAGGAATTACGTTTACGCTCTTATTTGCTATAGGCATTATTCTAATTAATATGCTGGCTTACAAGGTAGATCTGGATCAGGAATGTGTGCTGTATGGGGAGATCGCTTACCTTCCTATTGATCTCTGGATCACAAATGCAGGCTTTAGTATGGGGCCTAGAATTATGTACCTGGCAGTTCTGAATTTAGTTTTGGTAATAGGCTTTATAATCTTACTGTACAAGGAGTTGACACTAACTAGTTTTGATGAAAACTTTGGACTTGTGATAGGTCTTCCAGCTGGTGCAATTAACCTAGCATTGATGAGTATGGTATCTTATACAACCGTAAGTAGTTTCGAAGCCGTAGGAGCTATTCTGGTTGTTGCCTTGTTGGTTGTACCTCCTGCTACCGCATTTCTATGGACTAAAAAATTAACCTCCTTAATAAAGCTTACCTGCGCCTTGGGAATTTTCATTTCTATAGCGGGTTATTATATGGCATATTTAGTGGATAGCTCGATTGCAGGAATGATGGTTGCTGTTGGCGGTGTGATATTTTTGGGGAGCGCTTTATATAAAAGCATTAAGCCAAATTCGCTGTTCGGAACTTCTACCCCTAGCAAGCCGTTGGAGATTTGAAACTTAAAATCTTACATAATTATTCATTTTAATGCCAGTAGCTTAATTTTCTTTGATTGACAAGACAGAAGACAGAAGAACGGTGAGCGGTGGCCGAAGTCACATCAATTTGTAAGTTTACTATTTCTTAATTTGCTTTTAGCACTTTTGCGAGCAGTTAAGCATAAAGTCTGAATGTTAAAGAAATACACTCATTAGAAATATTTCAGCCCATACTAGGTTCTAAGGATACCTAGTATGATGGCTTCAAAAACATACACTTAATACATGAAAAAATTAGTATTCATAGGTCTTCTTCTATTTATTGCCAATTTTGCGCATGCACAGGAGAAAATAGAATGGTTGAAATTTGAAGAAGCAGTAGCTGCTACTGAAGCAAATCCAAAAATGATTTTGGTGGATGTGTACACCGATTGGTGCGGTTGGTGTAAGAAAATGGACAAGGATACGTTCACCGATCCAGCAGTGATCAAGTATATAAATTCGACGTTTTATGCAGTTAAAATGAATGCGGAAGACAATAAACGCTCATTTGATTTCAAAGGGAAAGAATACACCGAGGCGCAAATGGCCGGAGCCATGCGTGTGCAATCCTATCCTAACTTTGTCATCATCGACCCTACCTTAAAAAACATTACTCAAATGCCTGGCTATAGAGAACCAGCTCCATTTTTGAAAGGTTTAACTGAACTAGTGGATAAAGGATTTGGTAAAAAATGAGTTTCTCCCTTTCCGATCAAAATGATACGATTATAGCACTGGCGACCCCACAGGGCGTTGGAGCTATTGCGGTAATTCGCCTTTCTGGCAAAGATGCCATCCAATTGACCAATGAGGTGTTTTTTGGTAAAAATCTAGCGAATCAAGAATCCCATACCATTCACTTTGGGACTATTCGCGACGGTGAGAAGATCATCGACGAAGTGCTGGTTTCGCTTTTCATAGCGCCCAAATCATTTACAAAAGAAAACGTGGTGGAAATCTCCACACACGGCTCTTCCTATATTATTAATCAAGTACTCAAGCTTTTCATCCGCAAAGGAGCCCGACCAGCAAAGCCAGGAGAATTCACGCAGCGTGCATTCCTGAACGGGCAGTTCGATTTAGCGCAAGCTGAAGCTGTAGCAGATTTGATTCATGCCGATTCTGAAACTTCACATCAGGCAGCATTGAGTCAGATGCGTGGTGGATTCAGCTCTGAAATTCAAGAACTTAGATCTCGACTGATCCATTTTGCTTCCATGATAGAATTGGAGCTGGACTTCGGTGAGGAAGATGTGGAATTTGCCAGTCGAGAGGAATTACGAACGCTGGTAGAGCGCTTACTTCGTGTGGTGGAAGAATTGATCCTGAGTTTTGACCTGGGAAATGTGATCAAAAATGGTGTTCCAACCGTCATCGCTGGAAAGCCTAATGCCGGAAAATCCACCCTACTCAATGCCTTACTCAACGAGGAAAAAGCAATCGTTTCTGAGATCGCAGGAACTACCCGTGACTTCATCGAAGATGAAATCAATATAGGCGGAGTAATCTTCCGCTTCATAGATACGGCAGGTTTGCGCGAAACAACCGATGTGATCGAAGCTATCGGAGTAAGCCGAACTCAGGAGAAAATGAAGACAGCTTCCTTGATTTTGTACCTCTTCGATTTGGGTGATACAGACCTATTCGAGATCAATCGAGACATCAATAAACTGGAAAACCAAGGCGTTCCTTTTCTTAAAGTTGCCAATAAGATAGATAAAGCTAATTCACTATTGATTAATGAATTGAAAGAGCAACATCCTGATACTATTTTTATCTCTGCCGGGCAGAAAGACAACCTAGAAGAACTCAAAGCAAGAATCCTTGTCCTAGTGAATCTCGACAAATTCCGAACCGGAAATACCATCGTGACCAACGTGCGACATTACGATTCCTTGGTGAAAACCCGTGAGTCTTTGCTGGATATTCTTTCAGGTTTGGACAACCAAATCACCAATGACTTTGTAGCCATGGACATCCGTCGCTCCCTACATTTCCTCGGTGAGATCACAGGTGAGATTACAACCGATGATCTGTTGGAGAATATCTTTAGGAATTTTTGTATCGGTAAGTAAATCCACTTTCCTTTAGTTGACTTTGTTTGATTTTACTTGATAGTCAGTTATTTATACTATTTTCATTTTCCTTTGCTTGAGTTTAATAGTACATTTGTTACAACTGGTGTACAACTTTAATTTAGAAAGATGTACAGATGTACAACTTAACGAAGGGGAATGAAAATTACTTTAAAAGAGAAAAAGCTATCAAATGGTATGATAAGCCTTTATATCGAGTACTATAAAGGTTCTAACACTGACATGAATGGCAAGCGAAGCCATATCCGAGATTTCGAATTTTTGAAAATATACCTTCACCAAAGTCCTAAGGATGCTAGTGAAAGAAAAGAAAATAAAGAAAACCGGAAACTTGCTGAGGATATTCTATCGATACGGCAGAGCAATTACATTCAGGGAAAATTTGAAATCAAAAACCTATCTAAGTCCAAAAGGCAATTCTTAGATTTTTTCACTGAAAAGATGGAAGAAAAATCCAGTTCAGTTAAGAATTATGGAGTTTGGCAATCTGCCTACTCCCACCTTAAGAATTGTGTTAGTCCAAATTTACTTTTCGATGAGGTTGACGAAAACTTTGTAAAAAGGGTAAAGCACTATTATGATGCTGAAGCTCGAACCAAGAGTAATCTACCTCTATCCCAAAACTCAAAATATTCCTACTTCAATAAGTTCAAGGCCTGCCTGAGGAGCGCTTTTGACGATGGATACATTTTCGTCAACTATGCTTCCAAAGTAAAAGCTTTCGAGCAGGGAGAAAGTCAGAGAGAATACTTGACCTTCAAAGAACTTCAAACCTTAGTAAATACTGACTGCAAATATGAAGTTTTGAAGACGGCTTTTATTTTCTCCTGTCTTGTAGGATTAAGATGGTCTGACATCAATACTCTCATATGGTCAGAAGTCAGAGATGAAGGAGAAAATCTATTTCGAGTAAATTTCAGGCAGGAAAAAACTGATGGAGTAGAATATCTTTATATATCGAAACAAGCGAGAGATCTCCTAGGAGATAGAAAATCTCCAAAGGATAGAGTCTTCATCGGTCTCAAATACAGCGCAGTTTACAATAACGAAATAGTACGCTGGTGTAATCGTGCCGGAGTGTTCAAGCATATTACCTTCCATAGTGCAAGGCATACAAATGCTGTATTACTACTGGAAAATGGAGCAGATCTATACACCGTTCAAAAAAGGCTTGGCCATAAGGAGATAAAAACGACTGCGATTTATGCCAAAATTGTTGACCAAAAGATGCGAGAGTCAGCCCAAATTATTCCTCAACTTAACTTGGATTTGAAACTTTAATAATGGAAAAACCAAACGCTAAACTTCTTATTCCTACTTTATTGCTTTTGATTGCAGTTATCTTCTTTACTGCCATTATCCAGTATTTCAATACCACCTATTTCATTTGGGCTACTGGAATTACTATGATTTCCGTCCAATTGTTTTACACTTGGAAGCTAATTAAAAGATACCCAGTCTGGTTTGCGGATTATATGTTTGATGAAAAAATGGTAGGCCTTAGAAAAAAGGTGGAAAAGCCAAGGATATTTTTCTACTCCATTTTCTGGCCAATAATGGGTCTATGTATTTATGTGGTTGTAACTACACCTCCCAAAGGAGACCTTTGGAAAGATGTTTTCCTATTTGCCCCGTTTGTTTTTCTATTCATTTTCGGGGTTTTGTTTCTAGATTTAACTTGGAAGTCCAGTTTTGAAAATAGGTACATTCCTTTGGTAAAGAAAACTTTAAAGCAAGGGCAAAAGGAATTTAAAACACATTATTCATCAGCACAGTTAGCAAAGATATTTGATGGTTTGGTGGATCTTGGTCTCATTGAGTATATGGATCTTGAAAAACAAAAATTCCACAGAGAGCAGTTTGTAGAAATTTTTAGAAAGGGTATCGTTCCACCCGCCCCTCAATTCGACTTAAACATTCAAGTAATTGATGCTGTCTACTTTTTTACACAACTCAACTTTAAGATCGATAGTCTAACAAATACTAGGCTAGCAAAAATTTTTCTTATCAAGGGAGAGCCCATAAAATCTGGATCTCTTCGGAGTTCAAAACACAATGCAAAAAAAACTAGAAGTAAATCTGAAACTGAGCATCATTTAGATGCTATATTTTCAGAAATTCATTGACAATAGGTGTAAATTATTGACGATTGTCAATGTTTAATGCCAGTCCTTTTTTCCTTTTTTCTCCTTTGCTGGACAACATCAAATAAAATATAGCAATGGAAAACGAACAAATCCTTCACAAACTCAATCGCATTGAGAAATTTATGTTTGGCCTCAAGGACATTCTGAATCCTGAAGAATTAAGCGATTACACTGGGTTCAAAGTATCTTATATTTATAAGCTAGTTAGCCAATCCAAAATCCCATATTCCAAGCCTAATAATGGCGCACTATTTTTCGATCGCAAAAAGATTGATGATTGGCTATTGCAAAATCCAAGTAAATCGGAAGCTGAAATAAGAAAGGAAGCATTCCAATACACCAGAAAAAAATAAAGCGAATCCTTTCGAATTCGCCTTTTTTCTTGTGGAAACAGAATCTCCGTCTGACAGCGTAAAGATACTGGTTCTGCATTCATTTTCAAACTCTTAATGCAGTATCATGAAAAACAGAAATCCTTTCAAACGACTGGATGATGACTCCAATTCCCCCATGGTCAAGATGATTCGCTACTTGATAAGCAAATATGACTTTATTAATAATGTGGTGGTCTATGAAGTCTTTGCCAGTGAAAAAGAAAAAAACAACTACCTAAGGGTCAATCCCCATACCTTATTAATAGAGGCGAAATCTGCAGGTCATAATACTTCCTTAGCTGATATCAACTCTTTCCTGAGCAGTGATTTTATTCCAAAGGTAAATCCCTTGGAAATCTATTTTGAACATCATAAAAAGCTGTGGAGCGCTGATGAACATGGGGACTATATTGAGCGATTTGCAAACTATATCGAGGTTTTGGATCAAGCAAGGTTTCAAGTTCAGTTCAAAAAATGGCTCGTTCGATGTGTCGCCTGTAGTCTAGATGATCAATATTTCAATAAACAGGCACTGATCTTAGTCCAAGACAAACAAAACAGTGGAAAGTCAACGCTGACAAGGTTTTTGACACCACCGGATCTTTCCGAATACCAGACCGAAAACATCTCCATAGATAAAGATAGTCTGATTGCACTATGTCAGAACTTCCTGATCATCCAGGATGAATTATCTACGCTGAACAAACAGGAGATCAATGCTCAGAAAAGTCTGATGAGTCGCTCGTATATCAAAGTCCGACATCCCTATGACAGGAAGCCAACAATGGAGCCCAGAAGAGCATCCATCATAGGCTCCACCAATAAAGCCGAATTCCTCACGGATGATACTGGTAGCGTCCGATGGCTTTGCTTTACACTTTTCGGAATCAATTGGGAATACAAAAAAGATATTGATATCAATCTTGTATGGGCTCAAGCATACTATCTATACAAAAGCGGTTTTGAATATAACATGACAGCTGAGGAGATCATCGAAAACGAGCTAGCCAATGCCCAATTCAGCACCATCACCATGGAGTTTGAGCTAGTACAGAAACACTTTGAGCCAGGGAACAAGGAGGATGATTTCATGACTCCTTCAGATATGATCCAATACCTGAGTAAAGCTGAGGGTTCCAACCTGAAGATTAGCAGAGAAGAAATCGGAAAAGCTTTGAAACGACTCGGCTTTGAGCGAATTGCAAAAAGAGGCTACAGCGACAAGTCTTATCCCGTCAAAGGCTATTATGTAAAAATAGATAATCCACTTACTACCTTACTACAATAAGTTTATATAATTGATATACTGATAGTTAACTGTAGTAAGGTTAATATAATAAAGGTTACTACGCTTACTACATTATCGAGTTTGTAGTAAGCGTAGTAACCCTAAAAAACCGATAATAGAGCAAGGTGACTACACTTATATCATTGATTATCAAAGACTTTAAATCAACGTAGTAACGTAGTAAGCAACTAGCGCAATTTTAACAAACAAACCATAGATAACATGAACTGTAAACAAGCTAATCAAATCAGCATCATAGCATATCTTTCACAAATAGGCATATCACCAAAAAGCACAAAGCCAGATTGTTCATTCTTTCTCTCGCCATTAAGGATAGAAAAAACACCTTCATTCAAGGTGGATCACAATTTAAACTTATGGGTGGATTTTGGGGAAGGTCATGCAGGAGGAACTTTGATTGATTTAGTCATGAAATTGAATCCCTCCTATTCAATTCAGGATGCGTTAGCTCATGTGGAAAATTTGGGGTTTGACTCTTTTTCTTTTCACCAGCAAAAAGATAAGATCTCAGATTATGAGAACTCTAAAATCAAAGTATTAAACACTAAACCCATTGGGACAAATCAGGCAATCACTGACTATTTAATCTCTAGAGAGATCCAGCCTGAAATAGCTGGAAAATATTGCAAAGAGGTTTATTACTCGGTGGATGGCAAGAGATATTTTGGGGTAGGAAATGAAAATTCAAATGGCTGGTCAATACGAAACAAGTATTGGAAGGGGTGCACAGGGCAAGGTGGCAGTGTCTATTTTACCACTAGGGAATTTTCAAACCTATCTGTTTTTGAAGGAATATTTGATTTAATGAGTTTCATAAAATTGGATCAATTTAGTCATCAATCAAGTGCATTTCTTGTCCTCAATTCTCTGGTGAATATCAAGCAGGTCGAGGACTTTTGTCAACAGTACGATAGTGTCAATTTATATCTAGATACCGATAAGGCAGGTAAGGAATTAACCGCAGATCTTCTCAATACGAGGAAAAATTTCATCGACAAAAGTTCGCTTTATTCTCCTTTCAAAGATCTGAATGAAATGCTCGTGAGTGAGAATAATCAGAGCTACACAAGATAAGGGTCGCTTTGCGAAGCAAGCTATGTTTCGGTCAGACCGAAACGCTTGCTTCGCTCCACTCATTAACCACAAACTCACTCCGTTCATTTTCCGATATGGCCAGACCTAAGCTACCGCAAAAAGAAAAAAAGAGCATTAAGTTCTCCTTTAAAATGGATGAAGGGGAATTTGAGCAATTGGCAAAACTGTGTGAATACTCAGACCTCAGCGCTTCCGAAGTAATCCGATCCTGTGTGTTTAAAAACAGGCTGCCGAAAGCACGTATTCCGATTCTGGAAAAGCAGACCTATATAGAGCTGAGAAAAATCGGAACCAATATCAATCAAATCGCCAAACACTACAATTCTAACAAACCCGTACCTTCTGACAAGCTAATTGCATTTAAGGCTTTACAAGAAAAACTAAATCTACTAATCAAACTTCTAGTCAATGATCACTAAGGTATCCATTGGAAGTTCATTCATGGGAGCATTGAATTACAACTTGAAAAAGCTCTACTCAAAGGATGAATCACAAAAAGCTGAATTGCTGGCGACCAATTTTGCAAGCCTGAAACAGCAGACTATCAAAAATGAACTGCGCTTGATTCAAAGCATAAACCCCAGACTGAAGCGGAACACCTTTCATACCAGTCTGAATTTTGGCAAGGATGAATCCGTATCAAACGAAAAGATGCTGAACATTGCTGAAGAATACATGAAGAAAATGGGCTTTGACAACAACGCCTATTTCATATTTCGCCACCATGACACCGACCATCCACATTGCCATATACTGGCACTTCGGAATCGATTTGACGGCTCAGTGGTCACTGACAGCAATAATTACCAGCGAAGCGACAAGATTGCCAGAGAGTTGGAAATTAAACATGGTTTGGAACAGGTGAAGTCCAGCTTAGAATCACAGGTAAAGGCACCCAATAAAGACGAAATAGAAATGTCGTTGAGAACAGGAAAAGCTTCTAAAAGGATGATGCTTCAGGAATTGGTGGGCGATGCTTTAATTAAAACAAACAGTATTCCTTCATTTATCAAATCCTTGGAAAATAACGGGGTTAATCTACTTTTCAATCAAGCCAGCACTGGTAGGGTTTCGGGGATTTCTTATTGCTATGGAGGATTTATCGCTAAAGGCCAGGCATTGGGAAATCAATTCAAATGGGGACAGGTATCCAAATCATTACACTATGAACAAACTAAAGACTTTCAATCAATTGACGAAGCAAACAATCGAACAAGATCAGCATACCCGGCAGGAGACAATAAACATCAAAGTGGAGCATCAACAGCTGATCGAATGTCTATTGGAACTGCGAAACAAGCAGCATCAAATCCTGAAGAATCAAAAAATACTTCAAGATCAAATCCATTCGAACCATCAAAGGTTAGCTTCGAAACAAGATCCACGGATAGAGAAGCTGATTTCGGGCATGGCCGAGAACCGGAAAACCTACCGACAGCTGATCAAGGTGGTGAAAATCACATTTCTAACGCTCCTAGTGCCATTGCTAGCCTTGGTGAGTTGCTTGCTGCTATTCCGACTACTGCGAATATGAATGACGACAGCAAAAAGAAAAAGAGGAAGAAAGACGAAAATATAGGCTTAGGGCGCTAATCAGCCTGCTTTTGATATATCGGTATATATAGATATATGGCCATAGATATATACGCATATATATTTAACCCGCTTTAATGAGATTACCTAAACACTACAGACACCTTCTTTCCCACAGATAAAGATCGTAAGCGGATAGACTCAGGAAAAACTACTACAGAACTTTGCAATTAAGGTAACCTAAAAAGTAATTTCCGTAATTTTTCCAGGCCTTTGGATGGGCCGAAAAATTCCAGAATAACTTTTCTAGACCTTCGCGAAGAAATCAGAAATCTAATGAACGCTCTATCTAAGAAGGAACACCTCATTGAAAATACAGGAACACACAGAAAACCAGTTTGGACAAAAGTTTATCTAACTAACTGATTAAAATATCTTTTAGATAAACTTTACGCAGAAATAGGTATTTGAACGAATTAGGAAGGGTTTTCCACTCGATCAATAAACTTTAGATAAACTCAGGAAAGAATGGGCAATCAGATTTAGAGCTAATATTGCAGGAGGTGTGATAAAATAGAAACTATGAAAAAACGAGAAAAATTTTGAAACGAATAGCCCAAGGATACAAAGAAGCATTAGAGATTCAAATTGAAAAAAAACACAAAACCTTCAGTTCATTGAGTGAGAAGGAAACTGATTTGGAGTCAGAAAAAGGTGATGATCTTAAAGATCACCGATGAAAGGTCATAAACTCTAGCGTATCCGAAATGCACATTAGCCGTCTCATAAAAGGTGAGAAAATGGATATTTGAGACTTTGATTAAATAGATGAGTTTATGAGACTTAAAATTGGGTTTTTTCAGTAGAGATATCCTTATCAGAAATAGTCTCATAAAACGGTCGTTTTTTGAGACACCTATCTTTAAAATAGTATCCTTCTTTGGGGAGGCTTAAGGTTTTTAAAGCAACATTTTGGATTTCAAGAAGGACTCTGATAAATCTGAGTAGATTAAAGAAATCTTTTTTATCCATCACTTGATTAATGGGATATTTTAATTTCCTTTGTGATAGTGCATAATTTTGCCACAAATACAGCTCGTTTTTTACTCAGCATGTTCTGCTTGATCATGCTGCACCAATTAGCGCCTCATGCTCATCACCAACATGAAATAAATGCACTTTCTGATTATCAAGCCGATGAACATGAAGGGATTTCACATGATCATCATTCCGATGAAGAGAGCTCATTAGATTTTTTTTCTAAGCTTTTTGCAAATCACGCTCATTATCAACAATTGCTTAATAATTCTCCTTCGCAGGTACAGCTTTCTGAGAATCATAATAATAAAAATAGAGAGCTGAAAACGATAGTTACACTTTTTCAAGTAACAATTGATGAGGTATTTCTAATATTAAAACAACCTATCCCCGAATCTTTAGGGATATATAAAAATACCTACTTTTTTTCGCTAGCCTTACGAGGCCCCCCTACTTTAGGATAATAAATTCTTGATGTATTCTTCATCAAAGTCAGATGGATTTCTGTCCATAGAATTTTATTTATTCTAACTCACTCTACATGTTTAAAATAGTGTATTCGCCTTGTGCGTATGCGTATTTTCATTTAAAGAGCTATGTCAATACTTCTAAGGGAATGATTACATCTTGTTCTTTCCTGTAGGGATTTGATTACTCCTCTTTTCACAATCCTTCCTTTCGAGCAAAATATTAATTAAAACCCATTAATATGAACTATAAATCATGTTAGATAAAATCATTCAATTCTCAATTACCAACAAGCTTGTCGTTGGAATATTAACCTTGTTCCTAATTGGCTGGGGATCTTATTCCCTTACACAATTGCCCATCGATGCCGTGCCGGATATTACAGATAATCAGGTAATGGTTATCACCATTTCCCCTACGCTCGCTGCGCAAGAGGTGGAACAGCTTGTTACATTCCCAGTTGAACAAACAATGGTAAGTATTCCTGGAATAAAGGATATGCGGTCTTTTTCCCGCTTTGGACTTTCTATTGTAACTATAGTTTTTGAAGAAGAAACCGATCTTTATTGGGCTAGACAGCAAGTTCAGGAGCGATTATCATCTGCAGCTGACCAAATCCCTCAAGGAGTTGGGAGGCCTGAAATGGCTCCTGTGACCACAGGATTGGGAGAAATATATCAATATGTAATACACCCAAAAGAAGGCTATGAAGATCAATACGATGCCACTGAATTAAGAACCATACAAGACTGGATCATTAAACGACAACTCTTGGGAACACCTGGTGTTGCAGAAGTAAGTGGTTTTGGGGGCTTGGTCAAACAATATGAAATTGCTATAGACCCCGATAAACTTCAAAGTATGGATGTTACAATTGAAGAGATTTTTACCGCGTTGCAAAAAAACAATCAGAACACGGGGGGGGCCTATATTGACAAAGGTCCTAATGCCTATTTTATACGCAGTGAAGGCCTTGTGAACAATCTACAGGAGCTCGAGAAGATTGCTGTTAAAGTAAATAATGGCACACCAGTACTTATAAGAGACGTTGCCAAAGTACAATTTGGTCACGGTGTGCGATATGGAGCTGCTACCCGAAATGGAGAAGGCGAAGTGGTTACAGGGATAGTAATGATGCTAAAAGGTGCAAACTCATCCGCAGTTATCAATGATGTAAAGGATAAAATTGAACAGATAAAAGAAACTTTACCCGAAGGAGTAACCATTGAGCCTTATTTGGATAGAAAAAAATTGGTGGATCGAGCAATAGGAACCGTAACTACTAACCTTACTGAAGGCGCATTGATCGTGATTTTTGTATTAATCCTTTTTCTTGGAAATTTAAGAGGTGGATTGATAGTGGCTTCGGTAATACCGCTCTCCATGCTTTTTGCCATCTCAATGATGAACCTCTTTGGGGTTTCCGGAAACCTTATGAGTCTGGGAGCAATTGATTTTGGTCTGATAGTAGATGGGGCTGTAATCATTGTCGAATCTGTCATGTTTGGTATTCATACCAGTAAAAAGAAGTATGCAGGAGTTGAAAAATTATCTTCTGAACAGATGGATATTGAAGTGAAAAGTTCTGCTGGAAAAATGATGAATTCGGCAGCATTTGGTCAAATAATCATACTTATTGTGTACCTGCCTATTTTAGCATTGACTGGGGTAGCTGGGAAAATGTTTCACCCAATGGCACAAACTGTAATGTTTGCTATTCTAGGAGCATTGATTTTATCGCTTACCTATGTTCCGATGATGTCCTCGCTTGTACTGGGTCGTAAGACTGAACATAAACGAAATTTTTCCGATAAAATGATGGAATTCTTTCAGCGTATGTATCAACCTATTTTAGAAGCTGCCCTTCACGCAAAACTCTTGGTAGTTGGATTGGCAATAGGATTATTTATCATAACCCTGATAGTATTTGCCAACATGGGTGGTGAATTCATTCCCCAATTGGACGAAGGTGATTTCGCAGTTGAAACACGAGTGCCTGTTGGAAGTTCCATCGACCAGATGATTGATGTTTCTCAAAAGGCACAAACCATATTATTGGATGAGTATCCAGATGAAGTAACTCAAGTCGTGAACAAGATTGGTTCTGGGGAAATACCAACAGATCCTATGCCAATAGAGGCCGGTGATATGATGGTGATCCTAAGTCCCAAAGACGATTGGACGAAAGCTGGAGGAAGGGAAGAACTGGTCGAAGAAATGCAGGAATCTCTTTCAATAATACCTAATGCTACTTTTAGTTTTCAACAACCAATACAAATGCGTTTCAATGAACTTTTGACAGGTGCAAAACAGGATGTTGTAATCAAAATTTATGGTGAAGACCTCAATATTCTTTCTGATCTGGCCAGTAATGTGGGGAATAAAATAAAGTCAGTAGAAGGTGTTGAAGATTTGTATGTAGAGGAAGTTACAGGATTACCACAGATTAATATTCAAATGAATCGTGATAAAATTTCTCAATATGGAATGAATATCGAAGACATAAACAATGCTATCGAAACTGCTTTTGCGGGTACTTCGGCAGGTCTTGTTTATGAAGGAGAACGTAGATTTGACCTCGTTGTGAGGTTAGACAAAAATTACAGAACCGATATTACCGATGTACAGAATCTGTATGTCAGCACACCAGAGGGAAGCCAAATTCCACTTGGTGAAGTAGCAAATGTTTCATTTGAACCAGGACCAGTTCAAATCCAACGTGATAATGCAAAACGTAGAATTATTGTTGGTTTCAATGTACGTGACAGGGATGTACAAAGTATCATTGAAGATATAAAGCAAATTATGTCTTCGAAGGTTGATATGCCAGCAGGTTATTATGTAACCTATGGAGGACAATTTCAGAACCTGCAAGAGGCCAATCAACGGTTAATGATCGCTTTACCAATAGCATTATTACTGATTTTAATATTACTCTATTTTGCATTTGGTTCGATGAAACAAAGCTTGCTCATTTTTTCGGCTATCCCTTTATCTGCCATTGGAGGTGTTTTTGCCCTAGTAATTCGAGACTTGCCATTTAGTATTTCGGCTGGAATCGGATTTATTGCATTATTCGGTGTGGCCGTTTTAAACGGTATCGTATTAGTGGCGGAATTCAACAGACTTGCTAAAGAAGGTATAACCGATATTTATGAACGTGTTATTAAAGGTACTGGCGTTAGGCTGAGACCTGTCTTAATGACCGCTACCGTTGCTGCTTTAGGTTTCTTGCCTATGGCTTTGTCAAATTCCTCTGGTGCCGAAGTACAAAGACCTTTGGCTACAGTAGTTATTGGCGGTTTGATTACAGCAACTGCATTAACACTAATTGTACTACCTGTATTGTATATCTATTTTACTGAAGGAAAATTCAAATTCAATTTTGGAAGAAAAAAAATAGTCACCACTTTAATCTTGATTGTAGGTCTATTATTTTCGGCTTCGCAACTTCAAGCACAAGTAACCAGTCCGCTTCCAAAACAAGAACTTTCATTAGAGCAGGCTATTGAAATTGCAATTCAAAATAACAACCGTATTAAGATCGCCCAATATGAAATAGATGTTGAAAGAACAGGGAAATATGGAGCCATAACCATTCCAAGAACAGAATTTTTCTATTCTAATGGTCAATTTAATACGCCTACCATAAACGATAATCTGTTTGGGATTTCTCAACGGATTAATTTTCCTACTGTTTATACCAGTCAGTCCAATCTTGCGAAGGCAAGGGTCACCAGCAGTGAGTATCTTAAGGCGATAGAGAAAAATGACTTAGTTGCAGATGTAAGATCAGCTTATCTAGAATACGAGTTTTTATTGGAAAGCAAACTCTTATTACAGCGTCAGGACAGTCTATACAGTAATCTTAATAGATCGAGCTCCTTGCGATATAAAACAGGAGAATCCACAAAATTGGAAAGTGTAACATCTGCAACACAATCGATGCAAATTAAAAACAAGCTTAAACAGAACAAAGCGGATTTATTAATTGCAATAAAACGATTACAGGTAGTTTTGAACACAAACGATGATATAAGTATTGCAGCCTCTAATCTAGTTCCTTACGAGATAGATTTAGAAAGTAATTCTGTGGAGAAAAGCCCGATTTACGTCTATATACAACAGCAATTAGAAGTAAAGAAAAAAGAAACGAATGTTGAAAGGAACAAAATTTTGCCTGACATTATGTTCAGTTACAATAATCAATCCTTTGTAGGAAATCAAAATATAGCTGGTCAAAATAGACAGTATGATCTTGGTGATCGGTTTTCATTCTTTCAGTTAGGCCTGGCAATCCCAATTTTCCCAGGTGGGCATAGTTCTAAGATTAAGGCTGCTAAAATTGAGGAGAATATCGTCCAATCTCAACTTGAGTTAAATAAAACACAACTAGAAGGGGATTTGCAAAATTTATTGCAAGAGTACTACAAACTTCAGGGCACTTTGGAATACTATCAAAATGAAGCGCTGCCACAAGCTAAACTTATTATTGATAATTCTGAAACAAGCTTCAAAAGTGGGGACGTATCTTATACTCAGTATTTACAAAATATTTCTTTGGCTAACACCATCCAAACAGATTATTTAACTACTCTTTATCAACATAATAAGTCAATAATAGTAATAGAAGCCTTATTGGGCTTATAAAATAAGTGCTTACATACTAAAATATATAAAGATGAAAATTCTATTTAATAAAAATATCCCGATGCTCATTTTATCCACTTTATTGATAGTGGCTTGTGGCGCCAAGGATTCTGAGAAATTGGAATCTACTATGATTGAAGAACAACTACCTGCTAATGGGGATAATCAAATCACTTTCACCAAAGACCAATACATTCTTGCTGGTATTGAAACTGGAAAGATTGAAATGAGAAATCTTAGTAACATCATAAAGATAAATGGAGTCATAGATGTAGAGCCTGAAAGTATGGCCACGGTATCAGCGCCATTAGGAGGATATATAAAAACAGCAGGTCTATTGCCGGGACAAGCTGTGAAAAAGGGACAAGTTTTGGCCACCATAGAGAACCCTGAATTTATCCGTATTCAGCAAGGATATCTAGAGAGTCTAGGAAAGATGCAATTTCTTGAAGAAGAATTCAACCGACAAAAACAATTGAGAGATGAAGACATCAATTCTGCCAAAACGTTTCAACAGGTTTCATCTGATTATAAAATAATCCAAGGACAGGTTAAGGCATTCGAACAACAACTCGCACTGGTAGGAATAGGTAAAAGTTCTGTACAGGATGGCAATATTTCCCGCACTGCTAATCTCTATGCACCCATAACTGGTTATGTAAAAGTCAGCAATACCAATATTGGCGATTATGTATCACCGCAAGATGTTCTCTTTGAGCTGGTCAATGTAGATGATTTACATTTGGCATTAAATGCGTTTGAAAGAGATTTAGAGAGGATCGAAGTCGGTCAGACCGTTAAGTTTGCTCTTTCCGATGATAATACATTTAAAAGAACTGCTGAAGTATTTTTAATTGGGAAAGCCACAGGCAGTGACCGGATAACCCCGGTTCATTGTCATATCAAACTAGAAAGTGATAAAGGCCTTTTACCGGGCATGTATGTAAAAGCATGGATTGAGAGCGGTACTGATAAGCAAAATGCAATCCTGTCTGAGGCTATCGTTCAATACGAAGGAAAGGATTTCGTAGTCCTTCAAACCGAAGAAACGGAAGGTGGCTACACGTTTAAATTGGAACAGGTCAAAAAAGGAATTGAGCAGGAAGGATACACCGCAATAACTTTTGCTGATGGTGCTAACGTTCAAAATTTTAAACCTGTAACCAAGAATGCCTATTCCATCTTGTCCGCACTGAGAAATTCTGTAGAAGAAGAATAATATATATAACTCAAATTTATGAAATTTGTAAAAACATTTTTCTCTCGGCAATTTCTTTGGGAGATTGTTCGGATTGTAACGGTTGGGATAGCTAGCTTACTATATCATCTAGAAGTTATTTCATTGCCAATTCTGCTTGCAGCAATGGCTTTCGGATTGTATTCCCTGGTAAAAATAGCAATCCTTGATATTGTAAAAGACCGTAAAATTGGTACTGAGCTTTTTATATCTATTGCAGTTGTAATTTCGGTAATAGGTCAGGAATATTTAGCCGGAGCTGTAGTTCTGATGATTATTTTAATTGCTGAATATATTGCCAGCGCCAGTGGTGAACGTGCAAGACAATCGATTAAAGAGCTAATAGGCTCAGTACCAAATACCGCAATCCTGAAAAAAGATGGAAAAGAACAAACGGTCAACATTAAAGATCTCAAAGTTGGCGATATTGTTCTAGTGAGGGCAGGTGAAAAAATACCTGTTGACGGTATTGTAATAGAAGGTTCTGGATCAGTAAATCAAGCCCCAATAACAGGAGAAAGTGTGCCTCAGGAAAAAGAAGCAGGAAGTGATGTCTTTGCAGGTACCATAATTGAACTAGGAGCTCTAGATATCCAAATGACTAAAGCAGGGACAGATACTGTTTTTTCTCGCATTATTACGTTGGTTGAAGAAGCGGAAAGTCAACAAGCACCTATTGAGAAACTGACAGATAAAGTTGCATCATATTTAATTCCAGTGGTTTTTATTTTTGTTGGAGCTGTTTATTTCTTTACAAGGGATGTGAAATTAGTTATTGCACTGCTCATTTTTACATCTCCGGCTGAACTCGGTTTAGCAACACCATTGGTAACTATTGCGGCTATTGCAAGAGCGGCTAGAGAAGGTATTCTTGTTAAAGGAGGACGTTTTTTAGAAGAACTTGCAAAAGTTACTACAATCGTATTTGATAAAACAGGAACGCTGACAATAGGAAGTCCATCAGTCAATCTAATTTCAGTTATTAATGATGACTACACCGAAGAAGAAGTACTTCAAATGGCAGCAGTCGCAGATAGAAGGTCTAGTCATCCATTAGCTAAAGCGATTTTGGATTTTGCTAAAGAAAAAAATATTGTCTTTGGAGAGCCATCTCAATTTGATGTGATAAAAGGAAGAGGTGTTTCAGCGTTATTTGAAAGCAAAAAATTATTACTTGGTAATAAAGTTTTTATGTTAGAAAATGATATTGCAGTTTCCGAGAAAATCTCGAATGAAACTAATACCGCAATATTTCTAGCTATAGATAACATACTTGCAGGAATTATATATATATCTGATTCTATAAGACCAGGAGCAAAAGAGATGATAGCTGGTTTAAGAAAAAGTGGTGTTACTAATATCGTTATGCTAACAGGCGATAATGAAGTAACTGCAAAACATGTTTCAGATCAAATAGGTATTACTGACTATAGAGCAAATTTACTTCCTGAAGACAAAATTAGAATTGTAAGGGAATTACAAAGCAATGGTGAAAGAATTGCAATGGTTGGTGATGGAATAAACGATGCGCCTGCTTTAGTTCAAGCAAACATTGGAATAGCTATGGGTGCAATTGGCACAGAAGCAGCAATGGAAGCAGCAGACATTGTATTGATGCAGGATAAATTAGAAAAAATTGATAGAGCTAGAGCAATTAGTAAAAGAGCGTACCGTACCATTAAAGAAAATATTATTGCAGGTGTCGGGGTCGTCCACGTTATCGGAATAACCCTAGTTCTATTGAAAATATTAGGGCCTGTCGAAGCTGCTATAATTCACTTATTACCAGATACATTAGTCTTTATAAACTCAATAAAACTATTAAAAATAAAAATTTAAAATCAATATTCACAAATTACAAAACGAAAAAATTATGAAAAATCTATTTATTATTACAGCAATTGTGATGACACTATTCGTCTCTTGCAAGGAACCAAAAAAGGAGGAAGCTACCTCTAATGACCAGGAAAATGTTATTGAAGATAACAATGCAGAGATGATGAGAAAACAGGACAGCATACAGCTACATGAAAAGAAAGTGCTGGATAGTTTAGAACAGGTTAAATCTCACGGTCACGCTCATTAATAATTTCAATCCCATTGAACCATATGGTTCAATGGGATTTAATCAATCTTACTATGAATTTAAAAAAGATAATATCCTTATTAGTAGTAACTGTTATATGCGCGCTTTCCTCTATAGCTTTTGCGCACGGAGTAGATGAAGATACGCAAACATTTCTATTAGGAAATAGTGGTGTTGCATTCGGACCATTCTTATATATAGGCGCCAAACATATGATAACAGGCTATGATCACTTACTGTTTTTGGTAGGTGTTATTTTCTTCCTGTATAAACCTAAAGAGGTTCTTATATATGTTAGCTTTTTCACTATTGGACATAGTACTACGCTGCTGTTAGGCGTTTTAGCTGACATAAATATAAATGCGTACTTAATTGATGCAATTATAGCGCTATCTATTGTTTATAAAGGATTTGATAATTTAGGTGGTTTTAAACGCTTCTTTGGCAAACAACCTAATACGAAAGCGGCAGTATTGATTTTCGGCCTCTTCCACGGATTTGGTCTTGCCAGTAAATTGCAAGAGTTTAAATTTGATAAAGAAGGGTTATTTACCAACCTGATTGGTTTCAATATAGGTGTAGAGATAGGACAATTTATAGCTCTTGCGGTAGTGCTTATCCTTATAACAATTTGGAGAAGACAACCAAGTTTTATGAAGTTTTCAACAATTACAAATACAGCTCTCATGGCCGCAGGATTTTTACTGCTCGGCTTTCAATTAACAGGCTACTTTACTTCTTAAAAAAATATAACCATGTCAGAAATGAATCATCCAGTTTTGGAAAAAAGTCAAATTATTAAAGCTTCTATTATTTCTTTTATTTTAGGCGCTGTATTATTGGTGGTCGCTGTTATGCCAGCAGAATATGGAATGGATCCTACTGGTGCAGGCGACCTTTTAGGCTTTAATAGATTATATGTTCCCGAAAGCGATCAGGATAATGATTTGGGTACGATAGTAGCAACAGTTAACCTTCCTTTAATTAAACTCGAAAAAGCTGGGTCAGGGCCCGATGTTGCTAGACCTGTAGAAGCGGATTTCCCCGCACCCGATGAACAATTAAGTAATCGTGAGGACGAAACCCAAGTGATAGTTCCAGCGGGAAAAGGAATAGAGTTTAAAATAAATATGCTCAAATATGGAACAGTGAAATATGAATGGACAACTGCTAACAATGAAGTACTATACTTTGATTTTCACGGAGAGGTAAAACAAAAAGAAGAAGTTAAAGATGTTTATTTTGAAAGCTATACTATTGCCAATTCCAATAATATGGTAGGTACTTTTTTAGCACCTTATGAAGGAAAACATGGATGGTTCTTTAGAAATAGTAGTAATGAGGACGTAGTAGTAAATTTGAGACTGAAAGGTCAATATGAGTTATAATCTTAAATATTCATTCTAGGCCTTATCCCATTAGCATTGAAAGGTGGAGAACTAGGTAATGAAATCCAAAGCCTTATGGCGGTGGTCATCCTTGGTGGATTGCTAACTGCAGCTTTGCTAAACTTGATCGTAATTCCATGTGTTTACGAACTGGTTCTGAAAAGGGAAGACAGGCAATTAATAACTAAAATAAATGCCCCGTTGGAAATGCAACGGGGCATTTTTTAAGTTAGATACGATCTAACTAATTCTCGAATCATTCAAATGAAACAATTCGAGTTGAACTCAATGATTTCAAATTATGAAATTAATTAAAAACTCGAAATCGCTACTGCTTTCGCTACTGATTCAAAATAAAAAACCCTAACTATCAATATTTCAAATAATTAGGGTTTTAATCTGTAGAGAGGAAGGGTCTAAAACCTTATCCTGTAAGATCACTTCTATAACTTAATAACACAATACAAATGAGTTATATAACAACTATCTATCCCTCACGTGAACTTTTTGGCGAAAAATTAGATCTACTTTTAAGATCGGACTGAAAATCCGCCGTTTCCAATTTGGAATAAGTTGATTCTCCAAAAAAATGATAGAGCTACTAATTCATTTGACCCTAATTCAATTAGTTTTCACCTAGCGAATATTTCTCTGTAGTTCATCTGTTTTAGATTTCCGAAACTTTCAAATTTTAACTTCTTCCTAATTAGTCAAAGGCTCATAAACTTGTAACTTTTGGATCTGGATAGAAAAAAAAGTCATTTTTGAATAAGAAAAAGAATACCAATCAATGGAAAACCAAATTGAAATATACCAGGGAACCGACGGTCAGACTCAAATTGAGGTGAAATTTGAGGAGGATACTGTTTGGCTCTCACAGGAGCAGCTCGTCGAACTTTTCCAACGAGATCAGTCAGTTATCTCAAGGCATCTTAAGAAAATTTTTAAGGAAGGTGAGTTAGATGAAAAAAGCAATATGCAAAAAATGCATATTGCTAATTCTGATAAACGCGTAGCTTTTTATAACCTGGACGTCATTATCTCCGTTGGCTACCGGGTGAAATCACACCAAGGCACCCAATTCCGAATTTGGGCCACTCAAAGACTCAAAGACTATTTGTTGCAAGGTTATGCTATCAATGAAAATAGACTTGCACAGAAGCAACAGGAAGTCCAAACCCTTAAAGATGGCATTCGCATATTAAGCCGTGCCATTGAACAAAAAGCACAAGATCAAAACTTGGATTGGCTGAATCAATTCGCAAAAGGACTAGAATTACTTGATGATTACGATCATGAAAATTTAGACAAAAAAGGTTTAAGCAAGAGAGAAGCAACTTACCCTAAGTTAAATGAATATCAAGAGGTAATAGGATCCATGAGGTCAGATTTCGAGTCTGGTGTATTCGGTAAAGAAAAAGACGGAAGCTTTGAAAGCGCAATAGCACAGATCAGCAAAGGTTTCGGTGAAGAAGACTTCTATCCTACTCTGGAAGAAAAAGCAGCAACCCTACTCTACTTGATTGTCAAGAATCATGGTTTTGTAGATGGCAACAAACGAATTGCTGCAGCTTGCTTTCTTCTCTTTTTGCAGTCGAATAAGCTACTTCATGATAGTGAAGGAGTTTCAATCATAAGTAATGACGCTCTGGCCAGCTTAACGCTTTTCATAGCATCCAGCAAGCCAGACGAAATGTACACGGTGAAGAAATTGGTGATTAGTGTACTCAACAGGAACCGCACTTGATTGCGAAAGAAATAGAGAAAAGGATATTAAAACCCAAAATAATGGACATAAGAAAAAAGGGCATCTATCTGTTTCCAGTGAATGGGCCAAACATCTACGAAAGCGTAAGAGAAACCTATTTTGGAAAGGTGAAAGAAATGCGGGAAAAGAACTTGTACGAACTGAGTTAAGAAAGGATTACTCTGAAGAATAGGTGAAAGAAGTGCCTATCACAGTATTTGAAACAACCACTCGATAGGTTTCTAGAACAGTTGGCCGCTGGATCAAGTGCTCAATAGAGTGCTCATAGTGTACAAAAGAAATTCATCATAACTATTTAGGAACTATATATTCAAAAATTACATTAATTTGGTGTATTATTACACCAAATTTACACTTAATAATGGGCAGACAAACTATAACAGTAAATGAACCAAATGACCGCTGGATGAAGCAAAAGGTTCAGGAAAATGAATATGCCAGTAAAAGCGAATTGATAAATGATTTGATCCGGCATCAGCGAGAACAGGAATCAGAGCGTATCTGGCTAAGAAATGAGCTAATTAAAGGGGAAGAAAGTGGGCTATCTCAAAAATCCATGGCAGAGATTTTAGAAGAAGCTAAAAGACGCGCTCGAAAAGCCTAATGACATTTTTACTCACCCGTGAAGCAGAAGAAGACCTCATACATATTTATTTGTATGGATTAGCAAATTTTGGAGAATCACAGGCGGAAAAGTACTTCTCCTCATTGGAAAATGCTTTTGAGAGAATTGCGCAAAGGCCTGAAATGTATCCATCTGCTACCGAAATTAGACCCGGTTATCGATTTTGCGTACATAGTGCACACACAATTTATTTTTCAATTGAAGATCAAGTTAGGATCATCAGGATAATTGGAAAACAGAGATTTCTTTAATAAAAATAAAGGGAGAACACTGGAGAAATTAGAGAGATTATTAAAAAGTCAATCTAGAATTTTAAAGAATTGACTTAATTGGTCTTTAAAGGTTCTATAATGTACAACTCCTGTACAACTTACTACCTTTAAAAATACTGAAAATCAAACAGTTAACACTTCCTGTATCGGGAAGTAAACGCCTATATATAGCTCTAAACAACTCTAAGTAAATATTAATAAAAGCCTCTAATTGAATCAATTAGAGGCTTTTTCATTTTTAAGTGGTTTTCACTGTTTTCCTTAGTTTATAGAATTTTTGTACCGTATTTGTACCGTTTTTTGGCGGTACAAATTTTTTGCTAAATTGGGGGAGATTATGAAACAGCCGGAAACAATGGGAAACAACTGGAAACAACAGGAAACAACCAGAAACAAACTCACCTATCCAAATAAACTATGAGCTCCAATATTAGAATTACCAGAGTATGCCAGTATTGCGGCGATTCGTTCACAGCGAAAACCACTGTCACAAAATTCTGTGGTGACAACTGTGCAAAAAAAGCTTACAAGCTGAGGAAGAAAGAAGAGAAAGTGCTTCACAGTCATCATGAAACTGCGCTTGCAATAAATCAGTCCTGGCACAATGCCAATCAAAAAGGTTTTCTGAATGTAAAAGAAACATGTATTTTGATGGGGGTAAGCAGAACCACACTTTGGAGGTTGGTGAAAAATGAATCACTAGGCGTGAAAGAAATTGGAAGAAAAAGGATTTTTCGAAAAACGGACATCGACTCATTTATGAATCAGTAAATTCAAAATTATGAAAGCGATCAAAGTCACCTTAAGAAAGCGCTCTTTAGAAAATAACAAAGTCAGTCTCTACCTGGATTTCTATCCTCCTATCCAAGATCCGTCCACCGGAAAGAAAAAGCGAAGGGATTATTTAGGGCTCCACATTTTCGCCAGCCCTAAGACTCCTACTGAAAAAGAATTCAATCGAATTTGCCTTTTGAAAGCAGAGAGTATTCGGAATCAAAAAGAGATTGAGTTCCTGAGCAACAATTTTGGGTTTTACGACAAGTTCAATCAAAAGAGAGATTTCCTTCAATACTTTTTGGACAAAGGAAGATCCCGCTCCAGTTCAATGGGAAATTATGGAAACTGGAAAAGTGCTTATGAGCATTTGAATATTTATTCAGGAGGAAGCTGCACTTTTTCCGAAGTAACAGCAGAATTCTGTGAGGGATTTAAAGACTATCTCTCTAGAACAAAATCCATCGGAAGAAATCAAAAACTTTCTGCCAACACCCAGCTCAGTTATTTTGCCAAATTAAGAGCCTCACTGAAAGATGCGCTCAAAGAAAAAATAATCACTTCTGATCCATGCATTTCTATCACCAACGTCAGAGCTGAGGGAAGTAATAGAGTCTATCTGACTCAATCCGAAGTGAAAAAACTCTACCTGACTCCTTGCCACCAGCTACCCGAACTTCGTTTGGCTTCACTTTTTTCCTGCATGACTGGCCTAAGATGGTCTGATATAGAAAAGTTAACCTGGGAGGAAATTGAAGATCCAGATCAATCAACTATTTCCTTGCTGAAATACCGCCAGCGGAAAACGGGCAGATTTGAGTATTTACCTATTTCCAACCAAGCACGTGAAATACTGGGGGAAAGACAAAATCAGAAGGAAAGAGTTTTCCCTAAGTTGAAATACTCGGCCACCAATAATACAATCTTGAAAAACTGGGTCCACAATGCAGGAATTTTGAAGAATATTACCTTCCATTGTTTTAGACACACATACGCCACACTCCAGTTAGCAGGTGGAACAGACATCTATGTGATTTCTGGAAATTTGGGACACAGCCAACTCAAAACTACTGAGATCTATACCAAAATCACCAACGAAAAGAAGGTCGAAGCGGCAGATAAAATCAAACTTTATTGACCAACTTTCCTGACCATTACCCCTACTATATTTCCGATAGACATCAGAGATAATCCTTATTTTTTTGAAGTTTTGAATGCCTATAGAAAATAAATAATTTTTTTTAAGATATTTTTTAAACAATCAAATTTGGTCAAATCTGTACATATATAATTATACACAAGACATATACCTCATATATACGGAAATAATGAATCACACTTTTTAACATGTAAACTGATTTTTAGAAAGAACAACAGAATAAGTTTATTTTTTGAACGAGATTATAATTTTAAATTGAACTTCTTAGAAGTGAATAACAGACTTTTAGTTAGGTATACTATAGCTTTATTACAATTTAGATAAAAATCTATTTTTCAATTGATTAACGTTTATTTTTTTGACCTGTATTATGGCAAAAACACCCGTATATATCCATATATGTAGACATATGTTCACATAATTGTACATATCTGTACAACTCTGTACAACTCTGTACACACAGAATTTACAACATACTATTACACATTCAATAAGCAGACTTATAGATTTGGTTAACATTACTTTTTTTCTATAAATTTCGAGAACCAAAAACAACAATATCATGAAATCAGACAACCCATTTGAAAGTTTAAGTTTAGAACTCAAAGAAGGATTTTCTCTATTACTAGATGAAATTAAAAAGTCAAATCATAGTGCATCCGAGAAAACTAAATCCGAAGAAATTCTGACAGTAAAGGAAGCAGCAGAATTTTTAAACTTGAGCATTTATTCCATTTATGCCAAGACTTCCAGAAAAGAGATCCCTTATCACAAATCAGGCAGGAAGCTCCATTTCTTTAAAGTTGATTTGATCAATTGGATAAGGAAAGCAAAGATCAAGACCAATGCGGAAATCGAAGAAGAAGCCCAAGACTATCTTCAAAATCAAAAAAATCGGTCGTCAAGAAAATCAAGAATATGAAAAGTATTGCAGACAAATACATTAGAGTAGGAACTTCCCTTTTCAAACGAGTCAAAAAACCCATGATGAGTGGAAAGGACGAGGAAATGATGATATCCTGGAATCTAGACACGATCAAGCAAGATTATGCCAACTGGAGGGATGTGGTCAAAGGATTGGAGCGATATAATGGATTCTGCACCATTCCTAAGCATCTAGATTACAAGAGAAATTACCAAGGATTCTATAATCTCTATGAACCTATAGCATTAAGCCCATTAGCGGGTGATTGTCCCAATATCTTCAATTTCGTTCGGCACATATTCGGAGATCAGTATGAGATCGGACTAGATTACCTACAGCTCCTATTTATCAAACCAAGCCAGAGACTTCCAGTACTTTGCCTGGTCAGCAGTGAAGGAAATACAGGCAAAACCACGTTTCTAAATCTCTTGAAGATGATTTATGGAAATAACATGACCTTCAATACAAATGCTGATTTCAGAAGTAATTTCAATTCTGACTGGGTTTCAAAATTGATTATTGCCATTGACGAAGTTCTCTTAGACCGTAAGGAGGATAGCGAAAAAATCAAAAACCTCAGTACGGCCAAATCATATAAAGCTGAAGCTAAAGGCAAAGATCGATTCGAAGTAGAGTTTTTTGGAAAGATTATTCTCTGCTCCAACAACGAGGATAATTTCATGGTCATTGGAGTTCAGGAAACCAGATACTGGGTTCGAAAAGTCCCAACATTAGAAAAGCTGGACCCAGACTTTCTTTACATTTTGGAAGAGGAACTCCCCCATTTGCTTCATTTCTTACTTCATCGTCAGCTTTCAACGAGCAAGAGTTCCAGAATGTGGTTTACTCCAGAGCAGATCTACACAGCTGCACTTCGACGGGTAAAATCCTATTCAGTAAATAAGGTTGAGCTGGAGCTGTTCGAAACGATCAAAGAGATTATGGAAAGTCGCGAGTTAAAAGAATTTTGTCTGACCAATACCCACGCCAAGAAGTTACTTGAAAGATCCGGCCTAAACGTATCCAGATCTCATGTCCGGAAAATATTAGAAGAAGTATGGAAGCTGAAGCAATATCCAAATGCTTCAAATTTCACCGCATATCAATATGATTCGACTGGAAGTATTTTCGAAAGAGATGAAAAAGGCAGGTACTACAAAATTTTCCAGCAGGAATTGGAGCAGATTTTCTCTGAAATGTTGACTAATTGAGTTAATTAATTGAATAACAATAGATTAACAAGTCAACAATCAGTCAACATTTGGTAAACAATTGAAATATATGTTGACTGCTGATCAACTTACCAATTGGAATGTTGACCTCAAAGTTGACCAAATGTTTACCATATAATTTACTATATATCAAGCCCTTATTGGTAAAAGTCAACAGATCAACATTTTACTGGGACGTTGTAAAGGTTCTCAACCGAAACTTAAAGTTGATGGAGATAGACAATCTAAAATTCCATCTTTTTCTTTTTGCTGTAGTTTCATTTTATGTAAGACTAAGGCAACTAGAAAAAGTGAAAAACAGCAAAAGGAGAAAAGGGCTTAAATCAGGCTTTCCAGATAACCTTATGCAACAAAGTTATTTCCGAAATTTTCCCAGGCCTTTGAGGAGGCCGGAAAATTCCAGAATAACTTTTCCAACTGCTAACAAACCTTGCGAAATTCTCCCGTGAAACTGTTAAAAGAAGTAGAACCAAATCCGTTTGCGTGTTCCTTGCAAGTTGTGTTTTTGTGACACAAATTCTCCCGAATTTGCCCCACCAAAACTTACTTGCCTCAGGCTTCACCTATTGCATACGGTAAATCCAAAGGAGTTAAAACCTCGCAACTCGGTTCACTTTCTGCCTGAAAATTGACTTTAAGAATTTGAAGATTGGAGAGTTCTATATACGTATATATATAAATGTATATCCATATATGTTAGTTGGGATTTAGGAAATCATCAGTTTGATCAATAACAACTGTTTAATGACTGTGAACTCGATCAAGTTCCAACTGTCGAGGAATCCTTGACCGTTCAGCAGGAAATACCAGTTCTTTTATAATTATTACATATCTCTTTATATGAAAGGATTTTTCATTCTGGTTCAAACTAATATCTTTAGCTATGAAATTTTTATTCTGATTTTTTCCAATGGACAAAAAGACCCTATCTGAACGTGACGTTTGCACGAAATTGATTACACCAGCTATTGAAAAAGCGGGATGGAATATCAAAAAGCAAGTTCGAGAAGAGGTCTCCTTTACTGATGGACGGGTGATAGTTCAAGGTAGTCTTCATACCAGAGGTCAGCGCAAAAGAGCTGATTATATCCTTTACTATAAGAACAATGTCCCGATTGCTATCATTGAAGCAAAGGACAATAAAAAACCGGTTGGATCGGGAATGCAGCAAGCAATTGAATATTCTGAAATCCTTCAACTTCCATTTGTCTTTACTTCCAACGGTGATTCTTTTGTATTCCATGACAAAACAAATGAGCAGGTTAGAGAGCAGGAAATTAGACTAGACTCCTTTCCCTCACCTGAGGACCTTTGGATAAAGTATTTAAAACACAAAGGCCTGGAAGATCCCGAAAAGCGTAAAATCGTCGAGCAGGATTATCATCTTGATGAAAGCGGCATGAGTCCCCGCTATTACCAAGCTAATGCTGTCAACCGAACCGTTGAAGCAATTGCAAAAGGACAAGATCGGATTCTGCTAGTTATGGCAACTGGTACAGGGAAAACCTACACTGCATTTAATATCATTTGGCATTTATGGAAAACAGGAATAAAAAAACGTATTCTCTTTCTTGCCGATAGAAATGCACTACTGACTCAAACCAAAAATGGGGACTTCTCCCCTTTTGGAAATGATATCATGCATATCATCAAGAACCGAAAAATTGACAAATCATATCAGATATACTTCGCTCTTTATCAAGGATTAACGAGTAACGAAGAAGAGAAAAACGCATACAAAGAGTTTAGCAAAGACTTCTTTGACCTGATCGTCGTGGATGAGTGCCACAGAGGATCTGCTTCAGAAGCTTCGGCTTGGAGAGAAGTCCTGGACTATTTTTCAGGAGCTACACAAATAGGAATGACTGCGACTCCAAAGGAGACCAAGGATATTTCCAACATGGATTATTATGGAGAACCTGTCTATACCTATTCCCTGAAACAAGGAATTATGGATGGCTTCTTGGCTCCTTATAAAGTAGTAAGAATCACCACCAACCTAGACGAAGGTTGGCGACCGTCAGCGGGAATGCTAGATAGGTATGGAAACGAAATCAAGGATAGAATCTACAATCTGAAGGATTACGACAGGAAAATGGTCATTGATCAGCGGACGCAATTGATCGCGGATAAGATTACCGAATTCCTAAAAGCCACAGATAGATTTGCCAAAACAATTGTCTTTTGCATTGACATAGAGCATGCCCAGAGAATGCGGCAAGCATTGATCAATGCTAATGCTGATCTAGTTTCTGCACATCCATATTATGTGGTAAAGATCACCGGCGACGATGAAGTAGGCAAAAGAGAACTGGACAATTTCACCGATGTGGAAGAGCGTTTCCCTGTGATAGCCACTACATCAAAAATGCTAACTACTGGCATCGATACTAAAATGGTGAAGCTAATTGTACTGGAAGCCAATATTGCCTCCATGACCGAATTCAAACAGATTGTGGGAAGAGGCACCAGAATTCGGGAAGCTGAAGGAAAATTGTTTTTCACTATAATGGATTTCCGTAAAGCAACCAATCTTTTTGCCGATCCTGAATTTGATGGCGATCCAGTGCAGATTTATGAACCAGGAATAGACGAATCACCAGTGCCACCTGATGAAATCCCTATAGATGAGCTTGATATGATGTCTGATGTCCAGAGAGCTGAATTCACGCTAACTCCTCCGAATATCGATATCTCTGAAGAAGACCCTGATGCAGAACCTCGAAAGTACTACGTCAATGATGTAACAGTGACGGTGATCAATGAACGGATTCAGTATTTTGGCGCCGATGGGAGATTAATCACAGAGTCTCTGAAGGATTATACCCGAAAAAACATCGATAAGAACTTCAGCTCATTAGATGCATTTATCCTTCGTTGGTCTGAATCTGAAAAGAAAGAAGCACTTTTTACGGAACTGGCGGAGCAGGGAATTTTATTGGAAGCTTTACGTGAGGAAGTGGGCAAAGACATGGATGCTTTTGATTTAATTTGTCATGTCGCATTTGATCAACCTCCCCTCACCCGTAAAGAAAGAGCCGAAAATGTGCGTAAGCGCAATTACTTTTCCAAGTACAGTGAAAAAGCTCAGGAGGTGTTGACTACCCTATTGGATAAATATGAGAAAGAAGGAATCACCACCATCGAGCAAGGATTAATCCTTAAAGTACGGCCGCTTAATCTGCTAGGTTCACCAGTTGAGCTGGTACGGGCTTTTGGGAAGCGAAAGGATTTTGATGTGGCCATCAAAGAATTAGAAAACGAAATTTATAAAATCGCTTAAGAGAGCTTACTAAATGAATAGAAAAAAAATCATTCAAATAATTGCAATAATATTTCTCCTAATCGGAGTTTTTTTACTTTTCCCAAATACTAATTGGGAAGAAAGAACTTCAATATATGGGTTTATAAGTGTGATTTGTGGAACTCTTGGTTCCACTGTCTCAATCTTCATTCCATCTGTATTTGTCTATAATTTTGAAGAGCAAAATTGGAATAAAAAAAATGAAGGTTATTCAATTACTGTCCTTGCTAAGGAACATGGAATGGGTAAATCTCCCCAAATTCAATCGTTTATTCTTAATGACAGTGGTTTCCAAGAAGTATTTTTAAATCAAAAAATTGATTTTGCGGGTAGTGTTTTTATTCATGGTACACGAAGATTTAATGGAAAAGTAGTTATTAAGTAAAAAAAATATAAATGTCCCAAATTACCACAAACATCAAAGGCATCCGCGCTATCATGCGGAAAGACACAGGAGTAGACGGAGATGCACAGCGTATCTCCCAAATGGTGTGGATGCTCTTTATGAAGATTTTTGCAGATAAGGAAGAAGAATGGGAAATCACCATTGACGGCTACGAAAGCCCGATTCCCGACAACCTCAAATGGCAAACCTGGGCAGCAAATGAAGAAGGCTTGACGGGCGATGACTTGATGGACTTTATCAACAACAAACTGTTTCCTGCCCTGAAAGAGCTTGACATTACGATCAGCCCTCAAGCGAAGATTATCCGATCGGTATTTGAAGACACCTATAATTACATGAAAAACGGAACGCTTTTCCGTCAGGTAATTAACCAGATCAACCGCATTGATTTTAACAGCTCTACCGAAAGGCATGTATTCAATGACCTCTACGAAACCATTCTAAAGGAACTGCAATCGGCGGGATCTTCCGGGGAGTATTACACGCCACGTGCGGTCACGCAGTTTATGGTGGATATCATCAATCCTCAGCTCAAAGAAACTATTCTTGACCCTGCTTGTGGTACAGGTGGCTTCCTGACCTGCTCCATAGATCATAAAAAAGCACTGGTTCAAAACAACAAGGACGAGCGGGACCTACAGGCTACGATTCGGGGAATCGAGAAAAAGCCCTTGCCGCATTTGCTCTGTACGACCAACTTGATGCTGCATGGCTTTGATGTGCCTGCGGTGCGTAGAGATAATCTACTGAGCAAGCCTTATGCAGATTGGGGTTCAACAGATAAGGTGGATATCATCCTCACCAACCCTCCTTTTGGCGGAGTGGAAGAAGACGGTACCGAAACCAATTTCCCACAGAAGTTCCGAACCAAGGAAACTGCCGATCTTTTCTTGGCGCTGATTATTCGATTGCTGAAAGATGGCGGAAGATGTGCGGTGGTGTTACCTGACGGAACGCTCTTTGGGGAAGGTGTGAAAACCCGAATCAAAGAAGAACTGATGGAACGCTGTAATCTGCATACCATCGTGCGCCTTCCCAATGGCGTCTTTAACCCCTACACAGGGATCAAAACCAATGTGCTGTTTTTTGAGAAAGGAACTCCCACCAAAGACGTGTGGTACTTTGAGCATCCTTACCCTGATGGTGTAAAGAGCTATAACAAGGGCAAGCCGATCCATATCAAGGAGTTTGACTTGGAAAAAGCCTGGTGGAATAACCGGGAAGATGAACAATACAGTGCCTATGCCTGGAAGGTGTCTACCGAAGAGATCAAGGCCAGAGGATATAACCTGGATATCAAAAACCCGCATCAGGAAGCAGATAATCTGGCTTCACCAGATGTGATTCTGGAGAAATATAATGCAACTTCTAAAAAGATCAGTAGCATACAGGATGAGATTATAAACGTACTAACCGAAGCCTTAAAATAAATCGTCATTGCGAGGAACGAAGCAATCTTATCACTTGAACAGATTGCTTCGTCATACCTCCTCGCAATGACGAACACAACTATGAAACTACTAGAACATTTCAAGGAACTTACGATACATCCCAAAAATGCCCAAGAGCTCAAAGGCTTGATCCTGCAATTGGCGGTACAGGGAAAACTTACAAAAAAGTGGCGTGAGGAAAATTCTGATGTGGAACCCGCTTCTAAATTATTTGATCGAATTCAAGCTGAAAAGAAAAAGTTGCTAGCGGAGAAGAAAATTAAAAAAATAAATATTCTGCCAGAAATTAGTAGCGATGAAATCTCTAATTCCATACCGAGTACATGGTTATGGGTAAGATTTGATGAAATCGTAGTAAATAGAGACGGAGAAAGAAAGCCAATAACGAAATCAGATCGATTACATGGCAAATATGATTATTATGGAGCGTCTGGAATTATAGATAAAGTAGAAGATTATCTTTTTGATAAGGATCTACTTTTAATTGGTGAAGATGGAGCAAATCTTATAGCTCGATCCACTCCTATTGCATTTTTTGCAAGGGGTAAATATTGGGTAAATAACCATGCTCATGTTATAGATTCAATTGAATTTGAAATTCTTGAATACCTTGAAAAATATATAAATGCTATAAATCTAGAGGATTACATAACTGGAATGGCTCAACCGAAGATGCCGCAGAAAAGAATGAACCTTATTGTTGTTCCTCTCCCTCCGCTCGAAGAACAAAAAGCCATTGTCAGCATTGTCAACCAGCTGTTTAAAGAAGTAGAAGAACTGGAGCGGGAAACCAAAGCCCGTATCCAACTGAAAGAGGACTTTGTGACTTCTGCCTTGAATCAACTCGCAAACGGTGATACTGCAACCGAATGGGCGTATTTACAACCGCATTTCCACATCTTCTTTACTGAGAAAAGCAGCATCAAAAAATTCCGAGAAAGCATTTTGCAATTGGCTGTGCAAGGGAAATTGACCCGAGATTGGCGTTCTTCTGTCACACTGAGCGCCCGCCTGCCGGACGGGCAGGGAGTCGAAGTGGAACATGCCTCTATCCTACTAGATCGCATCAGAGCAGAGAAAGCCCAACTGATCAAAGCAGGAAAAATCAAAAAGGAAAAACCACTTCCAGAAATTACAGATGAGGAAATTCCTTATGAATTGCCGGAGGGATGGGTTTGGTGTAGGTTTCAAGAGATATTTGATATTAGAGATGGTACACATGACTCGCCAAAAGATGCACTGGGTCCGAATACTTATCCACTCGTAACAAGTAAGAATTTCAATAACGGTGAAATCGATTTTGAGACAGCGAGAAGGATTTCTTTAGAAGATTATTTAAAGGTGATTCAAAGGTCACAAGTTCACTCAGGTGATATTTTGTTTTCAATGATAGGAGGAAATATTGGTAACCAAGTTGAGGTTGGAATAGTAACAGAGTTTGCAATAAAAAATGTGGCACTTTTCAAACATTATCGATATGGTTTACCCGTTCCAGGGTTTCTAAAACTCTTTAGTCAATTCATTGCTATGAGTTTACAGGGAGAAGCCGCAGGAGGAGCACAACCTTTTGTATCACTTAAATTTTTCAGAAACTTGATTATTGGGTTGCCACCAGAAGCGGAACAAAAAGCCATTGTAGAAAATGTCAATGCCTTAATGGGCTTCTGTGATAGCCTAGAAAACGAAATAGAACAAAACACCAAGCAGTTGGAAGACTTGATGCAGAGTTGTTTGAGGGAGGTTTTTGAAGGGAAGGAAAAGGAGGTGGTTGGATGATGTTAGCTACAGATCAAATGAGAGCCCAAAGAGCTCGGGAAATAAAGTACAAAGAAGTCAATCGCTTAATATTAATCGGAAATGGCTTTGATTTAGCCCATGGATTAAAGACTAGTTTTAGGGATTTTATTGAGGACTATTTTACTAAGATTTTAGAAAATATAAAACTTAATTTTTATCATAAGGACCTATTATTATCAATTAGAGCAGAGGTTTCTTTTAGACATTTGGATAAAATTTTTACCCCTTCTCAAGCTTTTTTAGAATTAAGATCTTTAATGGATAATCCAAATTTAAAAATTGAAAAAGAATCAAAGTTATTAAAAACCATCTACAATGAGATTGAAGTTAAAACTTGGGTAGATATAGAAGTGATTTTTTTCAAACTGCTAAAGGACTCTCCTGAAAAGCAAGACAAGATAAAAGAGTTAAATCTTGAAATGGATTTTTTAAAAAGATTACTCAAGGAATACCTAGAAAAAGAATTCAAAGCTTCCAAGTTAAAATCCATTTCTAGGATTGAGACTCAGTTCAAGCAAAAATTTATGAAAAGTGAAGCTCAACCCAAAACATTAATAGACGATAAGGACATTAGCTCCATTTGCGTATTGAATTTCAACTATACGAAAACTCCTGAATTATATTTAAAGGAATTAAGTATAGGTAATAGCCATATTCAAATCCATGGAAGCCTAGAAGGAGACGACATTAATTCGCAAGGATTGGTTTTTGGTTTTGGAGATGAATTGGATGAAGAGTACCTGAAATTTGAAAACTTAGAAAATGACGATCTTTTTGAACACATTAAATCCTTCAAGTATTTACAGTTCCAGAATTATAGGAATCTATTGGATTTTGTAGAGAGCAAACCATTCCAAGTTCATATTTATGGACATTCCCTCGGATTGTCAGACCGAACTTTACTCAATACTATTTTTGAAAACGAGAATTGCATTTCCATTAAATTATTTTATCATAAATGGGATAATGGAAATGATTTTGAAAAGAAAACTTACGCGATTTCTAGGCACTTTAAAAGTAAAGCATCTTTAAGAGCTAAAGTGGTTAATAAAGAATTTTCTGAGGCTATGGGACAATTGTCAAGAAAAGTGTAATTACTAGTTTAACCTATTTTTAAAATTTTCAAAATTCGAAACAACATTTAAATTTTAATACAAAAAACATGAAGCCTCATCAACTCTTTACGATCTTTTTTATCTTTTTGATTTCCTGCAATTCCTCTCCAGATTATGAACAAGAAATAAAGAATAAAATTGCTGAATTTTATTCAATTGCTGAAGCAAAGGAATATAGTCCAATTTCATTTAGTGAATTAGATACAATCCAAAATCTAGTTGATCCAGGAAATGGCGAATTAATAAGGTTAACTGGGGTAATTGTACATGAATTTTCAGCCAAAGCAAATAATGGCTCAATTCAAAATTATAAAGAGACATTCGATGTCACTATTTTTAAAGATGCAATTATCGTTTTACCGAAAGAAAAGTAATCTTTGATGATTTAGGGAATGTAATTGAACCAATATGTAAACCTGTAGGTTGACACTATGAATATTGTTAGTATATTTGAGCGCTCAAAGGACTGTCTTTATGCTGTAAAGTATGATGAGGGTGAATTGGATGCGCTGGAAATACTGCAAAAGTACTGGGAAGATCCAGAAGAATTGCGCAAGTTTTTCATACAATACAAAAAGGATTATGAAGCCTATTATGGTAAAGTAAGAACCAGTTCTATCGTTGAGAAAACAATTGAAGATGCAGACACACTATTTGAAACCTTATTTGAATTGGCTGAAGATGAATCAGGAAAACATCTGAGCGAAATTTTTAAACCTCTACACAAGAAAGAAGTTGGAAAATCTTACGAACTACAACAGCTTAAAGCTTATGGGACGCTCAGCAATTCAATTTTGCGCGTTTATGCTATTCGGTATGGCACATCTTATGTAATTACAGGTGGGGCTATCAAGTTGACAGATCAGATGAAGGACAGAGATCACACGAAGAAAGAGCTCTATAAACTTAATTTGGTTAGAGATTACCTTCAAGATAAAGGTGAAGAAGGAGAGTTCGTTTACTTAGACATTTTAAGACAATGAGCAATACAGAACAAAAATTAAAGAATTTAGCGGCCAAGAATCCAACTTCCAACTGGAAGGAAAAAGTTGCTTTTAGAAAAGAAAATAAGGCTTGGCTCAAAAAGTCCACCAGAGTTGCTTTGCGCATTTTGGATGCTTTGGATGACAAAGACTGGAGTCAAGCTGATCTTGCTAGAGAATTGGGAGTTACCCGTCAGCAGGTAAGTAAATTGGTAAAAGGACAAAGTGACTTTAAGTTTTCAACTGTATCGCAGTTGGAAAAAGTATTAGATATCCAGTTACAGGCTATTTTAGCTGAAGGTGAAGTTGTAATGTCAGAGGAAATGATTGAAGAAAGAGTAAATCAAGGAGTTACAGATTACCATAGAAAATTGCTACTTACCCAACAATATTTTGAATTAAAGAATCAAAAATCAAATCCTTTTACGGTGATGGCTGTGGAGCCAAACTCCGAGGATGAATATGCTCTAGCAGGATGAAAGCAAAATTTTCACCTTTACAGTTGTTGGATTTCAAGCTTTTGGAATCACACTATGACTTTCTTATTCCAGAGAATGATAAGTTGGAACCAAGAGAATTATTTGCGTCCTATCATGTAGAAATAGACTTTGATATGGGGCCATTAGATGAGAATGGAGAACTTCAATTGATTACCACGATTGAAGTTAACTTAGGTGGGGAAAGTATTGAAGCTGGATATAAAATTATGGTTGAAGGTGGTGGAACTTTCAAACTCGATGAATCAGAAGAAATTCAGGAAGGCTTAAAAAATAACCTTCTCAAATTTTCTACTCTGAATATGATGATCAACAATCTCCGGAATATTATCTATCAAATCACCAATCTTGGACCTATGGGAGGGTATTTACTCCCTCCTATTGATATAACCCAGTTACTCAGCGATAAGGCGGAAGAACAAGAGACGGAATAATTATTATTTTGACCGCTGTTTAACAACCTTAAATACTATCAAAGTATTCCTGAAAATTCAGCCATAAGGCCAACGAAATTTACGCGAAATAAAAAATCACAACGGGAGATTTCAGCCATCGGAAGATTTGGGTGTACTTCAATTTTTGCAGACTTTTTTAAAGTTCATAGCCGGACGTAACAGTCCAAATCTATCTTATGAGCTATCAAACCTATTTCTATAACTCAGATTTGCAATATTTTTGAGCTATAGAGTGAATTTGTAAAAGCCAGACGAAAACAATTGGGCTTAACCCAAGAAGAATTTGCGGACAAAGCTGGAGTAGCACTAACAGTGATCAGAAAGATCGAGCAAGGCAAAGAAAATTTAAACTTATCAAAGGTAAACCAGGTTTTAAGCATGTTTGGTCATGTATTGACACCCATTAGTGAAAAAGATAGTATGTTGGTTAAATAAAAAAGATGATGATGAGTCGGGAATTCCGACATACCTGTAGTAGAAAATTCTAGAGTTTGAAAATGGACAACCAAATCGAAATATATCAAGGAAGTGACGGCCAGACTCGAATTGAGGTAAAGTTTGAGCAGGAAACGGTGTGGCTAAATCAAAAGCAAATGGGGGCTCTTTTCGATAAAGATACAGACACTATTAGTCTCCACTTAAAGAATATTTACAAGGATGAAGAGTTGGATGAAACTTCAACTACCGAGGAATCCTCGGTAGTTCAACAGGAAGGCAAACGAAATGTTAAGCGGAATGTGAAATTCTATAACCTAGATGCAATTATTTCAGTTGGTTACAGAGTTAATTCCAAACAGGGAACCCAATTCAGAATCTGGGCAACCAAACGATTAAAGGACTACCTTATCCAAGGCTACGCAATCAATGAAAATAGACTAGCGCAGAAACAGCAGGAAGTCAAAACTCTTAAAGATGGCATTCGAATTTTAAGCAGAGCAATACAGCAAAAGGAAGAAGACCACAACTTGGATTTTGAATGGCTGAATTACTTTGCAAAAGGTTTAGAGTTGCTTGATGATTATGATCATGAAAACCTGGACAATAAGGGATTAAGCAAGAGAAAAGCAACTTACCCTGAATTATCTGATTATCAAAAGGTAATAGAATCAATGAGATCAGATTTTGAATCTGGTGTATTTGCAAAAGAATAAGATGGAAGCTTTGAAAGTGCAGTAGCACAAATCAGTAAAAGATTCGGTGAAGAAGACTTCTATCCTACCCTGGAAGAAAAAGCAGCTACTCTCCTATACTTGATCGTCAAGAATCATGGTTTTGTAGATGGCAACAAACGAATTGCTGCAGCTTGCTTTCATGTGTTTATAATTTGATTTTTAATGGCCACATGGAATCTTCGCAAGCATTATAATCATTCCTCTGTGTGTCGCTTTGGGTCATGCTCGATTTCATCTGATTGTAATTTGTTTTTAAATGGTCAGATGGAATGCCCTATATTATCACCTCTCTGAGTGAGAAGCTCTATAATGGGCATTTCTTTTCTTTTTGCAGTCGAATGATTTACTTCATAATAGCGAGGGAATCTCGATCATCAGCAATGATGCCCTTGCCAGTTTGACCCTATTTATAGCGTCTTGCAAGCCAGACGAAATGGACACGATGAAAAAATTGGTGATTAGTGTACTGAACAGGAACCGCACTTGATTGCGAAAGAAATAGAGAAAAGGATCTTAAAACCCAAAATTATGGCACAGAAGAATAAAGGGCATCTAACAGTTTCTGGTGAATGGGCCAAACATCTACGAAAGCGTAAGAGCAACCTATTTTGGAAAGGTGAAAGAAATGCAGGTAAAGAATTGGTTCGAACTGAGCTTATTAAAGGTGAGGAAAGCGGACTATCCAACAAATCCGTGGCTGAGATTTTAGCAGAAGCCAAAAGACGCGCTCAAACAAACTTGTAGGCAGTTATAACCTGAATCTGGTTCATAAAAATTTTTTCAACAATAAAATCTACCTGTTTTTCATAAAAAGCATATCTTTTTACCCGTTTTTCATATAAATAACCTGTTTTTCTAGTATTTTTGAATAGCCTGTTTTTCACGAAGAATGAATCATAATACCTCCTTTTCAATTAATACACCCACATTTCATGGCCGAAATCTCCCTGAAAGTGGATATATCGTCGGCTATCCAGCTATCATTGAACACTATAGACTGGAGACTCCGATTCCTGAAGTGATCGCACTGATAAACATAAAACATAAAACTTATCAAACTGAAGCCTGGATGGTTTTCACTCCCCGATACCAACCAGAGGAAAGCTGCTACCACCATCTCGTATTTGCTTTAAAATATGAAGGAATCAATTTGTTGGTACTCAAAAAACTATTTGAAAAACTAAGTGAAAGAGAAATTCTCGAGCTACTTTCCATAGAGGTAACCGGACAATATTCCCGTAGAATTTGGTTTCTATATGAATGGTTAATGGAAAAAAAGCTCCCTATACCTGACTTAACCATTAAAAACTATGTGACCCTTCTTGATGATAAGCTACAATTCACTTTGTCAAAAGGAGAAAAGTCACCCAGACATCGTATCGTCAATAACCTGCCTGGTACAATCAACTTTTGTCCTTTGGTGCGTAAAACCAAAAAAATTAAAGAGTACGCATCTCAGGATTTTGTTAGATTAAACGATCAGTATTTAAAAGGAATCCGGAAGAGTATCTTACAAAGAGCTGCTGCCTTTCTTTTGTTAAAGGATTCCAAGGCATCTTTCACGATTGAAGGTGAAAGCCCTAAAAGTAAAAGGGCAGCACGATGGAGTCAGGCGATTGGTCAGGCGGGAGTAAAAGACCTTAGTCATGAAGAGCTTTGCCGATTACAGCAACTAGTCATAGAGAATACACGATTTATTGAGATGGGCTACCGTAAAAAAGGTGGATTTGTGGGAGAACGAGATAAGGATACATTCTCTCCACTACCCGATCACATTTCTGCAAAGCATCAAGACATTGAATCTTTGATGACTGGACTCATGGAATCAAACCGCCTTTTACTATTGGATGATACCGACCCTATTATGGCAGCTGCAGTTATAGCCTTTGGATTTGTATTTATTCACCCATTTGTCGATGGAAATGGTCGTATCCACCGATACTTGATCCATCATGTATTGGCAAAGAAACAATTTTCTAAGCAAGGTCTTATTTTTCCAATTTCTGCAGCTATTCTTGATAGCATATCAGATTATCGATCAGTGTTGGAATCCTACTCTATTCCACTATTGGATTTGATCGAGTGGAAAGAAACCAAAGATCATAATCTAGAAGTACTTAATGAAACCATAGACTATTACCGTTACTTTGACGCAACAAGACAGGTGGAGTTTCTATATAAATGTGTGAAAGATACCATCGAAAACATCTTGCCTGAGGAGGTTGACTATCTGACAAAATTTGAGGAGTTTAAAAATTTTGTCGACGAGACTTTCGAAATGCCCGACGATATGGTTGCGCTCTTATTAAGGTTTTTGGAGCAGAACAACGGAAAACTTTCAAGTCGGGCAAAAATTAAAGAGTTTAAAGACCTCTCCTCTAACGAGGTCTTAGAGATTGAGAAAGAATATAGTTTGATATTTGGGAATTGAAATTTCAAGTAAATCAATAACTAAGATAAGCCAGATTTGGGTGTCAGCTTTGAAAATTAGCCACCCTTGAAAAGTTAAATTTTTTATTGAAATAAGCCTACAAAATTCAAAAATGTAAGATTTCTGTACCGTATTTGTACCGAAATAACGTTAACATACTGACTAACAGATATCTGCACATTCTGTATCGGGAAGTTGGTGGCTTATAGTTTATCTTGAGAGAATGAGACCTATAGAAAGAAAAACAATTTGTTGGGTGGAAAATCTTTCCTTCACCCGAATATTTTAAAAGCAGCATTCAAAAGTTTTTTTAAGCCTGAGGTTAATTTCTTTTGCTTGTGTCTCACAATAACCTGTTGGTTAATTCTTGTAGCTACGGGATAAGGATATATTTTATTGAAAATACTGTTGATAGATAAACCTAATGTGTTTGCCAATATTAATTCTTGGATGAGTTCTCCTGCATTTGGAGCGACCATCGAACCGCCCAGAATTTTTTCTTTTTTAAAGAGTCCACCTTTAGTGATGTAAAGAATAGTTCTGGCGTATCTATAAGTATCAGTAACTGCTCTATGATCATCACTGAAATCCTGATCCAATTTTTCAAAGCTTATACCACGATCTTGAAGCTGTTTTTCGCTTAGTCCAAAGGTGGCTATTTCAGGATCTGTAAAAGTGACCCAAGACATATGATCATTATTTAGCTTTTTAGTAATTGGCGAAAAGAGATTATTTAAAATAATCCGACCGTGAAATTCTGCCGCATGTGAGAATTGTAGATCACCGGCAATATCACCACAAACCAGAACATTTTTATTCGTAGTGCGAAGCTGATCATCTATGACAATTTTATGGTCTTTTACTTCTATACCTGCCAAAGCAAGTTTCAATGGTTCGAGTACCAATATTCTTCCAACTCCTACAAACACACCATCAAAAGAAAGAGCAAAATCCTCCCCATTATCCTTCTTTACTAACGCTTCAGTAGGAGAAGTGAACTTTTCCAGACTTGCATTGAAGTGGAATACGATCCCTTCTTCCTGTAGCTTTTTTAATAAAATGCTGGTTAGGGACTGATCATCATGCGCTAATATCCCATGTCCTTTCTGGACAACTGTCACTTTACTACCCAGCCTACACATTGCCTGAGCGATTTCAATTCCAATTGGCCCAGCACCTACAACCAGCAGCTTCTTGGGTAACTTTTTAATGTGAAATATATTTTCATTATCAAAATAATTCACCTTTTCAACACCATCTATTTGAAGTTTTCGAGGTTTAGAGCCAGTCGCCAGAATGATCTTTTTAGCTGAGAAAATCTTGCCGTCTACTGTTACTTCATTTTTGCCTGAAAAGCTTGCTTCACCTAGTACCACGGTAATTCCCTGATCTGAAAGCCATGCTGCATTTTCATGTTTGCGTATAACCTCCTGTTGCGCATATACATAAGCCATTGCCTTTTGTATATCTACCTCGCCAACCAGTTTTATACCAAAAAATTCTGCTTCTCTAGCAGCATTCACTTGACGGGCAACATGTATTAAGGCTTTACTAGGTACACAACCATCATTTAAACATTCTCCACCTACCTCTTTGTCGCTTTTTACAATCATAATCACCGAAATGCCAACTTTTGCAAGAAACAATCCCACGCTCAAGCCTCCTGATCCGGCTCCTATTACAATAACATCCGAATTTGTACTATTAACTTTCTTGTGCATAGAAGCTTTTTTGTAAACTACTCCTTTTGATATTATTTAAAATGGGTAAACATTTAGCTGCACCTAGTTAAAAATGAAACTAATTGGCTGGATTATAAATGCTGTTGTTACTGGGTTAAAAGTAGCCAAATGCATTAATAAAATTAACTTTATGAAGCATTTTTCAAATTGGGAGAGCTTTGAAATTTATGTTATATTTTATCGTAAGAAAACTGGAATAAAATATAAAAGCAGGCAGGCATCCTTCCGCATGGACGCTAATTTCCAGAAGATGATTTTGCACGGAAAGGAATTGTTTGGTTACCTTTTTACCATGAGTTCCACCCATGGATATTGAAAGGTCCTTTGCGACTTAGTGATTAAAAAAACATCTACCAACCCAAGTTTGGGTTTCTACATTAGAACTCTACTCCCGTTCAGCCCTATAAAAAACATCCTGTAAAGCTGGTCGAATATTCAGATTGTACAAATTTTGGTAGTCTCTTAAAGGATAAACCCGGTTGGAGAGAAATATTTACGTGAGCTCTTCAGTAATCTGTAATTCTGCTACTCAATTTCCTGAAGGCCTTGAAGGGAATACTTATTTCAGCTTCAAACTGCCAGCTACAGGATTAATCACCCCTTAGATTATGCTGATACCACGGGGCGGCATTAGTCAGAATTAGAATTACAACTTTCAAAAATTGGCTTCTAAATTCCCAGCTGTGCTTGGGGTTTTGCTCTTAGTGGCTCGCAGATGAATTTATATCTGAAACTCTTTGTCCATTACGAATAATTTCACAGTCTCCCGTAAAACTCCATCATTTGCCATCGCGCCTGGCCCTTCAGTTTCAAGAATATGCATGAACGTTTCCAGATTTTTAGGTTCAAAGATTAGCGCCACTTCATTCTCATCATTGATGGAAATATGAATGGGATTAACGCAGGTTTGTCGCTTAAACAATTCGCCATGAGTTCGAAAACCTTCTTCCCATTTCACGGAATCTTCCACTTTTGCTGTAATAATTACCTTTGCCATGATACAGTTATTTGGTTGATATATAAGGTATTAATAATTATTGGGGTATACAATTGTGTGGTGGTGGTAGGTATTGATGGCATAACTGACAAGAAAGTTTCATTTAGTTCTAGACTGATCTCCGCTACTCATTTTTCTGAAGACCTTAAAGTGAATACCTATTTCAGCTCCAAACTTTCCCCCTACCCCATTAATCACCCCTTGATTAAGTCATCCTTCTGACTGACAATCGTCATTTTAAGTGTTGATTTTTATGAGGTGATTGAGTTGGAATACAGAAAGATTTTTCACTTAATCAGGAATGCGATGAACACGAAAGTTTTAGAAGTTGATAAGGCCCAAAGCACGAAAACTATGAAAGCGCTGGTCTACATGGGGCCCGGGAAAAAGGAATGGAAAGATGCTCCAAAGCCAATACTAGTAGATCCCACCGATGCGATTGTGAAAGTGCTCAAGACCACTATTTGTGGTACGGACTTGCACATTCTGAAGGGAGATGTTCCGGCAGTTACCGCAGGAAGGATCCTCGGGCATGAAGGTGTTGGCATCGTAGAAGAAGTAGGAAGCGCGGTCAACAATTTCAAAAAAGGGGATCATGTGCTGATTTCTTGCATTACTTCCTGTGGAAAATGTGAGTATTGCAAAAAGCAAATGTATGCCCATTGTGAAGATGGTGGTTGGATTCTGGGTCACTTGATTGATGGCACTCAGGCTGAAGTTGTGCGCATTCCTCATGCTGACAATAGTCTCTATCCTATTCCTCCCAAAGCGAATGAAGAAGCCTTGGTCATGCTTAGTGACATTCTTCCTACCGGTCATGAGATTGGCGTGCTGAATGGCGCCGTAAAACCGGGAGACATCGTTGCGATTGTGGGAGCTGGTCCCGTGGGCATGTCGGTACTATTGACCGCGCAGTTTTACTCACCTGCTCAGATCATTATGATCGACACGGATGAAAGCCGCTTGGAACTCGCTAAGAAATTTGGCGCCACTCAGACCATCAATCCGGCCAAGAATGACGTCCTAAAAATCATTACCGAGCAAACCAAAGATGGAGTGGATGTGGCGATTGAGGCTGTTGGGATTCCAGAGACTTTTAATATTTGCCAGGACATTATCCGGCCAGGTGGACATATTGCCAATGTAGGCGTGCATGGAAAGAGTGTGGATTTGCAATTACAGAAGTTGTGGATTAAAAATATCACCATCACCACGGGCTTAGTGAATACAAATACCACCTCCATGTTGCTCAAAACAGTGGAAAGCAAAAAGATCCAGCCAGAACAACTCATCACACATCGATTTACCTTCGATCAGATGCTGGAAGCCTATGAGGTCTTTAGCAATGCCGCACGGGAAAAGACCATGAAAGTAATCATCAGTAATGGCTAAATCATCAAACCTTTGAGGTTTTCAAAACCTCGAAGGTTTTGTTTTGGATGTTTGTCAAAGTTTTTGTGCCTGCCTGCCTAAGACTTGCCCCGGTTTGTGTCTTCACAAACCGGTATTCAACTCTTCCTATTCAACAATTCGATGAGAAAAGACCCATTTCCATCCTCCCGCATAAGCATACATTTCCAAAAGATGATTTCGGGCAGGAGGCTGGTTTGTTAGCATATTTTCGATCCATGGGCTCCGCAAGCTCCACTAATTAATGGTTAAACACCTTCGGTGTTTGTTTTTATAGCACGATCACTCAATCAATTCCATTTACCACAATCGCTGATTTTGTTGGCGCAGGGGCTTTCGTGGCAGCGGGCCGGCGCCTGGCAAGTGCGGCTGAAGCTTTGCCACGACTTGTACCGACAGCTGTACGGAATTGGTTCTTTTGCGTCAAGGCAATAGGACGAAGAAAAAAGAACATAAAAATACTGTTGGATAATGGAAAAAAAAAATTTATTTTTAAATACTGCTTTTTGAATGCATAAAAATGCGGGTATAATAATTTAATGTCTTTTTTGAACAACCAAAAAAAGCCGAAATGATCTTAATTTTTAAGAGAATCAAGAAGACAGACTTGGGTTAGAAAAAAGTGGAAGTCGTGCGGGGCTAAGAGAAGGTAGAATCTCTAAAGAACCTAATTAACAACTGTTTATCCACAAAATATTCTCTGGAAAGGCGTGTCTACTAAACCAATTCAGACTGATAGACACTACAAAGTGTAACTATAAATAAGTTTGATATAGTTAAATTACTAAGTAAGTTTTTCAAACATTCCTTACTTTAAAAAATAATATTAAACTAAAAAAATTTTATAACCTGAAACTGGCTAAGTTATTTTAATATTTAAAAGATATAACAGATTTAGTGATTATTTTTAGTGATTTTTATAATATTTTTAATCGTTGATAAAAATATTATAATCTAACAATGATTGATATTTTCGTGAGTGATAATTAATAAATATTATACTAATATTAAGTTATATGAATGACTTACAAATTGTATTTATTAGTGTAAAAATATTTTTTTGGGAAAATATACACCCTCCATGAATCATGAAATATTGACTAAAATTGAAATAATTTTCTTAATTGTTTGATTTTATATCTAACAATTAAGAAAATCTCTATCTAATTCAACATTTTTATTTCACTTAAATTTTATAAAGACATGAAACATTTTAAAATTATTTTTAGCATAATATTCTTAGCAGTATTAACTGTAGGTTGTGAGGAAGACACATTCATCCATAATGAAGTTCCGATCACACAGTCACAAAGCCTTATCGATCCAAATGCTAAAGCAACAATTACTCCAGCACAAATTAGCGCTTTAGGAAAAAAAAACAAATCAGCGAATATTGGGTACGAGTCCGCTGCTCTTGGGGATATTTTTGTACTGGATTTTGAAGGTTTAGGAAACCTTGACAATATCAATAATTTTTACAATGGCGGCACCAGTGGATCTGGCTTTTCCGGCCCAAACTATGGGGTTGAATTTGGTGTTGCACTGGCTATTATTGATTCGGACGCAGGTGGTACTGGAAATTTTGCCAATGAACCATCACCGTCGACCGTCATGTTTTTTTTGGATGAAAATCAGGCTTTTATGAATGTTTCGGCTGGATTTGATACAGGTTTATCCTTCTTCTATTCTTCCGCTACTTCTGATGGATTTGTTTCAGTTTACGATGCACTTAATGGCACTGGAAATCTATTGGGTACAATAGTTTTAGCACTCAACTATAACATTAATTGCACAGGTGACCCAACTGGACAATTTTGTAATTGGGATCCAATAGCTGTTCCTTTTGAAGGGACTGCAAAGTCTGTTGTTTTTAGTGGAGCATCAAATTCTATAGCATTTGATGATGTCACTTTTGGAAGTACCACTCCTGGTGATCTAGACAGTGATGGTGATGGAATATTAGACGAGAATGATAATTGTCCTATCACAGCAAATCCCGGGCAGGAAGATTATGATGGTGATGGTATAGGAGATGTTTGCGATGATGATATTGACGGAGATGGAATATTAAACGAGAATGATAATTGTCCTTTAACAGCCAATCCCGAGCAAGCAGATTATGATGGAGATCTAGAGGGAGATGTTTGTGATGCAGATGATGATAATGATGGTTGTTTGGATGTTGATGATCCTACACCATTCTCCAATATAGAAGCTACAGTTGATATTAAGGGATGTAATACCAGTGTAGAAAATCGTATGACTTCCAGTTGTGGTTTAACCATGTCTGATATGATAGATGCATTAGAGGCTGGAACTTATAAGAACCATGGTGAATTTGTTAGAGCAATGGCCAATCTTTCGAATTCATGGAAATCAAGCGGTTTAATTAGTGGAAAAGAGCATGGTGCAATTATGTCTTGTGCTGGTTCTTCCAAATAAAAATTAATTTGTAATATCCCCTATTAATTTAAAAGGTTTACGTTTTATATAATTCGTAAACCTTTTTTTATTCCTAGTAGAAAAGTTTAAATATTACCAATAACGGGACGTCTTAATTATGAGGTATCCCACTAAGCGTAGATTGCATCTACGCTTTTTTATTTTTTAGAAATTTGTAATTCCGTAAATCATAACCTCTTGGGTGATCTATACAATGGGAACAAAATGAAACTCGTTTCCATCCTCCTGCATTGGCATTCCTTTCCAAATTGACCTCCTGCGCTAGAGGGGAATGTGGTGCGGATTCGTTTAACCATGGGTTCCACAAGCTCCACCCATGGCTATTAATGGTTAAATACCTTCGGTGTTATTTCTATTGCTGTAGAAAAAACTATGTTTTCTATCTGTCTATGTGGTTTAAATAAAAAACATCTGTATCTCCAGCACTTTGCCGGGATTAATAAAAAAACTCAGATCTCCAGATGATCATCCATCTTTTCCCGCATGCCTTTTCGGGTATAGACCCGACTGGCCCAAAAATATATCAACAAACCGATCAGCAGCCAACCCGCGACAATGGTCCATTCAATGCCATTTAATGCCGACGGATTCCCCGGTAAATACAAATAAAACAAGCCCAAACTGGACACAAAAGCCAATACCCCTACCCGCTGTTCGAGATTTGCAATCTCGAGCCTCTATCAAAGGAATTGTAATCCGACCTCAAAAACCATTTCATTTCCTTTCCCATAATAATCTCCTCTGCGGAATTCTTTGTGTGCTTTGCGCATTTGCGGTTAAAAAAACACACCAACCCAAGTTTGGGTTTCTACATTAGAACTCTACTCCCGTTCAGCCCTATAAAAAACATCCTGTAAAGCTGGTCGAATATTCAGATTGTACAAATTTTGGTGGTCTCTTGAAGGATAAACCCGGTTGGAGAGAAATATATACGTGAGCTTATTTACTGGATCAGCCCAAACGAAAGTTCCCGTAAAACCGGAGTGACCAAAACTTTCGGGACTTACTAAAGGGGAAGGATAAGCTTCTGCCAATGGAAGCTCGGCATTGTTCAAGTGTGGTTTGTCAAATCCCAATCCGCGGCGGTTTTCATTTTCACGAAATTGCACCTCAGTAAATTCTTTCACGGTTTCGGCTGAAATTAGTTGTAGGCCATTTACGCTGCCATAATTCTGATACAAGAGCATCAATTTAGCCAAGTCATCGGCTGTAGCGAACAAACCTGCATTACCCGAAACACCTCCTTTTAGCGCTGCGTTTTCGTCGTGTACCCATCCATTTACCAAGGCTTTCCTAAAGAGAGAATCCACTTCAGTAGGCACAATGTTATTTACATAATTTTTTCCCTCAGGTAGATATCCCAGTGTATTTGCACCTATTGGTTGATAGAAATTTTCTTCCAAGTAGGTTTGATAGTCGGTTCCTGTGAGTTGCTCGATCAAGGTAGGAAAAATCAAAAAAGTGAGTCCTGAATACAGGTATTTCTTTTCATCGGAAACGTCGGACCGATTAATGATTCGGTTCATTTTCCGTTCAAAACGGTCATTGATATAAAGCCCATCATAGACTTGACCTTGAAACCGCTTACCGGATTTGTCATGCACAAACCTTCTTTTGACCTTACCATTTTTCCGAACCACATCATTTAAAAACACTATGTAGGGGACTAAACCTGCCTGATGAGCCAAAATTTCACGGAGCGTTAAGTCTTTTTTGTCTTTTCGCTTTCTCCAAGGTTCCCAATAGGTGCTGAAAGGCTCGTCCAGATCAAGCTTTCCTTCGTCCACCAACTTCATCAAGGCGGGTAAAGGCCCAGCTATTTTGGTCACCGAGGCTAAATCGTATAAGTCATTTAATGCAACAGGTTGGATGTTGTCGTACGTATGATAACCGTAAGCTTTATGAAAAATAACCGTATCGTTCTTGGCTATTAAAAGTTGTGCTCCGGGAAAAGCCAAACTGTCTATGCCTATTTGCATTATAGAATCCACTTTGTGGTTGATGAACTCTTCATCAAATCCCAGTGCAGAAGGCTTGGCATGGATCAGTTCTCGTTGAGCAAATCCAAGTTGCATCACTGAAGTAATTAAGAAAATCGAAAGCAGAATTTTTTTCATTAGTAACTAGTTTTATCCTTAAATATGCAAAAATCTATGACAAAATAACTGGCTTTACTATTAGCGGTCTCCTTACTTAAAATCCTACCCTATTCAATGGCTGTTTACAATACAACTTGTCTCATTTCCATCCACCCGCAGGAATTCTCGATTCTAAGTAACTTCTCTGTGCGGGAGGCTGATGTCTAGGTATATGTCTAGTGCTACCAAGCTGTACTTCCTCTGGAGATAATTGTTTCAGCACAATCACTCTATCAATTTCATTTAGCAATTCTTATGGGCGCGGTGGGCGGTCGTGGCCTTTTCCGCCGAAGGAGGAAGCGGGCCGGCGGTAGGTATGCGCGCTGAAGCTTTGCCACAACTTGACTTTTTAGTTCTTTTTGCGTCAAGGCAAAAGAACGAAGAATAAAAGGTTAAAAATCTAGTGGATGTACATATGACAATCAAACAACTCCTGTAATGTAACTAATGTGGTTTTTACAGATTAAATGAAATCCCTTTCCCAGCCTACCGGCCAAGCAGTCATCCTCCCGCATAGACATACATTTCCAAAAGAAGGCTTTTAGCGGGAGGGAATTCTGTGGTGATCTTATTACCATGGGTCCTGATAGCTACCGCGGACACTCATGGCTATTGAAAGGTTGGATCTCTTCGTGGTCATTCGGAATATTAATAATCGTCGTTTTTTTAATGATTGTCGAGGTTTAATCTCGAACCTGTATCATGACAAATTTAATTATGGAGCATAAAAAAATACGCCTATTCCATTTACCCTCGCATTACCACATGTGCGATTTATGTAATTATTACTAATCCATGTGTAACACTTTTAATTGGCAATTTCCTCACCTTCAAAAGGTAGCTTAAAGGCATTCAAGAAACTTTAGTAATATTATTTTGAAAGTTGTATTTGAATCTTGCTTTTAGCAACAACGGAAGTAGTAGAGGAATATCCTCTTCTAGATTACAATTTAAAGAGATTACAAGATGTCCATTCAAAACAGTTAATCCAAACACCAATAAGACTCTAGAGTCATTCGAAGAAATGACTGAGAAAACAGTAGATGCTAAAATGGCAAAGGCCCACCAGGCTTTTAGTATTTAGAAAGAAACCAGCTATCAACAACGGGCTGATATTCTTCATAAAGTAGCTACGCTTATGCGTATCAAGAATTCTGAATTGGCTAAAACTATCACCTTAGAAATGGGTAAAGTCATTGCTCAGGCTGAGGGAGAAATCGATTTGAGTGCAGATATACTTGATTATTATGCCAATCATGGAGAGGAGTTTCTTGCCGATAAAGTACTTAACCCGGAATATGGAACAGCCATGGCTCGCAACAGTCCTATTGGTGTATTGTTAGGCGTGATGCCATGGAATTTCCCTTTTTATCAAGTAGCTCGGTTTGCAGCTCCCAATATTATGGCGGGTAATACGATTTTGCTTAAGCAAGCTTCCGTAGTGCCACAATGTGCTGCTGCTATCGAAGAACTCTTTGAAGAGTCAAACGCTCCTGAAGGAATATATACTAACCTATTCATCTCCGGAAAACGTGCATCAGCATTGGTTTCTGATAAAAGAATAAAAGGTGTTTCCTTAACGGGAAGTGAGGAAGCCGGTGCAAGTGTAGTCGTTGAAGCTGGAAAACATTTGAAGATGGTTGTGCTGGAGCTAGATGGTAACGATGTGTTCATTATAAAGGAAGATGCCGATATGGATAAAACAGTAGAATGGGCGGTCGTTGGCAGAATGAATAACAACTGTCAATGCTGTGTAGCCTCCAAGCGGTTTATTGCTGTGGAAGCAATAGCCGGTGAGTTTATCCAAAAGTTTAAGGACAAGTTATCAAAAATGAAAGTTGGCGATCCCATGGATCCCGAAACAGAACTCGGCCCAATGAGTAGTGAAGAAACTGCAGTTCATTTAGCTGATCAGGTGAAACGGTCTGTGGATGTAGGAGCCAAAGTGCTCCTGGGAGGCAAACGTGCAAATCGTGAAGGTGCCTTCATGTAACCTACCATACTCCCCGATTTGAAGTCCGGCATTGCTGTATATCACGAAGAATTATTTGGCCCGATTGCATGCTTCTATTTGGTGAAAGACGAACAAGCAGCTATTGATCTGGCTAATGATTCTGATTTTGGTTTGGGCGGATCAGTGTTTACTCAGGAAATCGAACGTGGTAAAAGAGTCGTGGATCAGATTGATACGGGTATAGTCTTTATCACCTCCCCTACCTAGACACAAGCCGATCTTCCTTTTGGAGGAACCAAGCAGTCTGGCTTTGGACGTGAACTCTCAGAGTTGGGAATTCAGGGGTTTGTTAATAAGAAATTGATTCGTGTAAGTGGGCTGAATGATCCGTTTTAATTGTATATTACAAGTACTGCCATCATCCGATAGCTATCGGATGCGGATAATCATACTATAAAATAGCGTCAACAAAATTCTATTAAATCTAAATCAAAGTAAAATGAAAACTATAGTAAAAACATTACTCGTTTTTAGTCTGATTGGCTCATTAATGAGTTGTAAATCCACCTTTAATGCTTACGAAACGATGGAAAATCTGGAAAACAGAAATGCCCTTTATCAAGAGATCATTTCAAACCAGAGCCATTTCAGCGAATTTATCGATTTGGCACAACAGAATGAAGGTGCACAAAAGATAATGATGCAGAACCATATGCAAATGATGGAATCTGGAAAGATGAAAACAATGATGGAGAAAAACCCTGAAATGAAACAGAAGATGGATTCGCATATGCAGAAAATGATGGAAAATCCTGAAATGAAAGAAAAAATGCAGACGATGGTACTCGATAAAATGTTGGGAAGTTCCGAAGGAAGAAAGATGCTGATGCACAAAATGCATGAAAACAAAGAGATGCAAGGGGAAATGAAAGAAAAAATGAAAGAAAACCCTGCGATGATGGAAGAGATGATGGAAAAAATGATGGAGAATCCTGAAATGAAAGCAAAGATGATGGAGAAGATGAAAGAGAAAGATAAGGGTATGAAGATGAAGAAAATGGATCACAATTAAACTGATAACATCAATAATAATTTCATTATATAAAATATCAATAGCTATAATATACGATGGTGATTATGGCTATATGGGACTGCACTTTGGCTTTTCGGCTTTCATATTTGTACTGGTACTTGTGTTAGGGACATTCTTTTTCAGGTCGCGTAAAAGAAGTCTTTATCAACCACCCTACTTGGACACAAGCCGATCTTCCATTTGGAGTAACCAAGCAGTCAGTCTTTGGACGTGAACTCTCTGAGTTGGGAATTCAGGAGTATTTGAATAAGAAACTGATTCGGGTAAGTGAACTGGATGATCTGTTTTAACACGCAGCTCTGTAACGATAGTGGAGATCACTACTGGTACTCATTAAGGCCTAGAACCAAAAGGAAATTTTAACGCTATAAAAAAATTAAACATGAAAAAAATAACAGCAATCATCTTAATTATTCTGGCTCTCGTAATGTTCTACCTTTCTTATAAAATTGGAGGCTTACCGCCTGCCATTACAGGTCTGGGTTTTATTGCAATTGCTGTTGTTTTCTTAAATGAGAAATGAAAATTATGAACAAAACAATCCTATTAAATAAAAGGCCAGATGGCAAACCAACACTTAATGATTTTAAAATTATTAGTGAAGAAGCGCCAATTCCCAAAGATGGTGAGGTACTATTAAAAACAGTGTATGTTTCTGTCGATCCTTATTTGCGCGGCAGAATGAATGATGCTAAATCTTATGTTCCACCATTTGAATTGAATAAACCCATACAATCGGGCATCATTGCCGAGGTGATGGAAAGTAAACAAGCCAATTTCAAAAAAGGTGACTTTGTCTCAGGCATTTTGGATTGGAAGGAATATCAAACTTCCAATGGGAAGGGTTTAGTTAGCTAAAGTCGATAAAACGGAAGCTAAATTATCCAACTATTTGGGGATTTTAGGAATGACCGGGCTTACCGCATATTTAGGTTTGACTGAAATCGGACTACCAAAGAAAGGTGAAACACTTGTGGTTTCCGGGGCCGCTGGTGCCGTTGGATCAGTGGTAGGTCAGGTTGGGAAATTGCTAGGCTGCAAAGTGGTTGGCATCACGGGCAGTGATGAAAAAGTAACACTGCTTAAATCAAAGTTCAAATTCGATGAAGCCATCAATTATAAAACAACGCCTAATTTAAGAGATGCGGTCAAAAGTACCTGCCCTAAAGGGGTAGATATTTACTTTGACAATGTTGGTGGGGAGATTTCAGATGCTGTTTTAGCAAACATCAATCAGTATGCAAGACTGCCAGTTTGTGGTGCCATCTCGCTTTACAACAAAACGGAGGTTCCCGTTGGCCCTAGATTGCAGCCCATCATTCTAACTAAAAGTGCTACCATGCGCGGGTTCATCGTTAGCGATTTTTCAGAAAAATTTTTGACAGCTATAAAACAATTAAGCACTTGGCTCAACGAAGACAAACTGACGTTTAGTGAAACGATAGTAGAGGGATTCGATAATATTCCACAGGCATTTATTGATTTATTCGATGGAAAAAATGAAGGAAAAATGATCGTCTGTATTTAACAAAAACAAAAAAACTATGAACGTATTAATGGTCATAACCTCCCACAGCGATTTGGGAAATACCGGAGAATTCGTCTCTTGACACGGTAAAGCTTGAAATGCTAATAGAAAGCTGTAGATGAAGGTGCCACAAGGTGCTCTTGGGAGGCAAACCTACAAATCGTGAAGGTGCCTATATGGAACCTACCATACTCACTGATCTGAAGCCCGGCATTTCTGTCTATCTCCGTGTTAGTGATCTGAATCATCCGTTTTAACACGGATTAATTAATAAAACTTTGTAAGGAGCCTAAAGTGCACTAACAGTAAACAAATGCATGATAGAGTCTCATTTTAAAAAACAACTCACAATAAATACTAATAAGATGTCAATACAATCAGTCACACAAGAAGTACTTAATAAACTGCTGTCTGCTACAGAAGCACCATGCATCTCCCTTTACATGCCCACCCATCGGACGCATCCTGAAAATAAGCAGGATTTGATTCGATACAAAAATTTACTCAAGCAAGTCAGGGAGTCGGTAACTGAAAAATATCCTACTGCCGACAATGATAAGTTATTAGCACCTTTTGAAGCACTTGCCATGGATCAGGAATATTGGAATCATGCTGGCGATGGCCTTGCGGTGTTGGGTTCTTCCGAACATTTCGAAGTGATTCGCTTGCAGCTTCCTGTTGAAGCTCTGGTGATGGTAGCCGACAGCTTCCACACCAAACCGCTGCGTAATATTCTGCAGTCAAAAGATCGTTATCATGTGCTGGCGCTAACCCTGGATGACATCCATCTTTATGAAGGCAATAGGTATTCACTCCATGAAATCGATCTTCCCGATGATTTTCCAAAAACAATAGAAGCAGCACTGGGCAAGGAATTAACGGAGAAACATTCTACCGTAGCCTCTTATGGTGGCGTAAGTGGCAATAGCACAAATATGCATCACGGACAAGGCGGTAAAAAAGAGGAAATAGACAATGATGCGGAACGGTTTTTCCGTGTGGTATCCAATGATGTTTATGAGCGTTACTCAAACCCTGAAGGGATACCCTTGATCCTCGCCACCTTGCCCGAACATCATTCTCTTTATAAGGAGGTAGATAAAAATCCATTTTTGCTGCCGAAAGGAATTGACATCAATCCCCAGGCTGTTTCAATAGAAAAGCTGACGGAACTATCGTGGGAAGTGATGCAACCGGTATATCTAAAACAACTGGAGACACTATCAGAAAAATACAATCAGGTAAAGTCCAAAGGCTTAGGTAGCGATAGCATGGATGAGGTGCTGGAAGCCGCGGAATCCGGCAGAGTAGAAACGATTCTTTTGGAATCACATCGGGTCATTGCCGACAGGTTAAGAAATAAAGAAACAGGCACGTATGAAATGGCTGATTCAACGCAACCAGTATTAGACGATCAACTGGATGACTTAGGTGAATTGGTCCAGAAAATGGGCGGTACGGTCGTGATCATACCCAAAGAGCAAATGCCCTCGCAAACAGGAATTGCAGCCATATTCCGTTACTAATTCATAGTCATCATTACTAAAATAAAAAACATGATTATTCAATTTAACACAGACAAAAACATCAACGGAACCGAAGAGTTTACGGCTTCCTATATCGCCCAAATAGAAGGTGAACTAAGCAAGTATAGTAATCAGATTACACGTATCGAGGTACATCTTAGCGATGAAGATGGTAACAATAATGGATTAAACGCCATGCGATGTATGATTGAAGCCCGAGTCGAGGGTCGCCAACCCATTGCAGTTACCGATCAGGCAGACACCCTTGATGAGGCCGTTTCGGGCGCAATTGATAAGTTGACTACCTCACTAAACACCATAATGGGACGGTTGAGTAATCATTAAGTGAAAGATAAAGGAGGTGGAACAAGCTCACAAAAATGAATACATCTAGAACTAAAACTAACCAATATGATGCATGATAGCACTTGGAATTGGGGAATGGGTGAATTCAGGAGTTTGTGAATAAAAAGCTCCTTCGCCTATGTGGTTTGAATGATTCGTTTTTAATACCTCTATATACTCACAATACCATAAGTAATTCTAAAAAAACGGATTTCGAATTTATTATTGATATAAACAGCATATAAAAAATACATATTATGAGACAACGACTTGAAAATCTAATTGGTTTTACCATAGGTGCTACAGATGGAGAGGTAGGAAAAGTAAAAGAATTTTATTTTGACGATAAGACCTGGACGATACGGTATTTAGTGGTAGAGACAGGAAACTGGCTATTCGGCAGAAAGATATTGTTGGCGCCAGAAGCATTGCTTACGCCTAATTGGGACGAGCAGATTTTTCCTGTAAATCTCACAATGGAACAAATTAAAAGCAGCCCTGAAATTGATACAGATATGCCGGTGTCACGACAGCAAGAAATGGAACTACATGGTTATTATTCATGGAATACCTATTGGGGTGGCGGTTTAATGGGAGGCGGCATGGGTACTACAGGAATGATGATTCAATCGACCTTGCCACTCAGACAAGCTATTCATAATGAGGCAAATTCGGATGGCAAAGAAAATCATGAAGACCCACACTTAAGAAGCACAGATAAGGTGAAGGGTTATACTATTCAAGCTACAGACGGTGAGATTGGGGAGGTGGAAGATTTCATAATCGATAATCAAACCTGGGCAATTGATTTTATGGAAGTTGATACCGGGAATTGGTTTCCGGGAAAAAAGGTCTTGATATCTCCAAATTGGATCAGGGAAATAAACTGGAAAACTTCTTCAGTGATTGTAAATGCCACTAAAGAGCAAGTGAAAAACAGCCCAGAATATTTTCCAGACCATGAGATAAGCGATTCTTATGTATCCAATCTTGAGGACTATTATAAAGAATCTGTAACACATTGATAATCTTCTGAAGAACATTTATTTACCCTATTCTTCATGTTCAAAACTAATCCAACATGAGCTTCTTGTAAATCAATGGTCAAGCCACTCATTGTGATGTATTCATTACACCGTGCTGAATAAAGTAAGGTTTTTCAATTTCAGTTTCAAGCTAAATCACGCTATAACGGATTAACATTCAAATTATAAACACATGAAAAATAACTTTTTATTGATCATTGCAACAATGTTTATTGGTATGCAAAGTTGCTTGGCTGGCTATTCTGTTGAAAACAGTCGCGCTGAAAAATTTGCAAAGGATACAATTCCTCAATCCTTGTCGAACGATAGTATTCATTACAATAAATCACAAAATGCATTTGGAGATTTTGTCACGGCATCGAGGGCAATTACGCCATCAGTAGTGCATATTAAAACGATTTACGAAGGGTCAGAAACGTCCGGAAATTCCGGACAGCAATTTAATGGGATACCTGGCAAAAGCAGTTTTGCAATGGGCTCAGGTTCTGGGATAATAATTGAAGCAGATGGTTATATCGCTACAAATAATCATGTTGTAGAAAATGCTGTTGAGATTGAAGTTATACTTCCCGATAAAAGAATATTCACCGCTACATTAGTTGGCCTTGATCCAAATACAGATCTGGCATTATTAAAAGTAAATGCTACGGGGCTTCCAGCAGTAAAATTTGGAAATTCTGATATTGTAGAAATAGGCGAATGGGTATTGGCAGTTGGTTACCCTTTCTCGCTCAATACAACGGTTACGGCTGGAATTGTGAGCGCAAAAGCAAGAAGCATCGGAATTATTAACCGACCGGGTAATAATAGTGACGGTAATTCTCCAAACATGAACACGGCAGTTGAATCCTTTATTCAAACTGACGCAGCTATTAATCCTGGAAATAGCGGTGGGGCACTGGTGAATTTAAATGGTGAATTAATCGGAATTAACAGTGCTATTGCTTCGCAGACCGGTAGCTACTCAGGCTATGGCTTTGCAATTCCTGTTAATCTTGCTAAAAAAATTCTAGACGATTTAAAAAAGTATGGCACAGTAAAACGAGGTATACTAGGTGTGTCATTTCCCGCTCCTATTGCAGAAGATCAATTTTTTAAGCAAGAGGGACTTGATCCGGCAAAAGTAAAAGGAGTTTATATAACGAGTGTGCTAAGAGAAAGTGCAGCAGAAGCATCGGGATTGCAGGAAGGTGATATAATTCAAAGTATTGATGGGATACAAATGACTTCATCAACGGAATTTTCCGAAAGAATCGCAAGGCATAAACCAGGCGATGTTATTAAACTGGATTATTTACGAAAAGGTACTACATATACTACTTCCGTTACCTTAAAAGGAGATGAATCGGTAAAAACTGCAACTAACTTAAATGAATCTCTTGAAACTATACACAATAAACTAGGAGCTGATTTTACATCGCTAACGAGAGATCAGAAACAACAATTAAATCTGAATTCAGGTGTCATCGTAACGGATGTTCGAAGAGGAGGTTTTTTTGAACAGATCGGAATTCCCAAGAACACGATAATCGTCTTCATCAATGGAAAGCCGGTTGATAACTCTAAAGAGATTGATACAGCTTTGCTTTCAGCACAAAATGGAATCATTCAAATACTCGCTATTGCACCTGATGGCTCCAGGGTGGTATTCAATTTTTCGCTTGGGACTTAAAGTAAATACTTTACATTGTATTGAAATTATTTAATACAATGATAAGTATCTAAACATAATTGAATGAAGGAAAATGAAATCAATAATAATTGATAATCAGTAGCTTGTCAGGCATTGTTAATGTTTACAAGGTGGAGGCGAGAAAAATAAAAAAAAGGGCGATGGTGGAGAATAATAAAAAGCGGCTTTAGAAAGAATTAACAAATGGCTAATGTGTGAATTATGTAACTTAATAGTGGGATTATGTAACACAATATATCGTGTTAAGACTTAACTTACTATATCAAATTTAAACGGTCATAATACTATCAAAAAACTAATTATAATATATGGATATACGGAATGATTACAGTACCCTTATTTCCTTTGCTTTACCAGACGGGTGATAGGTGTACGATGACCGGTGTGACGCAAACTCAGGTTTAAACTCAAATTATAAGTGCTTAATGCCTTTACTGGCAAAGTAGCGTACACTCATAAAATAGAAATACAAAAATAAATAATTAATACTAAAATCAATATTATGAAAACTAATTTCTTTAAAATCACCACTTTCGTGACAGCATTTATGTTCAGTTCAAGTGTTTTTGCCCAGGTAGATGGACCTATCCTTAACGGAGTAGACAACACCAGCGAGTATAAAACAATCGAGTTAATAAATATGGACAGAGATCTCTCGACCTTTGCAAACTTGTTGACGCTTTCTGGGCTCAATCTCTCTTTGGCGCTTACCACAGAACCCCATACACTGTTAGTTCCTACCAATAATGCCTTTACCAAAATGTCCATAAAACGTTTTGCGGAATTGACAAATCCAAATAACAGGGCAGGACTGATCAAATTTATGAATGAACATTTTTTATCAAAAAAATATAATAGTTCTGAGTTTAAGAATGCTGATGTCATCAGTACTGGAAATAACACCGAGATTGAAATTTACCAGGATTCTTATTATTTGTCTTTTGGAGGATCAAAAGTCATTCAAGCAGATATCAAATCTAAAAACGGAATGATTTTTATAGTAGATGGCATTATAGAACCTACCCGTTACTAGGAGCAATTCAAGCCCTCCATCGTTCCACAATATGCGGCTGCCATTTTAGAACTTTTTAAAGAAGCAGAAGTGCCTGAAGGATTGGCCAATTAAGTAGTGAAGCAACAGCCGTTCATTTAGTTGATCAGGCTAAGCGTTATTTTGATGCAGGTGTAAGAAGTCCTATTGAGCTGAAAACGTGCAGATTGTGAAGGAGCTTTTTTGGAACCTACAATACTCACCGGACTGAAACCTGGTATTGCTGGTTATCATGAGGAATTCCTATCTCAAATTTAAAAGGTCACAATAATATCAAAAAACTAATTATAATAACTTAAAAAAAACAATCATGGGAAATTTACTTTACATCGTAGCGGTAATTTTAATTATTGGCTGGGTAATCGGTTTTTTTGCTTTTCAAGTCGGTTGGTTTATACATTTATTGCTTGTTATTGCAGTTATCGCAATAGTTGTTAAACTCATTCAAGGCAAATGAATACTATAATTAATGTCGATTACCTGAAAGGAAACCTTTCAGGTAATCGACAAATTCTATAATTAATATAATTCCTTTGTAGTCTATCTGACGATAGCTGAAAATAGAATGTTATCTAATAAATATTTTAACACTTAAAAACAAAATTATTATGGCAGAAATTAAGATTGAACAGAAAAAACAGATTTGGCCATGGTTGTTAGTCGGCCTTATCATCGCTGCATTGCTTGTATATTTTCTGGTATTTCGTGATAACGGCGAAAATACTGAGGCAGTAACTGAAGCAGATTACATCACCAATACGAACGAATATGACCTTTTAGGGGTAAATGAAAATAACAGCACCGTTGCGGCTTATGTAAATTTTTTAGAAAACAATAAGGCAAATATGGGTCTGGACCATGCATATACAAATGAAGCATTATTAAAACTAATTGCAGCTACTAATGCTATGGCCAATGAGGTTGATTATGACGTTCAGGCAGACATAGAAAAGGTAAACGAATATGCAAAAATGATTGCAAGTGATCCTTTCGAAACAACACATGCGGATAATATTAGAAAGGCAGATGATATCTTAACTAATATATTACAAAACCTCCAAAAGGCAATGTATCCAGGTTTGGCAGACGAAGTTGAAGAATTAAAGAGTGCATCAGAATCAATAAAAATGGGAGTACTTACGCTTGAACAAAAAGATGCAGTTAAGAATTACTTTGCAAAAGCTGCGGACCTTCTTCAAAAAATGAATTAGTTAACCATGCCTGCGGCATGCAGGCTTTAAAAAATTAAAATAATGACACATACAAATAAAAATCTTTATAATCTGGATGAATTATCAGGTTATAAAGTGGCCGAGAATTATAGCGATGTAAGGGGTTGGGATGTGAAAGATGCAAATAACCGTATCATTGGAAAAGTAGATCATTTGCTGGTAAATAAAACTGCCGAACGAGTAGTTTATCTAGATGTTGAAGTCGATGAAACGTTGATAGAAGAGGGGCACGACGCATATCAAAACCAAGTTAGCGAAGGTGTGCATGAGTTTTTAAACAAGGAAGGAGAAAATCACCTGATTATTCCTATAGGAATGACAATTATTGATGAGAAGAACAAACTTGTAAATACTCAACAAATTGATAGTTCCACTTTTTCCAAAGCAAATCGGTTCAAAAAGGGAGATGTTATAGATTTTGAATACGAATTAAATTTACTTCGCCATTACAGGGGAGATAACACGATTCACGGTTCGAATAGTGTTGATGGATTTTATGATCGTGAAGAGTTTAACAATTCTTTTCATCACAGAGATTTGGAGTAAAATGTTATGTAATTAATCACCTAATAATGTTTTGGCAGATACCGGAGTAGTAATTGTGACAGGAAGCAGCTGAATGATAGGCTCGGCCTTAATTCATAAAATAGCTGCCAACTAAATAAAAGTAATATGATTATCCGCAATGATGCCACTAGCCATAGTTTCTTAGCTTTATAGGACGGAAGACCGGTGACCGAAGTGGCCTAAATACTAATTTTAACCACCTCCTATATTGCTTTTATTTTTTTACTGGCAGAAAAGCGGGATATACATAAAAAGTAAATTTAAAATAGGACAATGCAACAGGACATACAAACGCAAATAGAGGCACCTATAGAAACGGTAATCCAAAAATTAGAAAGTTGGTATGATGCCTTAATAAATTTGATTCCCAACATGGCAGTGACCCTGCTCCTATTAATAATCTTTCTTGTTCTTGCCAGACTAGGAAGCAAACTATCTATAAAACTTTTCTACAAAGCATCAAAAAACGAAGCATTTGGGCATTTATTTTCCACTGTTGTTTATGCGGCAATCTTAGGGCTTGGTTTTTTTATTATGCTTGGAGTACTCGGGCTAAATAAAGCATTAACCTCCTTAATCGCAGGAATTGGTGTGCTTGGTTTAGTATTGGGTTTTGCTTTTCAGGATATAGCGGCAGATTTTATTTCGGGTATTATTCTGGCCTTCAGGAAACCTTTTAAGGTTGGGGACATTATAGGAATAAAGGATATTATGGGCGTAGTAAGTAAAATTGACTTACGGGTTACGATTATTGAGACTTTCCAGGGCCAAGAAGTTTACATTCCAAATAAAGACATCTTACAGAGTGCTATCTACAATTATTCTATTTTGAAAAAAAGGCGTATTGATATAGCCGTTGGAGTTTCTTATGCAGAAGATCTTGATAAAGTTGAAGATGTTGTATTGAGCACAATAAAAAACTTGGAAGGAGTGATAGACCATGATAAGATTGTTTTTGATTATTCTGACTTTGACTCCAGTTCAATCAATTTTAATATTCGATTTTGGATAGAATATCCTGGAGAACCCAGCTACTTCACGATGAAAAACAAAGCTATCAAAGCGATTAAAAGTGCATTTGATAAACAGGATATTACTATTCCTTTTCCAATCAGGACACTGGACTTTGGAATTAAAGGCGGTCAAAAACTCTCCCAAATGGAATTGGACATAAATGGAGTAAGTAAGGAAAAGAGTACCGAATAGAAAATTACGGTGAACTTTAAGAGAATTTAGCTTTTGATGAATCGAACAACCATCGGCGAAAACAAACTATAATCTAATAGCAGTTAAATCAGCTTTCATAAACTCTTATGCAGTTAATAACAAGATTGACTTTTTGGAGCTTTTCCAAGATGAGTTAAGAAAGAGTTCATTAGTGTATCAGCTAGATGCAGACTTATACCTTAATAGTTTTCTAGAAACTGGAATTATAGCCAAAAGCCATCCTGGCGCAACTGCTCACCTCAACCGTGTCAAAAGTGATTGTTTATATTCTCTCGCATATGATGGGAATATTCTACCTGCCGAGAAAGTGGCTATGGACACTAATAAAGATTTGAAAAACGCACCAATTACGAAAAATGGAACAAAAGATTATATCTATGCTGCCAAGGAATTTGCTAGAGAGTTATAAGGCCTTGAGAATTGAATAAATTATACCTATCATAAATAGCAATTATGGCTGTTTAATTTACAGATCGGAACATAACCCAAAGATCTGGCACATCTTTTTACTCAAATCCCATAACATTGGTCAATTGAAAGGTTTCTGATAAGATATTCTACATTACCCAAAATGAAAGATTTACCAGTTTCGCAGATTAGTACTTTTACCTTAATGAGGTTCAATGGGCTTAGTAATACCTTTTGGATTTTCGGTCAAATGGGAAAAGCTCAGAAAAAACTTGAGGAAGTTCCTGGTCTGTTATTTTTCAAACTATTAGGTAGTGGTGGCGGAAATGGATTTTCCAAGTCGCTGAATGTGAATGTGTATGCACTTCACTGCGTGTGGGAATCAGAGCAAAATGCGACTGACTTCTTCGAACTATCAGACACGTTTTCTGAGTTTAAAATTAAGTCAGCGGAAATTTTTTACATTTTCCTGAAGGCAGTAAAAGCACATGGACTTTGGGATGGAACTAACCCTTACGAGCTACAAAATTTAAGTCCAAACGGCCCAGTTGTCGTGATTACCAGAGCTAGAATAAAATTGAAATTTCTCCTAAAATTCTGGCGACACGTACCCTCTTTGGGGAGAAAAGTATCTCAGGCAGAAGGATCAATTTTCTCTATCGGCATAGGAGAATATCCTTGGTTTATGCAGGCCACCTTCAGCATTTGGGATTCTTATGAAGCTATGCGAGCTTATGCTTATGGATCTCCATTGCATATGGAAGTCATTAAAAATACAAGAGAATTAGGTTGGTACTCCGAAGAACTTTTTGCCAATTTCATTCCGTACAAGACTGTAGGTAAATGGAATGAGCTAGATTTTCATTTGGACCAAAAGGTGTGATCCGCTCACACTTAAATCAATATTACACCTTTATAAACAGGTTTTAAACCAATTGATCTATCATTCAGTGAGTAATGGAGGGAGATTTTATAGGCTAATCAGATTAATTAGAATAAAAGTATTATCGATTAAGACGTACTGTATTTTCCCATATGACCTCTTTTGGATTCTAAATTTTTGCGAACTGTTAATGCTGCTTCCTTCAGATATTCAATATGCTCATTATGACCAAACAAAGCATAATCATCATTTAATTCCTTTAAAGCTAAGTTGCTAATGATTGGGGATGTGTCCATTACTCGCGTCTCAAGCGCGTTTTTTCTTTCGTATCTGCTATTCTTAATTTGCTGAGCCTTCACGCTATATTCTTCTACGCTATCCCCATTGTCGATGTATAACTCCTCATCGTGTGGCATACTATTATTGCGTAGCGTGACAAAAGGCAGCTTGCCCTTTTCAAACAAAATCTCTATCGCAAGTGGATCTTTTGAATAGACTATCCAAAATTCTTTACCAATAAACTCGTTTTGTGACAAAGAAAAACCGAATTCTGAAACTAGAAAATTAAATTCCTTTTCAACCTGGTCGACATGTGTTTTAAATTCTAAACTCTGCGTAACAGGATTACTTTTGATTGCCATATATGAGATTATTAGCTATGCTTACCTTAATTAACTAATGTGATTGCAAAATTAATTGCTTTCAGTGGTAGCTGAATATAATGTTAAAACGAAAACTATTACATTTCACATCCCTAGTTGAGGTGCGGAAGTTCCGAATTTATCCTCATTATTTCGCCTAAAATCCGAAATCAAAAGCCTATTCTTTATCCTACAGGAACAACATTGTGAAGTTTCTGTTTCTCTTAGCAGATAAAAATATCATACAGAATTGTTTTTTATAGCTGTTTTTGCATTAATAAAACTTGAGAGATTTTCAATCCAATGCCCTAATGTTTAAAACAAAAATTAATAACTAATATTCTTGCTTTCAAATCTCTACCCTACCATTTTCCGTAGTTACCTTTAATCTTTATTGCCATCTCACCTCCTTCTCATGAATAGATTTGTCTTCGGATTTCTTGCTGCTCTCTTAATTATAGGTGGCTTTTGGTACTTTTCTGATAGAAAAGATAGCCGAGATGAACTGAACGCTAACTCAGCGATGATTCAGCAGCAGATCCAGCAAGTAGGAAAACTTATCGTGACTGAAGGATATTATTCTCAGGTTTATACCTTCAAAAATTCTCAAAAGCTATTTCTTAGTCTTGTCAGTGCTAATAAGAAAGCTTTGATTATTGCTAAAGCAAAAGCCACCGTAGAATATGATCTTCGACAACTAGAGACGAAAGTTGACCCGGAGTCTAAGACAGTTACAATTACAAAAATTCCAGATCCTGTGATCAATATTTACCCTGAATTTGAATACTACGATGTAACTCAGGACTTTTTAAATCCCTTTGAAGCAAAGGATTACAACAAGATAAAAACAAGCATCACTGCTCAATTTCGAGAGAAAATCGAGGCCTCCGAACTTAAAAATGATGCCCAAGAGCGCTTAATGAGCGAACTTTTAAATATCTATGTATTGACCAAGTCTCTAGGTTGGACATTGGTCTATAATGAAGTCATAATTGAAAATGAGGAGCAGATGGAGAATTTAAAAAGGTAGAAAGATATATTATCCATCTAATTTTCATTTCAAAAGTGTGATATGATTTTCACGCTAGAGAGAAATGAACTGATGAGTTTCAAAACAATTTTTCATATGTTACCTTAGCAATTCTAAACGAATAGGTTACGCCCAAATAACCCTATACCTAATTATTTTTTTTCGTTGATCCATGTAGCGTTTCTCCATGAGACTTCGTTTTAAAAAAAGCTAAACCACTATTACCGTTGAAAAACACCATATCTGTGATCCTACCCAATTACAACGGGAAGGAATTGCTCCAGACATACATTCCCTTCACTTTGAAGGCTTTAAAGCACTCAAAAATTGACTATGAATTCATCGTAATTGATGACTGTTCTACTGACGATTCTGTCGAATTTTTACAGCAGAATTACCCTAATATAAAAATATTAGCAAATGGTGAAAATCGCGGCTTCTCATTTTCCTGTAATTCAGGAATTCAGGCTGCTACAATGGATTTGATCTTTTTACTCAACTCTGATATCAAGTTAACATCAGACTATTTCGAAGTACTACTGCCCTACTTTGACAATCCAGACACATTTGGTGTAATGGGTAAAATTCTAACATCCGACGGAAAAGATATAGAAGTGGCTGCACGCTATCCTATATTCAATGGATCTAAACTGAAGTCAAACCAACTTTTTTACATCAAATCCAGTAAGGAAGTACCTACAATATTTCTCTCTGGAGCCAACTCCCTTATAGATCGACATAAACTCCAGCAATTGGACGGATTTGATGAAATCTATTCTCCATTTTATTCCGAGGATGTGGATTTGGGAATTCGAGCATGGAAAATGGGCTGGTTCTGCCACTACGAACATGAAGCGACTTGCTTTCACCTAGGTTCACACACAACCAAAACCTATTTCGAGAAGAGTAAGGTTAAAGAGATTTACTTCAGAAATCGCATGATTTTTCACGCCATTCATTTGGATGGTAAGGATCTTAAGATGTGGCGAAATCGGTTAGTATTACTGGAAGTATTGCCTAAAATGCTTCTCGGCCAATTTTGGATTTGGAAAGCTTATGTAGGATTTCTTGCTCAGCATAAACAAATTCAAGAATCTCGTGAAAATCTTAGGTTGAAAATGATGAGTAGGCATGGTAAAGTATCACTGCAGCAGATTATTCTAAGAATTCAAAACCTCCTCGTCACAAAACAGGTCGTCACGCTATAATTCGCATAACCTATGAACACATATTTGAGGCTACTTTCTTTTGCCAAACCCATTGGAAAGTATGCCGTCCCCTATTTAATTTTCACAATTTTCTCGGTGATTTTCAACACAATGAACTTGGCATTATTAGCGCCATTGCTTACCACCCTGTTTGGGGACCAAAAAGCAAGTGCTGTAGCCGAGCCTAGTTCCTGGACGGATATTATTGGCTATTTCAACTATTACACAACTGAAATTCAACAAAACTATGGCGCATTCGAAGCATTAAAGTGGGTGTGCATTGTGATAGTTCTTTCTGTATTCTTAGGAAATCTATTCCGGTATCTCTCCCAGCGAGTGATGGAAAACCTGAGAATACATACCTTATTGAACCTTCGGAAAACTGTGTTTAATAACGTCATGGATCTTCATGTCGGCTATTTTAATGAGCAGAGAAAAGGTAATATCATTGCCAAAATTGCTTCCGACGTGCAAGTAGTCCAGTATTCTGTGACCAGTACGCTTCAGGTGCTTTTCAAAGAACCGCTTCAACTAATCGCATACATCGCCATTCTTTTTGCAATCTCTTATAAACTTACCTTGTTCGCGGTTTTGGTGATTCCGATCTCTGCTTTTGTGATTTCGAACATCGTTAAAAAATTGAAAGCTCAAGCCACGGAAGCGCAAGAGCGGTTTGGACTAATGGTAAGTTACCTTGACGAGGCACTTTCTGGCATCAAAATTATCAAAGCATTCAATGCTACCGATAGAATCAAAGAGAAATTTCATCAGGAAAATGTTCAGTATTCTGACTTAGGAAGAAAGATGGCTTACCGGCAGCAGCTAGGATCGCCAGTTTCTGAGCTCCTTGGAGTATTTATGGTTGCTGTGATCGTGATGTATGGAGGTTCACTAGTGATCAGTAATCAATCAGAACTATCCGCAGCTGCATTTATCACCTATATCGCGATCTTCTCCCAAGTGATGCGCCCTGCAAAAGCCATTACTGAATCCTTCAGTACTATCAATGCAGGTTTAGCAGCTGGAGAACGCGTATTGGAGCTAATAGATGAAAAACCACAAGTGGTTGACCAAAAAGAGCCTTTCATTTTGAAACAGCTCAATAAGGGTATTGCCTTCAAAGATGTGTCTTTTTCCTACAACCATACACCGGTCCTCCAACATATCAACTTGGTAATTCCAAGAGGTTTTACCGTAGCATTAGTCGGACCATCTGGTGGTGGGAAATCTACCTTAATGGATTTGATTCCACGTTTTATAGATCCTCAACAAGGTTGTATAAGCTTCGATGGCATGGATAGTAAATCAATAAGTAGCGAATCTCTTCGTGCTCAAATTGGCATAGTCAATCAAGAATCTATTCTTTTCAATGATAGCATTGCCAGCAACATCGCATTTGGCAAGCCTGATGCTAGCCCGCAAGAAATCGAGTCTGCTGCCAAAATCGCAAATGCTCACGAGTTTATTGTGAACACAAAACATGGATACAATTCCAATATTGGAGACCGTGGCACTAAGCTCTCTGGTGGTCAAAAGCAAAGAATTTGTATCGCTCGAGCTGTGCTGAAAAACCCTCCTATTCTCCTACTGGACGAGGCTACGTCTGCACTTGATACTGAATCTGAATATCTGGTTCAAGATGCACTTAACAAACTAATGGAGAACAGGACCACACTAGTTATCGCTCACAGACTGAGTACTATCCAAAAAGCAGATTTAATTCTAGTCTTGGACAAAGGCAGAATTATTGAGCAAGGCACGCACCACGAGCTTCTTTTCCAGGAAGGACTATACAGTAAACTCATTGACAAACAACAATTTTCCACAGCATGATTACAGTCACACATCCACTGATTTCCATCGCTATGTGCACCTATAACGGTGGAAAATACTTGCGTAAACAACTTGATTCACTCCTCAATCAGAGCTATCCTAATCTAGAAATCAGTATTTACGATGACTGCTCCACCGACAATACAATGGAGATTTTGGAGGAATATTCAACCGAGTACTCGCAGATCAGAATTCATAGGAATAAGCAAAACCTTGGTTATCAACGAAATTTCGAAGCAAATTTAAAAAGTTGTCGAGGCGAATTTATCGCACCGTGTGATCAGGATGATATTTGGGAATTAGACAAAATAGAAAAGCTATTCAAGCTCTCCGAGGATAATATTTTGGTCTATCACGATTCAGAACTGGTAGATGAAAATGATGCACCTATAGGATATAGAATGACCACCAAACTGAACTTCGTCAGCGGCAAAAAACCGGAAGCTTTTCTCTTTTTCAACTGCGTATCTGGGCATGCAATGTTGTTCAGAAAATCACTTTTAGAGCACATTTTTCCATTCCCAACAAAGGGTTTTTATGATCATTGGATCGTGTATGTTGCATCCCATTTTGGCAGAATAGACTATCTCAATGAATGTCTGGTAAAATATAGGCAACACACAAAAAATCTGACAGATATAAGAGGTGTAAAAAGAAACGAAACTAAGCTTCAGACGACTATTTCTAGAATAGAACGGGAAAATGATTGGCTAAATGTATGTGCAGAATATGAAGCAAAAGAGAAGCGTTCTAGCTATGCCACTTGGCTGCTAAGCAAAGGACAAAACAGAGCTTCAAATTTTTTCAATTTTGGGTTTGGATACGAAATCTGGAAGAATAGAAACGCACTTCTACACATTCCAAAACAAGACGAAAAAAAGAAATTTAGCTTTGCACTTCGGCAAGTTTGGGGACTGAAAACTAAAACTATTTTCAAATAACCCATGAAAGTATCGATCATCATACCATCCTATAATTACGGGGAATTTCTAGCTGAAACTCTGGACAATCTTCTTGACCAAAAATATTTTAATTGGGAAGCTTTGATCATAGATGATGGATCTACTGATAATACAAAGGAGCTTGTCGAAAAGTATTTGAAAAAAGACAGTCGATTCAGGTATTTTTTCCAGCCTAATGCAGGACTTTCTAATGCAAGAAATACTGGATTACTTCATGCAAGAGGTGAATTTTTACAGTTTCTTGATGCCGATGATTTACTGAGTAAGGATAAGATCGACCTGCAGGTAAAGTATATGGAGGATAATCCTACAGTTGATTTAGTCTATTCGGACTGTTGGTATTTTCAAAGTGAAAACCCTAGTATTCTTTTTCCTGACCTGGAAATGCAAGGGGTAGAATGGATGCCCAAAGTTGATGGTAAGGGCTTTACTATTCTGAACAACCTTATCAAAAGGAACTTCACAGTAGTATCCAGCCCTCTATTGAGGCGAACTTCTTCCAATCAACACATCAAATTTTCTGAGAATGTGTCTAATTCAGAGGATTGGTATTACTGGCTGGAGCTGGCAATGGCGAACACACATTTTGCTTATTTGCCCGATCAAAAAGCTTCAACTCTTATTCGCGTTCATAAGAAAAGTATGAGCCAAAACGCTCAAAAAATGTACTACGGAGAGCTAAAACTTAGAAAATGGCTTGAACAAAAAATAAAATCTCTCCCTATTGACTATAATTTAATAAACAAGTTGTCTGCTCTGAATGAGCACTTGACTGATATACTGATAAAGCATGTAATACTTACTGGTCCTCTTTGGGATCTTAAGCATTTATACAAAATGACTCAATTCAGCTCTTTTTATGAAGTCTTCCAACTTCATAAAATTGCCAGAAATCACCAGCACAAATAGCCAAACATTTTAGTTTAATAACCACAATACTACTATGCCAACTCAATCAATCCACGATCATACACCTATAGCCTCAGTAATTATTCCTTGCTATAATCAAGGCACTTTTTTGGAAGAGGCTGTAACCTCCGTTCTAAACAGCAGTCTTAAGAAACTTGAGATTATAGTCATCGATGACGGTTCCACAGATAATTCCTTGGAAATTGCAATTTCGATACAACAACGGCATCCAAAACTAATTCAAGTATTGTCTCAGCCTAATGCTGGACCATCTGTAGCCAGAAATTTAGGAATAAAACAAGCGAGCGGGAAGTATATTCTACCGTTAGATGCGGATGATAAAATTGGTCAAGAGTATTTACTTGAAAGTGTAAATAAATTGGAACAAAATCAGAATGTAAAACTTGTGTACTGTGAGGCCGAGAAGTTTGGATTCAAGAATAAGCAATGGAAGTTAAAGGAATTCAGTCAGGCAGCCCTGGCTAAAGACAACATGATTTTCGTTAGCTCTGTTTTCCGGAAATCTGACTGGAAAAATGCAGGTGGTTTTGATGAAAGAATGGTTTGGGGCTGGGAAGATTGGGAGTTCTGGATCAACTTACTAAAATCAGGTGGGGAAGTAATCAAACTCCCATTGGTGGGTTTTTCATACAGAATTCACTCATGCTCACGAAGAAAATCAGTAAATCGAAAAGCTAAGAAAAGCACCATTGCTCTCATCAATCAAAAGCACTCCGCATTTCTAAACGAACATCTTGGCGGTCCTTTACGCAATCCTAGAACCTGGTCAAAAAGTATAAATCTTGCTTCTAGCTGGTTTACAGCCTTCCAGGATTATAAATTCAAACGAAATTTACTCCCAATTCTTTTTGACAAAAAATAAGTTTCTAGGTTACAAATATTAGGCTTATAAAAAATTACTGTGGCTATTCTCAAAGTTGATTAGCCACAGTTTTTATCAATATCCGCTTTCTTGCTTAGTATTGGGTATAATCAGGAATTGAGGTCATTTCTGTCTCCTGTTTTCCAGCGAAGAAACCAAAGAATTTATGACTACTGGCTTCATTGGGGATAATCATATTGATTAATCTATTCAGAAATCATTTTCCCTCACTGTGTTTCCACTAAAGAAATATTAATTTCTATATTAGCGCCATCAAATAAGGGGTGCCCTAAAAGTTACGGGCTGAGATCATACCCATCCCGATTTATCGGGAGCACCTGATCCGGGTAATGCCGGCGTAGGGACTAGATTACTGTTCTCCCTTTTTTGAATAATCATAAAACGTTATTCAAATGTTATTTTCTATTGACCTAAATCTGCTCACTGAGCAGATCAAAGCCACCAGTTTGCTAGAATGGTTTGCTGTAAGTTTTGGAGTGGCTTCAGTACTTCTCGCTCGCAAAAACAACGTCTTGCTTTATCCAGCTGGCATTATTGGAATTTTATGTTCCAGCTTCTTACTCGTAGATGCAAAACTCTACGCTGAAACCTTGCTCCACGCCTACTATCTCGTCATGAGTATTTATGGCTGGGCTATTTGGAAAGACAACTCTGCCAGCGGAGCTTCTCAAATCTCCAGAAGTACTGCAAATGAGCAGAAAATCACCTGGGCGATCGCTATCATCGGTTGGGGATTTCTATACTTCATGCTCACCACGTTCACCGATTCTGATGTGCCGATAGTTGATGCTTTTGTATCATCTACAGCTTGGGCGGGCATGTGGCTTCTGGCGAAAAGAAAACTTGAAAACTGGATTTGGTTGAATGTATCAAACCTGGTAGCCATTCCCCTGCTTTTTCACAAAGACCTAATTCTAATCTCATTCCTCACAATTTTCCTTTTCGTGGTAGCCATCTTTGGCTATTTTGATTGGAGAAAAGAACTGGACCAAGCGCATGGAAAACTTAAAACTGTTTAGTCACGAACTCGCCACCAAAGCGGAGAGACTTGGCCACCTTCCAGAAGAATGGCTGACTGAAATATATAAAAATAAGTTGTTCAAGCTTTTTGTGCCAAAAGAGCTTGGAGGATTGGGATGTACCTTACCCGAGGCTCTTAAGATTGAGGAGAAACTTGCCAAGCTGGACGGGAGCTTGGGTTGGACTGTGACGCTTTGTGCTGGAGCTGCCTGGTTCGTAGGATTCATGGATGAATCACTGCGAAATGATATATTTCCTGACGAAAAACTCTGTTTGGCAGGTAGTGGATTTGTGGGTGGGAAAGCTGATAAAATCGACGATACCTACATAATATCAGGGAGCTGGACCTATGCATCTGGAGCATTGCATGCCACTCATCTCACTGCCAATTGTGAGATTCTAGAGCACGGGGAGCCACTTCTGGATAAAAAAGGAAAGCCAGAGATAAAGGCTTTTGTGATTGACAGAAAAGATGTGGAAATTCTCGATGGCTGGAATTACATGGGAATGATAGCGACTGGAAGCCACGCTTTCCGATGTGAAGACCTAAGTGTTCCACTTAACAGATGCTTCGAGATTCTCCCTGAAAAAGCACAACTGACTGCTTCCGTTTATCAATATCCTTTTCTTCAATTTGCTGAAGCAACACTTGCAGCAAATATCTTGGGCATTTCCATTCACCTAATCGAGGTAATTGAGCAGTCTTTCTGGAAACGAAATGAGTATAGAAAATACGATAAAAAGCATCTCTCCTATTTTCAAAATCTGCTGAACAAACAGAGCAAAAAACTAGAGAAACTTCGAGACGAATTCTATCGACAAGTCAATGATTCATGGGCTGAGCTGGAAGAAAATGGCAAGATTTCAAAGTCACGCTTAAAGAAAGTTAGTCTGACCAGCAGAAAGCTTACACAAAAATGTCGTGAGATCAACTCTAAACTCTACCCGTTCTCAGGTTTGGAAGCTGCAAAAACACATACCGAACTCAATCGAATTTGGAGAGATTTCAATACAGTCGGACAACATGCCTTGTTGATATTTCCTTTTTAGTTCTTTCAAAACATGAATGGCGCATAGGAGAATATTTGAGAATAGATGTTTAAGTATATTGATCTTAATATGGATTTATTTACAACTATTTAATTACACATTAGTCAAATAAGTATGCCTCAAAAATTAGCTTTTAGAATGAAACTCACACCAGGTTTCGAAGAAGAATACGAACGTAGACATAGCGAAATTTGGCCCGAACTGGTCACTTTACTCAAAGACACCGGAGTAATTGATTATCAGATCTTTTTGGACAGAGAAACTTCCACGCTTTTTGCTTTTCAGGAGATCGAAGGAAATTCAAATTCTCAGGATCTGGGAAGTACAGAAATCGTCAAAAGGTGGTGGGCTTACATGGCTGATATTATGGAGACTAATCCAGACAATTCTCCAATTTCGGTAGAACTCCCTAACGTCTTCAACCTACACTAATCAATTAGAGAAAGCTTCCATTTTTTAGCGAATATTTTGGTTTAAGGGTTCTAACAATTAGCGGGAAAAGAAATTTCAAATCTCATTTCTGAACCATATAGCACAGGATACATTTCAGTATCTCCTACCCTAATTTGAACCTCAAGCCCAAAAGAAAACCTATGTCATCTACACAAAATCTTAAACAGCGTCTGGAAGCTGTTAATGAATACGAACGCACGCCTATTCCCAAAAACAAACTAAAAGGCTGGAAAAGCTTTATAGGGACATATGCAGGCGAGCATACCGCAGGCACAGAGTTCGTCATAGGTCCGCTATTCGTAGCCCATGGCGCTACTGCCGGAGACTTGGTAAGTGGATTGCTTGTCGGTAATATTCTCGCTATTCTCAGCTGGGCTTTTTTCACAGGAAAAGTAGCTATGAAGACCAGAACCACACTTTATTATCAGTTGGAGAAAATTGCGGGAAATCGTTTTACACTCGTCTATAATGTCGTCAATGCAGCTTTATTTTGCTTCCTGGCTGGTGCCATGATCGCAGTATCTGCTACTGCTGTCGGCATTCCTTTTAACCTGGCCATGCCTTCACTTACAGATATTTATCCAAGCAGTGTGGGCTGGATTGTTACGGTATTTGGTATTGGAGCGATCACTACATTTGTGGCGATGTTTGGCTTTAATGTCATCTCCAAATTTGCCAATATCGCTGCACCATGGATGATTATGATCTTTATAGCAGCAGCAGTAGGTGTTTTACCTAGATTGGGCATCACCTCATTTTCTGATTTTTGGCCTGTGGCCGAGACCACAATTTGGAACGGAGTTCCTCTAGAAGGACAGAGTAAGTTTACGTTCTGGCACATCATGTTTTTCGCTTGGTTTTGCAACATGGGGATGCATATAGGAATGGCTGATATGTCACTTTTGCGCTACGCGAAAAAATGGACCTATGGTTTTTCATCAGGCACAGGCATGTTCTTAGGGCATTTTATTGCTTGGATGGCTTCTGGAATCTTGTATTCTCTTTTCCTTTTGGAGTCAAAAGGCAGTTTAGTATTCGCTCCGGGTCCGATCGCTTATGAAGCAGCAGGCATTGCAGGCGCTGTATGCGTGGTAATCGCTGGCTGGACCACGGCAAACCCTACCCTGTATCGCGCTGGACTTGCGATCCAATCCATCAATCCAAAATGGAAAACTTGGAAAGTAACACTTTTCGTAGGTCTAGTCACAACAATTGCTGCTTGCTTCCCAGCTCTAGTGATGCAGCTATTAGAATTTGTAGCTCTTTATGGCTTGGTTTTGATGCCACTTGGAGCGGTGATTTTTATGGATGTTTTCGTGCTTCCGAAAATTGGGCTTGTGAGTAATTATGCTGAATTGACTAAATCTCACTTCAATCCAGCAGTTGGAATCACTTGGATAGTTTCACTTATCTTTTGTTTGGGTTTGAACATCTGGGGTGGAATTGAAATATTCTTCCTTGGACTTCCAGGTTGGTTTGTAGCAGTGATCGTGTACTTACTCTCATCAAAAATTATTCAGAAAAAAACAACAAATGTCTCTCCAACTATTCCTTTAACTTACTGATTATGAAAAGTGTATTGAAAATAATTTCATTTACAGCTTTAGTACTTACTCTAGCCCCATCTTTTCTGGTTTTCTGGGGATATATAGAACCTAGCCTTTCTAAAATCCTGATGCTTATTGGTACAATCGTTTGGTTCGGAACAGCTTCCTTTTGGATGAATAAGACTGAAGAAAATGAGGAAGAAGTTATATAAATGGCTTCAATAATGTCCAGCTTCTGGAGAAGCAAGACAACAGGGAATCCTAATATAACTCAGTGTACTCCGCGTGAACTCCGTGTCCTTTGTGGTTAAACATCTATAAGTCCAGCTTCTGGAGAAGCAGGACAAAACAACTTTAAATAATAAAACCGCGCCCTTTGCGTGACCTTTGTGTCCTCCTCCGCGGTTAAACACACACACCAATGAAACTTACTCTCGACCAAATAAATGATCATAATAATTCTCAAAGTGCTGAGCACAGCATAAACTTCGACTTCCTTGCCGAAAGCCTAGACAAAAAAGGAAATAATGTAGAAGAACTGATTTCAAAGCTTCAAGCCTTGCAAATCGCGATTCCAAGTTGGGCGCTGGGAACAGGTGGAACACGATTTGGTAGATTCTCTGGAGGTGGAGAACCAGCCACTTTAGTTCAAAAAATCCAGGATGTTGGAATACTTCATGCGCTGAATCAATCCAGCAATGCCGTTTCACTGCATATTCCATGGGATATTCCAGGTGATTACCAAGCGATTAAAGAGAGTGCATCAGAAGTTGGAATCGGCTTCGATGCCGTGAACTCCAATACATTTCAGGATCAAGAAAACCAAGCACGAAGTTATAAATTCGGCTCATTGGCTAATTCAGAAGCTGCCGTGCGTGAGCTAGCAGTGGAGCATAATAAGCAGGTAATAGAGATTGGAAAGAAATTGGGATCCAAAGCATTAACCGTTTGGCTGGCTGATGGAAGTAGTTTCCCTGGCCAGCATAGCTTGAGAAAAGCGCTTGAAAACACACACTTATCACTACAAGAAATCTATAAGGATGTACCGGAAGACTGGAAACTTCTGATTGAATACAAACCTTATGAGCCGCACTTCTATAGCACAGTGATTCAGGATTGGGGAACATCATTCCTATTGGCAAATAAGCTTGGTAAAAAAGCCTACACTCTCGTAGATCTTGGCCATCACCTGCCAAATACTAATATTGAGCAGATAGTCGCAACATTGATGACAGAAGGAAAATTAGGAGGATTTCACTTCAATGATTCCAAATATGGTGATGACGATTTGACTGTGGGAAGTGTAAAACCATATCAGTTATTCCTGATTTTTCAGGAACTTGTAAAAGGTTTTGATGAGACGAACAATCCTCCTCTTTCGTGGATGATCGACGCAAGTCATAATTTAAAAGATCCCATGGAAGACCTGATCCAATCTGTGTTGGCGATTAAACTTGCCTACGCTCAAGCGCTTTTGGTAGATAGCAAATCTCTGGAAGCTGCCCAGGAAACTCATGACGTCGCTGGAGCACAGGAGATTTTGCAGGATGCTTACAGAACTGATCTTCGTCCTTTACTTGCTGAAGCAACACGCAGATCCGGCGGAGCAATTGATCCAATCAAATCATTCAGATCACTTAAAGTAAGAGAAACATTGATTGAAGAAAGAGGCTTTAAATCAATCGCTTCTGGACTTTAATTTTCCTGACCTAACTTTTCCAAAACTTATAATTTTGGAAAAGTTTTTTTACCTCTATCATCTGATGCTAGTTTCCTTGCAACTTTTTTTCGACTCAGGAAACAGCAGTATTCCTACTAAAATGAGGATTATCTACTCCGAAAAAAGAATAAAAAAAACCCGGCCGAAACCGGGTTCTGGGTGATGTGAACAACTTTTCACACATTCCTTATTTTGATGTAGCCACTAAAGGCAGCATCTGTTTCGGTATAAGGAGAACCGTAATTTTTTTATAAAACAATAAGATATTCCTCCGTCAACTTGTAATTTCCTGCTGGTTGACTTCTTAGTATTATTAAAATCAGATAAATTAAAATTTGTCAAAATTTCCTACCTAAGCATCTTAAGCTATATTGGTTTAAGAGATGAATTATTAGTCGTACAATTTCAAATCCAAACCCTGTGAATTTCTAATTTTTAAACTGGAATACCATAAAATTAGTTCAACAGGTAATAAAAGGAGCTAAACTATAATCTAGATTTTTAATGTAAATCATCAAAATTAAATTCGCTTAAATTTAAACATCTGATAAATTTTCAGAACAAGATTTTGCTTTCCAATTATTATTACTCTGCTTGCATAACAATATATCTCAAATATTTTGCCATTCTTTTTAGAATTCCAATTCCTTGACCTATATCAATATAAAATCTTATTGTGTACTATGTAAATGAGTTTAATTGGTAAAAGCCAACCTAATAAAATCGGGTTAATAACTTTATTTCACTTGCAAATTTTTCCTTAAAAAGCACCCAAAGAGACAAAATATTAACTCATCTTTAAAAGTTAAAACGATATTAGCTTAGTTGAATATACTCGTATAAAAAATTTATAAATATGATCGCTGCCACTCCAAATCCTCCTTATTACGCTGTGATATTTTCTAGTGTCCGTACAGAATTCGAGGAAGGATATGCCGAAACAGCAGAAGAAATGGTCCGACTAGCTGAGGAGCAAGAAGGTTATTTAGGCTATGAAAGTGTACGGGATGGTCTTGGGATTACAGTAAGTTACTGGGCAAGTCTAGATGCGATTCGAAACTGGAAGCAGCAAACTGATCATCAAGTCGCTCAAAAATTGGGACGAGCAAATTGGTACGCGGCTTACAAAACCAGAATTTGTAAGGTGGAGCGTGACTATGAATTTTTTGAGTCTGAGAAGTGATTACTTAATTCTGGCTTTCGTCAGCTTTTTTACAAAATATTCATTCCTTTTATTGAAAGCATATCAAAAAAAAAAGTTCAGGATCATATACCCTGAACTTTTCTAAAATCTTATGTCTTAAGTCTAACTACTTTTTTAAAAAGCATATCCAAAACCTACTCCTCCATACAAAGGCCAAAATCCATTGTTATTAAAAATTGGGTTGATATTAATCTTCCAGGTAAAACCTCCATCAACAGGCACTCTTCTATACCCAAAATTCATCGTTCCCATAATACTTGGAGAACTATCTACGTCAAGGATAAAACTGTAAGGATAAGATTCATACGTATTACATGTCGACATCCCAGTATTTGGATCATATGTACTATCAATGCAGTATCTATTTTTGTTCTCATCAAAAGCAAAAAAAGTTGCTCCCAAACCGATTTCAAAGTAATGTGGCCCTTTTCCCATTAGTCTATTTACCATGACTGGCAAGGAGAAAAATGATTCATTGTTCGTTGTATAGCCTCCAAAACCAACTCTCATACCCCAAGTGTCCATACGGGTTTTGTCAAAGCGGAAGTCATAATTAAAGCTATAAGGCAAGCCAGCTCCCCCTAATTCTACGAAAACTGATTGAGTTGGCACTTTTGTTTGTGTCTCTTGAGCCAATACTAGTTGGCTGGTGACTAGCAATAAGATTCCAAGGAATAAAGCTTTCATAAGTGTTGGTTTAAGATTTATTAATACGAATTAACGCTATTTCAACTAAAATGATGTTTACATTTCAATATATTTTATAGCTAAACCAATTTTAGAATTATCCATAACTTTACTTCTTAATTAGAAACCAATGCTAAGAAAGATATTCTTGGGAATATTTGCATCTGCGATGATCCTCGCAATTGTTTACATGCTGGGACCAAAAGTAGCACATCAAGAAATTACCATCGAATTCCCTCAGGTACCGACTCGACTTGCTGAATTACAAGATTATGTGCACCAACGAGAAGACACTGTAATTGGCTTAAAACCAGGAAATGAAGCTTATATCGTCTGGGCGGACAGTATGAATAAGCGCAAAACTCCCTACTCTATTGTATACATTCATGGATTTGGAGCTAGTCCTATGGAAGGAGATCCAGTTCACAGATTCTTGGCTGCGCATTTTGGCGCAAATCTATTTGTAACCAGATTGCCTGAACATGGAATCAAGCGTAAAAATGGGATGGAATACATGACCGCACAAATTCTAGCCAATGCTGCAGGCGAGGCATATCAAATCGGAAAAAGTCTAGGTGATGAGGTGATTGTAGTAGGGACATCCATGGGTGGAGCTTTGACGCTATTGTTAGCAAGCCAGCAACCAGACATTAAAGCAGTAGCAGTTTATTCGCCAGCGATTAGGGATTATGGAGAAGGATTAGGCATTATTTTTAATCCGTGGATGGAACAAATTATGGAGAAGACTGCTATGAAAAAATTGGCCTATCAGCCACGTGAGGGTGAAAAAGCGATGTATTGGTCAGAAGATTACAACATCAAAGCGTATGAAAGTCTAGGCATCATTATGTACAGCAATATGAATGAAAGCACCTTTAAGAAAATAAATCAACCACTTTTTCTAGGATATTACTATAAGGATAACGAACATCAAGACAAGGTCGTATCGGTACCGAAGATGATGGAAATGTATCAGCAGATCTCTACGCCAAATGACATGAAGCGAGAAAAAGCATTCCCGAAGTCTGGTAATCATGTGATCGGAAGCTCTATCACCTCTGATGATTGGGAAGGAGTTCTTTTTAGCACTATTGACTTTTTAGAAAATATAGTTAAGATCCCTGCTAAGCTTGAATTACAAGAAAAATTTGAGGATTTAATCCAAGTTCAGGAATTACTAGAAAAATAGAAAATAAAGAAGACCAAGCAATAACACTTGGTCTTCTAGATGATTTACTCAAACTCCACTCTGAATGGTTCAGCTGGTAAATTAAGATTATTTACCAAGTTGACTTCAGGATTATCAGCCCAAGCGTAACGTATTTCCCCAACTTCCATTCCTTCCGGAAGACTAATTTTTACGGTTTGCTTATCCACAATTGAAGCTGAAACTTGCTCAAAATCAACTTTTTCATTTCCTACAATAAATCCCTTTACTGCATCTCCGGAAAGTAACTTTAGGCCTTCTCCAGTAGATTTATATTTGATTATCAATTCATTTCCCTGTCTATAAAGCGAATCAACTTGGGGTCCAGAAACTAGAATTTTCTCTTCAAAAGCAACTTTTCTAGCCTGTAGCCATAGTCGTTCTCCAACATCTTTTTTGTTTTTAGGATGAATATCTCCTTCTTCCCCAATGTCGATGATTGTTGCCATTCCAGTTTTTGGAAGTTCTAGTGTCTGAGTTTGCGCTTCTCTTAAAAACGCCCAATTACTATCTGCTTGAACTTCTTTACGTTCCATATAATTTGCCAATTGCACGAACAGAAATGGAAAATTGCCTAATCCCCAAGCTTCCCTCCAGTTGGTAATCATAGTAGCAAAAAGTGTCTTATACTCTTCGTGACGACCTGCATTACTTTCTCCCTGATACCAGATAGCGCCTTTGATCGTATAATTGGTGAGAGGTACAATCATTGCGTTGTACATCATTCCAGGCATCCAATTGAAGTATTCTACTTTTGGCAGGTGAGGCTCAACTGTAGTATTGGAATATGTCCAAGTCCCTTCCAGCGATATTTTATTACCAGCTTCTAGCAAATACATTTCGTCAGATTGACCAATGCTTGGCTTATTATTCCAAGTGTTAATCGCTCGAATAGTCAACACATTCACTCCGGTCAGGAGAATCTTCGATGGAATCATCAGTTCTGACAAAGTTGATCCCCAGTCTTTATAGTGCAACAATTGTCCATTCAGATATACATATGCCATTTGATCGATAGTTGGCAAATGAAGCCTTACGTCGTCAGTTGTTGTAAGAGTGAATTTTTTGCGAACCCAAGCAATATGCTGCAAGGGATTTGCCTGAGGCAGATTAATTTTTCTCCACTTAGAATCATCGTAGCTAAGAGCTGCCACATTCATTGCCGTAAGCGAATCAGGTTTGCTTACCATAGAATCGCGCATTTGCCGGTTCGAATCATTCTCTTTCAACTTAGCTTCCCAACGCTCATTGTTTTCAATCACATCTTTCGCTTGCTTGCTGAATGAACCTTCCATTTCCGCCAAAATCTCAGCATCAGTCCATCCTTCCACGGGGGTTCCTCCCCAATTAGATTCTATGATCCCTACTGGCACTTTCTTTTCCTCATTATTTCGCTTCGCAAAAAACCAGGCCACCGCTGAGAATTCCTTTAAATTAACCGAATCTGCAACTTTCCACTCACCTCCTACCACATCGTCTAGCTTCACTGCGCTATAGGAATTTGGAACCTTAAAAAAACGAATCTGAGGATTTCCGCCTGCTAAAAATTCTTTTTCTGCACCTATCACCTGTGATTTCAATCGCCATTCCATATTGGATTGACCACCGGCCACCCAGACATCTCCGATGTACACATCATTGATTTTTTTCCGGTTCACTTCCAATATGAATGGACCTCCAGCAGGTAATTTGGGTAATTTGAGTATCCATGTGCTATCTTCTTCTATCGTTCCACTTGTAATCGCTCCAGCTAAACTTACGCGTACATTTTCACCTGGAATACCACGCCCCCAGAATGAAATCGTGGCGTCACGCTGCAAAACCATTCCCTCACCAAAAAGCTTAGGCAAGGTAACTTCCGAGTCAAATTTTGAGGACCCACAAGAAAAGAGAATAAGAAGAGCAAATAGTTTCCAGGTATGTTTCATAGGACTTGGTTAATTCCAATGGGAAATTGCCTAAAAAATCTGGAACATCTAAACTTAAATATGACTATCCACATCAATAGCATTACTTGAGTTAAATTAGATTGAGTTTGATCAAAATCTACCTTAGCCAGAGACTTAATAGTTTTAGCTTCTCAGCTGGTCTTATTACTCTATTTTAATGTTTTTAGATAGACAACTGTAATCAATTATCTGGAAAATCGGAAGTCACAAACATCTTCTCTCCAAACAATATTTATTAGGACACAACTCACTAATAACAAAAAAAGTCCGATTGATGTATATCAACCGGACTTCCAAATACTATTTATTAATGAGATCTAGATGTATCTGTTCAATAGGTTCTCAAAGTACTCTTGCTTACCGCTAGTCTGAATTGGTTCACCAACCTCAGCAGCGAGGTTTCTCAACTCTTCAAGTGTCAGACTTCCTGTCTCGAAGGACTTCCCTTTTCCAGAATCGAAACTCGCATAGCGATTCTTTCTTCTCTCAAGGTAATCTGATTTGTCCAAAATATCCTGAGCGATCAGCATACCTCTAGCAAAAGCATCCATACTGCCGATGTGCGCCAAGAATAAATCATCCATGTCCGTTGAGTTTCTTCTGATTTTTGCGTCAAAATTAACTCCACCACCTTGAATACCAGCTGAAGTCAAGATCACCAACATCGCTTCGGTCATTTCTTGCAAGTTCATCGCGAACTGATCCGTATCCCATCCATTTTGGTAATCCCCTCTATTCGCATCGATACTTCCAAGCATTCCTGCATCAGCACATACTTGTAATTCATGCTGGAAAGTGTGACCTGCCAATGTTGCGTGGTTTACTTCAATATTCAGTTTGAAATCCTTATCCAAACCATGCTGTCTCAAAAAGCCAATAACCGTAGCAGCATCGTAATCATACTGATGCTTAGTTGGCTCCATTGGCTTTGGCTCAATGAAGAAGGTTCCTTTGAAACCATTCTTTCTAGCGTAGTCACGAGCCAAGGTTAAAAATTGAGCTAGGTGCTCGGTCTCACGCTTCATGTCTGTATTCAATAATGACATGTAGCCTTCACGACCGCCCCAGAACACATAATTTTCACCACCTAGTTTAATGGTAGCATCTATTGCATTTTTTACTTGCGCACCTGCCCAAGCTACTACATTCATATCTGGGTTGGTTGAAGCTCCATTCATGTAGCGAGGATTGCTAAATACGTTTGCAGTTCCCCAAAGTAATTTTACTCCTGACTCTGCTTGCTTTTCCTTAGCATAGTCAGTGATGATCTGCATTCTTTTCTCGTACTCACCAAGGCTAGATCCTTCGTCAATCAGATCAATATCATGGAAACAATAAAAAGGGGATCCAATTTTAGTGATGAATTCAAAAGCCGCATCCATCTTGTCTTTTGCTCTCTGAATAGGATCTGCAGCTGAGTCCCAAGGATGAACAATAGTACCAGGACCGAATGGATCGCCACCATTTCCACAGAAGGAATGCCAGTATGCAATAGAAAATTTGAAGTGCTCCTTCATGGTTTTTCCTGCGATCATACGATTTTCATCATAGAACCTAAAAGCCATTGGATTATCACTGTCTTTACCTTCGAAGGGTATTTTATCGATTGAGGGGAAATAAGTTTTTGACATGTTTACTTTGGTTTATCTGTTTATTTATAGGTCTGAAATTCGATTATAAATTCATTTTTTGTACTGATTCCAAATGATTTTTCCAATTCAAATATACTTCTTCATAGGGATCATAAAATTGCTCATTTGGTTCTATGGTTTCTAGCAAAGATAAGCCAACAAATGCTTCTGACTCACTGGCAAAAACACCAGCACCAATTCCTGCTCCCCTAGCGGCGCCTTGTGCTCCGTCTGTGTCGTACAATTCTAGCACTACCTTATTCATATGAACAAAAGTTTTGCGAAAAACTGGACTCAGAAACATGTTTGCCTTACCTGCTTTGACAGTCTTGAGATCTAATCCCATTTCCTGCATGATACGAAATCCATACGTAAGTGCTGATACGATTCCTTCTTGTGCAGAACGGATCATGTGACGCTTATCGTGCTTTAGAAGATTCAATCCAAGCATATGAGCTCCCACATGTTGATTTTGCATTATACGCTCCGAACCATTGCCAAAAGGAATAAAAGTCAAGCCTTCAGATCCTATTGGCGCAGACCCACCCAGGTTATTCATTTCATCGTATTCGATGTGTGCTGCCCCCATGATTTTCTTCAGCCAGCTATTCAAGATACCTGTTCCATTTACACAAAGTAAAACTCCATACGAAGGATTATTCTCGGTATGGTTTACGTGCACAAAAGTATTTACTCTGGACAAGGGGTCATGAAGCGGTTTATCAGCTACTCCATACACAGTGCCAGATGTACCCGCTGTCGTGGCTAGTTCTCCCGGCTTTAATACTTGAAGTGAAAAGGCATTATTTGGCTGGTCACCAGCGCGGTATGAAATAGGAATCCCTTCTTCCAATCCCGTGACTTCAGATGCCAAAGCAGATACTCTTCCTTGGATAGAATAAGAGGGAACCACTTCGGGAATCCAAGATTTTGAAATATGATAATTGTCCAGCACCTTATCACTCAAGGCATTTTTCTTAAAATCCCATAAGATACTTTCAGATAGGCCAGTTTCGGATGTGCAAATCTCCCCGCTCAATCTCATTGCAATGAAATCTCCGGGAAGCATCATTTTATGGATTTTGGAAGCTAAAGCAGGCTCATTTTCTATCACCCAACGGAGCTTTGAAGCAGTGAAATTTCCAGGAGAATTCAGCAAATTTTTCAGGCAATATTCTTCACCCAAATCTCTAAAAGCTTTTTCTCCAATACCTACAGCTCGACTATCGCACCAAATAATGGACGGTCTGAGGACATTTTGATCTTTGTCCACTAATACTAACCCATGCATTTGGTAAGCTATACCTATTCCTTTCAATTCGCCCTTCTTCACTGAAGTCTTGTTCAGTACATAGCGGATAGTGTGTTGCACATACTTCCACCAGGTCTCTGGATCCTGCTCTGCCCATCCTTTTTCAGGAGAATCTATAATCATTTCTTCATCAGGAAATCCTTTTGAAATGATAGACTTGCCTGAATCTGCATCAAGTAGAGAGGTTTTGACAGAGGAGCTTCCTATGTCAATTCCTAATAATAAACGTCTCATCTAAATTAATTTTTACCAGAATACAATATATAATGCTGCAGTAATGCCAGCTATCAGAACAGCACCAATCTTAAACGTGGTACTTGTACTAAATAGGTCCTTAGAAATCTCAATACTATTTGGATGATCCTTTCCTTTACCTTCTACCAAACTAATAATGATCATCAACGCAGCTAAAATTAAGAACACTACTCCCATTCTATCAATGAATGGCAATGAGGGGAAGACAACCTTCAAAAGTATGGAAAGAGGAATACTCACAGCGGCACCAGTCAAAGCAGCATTTGAAGTAGTCTTCTTCCAGAATACACCAAAGAAGAAAATAGCAAAAACGCCAGGGCTAATGAACCCTGTGTATTCCTGTATAAACTGAAAAGCCTGATCTAGCGCTCCCAGTGCAGGAGCTACTAACGATGCTACACCAAATGCAACCAATGCAGTAATACGACCAACCTTTACTTGCTTCGCTTCTGAAGCGTTTCTATCAATGTATTTATTGAAAATATCCATTGTAAAAATAGTAGAAGTACTATTCGCCATAGATGCTAGGGATGATACAATAGCTGCTGTCAAAGCAGCAAAGGCAAGACCTTTCAAACCTACAGGCAAAAGTTGAAGTAGGGTTGGATAAGCTCTATCAGATTTCACAAGACCCGTGATCGGATCTTTCATTGACTCTATAAAGCCTACATCAATTCCATTTTTCACTATTACATAAGCTGCAATACCAGGAATTACGACGATTAAAGGCATAAGTAATTTCAAGAAACCAGCGAAAATCATCCCTTTTTGAGCTTCATCTAGACTTTTAGCAGCCAATGCTCTTTGAGTGATGTACTGATTGAAACCCCAGTAACTAAGATTGGTAATCCACATCCCACCTACTAATACAGATATCCCAGGAAGATCCAGATAGGCATCGCGGGTCCCGCCTGCACCATCAGGGATGATCATCTCCCCTTGAGATAAAATCATTGAAAAATGGCCTGGTACTTCCCTCCTCAACAAGCTCAATCCGTCCCACGCGTTTCCGCTACCTACCATTTGAAGGGCGATATAAGTAGTGGCAAGTCCACCTGCGATCAAGAAAATCACTTGTATCACATCAGTCCAAGCAACCGCCTTCAGACCACCATAGATAGAATAGATCATAGCAAAAAATGCTAAACCTATAATACCATAAACCATAGGGACATTCAGGATAGTATTCAAACTCAAAGCCCCTAGATATAATACAGAGGTAAGATTAACAAAAACATAGAGTAGCAACCAGAAGATTGCCATAGTGGTTCTTACTCTAGTATCATATCGATCTAGCAAGAATCCAGGCATGGTATAGATTCCCTTTTTAATATAAATCGGCAAAAAGAAAATTGCTACTACTAATAAGGTGACTGCAGCCATCCATTCGTAAGTAGATATCGCCAAACCTAGTGCAAAACCAGATCCTGACATCCCAATAAACTGCTCCGCAGAAATATTGGAAGCAATTAAAGATGCACCCACAGCCCACCATGGCAATGCTTTCGATGCAAGAAAATAATCTGAGGAATTTTTTACGTGACCTTTCTTCTCACGGGACACATAAAGTCCCATCCCGATGATGAGCAAACAATAGCCTATGAAGACGGCTAAATCTAAAGGTTCTAAGAGCATAAATATTAGGTTAGGTTATGGGCAGTTAGCTTGGGTAATTGACTAAACTTATTAGAATAAGCCGTTAAAGATAATATTTTCAAGATAAGGTCTGTAATAAAAAGTACCTATTTAAATGTCAATCAAAAATTTCCCTCAAAAATGAGATCGGCTCCGTAGATAGCTCCCACTTTCCCAAACTTTCCAAAAAACTGAAGCCTGTACAATTACTTACAAAAACTTGCTCAGCATTTTCCAATTCACTCAACTCAAATTCCCCTTCTAAATATGGCAATGAATTTTGATCTAAATGCTCTAATATTAGCCTCCTGCTCACACCATCAATACAACTACAACTAAGCGAAGGGGTGCAAATAGTCCCATCTTTAATCCAAAAAATATTGCTAGCTCCAGCCTCTGATATAAATCCCCTGTAATCGAGCAAGATTATTTCATCCAATCCTCTACTTATTCTTTCATTATTAGCCAAAACGTAGGGCAAGGAATTAAGAGATTTAAATGAAGACCAGAGCGTTGGGAACAGCCGAACTTTAAAGGACACATCTACTTTGGATTTTATGCTAGGTGCTACGATAAATTCGGTGATGTATAATGTTTGCAGCACTTCAGCGCTCTCTGGGGTATACTTACCAGCTCCACTACGGAACACATTCCATCTCACTCTTTTTCGGGTGCCCGGGGCTATAGTTTGCAAAAGTGAAATCAGCTCAGTGGAATTGATACTGGATTCCTCCAAGCCTAGAACCTTCATTCCTCTATGTAAGCGAAATAAATGCTTTTCAAAAAATCGAATATTATCCTTATTCCAAAGCATTGTCTCAAATAGCCCGTCACCGAAGTTCATTGCCCTATTTGGCAACTTTATACTATCTTGGTTAATCCAGTTTTCATTAGTGGATGATTTTTGAAAGATTGTTTCGATTTCGTTCATAAAACTGTTCATAATCGGTCAATGCAATATTTTGTAAATTTATAGGGATGTTAAACTATATAAACATTTAACCATTCAAACCCATTCTATACAATAAACTTTAATAATGGCATGAAATCAATGGAACGATTTTACCTTAGCATCAAAATTGGAACAATAGACCCAAATGGCAAATAAAAGTAGCATTTTTGATATGATAGGACCAATAATGATCGGACCGTCTTCTTCCCATACCGCAGGAGTAGTAAGAATTGCAAGAGCAGCAATTCGTGTATTGGGAGGGAAACCAGAGGATGCTTCTATCACTTTTTATAATTCATTTGCTAGAACATACGAAGGTCATGGGAGCGATAGAGCAATAATCGGTGGATTGATGGATTTCAAAACTGACGACGCGAATATCAAAAACTCACTCCAGATTGCTGAAGAAAGCGGGCTTACATATAGGTTTAAATCAATAGCTAATTCTTCTATTCATCATCCAAATACCATCAAACTCAATTTGAGAAGAGGAGAAAGAACAGTGGAGGTAGTTGGAGAAAGCTTGGGGGGTGGTGTAATAAACATTTCAGAAGTTGACGGGTTTGTCGCCAATTTTTCAGCAGCTGATCATACGCTTATTATAAAAGCTGAAGATATCTCAGGAGCTATTGCTTTTATATCTGCCGTGATTGCTCAGTCCAAAGCGAATATTGCTACGATGTCCGTTTCTAGAAAAGGTAAAAATGACTTGGCTTGTCACGTGATAGAAATGGACTCTGGAATCAGAGATATTACTATAGAATACTTAAAATCATTATCCTGGATCACTGAATTAATTTACATTCCAGACATCGACCTTTAATTACACAATTAAATAAACCATGAGAAAATTTCTACTAGGCTTTGCCTTAGCTACAGGAATTGGTTTTTCAACTTTTGCACAAGAAGCTGTAATCCCAAGCGGTCCTATTGACTTGGAAACAGCCGTTTCTATTGCATTGAACAATAACCTGACCCTGAAAAGAAGTGAGCTAAATCAACTAGCAAATGAAGCTACACTTCTTCAAAATCAAGGTCAACGTTATCCCAATTTAACAGCTGGAGGTTCAACAAACTTCAACTGGGGTAGATCCATTAACCCTGCGACCAACTTGTTTGAAACACAAAGAATTGGTAACATTAACTTGAGTGCGTCCTCTAATGCAACGGTTTTCAATGCTGGTAGAATAAATAATACAATCAACCAGACCAAGACGATTATAGAGCAAGGTTATTATAACATAGAAGCCACTAAGAACACAATTACACTGAACGTAATCAACTTCTATGTGAATGTGGTATTCAATCAGGAGCAAGTTAAAATTGCTGAAAATCAGTTGAAAACTACTCAAAATCAATTAGAAAGAACAACCAAATTGGTTGATGCAGGTTCTTTACCCTATTCGGATCAATTGGATCTTCAATCGCAGCTAGCTACTAATAATGTGGATTTGATTAATGCTCGAGCTACACTGAATAACTCAATGCTTAGTCTTGCGCAAGCACTCCAAATCCCATTTTCGAGTGATTTTCAAATTGAGAAACCACAGCTAGATATTGATGATACTTTTATGGTATCAGAATCTTCCTCTAGCATATTCCAGACTGCTGTAAGTACAATGCCAGAAATTAAAGCGGCGGAATTGGGCGTTGAAAGCGCAAATTATGATATCAAAATTGCAAAATCTGGATACTACCCTACCATAGGTCTATACGCAAATTTAGGATCCAACTATGTGGATATTTACGATGAAACTTTTAGTAATCAAATTGATTTTAACTTTCGCCAGTCTGCAGGTTTACAATTAAGTGTTCCATTATTTTCCAGAATGGTGAACAAGTCCAATGTTCAGCGTGCAAATGTTCAGAAAAGGTTGGCAGAAGTTTCTGAATTAGAAGCAAGAAATCAATTAAGACAGGATATAGAAACGGCATATACTAATGCTCTTGCTTCTGAGCAATCTTATCAGGCTTCATTGACTCGAATCGCGAGTTTGGAAGAATCCTTCAGGATCTCTCAACAAAGGTTTGAACTAGGAGCTATCAACTCTGTTGATTTTCAGATTGCTCAAAACAACTTGTTTTCTGCTCAATCTCAACTTGTCTACGACAAATACACATACATTTTCAGAGTAAAAGTTCTTGATTTTTACTTGGGTAATCCAATTAATCTTAATTAAACCATGGCTAATAAGAAATCAAATAAACTATTGTATTATCTCCTAGGAGGAATAATAGTCCTCATAATTTTTGCAGTGATCGCTCGCAATGCCGGTTGGGTAGGCGGTGATAAAGAAACTCAAGTGGAAGTTGCGACCGTAAAACGAGTGGCAATTGTGGAGAAAGTAAGTGCCTCTGGGGAAATTCAACCTGAAGTAGAAGTCAACCTAAGTCCAGACGTAGCTGGTGAGATTATTTCTCTCAATGTAAAAGAAGGAGATTCTGTTTCTATGGGTATGTTGTTAGTCAAAATTAGACCTGACAACTTTATCTCAGCATTAGATAGAACTAGAGCTAACTTCAATCAACAGCAAGCTAACTTAGCCCAATCTCGTGCAGCATTACAGAGATCTGAAGCGCAATTCACTCAAGCAGACCAAAATTTTAATAGACAAAAAAGTCTTTACGAACAAAAAGCAATTTCCGATTCAGATTTTGAACAAGCTCAAGCAACTTTTATTTCATCTCAAAAAGATCTAGAAGCAGCTAAGCAAAGTGTTCTCGCGTCAGAGTTTGTGGTTAAAAGTTCTCAGGCATCTGTAGATGAAGCATCCGAAAACTTAAGATTAACTAACGTGTATTCTCCAGTAAGTGGAATTGTTTCCAATCTTTTGGTAGAACAAGGTGAGCGTGTAGTAGGTACAGCTCAAATGGCAGGTACTGAAATGCTAACCATCGCTGATCTTTCTAAAATGGAAGTACGAGTAGATGTGAACGAAAATGACATTGTTCGATTAAGCTTAGGTGACACTACTATTATTGATGTGGATTCCTACAATTACACAGGTAAAACGTTCAAAGGCGTGGTGACAAGTATTGCTAATACGGCTAATACAAAAGCATCATCTGACGCTGTGACGGAGTTCAAAGTTAAAATCAGAATATTGAATGACTCTTACAAAGAATTAGTGAGTGAAGGTAAAAAATACCCTTTCCGTCCAGGAATGACAGCTTCTGTGGAGATTCTTACTAATTCTAAAAACAATGCACTATCTGTTCCTCTGGCAGCTGTGACGACAAGAGAAAGCAAGCAGGATACTTTATTGGGAGGTACTACTAGGGCCAAAGAATTAGTATTTATCAATGAAGGCGGAGTGGCAAAATTGAGAGAAATCAAAACGGGTATTTCTGACTTCCAAAACATTGAAGTACTGGAAGGACTTGCTGAAGGTGATCAAATCATTTCTGGCCCTTACTTCATCGTGAGCAAAGACCTAAAAGAAGGCGACAAAGTAGCTGCTGTAGATGGAAAGATTACGGCGGTTAAAAAATAAAGCTATTAATGAATGTATGAGCGAAAAATCTTTCGTATCTCAATGCCATTCATACTATCTAAAAAGCCCTGTGAGTTTTCACAGGGCTTTTTCTATGACTATTCATTTACTTCAAGTCAGCTCTTTTTATCTAGTATAACTCAGTCTTGAGACTTGAACAAAATCATACAATTACCATTTCTTTAACTGAGCATATATTAAATGCAATGGGAAACCCATCACATTGTAATAAGAACCCTCTATCCGCTCCACTCCCATATAACCAATCCACTCTTGGATACCATAAGAACCAGCCTTATCCATGGGCTTGTATTGACGGATATAATGCCAGATCTCATCTTCTTCAAGAAATCTAAAAGTCACTTTCGTCTCATCTTCCAACGTTATTTGCCTGGTTTTGTCACGAAATGTTACCGCTGTCATCACCGTATGTGTGGCTCCAGAGAGACTTTTTAACATATCAAAGGCCTCCTCTTCTGAGTTAGGTTTACCTAGTACATGTCCACCAGCTATCACTACAGTATCTGAAGTGATTAAAATTTCATTGGCAGCAAGTTCATCAGTAAAAGATTCAGATTTCAATTTGGAAAGATAAGCAGCCACATATTCAGCCTGAATATCTTTTGGTACTTTTTCATCTACGTCAATGACTCTAACTTCAAAATCAACTTCCAATCCCTTCAATAATTCTTGTCGCCTTGGTGAATTAGAGGCTAATACAATTTTCTTATTCCTTAGATTACTCAATAAAGGATTCATAGTCGAAATCAAATTCATCTTGTTTAATACTGGCGAAAAGTAATCCGCCTAGTGCTTTTGGATAGAAATAGGTCGATTTCTGCGGCATAACTTCACCAGATCTACATACTTCTAACACTTGTTCCATTTCTAATTCTCGGGTAATTACTGCAAAACTTGCCTTGCCTGATCTCACTTCACTGATGCATCTGGAGAAATTTCGCTCATAGGCTATCTGATCTGAGTTCCTTTGAACAGCTACTGGAATAGCTAATATCCTTTCAAAAAGCACCTCATGAAGTACGGCTAAATCAAGGGTTCGGATACTTTCCGGCAAATGCTGATTGATATCGTTTATTTTACCCGACTTCAATTGCAGCATATAGCTATCCTCTCCCATTACCAAACCAAAGGTATGAGGTTTATGAAAAGCATATCCACCCAATTCTTCAGAGTCTGCAAATTTTTTCACTTCGAACCATTTCTTTACCTTTTCTATTAAGTCCTCTTGTGATAGCTCCAATCCATAAAATAACCGGTGAGTGGGAAGGATTTTCAAATGATTTCCGCTTGTATTGGTCAGATACATCAGGTGATAATCATGTCCTTTCCAGCGAGTATCAGACAATGAGCCCTGCATGGACTTTCGGTATTCTATAGCTCCCTCAAGTCTGTGATGCCCATCTGCTAGGATTACTTGCTTGTCTTTCATTACCTGCACAAAATGTCTAATAATCTCGGGATCTTGAATGAGAGCCATCACTTCTCTTACGCCCTGATAATCTTCTAGCTCGTACAATGGATTAGCGATAGCATCATCCATGTATTTCTCCAGCTGTTCTTCAGGATCTTCATACAAGCCATGTGTAGGACTAGCCTGTATTTGCGTTTTTAGCAGTAATTCGATTCTGTCATTCACCGCAGAAGTGATTGTATTCTCATGTCTTAAGATAACTTGGTCGCTCCATTCGTAGGCTTTAATTTGAGCTACAAAGCCTCTTCTACAACGCTCATCATGCTCCCCAGGAAGCCGGAAATATTGATAATACACATATATTCCGGGCAGATCATCCTGTAGGATTACAGCCGTCTCTTTCCATTTATTCAAAGTTTCAAGTGCATTCAGTGCAGGATTTTCACCTTTCGGAACTGATAGGTGAATACTATTCAACGGATTCTCATAGAGCAATTGTCGCTGACGAGCTGAGACCACATCAAATAAGGGTGCAGTCAACTCTTCCATTTTCGGTGCTAAATGCTCAGCGTAACGCCAAGCTTTGATTGGTAATATCTCTGCCATCTTTACTTAAGTCTATTTCTCCACGCTGATTCCTTATTACCAATCAATTCAGTATTTAACTTTCCTGAAGACTTATGCTTTTCAAAAAACTCTACCGCAAGTGCGGAAAGCAATTCCAATTCAGTAGGTGAAAAATCCTCCTCCAAGACTGCTGGTGTAAAGTAGTTTTCTACAAACTTTGTATCAAAATCACCACTTATAAAAGCTTCATGAGTGATAGCGAACTTGCAGAAACCAAGAGTAGTTTGGATACCGACAATTTTGAAATCATCAATGGCTCTCACCATCTTTTCTATGGCAGCATTCCGATCTTCAGCATGCGTAATCAGCTTTGCTATCATTGGATCATAATAAATAGGAATATCCATTCCTTCTTCAAAACCATCGTCAACTCGAATTCCAGCTCCTTGTGGTCGTCTGTAAGTTTCTAGCTTTCCAATGTCTGGAAGAAAGTTATTCTTTGGATCTTCTGCATAGACACGGACTTCCAGAGAATGACCATTGATTTTCAAATCATCCTGGGTAAAAGAAAGGGACGCTCCTTCTGCGATCAAGATCTGTTCTCGAACGAGATCCTTTCCTGTGATCATCTCCGTCACGGGATGTTCTACTTGGAGTCTTGTATTCATTTCTAAGAAAAAGAAATTCAATTTCCCATCTACAATAAATTCTACAGTGCCTGCTCCATAATAATCACATGCTTTGGCTACGCCGACGGCAGCCTCTCCCATAGCTTTTCTCATCTCGGGTGAGACGACGGCTGATGGGGCCTCTTCTATCACTTTCTGATGTCTTCTCTGGATGGAACACTCTCGCTCAAACAAGTAAACAATGTTACCCTGTTGATCTCCCAGCACCTGAATTTCTATGTGTCTAGGTGAGCTAATGTATTTCTCTATAAAAACAGCACTGTCCCCGAAAGAGGATTGAGCCTCACTGACGGCTCGCTCCATTTGCTCTTCGAATTCCTCCTCATTTTCCACCACACGCATTCCTTTGCCGCCACCTCCTGCGCTAGCTTTGATCAGAATTGGGTATCCAATCTCAGCAGCACGTTTTTTGGCCACTGGAATATCTGAAATAGCCTCCTCTGTTCCCGGGACCAACGGAATATCGTATTTTGCCACTGCCTGTTTTGCAGCAAGTTTGGATCCCATTACCTCTATCGCTTCAGGCGAAGGTCCTATAAAAATCAACTCTGCTTGCTTCACTTTTCGCGCAAAATCAGCATTTTCCGATAGGAACCCATAGCCAGGGTGGATAGCATCCACGTTCAATTCTCTACAAACGTCAATTATTTTATCTCCCAATAAATACGATTGAGTAGATGCTGCAGGTCCCAAGCATACAGCTTCATCTGCGAAAAGAACATGTGGCGAAAGTCTATCCGCCTCACTGTAAACGGCAACCGTGGCAATGCCCATTTCTTTGGCTGTACGCATGATTCGCAAGCTGATCTCTCCTCTATTGGCAATTAGTATTTTCTTGATTTTCGGCATTTTCTCTGGTATTAAAAGCTAATTTTTTGGGTTTCGGCTAAATAAAGAAAATAATCTGAGCTTTGTAAAGAATCATTTGTTTCACTCTTGTTTTTTGCATAGCAGGTATTAAAGTTTTATTTTTGTCGGATTTTAATGAACAGTTCATTAGATCAACTATCACTTAAATTCGAAACGCTTTGGATCTATTTGCAAAATTAAAAATGAACATGGGCCCCTTGGGCAAACACTCTGACTTCGCAGACGGTTACTTCTCCTTCCCTAAATTAGAAGGTGAAATTGCTCCTCGAATGAAATTTCAGGGGAAGAATGTTCTAACCTGGAGTTTGAATAATTACCTAGGCCTAGCAAATCATCCTGAAGTACGTAAAGCTGATGCTGATGCAGCTGCACAATATGGCGCTGCTCATCCGATGGGCGCACGTATGATGTCAGGACAAACCAGCCTTCATGAGCAGCTTGAGGATGAATTGGCAGCTTTTGTCAAGAAAGACAAAGCTTATTTATTGAATTACGGATACCAAGGTATCATGTCTGTTATTGATTCACTCCTTGACAGAAAAGACGTAGTCGTTTATGATTCAGAATGCCATGCATGTATTATCGATGCACTTAGAATGCACTTGGGCAAGCGTTACGTTTTCCCACATAATGATATTCAAAACTGCGAAAAGCAACTTGAAAGAGCTACAAAACTAGCCAATGAAACTGGCGGTGGTATTCTAGTGATCACTGAAGGTGTATTCGGTATGACTGGAGATCAAGGCAAGTTGAAAGAAATTGTTGAATTGAAGAAGAAGTTTGACTTCAGGCTGTTAATAGACGATGCACACGGTTTTGGTACTTTGGGCAAAACTGGTGCAGGTACAGATGAAGAGCAAGGTGTACAGGATGAAGTGGATCTTTACTTCTCCACTTTTGCAAAGTCTATGGCTAGTATTGGTGCGTTTATCGCTGGTTCTCCTGAGGTAATCATGTTCCTGAGGTACAATATGCGTTCTCAGATTTTCGCTAAGGCTCTTCCTATGATTTTTGTGGCTGGTGCATTGAAGCGTCTTGAGCTGCTCAGAACTCAGCCAGAATTGAAAGACAATCTTTGGACAATCGTGACTGCGCTTCGCAAAGGGCTTCATGACAATGGATTCAGCACAGGAAAATCCAATTCCCCAGTCACTCCAGTGGTTCTAAATGGTACAGTTGGTGAAGCAGCTGCTTTGACAAGAGACCTTAGAGAAAACTACAGTATCTTCTGTTCAGTAGTTATTTACCCAGTGATACCTAAAGGAATGATTATCTTAAGATTAATTCCTACCGCAGTTCATACGCTGGAAGATGTTGAAGAAACCATTTCTGCATTTGCAGCAATAAAGGAGAAATTAACAAGCGGAGTTTATAAAAATTCTGAATATGCAATTTCAGTTGGTGAGTAATAATTAACTCAAAAATACGCGCTCTAGATTGATTTAGTAAGTAAATGGGTTATATTGAATGATAAATAAACTTATCATCAACCTCCAAAAAACTCTTTTACTATGCACAAATTTAGTGAAGTAAGCGAACTCGTTAATTCTCTTAAAGAAGATTTTGAAAAGTTTTACGAAAAGGGAAATTCAGCAGCTGGAACTCGCGTTAGAAAGGGAATGCAAGACCTGAAAAATATGGCTCAGGACATTCGTAAAGAAGTTCAAGACCAGAAAAACGCAGGATAAACCCTTCAACAAAAAAAAGGCGACTAATATTAGTCGCCTTTTTTTATGCATTTTCAATTAAGTGAAGCCTAGAACTCCACTTTATTATTATCCTGATTGATATCAGCTAATCTTTTGCTAGGATCAATCTCAATAGACTTAATGGAATCTGATTTCTTATTAATTCTGATCGTCTTGGTCAGGTTAGTCCAAGGCCAATCCTGTGAAATTACTCTCTTAGCTTCACCATTTTCTACCACTTTCTCTCCTCGCATCATTTCCAAAGGCAAGTAAACCATCTCAGTAGTACCGTCTTTATAAGTGATTACCAAGTCTATAGGCATTGGCATTAGCCCAATACGCTCTAAGGTAATGTCAGTTTGTTCACCTGCAGCTTTCACGTTTTTAATCCCATAATCGATTGTTTTGGTAGTATATACAAAGTATTCCTTATACCAATCCAACTCCAATCCACTTTCCTTTTCCATAATTCGAATAAAGTCATTCACATTCGGATGCTTGAAACCCCAAGTATTCCAATAGCTATGTATTCCTTTATCTCTAGCTTTTTCGCCAATGATATATCCCATTTGTGCCAAGAAAACCGCTCCCTTGGAATAGGCAGCCGAGCTGTAAGAGCCATTTGTGTCGTAGTGATCACTATGTGTACTCATTGGCTCTTCTTTACCAGATTTAACCAATCTGAAATAACCTGCATAAGATCCTCTCAAAGGGCTCTCACTAGCTTTGAAAATAGAAGACATAGTCAGTGCTGAGGCGTAACTAGCAAAACCTTCATCCATCCAGGGATAAAGAGCTTCGTTAGTGGCGATGACTCCTTGATACCAGCTATGCCCTAATTCGTGAGCCATAACACCTACCAGGCTGTTTAGATTACGACCTCCAGTTACTAAAGTGGACATCGGGTATTCCATTCCACCATCACCACCTTGGATTACAGAGTATTGCTTGTAAGGATATTCCCCGAAATGTTCAGACATAAACTCAATAGCTTTTGGAGTATAGTCCATCAACTTTACCCAATTCTCAGTCACTTCGTTACTAGGAATATATAAATGGTGAACAGTCACACCATTATCCATTATTAACTTATCGTGACGATACTTAGGATCTGCTGCCCACATAAAGTCGTGAACTTTAGGAGCTTTAAAATGCCAAGTTAACTTCTCGCCTTTGGCTGAAGCTACTTTCACCCCTTCATCTTCGTAACCATGTCCGATCTCATTAGGATTTTGTAAGTAACCCGTACCACCTAAAACATAGGTTTTATCGATTGAGATTTTGATATCAAAATCTCCCCAAATACCATAGAATTCACGTCCTATATATGGGTTGGCATGCCATCCTTGCTCGTCGTATTCAGACATTTTAGGATACCACTGAGCCATAGAATATCTCACGCCTTCCTCGCTGTCTCTCCCAGATCTTCTGATCTGAACAGGTACTTGGCCATTGAAAGCCATTTCGAATTTGGCACTGGAATTTGGAAGAATCGGCTCAACTAGCTCAACTTCCAAAATAGTCCCTACCTCTTCGTATGTTACATCTTTACCATTCATTTTAAGACTACTCACTCTTAAGTAGCCAATCTCATTTGGCTTCAATTTACTAATACGATCTCCTACCCTACGGTCTGGATCAGAAATACTTCTAGATCGCTCATCCATCATACTTCCCGGTTGGAAAGCATTGAAATATAAATGATAAAAAACCCGATCAAGCGTGTCTGGAGAATTGTTAGTATATGTCAATACTTGCGTTCCTGTGTATTGATTGGTTTTGACGTTCATATCGACGTCCATCTGATAGTTGGCAGCTTGCTGGAATCTCCCCGTTTGGGCAAAGACTCCGCTACTCAGCACCATCAAAATAAAAAGCCCGGTGATAGGCTTTGTGATGTTATTATGCATAATCTTGATTTTTTTTATAAAGAAAATCAAATAGCAAAACGAAGCCAAACCATCCGTAAAAAATCAGAGTTTCGGATTATTAAAACTGAAATTTTGATTTTACTTTTTACCCTAAAAAATAGATTTAACTATAACCCCAAGCCCTTCTCTGTCATAGTTTGATGCCAGACTTTTATCAATCACTTATTTAGGTATTCAATCCAATCTGTAATTTACATTAGTACAAAGCATTACTTAAATGTTGCAAAACTGATTTTCAAATAAATTCACATTTATGATCATTAGACTTCTCGTATTCGTTTCTTCCATAGGCAGCATATTTTATTAAAATACCCAGTGAAGGACGATGGAAATCAATTTTTAAATAGCCTCATTTAAAATCCCGCAAAGCTTTTCCGTAAACAAACTGGCTAGGTATTTCTAGACGTATAATTTAGAAGTGGGGAGAAAAAGTCAGGATTATAATATTGATATGCTCTAGAAATCTGAAGAGCAAATTTTCATTTGAGTGGAATCAAATTTTAATAAATCATCTGAATTTGAGCCAACATTACCAGCCACCAAAATCACTTGGTAATCCGGTCCTTCGCTTGACAAATGAACTTTTACATGCCCATCGAAATTTTTCATATCCTCAAAACTCAGCTTACTTCCATTCATTAATACGCCAAGAACCGTTGTGCTTTTTAAATCTGCTCCACTCACTGCATTTAGCATCAGAGCCATTTGCGCATCTGGATCGGTATAACTACCATAATGCAAATGTGCTGGAAAAGTAGTAGACAATGTGCTTTTAGCACCGACCATTTGTATAGTCAACTCTAAATTCCTATCAGATAATTCTCTGATTATGAGTGTACCAGTATAATTAAAATCACTAGCTTTATTGAGCTTGTATTCAATTTTCTGCCCTGTGTAAACCTCAGGTTCGGACTCACTGCAGGACCACGCTGTCACAAGTAAGATAAGATATGGTAATAACTTTTTCATAAACAATGACTTTATAAACTTTACGGAAAGTTATTGAATTCCGTTCCCCAATTTTTAACTGTTTAATAATCAACGTGCACGTGGAAGAGTATTACAGTATCACCACTCTTTTAATTTGCCCTCCAGAAGAATGGAGTGAACAGAATCAAGAGGGTAAATAGCTCTAATCGACCTAATAGCATGATTACCGAAAGGAAAATCTTAGCCGCAGGAGAGAAAAATGCAAAGTTATCTTCTGGACCAACTCTCCCAATGCCAGGCCCAACGTTGGCCAATGAAGTTGCCACGGCACCTAGGGAAGTTGCTAAATCATAGCCCATAAGTGAAAGTGCTAAGGATCCCAAAACGAAAGTCAACAGATATATCAACAAGAAATTCATGATATGAGTAATGATTCTTCCCGTCACTCGATCTCCGTTGATCATTAATGGGACAATAGCTCTAGGGTGAACTAAACGTTTGAACTCCAACCAGGAGTTTTTAATGAAAGTTAGGTGTCTTACAAATTTGATTCCTCCAGCTGTAGAGCCAGCCGATCCGCCCAGAAACAACAACATAAAGCATATAAAAGTAACTCCTTCGCTGTATTGAGTATAGTCGTCAGTTACAAAGCCTGTGGTAGTAACTATGGAAACAACTTGAAATAAAGATTTTCTAAACGCTAACTCATGGCTAACACCACCATGAGCAAAAATTGGATAGTACAACACAATCGCAATTCCTAAAAGCGCCAAACTGTATACTTTGAACTCATCACTTTTCAGCACCCTCTTAAATTTACCAATCAAGCCGAAATAGATCACTGTAAAATTGGTCCCTGCCAAAAACATGAAAATGATAGCTACATACTGTATGAAAGCAGAATCATAATAGGCCATGCTGTTATTTTTGGTGGAGAAGCCACCAGTTGCCAGTGTGGTAAGTGCATGATTAATTGCATCAAAGAAGGTCATCCCTCCCACCCAATATAGGATAGTCGCCAAAAAAGTAAGTCCTACATAGACGTACCATAGACGCTTGGCAGTTTCGGAAATCCTTGGGTGAACTTTATCAGAAGTTGGACCCGGGGATTCAGCCACAAATAGCTCAATGCCTCCTATTCCTAAAAGTGGAAAAATAGCCACTGTTAAAACTATAATCCCCAATCCACCAATCCACTGCGTCATACTTCTCCAGAAAAGCAATCCCTTTGGCATCGCCTCGATATCTGTCAATATGGTAGCACCAGTGGTAGTAAGTCCTGACATAGTCTCGAACAGCGCGTCTTCAAAACTGACTATTTGATTACTTAAAATATAGGGTAGCATCCCAAAGCCAGCCATAAAAACCCAGCTTAAAGCTACAATCAAGTAACCTTCACGCTTTCGAATATTTTGATCCTGCTTAGAGAATGAGAAAAACAGCGTGACACCAATAACCATAGTAATCACTACAGAGCTCAAAATAGGCCATGGATCTTCATCAAAGTGAAGTGAAAAAATAACTCCAGGAAGCATCAATAGAGCAATAAGCACCAAGAGTGCGCCCATGATTTTCCCTATTTCTTTAAAATGAATCATGCCTTAATGAAAAAGTTTTTCAAGTGCAAGTTTTGCTTCTGGCAAGGCCAGAACTATTGCTTTATCATTCAGATCTAATTGAAAATCTCCATCAGGAATAAATACCTGATCTCCTCGGATCACACCTGCAACTATAGCCGAATCAGGGAAATGTAATTCTCTAAGTGGATTTTTAATCAATCTATTATTCTTACAAACAGAATATTGAATAAACTCTGCATCAACACCATATATTCCTGACACAGCTTCCACAGTGCCTTTTTTCAGATATCTTGAAATCTCATTTGCCGCAACTAGCTTCTTATTAATCAGCGAATCCACACCAATACTGTGTGAAATATGTATGTATTCTCGTGTATCTACATGGGCTATAGTTTTATAAACCCCATGATTTTTAGCTGTCAAACTCGCAATAATATTAGTCTCGGAAGACTCAGTCAAAGCAAGAAACGCATCCATCTGCTCTAAACCTTCTTCTATTAGAAGTTCTACATTCTTAAAATCTCCATTAATCACCAAGGAGTTTTTAAGATTTTCTGCGAGCCATTTGCAACGTTCTTTATCTTTATTGATCAACGTCACACGAAAGTGATTTTCTAATCTCAAAGCAGTAGCTACTGCCATATCATCTCCACCAATGATCATCACATTCCTGATGGTGTGTTTTTCCTGACCTAACACTTCCAAGATGGATTGAGTATTTTTCTTATTGGAGATGAAAAATACGTGATCGTTGTTACGGATTATTGTACTACCACGAGGTATAATGGTCTTTTGATCTCTAAGGATCGCAATAATTCTAATATCATCAAAAATAGGATTGGACTTGGTGTCCATAATCCGCTGATTGACCAAAGGATTACTTTGATCCAACGTGATTCCCACAATATTTAACTTTCCACCCTCAAAATCAAAAACCTCATTAAAACTAGAGTTCTCAATCATATTGAAGATGTGCTTACTGCACAGCATCGTAGGTGAGATCAAGTTGTCGATGCCAAGATTTTTAAAGTATAATAAATTTTCAGGATCCAGATAGGAATGATTTCTCACCCGTGCCATCACACGCTTTGCTCCTAGTTGCTTTGCTAAGACGGCGGTAACAATATTCGTTTTCTCTGAAGTGGTAACGCACAAAACCATTGTGGCTCTATTCACATTGGCACGCTTCAGAACCTCAAAGGCTGTGGCATCCCCCTGAACTGTCAACACATCAAGCTTAGAAGAAACGTAGTCAAGGACTTCCCTGTCTGTATCGATCAGCGTGATGTCCTTATTGTCATAACTTAATTGCTCGGCGAGATGGTAACCCATGTCTCCAGCGCCTGCAATCACAATATTCATCCCCATAGAGGTAAGTCAGGTAATTTTGAACTGGCAAAAATAAGCCCTTTCTAAATGGTAATCAGTTATAAAGCTATTTCTTTTATCTCCACCAGGACAAAGTTAGGAAGTTGAGATTGTTGGGCCAGTTTTATAAAAGGTTTTATTAGATCAAAGGGTTAAGTGAAAGGAGCAAATGCCACTGTTCTAAAAGTATTAAGTGGTTTTTTTCACTCCTTTGCCCATGTGAGTAACACTATTTATTCGCTGATTTATTGAATACAGTAACATCACTGTCCCCCAGTTACTTTCTCCAATTACTGGATTGGATAGGTAAAATTCAGAGTTGTGACACTTTTTGTCAAGGGCAAAACCAATAAAAACCCTGATTAAAGAGAAGCGAAATTCAGGTTAAGTTATTACAGAGAGTGCCTATGGCACGATCAGAAGTAATGTAGAATGACGTGAGTGGGCACACACATCAGAAAAACTGAGGAGCTACTAAGAACTCTAATTTGCGAAGCCTCAATTCACATCTCATTTTTACAATTTACATTTCACCTCTTACTTTCTATCCTTGATTTACCAGTATAGCTACTCCTCCAATAGCTTCTCACTCTCCGCCTCCGGCAATTCTTGAATATCTTTTAGCTTCCGCTGAATCACTCGGGTCCTCGCTCCTACCAATTTGTCCAATTCAGAATGTGCTTCAGAAAGCTTTTTCTGGGTCTTCTCAATCAACTCACCAAACTTCCCAAATTCGGTCTTGACCGCTCCCAAAACCTGCCAAACTTCGGAACTCCTCTTCTGAATTGCCAAGGTTCTAAAGCCCATTTGAAGACTATTCAATATCGCAGATAGCGTGGTTGGTCCTGTAACCAGCACTTTATAATCTTGTTGGATTTGCTGAGAAAGTCCAGGTTCACGTAGAATCTCAGCATAGAGACTTTCTACAGGTAGAAAAAGTATTGCAAAATCAGTGGTGTAGGGGGCATTAATATATTTGCTTTGAATATCCTGTGCTGCTTTTTTTACAGCTTTGAAAAGCTCATTTCTATTTGATTCAATCTCTGGCTTTGAAGCCACCTCGTACGCATCCACTAGTCTCAGGTAGGATTCTTGAGGGAATTTAGAGTCAATAGGTAGCAATATCGGCTCACTTTGCCCAGGCATTTTAACCGCAAACTCGACTCGCTCACGAGTACCTTTGCCTACCTCAGCATTCAACACATATTGATCAGGGGCTAGTAAATTTTCCAAAATCGCCTGTAGTTGATATTCTCCCAACACACCTCGACTTTTCACATTGGTCAGCACCCGCTTCAGGTCTCCTACTCCAGTTGCCAAGCTTTGCATTTCTCCCAAGCCTTTTTGAACAGCTTGAAGTTGGTTACTAACCATTTCAAAAGACTGCCCAAGACGAGTTTCCAACGTTTTTTGAAGTTTTTCATCCACCGTTTCCCGGATCTTCTCCAGTCGTAATTCAGTAGTTTTCATCAAATCCTCCTGACGCCGGTTTAATTCAGAGAACTTCTCACGCTGAAGGTTATTGAAATCTTGTACGTTTTGTCTGAACACATCTCCAAAAGTTTTCAGCGCTTCATTTTGGTCTTTTGAATTGGCTCTAATACTATTGAAGACGAGCTGGAATTGGTTAGTTAAGTTTTCATTAACCTCTTTTCTGGAAAGTGCCAAAGCCAGTTCTAACTCCTTGCTCATCCTGGCAAGTTCGGATTGCAGAAAGGCCTTTTCCTGATCATTACCTTTCTTCAAGAAAAAGAGAATCAAAAATGTCACTTGTAAAAAAAGAATAGAAAATAAAAGATACTCAGTCGGCATAGCTAATCAATTTAGGTGCATGAAAGTACTCGTTTCGAACTTCCACCCCTAAAAATGAAAGATATTTAGCGACAGACTCCGTCGGTATTTCTTCCATTGGCACATGCCCAGCATTATCAAAAACAATTAATTTTGACTTAGAAATGGCCTTTTCTAATAAGTATCCCTGAGCGACAGGAATCCAAGAATCAGCCTTTCCCCATAGTATCAAGGTCGGCATAGTCAGGCGATCAAAATCAACTCGAGACTCGCTCGTAGCTCCTAATCGGTCTAAGGTGGCCTGCCTATTTCCTTTACGTAGCATCAGCTCATAGTATCTGGTAATCGCTTTATCCGTAACTTTAGTTGGATCAGCATAGACTTCACGCATATTCTTGGCAAACAAAAACTTGGGAGTACACTTGAGTAGCAATAAAGAAAAAACAGGATTCTTGGCAAGCTTGAATATCCATGCTTCATTTGGTTTCATGTCTTCACCATCTGCAAATTTTTGTTCTCGCGAAGCCCCGGCAGCATCGATTAGATTCAGAGAAAGCACTTTCTCAGGATTGTTAGAAGCTAACTGAAGTGCTACAGCTCCTCCCATAGAATTGCCGGCCAAATGGAATTGATCAAGGTTGAGTATCTCAGACAATCTCAAAATCAATTGAGTATAATCAGTTAAGCTGTATCGTTTTTTCTCATCTGGGCCTGTCAGACCATGACTAGGAAAATCCAAAGAAATCGTCAAAAAATAAGGGCTTAATTCCTGCTGCCATGCATCCCAAGTATGGAGAGATGAAAAGCTACCATGCAACAGAAAAATCGGATCACCTTCACCTAGTATCCGCACATGCACGTTGGTTCCATCGACATCGATAAAGTGAGACTGAGGAGTAGAATATTTCTCTTCGATTTCCTCGGCAGAGATATCAGATCTAAAAAGTAAAGCCAAAATTAAGAGACAGGAAAGACTAATAACAGCTACAACTTTTAAAATTCGTTTGATCCAAACCATAAAATTCGGCTTTTTTGAGTTTGATTGACATTCAGCCTAGAGGAAAAAGTACAAATATTCTACACTAATCTCTAGCTTGGTAAAAAAGATACCCCTTGAATCTAAAATCAATTTTTAAAAACGTTGGCCCAGGTCCAATCATCGCAGCTGCATTCATAGGACCTGGAACCGTAACTGTGTGCACCCTCGCAGGAGTCAATTTTGGTTTTTCCTTACTTTGGGCCTTAGGTCTTTCAGTGATTTCTACTATACTATTGCAGGAGATTTCTGGAAGACTTGGCTTGATCACTGGAAAAGATTTGAGTCAGTTGATCCGTAGTCAGACAGGAAATCCTATACTTCGGTATTTTTCCATGGGCTTAGTTTTGATAGCAATAGGACTGGGTAATGCAGCCTACGAATCTGGAAATATCTCTGGCACAAATTTGGGGTTACAGGTTTTTTGGGAAGTGCCGACTATCAGTTTTTCAGGGATGGAAATTCATTTAGGTAATCTGATCTTAGGGATTATAGCCTTTGGACTTCTCTGGATAGGAAATTACAAAACACTTGAGCGAGCTTTGGTAGGGTTAGTAATTTTTATGTCCATAGCCTTTACAGCCACAGCTTTTGTGACCAAGCCAGACTGGTCCAGAGTTTTTGCAGGTTTTATCCCTAGCTGGACTGATGCTAATCTCCCTACGCTTGTGGCTTTGATCGGGACCACGGTCGTTCCGTACAATTTATTTCTATATGCTAGCTTGGCAAAAAATCGATGGTCTGGTTCAGCAGATATTCCTTGGATGAGAAGAGACATTGTAGTTTCTATCGTTTTAGGTGGAATTGTGTCCATGGCAATTTTAATAGTGGGAGCATCGAATGTCAGCACCGAAATCTCTAGTGCCCTTGACGTAAGTAAAGGATTAGAAGGCGTTTTTGGAAGCTATGCAAAGTACTTCATGGGCTTTGGACTGATGGCAGCAGGACTTACCTCTAGTATTACTGCACCTCTGGCAGCAGGTTTAGTCATCTGTGGGATTATGGGTTGGGATCAAGAAATCCGCTCCAAAACCATGAGAGCATCTATGGGTGTCATCGTGGGAATGGGACTGATCTTCTCCTCCTTGGGAATCAAACCTATTCAATTGATTACACTTGCTCAACTTGCGAATGGGGTATTACTTCCATTGGTCAGCGGATGGATTATCTGGATTGCTTCGCAAAAAAGCATTATGGGTGATTATAGAAATAAGTCTTTACATACATTTATAGCTGTTTTGATTTGGTTAGTGACCCTACTTCTTGGAATGAAGAGTATCGTCGCGGTGTTAGGAATTGGAAACTAAAATTCTACATAAATTACTCTCACAGCAAAATAGTAGAGGTGATATTTATCTAGCATTGAGGCCCCGACTATTCTGGAGAAACTTTTAATGGAAACTTGCTTAAAATTAATTTGATTATTTCCCATTATTCTAAGCCTAAAAATATCACACTGCAGCGAATTTGAATTTTTCAGGTGAATTCTATTGGAATCCTATTTCATATTAAGGAAATTCAAGAAATCAAATTTTTATAATCATGTTAGATCAATTGTTAAAACTAGCGGAAGGCCCGCTACAGGAAATGCTTGCTGGAATGAATCAGGATACTGCTGGCGTTTCAGCTATCAAAGATTCGTTAACCAACAGCCTTCAGAAAGGTGTTGCCTCTGGTGACACTTCAGCCATTCAGGAAATGTTTTCTGGGAAAGAGACCTCACCTGGCTCTCCTGCGATCAACAACCTTCAAGGAGATGTTTCTCAAGGCCTGATGGAAAAACTGGGAATCTCTAACGAGCAAGCCATGGGAATAGCAGCTGCGGCCCTACCCATGATAATGAACTTCTTCAATAAGCGCGTGAATGATGCCCCTCAGGACAATAATGACATTATGTCTTCTATAGTTTCTTCACTGCAAGGTGGTCAGGGAAAAGTTGGAACTGCTGATCTGCTAGGCTCACTTCTAGGTGGTGGCGGCGGCAAAGGTGGAATGGATCTAGGTGGATTGATGAATATGGGCAAGGGACTTTTCAAGTAAACTGGAGCTAGCTGTCTTAACATGCAACTTCTTAACACCTTTCAGTAAAAGTGAAAGCCATGGAATTGATTTCCATGGCTTTTATTGTTTAATGCCAAAATCTTACAGGTTTTTTAAGCTTCAATTAAAACTAGAATTTACTTGTAGAGCATTAGGATGCATTTTGTATCATGAAAAATTGATTTAATGTATGTGGTATTGTGTTTTACCAAGATTTCTATAGTATATTGAAAAGCCTTCAAAGTACTTTCTCAAGTAGTTAATTTTCTAGAGGTCATAGTTTTGGCCTGAAAAGAACACGCAGTATTTTCTTTATTAATTCAAAAAAAATATTTTATATCAACTAACCAAAGCCAAATACATATGCTAAATAAAAAAACAAAAATTCTGTTTTCACTACTTGTAGTGGGTATTTCGTTCACCGCGTGCGAAAGCGACATGATGCAAGTAGAACCAGCCCTTACGGCTGAGATTGAAAAACAGTTAACCCCGAGTGGTTTTGACTTAAATGAACTTCCGGTAATTTCTGATTTCTCTAACTTGAGACAAGGGGATTACACCGGGCGTTATCTCATTTTAGCCAAAGAAGGAAATTCATCTAAAAATTTAGTGAGTAGTATTGAAAAAGCTGGTGGAGAGATTGTAAAATCTTTCCCTGAAATCGGAGTCTTAGTAGCAATCTCGATATCACCCGAATTCCTAGATAATGCAAGGAAAATCAGTAGCATAGAATCAGTAACTCCAGATTTTATGCTTCAATATACTCAAGAGCCAAAAATGATTGAGAATGAAATAAGCAATCAAGGAAATGGAAATGATATTACATCATTTGGTCCACCATTTAATTACCGAAATGCAATTTATGATGGCTTTCAATGGGCTCCTAAGTCCATCAATGCTACAACTGCTTGGGATAATGGTTTTACTGGAAAAGGGATAAGAGTTGCTATTATTGATGGAGGTATTTATTCTGAGCACAATGACCTTAAATCTAATTTAGATGTGGCCAGTTCCAGGTCAACCGTTCCAAATACTATCCCACAATGGGATTGGAATCAAGATTTAGGCACTATTTGGCATGGAACTCATGTTGCCGGTATTGTGGCTGCTGCTGGTGTGGGCATAGTAGGGATAGCTCCAAGGGCTACGATTATCGGTGTGAAATCACTTCATAATGGATCTGGGGCTTTTGAGTGGATTCTTGAAGGACTTCTTTATGCAGCTACTCCTCAATCCAAAGGAGGAGCAGGTGCTCAGATCATTAATATGAGTTTAGGTGCTGAATTCGATTACCGAAATAATTGGTCTGATAAAGATTTTAGAGATGCATTCAGGGAGCTACAAAAAATGTATGACCGAGCTACTAGATACGCATTTAACAATGGCGTAACTGTAGTGGTATCTGCAGGAAATGGTTCTTCAAATTTTGATATTGAAAAAGAATTATTTAAACTACCTGCAGAAAATCAGCATGTTATTTCAGTAAGTTCGACCGGCCCAACAGGCTGGAAATTAGGAAATATGAACTTTACAGACCCAGCTTACTACACAGATTATGGAAAGTCTTTAGTTACAGTAGCTGGACCAGGGGGAAGTGCAGGCCTACTTGCAGTTAGTGGTAATACATCTAACTGCACCCTAGTTGGATCTACTGTTACATTAACTCGCCCATGTTATGCATTTGATATGGTACTTAGCTCAGTACGTGGTTCAGGAATTTCAACTGGAAGTTATAGCTGGTTGCAAGGAACTTCTATGGCTGCACCTGCAGTATCTGGAGTAGTAGCCCTAATGATGCAATCCTCCGGTGGTAAGATGCAACCAGGTCTGGTTAAAGCTAAACTCGCAAGCTCAGCAACAGATCTTGGGAAACCTGGAAAAGATGAGTATTATGGAGCAGGTTTTGTAAATGCTGCCAAAGCTCTTGGTTTAAATTAAGATAAAATACTGCTTAGGAGTGTATAAAGTAGTGTTGAGAATAGTATTAAATAGCACCGAGAAATAACTCGGTGCTATTTTTAGTATAAAACCCTCCAATATTTCGTCGAAGGGTTTTTGAATTTTAATCTTAAAAGGGAATACCTCCTCGTCTTGAGGTCAATTTCACTTCTGTCGCAAAAAGCCTATACCTTAGGCAGTTTCCAGCCATTATGATAATGCGCTTTCATCAAGTCATTGGCAGCCGAAGAAGTAAACTTGTTTTTCTCAGCATTCCAATACACTTTCTCTCCAGTCTTGTAAGCAATATTGCCCATCTGAGCATTGATCGCCGCGATGCTTCCTGTCTGTATAGCGCAGTTAAGGATTTTAGGATCATTGGCAGTTACTGCTTCTACGAAGTTGATTGCATGCAAATCCAAAGCATTTCCTACTCCTTTGGTATGAGGGACTTCAGCTACTTTCTTTACTTTTTTACTATCTACAGTTTCGGTTTCAGGAATTACTTTCCAACCGCCTCTATTCACTACCAGTGTAGCATTGTTACCAATAAAAGCGATTCCTTCGGTCGTTCCATAATTCCCTCCATCTATCCCAGTCGCATGCTCCCAAAGCATATTGAATCCCTCGTATTCATAGACGGTTTGTAGGGTATCAGGAGTTTCGGAAGCGTCATCAGGATAAGCGAACTTCCCACCTGAAGCCATTACAGATTTTGGAACAGTGACCCCCATGGCAAACAGCGCAATATCAATTTCATGAACTCCCCAATCCGTCATCAATCCACCTGCATAATCCCAAAACCAACGGAAATTAAAATGAAATCGATTGGGATTAAATGGTCGCTTTGGAGCTGGACCTAGCCACATCTTGTAATCTACACCTGCTGGAGCGGGTCCATTTGGGATTACAGGCACCGGTTTCATCCAACCTTGATATGCCCAGCATTTGACCAGGCGAATCTGACCTAATTTGCCGGATTTCACATAGTCGATAGCTTCAGCATACTGGGATCCTGAGCGCTGCCACTGCCCTACTTGTACAATTTTCCCATAGCGCTCCTGAGCTTTTACCATGAGCTGGCATTCTTCAATTGTATTCGCAATTGGCTTCTCCACGTAGACATTTTTCCCAGCAGAAACTGCATCGATCATATTCAGACAATGCCAATGATCTGGTGTCCCGATGATGACTATATCTATATCAGGATCTTCCAGCATCAAGCGGTAATCGGTATATTGCTTAGGCCTTTTTCCGCGAAGCTTAAAAACATCCTCGGTACGCTGGTCAAGGACAGATTGATCTACATCTGCCAAAGCCACACAGTTGACTTGAGGCATCTTAAGATGAGCATTCATATTAGACCAGCCCATTCCTTTACAGCCGATTAATCCATAGTTTAATTGATCTGAGGGTTTGATTTTTCTAGTAAAAGCACCAAAATCAGCCGCAGTCATAAATTGGGGCATGCTCATGCCAGCTCCCAGCAGCATTGTATTCTGAATAAATTTTCTTCTTGATGACATAGTATTGTAGGTTATTGAGTTTGACAAAAAAAGAGCAGGTAATACTAAAATCACCTGCTCTTAAATAATGTGTGCTTACAACTCCCGCACCCAGATATTTCTAAATTTAACTGGATTGCCATGGTCCTGAAGTTTGATTGGTAACTTCTCTGCATGTGCTTTATAATGTGGAATGCCAATGTATTCGGTTGGCCCTTGAAGGATCACATTATTTTGCACTACCACACCGTTCATTAAAAGCGTTACAGTAGCTGGAGAAGTCAATATCCCGTCCTTATTGAAGCGCGGTGCTTTAAAAATGATATCGTAATAGTTCCACTCGCCAGGAGCTCTAAGAGCCATAGCTAATGGTGGATGTTGCTTATAGATACTTCCAGCTTGCCCATTTGTGTAGGTTTTGCTTTCGTAGCTATCTAAAATTTGTACTTCATACATTCCCATCAGGAAAAAACCTGAGTTGCCTCTGCCTTGCCCTTCTCCGACGATTTCAGTTGGAGAAGACCATTCTATATGATATTGCGCATCACCAAAGGCTTGCTTGGAAACGATGTCTCCTTTTCCTTTGGTTACTACTAATTCACCATTTTCAATAGACCATCCAGCGGCTGTTTTACCATCCTTTGCACTTGCAAAACCATTGAGGTTTTTACCGTCAAAAAGCACAATTGCATCTGAAGGAGGAGCAGTATTATTCGCTCCAGGAATTACTTTGGGTGGAACGGGCGTATAAAATTCCGTAGCCTCTGGCTTCATAGGTGGTGGAGTTTTCTCTTGAGCGATGGCCAAAGAACTCAATGTCAATGCACTGGCAGTTAGAGCAAGTGTGAAGATTCTACTTTTCATAGGTTAGATTATTTAGGGAAAAGAACTTGGAAGGATAAATTACTTCAATTTGCCCTTAATCAAAAAACCTTTGGTGGATTTTAAATTGTCTTGAAGCTTCTGTTTTGTAATTTCCAGAAACCAAAAACCCATGAAAAACCAACTACTTAGCCTTTTTGTCGGATTGCTGATTTCTTTGCCGGGATTTTCGCAGTCTTCTTACTACTTCCCTGGCGAAACTTTTGATCCTAGCATTCCTTCACCTGAAGAATTTCTTGGCTACCCAGTGGGTGATTGGCATACACGCTATGATCTTATTGTAAAATACTTCGAAAAACTGGATGAAATCAGCGAGTTAGCAGAATTGAAAACGATTGGCTACACGTATGAGCATAGACCTAAAATCATCTTGACTATCGCTTCAGTTGCTCATTTGGGCAATTTGGAAGATATCAGAAAAACACACATTCAATTAGCAGATCCAAGTCAGCCTAAACCTAATGTAGCTGAAATGCCTTCGATTATGCATTTAGGATATGGGGTCCATGGAAATGAGCCATCATCTGCCGAGGCTGCTATGCTTTCTGCATATTGGCTTTTGGCTTCGCAAAGCGAGTTAGCTCAAAATCTCAGGGAAAATAGCATCGTTCACTTTGATCCCACTGTCAATCCTGATGGTCGTGATCGGCACAGTCAATGGGCAAATAGTAACAAAGGTTTTCCACCTGTTGCTGATCCAATGGACAGAGAGCACAATGAAGCATGGCCAAGTGGAAGAACAAATCATTATTGGTTTGACTTGAATAGAGATTGGTTGCCTTTAGCACATGTAGAATCACAGGTAAAGATCGCATGGTATCATGACTGGTATCCAAATGTGACTACGGACTTTCATGAAATGGGTACTGACGCAACCTACTTTTTTGAGCCTACAAAGCCTTTTGGAAGTGAAAACCCTGTAATACCAAGAAAAAATTACGATGATATAAATGTGCGCTTTGCTAATTATTTTGCAAAATACTTGGATGAAATAGGCAGTTTGTACTACACCAAAGAGTCTTTTGACAATAGTTATCCTGGATATGGCTCAACTTACCCAGACATACAGGGTGGCTTAGGCTTAGTATTCGAGCAAGCGAGTAGCCGAGGCCATTTGCAATCCAGCCAGCGTGGTGATGTCAGTTTTGCATTTACCATTAAAAATCATCTAGTGAGCTCTATTGCCACCATGGAAGCAGGTCTGGACAATAGAACATATATGCATGATTATTTAAGAGAATTCTTCGAAACAGCAGTTTCTGAGGGAGCAAAAGATCCAGCAAAGAATTATGTATTTGGTGACGAGTTTGATGAAAGCAGAAACCGACTTTTTGTGAAATTCTTACTTGATCACAAAATCAAAGTCTATGAAAATTCTTCAGATATAAAATCAGGCGACTACAGCTTCAAAAAAGGAAAATCCTGGATTGTCCCAACTGCTCAGCCTCAGTACAGGATGGTGCGAACTATGTTTGAAGATGTGAAAGAATTTGCAGATTCTGTTTTTTACGATGCTTCAGCATGGACAATGGCTCGTGCCTACGGAATGCCTTTTGCACCTAACGCATCCATCAAATCTGGAAATCAAATCACAGAAATTACTGCTTCAAGCTTTGAATTCCCTACCGGAAAATCCTATGCTTATCTAATTGATTGGGCAGATTATTATGCTCCTAAGATGTTGCTTGCTTTACAGGAAGCTGGAGTTCATGTGGAGATCATTAACCGTCCATTCACTGCAAAAACTCAGAAAGGAGATACTAAGTTTGCTGCTGGAACACTGATGATTCCTACAGGTTTTCAAAAGTTGGAAGCTGAAAAAGTGAAATCAACCATCCAAGAATTGGCGAAAGAAAATACACAACAAATCTACGCTACCACCACCGGATTGAATCTGGAAGGAATAGATTTCGGATCCAACTTAGTTGGAGCAGTGACCAAGCCAAAAGTAATCATGGTAGTAGGCGAAGGTATATCTGGTACAGAAGCCGGGGAAATCTGGTTTCTCATGGATAGTCAGTTAGGAATGCCCATCACCAAAGTAAATACGGAAGATATGGGAAGAGTAAACCTTTACGATTATACAACGCTAATCTTGCCTTCAGGGAATTATAACTTCCTCTCCGAGTCTAACATTACGCATCTGAAGGATTGGATTTCGCGTGGCGGAACAGTAATTTCCATGAAAAACGCCAGTCTTTGGCTGAATCAAAAAGGTATCATTAAAGAAACATTGGTCGACACATCAGAGGAAGACAAAGCTACTGAACCTAAAAACCTTCCTTTCGCGGTACAACGAGATCATGAGGGTGCAAAGTCGGTTGGTGGAAGTATTTATATGGCAAAACTAGATCTCACCCATCCGATCGCCTATGGCTATCAGCGTGCAGAAATTCCTGTCTACCGTAATAGTAGCATTTTCATGAAGCCTAGTGAGAATAAGTACCTTACTCCTATTCGCTACATTGATAACCCTTTCCTAGGTGGATATATTTCCAAAGCAAATCTAAATAAGTTAAGTCAAAGTGCTAGTGTGATCATTTCTCCTGTTGGTAGTGGTAGAGTGGTCAATTTCTTTGACAGTCCCAATTTCAGAGGAACTTGGTTTGGGACAAATAAACTATTCCTGAACGCTATTTTCTTCGGAAACTTGATGAATTGATTGAATAAGCGGTATTCGTTACTAATAGACACTCTCTGCGCTTTCTTCGCAAACTGTATGGTTAAATAAGAATACTGATCATGCCGTTGGCATTCTTAAATTACTAGCTAACCCTAATGCCCCGAATTTCGCTTTGCTGTATTCGGGGCTTTTACGGGTTTTGCCTTTTGCAAAAAAATATCCTTGTTACGACAAAGTCAATAATTAATGCTCTTTGTGCCTTTTTCGTGCCATTCTTGGTTGGAAAAGATCTGTCGATTTCACCCTTGGCAAAATGAAACCTTGCTGAAGGCAAGGCCTGTAAAAGCACAGAATGCAATTCTGGGTAAATGATATGCAGAGAAAGTATTGTAGTGCCAACGGCACGATCGGTATGGATGCTCTTTATGCTTCCTTGG
>NZ_MSSV01000009.1 GCF_002150505.1 Algoriphagus ratkowskyi
ATTTTATATTTTAAATTCATTAACTGTCTGGCCTTTGAGGACTTCCAGCTTGATTTCATAAGTCCTGCTTTCTCCAGGTTTCAACAAAATCAACGTTCCATTTTCACGTGCTGCTGCTTGTCCGATTGGAGGATTTGTAGCTGGCTCTAGCGCTGTTACGTATTCATTTTTGCCCCAGTGCTGCCAGTTGATTAACCATGGCATCTGCTTCTTGGAAAATGAAATACTCAAGCCAAGCTCCAAGTTATCATTCATATATCCACACGTGACCTGATCATTTTCATCAGTTGAAGGATCTATGAAAGCCACATCCTCTCCAAAAGCAGAATGCTCATCTAATGGAGCAGCACATTTGGTAAATCTATTTTTCTTGTTGAAATCAGATATAGAATCATCTGATTCTCTTTTCTGGATTTCTCCTTTCCAAACTATCCTAGTTCCATCATCGATCAGAGGCCATCCGCAATTGATATGATATAATACCATATGAGGTGCTGGTGAATTACCACGATTAAAGACCTCATCTTTGATATTAATTTCCGCGGATCCGAGCCTTCCAGAGATGGTTCTTTTTACTTCTAAACTCGGTCCGAAAGTCGTCGTCTCACGAATGATTCCTACGATTTCATAACTCAGATCTCCTGAATATATATCTGGCTGTTTGATGGAAATGAGTTCCGCAGGCGTATTGCTATAATTACCGTGCAATCCACGACTTCCAGTTTCATCCGAATTAGGTGGTCCCATGGAAGCAATCCCACAGGTGGTCAATAACCCTCCACCGAATGTCCTCAACCAATCTATACCTTGGTTAGAAAAAGGCTGAGCAGCAATGTGTCCCGCATTACTGATCCAAGATAAGCTATGCTCATTATGAAATGCGTCCAAAATATCCATTCCCCGGTCCAACACGACTTTAAATCGAAGGCCGGCTCCGGTATTAATCCAGGCTATTCGGGTTCCGCGTCCAGCTCCATTGTCTAGTACGGAAGTTTCTATTCCGCCTAGCTGTCGGAAATTGGACAATTTATCTTTCCAAGTGGATGGATCTGAGAGGTTCATTCTTAGGTTTGAGACTAGTGTGTAATCTATTAAAAAGGCCTTCCGACACTGTCCTGCCCTATATGGGTCGAGTGCGTAAGCAAGTGTTAATTTATAAAAATTGTAAGGGACAAATATGCCGTTAATAAAAAATGGCCTATGTAATTCAACATAGACCATTTAGATATAAAATATTATTTTGTCAAGTGACGAAAACTAATGCAAAACCTCAATCCTCACTCTCATCTTCCTCAAAAAGAATCACCTCGGCATCAAACTCTGCTTCTATAAACTCATCTCTAGCAATCCAATATTCCGATGTGATAAGCTGATATTGCCCCCCTTCAATTTTTCTCAAAACCCAAATAATTGAATTTGCTTCTTCAAATTTGACTTTACCTTCCAAGTGGTCTGAGAAAAGGCGTTTGATCAAATTGCTATCCTTTAGCGTATGTTGCAATGCTTTCAAAACAATCTCTTTGGTAATTTCTTCAGCATCGTCACCTTCATTACTAATTTCCAATTCAGCGATAGTTGCTTTGGCACTTGGAAATGTACCATTATACGCCTTGTGCAATAGCTGGTTAATATTAAAAAGCTGATGATGCAGACCAATTTCCGGATATTCCTCAGAGATTTTATCCAGCAGCATATCATGCGACATTTGATCTATTTGTCTTTCATTGAGAGTTTCGGAAAGTCTATAGTCAAGCAGTATCGCTGCAGCTTCAGCTGGTTCAAAATCAGAAATAGCCATATTGAGCAATTCCTTTAGCTCCGCAGGATTGGAATTGGAAGCATCTGGAAAACCAAATCGATCGAGCAACTCTACTAAATCTTGATTGCTCCAACTTCCCGGTAATTCATCTACTGTTTTTACACTGTTAATGATAATATGGTAATTCATAAGAATGGTTGTGGTTTTAAATAAAATTGATTTCTGATTCGCTAGAAAAAGGTAAGGCTAGCTAATCTTTCCATAGTTTTCTTAACGCAGGTTCTACGGCAAGCGTTCGGGTGAGGAAGTAGATCACCCGTCAAAAATGATAAAATCAGGTGCTAACTAACTCATCACAAGAGTTAGATTCAGATATGTTAATGTTTGTGAGTAAAATTGAATGGCTATGGTTTCCCTAGCAATTGGTTCAAGTCTTATAACTAGGACTTGGGATATTAGAGTTTTCAGACTGCTTTATAAAGAATTGAAAAATAATTACAGAAAATTGAACACCATAATTAATCAACGATTTACTCAATTACTACTTACTAGCTTTTTTCAGTCAGGAGACTGCATTGATGTGAGTCAAAGCCTGCCTGTTGCAGGCAGGTCTGAAGACTTAAACTAGTGATCTTCTAACTTGAACTAGCTAGTAAAATAAAAAAATGGCCCATATTTTTCAACATGGGCCATTTAAATATTGTTTCCAAGCCTGCCTGTCGTCGGACAGGCCTGAGGACTTGAACCAGATTTCCAATTACTGCTTCAGCATCACTTCTTTAAACTGAACAATCATAGGTGGACCCACATGAACCTGAACACCTAAATAACCTGATGCAAGTCTATTGCTTGGATCTTCATCATGAACTTCAGACATCAACTGTCCATTCACAAAATGTTTCATCACATTGCCTTTTGCTACAATATGAATAGTATTCCACTCACCTGCTTTAATCATAGCTCCTAGTTCTGCTCGATCGCCGATTTCATTTTCTACGGAAAGCCCTTTCCATGCATTTTTCTCAACAAATTCACGAACTCCAACTCCCTCTGGCTGAGATGTGATCTTAGTTTGCTGACCTCTATAAGCCAAAGTAGCACGCTTACGTTCTTCGTAATTCTGACCAGTGTATGTGTTTTTTCCGTCGATATCTGCTTGATAGCCTTTCAGTGCAAATGGTACATCTTCTACCATCTCACTTCTGTAATTTATACCTGAATTACCTCCTTCAGAAACTTTAAATTCAGCCTTCAGCTCAAAATCACCAGGTTGTCCACCTTGCCAAATCAAGAATGTATTAGCTTTCAATAGTGTTTCCGGCGTGATTTCACCAGTGATTGCACCATCTTTTACAGACCAATAAACCGGATTTCCATCCCAGCCATCTAGCGTTTTGCCATCGAATATGGATTTAAAACTTGCTTCTGATTCCGCGACAGGCTCTAAGATAGATTTCGATTTTTCAGTGGGTTGCTGGCAATTGGCTAATCCTATTACCAGCATTGCTCCTATACTGAGCGCTTCAATTCTTAGCCATTTTGATTTTATAAAATTTCTCATTCTTGGGCTTGGGCTTTAGTTTGATAAACTGTATGATTTGGATTACCACCCGAAACCAGGTAAGCCATCAAATCCTTAAGTTCTTCGTCATTTAGACGATTGATCATACCTGGCATCATGACAGATATTTTTGAATCTTTCACAGTTGAGATATTCTTCTTCTCCACTTTACGTAGAACATCTGGAGAGAATGGATTTTGGGAAACTGAATAGCTCGTTTCATCTTCATTGATGATTCTACCCATTACTGAACTTCCATCCTTCAACTCAAGTACACTTGCTACATATTGCTCTGATATCTCATCACTTGGATTGATAGTAGCTTGAAGAATATCTTTAGGAGAAAAACGAGTCCCTAATTGTGATAAGTCTGGACCAATAACCCCGCCTTGACCCGCCATTGTGTGACAGGATAGACACTGAGATGCCGCATACATCGCTTTGCCTCTAGCCAAATCCCTTCCGCTCAAATCTGCCATCAAAGGCTCTGCTTCCTCTACTGTCCATCTTTTTCCTGGACCTTCTGGCTGGATGTCAGTATTAACAAGATCATTTCCATTTCCTGTAAGCATCGCTGCACCAGAAAGTTCATTGTATTTATCAAAGTCTCCAGGAGCGACATGTTGCAGAGCCATTTTTCTAGCTCTATCAATAAATCCTACATAACTACGACCGCCTTTGTACTTGAAGGCATCCTGAATCCAAGTGAAATACTTCTCATGAAGTTCTGGAGTCCAACCAGTAGTGGCGCCACCAAGTACTGTAGCAAGGTAAGTTTGCTGAGCAGGCGGTACATTTGCCAGCATATTGGCGATATCCATTCCATACTGAGGGTTTCTCATAATCAAATCTTCAGATGAAGTGAAGGTCTTCTGGTAATCCGGGTCATCCTTAGCATTATCAAGTAGAGCCAAGGTCTTTTCTACAGCAGTAGGAGCATCCAAATACACAAGAAGAACTGCCAAGGCACGATCAAGATTATTGTTATTGGCAGGGAAATTAGCATCCAAATAAGCTACAAGATCAGATTTTAAAGAACCAGTTGGCTCTCCTTGTCTAGCAAGAATTAATTCAAAAGCTCTCAACAAATCCTGCTTTTCTTTTTCATTAAGCGAGCTGTAATCAATCCCCATCAGAGCTTGAAGCATAGGCGCTCCAGTTCCTTTGTCAGAATGTCTAGACAATGCGATCATGGTCTGCGTGAGCACTACAGGATTTTTCTCCGCCAGCGCCTTTGCTTTCCATGAATTAATCGGTTGATGCTCCACAGCAATTCTCGCAGCATATTGTACGAATCTATCTTTATTAGTTAAGTTAGCCCAAGCCAAATCAAGTCCGGAAGCAGGAGCTCCAGGCACATGTAGCGCCTCAAGTTCACGGCGAGTTTTTGCCTCAGCTGGCAAATCAGCAACAGTCAACCCAGTTTCCTTCTCATCTATGTCACCATCATAATAAACTCTATATAAGTCCGACTCTAGTCTTCTACCACCTGTCATTAAGTACATAGCTCCATCTGGGCCAATAACTCCATCTGTAAGTGGGAGCGGAGAACCTGAAATAAACTCTTCCGCTTTAGCCTCATAAGTTCCACCTTTAGGTGTCAAGGTCATAGAGTAGATGATACCAAAACTCCAGTCAAAGGCAAAAAGAGAGTTTCTGTATTTAGCAGGGAATTTGGATCCTGTACCATACATCACATTGGTAGGTGATCCTTGACCAATATTTAAAGTAGCTGGCAAATTATCTGGATAATTCGGAGACCATTTTTGGTTACCAGTTCTCCAGCCATATTCACTTCCGCTGGTCACATGATTGATACGAGTAGGTCTATACCAAGGCATTCCAAAATCCCATTCCATGTCAGAATCGTAGGTAAACAAATCGCCTACTTCATTAAATGCGATATCAAATGGATTTCTATATCCCGCTGAGACTAATTCCCAGTGTTTGCCTTCAGGATCTATATTTGCCACCCATCCACCAGGTGCCATTCTGTTATTTGCGTGACCTCTTGGGTCCTTGATTTCCGGAAAAAGATTATCCTCTTGCCATACGTTTGGAAGTCTGTAACTATCCATCTCAGGAACATCCGTATGATTTCCCGCTACGATATAAAGAGATTGACCATCAGGAGAAAGTTTGATACTATGCGGACCGTGCTCGCCTGGTTGACCAGTAAATTTTTTAATAGTTGTCACTGATTCATACTGATCATCGCCATCCAAATCTTGGATTCTATAAAGACCTGTACTTTCAGCGAACGTCTCATTCCCATTGTGATTTACCATCACATAGATACTATTGAACGCATAAAGAAGTCCTTGCGCATAGCCCATTCCGACCTGTGGCTCGGCTACATTTCCTATTATGAGCCTCTCAACAGTAGGCTTCAACGAATCTGAGCCAATTGCAGGAATGTCTAATCTGTATAGAAAGCCGTATTGATCAGCGGTTATCAAACGATTCTTATCATCAAAAGTCATGGCCACCCATGATCCTTCATCATTTTCTCCAGGACTTAGGAGATGCTCTGCCACAAACCCATCCGGGAGTTTGAGCTTGTCTAATTTAGGATTCCCGGTAAGCTGTCTTTGTTTGGTTTCTTCTCCTTTGTCTGTGTCACATGATACAGTGAAGAGTGCCACAGCTGATAGTAGAAAAAAACTCCTTATTGAGTATTTGAGTCGCATAGGTCAAATGTTAATGGATAGCAATAGTTAGATTTTAAATTGGTGAATAATTTCTCAATTCAGAAACCACTCATGAAATATACTAGGTATTTATCTCCACAAAATCCTTCGATAAAGTAACTAGAGAGGCAATTAAATAACCCAACACCATAGACCGATATTTCATCTAGATGTTGGGCTATTAAAAACTATGTTTTATTTTAGAAATAAGGACTCAAATCTGATTCTGCAGCAGGATAAGCATAGAACTTTTTGATATTAGTAAATGCATTGCTCCTAGGAACTGCACCTGCGATAGGTGGATAGTAATAATCCAACGGATTTGCGATGATTCGCTGACCATAAGGAACGATGATTTCCTGTATTCGATCAGTTCTCACAATATCAAACCAACGCTTATTTTCAAACGCAAGCTCAACTCTTCTCTCCTTGAAAATCGCCTCACGAAGTTCAGTTTGACCTGCTGCGGTTGAATTATTTAGCCCAGCGCGAGCACGAACCGTATTGAGATAACCTGCAGCTCCACCTTTTCCTTGCTCATTAAGAGCTTCTGCCATGAATAATAAGACTTCAGCATAGCGATAAACCACCCAGTTTGTACCGGTGTTGTTATTCTGAGAGTGTTGCTTCGCATGCTTCTTTATGTATGGATAGTTCTTATCTGTTCTAAAACTCCCTGATAAAAACACAGTGCCGATTGAGGCATCTTTTCTTTTGTCACCCACCTCATAAGCTGCGATAATATCTGGGGTAGGAATATTATTTCCTTCTCCATCAATATTCTGCGGGTTACTTGTCCCCATGATTGGCTGCAATTCAGCAGCACTAATCGGTCTAGGCATAAATTGATAAATAAAATTACCATTTAGACCTGCTGCTCCTTCTATAAACTGAACTTCAAATACAGACTCTGCATTATTTTTATTAGCAGTATTTCCAGGAAAAGCCAAATCATAACTACCCATCAACTGATAGCCGTGAGTCAATACTGGAGCTAAAATCTGCTCTGCTTCTGGCCACTTCTTTCTCTGGATATAGACATTTGCCAATAAAGTTCGAGCGGCTCCTTCAGTTGCTCTACCTGGAGTTTGAACTGCTTTTTTTGGTAATAATGAAACCGCTTCAATTAAATCCTTTTCAATCTGAGCATAAATCTCAGCTTCAGTAGACAAAGGCAATGCAGCTTCATCTCGCTTAGCAACTGGCGTTAGGTGAAGTGGCACACTGCCAAAATATCTAGCTAATTCAAAATAGGCATAGGCCCGCAAGAAAAGAGCTTGACCTTTCACATTAGCCTTCGCAGCAGCTTCAAAATCCACGTCATCGATGAGGGCTAGAATTTGATTAGTTCGCGCAATTATTAAGTAATCCTGTCTCCATTGCTGTAATACATGGCCATTTGCCGTTGTTCCATTAGATTCAGGCACTGAGAAATCCGCCAAATCTTCTTGATTGTCTGTTGCCCCAAAGAGTACATTTCTAGCATAGTAAGTGTTGTCAGAATGCATCTCAGAAAGCAGCCAAGCGCGATCATTTATAATACTTCGTAATGGTACATATGCAGCATTAACGGCTTGTTCGAAGTCAGTTTGGTTTTTATAAAAGGTGGCCGAGCTAAGCTGAGTCTCAGGCACAACCGTAAGGAAGTCTTCACAGCCAGTTAGCGCAAAAGATGCCACTAAGATGACTAAGATATATTTTTTCATTATGTTTTCTTATTTAGGTGAATAAATGAGGTGGAATACTTCCGCTTAGAAAGTAACATTGACACCAAAAGTGATCGTACGTGGTACTGGATAGGATCCCAAGTCAACACCTTGACTTAAATTACCTCCATCTCCTTGACCATTACCTTGCATACTGACTTCTGGGTTTGACCCTCCCCAATAGCTCGTAAGCACCCACACATTCTGAGCAGAACCGTAAATTCTAGCTGACTTAAATGTTTTAGGTAAATTTTTGAAAGTGTAGCCTACCGTGATATTTCTTATTGTAAAATAAGATGCATCGTAAACAAAATTGCTATTGTTCCAGTCACGCTCAATTCCTGTCACGTTACCTCCACCTACTGTGGTACCGAAGATTCCGTCACCTGGATCTTCTGGAGATCTAAAGCGATTTTTGACTTTTGCCACCATATTAAAAACGCCGTCTAGGTTTGCCGTAGAATAAAGGTGTCTCATGTATAACTGATTTCCTTCAGATCCTGAAGCTGTGATACTTGCATCCCAATTTTTGTAGGCAAAATTATTGATTATACCATAGGTGAAATCTGGAAATGGATTACCGATGATTGTTCTGTCATCATTATCGCCACCATTAGTGATCACACCGTCTCCATTAATATCCTGCAGTTTGATACTTCCCACCGTAGATCGACCAGGCACTTGGGGTGAATTAGCTAAATCTTCTGCATTTGCATAATTCCCTAGTTTTACCAATCCATAAAATTGACCAAATGGCTCCCCTACTTTAGTGATATGCTGGCTTCCATATACTCTATCGATCCCGTCTGCCAATGCTATTACTTCATTTCTATTGAATGAAATGTTTGCATTTGTAGTCCATCTGAAGGCTCCTGTAGTATTTACCGACGTAAGTGAAAACTCATGTCCCCAAAATTTAATTTCTCCAATGTTATCGTTGAAATTTGTAAAGCCCGACTCCTGCGGAATCTGTACAGCATACAATAAATTGGTGGTGTTTTTAGTATAGAAGTCATATACGAATGTCAATCTATCATCCCATAACCCAAAGTCTAACCCAATGTCAAACTGAGTTGTAGTTTCCCAACCCAAATTTGTATTGCTTAATGAAGTCACACCAGCACCTGGGAAAACTGTATTTCCAAATGCCGCATTTATAGTATTATTGACCAAGGCATACTGCGTGTAATTACCAATGTTATTGTTACCAGTAACACCATAACTAGCTCTTAGTTTAGCAAATGAAACGGTAGAATTAGCGTTTAGGAATCCTTCGTCAGATAGCACCCATCCTAAAGAAGTAGAAGGGAATACACCCCAGCGATTATCTGCTCCAAAACGTGAAGATCCATCGCCTCTGACAGAAGCCGTAAATAGATATTTGCCTTTATAATTATAGGTAAGTCTAGAGAACAAAGAAGTTAGAGACCACTCGTTCACTCCAGAAATAGTACCACCACGGTTTATATTGATTGCTCCCTGAATGGTAGGAAGTCGATCATCTGCATAGGTATCAGCAGCTACTCTGGTACGATCTTGTCTGTACCTCTGATTTGAAAAACCAACTAAAGCCTCAAAATTATGATCTCCAATACTTCTTCCATAGGTAGCAATATTTTCATTCAACCAAGATAACCCTTGATATTCATCGCGTACAGATGATGCCACAGTAGGAAGTGCCACATTGATTCGATTGGTTGCCGTAGAAGGGTTGAAGTAAAAGTAATTAGAGTTATTAAGTTCTGCATTGAAGGTAGTCTTCAAAGAAAGTCCTTTGATAGGTTTCCATTCCAAATACGTATTCGCTAAAACATTGATTACTTTAGTTTCATTTGTGATTTCATCTGCTGACCTCAGCCAGTTGGGATAGGCAAAAATATTTCCTGTATTAGCAGGGAATCGGTTAAAGGAGGTCAAGGTTTTTCCATCTTCTTCATAAATCGGCATTACTGGCCATGTATGAAGTGCATTAAATATTAAACCCGTTCCACGATCACCATCTGTCTGCGGCGTATTGTCAACCACATAACTAGGTGCAATATTTACTCCTACATTAACTTTATCAGACACAGTATAATCTGTATTCAATCGAAGTGAGAACCTCTCATAGTCAGTGTTTCTTACCACACCTTTCTGATCAAAATATCCCATGATAACTGCAGTATTAACTTTTTCCTTATTAGAGGTCACAGTCAGATTGTAAGAAGTGATTGGGGCAGTTTCCATCATAGCTCCATACCAATCATTATTCTCATTTCGGAAATCAGCAGGATTTTGAAAAATCTCTGGAACCGGCTGACCTGCATCTGTATAATATTCTTTCTTGAATTGCGCAAACTCCTCTGCATTTAGCATTTCCAATCTTCCTTTTTCTGGAACTGTCTGCCATCCAGTATATACGTTAAGATTAACATTGGTTTGTCCTACGCTACCTTTTTTGGTTGTAATCAAAATCACACCATTCGCAGCTCTAGAGCCATAAAGTGAAGTAGAAGCAGCATCTTTCAATACTGTAATTTCTTGAATTTCGTCTGGGTTCAAAGCGTTGATATCTCCGGTAATCGGAAAGCCATCAACTACGTACAATGGCGAGCTACCTCCAGAAACAGAAAGCTGCCCCCTGATCCGAACATTCATCCCTTGTCCAGGCTTTCCTGTAGTTTGATTGATCTGTACTCCAGCCAATCGTCCCTGTAGCTTCTGTGCTACGGAAGAAACCGGAAGATCTTTCAAATCTTTTTCACTTACAGATTGAATAGAACCTGTTACTTCTCGCTTAATCTGGCTACCATAACCTACAACGACTACTTCTGATAAATCTGAAGTGGAATAAGCAAGAGTAACGTTGATATTAGTACTGTTTGCATTGATCAAAACTGCATTGGTAGTAAAACCAACGAAACTCACTATTAATGTTTCGCCTACTGAAGCTTCAATACTGAATTCGCCATCTATATCGGTCACAGTTCCTTTCTGCGTACCCTTGACGGTGACTAATGCTCCTGGCACTGGCTGATTATCTCCCTCGGAGACAACGGTGCCCTTTATTGTTACCGACTGTGCGTACGATGTAGACACAGAAACGATAAACAAGGCTAATAAAAACCCTATAAAACGGGTTTTTATAAATGTTTGATAATAGTTTAGCATAGGATTGGGTTTAAATAGTATTAATTAACTTATCCAATTAACTATTATTAAGGCCCTGTTGTATCCTGCACCATCCTGAATGATACACTTCTAAGAGAATTTTTTAACAATTATAAAACAGGATACTAAAGGACAGCGAAATAAACAAAGTACTATGACATTAATCAGATGGAAGCTATACCAATACCAATAATATAACCTGAATAAAATCACCAAGAAACTATACTCACATAGGTTAAATCTATATTTAGCTATAGAAAACACTGGAACTCTTTAGGAGCTTGCCCCCATCAGCACAATTCTTTACATTGATGTTTTATTTTTAAATAAAATTTCAGGACTCCACAGGACAGTCCGGTTAGGGCAAAAGACCAAATTGTATAAACAATTAACCCTTAATAAATGCTAAAACATAAACAAAACTTGAGGAAGGCTCTAAAAATAGGTCTTCTTCTAACTTTATTTTCCTTTTGTGGATTTGCTTACGGGCAAACAACTTTTGTGAAAGGCAAAGTAACTGAAGAAGGTTCTCAGGAACCAGTCGCAGGTGCACTAGTAGTAGTAAAGGGCACACAGCGTGGCACTGTCACAGATGCAAATGGAGCTTTCAGTATCGAGGCGAAACAATCAGAAAGATTGGTAATCAGTTTTATTGGCTACATTTCAAAGGAAGCACTAATTGAAGATCTCTCTAGAGAATTAAACATTTCCCTAGAATTAGACGAAGCCGAGCTAGACGAAATAGTTGTAATCGGATACGGAACTCAAAGGAAGTCAGATTTGACTGGATCTGTGGGATCAGTCGGTGAAAAGGCATTACAAGACAGACCTTCTGCCTCTCTTACCCAAAATCTTTCGGGTAGAGTACAAGGAGTAAATGTGTCGGTCAATTCAGGGCGTCCCGGAGGCCGTGCAAATATTCGTATCAGAGGAAATACTTCGGTAAGTATTGCTAATGATCCGCTATATGTAATAGATGGTGTGATAATGCATTCTGCTGGCTTAGCAAATGGTAGCACTCCAATAGATTATATAAATCCAAACGACATAGCTTCTATCGAAGTACTAAAAGACGCTTCTGCTACAGCAATTTACGGAGCACGTGGCGCGAATGGTGTAATAATGATAAGTACCAAGCGCGGAAGTAAAACAGGTGGAACAATCACTTATGATGGAAACTTCAGTATTGGAGTTCTTCCTAAAAAGATCCCATTATTGAATTCAAGCGAGTTTTTGGCAACAGAAGATTTGGCCTATCAGAATGCACAAAAATATGATCCAAACGGTTGGGCAAACGGGATTTATAAAGATCCAAAACTAAAAAGAACAGATCCTAAACTTTTTGATTCAAATGGCAATCCACTTTACGATACAGATTGGCAAGATGAGTCATTCCAGCAAGCCTTCACCCAAAATCACCAGCTGAGTTTTACTGGAGGAAATCAAGATGATAGCTTTGGAGCGTATCTAGGCTATAGAGACGAAGATGGTTTGATGAAGGAATCATGGATGAAAAGATTTTCTGGCAGATTTGTATTTGACAGCAAAATTAAGGATTGGGTTAAAGTAGGTGGAGGCTTGAGCTATAATGACCAAAAAGAGAGTCAAGTTGATCCATTAGGTAACGGAGGTATTATAGCAATGCGTCAAGTTTTGGAAGCACTACCTATTATACCGGTAAGATATCCTGACGGAAACTGGGCAGGAAATGCTGATTATCCTGGAATGGAAGGTGGAAATAATCCGCTTCATGTAGCGAAGGAGCGAGTGTATCTTGTAAACACCCAAACCATGATAGGTAATATCTACGCAAACTTTTACTTGGCAAAAGGCCTTGAATTGAGATCAAACATCTCAACGAACATAGTAAATCAAAGGGTTGATTATTATGGCGGTAGAAACTTAAATTATATTGCTAAAAACCAAGGTGGCGATGCATCTGTATTTAACGACAGACTAAATTCATGGCAATTTGAAAACTATTTGACTTACATTAAAACTTTTAACGAAAACCATGCTATAAGTGCAATGGCAGGTCTTTCTTGGCAGCATGTAGACAGATTTAATACTACAGCAAGATCTCAAAATTTTCAAGATGATTATTTTCTGTTCAATAACTTGGGAGCTGGTGCAAATGCAATTCAACCACAATCAGGTAGTGTAGCTTATGGCCTTAACTCTTACTTCTCAAGATTGAACTACACTCTGAATGACAAGTATCTATTTACACTGACTGGTAGAGTTGACGGCTCATCCAAATTTGGTGAATCTAACCAATATGCATTTTTCCCTTCTGCGGCATTTGCATGGAGAGCTTCCGACGAAAATTTCCTGATGAACAGCTCTGTAGTTTCGAATTTGAAATTCAGATCAAGTTATGGAATGACGGGTAACTCTGAAATTACTGCCTATCAAGCTCTTGCGGGCATGGGTAACTACTCAGTGATTTTTAATAACCAAAGAGAAATAGGCCTTGGTATAAGCCGACTTGCAAATCCAGATCTTCGATGGGAAAAAACATCTCAAGTAGATATAGGAGCAGAACTTGGATTGTTCAATAATCGAGTATTGTTTGAGGTTGATTTGTATAGAAAACTCACGGAAGACATGTTATTAAGTGCTCCCGTTCCTTCCAGCAGTGGTTATACTGTCGTAAGCCAGAATGTCGGAAGTATGGAAAACAAAGGAATCGAAATCGGTCTAAACACAGTTAATTTTGAAAAAAATAATTTCTCATGGAATACGACCTTTAACTATTCATATAACAAAAATGTAGTAAAAGAACTTGCTGGAGGATCTGACATTTTCCTTGGTTCCACAATTGTGAGAAAAGGCGAGCCTGTTGGATCATTTTTTGGATTTGTTCATGAAGGAACTTGGAGCTCAAGTGAAGAATCAATCGCTGCATCATACAATAAACGTCCAGGAGATATCAAGTATAAAGATGTGAATGAAGATGGAGTAATAAATGATTCTGATAGAGTGGTTATTGGAAAAGGCATTCCTACTGGATTTGGTACGTTTGCAAACACATTTACTTTCAATAATTTCGAACTACTAGTTGATATACAATACACCTATGGCAATGATGTATTATTCAGAAGTAAGCACTCAGCAGAAGATAGAACAGGCATTGCTAATAGTTTCAAAACTGTCTTAAATGCATGGACTCCTGAAAACCAGAATACTAACATCGCACAAATCAGACCTCTAACTGCTGGATATAATACTAACAATGACTCAGATAGAGTTCAGGACGGGTCATTTATCAGAGGCAGAAACCTGATGCTATCGTACAATTTCATGCCACAGACACTTGAGAAAATCAGTGTGGCGAGAATGAGAGTTTACGCATCTGTACAGAATTTCTTCCTAGCTACTGACTACGCAGGATATGACCCTGAGGTATCCACTTCAGGAGCGGCATTTGATCAAGGTGTTGACTTATATGCTTATCCTAAGCCTAGAGTCTTTATGGTTGGTGTAAGTATCACATTGTAATATTTAATTAGCAGAACTATGAAACGTATAGAACTATATATAAAAAAAATAACTTTGGTTGCTTTGCTTATTTCAGCTGCCAGCTGTGCTGATTTTCTGGATGAGACTGATAATTCAAACTTCACCATTGAAAATTATTTCACTAAACCTGAACATGCGAAAAGCGCGGTAAACTCTATTTATCAAAGCTTACAACCAGTTATGTCTAGTGGATTTGGAGGAGGCCCTTGGATGATGGTAGAATTTGCAACAGGGCTTGCGGACACAGAGCTAGGACAAGCACAGAATAGCCTTTTTGTTAAAGATCTGGTGAACAACTCGGATAATGGATATGGACAAACTATCTGGACCACCTATTATAGAGGAATTGCTAATGCAAATATTGCGATAGCAAAAATTCCTGAAATAGTCATGGACGAAACTGCAAAGAAAAAGTTAATTGGAGAAGCAAAATTCTTAAGAGCTTACTACTACTTTAACCTCATACGAATATTCGGAAACATCCCATTGACATTAGAGCCTATCGACTTGACGTCTGCGGATTTATTCGCTCCTCCAGCTAATCCAGAAGTAGTATACAACCAAATCGTCTTGGATTTGAAAGATGCTGAAGAAGCAGGTCTTCCACTGAGAGAAACAACCGGCAGGGTGTCTTTAGGTGCTGTCAAATCCTTGTTGTCCTCAGTGTATTTGACAATGGGAGGTTATCCTCTTCAGAAAACAGAAAACTATGCACTTGCAGCAGCGAAGGCCAAGGAAGTCATAGATTCCGGTGAATTTTCCTTATTCCCAACATACGGTGACCTCCACATTCCAGCTAAGAAAAATTTGGGAGAAAATATATTCATGGCTCAATTCTCTGCATTTATTTTACCTTCTGATTGGCAGGTATCTATTATCCCATATAATAGAGGCATATCAAATTACAGTGCAGAAACTGGGGGAATATTTGCTAATCAGGACTTTATTGAATCTCACGAAGCAGGTGATAAAAGAACTGCTGAAAAAGAGTTCTATTACACTAGTTATTCCCTTCGTGCTGACAGAACTAAAACTCTGGAACTTGGTGATTACTATATCTACAAGCACTTTGATGTATTAGCTCAGACAAGTACTACGAGCAGTGGAATGAATTGGCCTATATTAAGATTTGCAGAAGTTCTATTGATTCATGCCGAAGCTTCAAACGAAGCAAGTGGACCAAACACCGACGCATACGCTTCTGTCAATCAAATCAGAAAACGAGCTGAATTGGCTCCTCTGAGTGGATTATCAAAAGAGAAATTAAGAGAGGCCATCTGGAGAGAAAAATTCTTCGAGCTTTCTTATGAAAATAAAACTTGGTTTGACATGGTAAGAATCCGAAAAGGGTTCAATGTAAAAACTCGTGAATTTGAGGAATACGTAGGTCACAAATTTGTCTATGGCCCAACCTTAAAAGAACGTGAATTACTCTTCCCAATTCCTACCGCTGAGATTAGAAACAACAAAAATCTTATCCAGAATTCAGGATATTAAGAAACACTCATAAGTCTACAACTTTATAATTATGAAAGGTATTATAAGAACTTTTATCATAACTCTTTTCATACTCTGTTTCAATGAAGGTTTTGCCCAAAACGGCAAAACCTTCTTGCAGTTTGAGGGGAAAGATGGTCCCGGGAAAGACAAGAATGTGGTGCTAATCTCAGGTGATGACGAATATAGATCTGAGGAATCTATGCCGATGTTGGCAAAAATTCTTTCAGAACAGTACGGTTTCAATACCACGGTAGTATTTGCTATCGAACCGGAAACAGGAAATATTGTCCCGAGTTACCAAAATAATATTGCAGGTTTGGAGCATTTAAAAAATGCTGATTTGGTCATAATGCTAATCCGCTTTCGGGATTTGCCATTGGATCAAATGAATCATCTGGATAACTATTTCAAATCTGGCAAACCATTTATTGCGCTGCGGACTTCTACGCATCCTTTTTCCATCAAAGACAAAAATTCTCCTTATGCCAAATGGACATGGGATAGCAAAGTCCCTGGCTGGGAAGGTGGCTTCGGTCAGCAGATCGTTGGCGAAACATGGATAGCGCATCATGGACATCACAAATTTGAGGGAACCAGAGTATTGATCGACGGAGTAGATCGTGATGCTGATCATCCAATTTTGCGTGGTGTAGATGATATCTGGGCGCCGACGGATGTGTATTCGATTAAGAATTTGACTCCTGATGCTAATGTACTTTTGTTCGGCCAGTCAACTGCTGGAATGACGAAAGAGTCGCCACTGATGTGGGACAAGTCAATTATGCCCGTCGCTTGGACTAAAAACTATTCACTGGATGGAGGGAAAAAAGGGAAGATGATGGGAAGTACCCTAGGTTCTTCAATTGATTTCGAGGTTGAAGACATGCGTCGCTTGGTGGTAAATTCTTCCTTTTGGTTACTTGATATGCCAGAGGTGATTACTCCTGATCTTTCTGTAGAGATAGTGGGAAGTTATGAACCGACGATGTTTGGTTTTAATAGTTTTAGGAAGGGGATGAAGGTTAGTGATTTTAAATAATAAAAAGTCAACTTAATTATTCTTTATTCAATATTCATCATTCATAGCTAAAATATCGAATGATGAATATCAGATTTTGAATGATAAATTTTTGAATGATTAAGCAAATATAATTGAGTGAAAAATTCATGAACAAAATAGGATTTAATGTGCTGGCATGGTCGGCTGAGATGTCGGAAGAGTTGTTACCAGTTCTCGATCGCTTGAAAAAGATCGGATATGACGGAGCAGAGTTTTTTATAGGAGGTTCACCCGAAGAATCCTTTAAACTGGTAGGCAAGCATTGCGCTGACATAGGATTGGAAGTGACAGCGGTGACCGTAATGGGGCCAGATCACAACCCTATTTCTCAAGATGCTAAAATCCGTGCAGCAGCGGGCGAACAACTTAAATGGGTAATCGATCGAGCATCGGATCTGAACGCACAAGTGCTTTGTGGCCCTTATCATTCAGGATTCACTGTTTTTGCATCGCGCGAACCAATAGAAGAGGAATACAACTGGTCAGCAGAATACCTGCATGCCATGGGTGATTACGCCCAGCAAGCTGGAGTATTATTGACGCCTGAAGCATTAAATAGATTCGAATGCTACCTCTGCAATACTATGGAACAGCTTTCCTATTTGCTTAAAAAAGTCGATCATCCAAATGTGCAGGCAATGTTTGATACACATCATGCGAATATTGAAGAGAAGAGTTTGTCTGAGTCTATCAAGTTCATTGCTCCTCAGCTAGGTCACTTCCATATCTCAGAAAATGATCGTGGAACTCCAGGTTCTGGCCATGTGAACTTTGACGAAACCTTCCAAGCCTTGGCTGATATCCAATACAAAGGCTGGTTGACCATAGAAGGCTTTACCAGAAACGATCCTGCTTTTGCTAATTCGATTGGCGTTTGGAGAAACTTCTCTGAGCCATGGAATATGGCAGAGAAGGGTTATGAGTTGATTCGAGAAAAACTTGCGAAGTATACAAAATAGACTAACCGTCTATTTAATAATTAAGCAGTACAATCAAAATAATCTTTGTACTTCTTCAAAAATAACATAACATCATTGTCCGAATACACACTATTTGGCTCAAAATTAAAAGTGTAACCTCTTATAAGCCATGCTTAAGAAATTCCCCAATCGAATCTTTATCCTACTTATTTTAGGATTTCTAACATTTCAATGCACTCAAAAAGAAACCATCGAGTTAAAACCAAACACAAGAATAGCTCTGATTGGTAACAACTTAGGATCCAGAATGATGGATTATGGGAGTTTTGAGACAGAAATGCAACTCAGAAATCCAGACAAGAATCTGTTTATTAGAAATATGGCTGATCCAGGTGACACTCCGGGCTTCAGACCAAGATCTTCTACTAATGATCCTTGGGCATTTCCAGGAGCTGCGGATTTCCAAGTAGAATTTGCTACACCTTCTGGAAGTATCGGTCATTTTGAAAAGCCTGATGAATGGCTGACTCGACTACAAACAGACGTCATCATTGCCTTCTTTGGATATAATGAGTCCTTTCAAGGTGTAGATGGGGTGGAAAACTTCAAAGCGGAATTGGATGCATTCATCAAACATAGCCTACGCCAAAAGTATCATGACACGCTTTCTCCAAAATTAGCGGTCGTCTCCCCTATCGCTTTTGAAGATTTGTCAGAAAAAATCGATTTGCCAAATGGTAAAATTGAAAATGAAAACTTGAATCTCTACATGATCGCAATGCGCGAAATTGCAGAGAATAACCAAGTGCTTTTTGTTGACGCATTTACTCCAAGCAAAGATTGGTATCTACAAACAGATGAAGATCTCACAATTGACGGCTCTCAACTAAACGAAGCTGGTTACAAAAAATTAGCTATTCTACTAGCAGATGAAATCTTTGGGAAGCAAAAAATTAAAAGTGAAGCCAATCGAGATTTGGTGCATGAGGCGGTGCAGGAAAAAAACTGGTTTTGGAGAAATGACTACAAAATTCCCAACGGCGTACACGTATTTGGAAGAAGATATGATCCATTTGGGCCAGATAACTATCCGTTTGAACTAGAGAAAATCCGTCAGATGACAGCTATAAGGGATACTGCTATCTGGATGGCTAATCAAGGAGAAGTAAAAGATCTAAAGCTTGCCGATGCAAAAACCAATACTCTTCCAGAAGTAGAGACAAATTACAATCCTGAGAAAAATGGTGACCTAAAATACTTATATGGCGAGGAAGCACTTGCTAAGTTAAAAGTAGCTCCAGGATATAAAATAGAGCTTTTTGCCTCAGAAGAAGAGTGGCCAAATCTAGCTAACCCAGTCCAACTTTCTTTTGACAATAAAGGCAGACTGTGGGTAGCAACTATGCCAAGTTATCCCCATTATAAACCTGGAGATTCTAGACCAGCCGACAAACTTCTGATCTACGAAGACACTGATAACGACGGCAAAGCGGACAAGGAAACTGTTTTTGCAGATGATTTGCACCTTCCTATCGGTTTTGAACTAGCAGAAGAGGGCGTCTATGTTTCTCAGGGAAACAACCTAATACTATTAATAGATGACAATAAGGATGACAAAGCTGACCGTAAGGAAATTCTATTAAGCGGTTTTGACGATCATGACACGCACCATGCTATTTCTGCTTTTACCACAGATGAATCAGGGGCAATTTATATGGCAGAGGGTGTGTTCTTACACACAAACGTAGAAACTTCTTACGGTCCTGTTCGTGCTACTAATGGCGGATTCTACAGATATACACCAAGCAGACATAAACTGGAGCGTGTAGCTCAGGTGAGTATTCCAAACCCATGGGGAATTGCCTTTGACGAATGGGGACAAAACTTCTACGCTGAAACCTCTGGCCCAAATGTGAATTACATGATGCCTGCCTCAGGACTTCCTCGTTACGGTAATGCGAATAATAAGGGAGCAAACTTGATTCAAAGAGATCAATTGGTACGTCCAACTTCTGGTCTGGAATTTATCTCAAGCAGACATTTTCCAGAAGACGTGCAGGGTGATATGATTATCAATAATACCATTGGATTCCTTGGGACTAAACAGCATCAAATGATTGACGAGGAGATCGGTTTTGCCACCAAATGGAGACAAGATCTTCTTTCTTCCACAGACAGGAATTTCCGTCCGGTAGATATGGAAATAGCTCCTGATGGTTCACTTTATGTGGTCGATTGGCACAATATCCTCATTGGTCACATGCAGCACAATGCTCGTGATCCACTTAGAGATCACCAGCATGGAAGAATCTACAGAATCACTTATCCTTCCAGACCGCTCGTTACGCCTGCCAAAATCGACGGTGCAAGTATTAATGCATTGTTAGATAATCTAAAACTGCCCGAATACAGATCACGCTATAGAACTCGTCGTGAACTGAGAGGTAGAGATAAAGCTGAAGTTTCAGCTGCAGTAGCTGATTGGGCTGGGAAGTTGGACAAAAATGATCCACAATACGAACACAATTTACTCGAAGCACTTTGGGTAACTTGGGGTGCCAACAATGTAAATAAGGACTTACTTGAGCAGGTCTTGAAAGCTAAAGATTACAGAGCAAGAGCAGCGGCAGTGCGGGTACTCCGCTATTCTGGGCATCAGGTATCCAATCAAAAAGAGTTGATGGTAGCCGCCATAACTGATGAAAATGGACGTGTGAGGATGGAAGCCATTACGGCTGCATCTTGGATGCCACGTGAACAAGGTCTTGAAGTCCTTGCTTCAGCGGAAGGCACCGAAATGGAAGAATGGATCACTCCAGCTTACCAGACGGCAGTAGCGCATTTATCAGGTTTATCCGTAAAAGAGAAAAAAGAGGAAGATATTAAGTCTTCCCTTACAGGTTCGGATAGAGAACTCTTTGTACTAGGTAAAGAAATATATGCTAGAGAAGGCTATTGTTCCACATGTCATCAGCCAGACGGGCAAGGTCTCACTGCGTCAGGATTCCCCCCTCTTGCAGGCACGCCTTGGGTCACCGGCGATAAAGACCGCTTGATCAAAATTGTCTTAAAAGGCGTTATGGGACCAATAACAGTAAATGGCAAAGATTATCCTGGCCAAGTTCCTATGACACCTTTTGAAGGGATGTTGGATGACTCTGAGATGGCAGCAGTACTTACTTATGTGAGAAATTCCTTTGGAAATCAAGCTTCAGCTATTTCTCCGGATATGGTAAAAAAGGTAAGAGAGGAGATCAAAGACATGAAAGGATTCTATCAGCCTGCTGATTTGCTGAAAGCTCATCCTATGGAAAAGTAATTAGTTATGGGTTGTTAGTTGTTAGTTGTTAGTTGTTGAAAATTTTGGGTTATAGGGATTGAGTTCCCTATGACCCAATTTTTTTGTCTATGAAAATTTACGGGAACAGGCTTTGCCTTATTTAAAAGTACTAGTAAGTCTTGTTTTTAGATGTTATGGAAGTAAAGAGAAATTAACAGCAAAATCTGCTGAGGAAAGAGATACCTACCCACATACCCAAACTAATCCGCAACCATTTTACTCTTATTTTTGCAATCATCGCATTCTCGTCTTGTATTAGGCTGTCAATGCTATTTCTATAGAAAAATCTACCTTCTGCCCACACCAATCCAAGAATTACAAAACCAAAAAGCCAACTATCGGAAGCGAATACGCTCACAGTAGTTGGCTTTTTTCAGTTCTGTTAAAGTTGTTCCTCGTTTTCGAAGAAATGCTATTACCTATTCGGCTTTCTTCCTCGGTTTTGGCTATTACCACCCTTACCAGGAGCTGAAGGTTTTCTTTGCTGATTTCGTTGATTGTTTTGCTTAGAAGCAGGTTTCACACCCGTAGGCTTATCCACCGGCTCATAACCCTCCATAATATCGGTGGGAATTCGCTGATCGATCAGTTTTTCTATCGCTCGCAAGTAATCAATTTCATCGGCGGCTACCAGTGAGATCGCCTCACCACTCGCTCCTGCCCTACCCGTACGACCGATTCGATGTACATAATCTTCAGGAATATTAGGTAGCTCAAAATTGATAACATGAGGAAGTAAAGGTATATCTAAGCCTCTTGCCGCGATATCAGTAGCGACAAGTACTCGTACTTTTCCATCTTTAAAGCCCGCCAACGCCTTCGTACGTGCCCCCTGACTCTTGTTTCCATGAATAGCTGCAGCAGTTACATCCGCCTTATTCATCTTTTCAGTCAGTCGATTTGCGCCATGTTTGGTTCGTGTGAAGACCAAAACCTGCTGCCATTTCCCTCCGGCAATCAGATCGATGATCATATCTGTCTTTTTAAGTTGATCAACTTTATAGGCTTTTTGAATAATTTTCTCAACCGTGGTATTTTCAGGAGTCGCTTCAACTAATACAGGATTATCTAAAAACCGATTAGCTAGATTTTTAATATCACTTGAAAAAGTAGCTGAGAAAAGCAGATTTTGTCTCCTATCTGGCACTAGCAAAAGGATCTTCTTAATGTCGTTGATAAAACCCATATCGAGCATACGATCTGCCTCATCGAGCACAAGTATCTCTACTTGCGACAAGGATAGCAGACGTTGGTTGATCAAATCAAGCAAACGTCCTGGCGTGGCAATTAGAATATCGACACCACGTCTTAAAGTACTTACTTGTGGGTTTTGATTGACGCCACCGAAGATCACCGTAGATCTAATGTCGAGATATTTGCCGTAGGACTCCACATTCTCGAGGATTTGCGCTGCTAGTTCTCGTGTGGGAGTTAGTACCAAAGCTCTAACTGGGCGGTTATTTCTACTAGGATTCTGCGCCAATAGTTGGAGGATCGGCAAAGTAAATCCAGCTGTTTTACCTGTGCCTGTTTGTGCCGAAGCGAGCACATCTCGTCCCTTGAGGATGAGCGGAATAGCTTTGATTTGAATAGGAGATGGCTCTGTATAGCCTTTTTTTGCTACTGCTCGCAGTAGAGGGTCTGATAGACCAAGATCTTTGAATGACATATATTATTTTAACCAAATGACTGTCTTTTGGAAAAAAGTGTCATTTCTGTTTCGTAACACAAAAATACCAAGAATAATTGCGGAAAGTGCTGTAAATCGAACATTAGCTCAGAATAAGGCTATCATCGTCTATCCTTTTCGCTAATATTCGTAGCTAATTATCCTTTGATGAATAGATTTGAAAATCATTAACTATTAGTATTCCAGCTAGTTATATGGTTGATATACTGCCGGTTGAATCTAATGAACGAAGGATTTAAGGAACACTTAGAAGAAATAGGATCATCAGTGAAGGACTTAGTTGGCGCATCTACTCTTATTTATGTGAAAAATGCCTTTGGCAATCCAATCCTCACCTTTTTCTCCTGATATGGTAAAAAAGGTGCAAGATGACATCAAAGGAATGAAAGGCTTTTATCAGCCAGTTGATTTGCTGAAAGCGCATCTGATGGAGAAATAGTTTTTAGTAAGCAGTCTCAGTTTTCTGTGAATAAAATCTGGGTTAAAAGGAGAGCGCTCCTGTTGACCCAATTGTTTTTATGAGTATCCTTTTACCTCTATCTAAATATTCAAAAATGAGGGCTAGGGGAATTTTTCAATGACACATGGTAAACTGATGAATGTGACTAAACCCTGAATTGACTAATTTCACCCCATGAACCTATTAGAAAAACTCAACACTACCCCAGAAATAATCGACTTCTCTGATGTGATCGAATTCATCGATGCAAACTTCAACTTCACTCCTACCCGTTTCACCAACGGCGACACAGTAAACGAAGCCGGACAAAACAACGGCAGTTGCAAGATCTTTTCCTTTGCAAGCCTGCAAAACCTTACGCAAGACCAGACACTAGCACTTTTTGGAGATTATTACCGAACAGACGTACTGGCAAATCCCGAAGGAACGGATCATCAAAATATTAGGAACTTTATGCAAACTGGCTGGGAAGGAATCCTATTTGAAGGAGAGGCCTTGCGTCCCAAGAATTAAAAATTTGGATCTCTAAATTAGTGTAGAGAGCCATCCCTATTCAGAAAACAGATTATAAATTTATATTTTTCATCACATAAAAATGCCCAGAATAAGTTTTGTACTTATTCTGGGCATTTCACATTATCGACAAGCTTAACTTATGATTTTCACATCTTCAATCCACTTTATCTCCAACCAACTTTGCTACTTTTTCTTCAAACCTAAACCTCATTTCACTCAGCACATCAGCGTATTTCTTTTTACCTGCAAGGTTTTTCTTTTCCAAAGGATCTTTTTTTAGATTATATAATTCCTCGTGAACCAAATCCGCTTGATATCTAAAATACTTCCATTCTGGAGTTCTAAGACCTTCGCTGGCAGGAATAATATTAACCTTCCAAAGATGCTCAGCAATAAATTCCTGACGGGACGCTGCCGGATCTTCCCCCTTCACATAGCTGGCTAGGCTTTTTCCTTGCCATAGAGCTGGAGCTGATACTCCTGCAAACTCAAGTATGGTCGGTGCGATATCGATGTTCAGCGCAAAGTCAGCCACATCCCTATGCAAAGGATTTCTTGGATCATAAATGATCATTGGCACGCGTAGAGAATTATCATACATCAACCATTTTCCAGCTAGTTGGCGCTCACCATAGAAATAGCCATTGTCGCCCATGAAAATAATCACCGTATTTTCAGCTAGTCCTTTTTCCTCCAGAAGCGCCCTGATCTTGCCGATCTGAATATCCACTTCTGAGATCATGCGATAATAACCTTTCATACTTTGCTGATAATGATCCGGCGTGTCATATCTCCAAAACCAGCGTGTACGGCTTTCACTGTTTTGCACATAGTCCGGTTGCGCATCGAAGTATTTTTTCTGGCCCAAAACAGGCCCGGGAATCTTCACATTCTGGTACAAGCCATCAACCGCTTCCGTCCAGAAAAATTGATCTTTTGCCGGATCATGCGCATGTGGAGCACTGAAAGCCAGTGACAGCAGGAAAGGCTGATCTTCGGGTGCATTCTTGATAAACTCCTGCGCTTGGTAAGCGGTATATTCAGTCAAATGAGTTGAATCTCCATTAATAGTTTTGTAGAAATAACCACGTCGATCAGCATACTTCACATCTCGATCGTAATCATCGGCCTCATCAAAAAGCGATTTGAACCCAGGATATTTAATCCCAAACTTCCCAAAAAAACCTGTGTGATATCCAGCTTTTTTCATTTGTAGCGGATAGGACTCTGAGGCATAGGAATCATTCAGCGTCTGTCCAAAGGTGTAACCATGCGTACGCTCATAGAGTCCGGTCAGAATACTTGCTCTACTCGCTGCGCAAATCGGGGTAGTCACAAAAGCATTTTTGAAGTAAACTCCTTCAGTTGCCAACTTGTCCATTTCGGGCGTTTGAATAATATCATTCCCAGCATAGCCCAGTGCATCCCAGCGCTGGTCATCAGTAAGAATGAAGATGATATTCGGTTTTTTCTGCTGCGCAAAAGCAGTAGAATTCACGAGGAGGAAAAGGCAAAAAAGCAGTTTGGGTAATGAGTGGTTATTCTTCATATCTTCCAAAATAGTCAGAAAATTCCATCTGAAGTATCCTGTAGAATCCTATTTTGCTGAATGAAAACATATTAGCTCTAAGCTAAGTAGCAGTAATATGTCCTGAGCCAAAGGCTCTCACCTATGATCAATCACCTAAACTTCCACAGTCTCAAGTCCATGATTACAACACTGGCCGAGCCTGCCTACCGCAGGCAGGCCTAAAGCACTTACTAACTACACACAATTGTATTCCTCCAAAAGCCGTAGGCTTGGCTCATTTTGTAGGGTAGGATTTCAGTCCAGCCCTTGGACAAAAGCCGTAGGCTTGGTACATCTTGTAGCAAGGGATTTCAATCCCTTGCAAAGGACTCACCTATGAAATCAGAGTGCCGTAGGCACGGGACATATTACTAATTCTGAATTCATACCTAATATAATACCTGCAACTGCTGTAATGAAGAGCAAACATCTAGTAGCTTAACAAGCTCAACTTCTAAAATCATGAAATCAAAATACCTCCCACTCCTTTTGATATTCTTACTAATCCTAGGTTGCACCAGTCAAAAAAACATCCCAGCGACTACATCAAAAGAAAACCTTCACCTCTATCTTCTCATGGGACAATCCAATATGGCGGGTAGAGGGAAAGTGGAAGCCTTGGACACGCTCAGTCATCCACGTGTAATGATGCTGGACAAGGATATGAATTGGGTTTCAGCAAGAGATCCTATGCATTTTGATAAATCTGCTGCAGGTACAGGCCTCGGCTTGACTTTTGGGAAAATTATGGCAAACAATAACCCAAGCATCAAAATAGGACTCATCCCTACTGCGGTTGGAGGAAGCTCGATTAATTACTGGTTCGCTGATTCCCTTTTTTCCCAAACCAATACTTACCCTTACGATGATATGATACGGCGCACAAAAAAAGCCATGGAAACCGGCGCCTTGAAAGGGATACTCTGGCATCAGGGAGAGTCAGACTCGAATTCTGAAGAAGCTTTAAATGGGTACAGGCAAAAATTCGAAGCCATGCTGGATTCTCTCAAATCTGATTTGGGAATAGAATCAATCCCGCTTGTAATGGGAGAAATTGGCTACTTTTTCTACCCTAAAGCTGACTATGCTCAAAAAATGAATGGAGTCATTTGGCAAATCTCTAATAGTTCGGATTGTGTAGGACTAGTCACGGCAGAAGGCTTAACTCACAAAGGCGATAGCACCCACTTCGATTCCAACTCCTACCATGCGCTGGGAGTGAGATATGCTGCCAAAATGCAAGAACTTCAAACTAAGTGCCCGATCAATTTCAAAAAGTAAACTCAATCATTCAATCCCTTTCCGGCCAGAATTTGGGGGCTGTATTTATCTATCCTTGCCTCTCGGGTTTTAGCTTGCTTAGCTGCCGAAAAATATAACAAATACCCACGTTGGCGACCTGGTGTCAAAGCGTTAAAAGCAGTTTTCAACTCAGCGTTCTCATCCAATTTCACTTGGAATTCGGCTGGGATAGCATACTCCTTCGTCTTTTTCAATGGTACTTTCAAGCCAGCTTTTTCTACTTCAATAGCTTCATAAATGTAGGCTTTCAGTGTTGGTTTCAATGTTACGATCTCGGAAAGATTGCTGAACCTAATCTGACGGGCAGCCTGTACATTTTCTGTCTGCTGGATCAGAATACCTTCCTCATCTTGAAGCAAAGCCCCTTTGTGAAACAAAAGCGCACAGTATTCTTTGAAACCATGTATCAATACCACATTGCTTCCTTGATAAGTGTAGCAAGGCACACCCCATTTCAGTTCTTCAGTTAGTCCACAATCCAGCACCAGCGTTCTTAGCTGCCTGTATTCTTCCTGCCACTGGGATGCTTTATCGAAAAAAAAGTCCACTTTAGAATTCATCTTTTTGTTAGTTTTCTTTAACCGCGGTGCACGCAGAGTTTAACACAGAGGGCACTATTGAATAGTAGGGATTACATTTGTCTGAGGTTAATACAGTTTGGTTTCAGCCCCACTTCTTATAACCCCAGAGTCGGCAATTGCTTAACCTGATGATACCTTAACGCGGCTTTGATACAGTTCTTCAATTCAGTTTCAGGTATTTCCTCATCCAATTTAAAAACTAATGCCCTATTTCCTTCATAGTCAAAGATTTCATTATAAGTCAAACGAAAACTAGTAACAAGCTTACTGGTGCATTTGAAATACATCGCATATTGATTCGGATTTTTCTCTTTCCAATCCATGCGAATGGTGCTCCCTTTTTTGGCAAGAAAGCTTGGCTCTCCCCACTTGAGTACCTCCTCTAAACTTGACAAATCCATTTCTGTAGCAACTTGTAAAACCAATCTTCTCAAATTCATTATTTTATCTCGTACGAAGTCCGGATAATTTGCATAAACTAATTCAACTTCAGGACTTGTTTTCAATTCCATAGTTCAAAAATTAATAGCACGAATTCTATCTCAATTGAAGAAGCCAAGAAGGAGCATTTCAGCTTTTCCCTTCTTGGCATCCCACTATTCCAGTCTCGTCTCAGACCGTAACCTCATAATCATCAAATCATATGAGGCACAACTCAATCCAAATCTTACTCTAAACTATATTGCTTTTGCTCCAGCTTCAGCTACTGTATGATCATTTTCCACTGAGCTTCCACTTACTCCAATGGCACCAATGATTGTCCCTTCAGCATTCTTGATCGGTATCCCCCCTGGAAAAGTGATCAAACCAGAATTGGAATGCTCAATATTAAATAGTGGGCCACCTGGCTGAGAGAGGCTTCCTACAATTCCCGTATCCATATCAAAAAACCGAGCAGTTTTCGCCTTCTTGATTGAGATATCAAGAGAGCCCAACCAAGCTCCATCCATACGTGTAAAGGCTACCAAGTTTGCACCCCCATCCACGATGGCAATATTCATTTTAGTGTCTATTTCAGCTGCTTTAGCCTTTGCTTCTTGGATTGCTTTCTCTGCTTGTTCTAACGTAATATTCATAGTAATGATTAGTTGTGATTATTAAATAACTCTTCAATATAACTCAAAAAAACCTTTGTTCTAGACTTCGGCTATTCCAGCTTTCCTGAAAATATCCTGAATGCCCGGTGTAATCAAGAAAGGCTTTAGCGCTGGCACATTGGCTCCACCTGAATTCCCCATAAGCACTTTCCCCACGAAAGATTTAAACCCCTCCTACCAGGAATCGCGGTATTTGGCCGATGATTTCTTTTGCGCTTTTGATTCTAAATCCAAACTGCAGCATTATCAATGGACAATGCTATGCTCAAATGGATAGCGCTGGCCTAATAAATATGTGCCCGTTCCAATTGCTGCCAAGCTCCTGGCAAATCTCCCGATATATATTTCGGTATTGTTCTAATTCTGCCTTGTAAAATGGCAATAGAGAATTAGGCATGGTCGTGTATAACTTCATATGCTTATTTCTAAGTAATAATTAACTCCCCGTATGCATTGACTTATAATTCAAAAACCTCCCCGATTCTAGCAATTCGAAAGCCTTTCTCGATAGCCAGCTTTGACTCCACACTGCCTTGGTTGATCACGGGATTGGTATGGTTGAAATGAATGAAGATCACTTTGGACTTATCTTTTTTAGACAATCCATCAAATTCGCTCATACTCTCTAAGATAAAAGGATGCGGAATCTCGGCCATATCACGATTATTCAATTCCTTCCCGCTAAAAAAAGTAGCATCTACAAATGCATAATCCACCGACTTAATCTCTTTTAGGATATCCTTCTCCCACTTTTCCCACTTGTCAATATCAGGGATGAACAGAGCCGTTTTAGTAGGACCAAAAATCTTATAACCCACCGTTTCTGAGAATTCATCACGGTGTGGCACTTGGACTGGCACTACTGTTAACTGTTGCGAAAGAGTAATCGGAACTTCATTATCCAATGGCATCAGCTCAATATTCTCGCTGCTCACCAACTGGCTCCAAGGACCATTGTTGCTGAGGAATTCTATCATTCTTGGCATCGCAAACACAGGTACTTTTTTCGCATCACGAGCTTCTTTTCCCAAAAACATCAAACCTGCATAATGGCCAATATGCGCATGTGTTAAAAAAATTCCATCAGGCATCTCACCTTCAGTTTCTACTCCAAAATTCTTTAATACTTTGACTTGTCTTCCAATATCAGGCGTTGCTTCAAAAAGGTATTTCTTTTTCGTCTCCGCATCAAATACCCCTAGAGAAGCTACCTGCCTGTCTTCATCCGGATTTTCAAAAAGCATGGCACAACATTCCTTTGTACATCCTATATGCGGAGATCCCCCATCTTGGATAGTCCCAAGAATGATTATCGAGGTAGTAGAAATACCTTTATTTGAAGCTTTCTCGATATCATCATCTTTCTGCGCCGAATCATTACAAGCTGAAAACAGAAGTGCTAAAAGTGCTAAAACAACGAAATTATATAACATAAGAACTTGAGATAACTTGATAAGGGATTTTTAAATTAATAAGGATATTTGAAATTAGTCGGAAGGATTATCCTTACTCACTTGCAAATGCTCCATTGAAAAGCCTAGCAATTCTCTATCCTCCACGAATGCAAAGCCAAGTCTCTTATAGAGTTTCTTTGCTCTATAATTAGTTTTATCCACAAGCAAACCAAGTGTCTGACTTTGCTTGTACACGATTTCTTCGATTAAATAACCTAGCATTTTTGAACCCAAGCCTTTCCCTTGATGACTTAGCGCTACTCCCAAAGAATCTATGTAAAACTCACCCGCTTGGGTTTCATCTTCTACTTTCAGATTTGCATCATAATGCTGATGAACATAATCCAAAACTGGTCTCCGCAACTCCTCCAACCTTGCCCCATCATAAACTAGCGCAGCTGCGACGACCTGTCCCCCATCCAACACGACATAGCAGTTCTGAAAAGAATATTGGTTCTCCTCACTGCTGACAAAGTGAAGCAAAAAGGCTTTGCCCTTTTCGTACTGCTCCTCCCCGATGAACTTATAGATTACATCTCCCGAAGCAAGCATCAGAAGTGGTGCAATCGCCTCAGCGTCTTCAAGTTTGGCTTTTCGAATGTTCATCTTTCTACCCCTCCGTCCAAACCGCCAATTCATTCCCTGATGGATCAAGAAATTGGAACCTCCTGCCTCCGGGAAATAAAAAAATATCTACTGAAATCTTCCCATTTGCCTTCAGGACAGCTTCTCTTGCAAGTTCCAGCTCTTCATGTTGGAGCACTATCAGGGCTCCATTGTGTATCTCATTATCTGTTTTCTCAAATCCTCCAGCTATTCCACTTTCAGAAAATGCTGTATATCCAGGTCCATAATCAGTGAAAACCCAACCAAAAGCCTGCTCATAAAACTGTTTGATTTCGTCAAGGTCTTTTGCCTTAAATTCTACGTAATTGATGTGGTTATCTGTATTTTTCATCTGGGAGGCGGAGTAAGTAAAATAATAATCGAAATGCTAAACTAGTGGTTTTTGACACCTAGGGCCAGATCTCTACAAGCTCATACCTTGTTATGATCCTTTTCCGGCTTAAAGTTTTTAAGTGACAAATTAATCAGAGAGCAGCTAATCATCTTACACAAAGTACCAACCATGACTTCCAGCCACAGCACCAAGAATAGTAATTAAGCTCAAGATCAGTAATACCCAATGTAATCTATGCATAAATGCAAAGGTCTTTTCTGGGTTTTCAGCTACCTTCTTTTTGAAGATTTTATGCAATACAAATGGCTCTAGAACAAATAACATTACAGTGAAAAGCAACCATACTAGAGTCATCGCATGAACCCACCAGAATCTGTAATCTAAGTATCTACTCCAGGCATCCAACTTGTAGAGCATATAGAAACCAGACAATCCTGTCAGAAGTGTCGTGATTTTAGCCTGAAGTGCAAACCTACCTTCTATCTGCTCAAACACCTTGATCTGATCCTCTTTTGATGATAGCCTTTTGACAGCTGGAAAAATTACTGTGGTTACCATCGCTACTCCTCCTATCCACAGCACCACTGCCAAGACATGAATTATTCGAGCTAATGTCAATTCCTCCATTTTACTGTATTTTAATCAGTTATAAAAATCACCAAACAGATACTGAAACCTTTAAAGATTTATATCGCTTCCCTTAGAAAATTGTCCTGAATAAAGATAGAAATTAAGCTCCATACGCACCTAGTTCGTTTCAAATATCCTTCATGACATATCCTCGAACTACCTTATGGAAATTTGCTTTTCCTTTAGAAAAACAAAAACAGCTCGATGTTCTTTCGAAATAGGGGTCTTGGAAAGTAAGCCTGTAAATGATAGGTTTGCTTTGGTCATCTCCACCCACGTCTATAAAAATGCACAAATTTACCTCAGCGTTAGCACTATCACTTTTTTCTGGCCTGCTATTACTTGGGCTAAATTCCTGCACTACCAAGCAAGTGAGCACGCCTCCTAACATTATCGTATTTATGATAGATGATATGGGATTGATGGATACTTCACTTCCTTTTGTCATGGATGAGGCAGGTAATCCCGTCTCTTATCCGCTGAATAAGTTTTACCAGACGCCAAACATGGAGATTCTAGCCAGCCAAGGCATACGATTTTCCAATTTCTACGCGCATTCAGTCTGCTCTCCTTCTCGAACGTCTATCCTCACCGGTCAGAACTCCGCTCGCCATGGTGTCACCAATTGGATTCGTTCGGAAGAAAATAACCGTACGGAGTTTGGCCCAGCAGACTGGAATTGGAAAGGACTGGACAAGAACTCCACCACGCTTCCTAGACTGCTTCAACAGCATGGCTACAAAACTATCCATGTTGGCAAGGCGCATTTTGGACCCTTCGACAGCGAGGGAGAAGATCCACTGAACTTGGGCTTTGACATCAACATAGGCGGGAGCTCCATTGGACAGCCAGGCAGTTACTTAGGTACAGAGTCCTTTGGGCATGCAGGAGGAAATAAATCCCGAGCTGTGCCAGGTCTAGAAAAATACCATGGGCAGGACATCTTCTTAACCGAGGCTCTCACACTAGAGGCAAATGCCGCTATTTCTCAGGCAAAAGCAGAAGGAAAACCTTTCTTCCTCAATATGTCCCACTATGCCGTCCATGCCCCATTTTACTCAGATCCACGGTTTGCAGAAAAGTATGAGAAATCCGATTATCCGGAAAAAGCCAAAGCTTATGCTACGCTGATTGAGGGAATAGACAAGTCACTGGGCGATATTATGCAGCATGTAAAAGAATTAGGCTTGGGGGATAATACCTTAATTCTATTCCTAGGCGATAATGGTTCGGACGCTCCCTTGACAATAGAAGATGATTACAGTAGTTCTTCTCCACTCAAGGGCAAAAAAGGCAACCATTGGGAAGGTGGAATGCGCGTGCCATTTATAGCTGCATGGATAAGTAACAATGCCAAAGCCTCCAATCAACAAAAACTACCTATTACGCCAAATACAATACAGCAGCAATTAGGAAGCATCATCGATATTTTTCCTACCCTTTGCAACCTAGCAGGCATTCCCATACCAAAAGCATATGTCATAGATGGGTTTGATCTAAAACGTCAATTCAATGCTGAACAAAATTCAGTTCGTGATGAGCGCTTCTTAAATCATTTCCCACATGGCGATCACCGCTCAAATTACTTCAGCAGTCTTGTCGATTCCGATTGGAAAATAGTCTATCATTACCCCGTCGATAGCGCACCACGATATGAGCTGTTTCATTTGAAAAGGGATCCTTTTGAAACGAAGAACTTGGCAGATTCTAATCCTGCAGAGTTGAAAAAAATGATGAAAATCCTTGCCGAGGAAATGAGCGAGAAAAACGCACACTATCCATCGCAAAACGATCAGCAATTGGAGTTAGTGATACCTGATTGAGAAAAATAGTTTAAGCAGCTAAAGACCAAGAATTCCTTAAGGAAAAAAATAGATTCTAGAAAACTGATGTAAGTAAAACAACAGCTTCTCCGTTCCTGAAAACTGCAGGTTGCAGGAGAAAGAAAGGGAATGTATTTTTCAGGAGCATTTAGAAGGGGATAGCCCCCCCAAATTCATTTTAACTTGCCTACTATACCCATGAACAATTCAGCATCAATCATCAATTCCATTAAGGAGACATCAGGAAATCTTAACTGGCAAGAAATGCTGGAATTAATTATTTCGGACTTTGACTGTACTACTGGAACGCTCCATACACTTGATCAGACAACCAATCTGTTGATGCTCAAGTCACAAAAAGGAATACCTGATTTTCTTTTGCCAAAAATGTCCTCTATTCCTATCGGAAAGGGGATGGCCGGAATCGCCGCTGAGCGGAGGACTCCTGTGGAAATGTGCAATTTGCAAACCGATGATTCGGGTGTTGCGCGACCTGCAGCCAAAGAAACTAAAGTGGAAGGGTCTATTGCCGTCCCTATGTTATTAGACGGTGAATTATATGGCACCTTGGGCATTGCCAAGTCAGTCCCTTATGATTTTACCAAGTCAGAAAGTGATGCGTTGCTAGAGATCGGCGAAGCAATCGCCCATTTCATAACCTCCCGTTAAAGTAGGAGGTGAATTAAACGGACAATAATGGAATAGGAAGGAGGCTATCATTAGACTATAGAATACAGGATAGAACGGGTTTTCTCCAAATTATTTTCTCACTCTTATTATTTTTCTGGATTTGTAATCCAAACAATTCCAAAGAGTTCGACGGCTTCACCGTCGTAGAATCGCTCTCTGACTCTTTAACCCCCAGTTGCACCGGGGGCTATTCATGGTTCGATCCTTTCAGGATCATTTTAGATATTGAGTTGGAAAAACTATTTTGGAAGCTTTTCTTTAAAGACCACTAAGTGGTCAAACCATGAATAGCCATGGGTGCCCATAGACATGATGAGCCCGGTGTTTCGTAGCACGACCCCGAAGGGTGTCGAATAATTCTTGGATTTGTGATTCATATTTCAAATGATAAAGATGAATTAGGCTAAAGCCCTGCGAGATATCGCTCATATCTTTGCCTCCAAATAAAGCAGTGGGCTGTTTAAACGTACAGCAATTAAATTGGAATGTGGCTTTAGCCCATTCATTTGAGTTTAGAATAAAGGATAGAACGGCTTGAGCCAAATTATTTTCTAAACCCTTGCGTAAAGATCTTTGCGGTAAATAAACTAAGGCAGTAGATTAAACCCACCATGGGTCAGAATTACAGTCTTTTCATCCAAAGACTCATTAGGCATAAGCTCGGTCATCTCATTATTTTCTATTCCTGTTTTTACAACTACTTTCTCCAGCTTGTAGCCTGTTTCAGTCTTATCTCGCTGCACCAATACATAGCTTTCTCCTTCAGACACGACCACTGCAGTAGACGGAACTACCCAAGTATCTTTAGGATCCAGCCTTAATCTAGCTTCTATAAACATTCCTGGAATAAGCATCGCCTCCTCCTCTCTGTTTGGCAAATCAGCGTGAACAGTGATCTGTCTATCCTGACTGATTGATTGGCCTACCATCTTCACCTCAGCGGTTAATGTCTTGCCAGGCAAGTCAGGAATGGTAATTATAACTCGCTGCCCAACTTGGATATTTGCCGCATCCTTCTCAAAAAACACCAACTCTACATGCATATGTTCCTTACTGATAATCGTCATAGCCTTACCTGCCACCGGCAAAAATGACCCTTGAACCAAATGAATCGCATCAACAAACCCAGAAATTGGTGACAAGACAGGCACTTTGGAACGGATATTCTCTGGAAGTAATTGGTCCGTATTAATATTGATCAAAGCCAATTGGCGCTTCAAACTTTCTGTCGTGGCTTTGGTTGCTTGATAGTCAGCTTCTGCCTTTAGGTAATTCTTCTGAGCAGAAATCTTTTCTCCGAAAAGCGTCTTCTGACGCTCATATTCAGCAAATAAGTAATTCAACTGGCTTTTTGACTCTAAGTAGTCTTGTTGTAAACGGATGAATTCGGGGTTTTCAAGGTAGAAAAGTACTTCACCTTTGCGCACGGACTGGCCTTCCAGCTTGTTTAAACCACTTACATATCCTCCGAAAAATGCTGAAATCTCCTGTATACCTTCTACCGGAACTTTCACCATGCCCTGTACAGCTACCTCTTTAGAAAACTCCTCGATCTTGGGACTTCCCCAAGTCATATTCATGGTCTCAAATTGCTTCTGAGAAACCATAATATATGCGCCCGAAGAAGTCCCTTCTGCTACTTCTACCCCTTCCGCTGCGGGTTCACTTGATCCTTTACACTGGAAAAATAAAAGACTAGTAGCCAGTAGTGAAAAACTTACGATTGATTTTATAGGAAAATTATTCATCTGTTTATAATTGATTTTTTATGTTCATCTCGATAGCTATCGGATGGAATTTCGGATGGTTAATAATCATCTCAGTGTATGAAACTTTCGACATGCTCGATTTCATCAGTTCAGTAGGAAGTTTATATCCAAAATAGTTTGTTGATACGCAAATTTGCTTTGCAGATACTGAAGAGTTATCGTCCTAGAATTATCTAGAAGTTGCACGTACTGGAGGAAATCAATCTCGCCTTCTTGGTAGGAACGCTGGGCTTGTTCGAGGATTTGTAGAGAAAGGGTTTTGCCCTCCGATTCATAATAAGTGATGACTCGAAAATTTTGATCCAATTGCCGCTGCAGTTGTTGCGCTCGGCTTGACAATTGATTTTGATATTGCTCCGCTTCAAGCTGGATTTTTTGCTGATGAAACTCACTGCTTTTTACACTCGCTTTTTGAGCTCCAAAAAAGAGAGGAAGTGATATTCCGGCCTGAAAACCAGGATAAACCTTAGCATCTGCACCTTGATTTGTTCCTCGAAACACTTCAATGTTAAAGTCTGGCAGCAATTTTCTTTTTTCTGTTTGGATTTGATATCCAGATTGATTGACGGCAGACTCATAATATTCCACACCTGGATGAGAAGACAAATCTTCCTCCAATAAAACATCCAAATCAATCTCCTCTTTTGCAAGGGTAAGATCACCTTCCCAATTGAGTTTCAATTTAAGTTGATCTAACGCAATCAAATAGTTTTCATTAGCCTCACTTTTTTTCAAGCTGATCTCCTGACGTTTTCCTTCGGCTGTTAGCTTTTCCAGATAGTTAGTTTCTCCCGTTTCAAATTTCCGAGAAGCGGCACGTGTAAATTCCGAATAAAGTGAATCGAGGTAATCGTAATTTTCTATCAATTCATCCCAATATCTCACCGCAATAAACGCCTTACTTATCTCCCCCTCCAACTTGCGCTGTTGTAATTCAAATTGACTGAGTTGCATCTCTGCTCCTGCTTCCAATGCATTTTTCTGTGCTCCATAAAGAGTCGGAAAGGAAAAATTTTGGCTCAGACCCCACTTCCTGTTGTAAATGCCGTTTTCGGCAATGTCATTTTTATCCTCCGCATAATAGATATTCGTTTTTTCCAGATTCCAACCCTGACCTATGTTGGCATTTGCCATATCCAGCGACTTGCTTGCAGCTTGAAGAGTAAGGTTTCTTTCCACTCCTATTTCCATGGCTTGCGCCAGAGTAAGTGGAGTTTCTTGCGCGGTTGCTCCAAAGGAAACTGTCGCAATCAAAACAAGCGATGCTAGGACTTTTTTGGCAGAAGAGGTTGATGATCCAGCCTTCTTTTTAAATAAAACATACAGCACAGGTAAAACGATCAAGGTCAAAATAGTAGCAGAAATCAATCCTCCTACGACTACTGTGGCCAACGGCCTTTGTACTTCTGCACCTGCAGAATTGGAAATTGCCATCGGCAAGAAGCCTAGTGCAGCTGCTGAAGCGGTTAGCAAAACTGGCCGAAGTCGTTCCATAGCGCCTTTTATCACGAGATCTTTGAGGTTAGAATAGTGTGTTTCCATAGACTTGAAATGTTCTATCAATACGATACCGTTTAGCACCGCAATACCGAAAAGCGCAATGAATCCGACCCCGGCTGAGATGCTAAATGGCATGTCTCTAGCCCACAGTAGCAAGACTCCCCCTATTGCTGAAAGCGGAATTGCGGAATAGATCATTAGCGCGTCTTTGGCAGATGAGAAGGCAAAATAGAGTAGTACAAAAATCAGAAACAGCGCTATCGGAACAGCGATCATCAGGCGATTTCTTGCCTGCTGTAGATTTTCAAATTGACCACCGTATTCTACACGATACCCCTCAGGGAAATTTATTTGATTAGCTACAATCGCCTGAATATCATCTACCACTGACTGCAAATCACGGTTTCTCACATTCACTCCGATGACTATTCTACGGTTAGTATTATCTCTAGATATTTTCGCCGGGCCTTTGGTGTAGCTGATCGTCGCGAGTTCAGAAAGTGGCACCGAACCTCCATTGGGAAGTTGAATAGATGCCTGTTCGAGATTTTGAATATCCTTGCGGAAAGGCTCCGCAAATCGAACCACCAAATCAAACTGCCGCTCTCCTTCGAACACTTTCCCGGCACTCATCCCAGCAAAACCCATTGATACGATCTCATTGAGATCAGAGATATTCAAGCCAAACTTGGCGATTTTACCTCTATCGTATTCGATCTTCATCTGCGGAAGCCCATCTACCTTTTCCAAAATAATATCCGCAGCTCCTTCTACACCCTGTATCGCTGCTTCGATCTCCTCTGCAGTTTTCAGCAGTACATCCAAATCCTCTCCGAAAACCTTAATGGCCAAATCAGCTCTTACTCCTGTGATCAGCTCATTAAATCTCATTTCTATGGGCTGAGTAAATTCGTATTCCATACCAGGTATCACTTCCAGAGCCTCTTTGAATTTCTCCGCTAGCTCATCCTTAGTATTCACTGTTGTCCATTCCGAGCGAGGTTTCAGCGTCACGATCACATCACTTTCTTCCATAGACATAGGATCCGTGGGGATCTCCGCTGCCCCGATTCGAGTTACAATCTGATTCACCTCAGGGAATTCTTTCAGTATTTTCTCAATTCGTGTAGTAGTTTCTACCGTGTTAGTCAGTGATGTACCAGTCTTCAAAAATGGCTGAATCACAAAATCACCTTCATCTAGCGTAGGCACGAACTCAGACCCCATCGTAATGAAAATCAAAATAGTACCAGCCAATAAGCCAAAAGCACTAAGCAATACTACTTTGGTATGATCCAATGCCCATGTAATTGTAGGCTGGTAAACTTTGTTTATACCATTGATAATAATGGTAGAGATATTCTTTGGACCTGGTGGAGTGGTCTTCAGGAAAAGTGCTGACACTACCGGTACGTAAGTCAAGCCTAGGATCATGGCTCCGATGAGCGCAAATGAAAACACTTCCGCCATAGGTCGGAACATCTTGCCTTCCACTCCGGTCAGCGATAAAATCGGGATAAAAACGATGATGATAATAATTTGTCCAAAAATCGCTGAATGCATCATCTTTGAAGCGCCTGTGAAGGATATTTCATCTTTCTTTTCCTGACGCTCAACTTTGGAAAGTCCCGCTAGTTGATGATCGGAGCGCGTAAACTGGTAAGCAATGAACTCTACGATAATCACAGCACCGTCGATGATAATCCCAAAGTCAATCGCACCCAAACTCATGAGGTTAGCATCGACTCCAAAGATATACATCATCGAGAGGGCAAAAAGCAAACTCAGTGGAATCACTGAGGCTACGACCAAGCCGGATCGAAAATTTCCGAGTAACAAAACCACTACAAAAACCACAATCAAACATCCCAATATTAGGTTTTCAGCAATTGTGAAGGTGGTTCTTTCGATCAATTCTGAACGATCCAAGAACCCATTGATAATTATTCCATCTGGCAAGGAGGACTCAATTTCTTCCAATCGCTCCTTCACTCTATCAATGGTCCCTTTGGAATCAGCCCCTTTCAGCATCATCACTTGCCCTAGCACTTTTTCACCTTCGCCATTGGCCGTGATTGCTCCAAATCTATTCGCATGTCCAAAGCCAACCTCTGCTATGTCTCTGACATAAATCGGAGAGCCATTTCTCACCTCCACCACTATATTTCCGATATCCTCCAGGCTAGCAACCAAGCCTTCTCCACGGATAAAGAAACTTTCATTTGTCTTTTCTATATACCCTCCACCGGCAATGGAGTTATTGCTTTCAAGTGCATGAAACACCGCTGCAATATCTATCTGCATCCCCTTCAATCGCTCTGGATTGATGGCTACTTCATATTGCTTGAGAAACCCACCCCAGGTGTTCACTTCCACTACTCCTTCTATACCTGAGAGCTGACGGCGGACCACCCAATCCTGAATAGAGCGCAGATCTGTGATGGAATAGTCTGACTCGTAACCAGGCTTCACGTCGATTATATATTGATAAATCTCTCCTAATCCAGTCGATATAGGCCCCATGATAGGCGTGCCAAAACCAGTCGGGATACTCTCCTCAGCCATCTTTATCCGCTCGGCGATCAATTGCCTAGGGAGATAAGTGCCCATGTCATCTTCGAAAACTATAGTAACTACAGATAGTCCAAACTTTGAAATTGAACGGATTTCGATCACGCCGGGAAGATTTGCCATCTCCAGTTCTACTGGATAAGTCAGGTATTTTTCTACGTCTTCTGTGGCAAGATTTCTGGAAGTGGTGATCACCTGCACTTGGTTGGTCGTCACATCAGGCACAGCGCCTATAGGCAAATTGCTAAGCGCAAAAATCCCGAACCCAATCCAAGCGGCAATAAAAATGAAAACTATGAGCTTATTTGCAATACTCCAATGTATAATTCGATCTAACATGCAAGCGGGTGTAAGTAGGTATTGTTATCCACAGTGATGCCAGTTGCCTTTTTCCATTTAGTTTAAATACATGGAATATTTCCCGATATCTATCGGGAAAGATACAGCCTCATGGACAAATTCAGCATATCCTAGATGCATTGGTCTCTTAACTGGCAGAAAAGCGAAACAATAGATTGAGCTACAAAAATGGCTTTTAAACACCTCAATACACGAAAAACTCCCTTAAGATTGTCTTAAACCTCATTTACAAAAATCAATCGAAACGAGCTGCCTTGACCTTTTTGACTCTCCACTTTTACCCGTATATCCGACTCAAGTGCAAGTTTCTTCACAATAGCCAAACCCAGACCTGTACCCTGAATGGCACTTCCCATTTCATCCATTTCTCTATAGAAAGGATCAAAAATCTTATCCAATGACTCCATGGCCATGCCTTTCCCCGCATCTCTCACCAGAATAAAAGGTGCTCCATCATGCCGACCCACCTGCATTAGAACTCTAGTGCTTTCTGCAGAATATTTAATAGCATTTTGAGTGAGATTATTAAGTATCATCTGCAGGGATTTCTCATTGACCAGCGCAAATAGTGGTGTCAAAAGATTGGTCTCAAAGGCAATTTCCCTACCCGATTCTTTCTCTGTCTGCTTTGCAAAATTCTGAGTAAAAGAAATCAACTCTACTTCCTCCCTACTCATTTTCCCTTTTCCTGCTCTTGCAAGCGAAAGTAATTGATCTATCATCTCTGACATTCGATCTATGCTTCCCAAAGCCATTTTAACTTTTTCTACATATTCCTCAGAAGTTCTCGGCTTGCGAATCAAGACTTCGAGAGTTCCTCGCATCACCGCCAATGGTGTTCTCAACTCGTGGGAAGCATCTGAAGTGAATTGCTTTTCCCTTATCATAGATTGCTCCAGTCGTGCCAACAACTCATTTATTGACCGGGTGAGCTGGGCGATTTCATCATTCGGCTCCGCTACAGCAATTCGCTCATTGAGGTTGCTTTGAGAAATTAGATTGGTCTTCTGAATGATAGTTTTAATTGGCAGAATACTTTTACCTGCCAAAAAACGCATAGATAAAAAGAGGGAGATCAGAATGCCAGGATATAGAATTAACAGAATATTCCGAAGGTTAGTCAGCAACTCCCTTGCATCTTCAAAGGATTTGGCCACGAGCATGTAGCCCTCTTGCTTCCCAGCGTGATTCAAAGGTATCTGCATCTGACGCACTTCCCTGCTTCCAGTTTTCAAGGTCCAAGCCTCTTTTTTTATAGCCCTATCAGGATAAAAACTTAAGTGGTTTTCCCCAAGATTTGGAGATCTGTCCATGGAATTACCTTCCATATCCACGATTTCTATAAAAATAGGATTTAGCTGAATCTGGCTATGCTCCTGCTCCTGCCACTCATCTTTATGCACAAAGCGAATCTCTCCATTCACTATAAAAATTTGTCCTACATGCTTGTCAGTTTCCAACTTGAGCTCCCGATCTATGCTTTCTATTACCGTATAATTTACGACCAGATAGATAATAGCAAATACTACTAATACGATCAATGCAGTGACCAAAGTCAATCGACGTGCTATGCGTTCTTTATAGGAAACATTCATAAATCCTTTGCTATATAACCCACTCCACGCACCGTATGTATGTAATCTTCATTGGTCGTGAACTGAAGTTTTTTCCTGAGTGCATTCATAAAGACATCTATCACTCCGGTATTATAATCAAAATGAATGTCCCAAACATCTTCGATAATCTGCGTTCTCCGGCAAACCTGATTTTTATTCTTCATCAGATACTCAAGTAAAGCAAATTCCTTTTGGGTCAAGTGAACCTGTTCATCTCCTTTCAGTACGAGGTGCTTGTCTGTGAAAAGTGTAATCGGTCCTAAGGTGTATTTCTCTTCTGAATTTACCTTGGTACGTAATTGAACGCGGATTCTCTCCAGCAACTCCTCAAAGTGAAAAGGCTTTTTGATGTAGTCGTTTGCGCCGGCTTGCAATCCAGTGATCGTCTCATCCACGGTGTCTTTTGCCGTAAGAAAAATTACTGGAGTTATCGGAAACTGCTTGCGAAATTCCCGGCAGACCTCCACACCGCTTTTCAGAGGAAGCACCCAATCCAGTAGCAAGAGGTCGTAATCTCCACTTAGCGCCAAATGAAGACCTTTCTCTCCATTTTCGGCGATGTCTACCATATAGGATTCTTCCTCCAATCCTTGTTTTAAAAATCCGGAAATCCCCGGCTCATCTTCTACAACTAGAATTCGCATGATTGAGTCTCTTTTAACCACAAAAGCCACGGAGGTTACGCAGAGAGCATTAATTAGCCTTCCGTGGAACTGATCATTAATTGTAATCTCATCCACCTTTGTCAAGCCAGATTTTTTTTAATTACTATGCAAAAGTTAGCAATTCAATCTAAGGTCGGTAATTCTGTGGCTTAATATTCACTTAAAGTTATGGAGGACTAGTCAAAAGTCCCACTAGGGACAGGCTCTGGGTACAAAGAAAAATGCAATAAAACTTTGCAGTGCCTTTAGGTACGGTGCTTTAAAATATTTACAAATATTGCGGTACCTAAAGGCACAGCTAATGAACCTATTTAATTAAGCAACTTATAGTCAGTCCCTAAAGGGACAAGTTTAACACCATAGTTTGGGCTTTCACAAACCACGAAGCATTCTAACCCGAAAGGACGTAACCGTAATATCGAATTAAAGCAATACCAAATCCTGCTTCTGGAGAAGCAGGATAACCAGAGTTGCGCCCTCTGCGAAAACTCAGTGGCCTCCGCGGTAAAAAACAAAAAAAAGACCTTCCGATATCAGAAGGTCTTGAATACTTTACGCCATTTTAGCTACACGCTTTTCAATTGGCTTTTTCTTGGACGGCTTTTTCTTTCTTTTATTCCACCAGATCAATGTACCAGTGATAGGTAAAGATGTCGCAATCAAACATGCCACAAACCAAAGGAACTTAGAGAATTGCCCAAAAATATCTCCAATATGTAGTGACTTTACCGATCTACCGACCTGTTGACGGAAAGGCAAATCAGAAAATAAATTAGCTTCTGTGATGGATAGATCTGATGAACTCAAGGTCAATTGATCTGCACCGGCTCTTGCAAAAAAACCAGTTCTGTATTTGCTTACTCCAATAGGTTCAGAAGCATTGGAAGGAAGAGTTAATCTAATATTGCCTTTGTATGGAAGTTTTTCATTGGTTGTAGCCATAATATCCTCCAATGACAAAACCGATAGTGTTCCTTCTTCAACTTGAGCTACTAGCTCAGGTATAGCCTCATTCTTTGGCTTGCCTGTGTTATCAGCTTTTGTAACTGGCGCTTGATACGTATCCCAAGTCTTCTGCCAGCCTTCTCTGTACCAAGTGTAAGACCAGAAAGGTCCTGTTACTGACATGATAAATAAAAATATCAGAGAGTAAAATGCCAAGCTATTATGCAAGTCATGGTTGATCCGCTTCCAATTGCCAGACCATTTGATTTTCAGCCCTTGCTTCCAGCTTTTGACCTTATTTGGGACCCAAATCACAATACCAGTAATCACACCAAGTAAAAACAGTAATGTTGCTACGCCATTGATAAACCTACCCAGATCACGATTTCCTATGCTTTCCAGGATTGGTGTCTCTATTCTATCCAGTAACAACCATCTATGAAGACTAAACATATAACCCATAAATTCGGTCGTTTGTGTCTTATCAGAAGTATTTCCAAGTATTGCTCCAGAATATGGATTGACATAATAGGTGGTGCCTTTCCCCTCTTCCTCTGATTTCTTTAGGGTAAACTGCACACTTCGATCTGCCTCCTCATTCCACATCAGACCTATCACGTCTGCCTCATTGTTTATTTCCAAGCTATGCTTCAGCTCATCTGCAGACTTACGCTCTCCTGTCTCCTTCACGTAGTAAAGCTCTGAATCCATGAACTCGCGAATCTCTGTATTATACACATATATAGTACCGCTGAGACAAACAGCAACAACCACTAAGCCGGATATCAAGCCCGCATATAAGTGTACTTGATCAAAAATGTTTCGAATACTTTTCCAAGTGGAAGGTTTCTTGGGCTGCATAAAAAGAATAGTTTATTTAGACTGATAATAAATAGATAACCAAAAGTAAGGAAGATTTTTCTTATTTAGATTCAATCTAAGAAAGAATTAAAAAAAAATTCGAAGTTCATCTTCATCTGTTTAAATACTTACTATACTGGAAATTTTATGTATAGTAGATAAATTCTCATGCAGCAGTTAGAACTTTTGTGATTCTCAAAATGAAATTCTGACAATTGGTCAATTCTCCATTTCCTGCTACATTGAGATCTCAAACACCTTTAAAATGCGCAAAATCAGTCTAACCTTTGCTACTTCAGCACTGCTGCTTATCAGCTTTGCATGTCAGAAAGCGACAGAAAAACCACTTCCCGAGCTCACTCCAGAATTCACTGCTGTATTAGAATCACATGGAGATTGGCAAAAGTGGTACTATGCTAAAGCTGAGAGCTATGCTATGATTCATGAAACAATGATGATAAATGAAAGCTCTTTTGTGAATCTAGAAAGTAGAGAAATTAGAATCTCGAACCCAGAGTTTGAAATTGGATTCGATGGAAAGCAGACTTGGGTAAGCCCATCTAGAGAAGCATATAAGGGGAGATCAGTGAAATTCTACCATAACCTATATTTCTATTTCTTCAACATCCCTTTCATCTTCACAGATCCTGGTGTGACGGTAGAGCAGGTGGAAGACAAATCCATCAATGGGCAAAAATACATGACATTGGAAGCCACATTTGCCGCTAACACCGGAGCCAGTCCTGAAGATCAGTATTTCATGTTGATAAACTCAGAAACTAAACGCTTGGAGTATTTACTCTATGCAGTATCCGACAGTGGCAATCCCAACCCGTCATTAAATGCGCTAAAGTATGAGGACTACCGCAATTCAAATGGCGTTTATTTCCCTCGAATTCTAACCGGATATACATTTGAAAACGACTCTACAAAAAACTTAAAGTATCAAGTAAGTTTTGACGACCCCCTGCTTCTGGATGAAGCATTTGACTCGGAAATATTTGAAAAACCAAAAAATGGTATTTTCGCTGACTAGAGATTTAAGCATTTCTAGCTTTCAACCTTGAGATTGACTTTGCGGTTGGGAGGTATTATTCGATCTTATTGTAAAGAAGTTAGCATCTACCTCCATGGAAATTCGGTTTATTTTCATTTGAAGGTCATCCAAGTATTCGTGTAAGCCAAATCCAATAATCTCACTTACCTCGGCAAATTCAAGCTTAGAACGAAGTTCACCTATCGCTTTTTCGGCTGAATTCAAATAGCCACCACCCGAATTGCCTGAAATGTTATGTAGGCATTTTTCTGCTTCTTTGATGCAGTGGTAGATGGATCGCGGAAAGTATTTATTTAACACCAAGAACTCCACTACATTGGAAGAATCAATGTTTCCATACAATCTTCGGTAGGTATTGAATGCTGTAACTGATTTCAACAATGCCATCCAATGAAGGAAATCTAGTGGCGTCCCTACCTCTTGATCCGAAGGCAATAAGATATGATACTTCACGTCCAAAATCCTGGAGGTCTTATCGGCTCGTTCCAAGAATTGCCCTAGCTGCCTGAAATACCAACCATCCACTCTAGCAACACTACTATCAGCGATGCCATAAATCAAAAGAATTTGGTTTTTGACTTTTTCAAAAAATGGTCTTGGGTCTTCTTTTTTCCATACTTTCTTTTCCAAACCTTCCTGCATCATATAATAGAGCTCGTTGGTTTTCTCCCAAGTCTCCTTACTTAGATTTTCACGGATAATTCGGGCATTTTCACGAGCATTAGTGATCGCAGAAAGCATGGAGTTAGGATTTTCAGCATCAAAACCCAAAAAGTATAATACCTGGTTTTTCTCATACCCTGTACATTTCTTCTCATAAATAGGTAAATCACCTGTGGCTGCAATCAGAGGATGCCACTGCTCTTTTAGATCTATGGGCAGATCTTGCATCAGATTGAAATTCACATCAATAAATCGTGCATAGTTCTCTGCACGCTCCAGGTATCTTCCTAGCCAATAAATACTATTTGCTACTCTACTTAGCATATTCTTGTTCTTTAAATATAAGGTGTATTCGCATTTGTAACAGTAAATGGGCAAAAGCGACTTATTAAATGATAATCAAATACAATGTGGCTTCTTCGGTCACCCATCATCGGACTCCTGATAACTATCGGGACGACCTGACAAGCAAAGAAAATAGAGTTATAGACATAGCTGACCACAACAAATTTTTAATACAAAACCCACGTATCCTTACTTCCTCCACCCTGTGAACTGTTCACAACAAGGGAGCCTTTTTTCAAAGCCACTCGTGTAAGTGCCCCTGGGATTACCTCTATTTCCTCACCATACAATATATAAGGTCTCAAATCCACATGCCTTCCGCTTATTCCTTCCTCTGTCAAAGTCGGAACGGTGGAAAGTGAAAGTGTAGGCTGAGCGATATAATTTGTAGGATTATTCTTTATCAGCTCGCGAAATTTAGCATGCTCTTCCGGTGTAGCTTTCGGGCCAATCAGCATCCCATAGCCCCCTGCAGCATTGGTTTCCTTCACTACCAACTCTTCAATATGATCCAGCACATATTGTCTGTCATTCTCCTCTCTGCAGAGGTAAGTAGGAACATTATTCAGAATTGGCTCTTCGCCTAAGTAGTATTTGATTATTTGTGGAACGTAAGCATAGACCGCTTTATCATCCGCTACGCCAGTTCCGGGTGCATTTGCTAAAGCTATATTACCCGCTTTATAGGCTTCAAAAAGACCTGGAACTCCGAGCATAGAATCAGGATTGAATGTCTCTGGATCCAAAAATGTGTCATCAATTCTGCGATAAAGCACATCGATTTGCTGCAAGCCTTTCGTAGTTTGCATGTAAACTCTCTTGTTCTCCACTATTAAATCTACTCCATTCACTAATTCTACTCCCATTTGCAAAGCGAGGTAGGAATGCTCGTAGTATGCAGAATTATAAACTCCAGGAGTAAGCACACCAACAACTGGTTTTGGCTTATCTGAAAGATTCTGGAGCATCCGAAGGAGTTTAGTCGGATAGTTAGAAACAGGCATTACACCCTTTTGATTAAAAATATCTGGATATACACGCTTGATAATCTCGCGACTTTCCAACATATAAGACACTCCGGATGGACATCTAAGATTGTCTTCTAAGATGTAATACTCCCCATCTTTACTTTTCACCAAATCCGTCCCGGTGATATGGCACCAAATACCTTTTGGCGGCGTAAGGCCTATACAAGGCTCAAGATAATCCCTGCTTTTCAGAATCAGATCGGAAGGCACTATCCCATCTTTCAAAATCCTGCGCTCATTGTAAATATCCTGAAGAAACATGTTTAGAGCTTGCGTTCTCTGCTTTAATCCTGCCTCCAGTTTCTTCCATTCTGAATTGGGAATAATCCTTGGAATAATATCCAAATGGAGAATTTTTTCCAACCCTTGATTATCATGATATACATTGAAAGTCATCCCCATTGAGCGCTGAGTCTGATTTGCTGAGTGCTGTAATTGGCCCATTTTCCGAGAGCTAGTCTTCTTTAGATGATTAAAAATCTCATCATAATGCGCTCTAATCTCCCCGTCTTCGGTGATCATCTCATCATAGTGCTCTCCTGCGTTGTATCCGTCGGTCTTCATAAGTTTATCATATCATAAAACAAGCTTCAAAAAGATAGAAGAAAAAGAGTAATTGTCAAAAATTATAGGAAAACAGACCTAATCTTTTGTCCTAATCTATTTACATATTGTTGAAAATATGATTCAATAAACACCAATTTCTCAATCAAGTTAATGGCTAGTTTAACTCGCTCTACATTTTTAAGTTAAGAATTTATTCTTGGTTTAGTTTATTTTGATAGCATAACAGTTGCTTAAAAAATTATACTTTCGAAGCATGGTTAAAAGACTTTTAAATATTCAGGACTCAGGTTTAGTGAAGCGGATTACGATTTGGAGGCAAATCAAGGACGGAATATTCATCGCGATTGGGGTAGTGATGGCGAGTATTGGTCTAAAAGGCTTTCTCCTGCCAAATGGATTTTTCGACGGTGGGGCCATGGGTATGTCACTACTCTTGGAAATGCTGACCCCGGTCAACTTGTCTGTTTTGATCATCTTAGTCAATCTGCCCTTTATTTTGCTAGGGGCGAAACAGGTTTCAGTGCCTTTCGCCATCAAAAGTACACTCGCAATTTTAGCACTGGCGCTATTAGTTCATTACATAGAAGTACCTGCAATTACTGCTGATAAATTACTGATTGCCGTTTTTGGAGGCTTCTTTCTAGGAAGTGGAATTGGATTTGCAATCCGAGGCGGGGCGGTAATAGATGGCACAGAAGTTTTGGCAATTTCTGTGAGTAGGACATCCAGCCTTACTGTTGGTGATTTTATCACAGTTTTCAATGTTTGTCTATTTATTGTCGCAGCAATCTTTGTCGATTTAGAGACAGCCATGTACTCGATGTTAACTTATTTTTCGGCTTCCAAAACGGTCGATTTCATCATCAATGGCGTAGAAGAATACCTTGGCGTGATGATCATGTCTCCTTTTGCAGAAGATATCAAGCAAATGATCTCTCATGGCTTAGGCCGTGGAGTCACTGTACTTAGATCTGATGGAGGTTATGGGAAAAATGCTGAATCTCTTCCCGATAGAAAAGTCCTTTTCTGTGTAATTACCCGATTGGAAGTCACCAAGATGCTGGTGGAAATACAAAAAATAGATGCAACAGCTTTTGTGATTCAATATCCTATCAAGGACACCAAAGGTGGGATGATTAAGAAGAGGCCGCTTCATTAGACCTAAGTAACAAGTAGCAAGACATTAGACTTTTGGAACAAGAAAAAAGGGCGAATAATTATTCGCCCCTACTGATATCATGAATCTTTGTTCTACTATCTAAAATCTAGATACTTGATACTAATGTCTTACTACTTATGAAATGGTCGATCCACTCGCAGTTCCCTCATGTGGCACCATTAGCTTCAGTTTTCCGTCTTTGTCTTCAGCCATCAGGATCATACCTTCAGAGTCGATTCCCATCATTTTTCGTGGAGAGAGATTAATTAACATAGTTACTTTTTTTCCAACCAAAAACTCTGGCTCGAAGTGCTCTGCTACCCCGCTCAAAACAGTTCTCTCTCCAAGACCTATGTCTACTTTCAACTTGAGTAGTTTCTTAGATTTAGGCATTTTCTCTGCTTCCAAAATAGTTACCACACGCATATCTAGCTTTGCAAAATCCTCGTAGGTGATAATGTCTTTCATTGGTACTACTGGTATATTTTCCGCTTCATTCATCTTTTTAGAATCTAATAATTTTTGCACTTGTTTTTCTACAATTTCATCTTCGACTTTCTCAAAAAGAAGCCCCATCTCTCCGAGGGAAACCCCCGTTTTTAAAAGCTCTCCCTGACCCGCTTCAGACCAATCGATCTTTTCCATACCAAAAAGACCCACTAGTTTCCCAGCAGTATGTGGTAAGAAAGGCTCCGAAAGTATTGCCAAATTTGCAGCGATATTCAACGCTATATTCATGATCGTCGCTGTCCTAGCTTCGTCTGTTTTGATCACTTTCCAAGGCTCAGTATCTGCAAGGTATTTATTGCCCAAGCGAGCTAACTCCATCACGATGCCCAATGCCTCACGGAATCTGTAGCGCTCGATGGAAGAGGCAATTTTCTCAGGAAACTCAGCTAGCGCATCCAAAACCTCCTGATCGTAACCAGTCAATTCTCCTCGCTGAGGAATGATTCCTTGGTAGTATTTATGAGTCAACACCACCGCACGATTCACGAAATTCCCGTAAATAGCAACCAGCTCTGAGTTATTTCTAGTCTGAAAGTCTTTCCAGGTAAAGTCATTGTCCTTAGTCTCTGGCGCATTTGCTGTCAGGACATAACGCAGCACATCTTGCTGTCCAGGGAACTCTTCCAAATACTCATGTAGCCAAACGGCCCAGTTTCTGGAGGTAGAGATTTTATCTCCTTCCAAATTCAAAAACTCATTTGCAGGCACATTATCCGGAAGGATGTATTCGCCGTGAGTTTTGAGGATCGCTGGAAAGATAATACAGTGGAAAACGATGTTATCTTTCCCGATAAAGTGTACCAACTTGGTGTCTTTATCTTTCCAGTAAGGCTCCCAATCGATTCCTTTCTCTGCTGCCCATTCTTTCGTAGAGGAGATGTAGCCAATCGGCGCATCAAACCATACATAAAGTACTTTGCCCTCAGCATCCTGCAAAGGAACTTTGATCCCCCAATCCAAATCACGAGTCATGGATCTAGCCTGCAAACCTTCGCCAGCTTCTAACCAAGAACGACACTGACCGAGTACATTGTTTTTCCAATCATTTGCATGATCTTCAAGAATCCATTCTTTCAGAAATGCTTGATATTTTGCCAAATCTAAAAACCAATGTTTGGTTTCCTTCAAGATGGGCGTTCTACCACTCAATTTGGACTTTGGATTGATGAGCTCAGTAGGGCTCAGAGAGCTACCGCATTTCTCACACTGATCTCCATATGCATTTGGGTTGGCGCATTTCGGGCATGTGCCTTCTATGTATCGATCAGCCAAAAACTGATTGGCATCCTCATCGTAATATTGCTCAGTACTTTGCTCTAAAAACTCACCTTTTTCATACAAATCCTTAAAAAATCCCTGCGCTGTCTCGTGATGAATAGGCGCTGAAGTTCTGGAATAATGATCAAAACTGATCCCAAATTCCTGAAAGCTCCCCTTCATGATCTCATGATAGCGATCAACGATTTCTTGAGGTGTTTTACCCTCTTTCTTTGCTTTGATTGTGATCGCTACACCATGCTCATCGGAGCCGCAGATGTAGGCTACATCTTTTCCCAAGCTTCTTAAATAACGCACGTAAATATCTGACGGAATGTAACATCCAGCCAGGTGACCGATGTGAAGTGGCCCGTTGGCATAAGGAAGCGCCGCAGTAATTGTATATCTTTTGAAGTGGGTATTGCTCATCTTTGATCTAGGATTCGGATTAGTCAAGACTGCCATTAAATAATATTTCCAGCAGAATTAGGCCGCAAAGATAAGAAAATCGATTCAACGCAATTAGGCATTTGCAAATTCATTGCGCGCCTCATCAGTCAAAATACCTGAGTAGATAATAGTGATCGCCTGATCATACATTTCTGCGGGCGATATCTTTACTCCCCTTTGGATATCGTCTGGAAACTGTGCTAAAAACTTGGGATCCATGAGCGATTTCACAGCAGATGCATACAGCATCACCACCAAATTAATGTTCACAGATGGCTTGATCAAACCTTCGCTAATGCCCTGTTCCATCAATTTTTTTACTCGGATATAAGCTGATTCATTGATGTACTCCTCTAACCCTCGCCAGATATCAGGCGCTTGCTCTCTGATATCTTCGAAGAGCTCAGGATTAATCGGACCAAGTACAGAAGCCATAACTATCAAAGTTGATTTGAGTTTGAGGGGAAAAGATATGTACCTATTCTCTACAATTGCCTCAACTTTGGCTGTGAGTTTAGTTCGCGTTAACTCAAAAGAAGCAGCAAGCAACTCAAGTTTGCCTGGATAATATTTATAAAGTGTCTTTTTGCTCATCCCTAACATCTGAGCGATATCATCCATGGTTGTTTGCCGATAGCCCTTTTGCATAAAAAGTTTATACGCTACATCTAGAATCTTGCTTTCAATACTTGCTTTATTCGGCATAGGGGTTTTTTAGGGACATGGAGGGCAAAGATTCGAAATAATAGAAGGATACACAAAGGAAATAGTTTGGCTGGAAGACCAAATTAGTTGGTGTTCGATTTTGCTCGCGGCGGCGCAATGAGTGTAACCTTAGAGTATTTTTTGAACCTTGAAGATTTTGTACTTAAAAGTTATCTGTCTTCTGATTGCTCTAAAGGAGACTTCAAATCATCAGCAAAAATTCAAATTAAAAAATTGTTAATGTTACCTTTTAAGATAACTTTGATAAATGAATAGAAGAATAATCTTCTACGAAAATTACTTCATAGAATTCTACCGAGAGCAAGATCAAAAAGTAAAAGGTAAAATCCAGTATGTTTTCGAATTGATTAAACAAGTTGACCGTGTTCCTGAAAAATTCTTGAAGCATTTATCTGGAACGCATGGACTCTATGAAATCCGCATCGAATACCAGTCTAGTATTTATCGGATTTTCTGCTGTTTTGATGAGGGACAGCTAGTTGTTCTGTTTAATGGTTTCCAAAAAAAATCACAAAAGACACCTCGAAAAGAGTTAGAAAAAGCGGAGAAAATAATGAGAGATTATTTTGAAAGTAAAAACTGAAACTATGAACGATTATAAAAACATAAAGACATTTGATGAATTGATCGACCTCGAACATGGAAAAATCGGCACACAGAATCGCAATAAATACGAGGAAGGTTCCCAAATGTTCATTGTAAGTGAAATGCTAAAATCAGCACGCAAAGAAGCAAAACTGACTCAAGAACAGTTGGCTGAGAAAGCAGGCACAAAAAAAAGCTACATTTCCAAACTCGAAAACGGAAAAGGGAACATCCAACTTTCTACACTAATCAGAATTTTTGAGCAAGGATTGAACAAGAAAATTGGATTAACATTTTTATAATTTCATCAAGCCATCATTTCAGTTTTTAATTCTGAATACAAGAACGAGAGTCCTTATTGACAGAATTTTCTATCTTAAATACTGAATCACCTTATCCCAATTGGACGATTGTACCTAAATGAAGAACGTTCATCGAATTTTGACCATCGTTCCTTCATTTTGGTAGAATTATCTATCCGGGAAAAGAACGTAGTTACATTTTTGACCGACCTTGGTGCAAATTGCATGAACGATGGTTTGTAAGGAAAAATCAAAATGCCGTTCAAATATCTCAAAGATAAGGTTCTAATACGGATAGATTAGGCATTTAAAATTACTATTTTGTGTTAGGAATATCTTTCCAAAACATCCGCCCAAACCAGATTCAAGTTCTTAAAATGACAATAACAAGTCGATATAACAAAGTGAATGCGATAGTAATCCCAGTACTGATTATTATTCTACTGGCTGCAATAGGCTATTTTACTGCTTTTCTTTCTTTCCTAGACTTAAACAACGGAAAAGTAGATTCAATTTTTAAAACGCCAATCTACGGAACTGTTCTTCTATGTGTAGTAATTATTGGTCTGGCTATTCATAACATAAAAACCTGTAAGACGATCAAGATTAATAGCAAAGGAATAATGCTCAGCACCTTATTCAACAAAGAATCCATCAAGTGGAATGATATTGATAAAATTGAGTTGTTTGGCAAAAGTCAAGTCAACACTTCACCCATAGATACGACCAACCTGATACTCAAAAGTGGAAAGCAAATAGACATCATGGCTTCTTATTATGAAAATATGCCAATCATGCGAAAAACGTTTGAGCATGTAATTGATTGCCTCAATACCCAAGCCCCAATCGAACTAAATATAAAATCAGACACCTTGAAAGCAGATTCTATAGAATTGGTGGATAAGGCTAACATGACAAAATACAGTGGTAATCATTTCCTCTCATTCAACGGAATTATACTTTACGGCTTGAATGCCTTTACCCTTTATATGATAATAAACTCACCCAACTTTTTCATAGCCTTATTTATTGTATCCATCATCATCTTTGCCTTCACTTATGGGTATTTAGGGCATCAACTGCATTATTTTTATCTGGACAAAAATCACTTGCTAATGAAAAATCATATTTGGCCATGGGTAAATTACAACTATAGAATTGACAACATTAAGCAGGTTATTTGTGAAACTCCCTATAAAAGATCAACCTCTTTAAGAGTAATTACAATAGACTATAATTCAAAACATTATTCAGGAGGCAGCTTAAAAAACAGCACCTGGAAGGTACTATTACATGATATCCAAAGCTTGAATATCGAAACAAAAAATGAAGCCCTTTATTAATTGATGCTTTAGACCCTTATAATAAAAACATCCCAAACCCCTTCCTGCCTTACATTGCAACACTTCCCGGTTAAAATGCCTGTACAGATTGCTCTTTCCGGATCGAAATCCTATTTTTACGAGCCAGAATTTCCCCACAAAGCCCATGAATACACAGGAAGCCGATCAGCGAATTTCTCAACTCACCCAGCAGATCAATCATCACAATAATCTTTATTACCAAGATAGTAATCCTGAAATCTCTGATTTTGAGTTTGATAAACTATTGGAGGAATTGATCCAGCTGGAAACATCTTTCCCTGATTTGCTGGATCCAGATAGCCCAAGTCAGCGCGTGGGCGGGACGATCACCAAGGATTTTCAGACGGTCGAGCACAGCACTAAAATGCTCTCCCTAGGGAATACCTATTCTGTGGAAGAATTAATTGCATTCGATGAGCGCGTTTTGAAAGGACTGGGGCATTCCAACTTCGAATATTTCTGCGAGATGAAATTCGATGGCGTTGCAATTAGTATAGTTTATGAAAATGGACGCTTAGCACGAGCAGTTACTCGTGGTGACGGATACAAAGGAGATGATGTCACAGCAAACGTGCGGACAATTCGTAATATCCCTCTGGAGGTAAAAGGTGATAATATTCCTGTATTATTTGAAGTGCGTGGCGAAATCTTTCTACCGCTCAAAGAATTCCAAAAAATCAATGCGGCCCGGGATGAGGCTGGGGATTCGTTGCTTGCAAACCCTAGAAACGCAGCTTCCGGAACGCTAAAGATGCAGGATTCTTCAGTGGTAGCCAAGCGTAGATTGAACTGCTATTTCTACCAGTTACTTGGTGATGAACTGAGCGTAAACACTCATTCTGAAGCTATATCACTGATAGAAACTTGGGGCTTCAACGTCTCGCAAACCTATAGAAAAGTTGTGAATATTCAGGAAGTCATCCACTACATCGAGGACTGGAAAGATAAACGTCACTCCTTACCTGTAGAGACAGATGGAGTTGTTTTAAAAGTCAATAATTACGACCAGCGAGAGGAACTCGGCTTTACAGCCAAGAATCCCCGATGGGCGATATCTTTTAAATATAAAGCAGAAAATGCGGAGTCCGAACTATTGTCCATCACTTATCAGGTAGGACGAACTGGAGCGATCACACCAGTAGCAAATCTTTCACCAGTAAGCCTTGCAGGCACGACGGTGAAGCGCGCTTCCCTTCACAACGCCAACGAGATTGAGCGCTTGGGTCTCCATGAAGGTGACTTTGTCTTTGTGGAAAAAGGTGGGGAAATTATCCCTAAAATCACGGCAGTGAATCCAGAGAGAAGAAACAACGAAGCCAAACCAATATCCTACATTACCCACTGTCCAGAATGCGGAACTGAACTGGAGCGCAAAGAAAGCGAAGCCAAACATTATTGCCCAAATGCAGCATCCTGTCCACCTCAAGTACTTGGCCGAATTGAGCATTTCGTATCTAAGCGAGCGATGGATATTGATTCGATGGGAACAGAACGGGTCCGTGCATTAATAGATCAGGGATTTATCATCGATCCAGCAGACATTTATGAGCTGGAGGCCCGAAAAGAGGAGCTTCTGGGTCTGGAAATGTCCCAAGATCAATATGAAACTGAAGGCGATGGTTTGCTTTATATCACTTTGGAGAAAGCACTTTATGCAGTCACAGAAGGAATCACGTCGAAGCAGGTTCATGATTTCTTAGTCGAGAATACTGAATTACCTCTCACCTTGGTTTTAAAAGCTTTCCAAGAGCAAATCCGGAAATGGAAGAAAAAAGTACCTTCCAATACAGCAATGATCGATTATTTGATTTCAAATTTGAAAGATCACCACCTTCCCAAATTAGAAGATTACGTGCCTGTAGCGGTAGTGTTAGATCTCTTCCTCAGTAGGAAAGTAGATTTCCAACAGGTATTAGAAGTGAGCAAAAAAGAAGGGACTGTTCACGCTATTCTGCTAAAATTAAATCTTGACCTGAGTCAAGATTTAACAGATCGCATCAAAAAACTCAAAGCAAACACCTTCCAAGATGGTGTGATCAAAAACATGATGGAGGGAATTGCTGTCTCTAAAAACCAGCCTTTCGAGAAAGTTCTTTTCGCTTTGGGAATTAGAAATATAGGAGAAAACACCGCTCAATTACTTGCCAAGCATTTTGGAACTATCGAAAAACTGGAAGCAGCTACTTCTGAGCAATTACTAAATATCAACGGCATAGGCGAGACTCTTGTGCTTAGCTTACAGGACTTTTTTGCGCAGCCAAAAAATAAAGAAATCATCTCCAGACTGAAGGGATTTGGTTTAAATCTCGAAATTCATGAAAGTGAATCAAGCAAACTAGGCAATTCTCTGGAAGGAAAACGGATTTTGGCCAGCGGAAAACTTATCCATTTCAAACGAGACGAGATCAAAGATGCGGTCATCGCTCATGGTGGGCAGTACATTTCCTCGGTTTCAAAGAATTTAGATTTTATCATTGAAGGCGATGACATGGGACCAAGCAAAAAAGAAAAAGCGCAGAAATTAGGTGTGAAGATGATAAGCGAGGAAGAATTCTTGAAGATTATAGAGAAGGCATAGTTGTTACTTTTCAGTATATAGTTTCAGTTGGATTTCATCAGATCTAAGACTAAATACTGTGACTGATCACTTGTATCTCCCTTTTTTTCCAAAACAGTATTCCAATTCCTCTCATCCCATTATCTTTAGCCTCCCAAACCTTATAAACATGAATCAACTCAAAGGAACCGGCGTAGCCCTTGTCACCCCGTTTCACGATGATCAATCAATAGATTTCGATGGACTTAAAAAACTCATCGATCATGTAATTGATGGCGGAGTGGACTATTTGGTGGTTTTAGGTACAACCGGGGAGACTGTTACGCTTACTTCTGCTGAAAAGAAACAAGTGTTAAAATCTTGTCTAGAATATAATGCCGGGCGAGTGCCTGTAGTTTATGGCTTGGGAGGGAATAATACCATGTCAGTATTAAATGATATTGCAGGAACAAATTTCGCTGGTATTACTGCTATTCTTTCGGTCAGCCCATATTACAATAAACCTACTCAAGCAGGGATTATTGAGCACTACAAGGCGATTGCGGATGCATGCCCAGTTCCAGTGATTTTGTACAATATCCCAGGCAGAACGATGTCTAATATTACTGCTGAAACAACTCTAACTCTTGCCGAACATTCTAATATCATCGGGATGAAAGAGGCTAGCGGGAATTTGGAGCAATGCATGCATATCGCTGCATCCATGCCGAAGGGTTTCTTGCTCGTTTCCGGTGACGACCTTATGACCAAAGCGCTTTATAGCATTGGTGGATCTGGGATCATTTCTGTGATGGCCAATGCGTTACCAGCAACTTTTAAGGCTTTATGCCATGGAACTGAAGATAAAAGTCTGCAAGCGGCATTTTCACTTTTACCGCTGAATAACCTGATGTATGCAGAAAGCAATCCTGTGGGAATCAAAAACCTACTGTACCACTTGGGGATTTGCGGAGATCAAGTTAGACTTCCTATGCTTCGCGCCAGTCTAGACCTGAATCAAAAAATCAAGGCGGAATTCCAAAAATTGAAGTAGCATGCAAAATGCAAGATCGATATCTGAACTCAATCGGCTAATCCAACAAGCCTTGGAGACGGAACTTGATCCGGTGATTTGGGTAGTTGGCGAAATCGCGGATTTTCGTCAGGCTCCTCAGGGACATGCTTATTTTGAACTGGTAGAAAAGCAAGGGAACACCGTACAAGCGAAGATCAAAGCCAATCTTTGGTCGTTTGCCTATCGCTCAGTCGCAGCTAGATTTGAATCCATAACTGGTTCCAGCATCAAAAATGGAATGAAAGTGTTAGCGCAAGTCGCGGTCAACTTCCATCCAGTGTATGGGTTGAGTATCAACGTGAAAGACATTGACCCTTCTTTTTCATTGGGTGAAAGAGCTAGAGTCCGTCAAGAAACTATAGATAGACTGACGAAAGAAGGTTTATTGAGGCTAAATGCGAGACATTTACTTCCTGCCGTAATTCAAAAAATTGCGATCATTAGTAGTCCTACAGCAGCAGGATATGGTGATTTTGTAAATCAACTTGAAAATAACAGCTACGGCTATCGAGTTTATCACAAACTTTTTCCTTCTGCAATGCAGGGAAATGAAGCAGTGGCTTTCTTGATTAAAAGTCTAGAACAAATAGAAGCTGTAAAAGATGAGCTGGGTATAGAGGCGGTAGTGATGATACGCGGAGGTGGAGCCCAATTGGATTTAGATTGCTTTGATGAATATAGGCTTGCTGCCAAGATCGCTAATTTCCCCATACCAGTACTCACAGGAATTGGGCATGAGCGAGATGAAAGTATAGCGGATTTGGTAGCACATACCCAACTTAAGACACCTACGGCAGTGGCAGAGTTTTTACTTTCTGGATTCAGAGAATTTGAGGAAAATCTAGGCATAGCGATGCAAAGACTAGATAGAGCCACTCGTCAAAAACTCAATGAAGAGCAATCCAAAGTACATCAGATCACTCATCAGGTAAAAGCACATTCTGAAAGCCGTATGAAGTTGGAGGCTGAGAAACTTAACGCAGCTTTTAATAGAATCCGGGTTTCAGGTAAAAATATTTTGCAAATTCAGGAAAATACTCTGGCTAGTTTTGAAAAAAACATAGTAAGGGGATTGAATGGCTTTTTGCAAAAACAAAAACAAATTATAGATTCCAAGGAATTAGTGCTTCGTCAATTGAATCCAGCCATTATTTTAGCCAGAGGCTATACGCGGACAGAAATCAAAGGTAAGCCGATTACTACTGCTCACATCCAGCTTGGAGATGAATTGCAGACACATACATCCAAGCAAAAAATCAGTAGCATAATTACACAAATTGAGGAAAAATGAGCGAACTAAACTACAACCAAGCTATGAGCAGGCTAGAAACAATTCTGGCTGAACTTGAAGAAGGTAAGAAAAGTGTGGATGAACTTTCTGAACTAGTAAAAGAAGCTGCCGAGCTTGTTAAAACCTGTAGAAACAAATTAAAAACGACTGAGGAAGACATTCAGAAGGCCTTTGATGGTGCTTAGTATTATGTATTTGTTATACACATTTCTGTAGATCTCTGCCTTTTTTACAATTTCATGTAGTGTATTGGCATATTTGTTGCCCAAAATAACACAAGTCCTACTATCAAGTCATTTACTCTTTTTAGGATTCGTAGTTATGTTAAAAAAAATCAAACTCTCCGCATTCATTCTTTTCCTTTTCGCAGGCATGCAGTTGTCCGCCCAAAGTTTTTACAAAGAGATGCAATCAAAAGATAATATTATCAGTATAGGAATAGGTCCATCCTTCGCATATCTTGACAATGGAGGACAGTATAGAGATTATAATTTCGAACTTAAGCCTTCTATCTCCGCCTCATTTTCTAAAAGATTAACAGATAGGTTTGAGATCAAAGCAACGGGTGGAGTGCAGTGGATTACGAGTGGAGGAAATCCTAGTACTACTGCTACCAATATATGGAAAGCTAATAATTCCTCATTTACAGCCATCGGCTCTGTTTACTATTTTGATGTGATGCCCAGCATGTATTTAGTTCCATTTGGAAATCACATGAACCGAAGCTTATTTAACTTTTACGGTGGATTTGGATTAGGAGTAATGCATTCGAGCACTGAGCAGACCAAATCATTCAATTCAGAAGAAAAACCAGGTCGCGAAAAAATAACCACGGGTTACGTTCCTATCAGAGTTGGTCTTAGCTACTCACTCGGTCCATTATCAGATATTGCTTTGGAAGGCTCAATGCTGGCTTCATTCACAGACAATTTAGATGGAAATGTTGGCGTCAATAAATACAGCGACCACCTCGTTCAGGGTCAGATAGTTTTTAGAAGATATCTCTTCTCCACTTTTGATAGATAGAAAAATCAAGTAATTAGTGATATCTTGGTTCGAATCTGCGACGCTATAAACAGCTCAGTGGCATAAAAATTCGTAATCTCATCCCAGGAGATCAAAAATTAAATTGTTACCTCTAAAAATTTTCGAGGAACCGAAATCAATAAATTTTGATAAATTCCGGGAATACGAACTAGGAAATAATCTTTATTTCCTTTCTCAATCACCTCTCCAGTCATATTTTGTAAGGGTCCGCCTATTACGACAACTTTTTCACCAAGATCTATCGATGACCCGTCTGATTCCACTCCTACACCAGTGTCAATTACACGCTTGATAATGTCCAAATCCTCCTCACGAATAGTAGCATGCTGTCCCGAAAAATGCACAAACTTAACTGCGCTGGGAACCTGAAGACACTCCCAAAGCTTATTACGAGTGGTCTTGACAAAAACATAACCATTAAACATTGCACGCTGTACTTTCTTTTTTCGATCAGACCACTGCCGAAGCTCCTCTATCATAGGTAAATAAACTTCAAATCCATTATCTCTCAAACGATCAGCCACCTTCTTTTCTGATCGTGAGGCTGTGTACATCACATACCACTTTACTTCTTCCATCAATTAATTCTACTATTTGGGTGAGCGAATTTACAAATTCCATCCCTTACATCCTTTAAAGTGAAATGTTAATGTGCTCAAAAAGCAAAAAACCTCCGAGACATAGCCTCGGAGGTTTTAAAAAAAAAACCACCAACCTTAATCCAATCAAGATTTAAGTTTGCTGATTCTCATATTGAGTTTATCTGCCAACAAATACATGACTGGTACGATGACTAACGTAAGGAATGTAGCAAAGGTTAGCCCAAATATTACTGTCCAAGCCATCGGTCCCCAGAAAGCTGCATTATCTCCACCTACATAGAATTGGGGATCAAATTCAGTCAGCAAAGTTCCGAAATTAATATTCATACCTATCGCCAAAGGAATTAATCCTAAAACAGTAGTAATTGCCGTAAGCAACACTGGTCGTAATCTAGTCTTTCCAGACTCTATGATACTTGCTACCATCAATGGATAAGGCAAACATTGCTTTGGCCCTAAATCTAGCTCATCTCTCTTTCGCTCACGAACCAGATTAGTATAATCTATCAGTACTATCGCATTGTTTACCACTACACCTGCTAGAGATATAATTCCAATCCCAGTCATAATGACCACGAAGTCCATATTGAATATTACTAGACCTAAGAATACTCCGATCGTACTCAAGACAACGGAAGCCATGATGATAAAAGGCGTTGTGATAGAGTTAAACTGAGCTACGATAATTAAGAATATCATTGACACGGCGATACCTAATGCTCCTAGCAAAAAGTCCATTGACTTCTGCTGCTCCTCTTGCTCACCCGTGTATTTGACAGAAATCCCGTCAGGCACCTCAAAATTTTGGAGTGCTGCCTGAATCTGTGCATTCACAGCAGTTGGATTATACCCATCAAGCACGTTAGAGAAAATCGTAATCGCTTTTTCTAAATCCTTTCTTTTCACAGAACCATAGGTGGAACCATACTTTATATCAGCAACCGCCGAAATAGGAACTTCTCGCTTATCTCCAAATTTATCTCTAAAGCCAATTTTTTTGTTAACAAGGGTATTTATATCATATCTGAAATCTTCTTTTAATCTCAATTGAATAGGATAATCGTCCTCTCCCTCTTTGTATTTAGAAACTTCCAGTCCAAAAAGAGATGTACGTAAGTCAGTGGCGATCTCGGAAGTAGAAAGACCAAATCGTCTTGCTTTATCCCTGTTAATATTTAAGATCACCTCTGGATTCCCCAATGACAAATCTGACTTCAATTCTTCAACACCAGGAACATTTTGATCATTGAGGTATTCCTTGGTTTTATTGACAAAAGCAATTAGCTGATCGTAATCTTCACCCGCAAACTCCAAATTGATTGCCTTCCCTACTGGAGGACCATTGCTTTGTTTATCTACAGTCACAAGTACGCCCGGGTATTTATCCGCCAGCACTCGGATCTTCTCCATGGCGCCGTTGGTATTAATCCCCTGTCTGTCTATATAGTCCACAAAACCTATGGTGATCTTAGCTTTGTGTGGCGTAGGCTGACCACTTGGTCCTTCCATAGGATCGCCCGTTCCTTCTCCCACTTGAGAGATTACCGATTCCAAAATATTGGTATACTCATCGAGTGCTTCCATTAGCTCATCTTCCATTACATCCACAAATTCATTCGTGGCCTCGATGTCCGTACCTATAGGAAACTCAATAAAAACGTTTACCAATTGAGGCTGATTGTCCGGAAAGAAAAGCACCTGAGGAGCCCTCACAACCAGCAAAACTAATGACAGAACAAGCAATAGAACTGTACCGCCAAGAAAAGCATACGGCTTTTTCCCATTAAGGGCATACAATAAAGATGACTCGTAGAAATTCTCCATCTTGACCAGAAAAACTGTCTGGAACCAACGGATAGCTCTTCTAAGAACGAACACATTGAAAATAGTCAGCACACAAACAATCAGCATTAAGGACCCCATAGCCACCCATCCAATGATGTAAAACAAGGCGGAGAGAATTAGAAATACTCCAGCTACAATAATCGATTTCTGCTTGGGCTTATTCACGCTCACGTCTTCCACTTTCATGAAAAGTGCTGTCAAAACCGGATTGATTACTAAGGCTACAAAAAGAGAAGATGACAGCACAATTATCAAAGTGATCGGGAGGAATTTCATAAACTCACCTACCGTATCCTGCCAAAATGCTAAAGGTAGAAAGGCCGCCAAGGTAGTAGCTGTAGACGTTATAATCGGCCAAGCAACTTCTCCTACGCCTTCTTTTGCCGCTTGAGTCGCACTTTTTCCTTCAGACATCAGTCGGTAAATATTCTCTACCACCACGATCCCGTTATCTACAAGCATACCTAATGCTAGGATCAAGGAGAATAGCACCATGAGGTTTAGCGTAATCCCAAATGCATTCAATATCAGGAATGAGATAAACATGGAAAGCGGAATTGCTATTCCCACAAAAAGTGCATTTCTAAATCCTAGGAAGAACATCAACACCAATACCACCAAGATTACCCCGAAGATGATAGAGTTTTCCAAGTCACTTACTTGAAGTCTCGTAGCCTTGGACTGATCATTAGTAATACTAATCTCTAGATCCGGAGGGAATCTATTTGCTTTGGTTTTATCGATTATCTCCTTGATTTTATCAGCTGCATAGAGCAAATTCTCACCACTTCTTTTTACTACGTTTATCGTCACTACTGGGAGATTCTTACTTCTAGCGTAGCTAGTTCTCTCTTTGTATGTATCCTTTACCTCTGCTACATCTCTGAGGTAGACAATCTTCTGACTATCTGTTTTGACAATGATATTCAGGATTTCCTGAGGGTCGGTAAACTCGCCATCGATACGAAGCGTGCGTTGAAAATCTCCCGATCGAATATTACCACCAGAAATAGTCACGTTTTCTGTTTGAATTGCTGTAGCGATATCATTAAAACTTACCCCTACTGATTCCATTTTATAGGGATCAGCATTGATTTGAATTTCTCTTTCAACAGTTCCAGCTAAGTCAGCTTTCGATATTTCGGAGAGTTTCTCAATTTCATCCTCTAGGTACTCACCAAATTTTTTCAGTTCCGCCTCAGAATAATTTCCTGAGATATTTACATTCATGATCGGGAAATCCGACGTATTGATTTCCAATACATTAGGATCTTGATCTAGGTCTGTTGGCAACTCACTTTTGGACTTGTCCACAGCATCCTTTACATCCTGAATCGCCTTAGAGATCTCCACGCCAGGGTTGAACTCAACTACAATAGAAGAGAAATCCTGAACAGAGGTTGAGGAGATGTTTTTCACATCGTTCAGAGACTTCAGCTCTTTCTCTATAGGTCTAGTAATCAGATTTTCCATATCCACTGGTGAATTACCAGGATAAGGCGTTCCTACGTAAACTGTAGGTATTACAATCTCAGGAAAGCTTTCCTTCGGCATGTTGCGATATGCACTCAAGCCAAGGAAGGTAATAATCAGCGTAAGAATCACCACTGAGGTGGAATTATCCACCGACATACTGGATAATCCGAACTCGCGTGTTTTTATTGGTTTTTGATTTTCCGCCATCTTATTACTGCTGAGCTACGTTCACGTTGAAATTATCTCCTACTTCTCGAAAGCCTTTGTCTACAAGCACTTCGTTCCCTTCTATTCCTTTTAGGATTTCGGTATCCCTGTCAAAACTTTTCCCTCTTTCCACATACTTTTTCTTGGCTACTCCACCCTCAACCACAAAAATGTAATCACCTCTATTATCACTTAGTATAAGATAACTCGGCACAATGACTGCATCATTATTTTCGTAATCCTGAATCTTTAAAACAGAAATCATATTCGGTTTTACCATTGGAATCCTTGGCAGAAAAACTTCCACTTTGAAGGTTCTATTGTTAGAGTTGATGATGGCACCTACAGCAGACACTTTAGTTTGTAGCGACTGATTGATTGAAGGAAAACTTACATCTACAGAATCTCCTTTGGAAAGTACTCCAACGTATGACTCAGAAATATCTGCTTCAATAAATAGATCACTATCACCCACAAACTGAAACATGGAGGCACCTGGCTGTACTAATTCTCCCAATCTTACCTGAACAGTTTCGATAGTTCCTGCGAAGGGAGCACGAATTATAGCTTTCGCAAGCTCAGTCTTCACAGAGGCAAGATTTCTTTCCAAACCTTCCTTTCTATTTTTTGCTTCCAAAAACTGTACTTCTGTACCGATTTGCTGATTCCAAAGTCGTTCTTGCTTTTCAAATAAGGTATTGGCCAGATCCATGTTATTCTCCAATTCATCTATAGATCTCTGAATAGACTCGGAATCAATACGTGCCAGAACAGCGCCTTTTTCCACTCTCATACCTTCTACAGCTGGCACTTCAAGGATTCTACCAGATGTTTCAGCACTGATATTCACATTTTTCTTAGAAAGTACAGAACCTGTCACTTCTACATAATGCTCAAACCTTCCCCTCTTCGCCTGAGCTGTGGTAATGAGAATTGATTTCTGATTCGCTTTTGCATAGTCAGGATCAAGTTGCATCAACTCCGCTTCAATTTCTTTTATCTGATTGGCGATTTCGTTTGACTCAGTCTTAAGACTCTCCAGTTCAGCTTTTTTAGCTTCCACTCCTTCTTCTTTGGCACAGGAAAGAGCCAAGAAGGCTAGCGCAATTAGTGGTAAAAATCTATGTGTTACTTTCATATGATTACAATTTGTTTTTTAACTGTCATATGGAATCTCGCAAGGCTTTTTGTTATGCCTGTTTGTGGCTTATGAGTCTTGCTCGATTTCAACTGATGATATTTTTTTTTAACTGTCATCCCGATTACTATCGGGAGAAATCTCGTATAGGAAACTCATCCTAATGTGGGATGGTTTGCAGCTACTTGATTTCATGATTTTTTTGATAATGTGGTAGTTGTTTACTTCTCTTTAGGCAAAAAAGGAAGGTTAGGTTAATCGTTAATTCCCTCTTTTAATATTCCAAGAGCCTTTTCCAAATCTACTTTGGAAATCAATCCATCGTAAAGTGCGCCTAGGTAATTGATTTCTGATTCTATCAATGCAGCATCTGCTTCCACCACCTCTAGGTTAGAGCCCACACCTTCATTGTATTTAATTTTTGAAATATCATATACTTCTTGCGCCAAGGCCATATTCTCCTTTTGCACATTCATGATATTCAAATCATTCTTCAAATTAGTTTTAGCTTGAAAAATCTCGAGAGAGATATTATCATCTAGAAAATAACGTTGATTATTCAATTGATCCAGTTGGATACGGTTTCTCTGGATACGCGCACTTTTCAAAAAGCCATCAAAAATTGGAATTTGCATCGTGACACCTAGTAGTGAGCTACTAAACCAATTTCGATTATCATAGATGTTACCCAACTCATTGGAGGCGCCAGATCGCTGATAGTTTGCATTAAGTGTGATTTTTGGAATGTATTGCACCGTATTATTTCTCAAATCCAGTCCCACTAATTCTAAATTTTTCTCCAGTTGACTGACTTCCACTCTTGTCACTCCTTCCATAGTCAACAACTGATTCAATTGATCTCCAGGATTTAAATCTGCTAAGGTTTCTGTAATCAGAATATCATAATCTTTAGGTAGGCCCATTTGAATTTTCAGCAATTGCTTACTGATCTCATAGGCGGTGCGGCTGCGCTCTACCTGGGTGTAAGTGTTGTTACGCTGAACTTGGATTCGCGACACATCAATTTTTTCCGCTAATCCAGCCTCATAGATTGCTTTGGTTTCATCCAAAAGTGAATCAATCCTCGTGAGATTAGCCTCAGCAAGTTTGATACGTTCTTTATTCACCAAAACGCCAAAATAGGCTTTCTTCACATTTACGAGAACATCATTCTCAGTTTTAATCCTATCATATTCTGTAAGCTCACGAAGGGTTTTTGAAGCTCTCAATCCGACAAAGAAAGATCCATCAAACAGCATCTGACTCGCAGTCACTCCCAAACCCGATTGATAGCTTACACCAAATCTTGCTGGAATTACATCCGAGTCAATACTTGGATCTCCGAAAGGAGGCTCATTTGGAAGAAAGATCACCTGAATAGCAGGATTGTAATTGAAATTAAATGATCCATTAATCTGGGGAAGACCTTTGGACAACTCCTCTTTCACCGTAGTCTCGGCTATTAAAAGCTCCAACTTGGCATTCTTCGCATCCACATTATTCTCCAAAGCATACTCAAGAGTCTCCTTAAGATTGAGTTGTAGCGTCTCCCTGGGCGGAGCTTCTTGTGCAGTAGCTTGTAACTTGAATAAACTCAAGGCAATAACTACTAAATAAATCTTTGATTTAAACATGATATAATTCTAAAAGGATCTTTTCTCTGTTAATTACTAGGGTTAGACTGTTTCTATTCCCTGTGTTATTTTATCTGACTTTTGCTTCTGCAAATAAGCCTGTCTGCCTTTTTCGGTAAATATTCCATGGAGGAAATGATCCAACATTTCTAAGTGAAGCGTTAAAAGGCTAAATTCTTTATTAGCAGAGCTCTGGCTCATCATGGTGGCGCTAATTTGATCCACCCTCATATTTGCTAAAATCTTTGCGTTGATCTCTGGACGAAAGTAGCCAAGTCGCTTGCCTTTTTCAATGACACCGACGATGTCTGTCACAATAATTTCTTCCTTAAACTCATTAAACATTTTCCATACTTCAGGGAAGTATTTCTGAATTTCGAGCAGAGCCATAGGATTCAAGTTTGCAAAACGCTCACGAACAATCTTGGAAGTATAAACTAAATGCTCTATTACTCCATCCTCACCGGCCATCACTTTGTTTAACACGTATTGATCTTCTTGCAAAACCTTTGTGAAGGCATCTTTGACAAGTTGCTTTTTATCTTTGAATTCTTGATAAATAGTCTTTTTGGAAATCCCCGCCAAGCGTGCAATATCCTCCATAGTAATGGCCCTAACTCCATACTGGCTAAACTGTTCGCTTGCAATACCTAAAATCTTATCTCTCATCTACTCATTTCCACTTATTATGCGATGCAAAACTACGGAAACTTTGAACAACACAAAAGTTTCCACCGTCTCAAAAACGAACAATCTTCGGTGTTAAAAGAAAAATTATATAGAAAAGCGTGCGAAAATGGACATTAAGTTGCTCTATTAGAATTTAAGATGGTAGAAAGTTAAAAGTAAGTAGCAAGACATAAGTATCAAGACTTTAGATTTTAGACAGGTTTGGTTCAAGTCTTTAGAGTGTCTGATTCAAAAGAGTGCCTGGTTCAAGTCTTTAGACTTGGACCACAGCAATGAAGTCTCCTGACTTCCGTTTCAATTTTAAACTATAGCAGTCTGAAGACTGCATTGGAAATAGACACAAGTAATGAGACTTGCGCCAATTAAGTATAATAAACAAGTCTGGTTCAAGTCTTCAGACTTGGACCACAGCAATGAAGTCTCCTGACTTCCATTTCATTTTCAAACCATAGCAGGCTGAAGACTGCATTAAACCCAATTAGTCAACTATTGAATATGAATCACATCAATCAATTTTTCTGGAAAACCTGCATAGCTTGATGCGCTGCTATAGACATAATCCTCAGCTGAATACACCAATCCGGCAATTACTGGATTCTGGTGTATGTAATGGAGACATCTACTGATCCTTTCATTTGTATTTAGCTCAATAGGATGATTATGTTGTTGCCATAATTGAAAATTCGTGTTGTTTGAGTTTTTTGCCCCCGCTTTCCTAAAATGATCAAGCAAAAACTCTTTTCTGCTTTCATCTTGGCTGGTCTGGATACATTTAAGTATTTCTGTAGCAGTAAATTTTTTGAAGTCACGTATAATTGCCTCGATGGTTGGTTCACTGTTTCTGCCAATGATCAAATGAATATGACTTGACATGATGCTAAATGCACACAAGTCCAAGCCTTTATTGTTTTGGCAGTATTTTAAAGATTCTATCAGGATATCTCTATAGTGCTTTCGAGTGAAGAGATCTATCCATTCTACTATCGTGAAAGTGACAAAATATAGTTTCTCCTGATCTCTGATTTTGTATTTTCTGCTCATTTAAAAAATGATTTGGCAACTACTAGTAAGTTACTTAAAAGTGAACTATAATTTTTCATGAAATAGGTATATATCGTATCTGGTTCAAGTCTTCAGACTGGACCTACAATAATGAAGTCTCCTGACTTCTATTTCATTTTCAAACCATAGCAGTCTGAAGACTGCATTGGGTTAGGCACAAGTCATGAGACTTGCGCCAATTAGGGTCTTTAGAGTGTCTGATTCAAAAGAGTGCCTGGTTCAAGTCTTCAGACTTGGACCACAGCATTGAAATCTCCCGACTTACGTTTCAATTTCAAACCGTAGCAGTCTGAAGACTGCATAGGAATAGGCACAAGTCATGAGACTTGCGCCAATCAAGGCTTAACTGTGAATTGGATTTTAAACCTTTAGAACCATACTTTATCAGTCAAAAATGACTATAATAGGTATCTTAGTAAGCTAGGCAGCAGGTAACAGTTTATCCTTTAAACTTAATTCTAACTCATGTTTCCAACTTCGTCACTTTATCACAGAGCTTTTCGTTTTCCAAAAACGTATATGAGACGCAGGAAATTTCTTGCTTCAATGGTAGTCAGCTCACCTGGCATAATCAGGCCTAAGACGAAAGGATGGTTTCTTTTTTTTAAAGATAAATTGGTTTCAAAAACACGGGAAATTTGAATAAAAAAGCAATCTCATCTGATTAAGCCTCTTGCTTCGTTCACAAAAATTTGAAACAGGTTACACCTCCTCACAAGGACGAGCACCTATAAATTGTCACTGTAACTTGTGACTGATCACTATATTTCCCTTCCCGCAGCAGTGGACACGTTATTTCCATTTTCAAATTTTTCAATCTACGCCTCAATTCCGTACCTTTGAAGCTTACCAGCCAAAGGACATGATTTTCTTCTTTGAATCCCCTCTCAAAACCGTTTACGCTGTACAATCTCCACAACCTTTCGCATCCGAAGACTTAGAAAAGCTGACTTGGCTTTTCGGCGGAGCTACAGCAATTAGCAACCCATCGCTCACCGGAAATTATTCAGGACCTCGCAAGGAAATGATTACTCCATGGTCAACTAATGCAGTGGAAATCACCGCAAACATGGGGGTCCCTGGCGTCATCCGTGTAGAGGAGTTCTTTCCAATGAATGAAGGAGACAGCATAGACCCAATGCTTCAGCATAAGTTTGATGGACTGGATCAGGAGATTTTTGATATACACTTGCAGCCAGAAGCGATCGTAGAAATCAACGATATCGCTGCATACAGCAAGGCAAATGGCTTGGCGCTTAGCCAGGAAGAGGTAGATTATTTGGATAATATTTCCAAGCAATTGGAGAGACCACTGACGGATTCTGAGGTTTTCGGATTTTCTCAAGTGAACTCGGAGCATTGCCGACACAAGATTTTCAACGGTACTTTTATAATAGATGGAGTAGAAAAGCCACAGACGCTTTTCCAACTCATCAAAGAAACTGCTAAAGCGCATCCTAACCGTATCGCTTCTGCTTACAAGGACAACGTAGCCTTTGTTGGTGGTCCAAAAGCACAACAATTCGCACCGAAAACAGCGTATCAGGCTGACTTCTTCGAAACTCGTGAGATCGAAACAGTAATTTCCCTAAAAGCTGAAACACACAACTTCCCAACTACCGTGGAGCCTTTCAACGGCGCGGCCACTGGAGCTGGTGGAGAAATCAGAGATCGTATGGCTGGCGGAACTGCCTCTATTCCTTTGGCGGGAACGGCAGTTTACATGACTTCTTATCCTCGTTCCGAGAAAGGAAGATCTTGGGAAAGCAAGCTTGCTGAGCGTCCTTGGCTGTACCAAACGCCTATGGATATCCTGATCAAAGCTTCCAACGGAGCTTCTGATTTTGGAAATAAATTTGGTCAGCCGCTGATCTGTGGATCTGTTTTGACTTTCGAGCATGAGGAAGATGGCAAGCACCACGGTTTTGACAAAGTAATCATGCTGGCTGGTGGCGTAGGCTTCACCAATGCTAAATACACCAAAAAGAACGAACCAAAAGCCGGTGATCAGATTGTGATCATGGGTGGTGACAACTATAGAATCGGAATGGGCGGTTCGGCGGTTTCTTCCCTGAATACCGGAGAACTTTCCAACGCAATCGAGCTTAATGCAATTCAGCGTTCCAATCCTGAGATGCAAAAGCGTGTTTCCAATGTGATCCGCGCTATGGCCGAAAGCGAAAACAACCCAATCATTTCCATCCACGATCACGGAGCTGGCGGACATTTGAACTGCCTTTCTGAACTCGTGGAAGATGCTGGGGGAACAATCCACATCGACCAACTTCCAGTAGGTGACCCTACCCTTTCTTCCAAAGAGATCATCGGAAACGAATCTCAGGAACGTATGGGATTGGTGATTGGCAAAAAAGACGTAGATACTTTGCATCAGATCTCCGACCGTGAGCGCGCGCCATTCTATGTGGTGGGTGAGACCACTGGAGATATGCATTTCAAATTTGAAAATAGCAAAACTGGCGAGAAGCCGGTGGACTGGAACCTCAGCTACATGTTCGGCTCTTCTCCTAAGACCATTTTGGAAGATGATACCACCAACGCATCTTTTGCGGAAGCAAACTACGAAGCTGACCTGATCCAAGCATATATCCGCGAGGTATTGCAACTGGAAGCAGTGGCCTGTAAGGATTGGTTGACCAATAAAGTCGATAGATCCGTGACGGGTCGTGTAGCTACGCAGCAGACCGTCGGCGAGATCCAACTTCCGCTGAATGACGTCGCCGTAATGGCATTAGACTTTACTGGAAATAAAGGAATCGCAACTTCCATCGGCCATGCCCCAGTGGCAGCTTTGGCAAATCCAGAAGCAGGTAGCCGATTGGCGATCGCTGAGGCGATGACCAACTTGATCTTCGCACATATTCAAGATGGCTTGCAGGGAATTTCTCTTTCTGCCAACTGGATGTGGCCTGCGAAAAACAAAGGCGAAAACGACAGACTTTATAGAGCGGTAGAAGCAGTTTCTGAATTTGCGATTGAGATAGGTGTGAATATCCCTACGGGAAAAGACTCCCTTTCTATGACTCAGAAATATCCTGATGGAAAAACGGTTTATTCTCCAGGTACGGTGATTATCTCCACGGTAGGCGAGTGTAGCGACATCAAGAAAACTGTGAAAACAGCACTACAACCTATCAAAGGAAGTAGAATCCTGTACATAGATTTTTCTAAGGATGAGTTCAAACTGGCTGGATCCAGCTTCTATCAGGCCTTGAACAAGGTTGGAACAGAAACTCCAGACGTCAAAAACCCTAGATACTTTGCAAAAGCATTTACGGCTGTTCAGGATTTGATTGATCAGACTTGGATCCTTGCAGGCCATGATATCTCTTCAGGTGGATTGGTTACGGCCCTTTTGGAAATGTGTTTCCCTACTCAGAATGTAGGCTTGAAAGTAAAACTAGACCGACTTCATGAAGGAGATTTGGTGAAAGCATTATTCGCTGAGAATCCAGGAATCCTGATTCAAGTAGAAGATGATCACGCAGTGGAAGCCTTATTGGTGGAAGCTGACATTGATTATGTGGAACTGGCGAAAGTGACTGACTCTGGAAACATCGAGTTTGCAGGAAAAGACCTGACGCTGGACATCGCTGATCTTCGTGATGTATGGTTTAGATCTTCTTATTTATTAGATAGAAAGCAAAGCGGTGAGCAACTTGCCAAAGACCGTTTTGACAATTATAAAAATCAGCCACTTTCTTATGACTTCGCTGAAGGCTGGAAAGGTAGTTTCGAGACTGCTGGATTAGATCCATTCCGTACCGAAAAGGGTAAGGCGAAAGCAGCGATTATCCGTGAGAAAGGCGTGAACGGCGATCGCGAGATGGCTTATTCACTCTGGCTGGCAGGATTCGAAGTGAAGGACATTCACATGACTGATCTGATTGCCGGTCGAGAAAATCTGGAAGATGTGCAGATGATCGTCTTCGTGGGTGGATTCTCCAACTCCGATGTACTAGGTTCGGCCAAAGGCTGGGCAGGTGCATTCCTCTACAATCCAAAAGCCAAGCAAGCACTGGACAACTTCTACGCTAGACCAGACACCTTGAGTTTGGGTGTATGTAACGGTTGTCAACTGATGGTAGAACTTGGCCTGGTCACACCAGATCACACCGACAAACCAAAGATGCTACACAATGCATCCCATAAGTTCGAATCTACCTTCGTGAACGTGACTATCCCTCAAAACGAGTCAGTGATGCTAGGATCACTTAGCGGACAGAGACTAGGCGTATGGGTAGCACACGGAGAAGGTAAGTTCTCACTTCCACAAGCTGAAAGTGACTACAACTTCGCGATGAAGTACAGCTACGATGCTTACCCAGGCAATCCAAACGGTTCCGATCATGCTACAGCAGGTATCGCTTCTGCCGACGGTCGTCACTTAGCGATCATGCCCCACATCGAGCGAAGCTTGAAACTATGGAACTGGGCACATTATCCTGCTGACAGGAAGGATGATTTCACACCATGGATGGAGGCGTTTGTGAATGCCAGGGAGTGGGTGGAATCGAATTCATAAAGCTGAAATCAGAAAGCAGAAAGCAGAAGCTTGACAAAAACATTAATTCCCTCGGAGAAATCTGAGGGATTTTTTTTGAAGTCAGAATATCTTGACATAGGACTTTAGAAGAAAGTTCTAGATTTTGGAATTACTTAACCGATAAACCTTGTACAGGGCATTATTGAGCGAAAAGAAATTATCTTTCGATAATTTTAAAAAACCCATCATTTCTTTTAAAATCTTCAAGACTCTGATATTTGTTTAATTCTGATAAATTTATTTTACCAAAAAAAACTTCAGAATTACTCTCTTCACCATATTTATCTTTTTTTGTGTAAATATAAACCAGATCATAAGCCCCCGTTTTATTTCGAAATTCATCCCATATAAGTTCGTCAAATTCATCAGCATTAGTTGTTACACTGGAAGGGCCCTCAATTCCAGTTACGTATCTAAAATTATGGAGATATACTTTGTTGTTTTTGAGTTCTACACTTGGCGAATTTGAATCGCAACTTGCAACCAATAAAATGAATAGGAAAAAGAACGATTTAATAAATATTTTTCTCATACAATATTAATTACAAGCTTTATTGATAGTTAAATAAGCTTTAGAATAACCTAATTCTCCTGATTTTGACAAATCAATGCAACCACTTTCTGTTTTTCCCAATTTAATTTTAGCGATTCCTCTTTGGTAAAAGAAAAGTGAATTTTTAGGATAGTACTCTATAGCCTTAGTAAAGTCCGAAATCGCTCCAAAAAAATCACCTAGATTCCCCTTGCATTGCCCTCTTGCAGCGTAAAGCCCTCCCTCGGAGGGATTTAAATCGATCGACTTTGTGAAGTCAATTATGGCTTCCATATTTCGTTTAAGTTCTACCATTGACAGTCCTCTTGAATAATAGTAAAAAAATTCATTTGGGTTAAACATAATAGCTTCTGAGTAAAATTTTATAGAGGCTTCAAAATTCCCTTTTTCAAATTCTTCTTGCCCCCATTGAAATAATGCGACATCGGGCTTCTGGCAAAACCCTGTGACCGAATTTTGAGTGAGACAAATAAACATCAAGAAGTACTTCATTTTTTTGAAACTAGGATTAAGTGAAAGTCAAAAAATACGTATTTTCATTCTATAATATATCTAAAAATACAAAGTTAAATTGGTGTAAAAAATTAGTGGTATACAATTGAAATCCTCATCTAAGTGTAGTCAGATCATCCTTGAGATTTTGTGTAGTTTGTAACCCCCTCAAGGATTAGCCTGATCGTTCTTGAAACTGGGTGTAATTCCCTGTCTAGGCGTAGTAACATTTCTCACAACACTGGGTTAATTTGCCTACCCAACAAGCTGGCCTAAGGCTAAAAAAATCCTTAGAAACAGGGCTTTTCATTATTAAAGGGTTATTGTATTCCTGACCGCTTCCTCTGGTGTTCTGCCAATTTCGTCCATCTTGACATAATGCCTGGATTTGTCTGGCCCCAAATAAAGTTCGATCAGAATTGCCTTAGGATCTTCATTTGTATCAAGAACTTCTATCACCTCACAAGGGAATACCTCATTGGACCCAAATGAAAAATAGTATCTCTCGGACAATGAAATCTCGAAAGGCACACGATCAAAGATGTGCAGAGGCTTCACTTTCGGACTGACTTTTATTTTATTTCTCCCTTTCATTACTTAGCTAATAAAGGTAATCCCTAGTTCTCCCCCCATATTATACATCATAAACGTAAATCGCCGATTTACCTCTAGCCTATTGATGATTTCGGCTGATTCAATCCTAATCGAACAGTCTTTGAAGAGCTCTTTAAATTCATTAGGAATAGTCCAGCTGCCATTTGAGGCACCTAATCTATCCAATTCAATTTCAATTCGATCTCCAACAGGAATAGTTCTAAACCTATTACGGAGCTGTACTAAATAGGACATCTCAATACTTCCATCCATAAGATTCATTGTTTGGTTTAAAGAAAAGTACAAAATAAATGATCTTAACAAACTGAAATACAGATAAAATTTACTCAGATCCGCCACCTGTTGATTGAGGTTTATGTCAAAGATCACGGTCAAAGCCCCCCACCAAGCGTCGTCTATTCTCTTTCACTCTTGAATTTCACGAAGGCGCTGGACTGGGTGTAGTTTGCCTACCCTACTATCCGGCCCAAGGCTAAAATCATTCACAGAATGATTTTTTGACGCCTTGTCCTGCCCAAATATCCTACCCGATTTGAAATCGGAAATTACTGCAAACTAGTGTCCAGCGATGAAATCGAACTGCAAATTCTTTGTGATAGGAAGGCGTAGTTACTCCCGTCCAACTGTCGGAATTACACCTAGCACTGGTTTCTCAGGAGCTTAGCTGTATAGCACAGCCCTAGAAGTAGTTTGTAGCTACTCATCTATAACCTCTTATTTAAGAGTCGATCTAAAACCAACTTGGATTATATTTTAAATCCTCTTTAGTGATTCCATTTAGAAGATATACATCATGCTGGTCATTAACGATATGATGAAGCTTTCCTCTCGATTCTTGAAATGCGATGACCATCCTAGCTCTGCCTACATGACCATCGTTGATGTCGATAATTTGTTGTTCAGTTAAATTCATAATATTATAAATTAATTTCTCAAAGATAATTGAAAACAGAATAATTGTCAAGTAAATTGAATATAAACCAAATTTAATATATTATAATTATTTGATTTTAGAATAACAATAATTTATTATTTCGTCACAATAAAAGACATATTCCCCTCTAGGTGTAGTAACATCGCTCGTGGGAATGGGTGTAGTTTGCTCTCCCTGCAAGCTGACCCAAGGCTAAAATCATTCACAGAATGATTTCTCCACTCCTTGTCCTACCCTAATTTTCTTACCGATCTGAAATCGGAAATTACTCCAACCTAGCGTCTAGCGATGAAATCCAATTTTCAATTGGAACAAAACCATTGAATCAATATGAACTTGATATAAGATGAAGTAACAACCTTCACTGCATTGTATCTAATCAACAGGTAGATAGAAAAACACTAAGAGGAATTGACAATTCATCAAACCTTTTAAATTTGAAGAATGAAAAAACTACGGATTTATCTGGACACATCTGTTTTTGGAGGTCTATTTGATGAGGAATTCCAAGAATACATAGAACCCTTGTTCAAAAGGATTGAGAACGATGAGTTTGTAGTCATTTTTTCAAATATCACGAAGGACGAACTCTATTCCGCACCTCAAAATGTCCGACAAAAAGCCGAAGCTTTAGCACTGAAATCAACTGAATTTGTAAAATCTGACCTTGAGTCTGTCACATTGGCCAAAAGGTATATTGAGGAAGGTGTGGTAGATAAAACATCCTATGCAGATTGTCTTCACATTGCACTTGCTACCATTTACAACGCTAATATTCTCGTAAGTTGGAATTTCAAACATATTGTGAATGTGGTTCGTATTATTGGTTATAATTCCGTAAACTTAGTAGAAGGCTATAAACAACTAGACATTCGTTCACCAAGAGAACTTCTATCAAATGAAGACTAAGGAAAAACAAAAGGCAAAGAATTTCGACGCAGTGAAATACATGCGCGAGCAAAGAGATCGAATATCGAAAGACATCATGGATTTGAGTCCAGAGGAAATCGTTGCTTATTTCGAAAAACAAAAGGACAGAAAACCGGGTGTCTGATTTTTAATGAAATCCGAGCCTTCCTACCCCTTTCTAGATTGAGTCAACTCTATTTCAGTTTTGAAGCTCACGACGCCGCTAGACTATGTGTAGTTTGACCACTCTACTCCCGACAATTGTCACGGACTGGCCCAAGCCTAAAACGACAAGCCACGGAGGGTTGTTTTTTCACGGCATGTCCTTCCCTAATTTCCTGACCTATTTGTAATCGGAAACATCTCTAACCTAACGTCGGTGATGAAATCGAATTACAAATTCGTTTGAATAGGAAGGCGTAGTTACTCCCGTACGCCTATCGGATCTACGCCTAGCACCAGACAACGTCTCGGCGTATGGGTAGCACACGGAGAAGGCAAGTTCTCACTACCTCAGGCCGAAAGCGACTACAACTTCGCGATGAAGTACAGCTACGAGGCTTACCCAGGCAATCCAAACGGTTCTGATCATGCTACCGCAGGCATCGCCTCCGCAGACGGACGCCACTTAGCCATCATGCCACACATCGAGCGAAGCTTGAAGCCTTGGAACTGGGCTCACTATCCTGCGGATAGGAAGGATGATTTCACTCCTTGGATGGAGGCTTTTGTGAATGCTAAGAATTGGGTTGATTCTCATTCTTCTTAAACTTCGATATTCAGCATTCGATGTTCAGCATTCGAAATTCTTCTGATTGGAAAATTCTAAAATTGGAAGATTGAAAGATTTCGAACTACAGCCACTTACAAATCCCTTGGAGAAATCTGAGGGATTTTTTTTGGTTTTTAGGGATTTATGAGGGAAATATACCCTGTACAGGGTATAGAGTTGTCTAGAATTTGGGTTTTATTTGGCGTTCACAATTCATACGTAAATCCATGATGTTATGTATTTCCAAAATTTCAAAATCAGATTGAGAATAATAATTACGGTACTTTCAGTGTTCGTTGCGTTAGCATCTTGCAAAGAAACCTACCAGGAAGAATTACAAGTAGCTCTAGAAAAAAATTTAAATCTTCATTCAGAGATCACAAAAGCAGAGGACGAAGTTAAAAAATACAAACAACTTCTTATAGAGTGTCAGTCAGTTCAAACTAAAGAGATTGAAAAGACTATTACAGAAAACACAAAACCTAAAGTTGATCAAGGGGTCTCCAAGAATCCTGAAATTGGAATATGGAAAACTCCTGCGATATATGGGGGAGGAAATGTGAGAATATTTAAAAAGGGTAATGACTATTTTAAAACAGAATCATATCCAGATGGCACTTCATTTACACATAGAATGAGTATGACAAAGCAAGGAGAAAACCGAGTGTTTAAATCCCTAGAAAAAGTCTCGTCAGATACTTGGGTAGTAAATCAAAGCAACAAATTAAGCATAGTTGATAAAGTAGGTTTAGTATACTCAGTTGATTAATAAAGATGATTAAACATCTCAACTCAACCACTTTTTATAACTAGTATATCTGAGCAATGAAATAAAGCTCTCTACTTAGAGGAATTTTTCTTGGTTAAAAGGAAATTATGAGTTAAACACACCCTTTACAGGGTATAGAATTAAGTTGCTAAAGGGTTTTATTTGAATCACCATTACCTACACCTGAAATCTATAACTAAGTAGGCTTTTGGAATAAAAAAACATCTCTTATACTGATAATAGCAAAACATGAGGATAGGTGTAAGCTACGAAAAGAGATAGCAGATAAAAGTAACTCAAAAAAGAAACAAACTAAAATGAGAACATCATGAAATTGAAAAGCACTATTTATGTAATTGGAATTATGACAATAGTATCAAGTTGCGGAACTCCACAAATTGATTATGATAAAATAATTACTGAAAATCAGGAATTAAAAACAAATATTGAAAAAATAAAATCAGAATTGGAGGAATGTCTAAATGGAGCTGAAAAAACTATTGCAAAAGTTTTAAAAGCATACTCAGAAAAAGATTTTGTTGTTGCAAAAGAAAACATTAAAAAGCTTTCAGAAAACCATCCCGAATCCTCTAAAACCGCTGAATTCAAAGATTTATTAGAGACAATTAAAACAGAAGAATTGTCTTTAATGAAAGTAAAAGAAGCAGAAGAAAAAGAACAAATCAGATTAGCTAATATTAATAACACAGGAATGTGGAGAGTTGGACATTACGTAGATGAATTTGGAGAATCAACTAAACAAGGCTTCATAACTAATTCTTCATATATCCAAGGTGTTTTCAGCAATACTGCTACTCAAGATTCAAAACTGAATGTTAATTTTTTAATCAACAGCTCTTCAAAAATATATATTCAACTTTATGAATATGCTGGAAACAATCCAGTTAAAGCATATTCTGCCGAAAATTATAGCGTTTTAGTTCAGGACAATGATGGTGAAAGACTAAAATTGAGAGCTACGAACTACTCTGACAGACTTGGTTTTGAAACGTCTGATTCAAAAAAATTGCACAATGCGTTATTGAAAGGCGGTAGCCTTAAATTTAAGATTTACGAAATTGACTCACCTACTACTGAATATGAATTTACAATACAGAATGTAGATTGGTATGATAATGCTCATAAGAAACTTGAAAAATAGAACAAAACTACAAACATGCATTTAAAAAAAAAGGCCAAACAGTAGTAAACATACTATTTTTGGTTGAGAATAAAGATAGGTGTTTGTAACTATACACTAATATCCTAACCGGTTTGTAATCGAAATCCAACTCAAGCTAAAGTCCAGCATGAATTCAAATTGCAAATTATTAACGATGCCATGCGAAGTTATAAACTACGCCTAGCGCCATTCCACCACCAACTCTAATTTCAAGAAAGGAAACATTTTATCATCGAAACAGAATTACAAATTCATTTAGAAGCAAAAACTTACAAACTACGCCTAGCGTCCGTCTGATCAAATTAAGCCGCTACCAATAATCGACATCAATCAATCCTTTCAAACCAGAATAGTTCCTGGCGCTCGAATACAGATAATCTTCTTCCATTTCAACTATCCCTGCCCGAACTGGATTTTCATGGATGTACTTCATTCTACTTTCAATCATGTCGGGCCTTGACAATTCAATCGCATGATTTTCATGCGTCCAGAATTGCATCCCGATGGCTATCGGGACGTCAGATCGCTTATTGAACTCGGCGTGATATTCAAATGCCTTTTTTAGCCATTCTCTTCTGCTTTCCTGAGGGTTTTCCAGGGTCATTTCAACAATTTCTTGCTGGTGTATTTCTTGAAATCTCGCACCCAATCAGACAGTTTTCCATCTTTCTGCTGGACTACTAAGTGGATGTGATTGGTCATTACCACATAGCCAAATAAATACAACCCTTTTTCTTTTCTACAATAAGTCAGGTTTGTAAGAACCAAATCCTGATATACTTGTCTGGAAAAAACATCCGCCCATCCAACAACTTGAAAAGTCAAGAAGTATAGCATTTCATGAGTTTGAAGTTTAATTTTATTGGCCTCATGGAATCTCGCATGGATGGTAACTACCTCATTTTTCAGATCTAATTTTGCTCGATTTCCTGGTCTCTAATCTGGTAAGCTTCATCCATAGAATGAAAATAATTCCAATTGAGCGAATTACAAATTCTTTGTCATATAAAGGTGTAGTTACTGCCGTACGGCTGTCGGGACTACACCTAGTCCAAGGCTTTGCACTTAGTGTAGTCTCGAAAGTTCCGCATAACCTTAACCACAACTTTTAACACAATTACCTATACTTGTAATGTCTCAATTTGAAAACATTTTGCCATCCACAATCAATCATCACATAAATGAAGCAACCTCTAATTCTCACCTTTCTTATTCTACTGTCTTACGGATGCAAAGAGAAAGCATCAGATCTATTTTCAATTGATACGATTTTTGAAGAGTATTATAAATTCAAAGATCGTATCAATCCAATTGAGGCAACAAAAGGCGGCAATTACGAATACAATGATTTTATAGCGAATTACATTTCTGATGACTATCAAGAAGACTTGAGAAAGAATTACTCTCACTTTTTGAATGTGTTAGCAGAATTGGATACCACAGCACTATCAGAAGCGGACCTGTTGAGCATGAAAGTGATGAAATGGGACTGTGAGGTGAAGTTGGAAGGCCTAAATAATTCCATCGTAACCATGGCATCCCCGATTTATAACTTACCTAGTTTTGAATTGATGCCAATATTTCAAATACAGTCCTTGCATCTATATGTTGCGCAATTGGCAGCTGGAGGGAGTGTTCAGCCTTTTGAAACCGTTGAAGACTATGACAATTGGTTGAAAAGAGTGGATGACTACCTTATTTTTCTGGATACTTCTATTGCTATGATGAAGGAAGGGATGTCTAAAGGCATCGTGCTACCGAAGTCACTGGCTCAAAAAATAATCCCTCAATTGGATGAGTTCATCACCAACCCAGTTGATGCGCATTTATTCTACAAGCCAATCGTAGCCATGCCTGAAAGCATCAACGAGGCCGAGAAAAGTCGCATTTCTGGGGAATATAGCGCGATGATTACAGAGAAGTTGAAGCCAAAATACACAGAACTTAAGCAGTTTTTGGTTAATGAGTATTTGCCAGCCTGTAGAGAAACTTCAGGAATTGGTGCTTTGCCAAATGGAACAGAAACATACAATTATCTGATCAAGCTGCATACCACTACCAATATGACAGCTGATGAGATTCATGAACTTGGGAAATCTGAAGTGGCTCGCATTCTGATTGAAATGGAGGAGGCGAAAAATAAAATAGGCTTCAAAGGTGACATCAAAGCATTCTTTGAGTCAGTCCGTAACAGTCCAGAACAAATGCCTTTTACTGACCCTCAACAAGTAATTGACAATTTTAACAGCATTAAGGAAAGAATTAATGTGACGCTGAATCAGGTTTTTGACTTGAAACCTAAAGCAGATTTTGTGGTGAGACGTACTGAAGCTTTTCGCGAAGCCTCCGCAAGTGCTGAATATGTTCCTGGAACAAAAGATGCTTCAAGACCAGGAATTTTTTATGTACCAATACCTGATGTTACAAAATACAATACCTATTCTGATGAAGCACTTTTTCTCCATGAAGCCATTCCTGGCCACCATTATCAATTATCACTGCAACAGGAAAATAAAGATTTGCCGGAATTTCTACATCCAGAAAGCATGGGAGTCTTTGTAGAAGGTTGGGGGTTGTATGCAGAATCATTAGGAACTGAACTTGGTCTTTACGAAGATCCTATTCAGTATTTTGGAATGCTCAGTATGGAAATGCATCGTGCGATTCGCTTGGTAGTGGATACTGGAATTCATAGTAAAGGATGGACACGCGAACAAGCCATTCAATATTCGTTGGACAATGAAGCAGAATCTGAAGAATCGGTGATTGCAGAAATTGAACGTTATATGGCCACTCCAGGCCAAGCTTTGTCCTATAAAATCGGTCAATTAAAAATTAGAGAATTAAGAACCAAAGCCGAAAACAAGCTAGGTAGCAAGTTTAGCATTACGGAGTTTCACAATCAAGTACTAAATTCTGGAAGCTTGCCTCTAATATTGTTGGAAGAAAAAATTGATAACTGGATTAATTCACAAATTTAGATTCTCCTCCAATTGTCGTAGTCAATTTGCCTTGAGTTCTCAGGCGACATTTCAGTTTTGCATAAATCAAATAGTGACAGCGATGAACAGTTCGAAGAGTAACTAATTTCTGGTGTAAGAAAAAAACCTTAAACCAAAGAAACGCGACAGACTAAAAACATATATTGAACCGACATAATTTGAGACCCAATGAGAAAATTTATTCACATTCTAATTATTGTAATTTCAAGTATCCTTACCCTTTGCGCTATACTTTCTTTGTTCAGAGATACTGAAATCCGGTATCTGAAAATGCTTGACTTTCCGCGCATACAATTTTTTATTATTACTTTATTGAGCCTGATTTCACTTTGGGTGATGACAAAGAAATGGAATTGGTATAATCTCCTATTGGTCTCTGGGTTAGTTTTTGGATTGGTAATACATGGTAAATTTTTAATCCACTACACAAGTTTGGTTGCTGTAGATGTTCCTTGGGCAGAAAAAAATATATCATTCAAGGATCAATTAAGTCTATTGCTTACTAACGTCAAAATGGAAAATAGAGAAGCACAACTTTTAATCGAACTGGTAAACCGTAAGAAACCAGATTTGATTTTGGCGATGGAGACCGACGAGTGGTGGGATGAACAACTTAAGGTTTTGGAAAAGGAATACCCTTTTTCCAAGCATACTATTAACGACGTTGCTTATGGAATGATCCTGTTCAGTAAGTTTCCTTTAGAAGATGTTGAAGTCGAATATTTAAATAATGAAAATGTACCATCTTTTGACCACTATCTCACTCACCAGCGGCAAAAAACTGACGCTTCATTCTATCCATCCGGTACCGCCAACATATTTTGAAGATTTGCCAGACAATGAGGGTCAGAAGGAAACTGCACTTCTACAAATTGGGAAAAAACTCAAGGATCGGCAATTACCTACTATTGTAGCTGGAGATATAAATGATGTAGTATGGTCTTACATGGATGAGTTGACAAACACAAAAAATATACTTTTTGACGTGAGAGTGGGGAGAGGATTTTATAATAGTTACAATGCAGAGAATATATTTATGAGATGGCCATTAGATCATGTCTATGTAACTAAGGAATTTAATTTGACAAAGTTGGAACGCTTATCTAAGATTGGTTCCGACCATTTCCCCATTTATGTAAAGTTGGGACTATGAAGATCATGAAAGCCCAGCTTGGTTTAGTCTTATATCTTTCAATTTTGAAGCTCACATTGGCGTTGGGTTTGTTGTAGTTAGCCCAAGCTACTCCCTCCAATACTTGTAGATTGGCTGCCTGTCAGTTCTTCAATTTTAGATAGAATTCATTAGCTATTGATATGAGATTCTTACTCACATTGATTTTAGGACTACGAGTGATTTCTAAAAATAATATCCCAAATTAACATTAAACCTTGCTTCCCAAGTTGCATTGGGATTTCCTTTAGCGAAATCATCTACAAAGTTCCCTCCTAGCCAGGAATGATTGTATCCTGCTGCGTAATCAATGTAGGTATAAACGTTTCCTGCAGCGACTAAAACTCCGGTGACGTTCATAAATGAATCAGTAAACCCAGATACATTTTTGCCCATAAAAGCAAAATCATTATAAAACTTCAGGCTTGAGACAGGCCCCCATTCTACAGGTACATTTCTAGCGACATTCAAGGTATAGATAGTAAAGTCTGAAGCGACTTGATAAGGAGCACCATAAGCTGCCATTGAAACTATTTCTCTTGATTCTCCAGCGGCATTTTCTGGATTATGGGCAGCGCTGATAAATTGCACTTTCACATCCCAAAGTCCTTTAGTTAATTCGTAATGAATGGACAGGGCAGAGTGATTACCCATTTCTTCAGTATCGAGATTGTACAAGCCTCCATATTGCAGCGAAATCCCTACTCTACTTAAATACTCCTTTCCAAATTTGTATACAAATTTCCCGTTGATCTGATTTGCTTCTTTGTTCCTTCCAGCTATATCGTAGGAATACCGGCTAGGGGAAATCTCCGTATTATCACCAAATTTCAATTCTTCAGCATTCTTAAAGAAAGCCAAGTGGTATTCTATTTTTTCACCTGTATGCACGTACTTCACCCCCATATCAAGATCATCTTCCAAACCAACATAATATGGCAAATTAAAAAACCAATTATTCGAATTATACTGTTGAATCCCAAAGGGAACCTGAGTTAACCCCACTTGGATCTGATTCTGATCATTAAAATTGTAACCAATCCAACCTTGCTTTAACATTCCCCCTCCAAATTCACTAGAATACAATCTGTATTCAGCATCCAGAAATATTCCTTTGTAAGAAGCTTTTGTATTTATTCTAAACAAATCGTACCCAAAATCACCACCTCGTTTTTTCTGACCATCTTTCCATGAGGATAAATTATAATTGAAACGCAGTGCGCCACCAATTTTGAGTTCCGGCTTTTCTTGTGCCACTGAGGGATAAACCTGCAGCAAAGCCATGACTATAAGAAAAAAGAACCTTTTCGCAAACAGTAAAGAATAATCTCTTTTAAATTGTCCTTGAGCCATTTATCGAATTAAAATGTTGAAATATTGCAATTAAGTGAATATAATCTCATGCAGCAAATAGTTAATATAAGCAATATGACTAGTCAATTCGTCAACTAAACTCAACTTGATTGCTAGTACTAGTCCTAGCATTATAGCTGCAATCCATTGCCCTATTTCCACTCTTTACATACAAATAGACATTGGCACCTACTTTCAATTGGAAATTGATAATCAAACGAAATGGCTCAGAGAGAATTAGCTGCTGTAACCCACCTGAGAAAAGTCCGATAGCATTTAAGTAGAACCGAACAGTAGCAGGAAGTGTTTGCACGTAATATCGGACAAAGTCTAAAAACTCTCAATTCAAAACTAATTAATTGAAACCACCTGTAGCTATTACCGTAGTGGTCCATACAATGGCGCACGAGAAGAAAATCCCTATGGTATTTGCTAAAAAAGCTTGCTTTCTATCCATGGCAAAAAGATATGCTGCAATAGAACCTGCGTACACTCCAGTGCCAGGAATAGGAAGTAGCACGAAAAACATCAAACCCCAGAAACCATACTTTTCTACATTTTTTCCTGCACCGGTTTTGGCTCTACGCCCGACAAAAATCGCTGCTTTTTTGTAATGATTCCATTTCATGAAATAACGATTCACTACGTTTAAAAAAAATGACATGAGCGGAAACACAAGCACATTGGCAATAAAGCATAGTACAAAAGCTAGGTAAATATTTACCCCATTCAATATGGCGTAAGGAATGCCGAATTTCGCTTCTCCAAAAGGGGAAATGCTCCATAACATGGCAATGAGAATCTCGAGAAACATTTTGTGGTGATTTGAGGCAGCAAAAGTAATGAATTTCTTACCTGCGACCGCTTAGTATATTTTCTAATTGATAAAAGAAACGCTTTGGCGTCCAAAAGGATTTATATTCTTTCACGATTAAACAGAATCACGCCATTAGCCTAATTAAAACCCCTATTCAACGCTACGAACCTCGATAAGCTCAGCATCCTAGCTCGATCTACGGATAAATTTAAATTTTTAGAGAGGTGGACATCTGAATATTTGCCACTCTATTCCACCTCTCCACCACGACATCTGAGAACTAACCTGTCAAGGACATTTTATTAAACTGGCAAAAAAGAGTACGACCCTAATTTTTATAAACTTGCTGTTCCTTCTTCTTACCCTCCACCTCTACCGAAACCCCTACTTCATTATAAAAACAAATTTCTGAACTATCCCTCTGAATACAAGCATGAGGTAAAAGCCACCCAAATCTTTGAAAATCACTGATTATATACATACCCCCAAAAACCATTAATTTAATCTTAAGCCTTTTTTTTTCGAAAAACGTAAAAAAACTTACACATATTAAACAATTGACATAAATTTGCGTTGAGCTTTTAGTAATTCGCTAAACCAAGCCATCAAGTAATACCATTGATTTTCAGCAAAGCCACATATAGTCTCATTGCATTCGGGTTCTTAGTCATTCTAACTTCCCTTCTAGTGGTGCCTTCTATAATCGTGTCAGCTATAGATGAAGAAGCGGATATTTCTATGGTTTATTCTTTTGCGGAAGAAGAGACTAAAGAACATGAAATCAAGATCTCCGCAAGTTTGGATGAATACACCTCTACAAGCGGCTATTTGCACGAAAGAGTATTCTCCAAATTAATTTCAGCCAAATATCACACAGTCGTATTTTCGACGATCCTATATCACCCCGGAATTATCGTTCCTCCCCCTGAGTTTTCCTGATTTTTTCTTTGACCATGACACCTTTTGCTGTTCTTGGTCAACCACCTTATCGCATAGGTAAAATCTAATTTTACCACAGCAGGAATTTTAACTCATAATTAAATTACATGAAAAGTAATAATCTATTTGCGCATCTGAAATCAGATGTTGCATCAGGTTTGGTAGTATTTCTAGTAGCACTCCCTTTATGTTTAGGAATAGCTTTGGCCTCTGGGGCACCGTTATTTGCAGGAATTATTTCAGGAATCATTGGAGGCATAGTGGTGGGATTTTTAAGCCAATCTCACATAAGTGTTTCCGGGCCAGCCGCTGGATTAACAGCACTCGTATTTGTGGCTATAGCGGATCTTGGCTATGAAGCATTTTTAGTAGCTGTTGTTTTAGCAGGAGCGATGCAATTTGTTCTTGGTCTGTTAAAAGCAGGAACAATATCTAATTACTTTCCTTCGAGTGTTATTGAAGGGATGCTTGCTGGTATTGGGATAATTATTCTTATTCAGCAAATCCCATTGGCCTTGGGTTCAGATGTGGAAGTCAGTACAGGTTTCGGAGTATTTGCAGATTTGTTTGCTGCCTTTCAAGACATCAAACCAGGCATCTTAGTGATCACTGCCGCTTCCCTAGCTGTGCTCATAATCTGGGATAAAGTCCCAGCTTTGAAGAAGCTGAAATTAGTTCCGGGAGCATTGGTAGCCGTGTCTATTGGAATATTGATCAATGGGATATTTATATTGACTGATAGTCCATTGGTAGTCACTTCCGAATACTTAGTAAGCCTGCCCGTGCCCACTAGTTTCGAAGAATTCAAAAGCATTTTCGCAATTCCATCTTATAGTGCCATACTTAATCCAGGCGTGTGGGTAGTAGCTATCACCATAACTATTGTTGCTTCGATAGAAACACTACTATGCATAGAAGCAACAGAAAGACTGGATTCATTGAAGCGATTTGTCAATACAAACGTGGAATTAAAAGCTCAAGGAATAGGTAATATAATCAGTGGAGTTTTAGGAGGATTGCCAATGACATCTGTAGTAGTGAGATCTTCTGCGAATGCGAGTGCAGGAGCAAAAACGAAAATGTCTGCCATCGTCCATGGTTTACTCCTCCTTATAAGCGTGCTAAGTATCCCAACTATTCTAAATATGATTCCAATGGCTACGCTTGCTGCAATTTTGCTCCTTATAGGTTACAAATTGGCAAATCCTGCATCTGTGAAGCATTTCTGGAAGCGGGGGAAATATCAGTTTATTCCCTTCATTGTTACAGTACTAGCGGTGGTTTTCTTAGGCTTGCTAAATGGCGTGGCATTAGGTATGATAATGAGTATAATTTTCATCCTTAGAGGTAATATTAAAAAAGCATACTTTTTCAGAAAGGAAGAATATTTAAGCGGGGATGTAATTCATGTGGACTTGGCACAGGAAGTTTCTTTCCTCAACAAGGCAGCTATAAAGCTGACTCTCTATAAACTTCCTAATAACTCGAAGGTCATTATTGACGCATCAGATACCGTATATATAGCACAGGATGTGTTGGATTTAATTAACGAATTTAAGATGGTAAATGCTGAAGAAAAAGGTATTGACCTTGTGCTCGTAGGCTTCAAGAAAGCTTATAGACTTGAAAATGATATTGACTCAAATAATAAAGTCTACATGGAAAAGCGCGTATTGAAAGAAGAAAAGTTCAGCGAATTATTCCAAGACTAATTTATCTCCCCACAATTTAACACTAATAAAATGAGAGCACATACAGCAGAAACTCAGGCATCAATCACTCCAGCTAAGGCATTAGCTATACTAAAAGAAGGCAATCAAAGATTCGTCAACAATCTGAAAATCAACAGAAATCTACTTGAGCAAGTGAATGAGACCAAAGACGGTCAATTTCCCTTCGCTGTAGTATTGAGTTGTATAGACAGCAGAACCTCAGCTGAATTGATTTTTGATCAGGGTCTAGGAGATATTTTCAGTATTAGAATTGCTGGGAATATTATTAATGAAGACATTTTAGGCAGCATGGAGTTTGCATGTAAATTAGCTGGATCAAAATTAATCGTGGTCCTTGGTCACAGTAAATGCGGAGCTATTAAAGGCGCTTGCGCAGGAGTAAAGATCGGGAACTTGACAGGTTTACTGGAAAAAGTTAATCCAGCTATACAAGATGTCAAAGATGAAATGCCAGATACAGATCCTATGGATCCAGAATTTATAAATGCAGTGGAAAAACAAAATGTGATTTGCATGATGGACACTATTATTAAACAGAGCCCCGTCCTTAAAGAACTTTATGAAAGCGGAGAAATCGGGATGATTGGGAGCTATTACGACGTAGAAACAGGTGACGTAAGTTTTATGAAAGCCAGCATAGAGGAACCAATTGCGCATTAAAGCTTAGGTATTTCCCGAGAGCTTTGCATTTCCTGTAAAAATGGGATTTGGAGTTCAAGTCCAGCAGTACTCGTTTTAAGAAGGGACAAAGGTGATTTCTTAAGATGAATGCCAAGATGATAAGTTGTCTGAGTTCGTACGAATTCATATTTTAAACTTTTGGATTAAGCAGTTTTAGCGGAATTATGTGAGAGATCATTTAATGCTGCATAAAACTGCTTTTTCATTTTCTATCTCTGAGAGTAGAACAGGCATTGAAGTCTGTAAATAGAAATCCTATTCTAATCGATTTTTTATTGAAAATAGACGGAGGTAGTGTGATTTAGCTATTCCATATTTCTAAAGGTTAGACTTGGTTTTAGTAGCTGAGTTTTTACTAGAACAATAATTGTAGAGTTGACTGCAGAAGCAAGAGCTAAATTAAGTTTGGTTTATATATTGCAGCGGCCCATCTATCTAACGATTATATGAAAAATAGAATTGGAACAATCTCATTGGCTGTCGCCCTAATCGGGTTGGTATTTTTTGAACTGATGTTACGCGGAGGACATCTGTCGCATCAAGGCTGGAAAGTAGTACTGGCAGGTTTTGAAGCAGCAGCAATTGGAGGATTTGCAGATTGGTTTGCAGTAAGTGCCTTGTTCCGCGAGATACCCATCCCCTATTTCAAAAGACATACAAATATCATTGCTAAAAACAGAGATAAACTGACCGAAGGCATAGTGGATTTGGTCACGAACCAATGGCTATCTCCAGTTGTCATTTCGGAAAAAATCAGTGAGATAAACCCAACCCATACTATTATATCCTTTCTGAAAAAGCCCCACAACCAGCAGAAAACTATTGCTGTGGTGAAGAGAATAGTAGTGAAGTTGGCCGACGAAGTCGACAATCCTAAAATGGCTTCTGCACTAAAATCTATCCTTAACGAACAGATCCACGAGCTGGACCTAACCTCTACCTTAGCAAAATGGCTGGAGAAATCTATTAAAAACGGTGATCATCATCAGCTGTGGGAACTGGTGATTGAAGCAAGTTCCACTGCGATAAGCAGCCCTGACACTAGAAAACTTTTGCTAAGCAAACTGGAATATGCAGCCGCTGAGTATGGACATAAAAGCTTAGTAAAAAGATTAACGATTTCCATTGGCAAATCTGTCGGAGGAATTGATCTCGATGTACTTGCTGAAGAACTTCTCCGAAATGCGGAGGAATTTTTAACTGAGGCCAAGGCAAATCCTACTCATCCGATTCGCTCCAAATTTGACGAATGGATGCTGGATTTTGCGCAGAAAGTAGCTTCTGGAGATGGAGACAGTAGAAAAATGATAGCTGATTTCATTCAAGGATTAACGCAACATTCCGATGCAGAAAAGATCATTCAGAACCTGCTGACAGGATTTAAAGAAACTATAAGGCAGCAATTGAAACATGATGAGACTCCGCTTATGCAATTTGTAATTTCTAAATTGAACAAGGTGATTCTCGAGATGGAAACCGATCTAGAAGTACAAAACAAAATCAATCATTGGATAAAGGATACTGTCTCTCAGCTGATCACTCAGTTTCATGGGGAGATCGGAAATATGGTCCGAAATAGCCTCAGCAAACTAGATAACGAGGAGTTAGTCGCTCAGATTGAAGACAAAGTTGGAAGTGATTTGCAATATATTAGACTCAATGGAGCTGTGGTCGGTGGGTTAGTCGGGATAATCATTGCTTTGATTAGGTTGATTTAATGAAAACTCCGGTCTTACTTACACTTATTATACTTAGAATTAAAATGGCCTGAGGGGACAGAAGTCACGATAAAAGTTCATCATCCATCTCTGTTCAAATTCAAAACAACTGACAAAACAAATCTCCCGCTTCCATGTTTTATTGGTTTAAAACACTTTTTAAGTTTTAAGTATTACAGCAAAAAGTAGAAATGAATGGGAGTTTACCAATTTAAGCGAGAACAGACTTTTAATCAGCCGATAGAGAGACTTTGGGACTTTATCTCGGATCCGAAAAATCTAAAGAAAATAACACCTACATACATGGGGTTTGATATCACATCAGAGAATCTTCCTGATGATATCTATGAAGGAATGATAATTAGCTATAAAGTTTCTCCGCTCCTTGGAATTAAAACCACCTGGATCACTGAGATTACGCACATACAACACCAAAAATATTTCGTAGACGAGCAACGTGTCGGTCCATACAAACTTTGGCATCATCAACATTTTTTGGAATCTACTCCCCAGGGAACTGTCATGTCAGACATTGTCACTTACCAACCTCCATTTGGGATTTTGGGAAGTCTTGCAAATTCTATCCTGATTAAAAAAAAGCTAGAAGAAATCTTTGATCACCGTTTTAAGATAATGGCACAACTTTTTGGTAATTAAGTCTAGAACCTAGGAAGAGTGACTTAGGAATTCATCAGATTTTATTGCCTTTACTACTTTCTTAATGTTTGTATCATAGAGAACATTTTCGAGAAAAACAGTTTTTAAGGCCATATTTCACTGAAAGAGATAAATACGCAAAAAATGATACTGGATATTCTATTTATTAATGATGTTCACGGATACATCGCTCCGCATAGCGAATTATTTTACGATGAAAACGGCGAATACGTAGCAGAAGCTGGCGGTTACGCTCGTCTTTATACTAAAGTAGAAGAAATCAAAAAAAATAATCCAAACACCTTATTGTTTGACGGTGGAGACACTTTCCATGGAACTAAACCTATTGTGGATACTAAAGGTCAATCCTTAATTCCGATTCTGAATAAAATGGGGTTCGATGCAATGACGAGCCATTGGGACTTTGCTTACGGTCCAGAACACCTAAAAAATCTGACTAGCCAATTAAATTACCCTCATTTAGCCTGTAATATTTTTAACCAAAATGGGGAATTGTTTACTTCAGCTTCGAAAATTTATGAAGTAGAAGATGTGAAAATAGGAGTAATAGGAGTTGCTGCATTCATCGTAGATAAGGTAATGCCTTCCTCCTTTGCTGGTGAATTGAGCTTCACCAATGGAATAAAAGAGGTGAATGAAGAAATCAAAAAACTCAATAAAGAAGGGGCGGATTTGATTGTATTGCTTTCACATAATGGATTGCCCCAAGACATGGAACTTTTGAAAAAAATAGATGGAATTGATATTTGTTTGAGTGCACATACTCATAATCGCATATATACTCCCTTAAAAGTAAATGGGGCTTTGGTCATACAATGTGGATGTCATGGATCTTTCTTAGGAAAAATGAAGCTAGATATCCAAGATGGAAGTATACAATCACATCAATATGAACTCATTACGATTGACAACAAAATTGAAGAAAATGCAGAAATGAAAGCATTGGTAGACAGTGCACTAGAAAATTTTGCGGAAATTTCTAAGAACTACGTAGGTAAGACGACCCAACTATTACATAGATACACTACTGTAAATGCCAATTTAGATGAATTGATGCACCAAGGAGCATGCTTTGTCACCAATACTGATATATGTTTTTCAAACGGCTGGAGGTATGGCGCACCTATCGCAGAAGGTTTCATTACAGAGAATGATCTATATAATATGGCTCCTATGAATCCTCCAATTTCAGTGGTAGAATTAACTGGTAGGGAGATTAAAGAAATGTTGGAGGAAAATCTGTCACGCACATTTGCTTGCGATCCTATGAAACAGATGGGAGGATATGCAAAGCGTATTTTTGGGCTTCATCTAAATATAAGAATTGAAAATCCTGATGGAGAAAAAATTCAGGAGCTTTTTTATAAAGGAGATCATTTAGAGATGGACGAAACCTATAAAACAAGCTTCATAACAGTTCAAGGAGTTCCTTCAAAATATGGAAAAAACAGAAAAGAGTCAGAATTCAAATTGATTGAATCCATAAAGATGTATTTGGAAAAGCATTCCCCATTTTCACCATTGAAGAATCCGACCTATAGATTGGTGTAAATCCTGTATCATCCACAAGTATTCCAAAAATCGAATTTCTTAGCTGTAAAGGGTAAAATGTACAGGTTCCTGCTTATAGTTGATTTAATAGCATTTTTAAACTATCCTTCTAAAAAAAATTGCCCGATTTATAATTGTTAAGTCGAATCCATGATTCCCACAGTTTACTTCGTAAATATTGGGCTACCCGAAAATTATTTTTTAATCAAAGTAATACAGATAAGTAGTGAAGTGAAAAATATGTTGGACCCTTTAATGGATTCCTACACTAAAAAAAACACCCTTAAAAGTATTGCTATTGGAAGTAAACTGAAGATATTCGGCTGCGCTAAAATCGATGTGCAATGAGCTGTTGACGCATACCTACCTAACAATTCATATCGATTGAAGTAGAAAGCATACTAGTTAATCTTATCCAACAATTAGAGACTCTTATAGAGATGGACTATCAAAAAACATTATGGGATGAAGTTTATTAAAAAAATTAAGAGGAAACACATCAGTTTGCCTGTAGCGATAGTTACTATTCTTTTCATTGGATATGTTGACTTTTTATCAGGAGATGAGTTTGCTTTTTCTTTTTTTTACCTTTTACCGATAGCATCTCTATCCATATCTCCAAAGACAAGTGCTTCAGCAATAATTCTATGCGCAACTTTAGCAGCAATTGAATGGTTTATCGCCGAATACTTGACACGAGATTACACCTTACTTTTTTTTCCCATTTGGAACGCTGGAGTCCGACTTGTATTCTTCATTTCTATAGGCTTACTTTTATATTATCTCAAAGCAAATGAGAAGAAACTTAAATATTTAAATAGCCATTTGAAGTCAATAAATAATGAGAAAAATAAATTTATAGGAATAGCCGCGCACGACATCAAAGGCCCGCTAGGCATTATTAATGCCTTTACCGAAATTTTAATTCAGGACTATAAGGAGGAGTTGAATCCTGAAATCACCGAAATTCTTAACATAATTAAAACAACGAGTAGCAATAGCATCACCGTAGTCAGAAATCTGTTGGATGTTTCAAAAATAGAAGCTGGACAACTAGTATTAAACTATAAGCTACAGGACTACATCTCATTTATCATTAATCAAGTTCACATCAACCGAATACTAGCTAAAAATAAAGACATTGAAATTAAACTTGATTTGTCTAAAGATCAGCTATTTGTCGATTTTGATGAACATTATTTCAGTGAAGTTATAGGGAATCTGTTGTCGAATGCGATTAAATACTCGAATAGAAATACAGAAATTTTGGTAAAAGTCTCTTTATCTAACACAAATCAAGTGCTTACAGAAGTAATAGATAATGGAATAGGGATTTCGGAGTCGGAACAAAAAAGTCTTTTCAACTATTTTCAAAAAACAAGTTCCCGACCTACCGAAGGAGAAGAAAGCAGCGGATTAGGTCTCGCTATTTCTAAGCAGATCATCAGCTTGCATCATGGGCAGATTGGCGTCAAAAGTTTTAAAAACCAAGGTTCCACCTTTTTTTACACCATACCACTTATAAGGCCATAATTGGAACTTTGTCCAGATATAGTCAGATCAGCATTTAGTCTGGAGGCATCATAGAAACAATAGTGAGTATTAACTACGCTTTCTAATTCTAATCTATGCTAAATTTACCTTACCAAACCACACTTAGCTTTATGCCCACCCTCATAAAGGTAAATTTCACCAAGAAATGAAACTCATCAAATTCTCCCAAAATAAATATTAGGCAGACTCCCCCAAACTGGCATTCTTTGATCAGACAAATTCCGAGTCCTTTTGTGAAATTTATATTATTTTTGCCAACAATTAAAAAAGATCAAATGTCTGCAAAACTTCCACTCAACTCTATTTCATCTAGAAACCATGTGAAAATTTTGGGTACAGGTTCAAAAACCATACTTTTTGCCAATGGCTTTGGTTGCGACCAAAATATGTGGCGCTTTGTCACTCCTGCATTCCAAGAAGATTTCCGAATTGTCCACTTTGACTATGTGGGTTCTGGCAAGTCTGACATTTCAGCGTATATCCCAGAACGGTACGTGACCTTGCAGGGATATGTGAAAGATGTCTTGGAAATATGTGAAGAGTTGGAGCTTCGTGATGTCATTTTCGTGGGTCATTCTGTCAGCGGAATGATTGGTCTGCTTGCAGCTATTGAGCAACCAAAGTATTTCAGCAAAATGATTATGATAGGTCCTTCTCCTTGTTACATAAATGACGGAGATTATATCGGTGGTTTTGAACGTAAAGATATTGAAGAGCTACTGGAGATGATGGATAAGAATTACATTGGCTGGGCAAATTTCCTCGCACCTAATGTAATGGCAAATTTTGATCGGCCTCATTTGGGTGAGGAGTTGACCCAAAGCTTTTGCTCAACAGATCCAGTGATTGCCAAAAATTTTGCTGAGGCAACTTTCCTAAGTGATAATCGGGAAGATTTGAAATTTAACACCATAGAAACTTTAGTATTGCAGTGCTCTGAAGACATGATTGCGCCTCTTGAAATTGGTGAATACTTGACTAAAACTCTACCTCATAGCTCTGTAAAGGTTATGAAAGCCTCCGGTCACTGTCCTCATATGAGCCACCCCGATGAAGTGATAGAATTGATTAAAGAATATCTATCCTAATATAGCTAATGCATGATTTCTACCAGAATAATCCCTGCGTATGCTTTTCCTCGTCTTCGGACGGACTAATTATTGAAGTCAATCAAACTCTATGTAAATTTCTTGGCTATAGCCGGGAAGAATTAATAGGGCAGAAACTTGAAAGAATATTTTCTTTAGCAACCCGCATATTTAATCAAACACATTTTTATCCTTTGCTTCAGCTGAAAGGTCATGCCGAAGAAATTTACATCACACTTATAAACAAGGAAAAGGAGGATGTGGCAGTCCTGATTAATGCTATCCGAACCGATGAAGCTGGGGAATATCAATTGCACTATGCAGGCATTCCGATTAATGAGCGTAAGAAATATGAAGATGAAATTGTGGCTGCGAAGAAAGCTGCAGAAAAAGCTTTGAGAGAAAACACAGAATTAAAAGCGGCAAAAAATGTCCTTCAAAAGCAAAGTGAACTACTAGATCTTCAAGTATCACAAGCTAAACTCCAAAATCAAGAGTTAAAGCAAATCAACCATTTACTTACGCATACCTTACAGGAACCTGTGCGTAAGCTCATGTACTACTCCAACCAACTTACAGAGGTGGATGCTAACTTCGAAAAGGAAAATTATCGGATCAGAAAAATTACGGAGGATATGCACACGAAACTGAAAGGACTCCAACAATACGTGTGGCTTTCCGATGAAGAATTGACTTTTGAAGAGGTAAACATCTCTCACCTGATAAGAGCGGCTGAGGAGAAAATTAAATCTGAAAACACCAACCTCACGTTCTCCATTTATTTGAAAGAAATTCCAGTAGTGGAAGCTAATCAGGTCCAAATGCAACTATTAATACTGGAGATCATATATAATGCAGTACAATTCAGTAAGCCTGGCAGTGAAGCAAATGTGAAAATACACGCGAGTGTTGTATCACTAAATCAGTTTCGGTATTTAACCAATAACTACAAATACACGCCATTCTTAAAGCTCCATATCCAGGATGAGGGAATTGGGTTTGATGACAAATATCAACTTCAGGCATTTGAAATTTTTAGAAAGCTTCATCCTAGCAAAGGTCAGGGAATTGGACTTTCTCTTTGTAAAAAAATAATCGATAATCATGGAGGCACTATTTCTTTAGAAAGCCAACCCGATCAAGGTACAAGTGTCATCCTATATTTACCTTTGAAACAAGAAAAAGTTATAAATTCGCATCTGTAAAATAGAAATAGTAATAAATGAATTTTAAAGAGAAAATAATTCTCCATGTAGATGACGATCCAGATGATAGGGATCTTTTACGGGAGGTAATGCAAAAGGTAGCTCCGAATGTGAAATTGACATTTGCAATTAATGGGCTCCAAGCCTTAGAAACATTGAATCTTGCTAAAGAAACTCAATCACTTCCTTGCCTGATTGTGCTTGATTTGAACATGCCTTACCTCAACGGAGCACAAACTTTCGAACGAATTAAAGCAGATACTTCACTTAGTAAAATACCAATTGTAGTACTTAGCTCGGGAGAAAATCCTTCAGATAAATCTATGTTTAGCCAAGCTGGTGTTGATTATTTTGCCAAACCCATAGAATTCTCCGCATTAAAAGCTATTGGTAGCCACTTGGCAAATCTGTGTTGCTGATAATTATCTTTATTTAAGCAACTTTTTCTCTCCAACTGATTCTCACTGATTCATTTTTGAAATTGATATTACTACGCTGATATTGACACTTTTTTCGTCAGGCCTATAACATTATCTACCACGCCTATTATTCTAATTTAAGGGTCATATACACAAGGAAGAATGGTCTAATCTGGGACGTTTTTATTGCTTTACAAGGCAACCACCGTTTTAATGACTTTGCTTTTAGGATCAAGCCAGTCATTAAAAACATGGGGCAAATCATCAAAATCTGCTCTATGCGTTACCCATGGTTTTATGTCTATTTTACCGTTTTCCATCAGGTGAATAATATCAGAAAAATCCTGTGGCAGGCTATTTCTACTTGCCAATAGGGTGATTTCTCGACGGTGAAAAAGAGGATCGTCAAAAGTAACTTCGCCAATAAATAAGCCTACAAAAACCAATTTTCCTCCAAAGGACACATAACTGAATGCATTTTTCATTGAGTTGGGATTTCCCGTTGCATCAAAAACGACTGTTGGCAAAAAACCATCTAAACAGCTTCTCAATGCATCTGGAGCGAAATCTTCCGTAGCTTCAAGAATAAAATCTACCTGCATCTGCTCTTGGGCAAAATTCAAACGCTCTTTGTTGATATCCAGAACTACCACCTTAGCACCTCGTAATTTGGCAAATTGCATCACAGATAAGCCAATTGGACCGGCGCCAATAACTAATACCATGTCCTTAGCTGTGACTTCTGCCCGCTGCACAGCGTGAGCTCCAATGCTTAAAGGCTCAACCAAAGCCAATTGCTCATAGCTCAAAATTTTTGATTGGTGTAATTTGTGGATAGGGACTTTCAGATACTCCGTCATACCACCATCCACATGCACACCCAGAACTTGCAGATTTTGACAGCAGTTGCTCTTATTATTCAAGCATGATTGACATGTACCACAATTTAAATATGGCTCAATAGTCACTCTATCGCCTACGTGAATAGCATTCTTTTCGCCACCTAGTCTCACCACTTCCGCCCCCAATTCATGTCCTAATACACGAGGATAACTGAAAAAAGGCTGCTTACCTCTAAAAGCATGATAATCAGTACCACAGATTCCTATTTTCCTAATTCTCACTAGGGCTTCATTGGCTTGAAGGCTTGTTGGCGCTTCTTGCTCTTGAAACTTGAAAACTGTTGGGCTATCTAAAACAATTGTTTTCATTTTTTACTATTCTAATATTGAAACTCACCACACATATATTTGACTCTTATACATCCAAAATATGTCTGCCCTTTTCACCTATCCGCTGCAAAGTTTCCTCGGTGACATATTTTTTTTGGTCAATCTGCTGAGGTTGCTCTCTGCTGCAGAAATAACTATGAATACTCCTCCGAACCTTGTCAGTTTGATTGGTCGTACCGCCATGCCAAACGTGCGAGTTAAAAATAAATACTGAACCTGCAGGAGCAATAATCCGAATTTCATTAGGATGCTTGTCAGTTGGATCTGCCATCACTTCATCAGGCAAGCTGCTTAACTTATGCGATTTGGGTACGATTCGGGTAGAACCATTATCGGCTGTAAAATCATCAAAAAGCCAAATACTGTTGCAGACTTTGTACGCGCCATTCACGACCGTATTTTTCCAATCCACATGAAGTTTTTGCAGTCCTTGATTGGGTTTTGCTGCCCGATAATTGAGCGAGGACAATTTGTAAGTCTTACCTAACACTACTTCAATACCCGCTAGAACTCGAGGATGGGTATAGAAAACATCGAATACCGGACCCTTATTGACCAAATTAGCCAGACGGTCTGCCCCCATCTCTTTGGGGTGACGAATATATTTTGACTCTGCTAATTCTGCCCCCGCATTTTCACCTTCTGACTGCATCAATTCCTCAATTCTAGAATTGACTTGCTTGACTTCATCATCGGTTAATAATTGACCTAAATTAAGATAGCCATAAGTATCTAAAAATTCTATTTCTTGTTCCGTGAGCATTTCAAGATCTTTTAGTAGTATAACACTGTCAATATACCAATGACAGCAATATTTTGAACTCTTTATTTTACAGGACAACAGACCTACCGAAAGTCCTTTTGGCTAAATTCAACTTACTAACTTCTACGGATCCCTATTGATCCACAGAAATTAATCCTGATATTAGAGAGGTTTGAATCTCGAAATAAAACGCTATTTACAAGCTCATAACATTAATGAAAACATAATTCAATGATTCGAATTTGGCTCTTCCAAGAAGTACTCTTCAAGAATTCAGAAGGTTTTCTAAAATATCAAAATACTGATACAAGCTATGGATAAGAAAAGAAGAAATGTAATACGTAGTTTGGCAATAGCTCCAGCTTTACTTGCCTCACAGCAACTAATTGCAAGTGGTAAAACTGATCAAACGCCTGGAGCAAGATTACAATACAGCGTCAATGCTTATTCATTTAATTCCCTGCTAAGGAGCGGTGAAATGACATTTTTTGACCTGATGGAATTTGCTGCCGATATCGGTCTAAATGCTGTAGACCTGACTGGATACTATTTTCCTTCTTATCCTGACACTCCTCCTACTAGTGATCTTTTTCTCCTGAAGCGAAAAGCATTGGAACTTGGACTAAATATCTCTTGGACTGGAGTAAGAAATAACTTTGTCAATCCAGATCCTGCTTTGCGTGTAGCAGATAGAGAGCTGATCAGGAACTGGCTGACAGTTTCGTCTAAGTTAGGCGCATCCATCATGCGGATTTTCGACGGAAAACATTCACATGACGGTTTCACAAGAGATGAAGTAAAAAATTGGTTGGTAGAAGAATACAAAATATGCGCTAAGTATGCGGAAGAAACTGGCGTGATACTGGGTCTACAAAATCACAACGAGTTTTTACTGCAGAGCGATGAAGTTATAGACATTCTCAAGAGAGTGGAATCAGAATGGTTTGGATTGATTTTAGATATAGGTAGCCTAAATGCGGGGAATACTTACGATGAAATTGAAAAGCTTGCTCCTTATGCAAGTTATTGGTTCATCAAAGAACATGTTTCTCCGAAGGGCATTAAAACTCCTGTGGATATGAAAAAGATCGCCACGATCATCAAAAATCAAGGTTATCAGGGATATATTTCGTTTGAAAGCCTTTCAGAAGGTGACCCAAAGCAAATCGTCTCTTCTATGTTTACAGCATTTAAAGAGGAGTATGAAAAGCTCTGACAACTTCCCAAATCAGGCACATTAAACTATATAAAATATATCTGCTTTTGCCCCAGTAGAATACTAAAAGCGACTTATTATATTGTAGACACTAGCTTTGAGGGTTCTTCGGTCTTCCAGCCTTCAAAGCAAAGGATTTGAGTTTACTGGCTTCATCACGGATAATCACATTAAGAATTATTCCTTCCTGATCAGCTGTACCGAATCCAGTCTAACTCTCGCCTTTTTTATAAGTGATGAAAGCGTATCACGTTCCTCAATCGCAGTCTGAATTTCGTCGATCCTGATGTCTTTATTCTTTTTTTGCAAAGCAGTAAGTCGGTTGATTTCATGATCCAGTGTGCCGTTCATTCGTTCTAAACCCTTTGCTATTTCCAGATTTCCCATTTCTTCAGCCATTTGCGTGGCGGATGAAATCATCTTTGGCAGTAGAATCTCCACAAACGCTTCATTGTCTAGCAAGGGATCAATCTTTCCAGGAATAACGCTTTTATTGAACATTGCTACGGTATAACTGGCCGTCACTTTTTTGCCCATATGATCTACCACTATCCTCAGAGGCATATGTGGGAGGAAACGGTCGATGTCAATACTTTGCTTTCCTGCTGTTTCAAGTACAAAAATCAACTCAAGCAATAGACCAGGATTACTTGTTCCTCGGATCAGTCCGCAACTGGCTGTTCCCATGCTTGAGCTTAGCACCTTATCAATAGCGCCAGTGGCCATGGGATGATCCCAAGTCACAAAACTCACATCCTCTCTGCTTAATGCTCGCTGCCTGTCAAAAGTTATCTGCACCCCTTCTTTGGGAATGGATGGAAAAACGGATGCACTAAATGAAGCCGGATGCAACAAGTACGTTCGAGCAGCAAGATCTTCCATCTCTATGTCAAAATGCATGAAAACTTTGGTGAGGTAAGTTTCTAGCACTGGACTAGTATCTTCCGCTTGTATCTGTTGAATTAATTTCTCAGCAACTTTCGGGCGAAATGAATTCATTTCCAGCATACTATCTCGCCCTTCTGCAAGATTTTTCTTGAGTACTTTTTGATAGTCTGCAGTCTCCCTGATTAATGATTTCAATTCAGATTCAGCTTCTTTATAATCTGATAGTTTGGAAATCGTGAGTAGTCGATTACTAAATAATTTAGAAATTATATTACCTCCTTCTAAGTTCGTGTTAAACGCATTTAGGCCTTCATGAAACCACCTGACAAGAAGTTCTTGTGGGCTACCGATCAGATAAGGATTATATATAGTAATATCTCTTTTTTGCCCTATACGGTCTAGACGACCTATACGCTGCTCCAGCAATTCAGGGTGAAAAGGCATATCAAACAAGACGAGATGATGCGCGAATTGAAAGTTCCTTCCTTCACTTCCTATTTCTGAACAAATAAGCAGTTGAGCTCCGTCAGGCTCAGAAAAATAAGCGGCGTTTCGATCTCGCTGAACTAGCGTAAGATCTTCGTGGAAAACACTTGCTGTAAATTCAGGATAACTCTCCAAAGCCGATGCCAATGCAAGTACCTTTTCCTTGGATGTGCAGATCAAAAGTATCTTGGCTTCTTGCAATTCCTCCATTTTGCCTACAAGCCAGAGGAATCGAGGATCTTCATCAAACCAAAACGCCTGATCCTGTCCTGATTCTGAAGTGCCTTCCATGTCATAGAAGAACTCATTTCGCAGTCGTTCTACCCATAGACTTTGATTATCTTGATCTTGAAGCGGGATGAGATGAGGTATCCGCTTTGGAAATCCACTCATGGCCTGTCTCGTGTTTCGAAAGAGAACTCTGCCTGGACCGTGTTGATCAAGCAAATCTTCTATAAGATTATGAGTAGTTATCTCATCCTTATTGGCAAGTAAAGCAATTCTTTCCTTAGAGAAAATAGATTCCAAAAGTGTGGTTTCTTTCGGTTTTAAAACCTTGCCCTGCGAAAGTTTTTCGATAATTGCAGCTATGTCTTTATTACCCTCAGATTCATTGATGAAATCATTGTAATTAGTATACCGATTAGGGTCAAGTAATCGAAGTCGTGCAAAATGACTTTCTACACCCAATTGTTCTGGGGTGGCTGTAAGTAGCAACAATCCCTTTGCTACCTGACTTAATAGCTCCACAATACTATACTCAGGACTTGCTTCCTCCACGGACCACTCGAGGTGGTGAGCTTCATCTACCACCAACATGTCCCAGTTCGCAGAAATAGCTTGCTGTGTTCGCTTTCTTGAACCTGCCAAGAAGTCGATACTGCAAATGACCAACTGATCGTCGAGAAATGGATTTCCTTCAGGCGCTCCTTTTTCTAGAGACTTGCAACGTTCCTCATCGAAAATATTAAACCATAGATTAAATCTTCGCAAGACCTCCACAAACCACTGGTGAACCAAGGATTCGGGAACAAGAATTAGAACCCTAGAAATTCTACCAGTCACCAACAAGCGATGTAAAATCAGGCATGCCTCAATTGTTTTCCCTAGTCCAACCTGATCGGATAGCAAAACACGAGGAGCAAATCGTGAACTCACCTCATGGGCGATATACAATTGATGCGGAATCAAATCCACTTTTCCCCCAACAAATCCATGTACAGGAGAAATCCTTCTCTGATAATCGTGATCGAGCGTTTCTCTGCGCAATGCAAAAAGTTCAGGAGTATCTACATCTCCTGCAAACAGCCGGTCATCCACCGTATGCGAAGAAGACACATCACCAAGTCCGTCTTCACGCAATTCCCTGTCATCCCCATAGTATGTATAAAGGCCCTCTTCGTATTCAAGCCCTTCTATCACCATGGATTGTCCCTTTTGATCCACGATGGTATGTCCTGGTTTGAAAATAGTGCGGAGCAAGGGAGCACTTTCTATGGAGTAAAGTCTTATATCGTCAGCTACTGGAAATGAGATTCGCACCTTCCCTTTGCTTATTTCTGTGACAATACCCACGCCTAACTCAGGCTCTCCAGAACTGGTATATCGTTGATTTAGAAAAAATTCTCCCATGTACTATGGTTCTTATATAGATGATTAATATGATTCCCAACCAATGTGAAGCTTCTTTTGACCAAAAGTGCTTATCGGTTTGTTTACTGACACTACCCAGATGAGATGCGATTAATCTACTGACAGGGAGTGCCTTATAAATGACAACAGCGGGCTTGTGTTTATCATTTTTTAGCTTAATGCAAAGATAGCAGAAAAGTACCGAGCTGTTGATTTAGCTATGCTAAGCGTAATTCGAACTAAAGACTTTAGATGGAATTCCATTTGGAGCTGCTATCTAAAGAGTGCGCCAACTCATGAAATATGACTCCCCTACTTCTGGATTGATCTAATGAAACTGACGGAAATATATCCAGAACCAATCCTCCTTCTCCAATATGGAATTCCTTTTTCTCCGAAACAGTCAAAAAAATATCTTGCTCAGAAGCTTCCTACTCAGAACAAGATATTAATCAAATAGCTACACAGAATAGGAGACTACACTTGCTTTTTAAATTCTTCTATTGAGTCATAAACCGAAAATATATTATTCAGCTTAGTGATTATCAGCAACTTTTTCACGTGATCCGAAGGTGCAGTCAAGTAAACTTCTCCGTCTTTATTTCTCATTTTGGTGAGCATTGTGATTAAAAGACCGATTCCACTAGAACTGATATATCTTACCTCGCTAAGGTCTACTACAAATTTTCTGGCACCTACTTCAATTGCATCGGAAACTACTTCTACCAACTTCGGCCCTACATCATCTCCTATCAAATCACCTTGAATAAAAAGGTAATGTGCCAGTTCATCCTTACTAGAATTATATGTTAATTTCATATAAATATTATTTGTCTTTAAATGGTCATTTGGAATCTCGCAAAACCAAGCATCATTTCAATGAATGATGCTTGAGATATGGATGCCTGCCTTATACAGGCTCGCATTTACGGGGTCACTACTTTTCTGTTTTCACAAAAGTCTTTGGTACATGTACCATACAATATTAAGGAGTGATGAAGCACTTTGAAGTTAAGAATTTCTCCAACGGTATTTTGAATGTTTTGGATTCGGGGATCACAAAACTCAAGCACCTGACTACAATCTGTGCAAATCAAATGATCGTGTTGCTTAAAGCCATATGACTTCTCAAACTGAGCTAGATTTTTGCCAAACTGATGCTTGGTCACCAAATCGCATTCTACCAAAAGATCTAAGGTATTATAAACCGTTGCTCGGCTGACACGGTAATTCTTATTTTTCATGCTGATGTAAAGTGACTCCACATCAAAATGTCCTGTTCGTGTGTAAATTTCTTCGAGAATTGCATAACGCTCTGGAGTCTTCCGGAGCTTCTTATTTTCTAGATAAGCAGTAAATATTTTTTTTACCTCTTCGAAATGGGTAGTATTCAAAGCCATTAGTTGGGTGTTTTTTCAAATATAACTTTTGTAAGTAAGAAAAGATTCATTGAATCAGTCAAACCTTGAAACCTTTAGTATACCATCGACTTCAATCAGGTTTTCTATTAGATCATCTAAATGCTCAGTGCTATGTACATATAGTTTGATCGTCCCCTCAAAAATCCCTGCATCAGAATCCACCGTGATTGACCGCATATTCACCTTCAGTTCATTTGAAATCACTTTAGTCACATCATTGATTAAGCCTACTCTATCGGTACCTATGATCCGTAAACCCGCTAGAAAGGCTATTTCTTTATGACTCGTCCATCTCGCTTTGATCACACGATTACCATGATTTGAAAGTAGTTCCAATGCATTAGGACAGGAAGTCCTATGAATTTTGATTCCTTCATTTACCGTCACAAAACCAAACACATCATCTCCGGGGATAGGATTACAGCATTTGGCTAAAATATAATCCACTACATCCATGTCCTCACCTATCAATAATTGATCATGGTCTGGTCCCTTGAGACTTTTGATCTCTTTGGTAAATGAAGATTCATCTCTTACCTTCTCCTGATTAGACTTGCTATTAAGTTTTTGAGTGGCTTTGAAATCCTTAAATGACTTGATTGAAGTCGGGTCGATTGCGCCAATTCCTACCCGGAAGTAAAATTCATTGGCTGTTTTCAACTCAAAAAACGCTCTAAGTTTCTCAACAGATTCGGAGTTGAACTCCATCTTCATCTGCTTCATCTTTCGCTGCACGATCTCTCTACCATCTAAAATCGCTGACCTTTTATCCTCGCGAAGGGCATCTTTGATCTTGGCTTTCGCCCTCGTGGTCACAACATTGTTTAACCAGTCTTCCGAAGGCTTTTGCTTATTGGAAGTAAGGATTTCTACCTGATCTCCATTTTTCAACTTATGTGAAATAGGCACAAGTCGCTGATTGACTTTAGCACCTATGCATTTAGCTCCTACTTCTGTATGAATCTCAAAAGCAAAATCCAGTGCAGTAGAACCAAATGGCAAAACCTTCAGATCACCTTTAGGTGTAAAGACAAAGACTTCATCATGAAATAGATTTCCTCTGAAATCATCCATGAATTCAATCGCATTACCATCGTTAGACTCTAAAAGTCCACGAACTTGCATAATCCAATCGTCTAGTCCTGTAGGTCCCTTTGAATTTTCCTTGTCTTTGTATTTCCAATGGGCAGCATATCCTCGCTCAGCGATCTCATCCATCCTTTCGGTTCGGATCTGTACTTCCACCCATTGTCCAGTACCACTCATTACTGTAGTATGAAGTGATTCATAGCCATTCGAACGAGGTGTACTTATCCAATCTCGAAGTCGATCTGGGTTGGGTCTGTAGAAATCAGTGACTATGGAATATACCTGCCAACAATCTGCCTTTTCGCTATCCAAATCACTTTCCAAAATAATACGAACAGCAAACAAGTCATACACTTCCTCGAAAGGAATGCCCTGTTTCTTCATTTTATTATAGATGGAATAAACAGATTTGGGTCTACCTTTTATTGTGAAATCTAATCCGGTTCTACTCAATTCTTCCTCAATGGGTAGAATGAAGCTGCGAATAAATTTATTTCTATAGGATTTTGATTCATTGATCTTGAATATTATATCCTTATAAGTAGCCGTGTCTGTATATTTTAAATAAAGATCTTCTAATTCAGATTTGATCGCATATAGCCCAAGTCGGTGAGCTAAAGGCGCATACAGATACATTGTCTCCGAAGCGATTTTAAGTTGCTTGTGTCGAGGCATGCTACCTAATGTCCTCATGTTATTGAGCCTATCAGCAAGCTTGATCAAAATCACTCGAACATCATCGGAGAGCGTAAGTAGCATCTTACGGAAGTTTTCCGCCTGCTGAGAACTACCGTATTCGAATACTCCAGCGATCTTGGTGAGACCATCTATGATAGTCATGACTTTGTAGCCAAATTCCCGCTCAATATCCTCAAGCTCCCAATCGGTATCCTCCACTACATCATGTAGCAAAGCGGATACAATTGAGGTGGTACCCAGTCCTATCTCTTCCACACAAACCAAAGCTACTTCCAGCGGATGGTAGATATAAGGTTCACCAGACTTCCGTCGCATATCCTTGTGCGCATCTAGCGACACATTAAATGCCCTTTTTATCAGTTTGGCATCACCATCTTTTAAAATTGGTTTTGCCTGTCTCAATAGCCTACGATAGCGCTTGAGTATTTCTTTTCTTTCTTCTTCTATGTCCACTTCAATCATACAGGAGGAATTTAATACAAAAATGGGGCTCTAATCCCATCTTGTACCAAATGTTAAATATTTTTTTTAGTATGCTATTGCATATTATTTATTAGTACCTACATTTGCATCCACAATTCGAATAGGAATCTTTATTCTATTTTAACTGTACGTATTGCGGATGTGGCGAAATTGGTAGACGCACTAGACTTAGGATCTAGCGCCGCGAGGCATGGGGGTTCGAGTCCCTCTATCCGCACTAAATACCGAACCCTCAATCACTCAACTGTCTTCAACAACAGGGTAGGGATTGGGGGTTTTTAGTTAATCTTCATTCTAAAATTTTGAGCTTTGGAAATCACACAAGACAAGCATTCAGCAAATCAAGCTTTAATTAAAATTAAATTAAACGAAGCAGATTACCAACCTAAGGTTGAGGCAAAACTAAAGGACTTCGCAAAAAAGTCTAACATCAAAGGATTCAGACCTGGTAAGGCTCCTATTTCAATGGTGAAGAACATGTACGGCACATCAGTACTTGTAGAGGAAGTCAACACTATTCTTAGCGAATCACTGAATACTTACTTGAAGGAGCAAACTTTCAAGATCTTGGGAGATCCATTACCACAAGACCAAGGCACAATTGATTGGAAAGCCCAAAAGGATTTCGAATTTGATTACAAAATCGGATTTGTCGAGTCTGTTGAACTAACCCTTGATTCAAAAATCAAAGCAACCAAATACTCCATCAAAGTAGATGATAAGTTGATCAACGAAACACTTGATAGCTTGAAATCTCAATATGGCAACAGCACAAACCCAGAAGTAAGCGAAGAAGGTGATCATATCTATGGTGATCTAAAAGCAACTGAAGGAGAATTCGAAAAAACTGTTACTTTGGACTTGACTAAAATCACAAAGAAGCTAGCAGGCAAATTTGTAGGTATTAGCAAAGAAGCTGTAGTAGAATTCGAAGCTAAGGATGTAAAGAAAGGTCAGTGGGAGGAAGCTTTCGGTTTAAGTGAGGAGGAGTCTGCTGATCTCGATGGCCTTTTTACTTTGACAGTAAAAAACATCAATAGAACTGAGACTGCCGAAATGAACCAAGAGTTCTTTGACAAGATTTTCGGCCCAGATCAAGTTTCTTCTGAAGAGGAATTCATCACTAAAGTACGCGAGACACTTCAAGGCAATTACGATAAGGAATCTAAACTGTTTACTGAAGAGGAATTGAAGAAAGTTTTAACTGATGCTTCGAAAGTAGATCTTCCAGAAGCATTTTTGAAAGAGTGGCTATTGGTTGCCAATCAAGGCAAAGTCACTGAAGAAGATGTAGAAAAAGAATTTCCAGTGTATGCTAAGCAATTAACTTGGTCTTTGCTATCGAATGAGATTGCAACTAAGAATGAAATCAAAGCTGAGCATGAGGAAGTGATCGAAAGAACTAAGCAGATGGTTCGCGAGCAATTCGCCGCCTCAGGCCTTGGTGCTCAGATGGAAGACAGCATGGACATCTTTGTGGACAACTACCTTAAAGGTGAAGAAGGCCAGAACTATATGAATATGCTCACTTCAATTCAGAATGAAAAAGTACTTGCTTTTGCACTTGATAAAATCAGTGTGGAAGAAAAGGATCTTACGATTGACGAATTCAAGGAACTTTTAGCGAAGTAATTCGCTTAAATCATCATAAAAAAGCTCTTATTTAAGGGCTTTTTTTATTTTTGCTTACCACAACAAACTCGAAAGATGATCAACAAAGAAGAATTCCGTAAATACGCTATCCATAATCAAGGCGTAAGTGGCACTGCTTTTGACCAGTACACTCAACATATCGAAAACATGACTCGCTCTGTAATCGAGGAGCGTCCTCAGAATTTCAGAGAGATTGACGTATTCTCCAGATTGATCATGGACCGCATCATTTTCTTGGGAACAGGAGTAGATGATCACGTAGCTAATATCATTGTAGCACAGTTGCTTTTCCTAGAGTCAGTAGATTCTAAGAAAGATGTGTTACTTTATGTAAATAGTCCAGGAGGATCAGTGACAGCTGGCCTCGGAATCTATGACACTATGCAATTCATCAATCCTGATGTGGCTACTATTTGCACGGGCATCGCAGCTTCTATGGGAGCAGTTTTACTTGCCGGTGGAGCGGCGGGAAAAAGATCCGCCCTGAAGCATTCTAGAGTAATGATCCACCAACCTTCAGGTGGAATGCAGGGCAAATCAACTGATATGGAGATTTCCCTTAAACTTATCCTATCAATGCGTGAGGAACTATATGGCATCTTAGCAGAACATACTGGTAAGACAGCTGAAATCATTGAAAAAGATTCTGAAAGAGATTATTGGCTTAAAGCTGAGGAAGCAAAAGCTTACGGTCTTATAGATGAAGTACTAGTTAAAAAACCAAAATAATGGCTCAAGTTACCTGCTCCTTTTGCGGTAGAAATAAGAAAGATGTAGATCTAATGGTGTCAGGTATCTCTGCACACATTTGTAATTTCTGTATTGATCAAGCTCATTTGATTCTTGGCGAGGATGACAAAACCAAGAAACCAGGTGAAGTAAAACCAAAAATCAAACTCAAAAAACCTAAAGAACTTTCAGCCTATCTGGATCAATATGTAATTGGTCAGGAAGATGCTAAAAAAGTTCTGACGGTAGCTGTGTACAATCACTACAAACGTCTTGTTCAAAAAGACGAAAATGATGAAGTTAAGATTGAGAAATCCAACATTATCATGGTAGGCGACACGGGAACTGGTAAAACCTATCTAGCCAAAACTTTGGCAAAGACGCTGGAAGTACCGTTTTGTATCGCTGATGCGACTGTATTGACTGAAGCTGGTTATGTAGGGGAAGATGTGGAAAGCATTTTAACTAGACTGCTACAGGCTGCAGATTATAATGTAGAAGCTGCAGAGCGGGGTATAGTGTACATAGATGAGTTGGATAAAATCGCTAGAAAGTCCGACAATCCTTCAATCACAAGAGATGTAAGTGGAGAAGGTGTGCAACAAGCAATGCTAAAGCTTTTGGAAGGCACTATCGTGAACGTTCCGCCTCAAGGAGGACGTAAGCACCCAGACCAGAAAATGATCGCTGTAAACACGGAGAACATTCTTTTTATCTGTGGAGGTGCATTTGATGGAATTGCCAGACACATCGGTAAGCGATTGAATACCCAGCCACTGGGTTTCAGTAAAGCTGCCGCTGATTCTGTAGCTGACAGAGAAAATTTACTTCAATATGTGACAGCCCAAGATCTGAAAGCGTTTGGATTGATTCCTGAACTTATTGGTAGACTTCCTGTATTGACGCATTTGGATCCTCTTCATGCAGGTGCATTGAAGAGAATATTAACTGAGCCAAAGAATGCTTTGGTGAAGCAATACGCTAAGTTGCTTAATTATGAAGGAGTGAAAGTTACTTTCGAAGAAAGCGGCATTGACTTCATCGTGGAGAAAGCGGTAGAATTCAATCTTGGCGCTAGAGGATTGAGATCAATTTGCGAAGCGATCATCACAGATGCGATGTACGACATCCCTTCTGATGATTCCATCAAAGAATTGGTTATCGATGCGAAGTATGCACACGAGAAATTTGATAAATCGAAATTTAAGCGACTTCAGGTAGCTTAAAATCAAAACCCTGCTTCAATTGAGGCAGGGTTTATTTTTTGTCTATACTTTTTAGAATAAGTCCAGCCGCAGTTTCTGAAGCGCTTCCCTCTCCAATTTGTTCTTTTATCAAATCATAGCCCTGCAGCATATGACCTCTATACACTTGGTTACCTAATATCTGCTGTAGTTCAGCCTTTAAATTTGGAATAGAAAAATCATTCTGAATAAGCTCTTTTACAACTTCTCTATCAGCAATCAGATTCACCAAAGAAATGTATGGCACCCGTATCAAATTCTTTGCTATGGCATAAGAAATCGAACTCGTACGATACACAACTACCTGTGGAACTCTAAACAATGCAGTCTCCAGAGTCGCTGTCCCAGATGTAACTACCGCAGCAATGGCATGGGAAAGCAAGTCATAAGTCTGGTCATAAATAACCCGAATACCAGCATCAACACCACGCTGATAAATCTCTTTCCCAAGATCTCCGACTCCAGCAATCAAAAATTGAGCATTTGGAAATTCTTTTACCAACTTAATCATCCGATCTAGCATTCCATTGATCTCCTGTGCTCTACTGCCAGGCAATAAAGCTATGATAGGTTGATAGCTCAGCTCATTCTTTTGAAAGAAAAACTCATGAGGTTTAAACTTAGATAGTTCATCCAATAGTGGATTGCCCACATAATGAACATTCATATCATACTTTTCAAAAAATACAGGCTCAAAAGGTAAGATTGAATAGATCTGATCAGTAGTAGCCTTGAGTTTCAATGCCCGCTTTTGATTCCAAGCCCATACTTTTGGCGGGATATAATAATGAACTGGAATGTTATTTTCTTTTGCGAAAGCGGCAATCTTCATATTGAAGCCTCCGTAATCAACTAGAATGATTGCATCTGGCTTATAAGCCAGAATATCATTCTTTACAAGTTTCAGATATTTCAGGACTTTTCGAAAACCTAATACCACTTCCAAAAAACCCATCAATGCTACTTCCGCGTAATTCACTGCCAACTCTACCCCAGCATCTTTGGAGTAGCTCCCTCCCATTCCTCTTATCAATAGATTAGAATCCAGAGACAAAAGAGAACGAACCAGATTGGAGGCATGCAGATCTCCTGATCGCTCTCCGGAGATGATGTAGAGTTTTTTGGGTATATTCAAATGTAAAGTTTGTAAGTTGTCAGTGGTAAGTGGTTAGTAGTGTGTTACTATTAATCAGTAGTAATGTATATACATAGAGATAGACAAAAAATCACTTATCCCCTATCGTGCAGAACAAAGAAGCTTTAGACATCATCGCATTAAGTTTTTGGTTAATAACCTCACAGGATTTAACAATTAATTCTCTTTCCTGATCATTGACAAGTTCACAATCAAATGCAACTTCAATCCAATGTTGAGTTTCGTATTGCTCTGCATCTGAATCGGTCAGCTTAGCTATAAAATGATTTATATACCTCCGTTTAGCCCAGCTTTCCGCAATTTGAGCACCTACCGATCTAGAAGATCTTCTTATCTGATCAGTCAAAGAAAACTTTTCCTCCTTGGGAAAATTCTTGGATATCCTATAAACATCCTTCGCTAATTGCCTAGACAATTTGTAAACATCAAGTTCATAATAAAAATTTACGTAAGCCATAATTTATAAATTTTAATGAATACAAAACAAAAATCACAACTTACTACTTACTACTTACAATTCACAAAATTGTTACTCGCCGAAATACTCCACAAAATTCCTCGGAGTCTCGTAAAGAGTCAACTTATGTAGTCCTCCATGGGAAGTAATTTCATTCACAGCAGGTTCAAGAATTTTCCAGAATTCCATGATAAGATTTTCACAGCTGGCCAATTTACCCTGCATAAAATCTACATCTATATTTAGGTTCTTATGATCAACTCGTTCGATCACTAAGTTTCGAATAATGGTACTGAGCTTTTTCAGATCCACCACAAAGCCAGTGTCAGGATCTGGCAGGCCTTTCACCATCACGATCAACTCAAAGTTGTGACCATGCCAGTTGACATTAGCACAAGGCCCAAATACCTCCACATTCTTCTCATCAGACCACTTTGGGTTCCAAAGCTTGTGGGCTGCATTGAAGTGTTCTTTTCTACAAACGTAAATCATCTCTAATAGGAATAGGCCGCAAAGTTAACCAGAAGATGCGGAAAATGGAATTTGTGACAAATCATTAGGAGAAATTGATTTATCAAGTACAAAAAAAGCCATCCCGAAAATTCGGAATGGCTTTAAAATTATTGCCTAGAAGGCAAACGTTGTATGCTTATTTCTTCACATAAGTTTCAGTCATAGTACGTGAACCTACTGAATATTTTACATGTATCGTCTTCGTAGCAGGATCCCAAAAGTTCTCAGGAAAATTTGTAGCATTTCCTAATCCCGAAACAGAAATAACTTTTGCTTTATTATTTACTGGATCGATTTCGATGATAGTCTGATTAGAGTAAACCCCAATTAAACTGGAAGTAGTTCTGAATTCACCAATAGTTGTCATAGTGACAGTATTAGTACCTGATCCAAGTGAACCACTATACGTATGGTCATAATCACCAGCCCACTGATTGTTAGGTATTACTGCATAAATCATGTGTCCGAAGTTTCCACTTACTACACCGCTAGATGCAGAAGATATCTTCAAAGGAATAGCATAATTTGCATCAAACTTAAATTTATCAGGTTTAACATCAATCATGAAGCTAACTCTTTTCTCTCCTTTTGGAATAGTTACAGATACAGAAGATCCTCCTCCTGGAAGGGAATAACTTCCAGCATCTAACATAACATACTGATCAACGCCAGTAAGACCTTGGTCTGTATTGTAAGCTGGAAGATCTGAAGGAGAAAGCTCTACCGTCACAACTAAATCCTCTGGAGCATCGTAAGCGCCAGAATATTGCACAATTACTTCGATTTGATCTGCAGGAACAGCCTCAAACGTAAGTTTATTCAAAGGGTAAACACTCCCTACAGCTACTAGTGGTGCTTGTTCTACAAACTCAATAATACCAGTAGTTTTGTCAGGATCAAATAAAGGATCCTCATCCAAGCAAGACGTCAGTGTCAGCGCAGCAACACTGAACAGCCCTATTCTATATAATATATTTTTCATAGTTATTTCTATTAATTATGGATTATTGGGCTTGCCAGAATACCAAGCTAGAAAACTGATCAATTCCAGTTGGAACATTTGCAGGATTCAACTGGAATTCAGATGAAGCATAAAGATATCTTACTGGCAACTTATCAGCTCTTGGAGATGATGATAGAATAGAAGCAAAGCTCAATACCGGATTTGCAGATCCATTAACAATTTTAGGATATCCAGTTCTTCTGAAATCAGCCCAAGACTCATGACCATTTACGAAATTGTTCGCAATATACTTTTGAGTAATAATTGCTTCTAATTTCTCAGCAGAAGTACTTGCTAGATTGTAATTGACCAAATAGTTCGCTGGGTTGTCAGCTTTGTAAGTAGCTACTTCCGTTGCGAGAACCTTACCTGCTGGAAGAGCTCCAGAAATATCTCCATATAAGTACCTGAATGATGCAGTAACACCATTATCAAATGCTTTGAGATCATCGCCTACTAGAAATCCTTTCATAAATGCTTCAGCCTGTAGCAAATAAGATTCAGCTGCAAGCATAATAGGGAAACCAGCAGTCCTTCCTTTTAGAAGACCATTTGTTGCTACCGCATTAGTTCCAGTACCTGTACCTACGAACCAAGCAGTCTGACTAGCAAGCGCATCAGGATTGTCCACTAAATTACCTAATTGACCTACAGGTGTGCTACTGTTAAAGCTACGGTAAGTTACAGCACCTCTACCAGTGTCGGTAATCTTAGTTCCATTATAGAAGCTATAAACATATTTACTAGGGATAGCTGATCTACCTGAACCTGATAAAGTACCTGCCGCATTTGAGTGATATCTCTCCCAAAGCGGATTTTGTTTACCTGCAGTAGCTATGTAACCTGGGTTAACTTTAGCATCTTCTGTCATAAACCCAACCGTAGTATTCATTGCAGCAAATTCTGTTGTAGCGAATGCACTAGTTTCAGAAGAAGCAGCCATTTTCAATAGCATTCTAAGCTTTATTGTGTTAGCAAATTTCGCCCACTTACTCACACTACCACCGAATATTACGTCAGCAGAACCAAGGCTATTTGCACTTTTTGCATTCGTGAAAATATCAATAGCAATATTCAATTGAGACACCAAATCTTTGTACACCTCAGTCTGGCTATCATAAGCAGGAGTTACGTTGATTGCTCCTTTAAGACCTTCGCTATAAGGAACATCTCCGAAAACATCAACCAACATAGCGTAATCAAATGCTTTCATAGTCTTAGCTACGGCATTAAAGTAAGCTAGACCTGGCTCCTCTGCTGATTGATCTTCAATATATTGATAGTTGACTAAATCATCATAAGTAGAACTCCAAAGCGTGTTATAAGAAGTTGTGGTCATGTTATAAGTAACAATTGCACCCCATCCACCATAACCACCAGCATTGACGGTGTATCCATTAATCCACATTGCATTGTAGCTGTATTGCAAAAATAAGTTTGCAGAACTAACAAGGGCATTTGGCAATACAAGCTCAGGCGTAGCTGAAGTTGCTTCATTAGGATTCACATTATCTCCTAGAAATGACTCACATGCCGTGAGGGAGATAAAGGAAGCAAGAATAAATATTCTTAATATATTTCTCATTTCAATTTTATTAAAATGTTAATGTAATAGAACCACCGTAGAATCTTGTAGGCGGTGATGCAGATAGTGTTACAATACCTACAGCATTTCCGTCATTGAAGTTGAAATCAGGATCCGTGTAAATATTTGAATTTGGAGTGAAGATCAATAAGTTTCTTCCTTGTGCAGTGATAGTAGCTCCTTGGATAAATCCAATCTTGCTCATCATAGTAGCTGGGAAGTCGTATGAAAGTGCAACTTCTCTCAGTTTCCAGTAAGCACCGTCAATTAGGTAGTTTTCTGCTACGTTTCTTCTGAATGAACCATCTGTCCAGAATCCAGCACCACCATCTGTTACTGTTACATTTGTGTTTTCAATGTATGTTCCTGGACTCTCAGGATTCTCATAAGATGAATTTGGAATTACAAAACGCTCTCTATTGAAGTAAGTAGTAGTAATACCTGATCCAGAGAAGTCAAATGATCCACCTCCGCTGTAATAGATGCTATATCCACCTCTGTATTCAGCAAGTGCATAAAGTCTAAATCCTTTATAAAGTAGTTCAGTATTCAGACCCAGTCTATGTCTTGGCTGGGTATTACCAAGCTGTACTTGCCCTTCAGCAACACTTGGATATCCAGAGTTAGCATCTACAATAATTCTTCCTTGGTCATCTCTCTTGTAAACAGATCCTATCAACATAGGGTAAGACTCCCCTTCGATTGCATATACTTGAGCGTTTCCACCTGTTGAAAGTGCTAATCTATCCAAATCGTCAGCGATCTCTTTTACGTAGTTATCATTGAAAGTATAGTTAGCGCCTATGTTGATCTGGAAGTTATTTCTAGAAAATGCAGTTACATTCAACATGGTTTCATATCCTTGGTTTATCACGATACCTGTGTTTTGCAAGTATGAAGAGAAACCTGTAGAGTTAGCCACTCCAGTAGGAATAGTTTGATTTTCTGTCTCTGACTGGTAGTAAGTGAACGATCCGTTTACTTTACCGTCAAATAAGATGAAATCCGTACCAAACTCGTAGGATGTAGTAATCTCTGGCTCAAGATCAGCTGCAACCAAACGATTGTCCAAAGAATAACCTGAAAGGCTACCGAAAGGAAATCCAGAAGATGGGCTGAACGTAGGGTTCAATTCGTATGGATCCAAGTTAACTTGTCCTACCTGAGAAATACCACCTCTAACTTTGAACTGAGAGATAACTTTACCTTTCATAGTAGGGAAAGCGTCAGAAGCCACAAACGAAACGTTTGCTGCTGGATAGAAGAATGATCTGTTCTCTTTAGAAAGAGTGGAGACCCAATCATTTCTACCTGTTAATTCAAGGAACAAGTAATCTTTGTATGCAGTCTTGAATTGTGCAAATACACCAACTTGGCTTGACTCAAAGTTACTTTCACTTGCACCAGCCTCACCTACTCTGTTAGACACATTATATAGGTCCGGAATTACCAGGCCGTTAGCGGTAGCATCTACATTCTTAGACTGATTCTTTCTTAATTGGTTACCCAATAATAGGTTGAAGAACAAGTCATCACCAACTGGTTTCTTCAAATTGATTAAGAAATCAGAGATAAGCTGGTTGCTGTAGCCAGCTCCATCAGAAGTATATCCAGCCATATCAGTTTTTGCTGATGAAATGCCTTTGGTATAATCCGTAAATGTAAATTTACCAGTAGTACTCTTATTATAATTAGTTCTATTTGACATACCTACACGATATGTGAAATCCAACCATGTAAGCGGCTTATACTTCAACTCTACGTTACCTACGAGATAATTATTTCCAGAATCCTGACGGCTATTATCCGCTTGGAAATAAGGGTTATCATAGTACTCATTGTAGTATCCGTTTGGATTAGCAAAAGGATCATTTCTCCAATCTTTATAACTAGTCAATGGAACATGAGCAGGAGTCTGGAGGATCTGATCATACATACTAGAAGTTGCTCTAGTAATATCATATTTGTTCTGAACATAGTTAGTAGATAAATTCAAAGACAATTTATCACTGAACTTTCTTGTGCTGTTGAATCTAACGGATGCTCTAGTATACTTGTCACCTGGAGTAGTACCGTCATTCGTAAGGTACTGAGCAGAGAAGAAGTTTGTTGATTTATCATCACCACCGCTAATAGATACATCTGTCTGGTTGGTTACACCGGTCTCCCAAAAATCATTTTTGGAGTTAGTGTTAGAATAAGGAACAGTCTGAATAGAACCATCTTCCAAAGGCTTACCTATTTGCACCATAGATCCATCGAATCGTGGACCGTACTGCTGATTCTCGTAAGAAACATACTCATGAGGATATCCACCCGCATAACCAGAACCAAACTCATCCTGAATCTTTGGATAGAAACTCACTTGCTCAAGATTAACAGTATGTCCTACTGTTACTTTTGGAGCCCCAGATTTACCTTTCTTCGTAACGATGATCAATGCACCGTTAGATGCAGCAGAACCGTAAAGGGCAGCAGCGTTAGCACCATTAAGTACAGTGATTTCTTGGATATCCTGAGGATTAAGATTACCTAGGATTGTATTAGGAACAATAACATTATCCACAACAATCAAGGCTTCGTTGTCTCCAGTTAAAGAACGGCTACCTCTCAATATAACTCTTACGTTAGGGTTGACACCAGAACCGGTTGTATTGATTTGAAGACCTGCAACTTTACCAGTCAAACCAGCAGCTACGTTAGCAGCTCTACCTTGAGCCACGTCACGTGTCTCAATGCTTGTTGCATTGTAACCCATCTCAACTCGTCTGGACTCAATACCTGCCGCACCTGTGATCACGACTTCACTCAAACTCTGAACATCTGGTTGTAAAACAACGTCGATAACAGACTGCTGACCAATATTGATCTCCTGAGTAGTTGTTCCGATGAAACTAAACACCAAAACTTTCCCATCAGTTGGGATATCCAATGTGTACTTACCATCAATGTCTGTGGCAGCACCTACGCTAGTACCTTTAACTAATACAGTAGCGCCTGGTATTGGCCCACCATCTTCGCCCGAAGATACTATTCCGGTTACTTTACGCCCCTGTGCAAATGCCACAGCACTTACTAGGAAAAGCGAAAGCCCTAGGAGTAAAATTTTCTTCATAAGTAATATGATTTGGTTTATATTATATACCAATGATATTCTTAATGAAGGAAAATCACAAAACAGCGGTCTAAAAAAGCAGGTAGTAGCCTAAATCAGTGTTTTAACAAAAATTGGGCATTGATCTAAACTTCCAAATTATAATTGGAAAGTGAATTAAAAAACTACTTCATTTTAGGAATATAGACTGTTATTCTATTGTTAACAAAAGTTAATTTTCTGCTAAAAAACAATTGTGGTTGAATAACGCTCTTAAATAGACAGGGATATTTTTATATTTCAATATATGGCTTCTAGACAAAATTTAAACCATTCTATTTATTAGAATTAAGACTATAAGTACCTAAAAATTCAGTATTAGTAAAATTTTAATCGGATTACACTAGATCAATTATTTATATAACTATTTCAGTAAAAATGAAATTAACTAATTAGATTATATTAGAAAGGTAACAATCTGTTTATAATTAATTAATAAGGCTTTATAAAATTTTTATAGTTATTCTTCGGTTTAGTGCTTGATTTTGAACTGTGGTATTTGGGACCATAGGTTCATTATCTCCCTTACCTTCAACCAACACTCTACCATGATGAAACCCATGGCTCGTCATATATTCTTGAACACTTTTGGCTCGATCTAAACTTAGCTTCTGGTTGTAAATTGCGCTACCTACATTATCCGTATGTCCCGTAATCAAAATATTTACATTTGGGTTTTCAGCCAAAAACTTCACAAGCCTAGAAAGTGATGAAATTGACTCAGACCTTAATTGATACTCATCAAATTCAAAAAATACATTTTCAAATATGAATTCTTCTCCCGAAGCCACAGGAATCAACTCAACTTTTAAATCTTTTACATTTTTGACATTATCCCGATCTACATTGTAAATCTTTGGCAGAAAACCTTTTTTCTCTACATACAAACCAGATATAGCTTTCTCAGGATATAACATGGTGAATGCTCCGGTTTTTCCATCAGCCTTAAACTGGTAAAGTGTGCTATCATTTGCCAAAGACACCAATGATAAGGTAGCGTCAATTGGCTCGCCAGTCTTTGAATTAAAAACTTTCCCTTCAGTTACTGTTAAGTTTTCCCCTAATGAGATTTCATCGGGAAATTTGAACCTATACAATAAGGAACGGTCATTTTCATTTTCGGAAGTAGTCAACTCTGTGAAATAGGCGTAGTCTTTTTGGGCAGTTATAAACAATGCGACCTGATCCAACTGATCATTGATCGGAAACCCAAGATTAGTAGGTTTAGTAAATTCACCATCAATCACCTTTGAAAGCTGTATATCCATACCACCAAATCCAGGGTGACCATTAGATGAGAAAAAAAGTATCTCATTATTAAAGAACATAAAAGGAGAAATTTCATCTTTTGGTGTATTCACTATGGGACCAAGATTTTTTGCCTCAGACCAGGTAGCCTCATTTTGCATGACAGTATACCAAATATCATTTCCCCCATATCCTCCTTTACGATTAGAGGAAAAAAACAAAACCCTTCCATCTGCAGAAAGTGAAGGTTGGGAATCCCAGGATCTGGAGTTCACATTTTTACCCATATTTTTAGGTCGCTGCCACATTCCATTTACTTTGTACGCTATGTACAAATCACAACTCCCCTCAGAGTCTGGCGCATCGCATGACGTGTAAATCAAAATATTACCATCCGCAGTTATTGAACAAGTCCCTTCATTATAAGGAGAGTTTATAGCCTGCGCTACACTTTGGGGTTTTGACCAAGCTCCCTCTGGAGAAACATAAGCCATATAAATATCTTCCTTATCGTTATTCCCTATTCCATCTCTTTTAGTAAAAAGCATCTGCTCGCCATCCGCAGTGAGCACGGGGAAATATTGCAATTGAAATTCATTGAGGGGTTCAGGCAGTCTCTCCTTTTCAATCTGTTTAAAATTCCCTAGCTGAGTAGTTAAAAAATCCATTTGAGCCTTCATCTCACTATAATAGTGTGACTGTCGAAAAGACTCCTCAAATAAAGGATCTACAGTTACGAACTCATTAAAAGCTTCTTGAAACTTCCCTTGTTTTAAATACAAATTGGTAAAGACCCAACCTATATCAGCGCGATTTTTATTAGAAGCATTTTTCCCACCAAGTTTTCCCTTTCCTACACTTGCGGTATTCTCGGCATCTTCCAATTTACCTTGGGTAATCTGGAGCTGAGCCAATTTCACGTAAGCCTCCAAAAATGAAGCTTCTCGTTTAATCGCATTTTGATATTTCTCTATTGCTTCATCATAATTCCGAATAAGTGTAAGCGCCTCTCCTTCCTGATACATCTTGATCGCCCTACCATCAACAATAGAATAGCTTTGCGCATTCGCGAAAGAAAGGGTAAGAAAAAATAAGAATATGGCTAAAACAGGACGCATGGTCTTAGGGAATGTCCATAAATTTATGAGTTTGCAGCGATATTTTCCATTTTGGGTGATTTTTCGCAAAATCGATAATGACTGGAGTGAACTTGTCCGCCTTGCTCCACTCTGGCTGAAGCCTTAATTCACAGCTAGAATTCACTAATCTCGCATGCTCTTCAGCAAACTCAAAATCACTTTGATGAAAAACTACAACTTTCAATTCATCTGCCTCATCATAGATAGATGGATGTGGTTTTTTAAATTTCTTAGGAGAAAAACAAACCCAGTCAAAATCACCTGAAAATGGATGAGCTCCAGAAGTTTCAATATTTGTCGTAAACCCTTTTTCTTTCAAAAGTGCAGTCAATGGACCCAAATTGTACATCAAAGGCTCACCACCTGTGATTACAACTAATCTCCCTGGAAAAGCCACTGCGTCTTCCACAAGTTGCTCTATGGAAATAACAGGCCATTTTCCAGCCTCCCAACTTTCTTTGACATCACACCAGACACAACCCACATCACAGCCACCAAGCCGGATAAAATAAGCGGGATGCCCGGTAAATCTACCTTCTCCTTGTATCGTGTAAAATGCTTCCATCAGCGGAAGCTCTAAACCTTTCGCTACTAACTCCTTTGTATTCATATTCATCTGAATTTTTGATAAAGCGGGCAATTGAACCGCTGGGTGAATGAAGACGCAAAGGTAGGGAATGGATTGGGAAATTCTAAAATTGAAAAATTGGAAGATTTTTCTCCTAATCAAACCGCAACAAATTTTCGTACGGCTTGATGGAGTTAATCAATATCCTATATTCCAATTGTTCAATCCTTCTTAATCGTAGGGTATTTCACACCAAGCTGCTCTAAATAAGTGTCGAATTTTGTCTCATCATAATAGAATTTCTCAAGCTGTGGACGGAACTGATCCATGATTTGCTTATTCAAATAAATCGGAGCCTCATCATCTGTAGTGATCATTGGTTTGTATTCAGTTTCTTTTGTCTGGACATTTTTGAAATAATCCCAAGCTTCATCTACCAACTCCGGCTTCAGAAGAAAGTCTAGTATCGTCATCGCTGCTGCTTTTGCGCCAGCGGTCACTCCTTTGTGCGCAATAGGAGTAGCCATCGCTATTGCATTGCTCCAATGATGCCCTTGGAGTCCAGGGATATTAGAAGGAAACCTCAACGTAACTGTTGGAACTACCCAGGAGACATCGCCGATATCATCTGAACCCCCAGAAACTGGAATGATTACTGGCATACCCAAGGTGTCAAGTTTAGTCGATAGCCCTTCGATTTTACTCGATCCAACTTCTTCCTGTACCGCTTTTGCCAGTGCTTGATCAGCATCAGACCATTCTGGCAATCCCACCTTTAAGATGTTCACATACATCTTTTCAGCTATCACTTTATTAAAATGCCTTGGCCATGCGGTTCCCAATATTTTCGATGACACTTCTGTATCTGTCATTAAAGCTGCTCCTTCAGCCATCTTATTCGCAGTTGCATACATTTCCATGATTCCCTCATAGGTTACATCCCTGAAATAATACCAAATAGAAGCTTTAGAAGGAACTACATTAGGCTGATCCCCGCCGTCTGTGAAGATAGAATGAGAGCGTTTCAGCGGATCCATATGTTCCCGCTTGTAGTTCCAACCCACATTCATTAGCTCTGCAGCATCAAGTGCACTTCTTCCTCTCCACGGCGAACCTGCGGAATGTGCAGCCTCACCTGAGAAAGTATATTCCACCGAGATCAAGCCCGTGCCAGAAGTCTGACCATAGCTTACTCCGAGGTTATTTGCCACATGGGTAAAGATGCAAATATCAACATCATCAAATAATCCATCACGTGTGTACCATGCTTTTGCTGCGACCAATTCCTCTGCTATGCCTGGCCAAAGCACAAGCGTACCACCGATATTTTCCCTCTCCATGATTTTCTTAACTGCCAAAGCTGCGGTGACATTTAAAGGTATGCCTGCATTATGCCCTTCTCCGTGACCAGGAGCACCCTCGACCATAGGCTTATGATAAGCTACACCTGGATATTGGGATGCCTTCGGGATGTCATCCACATCCGAACCTAATGCTATTGTAGGCCCTTCGCCATTTTTCCAAGTGGCAAACCATGCCGTAGGAATGCCTGAAACCCCCATTTCTATTTCAAAACCATTTTCCTCCAAAATTCCAGTTAGGTAATTTGAAGACTCTACTTCCTGAAAACCTAGCTCCGCAAAACTGAAAATTTTATCAACCATGACTTGACTCATTTTCGCATCCGCTTCGACCAGTTCCATCGCTTCTTGCTTGAGTGCGTCAATTTGCTTTTGAGAGATCTTCTTTTGTGCCAAAGAAAAATGTGCAAGACACATTAGAAGCATTAACATGCTCAATGCTCTACTATTTGAATTAAGTTTCATGGATATGGTGGTTTGTCAGGATGTAAAATACTAAAATCTTTCAAATCATCCCTGAGAAAAGTAACAGAGGAAATAATAGGATTTAGGGAGGAATTACCGATTTGAACCACAAAGCCCACCAATTTTCCTATTTTTGCAGGCGTTTAGCTAAAAAACTAGAAATAATTCAATCATGGCGGAATACACTTTTAAGGAGATCGAGAAGAAATGGCAGGCATACTGGGAAAAGAATCAAACTTTCCTCGCCAAAGTAAATCCTGACAAACCAAAGTTTTATTCCTTGGATATGTTCCCCTATCCATCAGGAGCTGGACTTCACGTAGGGCATCCGCTTGGTTATATCGCATCGGATATCGTTTCCAGATTCAAGAAACTCAAAGGTTTCAATGTCCTCCACCCGATGGGCTACGACAGCTTTGGCCTTCCAGCTGAGCAATACGCAATACAAACCGGACAGCACCCGGCAATCACCACCGAGCAAAATATCTCACGCTATACAGAACAGCTGAAGAATATTGGGTTTGCTTTTGACTGGAGTAAAGAAGTGAGAACTTCAAACCCTGATTATTACAAATGGACGCAATGGATCTTCATGCAGCTTTTCAATAGCTACTATGATCTTGATGCTGATAAAGCACTTTCGATTGACTCATTAATTGAGCGATTTGAGAAAGAAGGCAACGCTACAGTAAAAACAGTTTGCGACGAGGACACTGAGAAGTTTAGCGCTTCGGACTGGAGTGCTTACTCCGAAAAAGAAAAACAAGAAATACTGCTTAAATATAGATTGACCTTCCTAGCCGAAACTACCGTAAACTGGTGTTCAGCATTAGGCACTGTTCTTTCGAATGACGAAGTAAAGGAAGGCTTCTCCGAACGAGGTGGACATCCAGTAGAGCGCAAGAAAATGATGCAGTGGTCGATGAGAATCACCGCATATGCTGATCGCCTACTCAAAGGTTTGGACAAACTAGATTGGTCTGAGCCAGTCAAAGAAATGCAGCGAAACTGGATAGGCAAATCCATCGGGGCTGACGTTGTGTTCCAGGTAAAAGATTCCGAACAAACCATCAAAGTCTTCACCACGCGTGTGGACACTATATATGGTGTGACATATTTGGCTTTGGCACCAGAATCTGATCTGGCAGCAGCATTAATCACAGAAGATCAGCGAGAGAAAGCTGAAGCATACATAGAAGTAGCAAAAAACCGTTCCGAGCGGGACAGAATGAGTGATGTCAAAACCATCTCTGGCGCTTTCACTGGTTCTTATGCGATCAACCCCTTCAACGGAGAAGAAATCCAGGTTTGGGTGGCTGATTACGTTTTGGCTGGATATGGTACCGGTGCAGTGATGGCAGTACCTGCTCATGATGAGCGAGATTTCAACTTTGCGGAGCACTTCGACCTAGAGATCCGACAAGTGATCGATGGCTCGATGGAGGAAGGCTCTTTCCCTGGAAAAGGAGGCTTGATTATCAATTCAGGCTTCATTTCCAATTTGTATATGAAAGATGCCATGACCAAAGCGATTGAGTTTTTGGAAGAGAAAGGCATAGGAAAAGGTAAAATCCAATACAGAATGCGTGACGCGATTTTCACTCGTCAGCGCTATTGGGGCGAGCCACTTCCTGTTTATTTCAAAGAGGGATTGCCTTATTTGATAGATGAAAAAGATTTGCCTTTGGTTTTGCCAGAGGTAGATAAATACTTACCCACTGAAGATGGTGAGCCTCCACTTGCTCGCGCAAAAGACTGGAACTACAAAACTTCGGATGGAGAATTTCCATTGGAAAGAAGCACGATGCCAGGCTGGGCAGGATCTAGCTGGTATTTCTTCAGATATATGGATCCAAAGAATGAAACTGAGTTTGCGGACAAAACAATAACGGATTATTGGGGAGCTGTAGATTTATACATTGGAGGATCCGAGCATGCGACAGGTCACCTATTGTATTCCAGATTCTGGACAAAGTTCTTGTATGACCTTGGAGTTGTGAGCATAGAAGAACCCTTCCAGAAGATGATCAACCAAGGCATGATCCAAGGAAGATCGAACTTTGTGTACAGAGTGAAAGGCACAAACAAGTTTGTAAGCTACGGTCTGAAAGATCAGCACGACACATTTGCAATGCATGTGGATGTGAATATTGTCTACAACGATCAGTTGAATCTAGAGAAATTCAAAGCATGGAGACCTGATTTGGCGGATGCCGAATTCATCCTAGAGGACGGCAAATACATCTGCGGATCTGAAGTGGAAAAAATGTCTAAGTCGAAATACAACGTGGTCAATCCAGATGACATCATCGAGCGCTACGGGGCGGATACGTTAAGATTGTACGAGATGTTCCTTGGGCCATTGGAGCAATTCAAACCTTGGAATACCAATGGAATCGACGGAGTATATAAGTTTTTGAGAAAACTTTGGAACCTCTACCACTCCAACGCTGGAGAACTACAGATTTCCGATGCGGAGCCAAGCAAAGGAGAATACAAAGCGCTGCATAAAGCCATCAAGAAGATGGAAGATGACATGACAAACTTCTCATTCAACACTTCTGTATCGAGCTTTATGATCTGTGTAAATGAACTAAGCGCTCTAAAGTCTAACAAACGTGCGATTTTAGAACCATTAGCGCTAGTGGTTTCTCCGTATGCACCGCACATTGCCGAAGAACTTTGGAGTTTACTAGGACATGAAGGTTCTATTACCGAAGCTACATTCCCTATTTTTGATGAAAGTCACCTGAAAGAAAGTGCATTTGAATATCCTGTCATGATCAATGGAAAAATGAGAGCGAAGCTTAAACTTGACCTTTCTTTGAGTAAGGATGAAATTCAGGAAGCTGCTTTGGCAGATGAAAATGTACAGAAATGGCTGGAAGGAAAAGCACCTAAGAAGATCATTATCGTACCAGGAAAGATTGTGAATTTGGTGATTTAAATTTTTAAGCAATAATTGAAAGGGGCAAAGAGAATATAGCATTCATTTTCTTTGCTCCTTCTTTACTTTAAGAACTATCTTACTATCAATGATCATTTACACCTACCCCGTTCGTACTGCATTTACCGATCGAGACTTAGAAATGATCAGCCCAGAACTGGCTATAAAAGGAATCGAATTCACTCAAAGCCCTATAAAGCTTCCATTTTACTTTATACTGCAATTCTTCCAATTACTTTGGTTTCTTCCCAAGACTAATCAATACCTCTGTTTTTTTGGCGGCTATCATAGTGTGCTACCGGTATGGTTTGGCAAAGTCTTCCACAAAAAATGCGTGATCCAAGCGGGCGGTACTGATTGCATTAATATGCCAGAAATAGACTATGGTAACTTCCGTAAGAAATGGCTTCGCAAAGCAACTGTTTACAGTTTTAAAAATTGCAGTTTGATTTTGCCAGTCGCAGAGGCATTAGTCAAGCAGGAATATAGATATGACCCAACTATTTCTCCTAAGCAAGGTCTATTAAATTTAATTCCTTTTCTGAGCACTCCGATTCATGTTATTCCAAATGGATTTGACACAGATTTTTGGAAGGATCAGAATCTAGACAGATTACCTAATTCGCTTATTTCTATAGCAACTGGCACTTCTAAAAGATCTAGAGCAATTGTCAAGGGATATGATTTGATAGAAAAATTAGCTTCGCTTCATCCTGATATAAACATCACTTTGGTAGGAGACGAAAACTATTCTTCCCCATCGCAAAATATAAAAGTGGTTGGCAAACAAAGCCGAAGTGAATTACACAAGCTTTATAACTCTAACCACATCTATCTTCAACTCTCCACCTCAGAAGGCTTTCCAAATGCACTAGCAGAAGCTATGGCTTGCGGTTGTATTCCTATCGGATCAGCTGTGGGAGCTATTCCTGAAATCATCGGATCACCTGAGCTTATTCTTAAGACCAAAAACTTCGATCAATTAGAATCTATTGTCCAAAATTTAATAAAGACTGACACAACTGACAAGCGAAATAGTAGTAGAGAAAGAATAGTAACAAACTTTTCTTATCAAAAAAGGAAAGCAATGCTATTATCAGAACTAGCTTAGTTAGCGTCAAATTGAAGTCATATTCCTCGATACCAGTCTTTTCGGAATTTTCGGAAGGGCTTTTTCAATTATGCCAAATTTTCAATTAGATAGCTCCTAAATAAAATTGGCCACTAAAACAAACCGATATTTCTATAATCAACACAAATTTGATCTGCATCAAACTTATTTTAAACCAATATTCCTCATATTATCTATATGTTAAAAAAAGTATGGACAAAAAAAAGGGGCTTTTTGGAAAAAGCCCCTTAGAGTGGGTCTATTATCAATCATCTAAAACCAAATATACTTTTGTAATCCTTACTGTGTATTTGTTTTTTTGATCTTTATATTTCCTTAAACATAAGGAAAATGTTTTAAACTGCCCAAAAACAAATAATTATTTTTTTTAGAAATTAGCTTTTCCATTTCTTTAAAACAGGAAAGAGTCCTATAACCACATTGTATATCCTACTCAAAGCTTCGTATATGTTATTTTTTTAACACAAACTCTATTTTTTATTACCTTCAAAAGTGTAACCACCTGCTATGAAGAAAATAATTATTGTTTTGGGAACGATCACAATTCTGTACTATGCTACCACCTTACTAGTCCCTCCCTATATTGAAACCCAAAGAAACCCAGTTAAGTCAGCACCTCCCTATTCCGTATCATCAGAAGCTCAAGCTATATATGATCGATTGGATTTCATCTCAGATTTACACTGCGACGCTTTGCTGTGGGGAAGAGACCTGACCAAAAGAGGAAGTAGAGGACAGGTGGACTTCCCTCGTATGCGTGAAGCTAGTGTTGCATTAGAAATGTTTACCATTGTAACCAAATCTCCTGCTGGCCAAAATATGCAAAGCAACACAACCAATGCTTTTGACAATATCACACCATTAACAATCGCAAAAGGGGAATCTCCAGCCAACTGGTTTAGTCTGATCAATCGAACACTCACTCAGTCCGAAAACCTAGCCAATTTTATAGAAGGTGAAAATGGACAAGCTATTTTAATCAAGACTAAAACAGACCTGAATAAATTGATTGCCGCTAGAAAAAACGATAAATCTGTCATAGGTGGGATGTTAGGTATAGAAGGCGCGCATGCGCTAGAAGGTGAAATAGAAAACCTTGACAGAGTATATGCAGCTGGAGTTCGCATGATTGGATTGACTCATTTTTTCGATAACGAACTTGGAGGCTCTGCCCATGGACAGAGCCAGGCTGGCCTTACAGAATTTGAAAGATCAGTTGTGAAAAAAATGAATGAATTGGGAATATTTGTGGATCTAGCTCATTGCTCAGCAGCGATTATTGACGACGTACTTGAAATTACCAACATGCCAGTGATGGTGTCTCACACGGGAGTGCGTGGAGTCTTGGATTCTCAAAGAAACCTTAGTGACAATCATATTCAGAAGATTGCTAAGAATGGCGGGATCATAGGAATCGCTTTTTTTGATGAAGCTGTGGGAGTCCCAGAATTGCCCAATATTATTGCTTCAATCAAGCATATTAGAGATCTAGTAGGAGTTGAATATGTTGCACTAGGATCAGATTATGATGGTTCAGTAGCTGTTCCATTTGACATCACAGGATTCCCGTTTTTAGTTGAGGGAATGATGAACGCTGGTTTTAGCCAAGATGAGATCAAAGCTGTGATGGGCGAGAACGTGAAGAGATTTTTACTTCAAAACCTTAAATAGATGAAAGAAACACATATCCACCAAGAGAATAGATATTTTCAAAAATTCCAGGAATATATCCGGGAGTTCGTTTACGGAGGAATTGATGGAGCCATTACTACTTTTGCCGTAGTAGCTGGTGGATTTGGAGCTAACCTAGACTCTGGAATTATTATAATTTTAGGTTTTGCCAATCTGCTTGCTGATGGCTTCTCAATGTCTGTTGGCGCTTATCTCTCTGCCAAAAGCGACAAGGAAAATTACAAGAAACATGAAGCTTTAGAGTACTGGGAAATTGAGAATCTTCCAGAAACAGAGCGTGAAGAAATCTCAGATATATATAAAGCGAAGGGTTTTGAAGGAGAATTATTGGAAAAAGTAGTGGATCAAATCACCTCCAATAAAGATCTCTGGGTAGCGGAAATGATGAAAGACGAATTAAATCTAATGGAGGAAACTAAGAGCCCATTCAAAATTGGTTTGGCAACATTTATATCTTTTATAATCGTGGGTTTTATCCCACTTACAGTTTATCTATGGACATTTGTCTATCCTTCCCCTATTAATATTTTCTTTTGGACAAGTGTGCTTACCACATTAGCCTTTGTAATTATCGGAGCTTTAAAATCACTTGTTAATCAGACTTCACCTATTAAAAGCATTGCTGAAACAGTTGCACTGGGGCTTTTAGCAGCTATTGTAGCTTTCTATGTAGGAGATATTTTACAGACATTTTTTATCAAAAGCTAAGATGAAAACCATAGATGAAGTTCTCGTAAGAATGGATCAAATAGTAGAGGAATGTAAAATCACCGAATCACGAATTGGATATTTTGCAATTCTTTACAGGCAAGTAACTCGGAGAATTCGAGATGGGATTATTACTCGGGAGTTTGAAGACAATCCTAGAATGGAGAGATTGGATGTGCTATTTGCAGGTCGATTCATCAATGCGTATAACTCTTGGAGAAGCGGCCAAAAGCCCTCAGAAAGTTGGTTTTTAGCTTTTGAGGAAGGCAAAGCAAATAAGCATCTTGTACTTCAGCATTTGCTCTTAGGCATCAATGCACATATCAACCTGGATCTTGGTGTATCAGCAGCAGACACGATGGGAATCGAACCTATCGCAGGTATTCAAAGCGACTTCAACAAGATTAATGCTGTCCTGGCGGAATTGGTGGATGGAGTTAAATCAAACATCAGTAAAGTTTCACCGATTTTCGGCTGGCTAATTCCCTTAGTAAAAGGGCGAGATGAAATGCTATTAAACTTCTCCATCCAACTAGCAAGAGATGGTGCTTGGAAATATGCGGGAGAATATTACGATTGCGAAGATCGCCTTTTATCGATTCAGGAACGAGATGTGAATATTGCCAAGCTGGCGAACAGGTTGATCAATCCCGGGAAATTTCTTCTTTTCGTAGTGAAAATGGTGGGATTTGCAGAATGGAAGTCTGTAAGCCACACTATGGATCAACTGGATGTTATGGTACAGCAAACAAAAACAAGTTGAAGAGATTTCTTTAAAGATCTTCAAGTTTTCACTCGCCATTTATCCTCTATATCAGCTATTTCCATCTCAGTTTGGATTTTGTTTTTTCGATTGGTTTTCTCTTTTTGTAGATCCGAAGCATAGAAATGTGTCTCTTGAAAATAGCTAATCCTCGCCTCGGATTCTCCTTTAGCAAGCGTCCATTTTTCACCTTTGAACAACTTCACCTTATCTTCGTGCAGCTCCAAATATTCATCATAGGGCCCACGAGGTGAAATTAATTTCACGAAGATTGGCGCAGTTTCAATTGCTATAAAAAGCAACATAATAAAAATATTTGCCGTAGCCATTGAAGCGCTTTCTTTGGTCAATCCATCAAGCGCCTCCATACGCGCGGCCAACCCATCAAAGCCTTCAATTCCCGGCTGCTGCTTCTCAAACTCCACTTGTCGCAACACAACAAACGCTCGAATCTGAGCTTCCAACGTATCGACTCGGACCTGATTTCTCAGCCTCAGCTCATCTAATGTTACTTGTGCTGCATCCAATTGCTGTTCTTTTTTCTTCGCATTTGTTCCAAGGCCGATTATCCCACTTGTTCCTGTTGTTTTCTCTCCAAAACGCTCCGCATCATATTCAACTTGTAGCTGATCACGATAAGTTTCAAAATTTACAACCTCAGCTTTTAGTGTGTCTATCTTAGATTCTAGCTCTTGAATTTCAGGAAAGCCTTTCGCTAAATTCAACTTTGATTCAGCAATAAATTCAGTTCTCTTCTCATCAATCTTTCTATCAATTTCTCGTTCAAACATTTTCAACTCTAAAGGCTTAGAAATCACCAAGGCGAGTAAAACTGCTAAAACTAACCTAGGTATTGCCAACTTCCATTCCGTCCAGGCACGCTCACTTTTACGCATACTAGAAACAATAAATCTATCTAGATTGAAGATCATCAGCCCCCAAAGCAATCCGAAAAAAATGGCTGGCCAAATGGATTGAAAGACCGTAAACAAAGCATAACCCGCAGCCAAAGCTGCTAGCACACCGGTAAAAAAAACTGTCGCTCCAATTCCTACATATTTATTTGATTCGGTTGGGGCCCGCTTGAGCAATGAAATATTAGCGCCGCTACAAAACCAGAAAAAGCGAGTTATGAATTCCATATGGGTAAGAAGTGTTGATCTGAATAAATAGACAATGCTAAAACTTCTCCAAAAACCTTGTTCTCAAATAGACATACGTTTATTGGGACGGAACTGATGAAAAAGCTCCGTTATAACCTCTATACTTCGATTACATGTGATGGAAAAAATAGCACTAAATTTAAAATCAAACAGGAGCTGTGTCCGAACTGTTCGAAAATGCTCGTGTCCTGTACGGAAATGTTCACGTTTTCAAACAACTAGACACCAATCAAATAATTCGAAGCCTTTTTATTATCCGACTTGACTATATTTAGCTTATGAAAAAACTAATCTCATCCCTCGTTCTACTCATTTTAATACAGTTCACTTTTGCCCAAGAAATCGCCTTTCAAGGAGAGGTAACTAAGCGTGCGAAAGAAATAGACGATAGTGGATGGGAAAAAGGAAGTGTAGTATTCACAGGCAGCTCTAGTGTGAGAATGTGGAAAAACCTGCAAGAGCAATTTCCAGAGGTATCAATTATTAACTCAGCTTTCGGAGGATCTAGAGCCGATCAGCTATTGATCCACTTAGAACAGACTGTTCTCCGATATGCGCCTTCAAAAGTATTCATCTACGAGGGCGATAATGATATCAACTCAGGTCAAGAAGTATCAGAAGTGATGGAGAATCTAAACGAATTGGTCACCAAAATTCATGCAAAGTATCCAAGTACTATCGTAAATCTGATAGCAGCAAAACCAAGCCCTTCTCGATGGGATAAGAAGGTGTCATACTTGGCTTTAAACGACATGATTCGTCAATTCGCCACCACTCATGATAATGTTCATTTTGTGAATGTATGGGACATCATGTTGGATGATTCAGGGAAGCCAAGAGCCGATATTTTTTTAGGTGACGAGCTCCACATGAATGAAAAAGGATATGAACTATGGAAGGAAATATTTATTCCTTTTATGAAATAGTGCTTAAGTTAAGATGAAGTATCATTCGTTCTAGTTGAAGATATTCTTCTACATCCTGACCAGTAAAACAAACCGAGTATAGATTCATCTCGTATTTAAATATATCGCAATCTTAAAAACTCTTAACACTCAAAACAGAATAGCATTTATAGAGTTTACAAAGAAATGATTGTTAAATCATCAAAAACAAAAAAGGACACTATAAATATGTTTAGCTCAACTAAATTCATGACGTCTATGCTTTCCCTTATCGTAGCACTGATGTTTTCCTGTGGTAACACTACGGTTCAAAACCAAGAAGCGTCTGCAGATACAGACAAAAATGCAAACTTTAGTGGAGACACGGAACTAGCGACTTTCGCGGGCGGATGTTTCTGGTGTGTAGAAGCTCCATTTGAAGGCATTGACGGCGTAATAACTGTAATCTCTGGATATGCTGGAGGTAAAGAGAAAAATCCTACATACGGGGAAGTTTCTGGCGGAAAAACTTCTCACAAAGAGGCTGTTCAAATTACCTTCGACCCAGAAGTAATCAGTTATTCTGAACTAGTCGATATCTTCTGGCAAACTTATGACCCTACGGACGTAGGAGGCTCATTTTATGACAGAGGTTCGCAGTACGAGTCTGCGATTTTCTTTCATGATGCTGCGCAAAAGAAAGTGGCTGACGAGTCTAAGAAATTGTTAGATAAATCAGGGAAATTCGAAAAACCAATAGCTACTCCCCTAGTTAAATACACAAATTTCTACCCTGCAGAGGAGTATCACCAAGATTATTACAAGAAGAGCTCTGTAGAATATTATGCTTACAGAAATGGTTCTGGACGTGACAAATTCATAAAAGATCACTGGCCAGAACTAAGTGACAAAGAATACACTGCGCCTTCTCAATCAGAACTCAAAAAGACATTGACTTCATTGCAATATGATGTTACTCAGGAAGATGCTACAGAGCATTCTTTTCAGAATGAATACAATGGCAACCACGAAGATGGTATTTATGTAGACATCATATCTGGAGCGCCATTATTTAGCTCTAAGGACAAATATGAGTCAGGTTCGGGATGGCCAAGCTTTACAAAGCCTATTGATGCGAGAGTATTGGAAAAGCCAACGGACAATGATCTGGGAATGCTTAGAGTTGAGGTAAGAAGTAAATTTGGAAAAAGTCATTTAGGACATGTGTTTTACGATGGTCCCGAGCCTACAAGCTTGAGATATTGTATGAATTCAGCAGCAATGAAATTTATTCCAAAAAAGGATATGGAAGCCTCAGGCTACGGAGACTATTTGTGGCTGGTTAATTGAAATATGTTTATCCCAAATCACATCAATAAGCTAAGATTGACTTGCGGAAAGCCCTAATTCAAGTGACAGAAATAGCTCCATCCTAGAGTTTAGTAATTTATAAGTCGCTTTTAATCTGTTAATGATCTTGAAGCGGACACATTTTGATTTTTAGAGATAAGGCTACTTTCGAGTAGCCTTATCTCTTTAATACTCTTTTTAAGACTAAGAATTTTTTTTGAGAATTTTTAGACATTAAAATCATCTCGATATCTATCTTTAAGTCAAACTTATTCTCATCATGAAAAAATTCGCTTGGATTGCTGGTATCGTCATAGTTGGATTAGTCGCCGGTATTTTTTGGTATAAATTCTACTTCGTTTTTGGCGAAGGTGTAAAAGCTGGAAGCTTAAATTACTTTGTAAAAAAAGGAGTATTATTCAAGACATATGAAGGCCGGGTAGTCCAGGAAGGATTTCAAAGCCCTACGGCCGGCGGATTACAAAGTAACGAGTTTCGGTTCAGCGTAGCAGACGGCGACATCGCAGAACAACTAGAAAGAGCTTCAGGTAAGTTTGTAGAGCTTCGCTATAAGGAATATAACGGAACTCTTCCCTGGAGAGGCACAAGTAACTTTGTAGTGATAGAAGTACTAACTGTAAACAATGCAGGCAAAACTGACGGATCAGCCCTGCCTTTTAATCAATAATTAAGGTCTAGTCCAGTAATCGACCACCGTCACCTTATCCAAGTGAGGGCCTAGGATGGTGCCAAATGCCGCATGAGCTGGATGAGGTAAGTATGCATCACGTGCTTCATCAGAATGGAAAGTCAATACAAAAGCGTGGGTTAGTCCTTGATTCAACCCTTCTGGGCTTGAGTTTAGACCATATTCAAAAGCTTTAATTCCTTCAATTTCGTTCTGAAGGTTTCTGAAAGCGTCTATAACTGATTGAATATCTTCTTGTGAAGAAGTTTCTTTGAAGCTAAAAAAAACGTTGTGTCTTAATACTGAATCTGGTTCTGTAGCCATTATTTCCTTTTGATTATTTTCTGTCGTTTCGTTCTTGGAGTGATTTTCTGTCTTATCAGTGCATGATAGAGCTAAAAATAATGGGATAAAATAGAGTAGTTTTTTCATAGGTTTTTGATTTTTCATCAATCTAAGGAGATTCGCCCTATAAATCCAGATCTTAAGAAGATTCGCAAACTGTTTCTTGAAGATTGGAAAAGAAAGTGAATTTAGCACGTATGTTTTAAGCTTCAAAGTGAAAACATGCTACTGCTTAAAACTTACTATTTCAAAACTAAATAGAAGTGCAGTTTTGTAAGAAATGACATTAGGACAAAAAAATGCCTGCAAATCATAGATCTGCAGGCATCCAACTTTGTATTTCTTAACTGGGCAGAGCCCAATAGGAATTACTTAGCTACTTTAACGTTCACAGCGTTAACGCCTTTTTTACCCTGAACTACGTCATAAGTAACGTGATCGTTCTCACGGATTTCGTGTACTAGACCGGAGTGGTGTACGAATACATCTTCACTGTTGTCTGCTGGTGTAATAAAACCAAAACCTTTGGTTGTGTTAAAGAATTTTACTGTTCCTTCATTCATGATACTAACTTTTTAAATTGGTGTTTCTATTATTTTGTTGTTGTGCATTGTTGGGATATTCTCTTCTAGGAGGAGGACCTTCCTTTCTTTGCGGGTTTTCTTTTTTAGGGGGTTCTGGTTCTGGCGGTGTGTCTGAGATGTTACCAAACTCATCCACGTACGCAATCATATCGTCAAGATCTCCACTTTTCGGTTGATCCTTACGAGCAGCCATCTTCTCTTGCTTATCTCTCTTTTTTCTCTTTTTGAGTTCTGCTTTTTGCTTTTTAATGAATGTGTTCTGGTTTTTCGACATATCGCTATTTTAATTGACAAATGTTATGGCCCGTCCGGTTTTTCCGGCTCGACCTGTCCGACCAATTCTGTGGATATAACTATCCATAGACATAGGAAGCTGGTAATTGATCACATGGGTTACATCAGCTACGTCTATACCTCTAGCAGCAACATCAGTCGCTACCAATACTCTAGTCGTCCCAGATTTGAACTCATCAATAGTTCTGTTCCGGAAATTTTGGGACTTATTACCATGTATCAACCCTGAATTTATTCCGGACTGATTTAATTGTTTACTTAACTTATCCGCAAGTCGTTTAGTTTCAGTAAAAATAATTACTTTCTCTAATTCGTTTCCTTTGAACATATCAGCTAGTATCATAAACTTATCCTTTCCTTCAGGAACTCGGATAATTTCTTGATCTACATTCTCACTAGTAGTTCCGCCAGAATTTACTTTGATCTCTACAGGATTATTAAGTAATCCATCAATCATCGCTTTCTGACTTGGCTCCAATGTCGCAGAGAACAGCATAGTCTGACTTCTCTTCGTCATCAAATTTACGAGTTTTTTTACATCATGTACAAAACCCATATCCAACATTCTGTCAAACTCATCCAATACTAGCGTATTAACACGATTGAGATGCAACAGTTTACGATTGGAAAGATCCAATAGTCTACCTGGAGTACCCACGATGACATGGAGCTTTCTGTTCAAAGCTTTAAAGTCCGAATTGATATTTGTGCCACCGATAAAAGTGTTAGAATATAAATTCATCCCTTTACTTAGACTTTTAAATTCCTCTTCGATCTGCAAAGCCAACTCACGAGTCGGAGTTACGATTAAAGCAGTGAAATTCTGAGGATCAAGCTTTGCGTGCTCAATAATCGGAATCAAAAACGCTCCGGTTTTACCCGAACCTGTATTTGATATCCCGAGCAAATCTCTTCTATCCATCAAGGACGGAATAGCTTGCTCCTGAATATTGGTCATGCTTTCATACCCTTTTGCTACTATATTTCTTAGCAATGTGGCATTCAAATTTACACTTGAGAAAGGTGTATCAGACCTAAAACCTTCTTGTCCACTAGGCTCTGCCTTTTTGACCAACAAGTAAGGATCCAGTTTCGACTCTTTCTTTTTATTCTGACCTGGTCTTCCAGTAGGACGTGAAGTACGTCTTTGACTGGCTGCTGGTCTTGTATTAGTGTTTCTATTACTATTCATGATATAATTAGGCTTTTACTGGCTTTACCTCAGGAGCATTCCCTAGTAAGTAAAGCATTTTAAAATGATCCAATACAGCCATCAAAAAATGAGGTTTCGAATAATAAGGCACGTTAAATTCTTCTGCGGTAGCCTTCACTATAGGTGCGATCTCCTTGTAATGCACATGGCATATATCAGGAAATAAATGATGTTCAACTTGAAAATTCAATCCACCAACAAACCAAAATAACACTTTAGATTTGGGTGCAAAATTGCAAGTAGTAGCTAATTGATGCAATATTCTTTCCCCCTCTACAACACCGTCGGTGTCAGCCTTAGGGAAATCAACCACTTCTACGATGTGTGCGATTTGGAATACCATGGTAATGATAAACCCAGTCACAAAATGCATCATTACAAATGCTAGAATAATAAATCCAGCTGAGACAGGAGAGAAAATTAATGGCAAACCTAAAACAACACAGAAGTATGCTATTTTCAGAAGCACCAACTTAAGTATTCCTTTTTTGTAAGCTTTCTCACCACCTTTCACAAGACCCATATTATAATATCTCGTGAATCGAATGAAGTCTTTTGCGGTCACCCATGAAAGGGTAGATAGAGAATAAAAAAACCACGCATACAAATGTTGGTATTTGTGCATAGGTGTTTTTTCCGCATTGGGAGAAAATCTCAAAAAGAATGGAGCATTGATATCGTCGTCATGCTCATGAATATTCGTGTAGCTATGATGAAGGACATTGTGCTGCAAGTGCCAAACCATAGAACTGGCTCCCACCATATCAAGGGTATATCCTACCCAGGTATTTACTTTTTTGTTTTTGGAATATGACCCATGTATAGCATCGTGCATAACGCCCATGCCCACACCCGCCATTCCAAAGGCTGAAAGTAGATAACATCCAAATAACTGAATTGTGGTAGAAGCGACGCCGGTAATAACCAAAATCACAGGTACGACATACATGGATATCAACAAGATAGACTTGATGACCATCCCAGTATTTGCATACTTAGATTTGTTTGTGGACTTGAAATGTCCATAAACCCTAGCTCTTAGTGTTTGGGAGAATTCAGATAATTCTGATTCTGAGAACCTTACTGTCTTAATGGCACTGAAATTAAATTATAAATACTAATGTTTCCCGTGGGATTTTCTCTGCAGGTTTTAATTCTAAGACTGGACTTGACCGAATCTTGTGAATTAAAAAAGTAGAAAGATGAAGAATTAAAACCTTGCGAGGGGAAACTCTTGAATTTGCTACTTGGGCAGGTTGATAATCAACGCATACTTTATTTCAAGTAAAAAGGATATCCGAGGACAGCGCCTTTATGCCTGCAAATGTGCGAAGAAGATTTTGCAAATCCTAATCACCCCTAAATATTTCATGTTTTACACAAGCTATTTAGCCCAAAATCTTAAAATAAATTAGCTAATAGCCGAACAACTCAAATTAGACCAACATTTCAGTTTATCACAGCCTAAATATTTATACATTTTCTATTTGAGAATTCTTAATTCCATCTCCAATTCAGAATGCCATTTACATGAACCATCCTAACTTTATTATATTCCTGACCTGGTTTTAGACTCTGATTACCCAATGCTTCTTTGTTCATGACTAGCAATTGAAAATCAAATTTCGGAATTGACTCAGGCGAATATTTCATACCCAGATTGATTTGCCGATAGGACGGCATATTGTATTTGTTCTCCGAAGGAGCATTCAAAGCTGGGAGCCAATGGAGACCTAAATGGGCAAATGCTTTAAGTTTGGTCCTAGGGACGCTATATTCTGCAAACAACGTGAGTGCATTCAAGGAGCTAAACCCTTCATTTCTTTCTCGGGGAATAAACGTGTACCAAGCGTCTTTCCCCCACTCTCTCGGGCTGAGCCAAATCCCTTCGCCACCTGTTTTGGTATAATTCAGATTTAGGTGCCATGCTGCTTTTTTATATCCAAATCTCGTGGAAATCGCCCAGTTTCTGTCTTCTGGATTCTTGTATTGAAATATAGGGTTTAAATTTCCTCCATCTCCCAACCCTGCTTGAAATCCTGCTTGTAGCCCCCACAGCCATGTAATCCCAGACTCCTCACTAACCCACCTTTTTTCTGTTTGAGCCCAAAAAGTAGTAGAAACATTCTGAACCAGCGTATTTGAGGCACGTATACTCAGCCCTTCCCATTCCTTAGACAGTTCAGCAATCCCGATCCAATTGCTTTCGGTATTTCCCGCATAGAGTGATGCTTCTCCATCTGGATTCCTCCCTCCAGGAAATACACCAATACTTTGCCCCACAGAAAGCCATTCGCTCGTCCCACGCACACTCATTTTTCCAATCCCCCAGGCAGTAAAATTCCACTTATCCTCCGTAATAAGCCAAACTTTTGCGCCTTCCACTCCTGTAGGAGAAAGCCGGCCATCCTGTGCATTGATCCAATCTTCGTCGATTGCCATTCTACCTGCCGAAATACCCCAATTGTTCTTTGAATAGGTTAAAGAGAGATTTTCCAGTTTTCCGAAAAAGCGATCATCCAAATCTAGTAAATCAAATAAGCCTACCTCATATCTATTTACTCCTCCACTAGTAGGATCCGCAGCAGTTAAATCACTACTCCATAGATTTCCAAAAACTCTGTAACCAATTCTAAAGTCCCAATTCTCAGCATAGGTAAGTTTTGTCCCCATGTGGAAGCTGGTCCCTAATGCATAATCGTCCTTGTACGTTTCTGGGTAACTCGTACTCATCCAAAACATTCGAAAATGTACGTCTGGGGAAATTTCAAGCTTTTTTTCAGCTTTCTGAGCAAAAGATATTAATGGGAAGCAAAGGATGATTACTGACAAAAACTTTTTCATTTCTTAGCAGCAGCTTTAATCTCCTTAAACGGCCCGAATTTATGCTGCTCCTCTGAAAACCCATCCGAAAATGGTCCAAATGGATGATCCATAGGTTTCTTGGAAATATCAGGCCAGTCATCCTGGAAATCTTTCTTAGGTCTATCTAGGCTATTTACATAGGCAGCCACATCCCATGACTCTTCGTCTGAAAGAATAGGATTTTCAAAAGTTGCCCCAAAAGGCATATTGGCTTTCACATAGCCTGCAAATCGTGACATTCTAAATAATCCAGCTCCCTGATTATAACTGTGCTCGCCCCAAAGTGGTGGATAAGTGTAGCCAGATCCATCAGACTCCATCACTCCTTGCCCATCGGACATGTGACAGCTCACACATTGTCTTTCGTAAATGGTTTTCCCTTTTAAAGGATCCGCAGCTCTATCAAGTAATGGGACTTCGTAAATCCCCGCTCCTTTCGGACTTTTACCTTTTTCCACATCTTGACCCAACCAATTCATGTATGCCACCATGGCCTTCATTTCTTGGCTATTATCTGCCAAAGCTTCCCCATTCAGACTACGCTGGAAGCAGCCGTTGATTCTGGACTGAATATCTTCTGATTGGCCAGATCTACCTCGCACCTTAGGATAGGTGCTTTTCGCCGCAGAATAATTATTTCCCAAGGGCACCGTCCCAGCCTGTAAATGGCAATTTTGGCAATTCAGACCATTTGAGATCTTTTTCACTTTACCATTTGGCCCTAGGTATTCAGAGGTGTTGGCAATGAGTTCTCGACCATATTTGATTTCATCAGCATTCAACTCTTCATCCACTGATGCCCAGTCAGGTGCTACCCACATCCCAACTGGATCCATTAAAGCCTTAGATTTTGGTGCGGCGGATGGTTCTTGAGTTTTGGCTAAATGCTCTGTGGAAGGTTGTAAACCCACATTATCAAAATACAAAACACCGCCAACTAAACCAACGAGTAAGGCTGCTAATAAAAGCAGAACCATGATCAAAGGGAAAAGCTGATGTAAAGGTTTGGAAGCCTGATTCATAATTACCGATTAAGCTACAAAAATGAGGGTAATCATCCTTGCCGGATGTGATGAAGATCACTTAGACAATTTAAAAAACCTATTTCTTGAATTTTATATCAGACCTCTCATTTGGCTGTCGCCAAAAAAACTAACTTCTCCCCTACTAAACCCTGAACTATAAAGTCGCTTTCATTTCTATACAAATGAATATCTAATTCATCTTCCTTGACGCATTCCGCAAGGTAATTAATCAGAAAACGTGGTGTATCGCATCCATTTTCCCGAAGGATGTTTTCCACCCAGCGCACATAACTTGTATTGTTGACATGATTATTCAGGTCAAGATCAGAATACCTGACCTTTAGCTTTTCACTCTTAAGGAGTTCACCTTCACATTTAATCTTCTCAGGTTGCCAAGCCGGTTTTTCTTCAGGATTAAACAGCTCCGCAGACAATACTTTCTCTGGCCTCAAAATCCTCTTTGATTGCACATTCATCAGCACCCATGAACTCATCGCATGTGCTAAAACAACTCCTTGAAAATCAGTAACCAAAAACTCTCGAAACGCGAAAAGCTTATCCTGTCCACGTCCAGCAGTATAAACCTTGATCGAATCCCCCCAAGAAGGCAGATTCTCACATTTGATATCCATGCGAGCCATAATCCAGGACAAATGCTGCTCTTGTAGGTTTCTTCCAAAATCAGCGGAATCAGCATGTCTCCAAGCTATTTCCTGAAAAAGATTAGACAAGGCCGTCAAACTCAACTTCCCATCTGGATCGACCTGATAGGAGCGAACTTCAAAATCTTTTTGAAACTGAAAGGAAGGGTTTGAGCTCATTTAATTTGGTTAGGTGAAGGTTTTACCGGAATCAGAAATACTGCTTTTCGCACACTAGAAAGTACAGTAATCCCCAGACCACTCACAGCAATAAGCGCAAATGAGACTTTTAAATTAAATAATTCTGCGATAAATCCGATTAATGGAGGACCTAACAAAAAGCCAAAGAATGAAATAGTCGATACCAATGCCAATGCAACACTAGGCGTATATAATTTAGAGCGACCCGCAATACTATATGAAAGTGGTATGATAGAAGCAACACCTAGACCTACCAGTAAAAAACCTACCGTCGCCATCGCTACTGAAGGGAAAAGAACTGATAAGCTTAATCCCGTAAATATCAAAATCCCACTTACTTGGATCACTTCGACCTTAGTATATCTAGCGGCAACCTTATCAGTTACAAATCTCCCGGCAGCCATAGCACCCATAAATGCCACATATCCTAAAGCAATTAAAGTAGGATCTGACTGGACTACTTTCTTAAAATAAACCCCCGACCAGTCAAACATACAGCCTTCAGCCATCATACCCAGAAATGCAATAAGACTGATTCTAAGCAATAGCGCATCCGGTTTCCTAATCACCATTCCTCCTCCACTTTCAGTCGCTCTCTTTTCTTTGACAATGTAGCCTTGGGCAGAAAGTATAATGATGATGGAAATAGCCATCACTACGAAGTAATGTTGCGCTGGAGAAAAGCCGAAAAATATCAACAAAGCTCCCAATCCTGCTCCAGAGAAACCAGCCAAACTCCATAAGCCATGAAAGGAAGCCAGAATACTTTTCCCCATCTTATCTTCCAAATCTAAGGCCTGTGTATTAAGTGAAATATTCATCACATTTCCAAGCATACCATATAGGATCAGTACTGGAGTTATCATCCATGTAGTCGGAGCTAGACCGATCAATGGCAAGGTCATGGCATAGGCGAAAGCCCCAAACATAACCACTGCACGGCTTCCAAACTGATGCACTGCCCAGCCAGCTATAGGTAAACCTATGACTGATCCCAGCGGCAAAAACAACAAAAGTGTTCCTAATTGTCCTTCGGAAAGATCAAACTTGGCTTGGATATCTGGAATCCTCGCTGCCCAAGATGCAAAGCAAAGACCGGCGAAAAAGAAAAAAGCACCTAGGGCAACTCGTCTTTTGGAAAGTATGTTCATGAATAAACTAGGTTTAGGAGGCTCACAAAAGTAGGCAACATTAGATCAAAATCATGTCCTTTTCAGAACATTGACTCTCAAAACTGGTTACCTTAGTCAAACTTACTTTACCCAAAAACCCATGGAATTGGTCATAGCAGCAGGCGTAATCGTTACCGCCATATTTTTAATCCGCTTTATTATCAAAAAAGTTTTTGATTGAAAAAGCCACTTCCGTTGGAGAAAGTGGCTTTCAAAATTCTATTTTCAATTATTAGCGTATCAATTCGGGAGCTTATCCGAAAACTTCCCGTAAACCCACGTCCCGGCGATAGCTGATAGTAAGGTTATAATAATCACTGTAAACCCACTTCCAATCTGCGCAAACAGCGGCCCTGGACATGCACCTGTAATCGCCCAACCTAGACCAAAGATAAACCCGCCATAGATCTGTCCTTTTCGGAATTCCTTCGTCGGTATCTTAATTTCCTCACCTGCGATAGACTTAACTTTTAAACGCTTGATTAGTTGAATGGAAATAATACCTACTACTATCGCGGAGCCTATCACTCCATACATGTGAAATGAATCCAATCTGAACATTTCCTGTATTCTGAACCAAGAGATAATCTCTGCCTTCACAAATACGATCCCAAACAAAATTCCCAGAATCAGGTATTTTATTAAAGCAAAACCTTTCTCTCCAGTCTCTTGTAAATTCGGAGCATCACAAACCGCCTCTTGTATATTTTTATTTTTTACGTTCATTTTCTATTTCTTAAAATCCTACCAACTTCATTAAAGGCGCTAAAAATACCTGCGTCATGAGAAAACCACCCACCATAAAGAAAAGGGTAGCAACCATGGATGGCCATTGTAGCGAACTAATTCCCATGATCGCATGACCAGAAGTACATCCTCCTGCGTAGCGAGTTCCAAAACCAACTAGGAATCCACCCAGAACAAAGAATACCAGTCCTTTGGCAGTGAAAATATTTTCCCATGAGAAAATATCTGTTGGCATAAGGCCAGAGAAATCTGTGATTCCCAAAGCAGCCAAATCAGTCTGAGTTTGTGCAGCTATTACAATTTCATCGGGATTTGACATGAAGGTGGTGGCTATAAAACCTCCTACTAGTACGCCTAGGACAAATACCAAATTCCACATTTCCTTTCTCCAGTTATAGTTGAAAAAAGGAATACCTGCTGGAATGCAGATCGCACAGGCATGACGAAGGGAAGATGAGATTCCAAAGCTCTTGTTTCCCAAAATTAGAAGTGCCGGAACAGTAAGTCCGATCATGGGTCCAGCGATATACCATGGCCAGGGCTGGGAGATCCAGTCTATAAATTGATTCATATATGTTTATTAATCGGATGTTTTTTTAAGTATATACTCTAACTGAAGTTAGAGCCCTTTTCTTCTTTGTTTGACCGGTTGGAAGACCGATGACCGAAGAGGCCTAAAGGCTAGCGTTAATCTTATTCTGTAATACTTTTTGATTTTTAACAGAGCAAATTCCACTCATAAATATTCAAAAAGAGTGGTCTGTGAGGACACAGACCACGGCTCTACTTATAGTCTTGAATCTAATATCTTATGTCTCAATACTTACTACTTACAGCAACGTAGTTGGGCAAACGAAATCTGAAACCTTGAATTTCTCAGATTCTTTGAGATCTTTGAAACCGCCATTGATATCAATCAGATTATCATATCCTCTTGCTCTTAGGATTGAATTGAAAACCATCGATCTGTAGCCACCAGCGCAATGCACGTAGTAGGTTTTATCCTTGTCTATCTTCGCCATGCTTTCATTGATGTAATCAAGAGGGGCATTTTCTGCATCTTGCACATGCTCAGATTGGAATTCACTTTCTTTTCTCACATCCAAAATAGAAATGTCAGGATTTGATTTTTGGATTTCAGAAAGCTCATCCGCTGAAATGGATTTGATTTGATCAATTTCCAGACCTGATTGTTTCCAAGATTCAATTCCTCCATCCAAATATCCAATCGCATAGTCATAACCTACTCTTGCAAGTCTAGTAATTACTTCTTCTTCTCTTCCTTCCTCTGCTACGACAAGAATTTCTTGTTTCAAATCAGGAATCATCGCTCCCACCCAAACAGCAAAGCTTCCGTCGATTCCGATATTTACTGAATTAGGCACAAAGCCTTTTGCGAAAACCTGTGGTGCACGAGTATCCAAGATCAACGCGCCAGTTTCATTCGCAGCAGCTTCAAATTCCACTGGTGTCAAAGGTTTCACGCCTCTTTCTATTACCGTGTCGATGCTATCATATCCTTCGATATTCATCATCACATTCTGAGGGAAATATGCTGGAGGAGGAGTCAGCCCAGTAATCACTTCTTTGATAAACTGCTCTTTGGTCATTTCCTGAAGTGCATAATTCGTTTTCTTCTGGTTACCCAAAGAATCAGAAGTCTCCTTGCTCATGTTTTTGCCACAGGCGGAACCTGCACCATGCGCTGGATAGACGGTCAATCCATCTGAAAGTGGCATTATTTTATTGCGAAGCGAATCGTATAAATGACCTGCTAGAATTTCCTGAGTCAAATCAGCAACTACTTTCTGTGCCAAATCTGGTCTTCCGACATCGCCTATAAATAAGGTGTCGCCTGTGAAAATCGCTTCTGCATTTCCTTCCTCGTTGAAAAGCAGGTAGCAAGAACTCTCCATAGTATGACCTGGCGTGTGGATCAGTTTGATTTTGGCTTTCCCAATCTGGAACTCTTCTCCGTCCTGAGCGATGTGCGCTGCAAAACCTAGCTTCATATCAGTAGGGCCATAGACAATCTCAGCACCTGTTTTTTTTGCCAAATCTATATGACCTGAAACAAAGTCAGCATGAAAGTGAGTTTCAAACACATACTTTATTTTAGCATTTCTCCGATCGGCTTTCTCAATGTAAGGCTGAACTTCTCTCAGCGGATCGATTACCGCAGCTTCTCCGTCTGACTCAATATAATAAGCTCCTTGGGCTAAACATCCTGTATATATCTGTTCTATTTTCATATCTATGTTTCTATTAATATTTTTTCTCTAGAAGTAAAATGAGACTCAGTATCTCAGAGGATGACGAACTTCAGGATTTCGGCTCTTCGGTCTCCCGTCATCGGTCTTCCAGCTGTTAATCTCTTTACAAAAGTAGGGGTTTGAGTTTTAGCCCTGAATGACTTTTGTCACAGAAGGCTCAAGCTTACTCTATAATATTAGAATTTATGGTTTTGACCAGCTGATGAGCTGGAACAACGCCAGACTCTCTCCATAAGATTTTCCCTTTCTGGAAAAGTATCAAGGTTGGGACACCTCGAACTTGGAATTTGCTCGCCGCTAATTGGTTTTTGTCTACATCTACTTTCAGTATTTTCACTTTATCCCCCAATTGCTTAGCAGTATCTTCCAAAATAGGTTGCATCATCTTACAGGGACCACACCAAGTGGCGAAGAAATCCACTAATACAGCTTGGTCTCCATCAATAAGTTCCTGGAATGTTTTGGCTTTCGTAGGCATGATTTCTGATTTTTTTTTCACAACAAAAGTAGAAGCAATATCAGTTCAACTCAGTAATTATTATCACATAGTGTTGGAGGAAGAAACATGAAGTGTTTTAAAATACCTAAAATCGACCTATTTGGCATTTATTTTTTTTATTTTCGCCAGTCAAATTCCACTCAATAATGCTCAATTACAAGCAAATCAATAATCTGACCGGTTGGGTCGTTTTTGCGGTAGCTACTTTGGTATACGTTCTTACTGTAGAACAAACTGCTAGTTTCTGGGATCCAGGAGAGTTCATAGCCGTAGCATACAAGTTACAAGTGCCTCACCCTCCAGGAGCTCCATTCTTTCTTTTGGTGTACCGCATGTTCAGTTTCTTTGCTTTCGGAGATCCTTTACAGGTGGCCTATTGGATGAATATCGGTAGTGCGCTATTCTCTAGCTTCTCCATTTTATTCCTTTTTTGGTCAATTACCTTATTTGGCAAAAAGCTTTTCAAAGTAACAGAAGGTCAGGAAAGTAAGGGCGAAACTATAACCTTGATGGGTGCTGGAATCGTTGGCGCACTGGTTTACACATTTTCAGATAGCTTCTGGTATTCTGCGGTAGAATCCGAAGTTTACGCCATGTCCTCATTTTTCACAGCGATTGTGATTTGGGCATTCTTGAGGTGGGATACAATCACAGATCCACGTGAAGAGAATAAATGGATGATTTTCATCGCTTATCTGATCGGACTTTCTATCGGCGTCCACTTGCTTAACTTGGTGACTTTGCCTGCTTTGGCACTGATATACTATTTCAAAAAGTATGAAAAGCCAACACTCAAAGGTGGCTTTCTTGCCATGTTCCTTGGTGGCATTGCTTTGATCATTATAAACAATCTCATCATCCCTGGACTGCCTAGCTTAGCTGGTTCAATGGAGATTTTCTTTGTCAATAGCATTGGGTTACCATTCGGATCAGGTATCGTGGTATTCATGCTCTTGTTTTTCGTAGCGGTATATTATGCCTATAGATACTCTCGCAAAAAAGGGAATGCCATTCTAAATACGGCTCTTTTATCTTTCATTTTTATTCTGATAGGATATTCGAGTTATGCACTGATAGTGGTTCGAGCCAATCAAGATCCTATCATCAATGAAAATGCACCAAAGGATATCGTAAGCTTTGTATCGTATCTGAAGCGTGAGCAGTACGGCTACAGACCTCTGCTTCATGGTCAATATTTCACCGCTAAATTAGTAGCGCAGGAAGAAGGTGCTCCTGTTTATATGAAGGGCAAGGATAAGTACGAGATTGTGGATTATTCTTTAGAAAACACCTACGATCCTACTAAGACCACATTACTTCCACGAGTTTATTCTACGCAGGAAAACCACAAAAGACTTTATAGGCAAAAACTTGGTTTGAGAGAAGGGCAAGATCCTACCTTCGGAGACAACATGTATTTCATGTTTTCTCATCAACTAGGCAAAATGTACTGGAGATACTTCATGTGGAATTTCTCTGGAAAAGAGTCTGATTTCAGCGATGCTCCATGGGTAGGAATTACCGATGCATTTAAAGATTATCCTGAATATATTACTGACAACAAGGGGCACAACAACTACTTAATGCTTCCCTTATTGCTTGGTATCATAGGTTTGTTTTTCCAAGCCAAAGTAGATCCGAAGTCATTCTATGTGAATTTAATGCTATTCCTGATGATGGGAGTGGTGCTAGTACTCTACCTGAATTCCCCTCCGGTTGAGCCGAGAGAGAGAGATTATATCTATGTAGGTAGTTTCTATGCATTTGCTATCTGGGTTGGTATCGGCGTGATGGCAATCGCACATATGATCGGTAGGGCGACGAAGAATCTAGCAACTGCTGGAATCATCGCAACACTACTTACTTTGCCAGTAGCTGGACTCATGGGAGCTCAAAACTGGAATGACCACAATCGAAAAGGAAGATATTTCTCAGTGGATTCTGCAAGAAACTTCCTAGCATCCTGTGCGCCAAATGCAATCTTATTTACCGGTGGTGATAATGATACATTCCCACTTTGGTATGTGCAGGAAGTAGAAGGATTCCGAACCGACGTCAGAGTGATTGTATTGAGCTACTTCGATACGGATTGGTATGTGGAGCAGATGACGCGACCAGTGAATGAATCTGAAGCTTTACCATTCAGTCTTGCGCCTAATCGCTACCAAAAAGGTACAAATGATGTGCTTTACGTAGTAGAAAGAGAAAACATGAATGCTATTTCTGCGAAGGAATATCTGAAATTGCTGAACTCTGGATCTGATCTGCTGAAAATGGAAACAGGTGGTAAGTCTGTAGCCAATATGGTTCCTTCAAGAAACTTGATTCTGGAAGTGGACAGCTCAGCAGTTTCCAATAAGAATATCATTCCTGAAGAGTTTGCCCCGCTTTTTGCTCCGCAAATGAATCTTCAGGTAACTGGAAACTATGTAACCAAAGGCACTTTGATGTTGATTGATTTGATTGTTTCTAATAACTGGGAGAGACCAATTTACTTCAACAATACCTCGCTGGCGACTATAGGAATTAACATTCAGGATCATGTGGTCATGGAAGGCCTTACCTATCGTTTACTTCCTGTCACAAAGCCTGAATACATTCGGGAGGAATTAGTAAATGCTGATTTGGCTTATGAGAACTATATGACCAAGTTTGCTTTCCGAGGCATGAATAACACAGATGCCTACTTGGATGAGGAATATAGAAGATTTGCCTCCAATCACAGAAGTGCATTGAACAGTATCGTAATTGCATTGCTTGACAATAATGACATGGAAAAAGCAGCTACGCTTCTAAACTATGGCTTGGAAGTAATGCCAAACGAAGCTATTCCATACGATCTTTCCAGCGGTCAGTCAGTCCCTCTTTTCTTTGAGGTTGGAGAAGATGAAAAAGCGCTTGATATAATAGACAAAGTTTCTAAGAAATCACTGGATATGATCGAGTATTATACCAGCGAGAAAAGAGAGTATGATAGAGAGATGATGATCTCAGTAGAGATGATCAAATATTTCATTCCGCTTTTGGAAGAAAGAGGTTATCAGGAAAAAGCTCAGGAACTGAAGCTCAGAATGGAGCAATTCCTCGGTCCTCAACAAAGTGGTGGTAGCGCTTTGGAGAGAAGGTAATTCTATGTAGTTATCACTGCTATGGTAAACTTTACGGAAGACCGAAGACAGGGGACCGGAGGGCCTTCAATGCTAGTGATTTCTATAAAATAAGTCGCTTTTGATCATTTTCTGAGAACTAGCGGAAATACATATAATTCTATAGAAAAGGGGTTCGAAGATTATTCGAATCCTTTTTTTTTGTGGAAAAAAATTTAACTGCGATGAGCACAGAGTTATTTACTAAGAACAATTTTAGTGAGATTGAAATATAGATAAGAGTTAAGTCAACCCATTTCAAAATACCTTACTTCACAAACTCGATTTTGAGTGATGAGTGAAATAGGTTTAAGTATTCGTAATACCGAGAAAATATCAGCAAGCCAAATACTGACAACCAATAATAGTTGCGTTCTCTGCGAAAAACTTAGCGTACTCTGCAGCTAAAATAAACTCAAATAAACCGCTTCACAATCCAAAAAATGATAGCCAACAGAAACACGACTATAGAAATCTTGTTGATTCCATGCATCATGCGGAGGTTGTAATTAGATTTTTGGTTGGGATCAGGCTTTTGAAAAACTCGAACGAAGTAGTTTCCAAAATCACCCATATTGAAGAAACCTTTTACTTTATTGTGATCAGACATGGCTCAGTTTTATTGGGTAAACAGAAGTGAAATGTATTTGGTTTACTTAACGCTTTAAAACCTGCATTTGGAGAAGCATGATAACCTAAAAATAAACCTTCAAAGTCGAAAAAAGACCTCAAAAATTACATTATTTCAGGCTCATTCCACATTCCGTCTTCTTTGATGATCTCTATCAATTTATCGACAGCTTTTTCTGATGGAACAGAGCGCTCCATGACTTCTTTACCTTTGTAAAGGGTGATTTTGCCTTTTCCAGAACCTACATAGCCATAATCGGCATCGGCCATTTCTCCTGGTCCATTCACGATACACCCCATAATACCGATCTTCACACCTTTTAAATGATCAGTTCGCTTACGGATCATCGCAGTAGTTTCCTGCAAGTCAAATAAGGTTCTACCACATGAAGGACAGGAAATGTATTCAGTCTTGGACATTCGAGTTCTCGCTGCTTGAAGTACACCGAAACCAACGGAATTATGCAGTTTGATTTGTTCGATGATCTCCTCGCGGGAATGGGATTGCTCCTTTTCCAAGGATATAAAAATTCCATCACCTAAGCCATCTATCAACAAGCCTCCTACATCCGTGGCTGCATAAAGCATCGTTTCATCCTGAGATTGGTCTGGATAACTAACTTTCACTATCACCGGGATGTCAGATTTGGCTTCCAATAAACTCACAAATGCTCGCCTCAAAGCTGGCATTGCATGAATATTATCAGTTTTTAGAATTAGCACAGTGTCTTTTCTCTCAGAGACCAGTGTAATTGCTTCAGCTATCTGCGTATCAAAGATTTCCAAGAAATTCAACTCCGAATGAAACTTGTCTGATGCAGAAAAACTTGATAAATCAAAAAGCGGAAATTTGTTTTGTTGATCTGAGCTTGTTCGCCAATTCACTACATCTTGAATCTCCTTCATGCCATTTGGCAGCATAAAAGAAATTGGATTAGCACCAGAATAAAGAAAATCACATCCCTGATCATTCATTTTCCACTTGTCCAGTTCTGGCAAATAGAAATGCCCGACTGATTTCATTTCTTTCTCCGTGATCTTGTCGATCTTGGAAATATCAGTGATTACTCGAGGCACATTGTGCCCTCCAAAATTGTATAACTCAGCACTGTGACGTTTGAAGTGCTCGTAAGGATTAACTGGATATGCATGAATTGGCTTGATCTCCACATGTCCCGAACGGTGTGCATATCGATCAATCAGAGCTTTCGCAACTGGCGCTTCAAACTCAGGGTCTTCAGTGAGAGAAACCCGAACCGTATCACCCAGCCCATCTTCCAACAAAGTCCCGATTCCGACAGCAGACTTGATTCTTCCGTCTTCTGCTTCTCCAGCTTCTGTCACACCGAGATGCAAAGGATAAGGCTTGAAACCTCCTTCATTCAGCTTCTGAACTAGCATGCGATAGGCTTGAACCATCACTTGTGTATTTGAAGACTTCATCGAAATCACAATATCGAAGTAATTCTCATCTTCGCAAATCCTTAAAAATTCCAGCGCAGACTCCACCATTCCTAGCGGAGTGTCACCATACCTACTCATGATACGATCAGATAGTGAACCGTGATTAGTTCCAATCCGCATTGCCGTACCATGTTCCTTACATATTTTTACCAAGGGCAAAAAGCGCTCGCGGATTCTATCCAATTCATCCTGATAGCTGGCGTCTGTATATTCTATAACTTCAAATTTTTTCTTGTCCGCATAATTCCCTGGATTAACACGCACTTTTTCTACGATCCGAGCAGCTACTTCTGCAGCATTAGGCGTAAAGTGAATGTCTGCAACCAATGGCGTATTGTATCCTCTTTTACGAAGCCCATCTTTGATATGACGGAGATTTTCTGCCTCTTTGATGCTTGGTGCTGTTATTCTCACTAATTCACAACCTGCCTCAATCATTCGGATACTTTGCTCGATAGAGCCATCAGTATCCATCGTATCGATGGTTGTCATGGACTGCACCACAATAGGGTTATTACCTCCAATGATTACATTACCGATTTTTACGGGTATGGTTTTTCTCCTGGAATAGCCCGTTAAGCTATCGCAATAAAGCTGATCTACTGATTTGATAATTGACTCCATATTGGGTTATATATCTCCTAATTGAGGGCGGATTACTATTTCTTCAACAACAGACTGGGGCGAAAGGTTATAGGCAGCCCATACACTTTCAGCCACATCTTCTGATTTCATGAATCTTTCGATAGGCAAATCAACTCCTTCCCAGCTTGAAGTATAAGTAGCTCCAGCAAGAATTGAAGTCACTTTGATCTGGTGAGGTTTTAGCTCCTCTCGAAGGCACTTGGTCATACCGAGCATTGCCCATTTGGAAACTGCATAGGTACCACCGTTTGGGTAGGCAGTAAGTCCTGCGACTGAACCCATGGTGAAAATATGTCCTGATTTCTTATCTATCATTTCATTCACAAAACCTCGAGTGAGATAATAAGCAGAATACAGATTGGTTTGCATCATCAGCTCAAAATTCCCTTCCGGTTCATTATGAATAGCTCCGGGCAAGAACACACCTGTATTATTCACTAAAACATCTGGTAGCGCCACAGCTTTGACTTTGTCTACAAATCTGCTCACATCTTCTTTTTTAGAAAGATCTGCCTGATAAGCTAGCACCTTAATATTCGGGTATTTGTCTTCCAGAACTATTTTCAGGCTAGCCAGATCAGACTCATTTCTCGCACAGGTGAAGATGTCAAAACCTTCTGATGCAAAGCGCTCAATGATCGCTCTTCCGATTCCTTTAGTACCTCCAGTGACCAGGATGCTTTTGTTCATTTCGTTCGTAGTTTAATAGTTAGTGTGACAACTATTTAGCTTGCGCAAAGTTACATTAAATTATCAAAACAGAGCCGAAACTTGCATTCGCCCCACATGGACAATCTGATCCAATCCCTGTGAATTTCTGCCTTCATATACCAAATTAAGCTGAAGCCCCTCTCCTATTTTCTGAAGCCAATTCACATTCCAGGTCACATTGGTTCCTGGCGTCAACGCTTGAAGCATTTCATAACCGACTGGCGAATTTGCTACCCCATTATAATCAATCTGAATAAGTTTGAGGGTTGAGGTTAATGTGGTTTTTACTGCTCGGGAAAAGCGAAAATCTAGCCCTATTTGATTCAAAAGTGCTTTTTCTTTGAACTCAATGTTGGCTGTATTTACTTTTCCTGTGAAAGAATAGGTAGCGGTAGTTCTGAAATAAGGTGTGGGTTGCCAGGAAAACTCAGGTCCAATTTGGCTTTGAGATATATCATAATTGCGATTATCTAAGAAGTCAGAAGCAGAAAGTCGATCACCTTTCCCCGCCAAAATCCTCAATGTGGTCTGCCCAGAGAAATTATACCGCGTGTTCAACTTCCAATCTTTCTGAATAAAATCCTCAAAACCACCAGACAGCAGTTGCTTAAACTGAGAATCAAAATAGGATAAGTCAAAGCCGTATTTGGCTGAAGCTCGATTAAAGAAAAAACTGGAACGAATCACTTGGCGGATGGATAATAGATCTTCTCTGTTTATTCCACCTACAAACGGATTGATACGGGCAGCAAAGTCGTCGGAAGTAACTTTCTTTTCCACGCTCAAACTGGTATTGTTGGAAAATCTATGCAAAAATGTCTTAACTCCACCTGCAGCCTTCCATGATTCTGGGAATTTTGCTTGAAGTCTATAATTCAAAATACTAGTGTAAGCTTGAATGTAAGTGTCTGTAGGTACAAAAATCTTTATATACTCTTTCTCCTCCGGATTGATCGCCAGATAAAATTCATTTAATTGCTGTATTCCATCTCCGTTATCATCTCGCCATGTATGTGTCCCGTCTCCGTTAGGTGCTGGTAAAAAGACAAACTCACGCTGCAATTCACGACCATTCCCTATAGCATATGAAATTTCATTTCTAATCAGATTCTTTCCCAAACTGCCCTGGTAATCCAACTTTCCCATCACCGTCAGTTCGGATTGCAAATCACGCTGCACATACTCAATCTCTCTATAGGTAAAGGTGCTACTTAAACTATGATTTGTCCATTGCTTTCGAAATGTGAAATTAGTAGTAAATGCACGCGTATCATCAAGCAATTGACCTGCATAAGGCGCTTTATCCTCCCGCCATGCTGCATCAGCCAAGAAGGAATAACTCAGTGTGTCATTGCTTCGCAAATAGACCAGATGCTGCTGAAAATTCATTGCGGTACTGACTACAGAATCAGACTCCGAATTTATCAACGCATTCCGATCAACCGAAAACTGATAACCTGGTACGATGACTTTTGTATTACAGCTCACATCTCCCAAGTAGCGAATCCAGTCAGAGTTCAGTGAATCCTGCTTTGAATTTAACCGAAAGAATTCTTGTCTTAGGCGGATTTTGGAACCGAGCTGAAGATTCCAATTCGCTACATGTTGTGTTCCGTTTAATACATTCTCCCTATTCCTCAAGTAAAAAAGATAATCGAATCGATTCAAAGCATCTTTTTCAAAACCTATTCCAGCTCGGAAGAATTGCTCGGCGGCGGCAGCTTGCAAAGCTTGCTGATCTAAACCCCAGTCCCGATCAAACTCTATGTACCTGAATCGATCTATGAAATTGAAGTTGGTAGAATTGTATTCGTATTCCGTCTGTGCTTTCATTGTGTAGCCTTTGAAAAGCGATGACTCACGACCTTCACTTTGAAGCCCAACTTTCATCCCCAACCCTTGATTGTCATCGTCATCCAACACAGAAAAAAGATTCTGATCTAGGGAGGAAAGTGCTAGTTCCGTGTAAACCTTCTCGTGATCATTCAACTTTATTCTTGTTCCTGCCGTCACCATTCGCTTGCTGTCTGGCAGTGGAAGTTGGGATAGAATAGAATAATCACCCTGTGGCTGTCCCATCAGTCGAGGCACATATTCATAAACGGTTCCATTGGATAATTGACTGGACCGACGATAATCCCCCAGTCCAGCACCAACTTGAGAAAAGCCTAAGTCAAAATGCGCTTCCAAAGGATTTGTGGAGTATTGGTAATAAATCAATGGGTTTTCAAACTCATCGTATTCGATTATTTTGGCATATAAAATCCTATTCTGATCAAAGGCAACACTGTCGATCCGAGGAATCCTTGCCAGCTCAGAACTGTCACCTACAGCAGCCAGGAGACCCAATTCCTTCTGAGAATAATCAGTAAACAGTGGTCTATTCTTATTATCCTTTTCCAGATAGTAATTCAGATAAACATCCACTTTCCCGTTCGTCTGGGTATGATTCGCACCGATGATAGATCGAGAATAATTGCGCTCGGAATATTCAAAATCTACCCGAACTCGGGAATATTGCGTGATTAGCACTTTAGGAGTAAAGGTGATTTCCGCCTGATTGTAGTCGATTACATAATCTTCATTGAATCCGCGCTTGAGTTGTTTTCCATCTAAGAATACTTTCTCAGAACTAGCCATGATGATTACATAGCGCTCATTATTTGGTCCAGTGACGCGATATGGTCCGAGCACACCTTCCAGAATCGGCAGTTGCATGGAAGCAAATTTCCCCTTGGCGATGGAAGCAAAAGCCTGTGAGCTAGCGTTCCAATTGTTTTTCATTTTATAATTGGAGGTAAACTGCAAGCCTTGTACATTTTTATAATAGCGCAAAAACTCTGATTGCCGCTGCTGCAACACAACGTCTCCAGCAGCCAGGCTAAAATCATCGTTGTACAATTCAATTAGGACATTGTCGAAGTCCTGAATCTGCTGAGTATTCCCTTCAGGTTGAAAAGGCACGTTTTGATCGGTGATGCTGGCTCGGATTTTCAAGTTGTCCGAGATATCTCCTTCTAGCTGTAGATTGAGTGCTGAGTTAACAAAAACATTCTGGGTATTCCCAAAGGATATTCCACGTGTGAGACTTCCGGATTTGTAGAGATTAGTGGTGGGAAAAAGTTCTTCACGAAAATCGAAAGCTGGCAATTCTGCCATGCGATTATCCTTAAATTGAGCTGTAGAATCGTAATCCGACAATAAGGTCCTACGCGCAATTGGCTGATCAAAACGAATGGAGAAGGTCCTATAGCAGATTAGAAGCGAATCAGGCTTAGCCTCATTTTCAAAAAGCACCTGTAAGGTATTCGTGTTCAACTGGTATTTGGAATTGTAGACTTTGCCGCTAATATCCGTAATGCTGATCGTTTCCTCTAGGACAGAAAGTGAATCAGGTACTGTAGGGTTAACATATATTTCTGAATCTACCCATCGACATTTCTCCTGAGCTTTTACCGAAGTAAAAAAGCCAAGTATTAAAACCCAGAACAATAGCCAAACACGCATACTCAATCCGAAATGCCTTTTGATTTGAAGGTACTAAAAAGATGATTTATCCTATCAATGGAAAGGTAAGATAGAAGGTAGTACCCTTGCCTAGTTCAGTGTCGAACCAGATTTTGCCACCTGCAGTTTCCACACCGCTTTTTGCGATAGCCAATCCCAGGCCAGAGCCGGTGGATTTTGTAGAGAAATTAGGTATAAAGATTTTATCCTTCAGTTCATCTGAGATTCCTTTGCCATTGTCTGTGATTTCTAAGAAAACAGCCTGATCCGTCAACCATAGCCAAATTTTTATTACAGGCTTTGTTCCTGGCTCCACAGCTTGCATGCCATTTATTATGAGATTGGAAATCACTCTTCCAAAAAGCTTGTCATCACCCATTATAGGAATGTCTTTTTTGAATGAATCATCTTGAAAAACCAATTCTAATTGTTGGTCACCGCTAAACAGTTCTAAAACTTTATTCAACACAGATTTGAAATTAATCAACTCATTGTTAGGCAAAGGCATCTTTGCAAACGTGGAAAAAGAGGAAGCAATCCCGCTCAGCGCATCCACTTGGTGAATTAATGTCTCTAGCGATCTCTTTAGCTTTTCCGGCTCGTCTAATCTTCCTGCATCCTGCAAACGAATCAAGTGCTGCAGAGTAAGCTTCATAGGTGTCAGAGGATTTTTGATTTCATGAGCCACTTGCTTTGCCATCTCCCGCCATGCCGACTCTTTCTCTGTAGTTGCGAGTACTTTTTTACTGTTTTCCAGTTTGAAAAGCATGTTGTTATACTCATTTACCAATAGACCAATTTCATCTTTGGAACCCCAATACATAGGCTCATTATTTTCCAAGTTTGTAGCTTTTAGCTTTTGAGTAAGTAACTTGAAAGGAAATGTAAGATTGGTTGACACAAAATATGAAACGAATAAAAAGAGGATGAAAATCACCACAAAAGCATTGAAAATATTACTCAGCACATCTGCAATTAGCGTATTTAGTTCAGTTTCAGATTCAAAAAACGGGACAGCCAAAATCCCTAAATTCTTTTGATTCGCTGTGGCTGGAATAGATAGATATACTGCTTTGTACCTCAAATTCCCTACCTGCTCATCTGCTAAATATTGACTTTGGCCCATCTCCTGAATTTCCGCGATAGCTTTCGGATTGATTAGTGGTGAGAGTATCTTTTTATCAAAAATGTTTGGGCGGTTGGTAGATTCCAGTTTGCCTTCTACGCTATATAGATGGATATCACTTGCTGTAGTATTTGCTAGTTCGTTCACCTCTTCATTGAGGTCATCACTATTCACTTCTTCAGGCTTTTGGTTGTTGAGGAAGCTTCCGAGATTCCCCCTTATCAGTGTTGCCTTCTGTATATATTGCCTATCTAGGTCATTTCTATAGCTATTTGCCAATAGTCCAATCGTGATAATACTGATGATAAGAATGGGGAAAAAGAAGGCGAAATTAAGATAAAGCTGAAGCTTTGTGGAATAATTAAATTCAAAATTCTTGACACCAGTGGCCAATGTATTGGTCAAAATCGTCATGAAAGTCATGATAACGAAGAGAACGAAGAACAATGAAATATTTCCAAAAAAGTGGGCCAAGGTGATAATCTTGGAGGAAACTATGATCACTTCATCCCCATTATTAATCCCAAAATGGTGATATCCGCCTTGAGATACGCCATCTGTAAATAATGAATTCCGAGCCAAAACTCGCTCAAAATCTTTACTTAAGTAGTTAAAGGAGCCTGAGTTTCTTATAAACTCTTTATCCTGGAATATGGAATAATCATACACCACCGGATCTAGTTTGTCATTGTATTTTTTGTCCAACAAAAGTTTAGGATAAACGCTTGTAGACTGTACTCGTAATTGACGAAGCTCTAAAAAAACAGTTCCAAGCGAAGAACTTTCTTTGCTCATAGGCACAAAGGCCAAAAACCGATTTCCATTATTCGATTCATTGCCACGGATGAAGTATAAATCTTTTACACTCGTCGCATTATCACTTTTAATGTACTCTAATTGGAGGTCCTTTAGATTCTGAGAATTTGACGGCCCCAAGATTTGCTGTCCAGATGCAGCAAAAATACGGACTTGAACTTCAAATTGATCGAAATAATTATCTAGGTAGATTCTCCTGATTTTTGTTTCAATAGGCTCTTTAGAGAAAAGCGGATCCGAAATCCTATTTTGAATAAACAAATCACCTTTGATTCTAGTGAAAATTTCTCCTAGGAAAAATTCCGTCATCACATCATTCTCAATAAGATTTTGATTTGCAAACCGGGTTTTAGATTGAATTAATTCGCTTTTCTCAGCCTGAAATGTACTAATCCCACTAATAATTGCAGTAACCAAGCAGGCGAAAAAGAAGGTCAGAAATGTATCAAGTCCAAGTTTAAAGGCATTCTTAAATAACTCAAGTCGAATAATGGCAAATAGAAAGCCCAAGTGAATCAGGCAAACTACCCCACCCCAAACGGTGAAATAGAATAATACTCCTGCCATAGGAAGACCTACGATAACAAGCCATTTGTAATAGACATTTTTGCGTGGATTGATTTCCAATAGCAAGCTAAACATCGTCAGCGAAATCAGCACATACACAGCGCCCCAGAGAAATAGCATAAAAAAACTGATTCCTTTGAACCAGTCAAAAGATGGTATGGAGCTAATATCTAGTCCCCACTGCGAATTGAGCATTAAATCTCGTGGGAGTGACCACACCATGTAGACACCTATGGAGCTAACAATAACTGCGAAGAAGAAAAACACCAGAAACTCACGGTGAGATTTCAGAACTGCTATTTTTTCATGCATCGCCTTAGAGGCTAGCTGAAAGATCACCATTCCTAATATGAGACAACCGCACAAGGTGTTGATCATTAAATCACCAAGGCTAGGATTGAACCAGGATGAGGCATAATTAGAGGAATTGAATAAGGATAAATTGAGAACGTTGCTAGGAAAATCGAGCAACAACATCATCATTCTAAAACCTCCAAGAACTAAAATCGCATACCCAATAGCCTGCCATCTTAGTCCCTTTTTCCATTTACTTAATACAAAACCAAAACTTAAAAGAAAATAAAGTAGAAAAATAGAGGTAAAGAAAATTAGTATGGCGGGGTTAACAACCCTTCCTGAGGGGATATAGCCAAAAAGGAAATTTACTCCAAAAAGCGGAATTCCCGCAAGATTAGTGACTATTAAAGAAGCCTCGTCAGGATTGGCAAATAGCTCAAATCGATCGTTACCAAAGATTTCTGGATTTGCTCCAGTGATCAGGTAATTATTTTCAATATTTCCCGGCCAAATCAAGCGAAGCACATGAAGCATCACATAATCAACCCCATTTCTTTTGACATTTCGGACTTTAAGCAATAGAGTGCCATATGGATCTTCAAGGAGTTGGTATTCTCTCGTAAGATCTACTTGAGAAAAATCTAAGGTTAACGAGAAATCCGACCAATATACCAGTTTTTTATCCGGACTAAGTATGAAAAAAGGATAGCTATGATTAGGTGTACTTGTTTGCCCAAAACTCAAGGTATCATCAGGCCTAACATCCATTAGAACCCGAATAAAATCCTCATCAAACGCTCTATCTACTTTCTGCACACGATCCTGTAATGCCTGCAAATAGGTGTCTTGATCACTTTTTTGGAAGAAAAAGAAATTTAAGATTAATACAGCTAGAAGGGAGAAAATACTGATCAAAATGATCAGGCGACGAGAATCATGCTTCATTTAGATGTAAAATAAAAAAAGCAAAGTCCTTGATCAAACTTTGCTTTTCTATTCATTTATTTTAAGGCTATTTTAGCCCTTCTTTTTTTAGCGTTTCGATACCAGAAAAAGCCTAGTACCATCGCAATGGCGTAGGGCATAACAAAGAGGTACATGATACCAAGGTTCAACCCAGCTGCGATGCTAGTATCTCCATTTGCAACATTATTTTCGACTGAAGCCCGACACATGGCACACTGAGCAAAGCTAGAAGTGTGAACCAAAAAAGCTACGAGGCAAAGAAATCCGATTTTGAATGCTTTATTCATCTGTTAGAATTTATTTCAATTGTCATATGAAATCTAGCACAAGCAATAATCAATTTCCTGTGCTACTTAGAGTCATACTCGATATTATAATAGTCCTACGTTTTATAAGAACGCAGGTTTTTAATGTACGTAATACGGACTGATCATCAGGTAAACAATTACTCCACTGACAGTCACATAAAGCCAGATTGGAAAAGCAAATTTAACAACTTTCCGGTGTTTCACACGCTGATCTGTGTATCCATAATAGTAAGCAAAGAGGATTGGGAAAAGAGCCACGGCTGCAAGTATTATATGGGTAATCAACAGGAAGTAATAAAAACTCCTGATCGATCCTTCTCCACCAAAAGTGGTGCTTTCCGCCGCAGCGTGATAAATCACATAAGACACTAAGAAAATAGCTCCTAATCCAAAAGCGACAGTCATTGAAGCTCTATGGTAGGAAATATTTCCTTTTTTGATAAACACAAAGCCGGCAATCAAGGCTACTGTAGCAGCTGAGTTTATTATTGCATTCAGATGTGGAAGGAAATACACCCAGTCAGCTCCTAAATCAAGTTTGGCTGGCATAAAGATAAGTAACGCCACCACTATAGGGATGATCACGGATATGGCGATAATCCATCCTTTAACCTTTGCCTCATTCTCTAGCAGTCTATTCTCCTTCGCTTGCATGTAACAACACTTTAGTCTCTAACATCAATAAATCCACATCTTCCCTGGAGGTACCACTATAATACCCTCTAATACGACCTAGTTCATCGACTAGTACAAATTTATCACTGTGAACAAAATCGTCTGGAACACCCAAACCATCGATGGTTGGAATCATGAAACCACATTTGGCTAGGTTGTAAATCTTCTCTACATCACCTGTTAAGAAATCCCACTTGCCAGCTACACCATTATACTTTTGCGCATACTCATTGAGAATTTCAGGTGTGTCATAAGTAGGATCGATACTGATAGACATAATCTGAACTTGATCTTCATTTCTAAACATATCATTTACCCTTTCCATTTCTGAGGACATTTTAGGGCAAATGCTAGGACAGGACGTAAAGAAAAAGTCAACTATGGTGATTTTACCCTGCATTTCTGCTCTTCCAACTTCCCGTCCATCCTGATTAGAGAATGTAAACTCTGGGATGAAATGCTGAGTGGTATCTGAAGTAGGACAATCTTGATATGGACTATCTACGCCTTTCTCATAAAAGATTGGAATATCATACGTATTACTACCAAAACCTTTTAAGAACATAAAAATCAAGATAGGGACCAAAAGGATGCATACGAGCACGAAGCCTTGCAATATTCTTAAACTTTTCATACTAGTGGTTTAACAAAAAAGAAGGTTAAAGTGTCTCACTTCAACCTTCTTTTTAAATAAATATTGAGAAATTAGCCTAATACCAGCGTAATGAAAATATCACCGTTCCTTCTTTTACAAGAACAACTATGAGCCAAAACAAGAATACTATCGGTACTAAAATAGAATAAATCAATGGCTTGACCTCATCTCCGAGGTGCATGAATTCCATCATTATATATTTTGCTTTCCATACGGTCAATACCATAAACAGTACGTAAAGTAAGATGCCTCTAGGCATGGTAAAAGCCATTACGAATTCTGCAGCCGTTATTAACAGCAGAATCAACGCTGTTTTCCAGATTTTCTTAATCTTATCGTCGTTTCTAGGAACAACGGAAAGTGTAGATTTATTTTCTTGAATATCCATAATTCTAATTTTAAGGGCTTAGATCAGGTAGAATAAAGTAAATACAAAGACCCATACAAGGTCAACAAAGTGCCAATACAAACCGACTTTTTCTACCATTTCGTAGTGACCACGTCTGTCATAAACTCCAACAGCTGCCTGATAAAACACCATGAAAAGGAGTATCACACCTATAGTAACGTGGAATCCGTGGAATCCTGTGATAAAGAAGAAAAGGTTTGCGAAGGATGCTGGACCATACTCATTTACAACCAAGTTTGCTCCGAAAACTGTTTCAGTAACATTTTGGCTAAACACATTGATGTAATTTAAAACCGCTCCGGTGTCAGAACCATGAATGAAGTGATTCCACTCCCAAGCTTGACATCCCAAGAATGTTATGCCTCCAAAAAGCGTCCACAGCATCCACTTTACAACATCATTTCTGTCATTTCTGTGACCAGCTTCTACAGCCAATACCATAGTAACAGAACTTGCGATAAGTATAAAGGTCATTAGACCTACGAAAACAAGTGGAAGATGAACTCCATGTACAAATGGAATAGCATCGAATACCAGCTCAGGAATTGGCCAATATTCATTAGAACCTACAAAGTCCGTAGCAGGGCCTGCATAAGCAGGATAACTGACACGGATGCCAATATAGGTAATCAAAAAAGCAGCAAAAGTAAAGATATCCGAAAGTAGGAAAAACCACATCATGAGTTTCCCATAGCTAGCTTTGAGAGGTTCGTTACCACCTCCCCAAACGCCTCTTTTCGAACTTACTCCTATAGCAGTAGAATGCGCAGACATAAGATATTGATTTGTACTTGGTTAATTTTAATGATTCAAAAGCAAAAACATAAATAGATATAACCACAAAGCCGCTAAGAAATGCCAAAATGTGGTCGCCATTTCAAGTGTATCTAATGACTTGGAATGGACTTTATATCTATAAGTCGAAATTAATACAATAATCAGAAATATCACACCGCTGATTAAGTGAACTGCATGCAATCCTGTGAAAACATACAGAAAGGATCCTGAAGGATTGCCAACGAAAAACACATTTTCGTCAACCAAAGCTACCCAGCTATACCACTGACTTACTAAAAACCCAAGTCCAAATAGAACGGCTAAAGTAATACCTATCCTAAGCCCCATGAGATTATCTTTCTTTGCAGAAGAATAAGCGTATTGAAGGAATATACTGCTGATAATCACTATAGCAGAAGAAAACCAGAAAATGGATGGAAGATCATATTCTAACCAATTCCCTTCAGATTGTCTCACAATATAAGCACTTGTAAGGCCTGCAAAGATCATTACAATAGTTACTAAGAACAGCCATAACCCAAACTTCTTTGGATGCATAGCAATGGGCTGTTCTACCATATCGACGTATTTCAATTCCTTTTCCATCATTACGGTAGTTTATCTAATAAATATGCAATCTGTACGATTGGCAAATATAAAAAGGAGCCAAACATAATTCTAAGTGCCGATTTGCGAGAGCAATCTTTCATCAAGGAGAAAGTCTGAGCAAGAAATAAAACACCACATACAGTCGCTACAATGCCTGAAGTCATCCCCGTAAGTCCGAAATAAGTAGGAAGCAATCCGAGAGGCAACAAAAACAAAGTGTAAATCATTATTTGAATAGCTGTATTCAAATCTTTTCCACCACCACTTGGTAGCAACTTAAATCCTGCTGCCTTGTAATCCTCATCTCCAACCCAGGCAATAGCCCAAAAGTGAGGAAATTGCCAGATAAACTGAATTCCAAAGATTATTAAAGCTTCATGAGTAATAGCTCCAGTAGCAGCTGTCCATCCTAATAGCGGAGGAAGAGCACCAGGAATAGCGCCAACAAAAACAGCAATAGGACCTACTCTTTTCAGTGGCGTATATACAAATACATACAGCACCATACTTAAAATACCCAACCAAGTAGTCAGAGGATTGGTGAAATACCAAAGTAAACCTACACCTAGGATAGCTACTAATGATGTAACCCAAAGGGCCTCTTGTAAAGAAATGAGTTTTTGAGGAAGAGGTCGGTTTTGCGTACGCTTCATCAACTTATCGAGATCACGCTCAAGGATCTCATTGGCAGCGCAAGAGGCACCACTAATTAAGAATCCACCAATAGCTAAACCTAGAAATCCAGACCAACCAAAACTAACCCCGCGATCACCAAGAATGTAGCCAAATACTGCTGAGAAAGTAACTAAAGCAGAAAGCCTTAATTTAATCAACTCAGCGTAAGCTTTAACCTTGATTAGCACTATGTTACTAATATGGTCAGTTACTTCCACTGTCCTCATATTCAATTTGTATTTAATCGATATTGAACGTTTTCTCTGATTTCTAGAAGTAAGATGACTTGAACACCTATAATCAAAGTACCTAATAAGAGATGGATTGGCTGAAGAAATGCAGGGATACCGAAGTATGCCATTGTTATTCCTGTAGCTATTTCCAGTATAATCAGAATCATCAAGACCTGAGACCAAAGATTCACTTGAGACTTTCTAAGGGTATATTTGAAAGCCCAGAAGAAGTACAACACATGGATTGCTACCAGAACTATTGAGAACGACCGATGAATAAGGAATTCAAACCCGATTCTATCTATCCATTCGTTTCTAAGCATATTTCCAAGTGAGGAAGAAATTATATCTATCTGCTCACGAACCTGAGTACCTAACACAATCTGAATAAGCATTAAGAAAGTACCTATTAATAGGACTAACTCTATTCGTTGTGGGACGTCCATTTTCACCCCTTCACTTTTGACCAACTTGCCGGATCTATGATACACATTGATTAAGAGAGAGACTAGAAGCAAAGCTTGCAACATATGGAAAGTAATCATCCAGTGCAGCAAATTTGTAGAAACTACAATTGAACCTATCCATCCAATGAAAATCACAAGAATCAGATTGAAAACAGAAAGGATAGGAATCCATCGATCTAACTTACCTAGTGGAAAAGATTTCCAAACTGTAAGAATAATCAACAAACCAATGATAACTCCTGCCAATCGATTGAGATATTCAATCCATGTTTTCATTGGATTGAATTCTTCTTCAATAAGAATGGACTTATCATTTGCTATTTCTTCAGCTTTTTCTGAGAATCCTAGTCTTTCAATTGTGGCCACAAACCGTTCGTTCTTGGCAATTCTTTTATTTAAATAAATCTCCTGATAATTTGCTGGCAGTTGATCCACACTAGTAGGTGGAATAAAACTACCAAAGCATTTCGGCCAATCGGGACAGCCCATTCCAGAACCGGAACTTCTAACTATCCCACCGATAAGTATCAGTATATAAACAGCTATCACCGTAATTACACTCACACGGCGAAAGCTGTTTATCAATTTATCAGTGACTTGTTGCATTTGAAGCCATTACGTCTTCTTCTTCCTTCATAATCTCTAATTCAAGTTTAACCATTTCCTGCTCGTGAGGAAGGTTTGACTCTGGAGTAGCTGAAAGAGGAACAGTTTGCATAATGAAGTCCTCTTCAGCACCTGGCTTAGAGTAATCATATGGCCATCTATATACAGTAGGAATCTCACCTGGCCAATTACCGTGACCTGGTACAAGAGGAGTCGACCACTCCAATGTATTTGATCTCCAAGGGTTCAATGTTGCTTTTCTACCTTTATACATAGAATAGAAGAAGTTGAACAAGAAGATAAACTGTGCAGCAAAGGTGATGATTGCAGCTACTGACACAAACATGTTTAAATCAGTGTACATGTTCGCAAACTCAAAGCTTGTCCAGCTATAGTATCTTCTTGGAAAACCTGCGATGCCTATGTAGTGCATTGGGAAAAACACTAAATAAACTCCTACAAATGATAACCAGAAGTGAATGTATCCCAATTTAGCATCCATCATCCTTCCGAACATTTTAGGGAACCAGTGGTAAACACCAGCTACCATTCCAAAGAAAGATGCTGCTCCCATCACCAAGTGAAAGTGAGCAACTACGAAGTATGTATCGTGCAATTGAATATCAATTGCTGAGTTACCAAGGAAGATACCTGTTAATCCACCTGAGATAAAGAATGAAACCAAACCTATAGAGAACAACATGGCTGGAGTAAAAATCAAGTTTCCTCTCCAAAGCGTGGTCAAGTAATTAAATACTTTCACGGCAGATGGGATTGCAATAATCAAAGTAAGGAACATGAAGATAGATCCAAGGAAAGGATTCATACCTGACACGAACATATGGTGAGCCCAAACCACGAAGGAAAGCACTGTAATACCAAGCAAAGAAATAATCATCGCCTTGTATCCAAAGATCGGCTTTCTTGAGTTAGTAGAGATCACTTCAGATGTAATACCCAAAGCAGGAAGTAATACAATATACACTTCAGGGTGACCTAAGAACCAAAACAAATGCTGATATAGAACTGGGCTACCGCCTGTGTTAGGAAGAGCTTCTCCACCAATATATATATCAGAAAGATAGAATGAAGTACCAAAACTTCTATCAAATACCAATAGTAATGCCGCTGCAAACAGAACAGGGAAGGACAATAGTCCAATTACTGCAGTAAGGAAGAATGCCCAAATAGTCAAAGGAAGCTTAGAGAAAGACATTCCTTTTGTTCTCAGGTTAATTACCGTGGTAATGTAATTGATACCGCCCATTAGAGACGATGCAATAAATAAAGTCATCGCTACTAACCATAAGGTCATTCCAAGGCCTGAACCTGGAATTGCTTGTTCCAATGCAGATAAAGGTGGGTAGACTACCCATCCACCAGCAGCGGGACCAGTTTTAAGAAACAATGATATAAACATGATAACTCCAGAAAGGAAAAACAACCAATAGGAAAGCATGTTCATAAAACCCGATGCCATATCTCTAGCACCGATTTGCAATGGAATAAGAAAGTTGGAAAATGTCCCACTCAAGCCTGCCGTCAACACGAAGAATACCATAATGGTACCATGCATTGTCACTAATGCTAAATAGAAGGTAGGATCAAGTTTCCCGGTTTCGTCAATCCAACCACCCAAAATCGGACGAAGGAATGACATATCCATATCAGGAAAGCCTAATTGCAACCTAAACAGGATAGAAAGAAAACCACCAATCAGAGCCCAGAACATACCTGTTACCAAGTATTGCTTTGCGATCATTTTGTGATCTTGGGAGAAAATATATTTTGTTACAAAATTATCATGGTGCTCATGGTCATGATGATCGTGTGCTGCGTCATGATTTGCGACAGATGCTGTTGACATAATCTATAATTTTGTTTGTTACTTTTCGGTTATTTGAATTTCTGCAACCTCTTTTGTTTCAGAAGAAGTACCAGCTGCTAAAGCTGGATTCATTTGAATAAAAGACTTTTGCTCAGCATACCACTTCTGATAAGCTTCGGGCTCTACTACTTCAATTACTTTTCTCATTGAGAAATGACCGCGTCCACAGATCTCTGTACATGCTATCTCGTAGTTGAAATCTGGGTTCCCTGTTTCTATTCTCATTTCAGCAGTTGTCTTAGTAGGCACAAACCAAAAACGAGTTGGCATACCAGGTACAGCATCCATTTTGAGTCTCATATGAGGCGCAAATACAGAGTGCAAAACATCACGAGCTCTGATTTTGAATAGAACTGGCTCTCCTTTAGGTATTACTACTACAGGAGAAGGAAAGTCATCAATTGAGTTCTTATCCGTAAAGTCAACACCATGGGCATTAGTAGCAGTGATCATACGATAATCAAAGTCACCGAGCACATTATCTTTACCTGCATACCTGATATCCCACTGAAACTGTGAACCCATAATCTCTACGATATGAGCATTTTCAGGAGCCGGTGCAGTTATGTCTGACCATGCCATCCAGCCCGAGATAACTAAGCCTGCCAATACCACACCTGGTACAGCTGTCCAAATCACTTCAAGCTTGTTATTATGAGGATAGAAAGACGCTTTACGAGTCTCACTATATTGATATTTATATGGGAAAATGAACAACAATACGTGTGTAATCAAAAAGACTATTCCCGTAATCGCCATGGTCCACCAGAACAACGAATCAGTTACTACTCCATGTTCTGAAGCTACTGGTAAGTCATAATTGTCGAATTCCTTAATAGAATACCAAAACAATAAAATGGTTGAGCCTATTAGAAAAACAACAAATAAAATTGCGTTTATCTTGTTACTCCCTGAGGCGATCTTCTTATCAGATCCTTTTACCACAGAGACTAACGTTTGGATTCGATATACCATCCATATTATGGAAAATATCAAAAGAACCCCTACTCCAATCAGAAATCCGTACATACCTTAATTATTTCGGCTGTTATTAAATGTGATGATTATAGCTTTCTTCAAGCATTGGATGGTTTTTAGGAACCAATTTTCCTTTTGCCAATCCAGATAGAACTACAAAAGTAAAAGCTGCACCATATACTAGGAACATCCCTACTTCCATGAATCCAACGCCTCCATTATGTCCTAAAGTACCTGGCTGAACCATTAGGAAGAAATCTACCCAGTGACCAGCAATGATCATAAGACAAACAAGTTTCAAAAACACACCATGTCTCTTAGAATCTCTTGTCATTAATAACAGGAATGGAAGGACAAAGTTCATCGCTAAGTTCACAAATATAAATGGACCATAGATATCACTTGATAATCTCTCCAAGAAGTACACAGACTCCTCAGGGATATTTGCATAATAGATAAGCAAGAACTGAGAGAACCATAGGTAAGTCCAGAAAATTGTAAAACCAAAGATGAATTTCCCTAGATCATGAACATGGTTTTCATTAACCATTTCAAGAAGACCTTGACCTTTCAGAAACAATATCAACAAGGTCATTGTAGCAAGTCCAGCTACAAACCATGATGAAAACACATACCATCCAAACAGTGTAGAGAACCAATGTGTGTCAATTGACATTACCCAGTCCCATGCTGCAACAGAAGAAGAAACTGCGAAGAAGATTAAGAAATATGCAGACCAGCTTCTGATAGTATACCAGGAAGAAGTACCACCCGCTAAATCCTCATTATAGGTTAAGCTTTGAAATTTCTTAAAGAAGAACACCCAGAAACCAAAGAACAAAACCATTCTAATAACGAAGAATATAGGAAATGTACCCTTAGCCATTGGCCAGTAAAAGAAAGCTCCTTTGCCATCTATGATACTATCATAGTCTGCGGAAGCCTTATCAAATAAGGAAGCATGAGTCCAATGGAACAAGTCATGACTTGCCACAAAGAATGTAACAATCATCAAAACACCTGCAATTGGCAACCAATTGCCTAAAGATAGCATTACGCGTATGATAGCTGCTGACCATCCTGCCTGAGCGGCATACTGAATAGCAAAGAAGAAAACTCCTATGATTGCAATACCTGTATAATACACGTTATTAATCCAAAGGTTAGCGTATAGACGCTGGTACCAATGAAAAGCGTGACCTTCTGCCGCACCAGCTTCAGCATGACCACCACCAAATATCGCCATGATGATACCAATGATAAGCAGTATTGCTCCGATACCCAAAACTGTAAATAAGCCTTTTTTGGTCGCAGCTGTGAAATCAAATTTTTGATCCAGATTATAGTGTTGTACGTCGTGAGCCATAATTAATTAGCTGGAGTTTCTACTTGTGTAACATCTTGGTCAGATACTTCTGCTACTGCAGTATCAGCATTCTGTCCGCCTTGGAGATCTTGTTTCACATAGTGAACAATCTTCCATATGTTTTCTGGAGTAATCTGAGAACCATGGGCTCCCATTCTTCCTTTACCTTTCATGACTACATGGTAAATATGTCCTTCTGAAAGGCCGAGGTAAGCACCACCCTTTAGGTTGGCTACACCACCTATGATATTGCCTACAGTCCCATCTCCTTCACCACCCGCACCATGACATGGGGTACAATAAAGTTGAAACAACCGCTTGCCTTCAGTCAATACCGCATCATCTAACTTAATAGGGTTCTTAGTAGAAGCACTTTCTTCTACTTCAAATGCTTTATATCTATATGGCAAATAGCCGTTCTTATCCCTAGGAACAGTATTAGCAACTGGCTCACGCATATTCATGTTGTGAGGGTTGTTAATATTACTATTAAAATATTCGCCTTTGCCATCCTCTCGTGTAGAAATGAGATCACCTTTTGTCTCAAAATCAGTAATCTGCGTCAATGGCTCATAAGCAACCGAGTGATACATCTGAGGGGCAAATTCTAAGCCTTGATTCTCACCGCCAGCTCCACAGCTAGCAAGGGAAAACCCTGCTACTGCAATTCCTAAAATACCTACTGTTTTAGCAATCTTCATATTTCCAGATTTACTATTCAAAACTTTTTTTATTAACCTCTGATGCTCCAGAAGACTTCAAAATCTCTTCAATTTTAGCCAATTCAATAGCTGAATTATTAGCTATGTCAATTGCCATCACATGCTTATCATCAGTTATTCTCAAATCAAATATTCTTGGTTGTGCCCAAGGTTTTAGATCTGTGCTGACCATAAATACGCCTACCATACCGAACGAAGCCAATAAGACAGTCAATTCGAAGGTAACTGGAATGAATGTAGGTAAAGATCCAAAATCCTTACCGCCAATGATCATCGGCCAGTCAAATGCCATCATATAATACTGCATGGTCAAAGCCAGTGTAGTACCTAGCAGTCCAAATAAGAAAGCTGCGATTGGCAATCTACTTCTCTTGTAGCCTAAGTAATCATCTATCCCGTGAACAGGGTAAGGTGAATAGACCTCGTGAATTTGGATGCCTGAAGATCTTACCTGCTTAATAGCATGAAGTAATACATCCTCATCTTCATAAACTCCAGTAACAAAATGTGTATCTCTTTCCATGATTATTTATTCACTTTATCAGATGAAGACTTAAGAACAGCTTTCACTTCTGCCATATTGATTACCGGGAAGAATTTGGCAAACAAGAAGAATAATGTGAAGAACAAGCCAAACGTAAATAAGTATATTCCTACGTCCGCCCAAGTTGGATAGAACATCGCCCAAGAAGATGGCAGATAATCTCTATGAAGAGAGGTTACGATAATTACAAATCGCTCAAACCACATCCCGATATTCACTACAATTGATAGAATAAATGTAGCTACAATAGAAGTTCGGATCTTTTTAATCCAGAACAATTGTGGAGAGATCACATTACAGGTCATCATTGACCAGTAAGCCCACCAGTATGGACCGAACATTCTATTCATGAAAGCATATTGCTCTGCCTCTACGCCTGAATACCAAGCCATGAAAAATTCGGTGATATACGCAATACCTACAATGGAACCAGTGATGATGATTACAATATTCATCAATTCTATGTGTCCAATGGTAATATAATCTTCTAGGCTATAAACCTTACGGGTTACTATCATCAGAGTCAATACCATGGCGAAACCAGAGAAAATCGCACCTGCTACAAAGTAAGGTGGAAAAATAGTGGTGTGCCATCCTGGTATTACAGAAGTTGCAAAATCGAATGATACAATCGTGTGTACAGAAAGTACAAGTGGAGTAGCAAGACCAGCAAGGATCAAGGACACTGACTCATATCTGCTCCATGATTTTGCAGCGCCATCCCAACCAAATGAAAGTGCTCCGTAAATAATCTTTCTAAGACCTGTAGCTCTATCTCTAATGGTAGCGAAATCAGGAATCAAACCAATGTACCAGAAAACTAAGGATACAGAGAAGTAAGTGGAAATCGCAAACACATCCCAAAGGAGTGGTGAGTTAAAGTTAACCCAAAGAGATCCGAAGACGTTTGGAAGTGGAAGTGCCCAATAAGCTCCTAACCATGGACGTCCCATGTGAAGTACCGGAAACATCGCTGCGCAAATAACCGCAAAAATGGTCATCGCCTCAGCTGCTCTGTTAATAGAAGTTCTCCACTTCTGTCTGAAAAGTAATAGTACAGCGGAAATAAGTGTTCCGGCGTGACCAATACCTACCCACCAAACGAAGTTGGTGATATCCCAAGCCCAGCCTACAGTTTTGTTTAGTCCCCACATACCAATGCCTTCCCAGAGAGTGGCAATCACAGCAATAGATCCTAAAGCTAAAACCCCGGCAGAAGTAAGGAAAGCAAGGAACCACCTGATATTCGGTTTTGCTTCTACATGACGTGCCACATCATTTGTGACGTCATGGTAGGATTTACCTCCGGTAACTAACGGTTCGCGTACGGATGAAGTAACCTGCATAGTTTAATAAATTTTGATTACGCTTCGTTTAAGTCTTTATTTCTGATTTTGGTAAAGTACCAAACGTTTGGACTCACGTTGATCTCTTCCAAAACATGGTATGCTCGTTCCTCATTTACTTCCTTAAGTGCAGAAGTAGTATCTTCCTTAATCTTCAGAAGCTTGTAAAGATTGCTACTTGTGTCATTCATATCTCCAAAAACCAAAGCATCTGTAGGACATGCAACGGCACAAGCTACATTGATGTCTCCATCCTGAACTTTACGCTTCTCACGCTTAGCCTCTAGTTTCCCAGCCTGGATTCTCTGAACACACATGGAGCATTTTTCCATTACACCACGTGCACGAACAGTCACATCCGGATTCAAGACCATTTTACCCAAATCATCATTTTGAGCTACATTGACTCCTGCGAAGTCTTTGTTATCGTGGTATTTGAACCAGTTAAATCGACGCACTTTATACGGACAGTTGTTTGCACAATATCTTGTACCAATACATCTGTTATATGTCATTTGATTAAGACCCTCAGAAGAGTGGGTTGTAGCAGCAACAGGACAAACAGTCTCACAAGGAGCGTTGTTACACTGCTGACACATCATAGGCTGAAAAGTAACCTCAGGATTACTAGCAGCTACTTCCATTGCTTTCAAATCATCCGCAGGAGCATCTGAAGAATAGTAGCGATCTATTCTGATCCATGCCATCTCTCTTCTATTCAATACTTCCTGCTTACCTACTACTGCCACGTTATTTTCAACCTGACAGGCAATAGAACATGCAGAGCAACCGATACAAGAGTTCATATCAATAGCTAAGCCCCAGTGGTGCTGAGAATACTGGTGACCAGACCAAAGAGAAATCTTAGATGGCTTCACAAATTCACCTTCCTTGTAAATCTTTGGATGATATCTACCAGCAGAAGCATCTTTCTGATACTCGCTTAATACAGACTCCTGAATCACGTTCTCACGGCCCATAAATGTCTGATGGGTTTGCGTACGGGCAATTCTATAAGAATCTCCAGTTGCAGAAACTTCTACACCAGAGGTAATATCAAAATTCACAAAGCCTTTAGACGAATCAAGTAATTCGTAGGCGTTAACACCTACTCCATTAGCTACGCGTCCAGCTTTTGTCCTACCATATCCAACTGCCAAACCAAACGTACCTTCTGCCTGACCTGGCTGAATCATGATCGGTATGATCAATGACTTGCCATTAACAGAAATAGAAGCTTTGCTAGTCTCACCTTCATACATGGTCACACCGTTATCGGTAGCCCATTTTTGAGAAACAGTCAGGTAATTATCCCAAGTTGCCTTAGAGATAGGATCTGACATTTCTTGTAGCCAAGGGTTGTTAGCATAGGTGCCGTTACCAATACCTATTTTAGTATAAACTACCAATTCAGCAGAAGTATTATCAGCAGAATAATCACTCGACACAGCAGAAGCTGCGGCACTAACATTACCTACTGGAGCTAATGCTGATGTAGTAGAACTAATAGCTAAGACTCCATTGTATAAAGTCTGATCCCAGAATTGCTGGAAAGTTCCACCTGTTTCAACCTGAGCAAAAACATCACCTTGCCAGTTGTTTTGAAGGAAATCATAATAGGTAGTAGAATCACCTGCCCATACCAAGAAAGATTCTTGTGCTTGTCTAGTATCAAAAAGTGGCGTGATGGTAGGCTGAGCCAAAGAGAAGTGTCCCTTCTTTGGTTCGAAGTCATTCCAAGACTCTAGGAAGTGATGATCTGGAGCTACTATCTGCACTAAGGAAGATGTTTCATCCAAAGTACCATTAGTAGAAATAGTTACTTTTGTTTTTGCAAGTCCTGCAGCAATTTCAGCACCTCTCGCAAAATCATAGACTGGATTACAGTTATAGAATATAACTCCTCCTACTTTTCCAGCATTTAAATCAGTTACAAACTGATTCATTTTAGCATCATCACCTTTTCTATAATAAGCAGGGTTAGCGAAATCAACTGTTGTTCCGTTGCTACCAAGCATTTCATTGATTGCATTGATTACCACCTGAACATTTGGATCATTTGATCCAGAGATGACCAAAGAAGCATTCTTGCTAGCCCAAAGATCAGTAGCTGCTTTCTCTAAATGTGCTACTTCAACCGCTGGAGCAGAAACTGTAGCTGCACCCGCTTTCTTAGCAATAGCATTATATAAAGCAAGAACAGCCAAACCGCTTTGAGAAGCTCTAATTGGAGTTCTATAATCAGCATTGGCACCAGCAAGGGACAAGTTAGATTCAAACTGATAATGTCTAGACATTTCAGGCTTCTCTTTGCTGATTTTTCTTGTCTGAGCATATTGACGAGCAAATTCAATTGGAGAAATCCAAGACCCTAAGAAGTCAGCTCCAAAGGATACAATTGTTTTTGCTTTGTCAAATGAATAGGAAGGAAGAACTGCTGAACCGTAATAAGTCTCCGCAGCCTTTGTAATACCATAATTAGAAAGTGGATCATACATGATTAATTCCACGTTACCATTTCCATCAGCTAATTGCTGGATCGCTTTTAGGGTAGATGGTGAAATGATCGTGTTAGATACTACTTTCACAGCACCTGCAGAAGCAAGAGCAGACTTAGCCTGCGCGTCTACAGTTTTCCAATCGGATGGTTGACCACCGCTGTAAGGAACTGCCAATCTTTCTTTATCATATAATGAAAGAACAGAAGCCTCAACGATCGCATTTACTTTTCCTTTATTGATAGGAGAAAGATCGTTTCCGTCAATTTTGATTGGACGACCTTCCCTAGTCTTTACTACTATAGAAGCATAATCTCCACCAGTAGAATAAGTCGAAGCGTAATAATTAGGGATAGATGGATTAATATCAACCGGCTTATTCACATAAGGGATCATCTTCCTGACTGGAGCCTCACATGCTGCCAAAGAGGCTGCTGCTAAGCTGAATCCCATAACTTTAAGAAAATCTCTTCTAGTAGAACTTCCGTCTTCATTTACTACGGATGGAAGTTCGGGAAATTCACCCTCGGCTTTTTTTACAAACTCAGGGTCATTGCTTAACTGCTCAAGCCCTTTCCAGTACGTTTTTTTATTTTCCTTCATTTTATGATATAAGAATGAATTTGCGAAAAGAATAATGAATTAATAGTGACACTTAGCACACTCCAAACCTCCGATGTCTTTGACTTTCAAAGCATCTTTAGAGGCAGAATGAACCTGAACCAACTTATCATAATAGGCATTGCCTTCAGTGGTGATTTCCGTCTGTCTGTGACAGTCGATACACCAACCCATGGTAAGCGCACTATGTTGTCCGACTACTTCCATTTCCTGAATAGGACCATGGCAAGTCTGACATTCTACCTCTCCCACCACCACGTGCTGAGAGTGATTGAAATAGGCCAAATCAGGAAGGTTGTGAACTCTTACCCACTCAATTGGCTGATTATTATCTACCGCATCATAGATTTTCTGAATTTCTGGAGAAACACCTTCCTTACCTTGTATGTTTTGCACATGTGTGTGGCAGTTCATACAAATGTTAGCTGAAGGAATATTTGCCGACTTACCGATCTCCACACCAGTATGACAATACTGACACTCGATCTGTAATGTACCAGCGTGAAGTGCGTGTGAATAAGCAATTGGCTGCTCTGGAGCATATCCTTGCTGTAAACCAACAGAGTAAAGTCCATCAAGGGCCGTTTTGGCAACTAGTGCGATCACAAGTGCAGTCACGATAACTACAAACATGTCGCTTTTAAATACTTTTTTAAGATCTGTCTTCTGATTGACAAACTCATCATCATCAGCATCAAGATCTTGCTTCGTCAGGTATTTAGTCAGTACCGAAATTATCAATCCTAGTACAACCAGAATCAAAAGAAGAACAACAACTAATACGCCTAGTATTACAGTAAGATATTCGTTTGGAATCCCTCCGCCTGTCGCAACTGCAGCACCATCAGCTCCAACCGTAGCTACTGCTGCCGAAGGATCTACTACATCACCAAATTCTATATAAGAAAGCAGGTTGTTTAGATCGTCATCCGATAAAAACTCGTGAGCTGGCATCGGAGTACCATTAAATTCTTTAAAAAGCTTGTTGTAATAAGCATTACCCGAAGCAATTACAACTGCTGAGTTTTTTATAAAGCTTTTCACACTTTCAATACCAGATCTATCGGTTGACCCCCTTAGGGCAGGTCCAACTAACTTCTGGTCGAGTTTGTGACAAGTCTTACAATTGGTATTGAATAGAGCCTTTCCTGCTGCTACTGCTTCGTCGCCACTCTCAACCGCAGGATCTGCAGCAAAAGCCTGCATCCCGATCAGCATGAAAAACAGCACTGCCAGTGTGTGGAAATTCGATCGAACCCCTACTAACGAGCGTTTAGATAACATATTATAGCTAATTAAATAGTTTATGTGGTTTATTATAACCCCTGCAAAGGTACTACCCGAAGCCAATTTTTCAAACTGGAATTGATAGTATACGGATGTTTGTCCAGACCTCCTTTTGATTTCATATCGCATTGTTTAACAGTTATTTAAGCATTTATTATTGGCATATATATAATTTAGAATCGATATAAATAGAATGTATTTTGCCGCCATCCGAAACTTCAAATGAATTATCACGATATACCGCTTCTGATTAATGGATTCAAATTAAAGTTCAGGCTCATTGGCAAGCAAAGTTTAAAAATAAGTAATTCCTTTTTTGCAGATGTAGAGATAATAACTACATTTGCATTCCAATTGAGATTGGTCGAGTGGCCGAGTGGCTAGGCAGAGGTCTGCAAAACCTCGTACAGCGGTTCGAATCCGCTCTCGACCTCAACAAAAAAGCATCCCGAATTCGGGATGCTTTTTTCATTTTCATAAGTCTCCCTATATTTTTCTCTAAAACAGATATCCTACACCAAACTGAACTCCCAGCTCTTGTAAGACTTGCTAATATGTCCCTTCTTTCTCAAATGGAATCACATTATGTCTTTTATAATTTGGAAAAATGGAGAAAGAAAACTTCTCCTTTTTCAACTTAGCTCCCAATCCTATTAAATACCCAAACCCGCTTTGGTCGGATAAATTATTTTCTTCTGAAAGCTGAAAATCTAAGACCGGCCCGGCTGCTGCATAAAAAATCTTCCCTAATGCATACTCCGCATAGACAGGAATAGACAGCATCTGGAAATCGGGATTATGAATATAGCCACTCGCGCAATAAATACATGGAGGAGAATTTGGATTGAAATCAACCTTAGCAAAGGAATAATTTAAGCCTCCACTAAGTGAGAACTTATCATTAATACTTTTTGAAAGAAGAATGCCCACCTCCATTAAATTCTCAATATCCACAGAGCTAGCTCCATCGAGATCTTCGTTCCAATTGGCCATAGCTCCCGAAGCGCCAAAATAGCCTTTCAACTCTAACCCTGATTGCGCAGTGACCGAAAAACTAATTGAAAGGATAAGTAATAGTAAAAGTGCATTTTTCATAAGGTCAAAATTAATGATAAAACTAGTTTAGCCAGTACGAAAGACTGAGTCGAAATACTACAAAAACTCATCAAACAGCATAACACCTATCACAACTAGTCCTGCTTCGGGAGAAGCAGAACAACCATAAGAAACAAAATGGAAGACATGGTACTAGTTGAGGTCCAAGTCTGAAGACTTGAACCAATATTCAATTGTTTTCTCCGCGGGACCTCTGTGTACTCTGTGGTTAAATCAAAAAAAAACGCCGACTTTTCAGCCGGCGTTTTCAATATATTAAGTAAGTCTCGATTCTAATATCTAGAATCTAATGCCTTACTTCTTTCCTTCCATTTGCTCTTTCAACTGAGTCAATGCGTCCAAGTCACCAAGTGTTGACTTTTCTGCCGGAGCTGAAGAGGTAGAAGTAGAAGCAGAACCTGAATCAGATTTCTTCTTGGCTTCTTTCTTAGCTGGCTTCGCATCTTCTCTGAACATCGCTGTGTGAGAAAGAACGATTCTCTTATCATCTTTAGAGAATTCAGATACTTTGAAATCCAAAGACTCACCAACCTCTACTTGAGATCCGTCTTCTTTTTCCAAGTTCTTCACAGTAGCAAATCCTTCAAGACCGTAAGGTAATTCAAGAACTGCACCTTTGTCATTTTTGGAAACTACAGTACACTTATGCTCTGATCCAATAGGGAATACAGATTCGAAAGTATCCCATGGATTTTCTTCCAATTGCTTATGACCAAGAGCAAGTCTTCTGTTGTCCACATCAAGCTCAAGAACAGCTACTGCTAGCTCGTCTCCTACTTTTACAAACTCAGATGGATGCTTAATTTTCTTAGTCCAAGAAAGATCAGATACGTGAACCAAACCGTCGATACCTTCTTCCAATTCAAGGAATAGACCGAAGTTAGTCAAGTTTCTTACCACACCTGTGTGCTTAGAACCTACTGCGTACTTAGTACCCATGTCGTTCTTAGTCCAAGGATCTTCAGTCAATTGCTTGATACCAAGAGACATTTTTCTGTCGTCTTTGTCCAAAGTCAATACTACAGCTTCGATTTCGTCGCTTACTTTCACAAAGTCAGCAGGATTTCTCAAATGCTGAGACCAGCTCATTTCAGAAACGTGAATCAAACCTTCAACACCTGGAGCAAGCTCAAGGAACGCACCGTAGTCAGCTACGTTTACGATCTTACCCTTAACTCTAGATCCAATTTCAAGGCTTGACGCCAAAGAATCCCAAGGATGAGCAGTAAGCTGCTTCATACCCAAAGAAATTCTCTTCTTATCATCATCAAAGTCAAGAACCACAATCTGAACTTTCTGATCAAGTTGCAATACTTCTTCTGGGTGATTGATACGTCCCCAAGAGATATCTGTAATGTGAAGAAGACCATCTACACCACCCAAATCGATGAATACACCGAAGTTAGTCATGTTCTTGATCACACCTTCCAATACTTGACCTTTCTCAAGGTTGTTTAGAATCTCAGCTTTTTGCTTCTCAAGATCTTTCTCGATCAACACTTTGTGAGATACTACTACGTTATCATTTGCGTGGTTGATTTTCACCACTTTAACTTCCATTTTCTTACCTACATAGATATCGAAATCTCTAATAGGCTTCACGTCGATCTGAGAACCTGGCAAGAATGCTTCAACACCGTAGATATCTACGATCAAACCACCTTTAGTTCTTCTTTTCACAAGACCTTCGATCACGTTATCAAACTCAAGCGCATCTTCGATGTCTTTCCATGCACGTACAATCTTAGCTTTCTTGCGCGAAAGGATTAATTGTCCTAGTGAATTCTCTTGCTCTTCGATGAATACTTCTACTGTATCACCTACATTGATAGACTCAAGGTCTCTGAATTCAGAAAGAGGAACCAATCCGTCAGACTTAAAGCCTACGTTGATGATTACATCTTTATCATTAACACCTACTACAGTACCTTTGATAACTTCTTTTTCAGTGATCGTGCCCAATGTATCTTCATACATCGCAGCCATTTGAGCGCGTTCTTCTTTGGAATAGCCTTCACCAAAACCTTTGGTTTCGATACTGTCCCAGTTAAAATCTTCTTGTTTTGACATAATAGTACAAACCCTGAATAGCAACAGTCCGCGGGTCAAAAGACTATCGTTTTTAGTTGTAAATCAGCGTATTAGGTCAACCAAATACACACCATTCACTCGAATGGATTACAAAGGTAGGGATTTATTGATAAAGGAGGTAGAAAACTTCTTTCATGTTGATCTGATTCCTTTAGGTACTGAGAGAGATTTTATTAGTCACCATTGAGTATTTTATAGTGCTGCAGATTAATACTTGGAATGATGCATCAAAGAAATTAAACTTGAAAAGAATTACTACTGCAGATTGCTAGAATATGTGCAGATAACCTAAAAACATTTTGATGAGTTTAGACTACTTTCTCAAGTGCGTTTATAGGCCTCAAATGAAAGTGTAAGGCTACTTCAAAACAAAAAGCCAATATAGCCGAGGTAGGAATTCATCACGGTTTGTCTATTCTGGCTATTTCTTCAGATTTACCCCCAACCACTTAGTTTAAAAATCTGAAGTCTGAAGCCTATTTGAATCTCATCGCCGATACAGAAATCATTAAGGCTTTAAGTACCTTTTAAAAAAAAGCAGAAGTCATCCTAAATATCGTTCAGGTCAACTCCAATACTTCACTCGAAACTTACAATTTTACAAAACGGTCTAATTAAAAATGGACGAAATCATTTTCATATTTTGACCAATAGATTTATCAAAGAAATGAAAAAGGAGGTTGATGATCACCAACCTCCTATCTAATTGAAAAATGTTAAAACTACCTTATGATAATGATGTCTTCTCCTTCAAAATCTGTCCCGTCCATTAACTGGCCTTTTATTTTGACTTTAATTACATCATCTTTAGAAACATTCCCTAGAGCCTCAGTAACTGTCTGAGCGTCAAACTTAATAGTTACATCCATAAACCCATCACTTCCCAAGGTATTACAAGCGCCGGATTCAAAGGGCTTTTCTACTAAGGGCTCATATGGGGTGGATACATCCTCATAGGCATTACGGATTGGAGAAACACCTTCTAAAGTAACTGTAGCCATGTTAATTTCAGTAACGTCAAAGTCTGCTGTCCCTAAAATTGCGGTAGGAATAACACCTTTTCTTTTCAATTGAATGGGATTTGGACAGCCACCGGGCTGCACATCAAAAGCAACATACACAACTGGTTCGGGAACAGTGATGGTTACTGACGTTTTCGCATATTCAGCACCATCGCCGACTAGGCAAAGATCAAATGTGTATTCTCCTGGAGCTGTACCTTCTGGAACAGTAATGGTGACATCAAAATCTCTTTCAATAGGCTCATTCAATACAATTCCAGTATAAGAACTGGGAGAAACACCTGTAAGCCAAGTTGAATAGGTTGGATCGCAAGTTTCAATACTTAAATCATCAATTTTATTCAAGCTTTCAGCAATGATATTCGCAATAAATTCAGCCACATCTGGGTTGCTGGCATCAAAGGGAAAAGCATCTCCACCTGTAAGTAGGGAGGCAGCTTTCCATAGTGCAAAATCATTACCCGCGGTTGAACCTGAAAACAAAGTGATTAAAGTATAACCGTTATCTTTTAATTCATTGATGGTTTGGACGAAGGCAAGATCATCGCCGCTACCCGCTACCCCATCCCTGCCAGGATCTGGGCCACTAGTAACTCCATTTACTCCTATCAGACCAAAGACATTACAATCATGAGGAATATTGTCCAACCAATAAATGGCGATCTTTTTTGAACCTGATCTCCAATTTATGGATTCATCATTGTATAATTCCCAAAGAGCTCGGGTGTAACTTTCCGGAGCATCATATCCGTTTTTCAACACTATGGAATTTATGCCGCTTTCAGTATTGGAAAGGTCAGAACTTAAATTTGCATCTAGGTTGTAGGGGTAATCAGAACCACTCCCATATATACTTCCATATCCACATCCACTAAAGCTACCATTATAATCCACCTGTGAAATCGCACCAAAATTCGTGTCGGGTATCAGGCTCCTGACTGCATTCATTATGTTAATGGAATTTGCTTTCGCTGTATTGAGCACAGCTCCCATACTTCCTGATACATCCAACATAAACATCACATCTCCCGAAGAAGGAGCCCCATTAATTTTTCCGGTAAGGGTTTGCGTATGGCTTTCTTCCGGCATAAGCGTTTCTTCGATCGGGGATTCCAAACTTGATTCCGAAGAAGATATACTTAAATTAAAATTATTTGATTTTGAATAATCCTTTAAAGGAACCAGAGAAGGTGGTGGATCTCCTTCGAACTGATTAGCAGACATATCGCCGGCAATTTGTTGGTCTAAATTTGAAACGTCTTTTTGCCCTTCAGTCAATTCCTGACAGGCCATAAATGCGAATAAGATAAAAAGACTGCCGCATATTTTTAAAATACTTTTCTCTAAATTTTTCATGTATTAGATAATTATGGATAAAAGAAAGAATAGTGATAAAAAGAATTATACCGACTTGCGCCAGACCTTCAGCAGTACTCCCTAACAAATCTTAAAGAATTTCGATTGGTAATCGAAAGTGATTGGAGCTGGTATGCTGTTCAATATTTGAATATATATTGAATTTACCCTAAGTACTTTTTTAAAAAAACAAAGAATGTACAGCTGACCTTTCATAGTTTCCCAATACTGCATATGGATGTATAAATGGTATTAAATACTGTTTTTTGTATATCAGACGAATTTTAATACTTGGAAAAGTATCATTATTGAAAATATATAGTAATTTAGAAATATCTTAAATCCAATAAGTGATTTTATTTATTACTAGTTTATACGTCATATTTTTGTAAAAATGCTTTTAGAGCCACTCCTATATTTTTCAATTTTATATGAAGTATAAACTATTTTATAACTATATCGGAATAGTTGTTAGGTCAAAGAGATTTTGAACAATAGTATAACCAAAAACTAAATTGACTATTCTACTATATAGTTCTATTAGAATGTAGATTTAATACTTAAGTGGTGTGTGCAGTCAATTCTGTTTGCTTCGCATAAAGATCATTTACAGTTAGTTTGTTATTTAGTTTTCAAATTTAAATTATGAAAGATCTTATTCGGATAATTAGTGTAGAAAGTGAAGCAGAAGTTTTGGAATCCTTAAAGCATATTCTTGAAAATACAATGGAAGGCGCCCAACTCCTAAAGAACTACTCTAGACCAGATAATTTTTTGCAAGATTGCAAAAGGGGTTTGCATGACTTTGATCTTTTATTTTTGAACTTTGAAATGTTTCCCTTCAAAGGAATAGAACTCATAAATGAAATGAAAAAGAACACACCTTTTCCTCATTTCGATATTGTTTTTTTAACTCTTAACAATAATATCACTTTAAATACTAACCAAAATCCTGATGTGGATTATCTTAATATACCCTTAATACCAGAAGAGCTTCAATTCTTCATTAAAAATTGGAAAAGAAAGAGATTTCTAAGTAAAGAACCATCACAAACCCAATTCCCGCAAGAGTTTGTAGAAAAAGCTAAAAAGGCAACAAATCAATTAGCTATTCCTACACTGGAAGGTTATGAAATCATTGATATTGATCAAATTATCAGGTGCGAAGCAGATCGGAACTACACTTATATTCACCAAATCGGTGTAAAAAAACCATACTTAATATCCAAAAATTTAAAAGATTTTGAAAAGGCACTCAGTCCAAATGGATTTTTAAGAATTCACAATTCACATTTGATTAATCCAATTTACATTAAGAAGATTTTGAAAGCGGATGGAGGTTTATTACAAATGGTCGACAGTGCTAAAATTAGAATATCCAGAAATAAAGCCTTAGCAATGGAAAAACTTTTCATCAACATAACAAGAATATGATCATTCACCAGCTTCATTACTGAATTACAGGCCGTGAAACTTGATTAACGGGTATATATCTTGCATTAGAGAAATTTAGAGCTGAAGTAGTTGGTTTTAGGGATAGTTCATGGCTCAGAGTTATCGTTCCATCTCCTATTGTTGGCTATTCGAGGAATCGGGAGAAAAATATGATTAACCCCAAGCTATATCCTTCAACTTGAGATTTTTTTTCAATTAGCCTTGCGCCACCACCCTAGGTCATGATAGCAAAAATGGAGAAATTTCTGTCGGTCAGCTAAAACTGTAGAATTGAATAAAGGTTACATAGAGCGCGATTCGCACATCAAAAGCAACAAAATAATCAGCATAGCAAAATTGAACATTAACGGAAATGACTCTATATTAAATATCAGGGATGGCATGGCTTTACTTTGGGCAATGAAAAATTTGCCAAATCACCACGCCACCACTAGAGATAGATTCAGAGTATCATCCAACCCGACTAAGACACTCTTTGTACCCTCTGGAAAACCTCCGAGATCTTTTAGGATAAATCAAAAAAAGACCTGCTTTCGCAGGCCTTTTCATTTAATTATTTCCTTTCTTAAAACTCTTATCCGGATAAGCCGGCGGCTGAGGAACAGGTCTAGGATCACCTTTGATCAATTCTTTCAAATGTTCGATTGCGGCATCCAATTGCGCATCTGATCCATCGAAAGAAGCTTTGGGCAAATTGATCACTTCAATATCTGGTATAAAACCAACTCCCTCTATCAACCATTCTACGCCTTGGTCATTATCCGCACCGCCCAAATTCTCTCCATAAACACCATTCATCGGCGCTCGTGCGATACCATTATCAGAAAGAGTATTGGAACCCGAAAGCCAAACTTCACCACCCCAAGTTCTAGCACCGATGGCTTTCCCCATGCCCAATCTCCTGAAGCCTTCAGCAAAAGCCTCCCCATCGGAAGCGGTAAATTCATCCACCAGCAAAACCAAATGACCACGGAATGCATAGGGCATATTCCAATAAGACTCGCCAGTTCTACCCTTCCAATAAAAGAATACCTCACGCATCAATTTCTCCAAAATGAAGGAATCGATATTTCCTCCGCGATTTTGGCGCACATCAATGACCAAGCCTTTTTTCTTAAATTGAGGATAAAAATCACGATACCATTGGTGGATATCTGTTTCAGTCATTGCACGAAGATGGACATAGCCCATGTCTCCGCCTGATTTTTCATCTACCTCCATTCTTCGCGTCCATTCCCACTCGTTGTATCTAAGGTTGGCTTCTGCTCGGGAAGAAATAGGCTTGAGAATTCGATCCGTTTTAGCTTTGCCCTCGGCTGTCAATAATGAAACTCGAATTTGCTTGCCCGCTTTGTCGCGTAGGAGCGCATAGATATCTGGCACTTCCATCACGCTTACTCCATCTATATGCGTAATGATATCACCTTCGGCTATGTTGACATCTGGATGCGAAAGTGGAGACATCTCGTCTGGATAATCTGGGTCAGATTGATAGATATGTGTAACTGTGTAACCATGTAGCTTTTCGTTTCGAGTCAATTGAGCACCAAGCATTCCGAAGCTAATATCATCTTCTCCATCCCGAAGATCTCCTCCTCTTACCGAAGTGTGGAGCACAGAAAGCTCACCTACCATCTCTCCGATTACATCTGAAAGTTCCGCTCTTGTAGTCACACGATCCACTAAAGGAAAGTATTTTTCTCGCATCCCATCCCAATCTACACCGTGCATATTTGCATCATAAAAATAGTCCCGCTCCATCCTCCAAGCATCAGTAAAGATCTGCTTCCAGTCTTCCCGAGGATCAATGGAGAATTTTACGCTGGAGAAATCGACTTTCGTTTTAGATAGATCTGTAACTGGAGAAGTCCCTAATTCCACAACAGAATACGTGGATCCACTTCGAACCAAAATATATTTGTTATTGAGAGAAACTGAATAGCTTCGCACATTTTCGATGAACGCTTTTGGCTCAGGATTATTAGAAATCATTGCCATCATCAAAGGCGCTTTCTCATCACCTCTTGCTCCACCACCATAGAATACGCCCATTCCAGGGCCTATCTCATGAAAATAAAGTGCTTTATCCGTCACAATCAGATTGGTGTAATTCCCCGCAGGTATCGGCACTTCACGAAGTCGCTCTAGCAGTCCAGCTTCCTCAATCGTTACCGTTACTTTTTCAGTCGCTTTATCCTTCTCTTTCTCTTTAGCAATTTCTAATTCATTGGAATAGAAGAATGGAGAAATCAAGTCTTTTTTCAGACCAATCTGATAAATTTTCATCTGCTTTTCCCAGAAAGGCTCCGGTTGTCGCTGCCCCCATGGACTGCTGATGACAGACTGGAAATTACGATCTGAAAGAAAATAAAGCCAATTGCCATCCGGACTCCACTGCGGACTCAAGCTGTTTGCCCGATCCGAAGTCATGGCGATTCGCTTTTTGGTATCCACATTAAATGCGTGGATTTGGGAGAATGTATTAGTTGCCGCTTGCACAAATGCGATCCATTTGCTGTCAGGTGACCAAGACATCCCATTGATATCTTCATCGGAAACCGTGATTTTAGTTTGATTTCCAGTGTTTTTGTCCAATATCCAAAGGATCATGTTCAGATCAAGAAATGCGATCTTGGACCCATCCGGCGAAGGAAGCATGTCAAATTTTAAGGTGTTACCATTCTTGGAAAGTTGTTTTCCCTGATCCATTCCAAAGCTGTTGTATTCGTGGATTTCAAATTCAGAACTTTCATCCGAAAAAGTCAAAATCGATTTTCCGTCAGGAGAAAAAATTGCGTCTCGATAACGTACCCCATCTTTTCGGCTGAGCCGAACAGTCCTTCCTTCTTTCGCGGGAATTGAAAAAACTCGACCTCTAGTAGTCAATGCAATCCGCTCTCCATCATTGCTGACGGCGATTCCAGTCAAATTATCCATTGGATTGTCAACCCATTTTTCGCGCAATTGATCAAAGTCTGAGACCAAAGAAATAGCCAAGGTCTTAGCCGAATTATCTCCAAGGCTCATTATTTTCAAATCTGCTCCGACACGATATACCAACTGATTTCCTGAAAGGGAAAACTCACGAACATCAAAGCTCGGCTCTTTAGTGATCTGGCTCATCGCTCCGCCAGTTTGATCCATCACCCAGACATTGACGATTCCATCACGAGAAGAAAGGAAATAGACTTTGCCCTGATGGGCGACAGGATGATGATCTTCGCCTTTGTAGTCTTGGGTTAGTTTTACTGCTTCGGCTACCCCAGAAGTGTATTTCCAGATTTGTCGAGCGGTACCGCCTTCGTAGCGTTTGGTCACATTGTTGTGGAAAGTTGGTCGGACGAAAAAGTAGGTTTGCCCATCTTCTGAGAAGCTACCTTCAGCGGCCATTTCCAGAGGCAAAAAAGATTTGGCTCCAGTTTCCATATTGATAGTCAATGTCATGAGTTTTGGAAGTGTCGCATATTGATTGGTGACGTAGCCGATTTCGGTTGCAGACTTCCAATCTATGGGGATCGAAGCTGCTGGCTCGTAGGTCAATCTTTTCGGCAAGCCACCTGCCATAGGCATCATATAAACCTCTGTAGGACCTTCATAGCTTGCGGCATAGGCCACCCATTTTCCATCAGGAGAAAGTTTGGGATCTGATTCATCTCCTGGATGTGAAGTAAGCCGGATGGCTTGTCCGCCCGAAATCGGAACTTTCCAAATATCACCTTCGGAAACAAATACGATTTGTTCAGCATTTACGTCTGGATGCATTAAATAGCCAGGTTGCGTTTGAGCTTGGCTAAAACTGACACTACAGCTTATCGCAAGCAGGAGAAAGATGTTTTTGAAATTCATTTTTTTTTACGGATTAGATACAAAAAATACAATTTTCTGTGAGTTTCAAATTGAAATTCCTATGAAACCCCTTATTTTCTACGGATAAGGATTTTATTGAAATAGAAAGATTTTTAAGTGCTATGCAAATTTTATTAGAATCACTTTTTTATAACTATTGATTCTCACAATAATCAAATGTAATTAAGTTAATCCCGATCGTTTTTTTCATCAACTAAATTGATCTCTTCTCTGATTTCTGAGGCCTATTTCGCAATAGAAATTTTTTCCTTTTACAAATTCTTATTCCTATGAAAAACCTAACCCTTGCCAATCGTGTCAAGTTATCGTAGCACCTTTCTAATAGTTTGCTTATTTAAGTAGCTTCAACCCCCAAGAAATTCATATAGAATTTCATTTCCATTGAACTCGCTTCTTCGCAGTTCATGGACTCAAGCATCTTTCAAAATAGGTTTGGAAAGAATTAAGGAAGCTTCGGACATTTTATTTATTGATTCGTCCAAATCAGTTTTTTGCTGTCATTGGGAATGTACTTCTTCAGTATTATATCTATAAAAAGAAGCTGATGAATTCTAGATAAAGTAGTATTAGTCACTTTCATTTCGCCTTTTTTAAGTCTTGGATTCTAAAAATTTCAGAAGCATCTCAGGTGATGTTACCTGAAACTCATTATTGCTGTGACAGTAAGAAAGTCTACCAAGAATAATTGAATTAAGTTGAAGAAGTGGCTAAGATGATTCAAGACTGAAAAAGGACTAAAAGTTCTTGGGCGAGTTTCAAATTTGTTGATAAAGATAAATTTTTTGGCGATTAAGGTATAACTCAGGTATTAACCAAGTTGCAAAGTGCTTTCCCGTTTTGACGTAATTAAAACTCTTTTGACATGAAAAATTCCGCGATGCGCACATTCTTCTCACTAAGCAACAATCTGCTTTTTCTATTATTTCTTTCTATAAATTTTTCTTATGCGCAGAATGTTCAATTAGAACAAGGTCAGAATGGAGGACTTAAAAATATTCCTGTAAGCCCCGTAAACTGGGCTACTGGAAACTCCAATAATAGTAATAGTCATTTTTTTGAAGGTCAATCCATTCCCTATCGCTTAACTATCTCCAAGCTGAAGCCTGGGAACCATACCGTGGAGATTGAATGGGACACACGTGAAAAAAACAAAAGCGCTATAGACTACATCACTAGTTATGATAGAATCTGCGAGCAGGTTATCCCCCATGCTGGGTCTCCTAGCTTTGGATTAATCTCTACACCAAATGGAATACCCCAACCCTCCACCAGTTTCAGCGAACTTTCTGAAACTGAAAAGAAAATTGCCATCTATGGAGGCACAATAGGTGAGATAAAATATGTCTTGCAGGAAAATAATTCAGGAACTAGCTCGATCACCAGAATACAAATATCATTTACTGCCATCGGCAGCAACGGAGCCAATAATACGGTTATCATAGCTTGGGGTGGTCACATTTCTAGTGCACAAGATTGGGGTGAAGGGAATTCTGCCTCTTCAATAAGTGGATCTCCCTATCATACTAGAGTAGTCTCACTAAATAGTAAATCAATGGGAAGCCAAAGTCGCTCTGTGCAAGCTGCTTCCGAGATGATTGATTTTGACACAGCCTGTGCCATTCAAGGCAAAATTGAAGTTTGTGATGGTTCCTCTGCCAGCTACACGGTGCCTTCTGGAAATTCCGCATATTTTTGGTCTGTATCTGATGGAGGGGAAATTATTTCAGGGCAAGGCACTAATTCGATCCAAGTAAATTGGTCTAACTCTGGAACAGTATCTGTCAACATAGAAAATCGAGGAGCATGTTCTCCAACACAATGTAGCTTAGATGTCACCCTCACTACACCTCCTGTATTGTCAGTTGTAGATGCGGTATTATGTAGCACCGAGAATGGAGGAAATACTGCAATTACTAATTTAACGAATTTTGCCACTGTCGATTTTGGCGAGCTGATTTTTTCACGAAATGGTCATGTAATAATTACTCCAGAGTCCATTTTGGTTAATAATGGTGACGTGATTGACGTTAAGGCAGTGGGTGGATGTGGCAACACAGAAGCATTTAAAGTAACGGTTAACAATCGACAGGTTTTCGGTATCTGCTCTCAAGGAAAAGTATATGAACTCATAGGTGCGGAATTATCTGCCCTCTACGAGATTTATGATAGGTCTCAAACAGTCGAAACAAATGAACTATTCTTTATCAGCGGAAACGAAGTGCTTATTGAAGTAATCTATGTAAAGGACAAGTTTGCTGAAGCAAAAGCGATAATTGAAGATTTAGGATTTGTTACTCCAACTGAAGAAGTTTTAAAACAAGACCCGAATTCATTAATTATTGCTGGATTTTTTCCTATAAATGCATTATTAGATTTAAATCAGTACCCAGAAATAATCAACTATGTACGTCCTGCTATCCCTCCTGTTGCAAATAAAGGTGCATCCACTACGCAGGGTGATAGAGTGATGCGCTCTAATCTTGTGAGGGCAGGATATATTCATTCTGAGGGAGATCAAGCTATTGACGGGACAAGCATTAAAATCGGAGTTCTATCGGACAGTTATGCCACGCGTTCAGACGCTGGAGTGAATACATTAGCAAACGATATTACTAATGGCGATTTGCCAGAGAGCCTCTATTTCTTAAGGGAATTGCCAAGCCGATTTGGAATTGGATCCGATGAAGGTCGTGCCATGTTGCAGATCATCCACGATGTCGCACCGGGAGCCCAGCTTGGTTTCCGAACAGGAATCGTTACTGCTGGAGATTTTGCACAAGGAATTCGTGATATAGCTGCAGCAGGAAGTGATATAATAGTAGATGATATTACCTACATCACCGAACCATTCTATAGTGATGGAAAGGTGGCAAATGCAGTGAATGAAGTTTCTGCCAATGGCGTTTCATATTTCACTTCTGCCGGAAATTTTGGGAGTAAATCCTTCGAAGGTGTATTTAATCCTGATAGTGGTTCGTCAATTGACTTACCGTTGAACAATGGTGAGTGGGCAGGACGAGGCAGAGTTCATCAATTTAGTGGTGGCAATACAACTCAATCCATTAAAGTTTTCCCGGGGAAAAATGGACCCGCTGTCTATATGATTGCCTTACAATGGGATGATCCACTCTATTCCTTTGACCAGACAGGTAGCTTATATGACCTTGATATTTATTTGAAAGATTTCGGTGTTCCTCTTTTTGGCTTTAATCGTAACAACGCCAACGGTGATCCAATTGAGATTCTTTCCTTTACTATTTCGGAAGAAACCACCATCGATCTTTTAATCGCAAGAGAATGTGAAAGTTGCACTGACCTTGATTCAAACACCGGTATCAAGTTTAAATATATTGTTTTCAGAGGCGAGCTTGATCCAAACGATCACAATGGAATAAATTCATCTACAATTTTTGGCCACGCCAATTCTAGTGAGGCAATGACAGTAGGTGCAGTACTTTATGCCAATACCTCAGTATATGGATTTGACCCAGCATTAGTACCTAGTGGAACCGAGCCGTTCACTGTTGCTACATTCTCTTCAAGAGGTGGAACAACTACCTCTGGGGAGATTCGCAACAAGCCTGATTTCACTGGACCAAATGGTGTGAATACTACCGTAAGCTTTGGAGCACCAAATTTAGAAGATGATAATTTTCCAAATTTCTTCGGTACCTCAGCAGCAGCGCCACATGTAGCTGCAATTGCTGCCTTAGTAAAGCAAGCCCGTATTAAGTATTATCCAGAAACCAATCCCGAAGATTGGATTGGCGGAGTTGGGGTCAGTTTGCCTGCGGATATACGAAGAGTATTAAAAACTACTGCACAAGACATGCATGAAGCTGGAGACGATATTAAGTCAGGGTCTGGCCTTATTCGGGCTGACAGGGCATTGCTTAAACTCGCCACACCGAATCCTGATAATATCCAGCTGGTTTATGATTCAATTATTAGCCCTGGTGAAGTTGAATTTGTGCTGAAAATTATCGGCACTAATTTATATGAAGGCTCACAAGTTTATTTACGGGATGAATTCTTGATCCCAACCTATTTGATTAATGATCAAGGCTTAGGATATCTTGAGGTGACAATCCCTCCATTCGAGGGTAATCCAGGAGTCACTGTAGTTAACAGTCCCATATCTGACAGCGAACTGGATGGAGGAACCGCTGGCCCCATATATTTCTTTGATATTGTCAAAAAAACCATAGCCATCCGTGCGGATGATATGACCAAAAAATATGCTCAAGTTATAGCTCCTTTTGTAGCAAGTGTCTATGAACTAGTGGATATCAACTGGGTAAAGAGTGAACTGACTCTGGAAGAAGTCGGCCTTACACTAAACTCCGATAATCTGGACACTTCATTGGAAACACTAACACTTTTCAGTCCAATTAGTGGTGACCTAGCCGAAGTGGGAACTTATACAATCACTGCTTCCCATTCACCTACGAATTTTGAATTCTCTGATTTATTCAACTATGTAGGAGTAGTTCAAGAGAATGGTGACCTACGCTATGACGGAATAAATGATGCCTTCGGCGATTATGGTCCAGGTATCATCACAGTTGAAACTTTACCGATTACCATCAAGCCTGTGGATTTGATAGATCAATTATCCATAGAATATGGGGCTTCAATAAGCGATGCTTTAAAATTCGAAGTAATCATAGCTGATGAGCTGATTGAGTCAGAAGGCTTGGTGAAAATAATCGATGTAGCAAGTTTAAAAAGCGATATACTCCTCAAATATTTCCAAGATCTTGAATTGGCCAAAAAATTAGAAGACAATAGTTTGCCTCTGGGTATTTTTAATGGCAGGACAATACTTAACAAAGATAGTTTTATTAACAAAAGCTTTATGGTCAGTGGACGTACGATTATCAATGGGCGCACAATAATCAACGGGCGTACCATCCTCAATGGTAGAACTATAATCAATTCCGCTTATGATGTCTCAGGGGAGTCCTTCCTTGAATACCTTGAAAATCAGGAAACTCAGGAACTAAAACCAGTGAGCATCAATGGCAGAACTATGATTAATGCTCGTACGATGATCAACGCAAGAACCATTGTCAATGGTCGTACGATCATCAACGGACGTACAATTATCAATGCGCGCACAATTCTAAACGGACGTACTATAATTAACTCGAGAACAATTATCAATAGTAGTGGAGGCGAAGTAGAAGGTACGGAAGATAATAGCTTAGTGATTTTTGGTGAAAATGATTTGGAAATTGCTGAGAAAGGCGAAAATGCAGAAATCGGGAAATATTATGATTTCGGTGCGGAAATCGGCGAAAATGATGATGATTTCAACCTAGAATTTTTCTCAATTAATATGGTAACTGGGACAGATGTTGGTCAACATTTTATCATTCCAGGGACTTTTGAATCTAGGAACTTTAGTGTATCCTATTTACCTGGAGACCTCAATATTACTCCTGCTACCCTTACTGCTGAAACAACAGCTAATCCAGATTTGATCGTGTACGGTGAAACAGCGCCAGAATATAAAACTGCATTTGCAGGATTTGAAGTAAGTACAAGTTTCCTTGATCCTAATGGAAATGAAGTGATCCTAGATGATGACGAAGAATCGGTAGTTGACACTGTTACTTATTCATTGCTTCTCGATGAGACAAACTTCGAAAGCACCGGTTTGATCTCAGCTGGTATTTATGAAATTAACCCAAGTGTTATTCTTAGTGAGCCTTCCAATTACATTATCGGTACCGTAACTAGAGGTACGCTGAAAGTAGAAAAAGCAACCCCCTCGGTATCTGTTACAGGTGGCTTATTTGAATATGATGGTCAACCTGTGGTTTCAACTGCATCAGCCTATGGAATAGGAGGAGAGGAAGATTTACTTGACATAGACCTAATTACCATAGAATATGAAGGAACGCTAGATACCAATTATGCGCCCACCATTACCCCACCTATATTTCCAGGTACTTACCGTGTCATTGCAAATTTTGTAGGAAATGAGAATTACAATGAAGCCAATTCAGAATATGCATCATTGGTGATCGTCGGATGCATCAATGTAGCTCCTGAAATACTCGGCTTTGAAACAGCCATGGGATCTGGAAATACAAGTAATTCTGCAACCATAAAAAAACCTGATAATACCCAAATCGGAGATTTATTGATTGTAGGTTTAATGTTCGAAAAAGGTCAAGCTCCTTCTGTATCACCTCCGGATAAAAACTGGGTACTTATAAATCGGGTGAACCAGGAAAATCAAGTTGCAATGATCACTTATTACAAAGTAGTAAAGAGCAACAATGAGCCGGAGACTTATGGGTTCCGAATCAATCAAGCACCGAAATGGAATATGGGAATCACCCGAGTGAGCGGTTCGGATATCTATCATAGTGATGGACCTATCGTTGCATTTAGTGGAGCATCTGGATCCCCAGATTTACTCGCCACTGCTCCTTCGCTGACAATTACAGAATGTAATACTATGGTGATGGTATTTTATGCCAATAAGAAAGATGCCACATGGACACCTCCAGTAGGGACAATTGAAGTTTATGATGTCCCTAATAACCAACAGGGATTGACTTCAAATATGATGTCATATTATATACAAACTGAAGCTGGAGAAACTGAGGAATTAATTGCTACTGCATCAATTAGTGACCATTGGATAGCTCAGGCGATTGCCATACGACCAATGTCAAACAATTTGGAAAATGCCAGACTAAAACCATTACCTATCGAAACTATCATCGAATTGCCGAAATCAGAAGAACTGTCGAATCTCTCGGGAGAAGAATTCCAAGGTGATATAATTGTCTATCCTAATCCGGTGAAAGACGTCCTCAATTTAAGACTTAGAGGTTATTTAGAAAATGCACCTAATATGTATTCTTTAGTGCTTGCTGATGCGCTTGGCCGAAGTCTTCCGTGGAAAGGCGAATGGCATCAAAAGGAAAGTCGTTTGGAGTTAGATTTCTCCCAAATGAAGGTTGGGCTATATATCATAAATATTCAAACCCAATTTGGTGTAAAAACTATCCGTATCATCAAAACTTCGCAGTAAGAGTTATATCATTTGAGTTACAAACAAGAATGGATTCACATCCATTCTTGTTTGTTTTTAGCTCAATTTGACAACTTGATAAAATTGGTTTTTTTAACTTCTAAATCTTGAAATATGGAGATTGCTGCTGCAAAAAAATGCTAATGCACAAGTTAAAGACATGGAATAGACTATTTGAAAGGACTTAAAATCAGAACTTTAAATAAAAAATTATCAATATCGTTTGGCTAAATTTGAACAAAAGGAATTGATATACTTTAATCGTTGAATTTAATTTACGAATATCCGCTTTTCTGCAAGTGGTGATACCTAAGCTGTATTGGGTTTGATTTTCGCTTACACTTAGGCCAAATTTGTCATCGGTCTGCTGTCGCCTGGCTAAGCAAAGCAAATTAGGCTACTGGCAAAGTAGCGGATAATCAGAATTTACTAATTACAGGTTGGATGAGTTTAGAATACTCTCAGTCTGATTGAGAAAAAAATCAGTATATTCTTAGCTATATGACGACTTATATACAACTACTTTTTTTAGTATCATTATCTATTCCACTTGGAAGTGAAAGCTACGCCCAATCTACCAAAGCGGATAGTTTATTTTACATTACTGAAAAGACAAATAATGACAGCGTAAAAGTTATACATTATTTAGACTTGGGGCTAGAACTTTTTAGTTCAGACATAAATCGAGCAATCAGTTACTTTGATGAAGCTATTCGATTAGGAAATAAAATACACTACAAAAAAGGCTTGGCAGATGCTTATAATGCCAAAGGGAGGGCAATCGCCCAACAAGGTGATTTCTTGGAATCCATTGTGAATTTTCAAGAAGCATTAAAGTATTTCCATGAGATTAATGATAGAACAGGAGAAGCCAATATCCTAAGTAATCTAGGCTCCATTTATTATATGTTGGGGAATAGCACTAAAGCTTTGGAGCTACATTTTGAATCCCTTAAGATTTCAGAAGAACTTGACAACAAATTAAGAATAGGGACTTCATTTAATAACATCGGAACGGTTTACCTTAAAAACAGAAGCACCATAAATGATGCTTTGTCTTTCTTCAAGAAATCCTTGGAGGTGTTCCAAAGCATACAACAGGAACTAGGAATCGCCACTGCGGCAATGAATATAGGGGAAGTATATTTTTTAAAATTGAATTATGATTCCGCCATCTACTTTCATGAAATGGCTTTAGATCTCTGTGATGAAACTATTGATGCTACATTTCCCCTCACACAATTAGGAGAAATTAACTCCACATTGGGCAATTTTCAAAAGGCATATGATTTTCACAGGCGCGCTTTAGCAATATCAGAGAGATTGGATGCCAAATTTGAACTGACCCAAGTTCTCATTGGATTGGCAAAGACTCAAAAAAAACGAGGCAATTTTAATGACGCTATTATTTCTTTTGAAAGAGCAAAATTACTGGCAAAAGAAATTGATGCAAAAGATGAATTGGTGGATGTGTATTTAAATTTGGCTGAGACCAGAGCACTTGTTGGAGACTTTATGGCCGCCTACGAAAATGAGGTCAATGCAAAGTATGTGAAGGAGGAAATTGCAAAAACCAGTACAGCACGAATGATTGAACAGCTTCAATATGAATTTGAATTGAATAAAAAAGAAGCAGAAATAGCACTTCTACAAAAAGATACCGAATTAAAAAATGCAGCAGTATTTAATCAAAGGATACTCATATTTGCTACTTTATGTGGTTTGTTTATGTTTCTTGTAATCAGTATTTCACTGTATAGAAACAATTTGGGTAAACAAAAAGCAAATAAGCTGCTTCAGAGACAAAAGGAAGAAATTCATGCTCAGAGGGAAAACATCGAATCCGCTTATGATCAACTGAAGTCAACTCAATCACAACTGATCCAATCTGAAAAGATGGCTTCTATGGGTGAACTTGCCTCAGGAATTGCTCATGAGATTCAGAATCCGCTGAACTTCGTGAATAACTTCTCTGAGGTCAGTAGAGAACTGATCGAGGAAGTGGAAGAAGAAAGAGCTAAAAACCAAGGAGCAAGAGATGAGGAATTAGTTTCTGAAATCTTGAGTGATCTGAAAGAAAACCTTTCCAAAATCAACCACCACGGTAAGCGCGCCGGCGATATTGTAAAAGGCATGTTGGAGCACAGCCGCAGCACAATTGGCGAAAAAGTAGCCACAGACCTCAATGCTTTGGCCGAATCATATTTAAGACTGTGTTACCATGGGCTACGAGCAAAGGATAAGTCCTTCAATGTAAATTTTGAATTAAACCTCGATTCTAACCTTCCTGAAGTTGAGATCATCCCTCAAGATATCGGAAGGGTCTTAATGAATCTTATTAATAATGCTTTTTATGCCTGTGCTGAGCGAAGTCAGAGTACGGCAAGTGAACCCATGGAGGGTTATAGACCACTCGTTACCATCTCTACCAAAAACCTAGGCGATAGAGTTCAAATAGCAGTCAAAGACAATGGATCTGGCATCCCCGACACTATCAAAGGCAAAATCTTCCAACCCTTCTTTACTACCAAGCCTACTGGGAAAGGAACAGGCTTGGGCCTATCTCTTTCTTATGATATCGTGAAAGCGCATGGAGGAGAGTTGAAGGTGGAGAGTAAGGAAGGGATTGCAAGTGAGTTTAGGATTTTGTTAATGATTTGACAGATTCAGAAGGACAGGTTTGAAACCTATCTTTCCTCTACAAACCTCCTCCCCCGATGCTAAATTTATTTTTCTGGAAACATCCTTGGGAAAAATTTAAGCCATGTTCGGACACTATAGATTCTACTTCGTCCAAAATAGTTTTTGATTTCAACTATAATTTAATTCATTGACAAAACGTTTTCAAAACGATCTATATAATCTTTACAAATATATAAGCTTTCAAATTCCAAAGTATTATTATGCTTTTGCTCAATCCAATATCATAAATCGAAAAGACAGCAGTAGTTTTTTTTAATTAAAGCCACTGACAATTTAGACTACATTTTTTTTAAGGGTGATTACATTTTTTAATTAATGCTAGTAGTAATTAACGTTACTATTAGCATTGATTTTTAATTTGATAGAACCAGAATGTACAATGAATATTTAGATGCACTTTACCTTTATCGGACAAGTTTGAAGCCGCAGGAGGATGATACTTGAGAGTTACTGTTTTAGAAATTACTACAAAGAAGTGTTTGGCAGTTTTAGGGTTTAATTGACCTAGGTTAGCTAAATCGAGTTTAAAGGGTGAGAAACCTAGTGACATAAAAAAACTAAGCTATTTTAGTATTGATTCCTTAAAATTTTTACCCTCTACTAAACCTTATTCACCAGTCTTAACAAATCCTCCTTGTATTGCTTCCCAATAGGAATGAGCTTTCCTTTCAGCTCTACACTAGAATCGGTGACAGCATCGAGTTTGGAAAAGTTGACCATAAAAGAACGGTGAATTCGTACAAATCGCTTAGGATCTATTTTATCACAAAACTTATTGAGCGGACTTACGATCATATAAGACTGTTGTGCTGTGATGATTTTACAATAATTGCGTTCGGCCTCTACCCACAGAATATCATCCAGCATTACTTTGATCAACTTATTATGGTTGCGGATGAAAATTCTGTCGTCATAAACGTCACTCCCTTGTTCCATGAAGGAAATAGTTGCTGAAGTTTCTTTTATTCTTTCCCTTACCAAGGCAATTGTTCTTTCTAAATTCTGTTTCGTAAAAGGCTTGGAAATAAATGCAAAAGGATGAGTCTCCTTTGCTTTTTCGAAGGTGGCATCATCCTCGTTTGCAGTAAGAAAAATCAAAGGAATATCTAGAAATCTATGTATTTCATGTGCGGCATCTATTCCGGTAGTTTTTCCTTTTAGATGTATATCCATCAGAATAATGTCCGGCTTGGACTCCAAAGCATGATGGATAGCCTCCTCCCCTTTGGTTTCTATCCCGGTGACTTCATAACCAAGTTTACTCAGTTGCAAACTGATATTTGCGGCGATAATCATATCATCTTCGACGATCAAAATTCTAGTTGGGCTCATGCTGCTTTGTTAAGTACAAATTCAAAGTTAAACTCAGTCCCTGATTCGTTAACTAAGGTCATTTTCCCATCCAGCTGCCTTGTTAGCAGGCTTATCAACTCCCTTCCAAATCCAGTTCCCTGCACAGGATAATTTTCCACGATACCTATACCGTCGTCAGATACTTTCAAGAAAAGGCTTCCTCCTTTTTCAACTAAGCTGACGCAAATCTGGCCAGTTTGCTGATTAGGAAAAGCGTATTTAAGCGAATTAGAGATCAATTCATTGACAATTAAACCAATAGGAATTGCTGCTTCCACGTCCAATTCCAGAGAATTCATTTCTACAGAAAACTTGATTCGACCCGAAGCATCAAAAGTATCTAAAATGAATCTCCCCAAACCCTTAAAAAACTCTTTCATCTTCACGTCTTTCAGGTTGCCTTCTTTGTACAAACTAAGGTGAATCATTCCCATACTTTGAACTCTAGTGTAAGTTTCCTCCATGATCTGTCTTAATTTGGGCTCTTCGATTTTGGCAATCTGAAGGGTAAGTAAGCTGGATATCGTCTCCAGATTATTTTTGACACGATGATGGATTTCTTTCAGTAGAAACTCTTTCTCTTCATTCTTTTTTTCTAAAAGTGTACTGTATTTTTTCTTTCGAAGGAAAACTCGGTAGAGTAGAAATAGAATGATGATCAACACCCCTGCAAGTGTCCGGTAGAAGATCTGTAGAATCCGCTGACTATCCAACTTGGCTTCTTGTAATTTGATTGTATTTTCCTTCTGTGTCACGTCCATTTCAGTCTGAAGTAAGGCGATCTGCTTTTCGGCTTCGCCGGTAAAAACTTCCTTGCGGAGTTCGTCAGATTTTCTAGAAGCGACAAGAGCCATTTGAAATTCGCCGTAACCTTCATAGGATTTGCTCAACTCTTCATAGACAAGGCTTAAGTAAAACTTATCGCCAAAATTTTCTCCAACCGCATCAATACTTGTTTCTAAAAAATTAGCAGCCTGCAAATAATCCCCTGAGTCATTATTCACCTTCCCTAAGGCCATATAGGAACGCATGATCATAAACTCATTATTGAGCAATTCTGCATAGCGAAGAGCTTCTAAGCCAGATAGCTGAGCCTCCGCATAATCACCCATTTTTGTTTGTAAATTGGCCAAAGCTATGAAGGTGTCACTAAGATTATTATAAAAACCATAGCGCTCCCCCAATTGAGCTGAATGTTGGAAATACTGTAGTGCCTGCTTTGGCCGTTCCAGATCTACAAGAAATTGCCCCACTAGATGAAGTGTGAAATCATAATCCAGATCTTTGAGGCCTCTTTTTTCAAATAGCTCAAGAGATTTTAATCCATAATTTAAGGCAGCATCAAATTTGCCTTGCTTCCAAAAAAGGTTGCTCATATCTGAATAGGCCATAGCGATCGCTTTATTGTCCCCATACTTTTCTCCTATCTCCAGTGTTTTGGAGGCATAAACAAATGCTTCTCCTAGCAGTCCCTTTCGCTCATATACATAGCTTAAATTTGTGTAAAGTAACCAAGCTTCACTCTCAGGTATTTTCAGAATCGCTTCTCTGAGCACATACTCTGCCAGTTGCAATTCCTCCATCCGCAGTAATATGGCACCTTGCGACACCATTAATCGACCCTCCCAATAGAAATCCTTTTTCTTTCTAGCTTCTTCCAAACCCAATTCTATATAATCCAGCGCTACATTTAAATTTCGAGTATGATAATAATAGCCAATGTCATTGAGGACCTGTAATCTGAGGGGAGAATCTTTTGGTATTTCATAGACAGCTTTTTCTAGCTTTTCGAGGTAGTCAGACTGAAAATCATCAGTATCTACAAAGACTTCTTTGTATTGAAAAAATCCATTTCTTAATTCAATCTGCGCAAATCCAGAGGTAGAAATGAGAATAAAGCTCAGTAAAAAAAACTTCTTCATTTCTAAATGTAACATTTTGATCTGTTTGAAAACCAGATTATTGTGTTTAAAAATAGCAATAGGAAAATATTTTGGGCAGATAGGAAAGTTTTAAGCCACGTTCATACCAATCCATTTTTATAGATGCTTGTAGAAATCCAACTTATATAGAATTAAGTCAATTGAACATTCTTACCATTAAAACCATAAAACTATGAAGAGGCTTCTTTTCTTTGCTTTGATCCTTTCGTCATTTGGTTGTACTACCGAAACAAGGTATACCCAGCAATCTCCCGAGATAGATATTTTCAAATCCATTATTGGAAATTATGTAGCTGGAGAATGGAATGAATACGCAGCTCATTATGCAGATGGAGCAGTGATTTTCTTTAATGTCACGGAAGATTACCCTTCCTCTATCCAAGAAATTATCGCTGGACAAAAGCTGAGTATTGAACCTCTATCAACCTATTCTTTTGACCGAGATGAGGAAGAATTAGAGATGGTAATGACGGACGAAGGCGAAACGTGGGTCAATTACTGGGGCTTATGGAAAGGAACTATTGCGGCCAATAATAAAACTTTCGAAATGACGGTGCATATCACTTCCCAGTTTGTAGATGGAAAAATCGTAAAAGCTCACGGCTATTGGAACATCGCTCCATTGCAGATGGAGCTAATGCAGATACAAGAAGCGGCAGCAACTATAGCTGAGGAAGAAACGCTTGATTAAAATAAACTAACAAACTTTTTACTCCCAGAAAGAATTTCAACTTACGTATTGGGCTATCTACTGAGGATTATTTTTTGGTGATTATGTCACTTTCAAAGTTTCTATTTACTGGATATGGTATCTATTCCAGCTTTTCGAACTGGGTTTAGCTTTTTTAAGCTATAGCCTTATTTGGAAAATTGATATCTCAATCGATTGCGATCATTGCAAAAACTCTGCGCCAGCTGCAGATAAATACTATGCATAAAAAAAGCCAGCGTCTCCACTGGCTCTAATTTTTTCATTATAATAAATCAAATCCTTTTCGCATCGCAAAGCTCTCTCTGATCCAGCCTGCAAGTCTTGCACTTTGTGCAAAATCCAGTGTCTGCTGTCCGTCGGAATAGGCTTTCTCCGGCACTTCATGCGATTCGTAGATAATCCCGTCGGCTCCTGACATCACTCCTGCCAAAGCCATCTGAGGAACGTAAGCTCTGATTCCAATTCCATGTGAAGGATCAACAATCACAGGTAGGTGGGATTTCGCTTTCAAGATCGGAATAGCATTCAAATCTAAGGTGTTTCTAGATGCACGCTCGTAGGTACGTATGCCTCTTTCGCAGAGAATCAATTTTTCATTTCCTCCCGAGAACACATACTCTGCAGACTGCAAAAGTTCTTCGATCGTACCAGAAATACCGCGCTTGATCATTACTGCCTTGTCTACTTTACCAAGCTCGTCCAGCAAATTAAAGTTCTGAGAGTTTCTCGCTCCCACTTGATACACATCCACGTAAGGATACATTTCTTCTATCTGGGAAGTTTGCATCACTTCGGTGACAATCTTGATTCCTGCTTCGCTCGCGATTTTATGCCATAGCTTTAAGCCCTCCAGCCCCAAACCACGGAATGCGTAAGGGCTTGACCTAGGTTTGAACACGCCACCACGCATCATTTTAATGTCATTTTCTACGCAGTGAGCTACCACAGCACGGATTTGCTCTTCTGTCTCAATGGAGCAAGGCCCGGTGATCACAGCCATTTCTCCTTCTTTGATGAAAATTCCATCGCCTAAATCCACGGAAGTTGGCTTGGCTTTCCACTTTTTGGAAACCAATTTGTATTCGTCAGAGACAATGTGAATGTCAATAATTCCGTCCATGTTGCCGATTTTACGGATATCGAATTCCTTTTTACCGATACCAATTAGATAAGAACCCAATTGGGTTTTTACTTCAGTGGTTTTATAGCCTACTCCATTGACCTCAAGGATCAATTTGTCTTTTTGGCTGTCGGAAATATCGGGTTGAAGTTGGATGATCATATTTATTTGTGATTTGCGAAGTACGATTTACGAGGCCTTCTGTAGAGTTAAGTTTATTGGAATAGGTTAAGATTGAGTATAGAAAATTTTCGAATTTTCAAATCTTACAATTTTTCAATAATGACTGATTGAATATATGTCTGAATGTCTTCATTTAAGCTTTTTGAGCTTTTTACGGTTTTGATGAATGCAGAGCCGATGATTGCTCCATTGCTATTTTCGGAAGCTTTGGAGAACGTTTCAGCATCTGAAATTCCAAAACCTATCAGTCTTGGGTTTTTCAAATTCAATGCCTGTACTCTTTCGAAATAGGAGACTTGCTCTTCTGTAATTCCTGATTTCGCGCCTGTGACTCCATGAGATGAAACCATGTAGATGAATCCACTGGTGTTTTCATCAATTTCTTTGATCCGCTTTTCGGTAGTTTGAGGTGAGATCAAGAAGGTGTTCACCAAGCCATACTGCTCGAACAATGCCTTGTAATCATCTAAATATTGCTGCATTGGCAGATCTGGAAGTATCAATCCATCAACTCCTACTTCTTGGCATTTCTTGCAAAATGCTTCCATACCATACTGCATGATAGGATTCAAATAGCCCATCATCACCACGGGAATGTGAATTTTGGAGCGAAATCCTTTGAGTTGTTCAAATAACTTTTTCAAACTTATCCCATTTTCCAAAGCAATCATATTACTATCCTGAATCGTAGGACCATCTGCGATAGGATCAGAATATGGGACGCCAATCTCTATAATATCTGCTCCTCCTGCCTGAATCGCCTCCATAATCGGAAGTGTGTCCTCTAGCGCAGGAAAACCTGCCGTAAAGTAGATCGAGAGCACACGGCTCTTTTTGCTATTGAATAAGGTATGTATTCGGTTCATCTTGATTTGATTGGAAAATTGAAAGATTGAAAAATTGGAAGATTAGGTTGAAAGGTTAGAGAGTTGTTTGGTTGGAAAGTTTGAGACTTCATCATTTAATATTAGAGATTCTTCATTCATTATTTTTTCAGGAAAAGAATGAATTCTAAAATTATAGTCGAGAATCAATTTGATCTTGTGTATCGTAAATCGAAATTCTCAAATTCTATTTCTTACTTGATACTTACAACTCAGTAATTTCCCCATTTAATGTAGGTTTCCAGATCCTTGTCTCCTCTTCCGGAAAGATTGATAACAATCACATCATCCTTGGAATATTCGATCAAATTCAATGCATAAAGTGCGTGAGCAGATTCTATGGCAGGGATAATTCCTTCAAGCTTGCTGAGTTCAAAGCCTGCAGCCATTGCATCTTTATCTTCTACAGCTACGAACTCACCTCTTCCCACATCAAACAAATGCGCATGAACTGGCCCAATTCCTGGGTAGTCTAAACCTGCTGAAATCGAATGTGGCTCTACCACTTGTCCATCTTCTGTCTGCATCAATATCGTCTTCGATCCATGCAATATCCCTGGAGTACCCAAAGCCGTTGTTGCAGCGGACTTACCTGAATTAACTCCCAATCCAGCAGCTTCAGCAGCTACTAATCGTACTTCAGGTGTATTGTAATAATGGTAAAAAGCCCCAGCAGCATTTGATCCTCCACCCACGCAGGCGATCACGATATCCGGATTTTCTCTTCCTTCTTTCTCCTTCAACTGCCATTTCATTTCCTCGGAAATCACAGACTGAAATCTCGCTACCATTTCTGGATATGGATGTGGCCCTACTACAGAACCGATAATATAATGTGTGCCAACTGGATCATTGATCCAGGCACGCATGGCTTCATTGGTTGCATCTTTAAGCGTTTTTGAGCCTGAAATCGCAGGAACTACTTTGGCTCCCAAGATTTTCATGCGTTCCACATTGGGATGCTGACGAGCGATGTCGATTTCACCCATGTAAACAGTGCATTCCATGCCCATCAGTGCGCAAACTGTAGCCGTAGCCACGCCATGCTGACCAGCGCCAGTCTCAGCAATAATCCGCTTTTTGCCAAGCTTCTTAGCCAAAATAATCTGACCAATTGTATTGTTCACCTTATGAGCTCCGGTATGACAAAGATCTTCGCGCTTGAGGTAGATTTTGGCACCGTGCTTTTCAGAAAGTCGGGAAGCAAAATACAGCGGCGTAGGTCTGCCTACATAGTCTTTCAGCAAACCTCTGAATTCGTCCTGAAACTCGTGTGAAGCCATGATTGCCTCGTAGTTTTCTTTCAGTTCTTCGATATTTGGGTGCAGCATTTCGGGGATGTAAGCTCCGCCAAACTTGCCGTAAAAACCCTTTTCATCTACTTTGATCATTTCTTGTAGTTAGTTATTGGTTGCTGGATGTTTGTCAATCCCAAGTAACCCATTCTTAAAACTTTTCAGTTTTTTTATATTCTTCAATCCAGGGGCATCTTCAAATTTGGAATTCAAATCCACTCCCACGAGTCGCGGTAATCGATGTGCCAAATCCATAATCTCCTCCATACTTTCCTCATCCAATCCTCCACTCAGTAAAAATCCAACTTCAAAGGGATAGCCTTCCAGCACATCCCAATTGAATCTTTTCCCAGAGCCCCCGTGCTCGACGGTTGCAGTATCAAATAGAAAGTATTCTACCAACCCCACATAGTCTCTCAATGTTTCCCAATCGATGCTTTCTCCTACTGAAATAACTTTCCAAAGTTTCTTGCCAGTTTTCAACTTCAACTCCCGCACATACTCCGGGCTCTCATTTCCATGAAGTTGAATTGTGGAAAGCTTAAATTCATCGATTTTATCTAGGACAAAGTCAACGGACTCATTTACAAATACTCCAACTTTGGGCACTTCTACTACTTGAATTGACGCTGCAAAATCATCGGATACATACCTTGGGGACTTCGAATAGAATATCAAGCCCATCCAATCAGGCTTAACTTCTTGGATCAGGTTGTGGATATTTTCCGCTTCCCGCATTCCGCAGACTTTGAATTTCATGTGTTTATTATTTGATTTTTTATAGGCCAAAAAGCCTATGTCTAACGTCAATACATATCATTTCGTGATACGTATCCTCACTGCTGTCGTCCTCAGGCAGCATCGATTTCATTAGAAGCTTACTTCTGCTTCCTCTGTCAAGATCTTCTTATACTCTTTGATGAAAGTATAAGCGGCTTGTTCTGGACGGCTTGATTTCATAAAGTTCTCACCGATTAGGAACCCATCGAAACCAGCTTTTTTCAAGGTGATTAAAGTAACAGGATCAGAAATTCCAGATTCAGAAATCTTCACAAAGTCAGACGGAATCTTATCTACTAAGTCTAGAGACGTTTGTAACGATACCTCGAAAGTCTTCAGGTTTCGATTGTTCACCCCAACTAAATCCAAATCTGCACATAAGCTTCTTTCCAACTCTTGGCCATCGTGCACCTCCATCAGCACTTCCAGGCCAAGGCTTTTTGCGAAAGCCGCCAACTCCTTCAATCTAGCTGGCTCTAAAGCCGCAGCAATTAAAAGAACACAGTCAGCACCTATAGATTTTGCTTCTAAGATCTGGTATTCATCCACCACAAAGTCCTTGCGAAGGATTGGGCAAAAGTTGAACTTTCGAGCTCCCATCAGATCTGCATTGCTTCCGCCAAAGAAATCCGTGTCGGTCAAAATCGATAAGGCAGAAGCTCCAGCCTGCATATATCCGATACTTACAGCTTCTACTGCAGCAGAACCATTGATCAAGCCTTTGGAAGGTGACTTTCTTTTGAATTCCGAGATGATCCCTGACTTTTCCGGATCACACACGTACTTTTTCATGGAGACCACTTTCCCTTCGAAATAAGCACTTTTCTCCAAAAGTTTTACTGGCACCAAACTGCTTCTTTCAGCTACTTCGATGTGCTTTTGAGCAATAATTTTATCTAAAATGTTCATGATTTTTTAAGCTAAAGAGACTGTTGTTTTAGGCTTGACCAGTCCGTTAAATACCTGAAGTGCTTTTTGGTTTAGTAGGGATTCTTCCGCCACAGCCACTGCATCTACAAAAGAAAGTCCTTCTCGAGCGGTGACCAATGCGGCAGCCGAGTTGGCGATTACCACCGAATTTTGGCTTTTGGTACCTTTCCCTTTTAGGATATTTTCAAATATTTTCGCAGATTCCTGAATGGTCTCTCCACCCTGTATAGATGCTGCGGTTAACTTAGACAAGCCAATATTTTCAGGAGAAAAGACTTTTTCCCCGGAATTAGAAATCATCTTAAAGTCACCTGTAAGTGAAATCTCATCATAGCCATCCAAGGCATGGAGAATAGAGAATCTACCTTCCATATCCTGATAGAGATATCCATATAAACGAGCTAATTCCAAGCTAAATACGCCTACCAATTGCTTCCTAGGAAAACTAGGGTTTACCATCGGACCTAGCATATTGAAGAAGGTTTTCACACCTAAGTCTTTTCTGATCGGGCCGACATGCTTCATAGCCGGGTGAAAAAGTGGTGCATGCAAGAAACATATTCCAACCTCATCCAAACTTTGACGGATTTTATCTAGATCACTTGTGAACTCGTAGCCAAAGTAGGCGAGCAAATTAGAAGACCCACAGATGGATGAAACACCAGTATTTCCATGCTTGGCGACATTTTGTCCGGCTCCAGCAACTATAAAGGAGGAAAGTGTAGAGATATTAAAGGTGTCTTTGCCGTCTCCGCCTGTACCGCATAGATCCATAGCGTCATACTCGTCGATTTCCACCGGAATACATCGCTCTAGCATGGCTTCGCGGAAGCCAGACAATTCCTCCACAGTAATGCTACGCATTAGATACACCGTCATAAATGCAGCAATCTGACTTGTATTGTAATTTCCGGCGGTAATGTTTTTTAAAACCTCTTTCGCATCCTCTTTAGTGAGGGTTCGATGTGCGATGAGGTGATTTAAAATATCTTTCATAATATGATGGGGGTTGGGTGGTTCTGTTTCTTAATTCTCCATCCAGTTTTTGAGAATCTGAACTCCGTTTTCTGTAAGAATGCTCTCGGGGTGAAATTGCATTCCTCTGACATCATAACTCTTATGCCTAATGGCCATAATTTGATTATCAGGCGTACGTGCGATCACTTCCAAGTCTGGTGAAAGGGTGTTTTCATCGACAACCCAGGAGTGATATCTACCAATACTAAAAGTATCGGGAACGTTTTTGAAAAGCAAATCATCTTCTACTTTTACTATAGAGGCCACGCCATGAAGTACTTCGGACAAATTGATCAGCTCTCCTCCAAAGGCTTCTCCGATTGCCTGGTGACCTAAGCAGACGCCTAATATAGATTTGGTCGCCGCATATTTCTTCAAAAGTTCAGGCATTATCCCTGCGTCTTTTGGAACTCCCGGACCAGGCGAAAGAATTATTTTATCGTATTGAGCTACGTCTTCCAAAGAAATCTTATCATTTCGGAATACATCCATCTGCGCGCCATAGCCCAACTGCCTTATTATGTAAACCAGGTTGTAGGTGAAGGAATCGTAATTATCAAGGACGAGTATTTTCATTTTAATTTATTGAAAGATTGGAAGATTGAAAAATTGGAAGATTAAATACTCTCAGCTGCGCGCAACGCCACTCTCAGCGCTTCCAACTTATTAGCAACTTCCTGCAATTCAGAAGGAATAGTCGATTTGGCAACTACTCCTGCACCTGCTTGAAATCGAAGTTGATTGTTTTCAGAGACAAATGATCTAATCAAAATTGCATGATTGAAATCTCCATTGAATCCTAAATAACCAATAGCTCCTCCATAAAACGTTCGGGATACATTTTCCAACTCATCTATCAGCTGCATTGCTCTGTATTTTGGAGCGCCAGAAAGTGTTCCTGCCGGAAATGTATCTGCTACTAATTGAAGAGGGTTCGTGCCTTCTGGTAATTCTCCAGTCACTTTGGAAACCAAATGAATGACGTGAGAATAGTATTGAATCTCCTTAAATACATCCACAGATACTTTTTCTGAAGACCTACTCAAATCATTCCTTGCCAAGTCCACCAGCATTACATGTTCCGAATTCTCTTTAGGATCATCGTAAAGCTGACGAGCCAATACCGCATCATCTTGGTCATTGCCTGTTCTGCGGAAAGTGCCTGCTATGGGGTAGATCGTAGCTTTTTTATCCTTAACTACAATCTGCGCTTCAGGAGAACTTCCAAAAACCTTGAAGGAACCATAATCGAAATAGAATAAATAAGGGGATGGATTTACCGATCGAAGCGCTCGGTAGACATTAAATTCATCGCCTTTGAAAGCTGTGCTGAATCGACGAGAAAGCACAATTTGAAATACATCTCCTTTGAAGCAATGTTCCCGCCCCTGGTTCAAAATTTTCAAAAACTCCTCATCCGTATAGTTTGATTCTTCCTCACCTACACGCTGGAAGGAGTAACTTGGGATATTTTTATTATTCAGGAGACGCTCGATCTCCTCCATCATTTCTACATTTTCTGCTCCTGCGACTCTATGCTCAAGCAAGTGCAGTTCATTTTTGTAGTGATCTACGACGATTACATTCTGATAGACCGAATACTGCATCATCGGCACATCAGTTGGGTTGGTGTTCTGAAGTGTAATATCTTCAAAATAGGCTACCGTGTCGTATTGAATGTATCCAAAGAGCCCATTCGAGCTGAACTTGAATTTATCCTGAGCTACATCAAACTTATCACCGAATGCACGCAGACTCTGCATCAAGTTCTGATGCGAACTCACTTCATAGCTTTCCTTTTTGCCAGAAGGAAGACTTTCCACGACCTTGCCTGCATTGAAGGTAAACGTTGCTAATGGATTAAAACAGATATAAGAATAACTGTTTTCATGTCCATGGTAATCAGAACTTTCCAGCAGAATAGGATTTGCGAATCGATCTCGGATCTGCAAATAGATACTTACCGGCGTGATCGTATCTGCCAATCGCTTTTGATAAGTAGTCAGTATTGGAAATTTAACTTGAGTCATTCGTGCTTGTTTTTTATCATGAAAAAAGGCTTACCGGAGATCCAGTAAGCCTTTTATACTATGTATAGCGCAAAATTAAATGCAGGGGCTTTCTAAACTTCCTTTTGGAAAGAGTAAGAGTGCCACCACCAATATTTGTTTGCGATTGTTTTCATAAGAGTGAGGGCAAATTTATAAAGGGAATATTAAGGACAAAGCATCAACCCATTTTTTTTATCAAAAAATTATACTTTTCGGTAAAAAAACCATGGATCAAGCACTCTCATAGACGATAAAAATAAAACTATAAATCCTTTATTCCGTTGACATCAAGCAACTAAGCCTAGTACAGCATGAAAAATAATCTACTCGCTCTTGTATTAATTTTTTCTAGTATTGGAATTATTACTGCTCAATCTTCCGCAGAATGGAAAGCCCCTATGTACCAAGTTAGCTTTGAATCTGATTCGGGTGCTATGGCTCAGATGCAAATTGACAAAGGGTATCGATACGCAGACCTTGATTTTGAAGGAAGAAAATTTCATTTGTTTTTTAACCATGACAACAATGAAATAAAGAATGCTAGAATTATGGAGCCTAAAACCAACCTGCAAATCGCCAGAGGAAGAGGAAGTTATTTCTGGGGTAATGCCCGTTTTGAATTTGTAGACGGAGAAGTTTACAAAGTCAAAAGGAAAAATAAAGCGAATGGATATGAAATAATCGGGCCATACGGAACTCTTTTCAAGGTGGAAAATCATGCTATTAGTCCTGTGAAACCTATAAACGAAAAAGACTTTTTGACACAAGCTTTCTATGTCTTTCAGAGAATCAAGGTTACTCAAAGTAATCCTTCAGATGTGATGATATTTTACTCAAACTACTATCCTATCGGCCCGAATGAGTAATTTTGTCAAAAAAAATTAATAACAATGGCTAAATCATTTCCACAATATTTCAAGCGAGTTTTTGACGATTATCAAGTTCTCGTACAAGTGAATACAGATACTTTCAAAGGTGTAGAACTGATTGTTCATCCTGATGGAAAGATAGAAAAGACCGAAATAGAATTCGACGAAGATATTTTTGATGACCTTGCTGCGGATGAATTCATGCAATGCAATGTCCTTGAATTCCAGATGCACATGGCAAAAGCCACATAATTTCAAATCTTAAATTTGAGATTTAAAATTAATACTCCTCATAGTCAGCACAGAAAGCCTGAAAAGCTGCAATTCAGTACGAGAATATTGTAAACATTAATTTTCTCCTTACTTTTGTCGCGGCGGCACGACCAGCTCCTGCTGAATCCCCCAGGTCCGGAAGGAAGCAAGGGTAAGTAGTTGAGCGGTGCGATGCCGCTTCTTTTTTGCCCTATTTTTTCTCTGGCATACCCAATCAGGTTCCAAATCTTGATTAATCTTCTAACTTTGTTTCTTACAATAAAATCCATTTGGAATTATCCTATTGAATGGCTTTTTTCTTGTTTTCAATTTTAAAACCTGAGAAACAAAGCCTGAGACGAGCGATTTCAATCCCTATTAAACAATTCAAACATGAAATTCTTTATTGACACAGCAAACCTAGATGACATTCGCGAAGCTTATGAACTAGGAGTATTAGATGGCGTAACTACCAACCCTTCCTTGATGGCCAAAGAAGGCATCAGTGGAGATGAGAAAGTAAGAGCTCACTACAAAGCGATCTGTGATATCGTAGATGATAAAGTAAGTGCTGAAGTAATCTCTACGGATTTCGAAGGCATGATCAGAGAAGGCAAAGAACTTGCTAAGATTGATGACAAAATCGTGGTGAAAATTCCGATGGTAAAAGACGGCATTAAAGCACTTAAATATTTCAGCAACGAAGGTATCCGTACCAACTGTACTTTGATTTTCTCTGCTGGTCAAGCGCTGATAGCAGCAAAAGCCGGAGCTAATTATGTATCTCCTTTCATCGGCAGATTAGATGATATCGCATATGATGGAATGGATCTTATCGCCCAGATCGTACATATCTATGGCAACTATGGCTTCGAAACAGAAGTTCTCGCAGCATCAGTAAGGCACACAATGCACTTATTAAAATGTGCTGAAGTTGGAGCTGACGTAGTCACTTGTCCATTAAAAGTAATCACTGGCTTGATAAACCATCCACTTACGGATTCAGGTTTGGCAACATTTTTGGCAGATCATGCCAAAGCAGCTGGAAAATAATTAATGAAGGACCGGCTATTGCCGGTCTTTTTTACTTCTTCTTATGTATATAATAAAAGTAAAAGGCAAAGCGAAAATCCCTGATTACATTCAGATCAGAGATGAAAACTTTGTATTAGTAGCTTATTTCAGAGCAGATAGGCCATTAAAAAAAATGGAGAAATTTGGTCTGGAAGGAAAGGAAGAGGAGCTTGAAGCGTTAATCCTGGGCCTCCCATTTGGGAAATTGCAAAAATTAGAACTATAAGAATGGATTTCAGTACTCAGCCTGTACTTCAGGTAAACCAAGCGACGATCTTTCAAGGTATAGATCCTATCCTAACCAATGTAAACTTCTCCGTGGAGCAACATGAATTTGTGTTTCTAATCGGTAGAACTGGCAGTGGAAAAAGTTCCTTGTTGAAAACACTTTATGCCGATTTAGAGCTGAAAAGTGGAACTGCTGAAGTCGCTGGATTTGGATTAGAAAATATTAAGATTAAAGAAATTCCTTTTTTGAGAAGAAAAATTGGAATTATTTTTCAGGATTTCCAGCTTTTCAACGACAGATCAGTTGCTGAAAATCTTGCCTTTGTGATGAGAGCAACTGGCTGGAAAGATAAAGCTAAAATCAACGATAGAATGGCTGAAGTGCTCCTTTTGGTAGGACTGAATAATGCATCAAGCAAAATGCCACATCAACTATCTGGCGGTGAGCAGCAGCGCGTAGTTATTGCAAGAGCTTTACTCAACGAGCCTTCGATATTGCTAGCGGATGAACCTACTGGAAATCTCGATCCAGATGTGGCAGATGGTATCTTCAAACTTTTCCAAGAAATAAATAAAAAGGGTACTGCCATACTCATGGCAACCCATAATTATGATTTACTTCGTAAGTACCCTTATCGAGTCCTTAAATGTGAAAATGGAGAATTGCAGGATAGTCAAACACACGACGTTTCTTATGGTTCTACGTTCTAATATCAAATCTTAATTAAACAGAATTGCAAATGCTACGTTTGTAATTTTCCAGACATTCTAACTATGAAAGTTAATCACCTACCAAAATTTCTCCTATTAGTTATCTTTAGCGGATTACTTTGGAGCTGTAAAGAGGAAGTAGAACCTATCGTAGAGCCCGATGCTACCCTAGAGGAGAACATTAACGCATGGATTTACGACGTGATGGATGAGGTTTATTACTGGAGACTGAATCTACAAACACCAGTAGCAGCGACTTCTGATCCATCAGATTATTTCAATTCATTATTATTTAAGCCTACAGATCGCTTTTCGGTGATTTACCCTGATTATCAAGTATTGATTAATTCACTCCAGGGAATTTCGCTAGATCCTGGTTATGAGTTTCAATTGTATCGAATCACTGATACCAACGATATATATGCGGAGATACTTTATGTTAAGAAAAACAGTCCCGCTGCAGGCCTAGATCTAAAACGTGGCGATAGGATACTTTCTATAAACGGGACACCCTTAACAATTGAAAACTACCGGAACCTTCTTGGGCAAACCACTAAAACCCATACTATTTCAAATTTACGCTACGATGACGAAGCAAGAGGATACATAGCGAGACCGGATATCTCTATTACTCCAGTTGAATTTTCCGAGGATCCAAATTTCCTTGATACAGTTTATACAGTCAATGATCAAAAAATCGGCTATATAGTATATAATTTCTTTGCACCAGGTGTAACTGGAGATAATACAAAATACGATAAAGAAATGGATGCCGTGTTTGCCAAAATGAAAGCTGCAAACATCAATAACTTAGTATTGGATCTGAGATATAATGGCGGTGGATATGTAAGTTCGGCAGTAAATCTTGCTAGTTTGATTGGTCCAGGAGTAACAAGTTCAAACATATTCTCAAAGACAAGATATAACACATTTCTAATGGAGAATATCCCTAGTTTGAGCAGCGTCAAAACAGCATTTCTAAACAAAGCAGAAAACCTTGGCAATACATTGGCTGGGAATCGCCTTTACGTTCTTACTTCTTCTGGAACTGCTTCTGCTTCTGAATTAATCATAAATGGCCTTAAACCTTATATGGATGTATTTCTAATTGGTGATGTCACATACGGTAAAAATGTAGGTTCAATTGCTATAGAAGATGAAGAAAATCCGAACAACCCTTATGGATTACTTCCTATCGTGACCCAGAGTTTCAATAGCCTTGACGAATCAGATTATAGTACTGGCTTCAAACCAAATGTTACTGTTAAAGAAAATACAGAAAGGCTAAAAGCATTAGGGGATGTAAATGAGATCATGCTCCGAACTGCTATAGAGCGAATCACTGGAGTACCTTCTTCTGGTAGATTTGCCAAATTCGAACGAGAAGTAATTGTCACTACCCTTGAAGATAAAATACGAACAGGAAAGATGATAGAAAATTCAATCATCAAATAATTCGCATTTCACCATTACTAAATAGTCCCAAAAAACAACTAGTTTTTTGGGACTATTTTTTTTTGTATAAGCATAAAGGTTAAGGAGTTGGATTAACGAAACTTTTTTAAGACATTAAAAAACCTAAATACCGTAAGTATTCTAGTTTAACGTTAATGTAATCCATTTTATAAACCCCAATCCTTATGTTTAAGCAAAAACCACTTTGGAGAAAGCCTGCTTTATTCGCAGGAATCATCATAGGAGCTGTTGCATTCTCCTGTCAGCAAAATACCGAATCACCTATTACAGGAGATTCTATTGAGTTCGTCAAATTCCAATCCGGAGACATAATTCCTGGAAAGTACATTGTCACTTTAATGCCAACAGGTATAAATTTCAGAAAAGATTTGTCATACGATGCCGTTCAGGCAACCATGAGAAAAACAGGATCTGAATTATTATCCAAATACAGAATTGACCAAGAGAATCTCGGTTTTGTATATGGTAGTAGTATAGAGGGATTTGCGGTTTCTTTAACCGAAGAGCAATATCAAGCAATCTCAAAAGACCCTTCCATTAAAGCAATTGAAGCAGATCGAGTGATTGCATTAGGACCACCTCCAGGCAAAGGCCCGGGAAGTGGAGGAGGAGGAAGTACTGCAAGTCAACAGATTCCTTATGGCATCGAAAGAGTACACGGCGGAGCAACATACACTGGATCGAAAAAAGCATATATCATCGATTCAGGAATTGACTCTTCCCACGAAGATCTGAACGTAAGTACTAGCTTAGGATTTAATGCTTTTACCAAGGGAAAAGATGCTAGTTTAGATTCTGACGGGAATGGTCACGGAACACACGTAGCTGGTACCGTGGGAGCGAAAGACAATTCTGTAGGAGTCATCGGTGTAGCAGCAGGTGTTACAGTTATACCTGTGAAAGTGTTGGACTCGAGAGGTTCAGGCTCTTATTCAGGTGTAATTGCCGGAGTAGATTTTGTGAAAGCAAATGCAACATCTGGTGATGTAGCAAATATGAGTTTGGGCGGTCCTATTTCAGATGCTCTTGATGCTGCTGTGGTTTCATTAGCTGCAAGCGGAGTGAAAGTAGCCCTAGCAGCAGGAAACGAATCTGATAATGCAAATAATCATTCTCCTGCTCGAGCAAATCATGCAAACATTTATACAATTTCTGCCATAGACAGCTCTGATAAATTTGCTTCTTTCTCTAACTATGGCAATCCGCCAATTGATTTTGCAGCACCAGGTGTAGGTATACTATCTACTGTTCCTGGTGGATACGCAAGTTATAGTGGAACCTCCATGGCCTCACCGCATGTGTGTGGACTATTAATATGGGGCAACCCTGGCAACGGCGGTAATGCAATCGGAGATCCAGATGGGAACCCAGATCAAATTGCAATTAGATAATTTTTGATAAATAATATCAATGGGTGATCCAGATGGGTCACCCATTTTTTTACTCATTATCGATTTTTTAAGGACCTATTTAATCACTCAGCCCCTATATCAAAGTATTTGCATCTGAGATTAAACATCTAAATTTTATGGAAAACCCTGAAAGCTTCAACCTTATCAATTTGCTTTTTGGGCTGTCTTGCGCTCGTACAAAGTGTAATCTGTCCATACAGCCAACTTATAACACAAGAAGTAAAGAGAAAAAATAATTAGTGAAAAACTCCACAAAGATCATTTCCTTAAGCTTCGGCAGCTCTTAACTAATCGCTAGTATAGCTTATTTCTTTTTTTAGCTATTAGAAATAATTCCTACTTCGTCAAGTATTTGGCATTTGCTTAAGGACAATCCTCTCCATATTGTTCTGTAAATTTTGCTCTTAACAGAAGGCTAATTTTCTCTGTGAAATACCAAAAAAAAACCGACATTAATGCCGGTTTCAGTATCAGAAATTGAATAGATCAATTTGTTTTTGCTAGGTTTTCTTTGGCAAGATCAAATTCAGGATCAAGAGAAATAGCCTCTTGGAAAGCAGCCTTAGCCTCAGTTTTAGAACCTTGGTCCAAATAGATCATTCCCTTTAAGTTCAATGCAGCGGCTTTCATACTAACCTCTTGTGTCTCCACCTGTGACTTAGGAAAACCTACTTTCTCATCAGGCTTGGCATTTTTCACCAGCATATTCATTGAGTTTAACGCCTCAGGATATTTTTTTAAACTATACTGAATAAACCCTGATTTGTAAAGGCTAAAATTATCTCCACTTATCAAATAAAGTGTTTCAAAATATGGAAGAGCTTTCTCCAATGCTCCAACTTGTTCAAGGGAATTGGCTGCAATTTCCAAAGAGGCAATGCTCTTGTCATTTACTTTTAATACTTCCATGGAAACTAATGCAGCCGACATCGCCTGCCCAGCCTCATAATAAACTGAGCCCAGCATCTCAACATATCGTAAGTCCTCAGGATTTCTAACGATCAAGTTATAAAGTGAATTCTTCGCAACGGCGATATCATTAAATCGCAAGGCTAATTGATAAGTAGCCTGATCAGCTATATTTAATGATTGCTTAATTTTAGGATCGAGCCTACTTACAGCAGTTGAGTCGATAGTCTGGGCAATTGTTGTGCTGGCACAAACGGCCATAAGCAGCATGAATAATACGTGCTTCATTTGAGTTAATTTTAATTTAGTTTATGAATTTGGGAGATCTAACACAGGAGACAATCCTTTGGATTTAGCAATCTCAAGCATCAATTCACGTGCCTGTATAGGATTGTTGTGAATTTTACCCTCCAATATAGCTTCTTTTATTTCCTCTTTAATATCTCCAATGATTTTTGAAGGCTCCAAGCCAAAAATCGCCATGATTTCCTCTCCAGAGATGGGCGGCTGGAAGTTTCTGACCTGATCTTTCTCTTCCACTTCAAGTAGCTTTTGCGCTACATTATCGAAATTATCTAAATAACGCTTTACTTTCTTATTGTTTTTTGAAGTCACATCTGCGCGACAAAGCTTCATCAGATCATCGATATCATCTCCAGCTTCGAATAGCAGTCTTCTCATTGCAGAATCCGTCACCTCATTTTTGACCAGTGCAATAGGTCTAAGATGGAGTTTAACTAATTTCTGCACATATTTCATGCGCTCATCCATCGGAAGCTTCATTCTCCGAAAGATTTCAGGGGTCATCCGTGCCCCTTTATCTTCATGTCCGTGGAATGTCCATCCGACTTTCTTATTAAATCGCTTTGTAGCTGGCTTGGCTATATCATGAAGGATTGCTGCCCAGCGTAACCAGAGGTCATCACTCAGCAAGCATACATTATCTAGCACTTGTAACGTATGGTAAAAATTATCTTTGTGGGACTTGTCATCTACAGAATCGACTCCTTGTAAATCAACCATTTCGGGAAAAAACTCATGGAGCAACTTGCCAGCAAATAACAATTTGAAACCATAGGATGGTTTTTTCACCTGAATGATTTTGTTTAGTTCGACAATTATCCTTTCCCCAGAAATAATATTTAAGCGAGAAGCATTCTCACTTAATGCGTGAAATGTGTCTCCATCAATATCGAAATCCAGTTGTGCGGCAAATCGAACTGCACGTAACATACGAAGTGGATCATCTGAAAAAGTGACATTCGGTTCTAGCGGTGTGCGAATTATTTTTTTCCTGATATCCGAAAGTCCTCCTAATGGATCCAACAATTCGCCATAATCTTCAGCATTCAAAGAGATCGCCATAGCGTTGATGGTAAAATCTCTTCTCTCTAAATCCTCCAGAAGAGTTCCCGTCTCTACGATAGGATTACGGGATTCGGAACGGTACGATTCTTTACGAGCACCTACAAATTCCAATTCCCACTCATCCAATTTCAGCATTGCTGTTCCGAAATTCTTAAATACAGAAAGTGGTACATGCCCCTCAAATTGTAAAGCAACTTCTTTGGCTAATTCTATTCCACTTCCTACGCAGGTAAAATCAATATCCTTACATGGCCTATTCAGCACCAAGTCTCTCACATACCCGCCGACCACATAGGTTTTTACTCCTAGGTTGGTAGCGGCTGTCGCTACCTTCCCAAAAACTTCGAATTCGTCAAGATGCGATTTAAAATTCATCCTTTTATAATTTTAACATCCCCATCGGGACCCAAATACATCTCCTTAGCACTAGGGCTTAAAAGTGGAAATAACAGTGGAGTCTGATGCGTTGTGGTTTCTTTAGTGTCTATTTTCACAAGTACTGGCTGAGAAATCTGAAACAATAATTTATTCCACGAAGGCTCCATTACTAAGCTGAACTTAAGTACTCCGTCTATTATTGGGCCATTTTTGACGATACTATTTGCGGGACTATGATACACCGTTGGCTTATTGGCATATTCTATGATATCTAAGGAAACCTCTGAAAACTGCTGGCATATCAAACGGATTTGAAATAAATCAAACAATAAAAATGTCCAATCATCTCCCATGTCAGATTTCCATTGCTCAGGTTTCATGAGCGTGATTACTTTCCCATTTCCTTCTTTTAGGTGCAAAATTCCATTTTCCCTAAAAGCTGCTACTAATTGTGAATGATCCAAAGTGATTTGTTTTTTCACAAAAATAATCAGAAAAACGAGAGCAGTCGACAAAACCGTAGAATCCAAACAAACCTGACCCTTATAAGGGGAGTTTTCCATATAAATAAGAAAGCCACCGATTACCTAATTCAGGTAGGAACAGCTGACAAATTGAAATACTATAAAATCAGGTCCCTCTAAAGCACATCCATTATATGTATGTCTTCTAATTCTGTAAATGAAAACCCTTCGTTTACAACTTGATTAAACTGGAGAGTATATAAAATTCCTTTGAGATGGTAGGAAAAATCAAAAACACATACTATTGAAAAAAGCCTGTGAATAGACCAGAAGCTCACAAAATCACCTAGTTAGGAAATAAACTTAATTTACTTAAGGAAAAATAGAACTTCATTTACAGGGTCAAGGCGTGTTTGCATCTACAAAATCAACAGTTATAAACTTGATTTTTAAAAAAAACGAATTATAAAAATGTAGAAGATGACATATAGCTGACTAACTCAACTAGTAAACACAATTAGATAGAGCAATAAAATTCTTCTGGGAATATCTTTCACAAAAAGTAATAAAACACAACTTCTATGAAAGATTCATGCAAAAATATGAAGGTGTGTTAAAGATCAACACAACGACTGCTGGCTTTCATAATTCTATACTAATAAAACTTCGCTCTAAAAAGCACATCAATATATACTACTGCAATCTGTATATTAGCTCGATTAATAGATGGCACAACAGTAAAAACACAAATTAAGGACCTACCTTTCTTCTAATCTGCAAGAGAAAACTCCTTATCTGTACCAAACAATTAACTGCAAATTCTCTTCCTGAGTTAACAAATTAACTTTCCGACCCCTCATCTGTGTGCTTAATTATCTATAATAGTGATTCTTTCAAAATTGATTGTCACATTATTTGCATAGATCCCACGAAGAAGAACGACAAGTATATTAATTGACTCACTAAACAATAAAGGCAGCTTTTTAGCTGCCTTTATTGTTTAGTGAGAAAGGATTAACCTCTTAACCAGTTGATAAACGTCTGGTAACCAACACCAATTTCTCTAGCAAATGCTGCTTTAGTCTTTTTACCTGCAGCTTCAACTTTTTTCCACTCTTCTACAATTTTACTTTTCTCTGAATCAGAAAACGTTCTTCTTTTAGTGCTCTTTGCAGACACACCGTTTCCAGTTACAAGTGAAATCAATTCATTCAACTCATTTAAGAATTTAGCATCATTCAAATGAAGACCAGCATTTTCCAACTTCTTAATTACTTGATTCTTAGGGTTAACAGGGGTGACTGCAATTCCTTGGCTAGCTGCATCATGCAAATCAATCTTATTACCTTCTGAAGTAACATAAATAAATCCATCACCTTTTTTAAGGTCAGCAATAGCTTCTTTGATTAAATCTCTCATATTTTGACTTGTTAAATCTATATTTTATCAATAATTCCTGCAATATAATAGAAATATTAAATATATATAATACAATCTAATTCAAAATTAGACTTTTTAACACTTTAAATAACTGGCTAATTTTCAGAATAGTTTTCTATCCAATGGGCAATTAAGTTATTGGATGTACATTTCTGTATTATTGAACTGAAATAGATTTTTTCCACACTCCTATTTACAAGTATCGTATTATAGTCTTCAAACTCTTATTTCTTCTGCAAGTTTTCCTATAATACTTCAAAATTTGTGGGAATCTGTGCAGAATTTACACCTAGCTTGTAGTGGTACTCAATAGACGATGAATATTCATTCAAAGTTTCCGTTGAAAATAACTAGGAGAATTTAGACTCAGCCTTTCAAACTTAAACAATAAGATAGATTCATTCGCGTTCTTCAAGATGGCAATTTCTCCAAAACCTAGATTTAGTTAGATATCATTGCTTAGGGTATCCACAAAAAATAGAACAAAATACTTACATAATTTCTGATACTCTTGGAGGATAGCTTTTTAATAAATATTCTCTTTTTAGGTCAACAATATTTAGTCAATTTGATTCCTGCGGATTTACATTGAATTAAATGTTCAAATCTTGAAGCATCAGGAAAATTCAAGTTGGGCAAGTTGCAGATCAATGACTTATAATCTATAAGCATCGCATCAAATAAATCCATATACCATGTTTATCACTTCAACGTTCTCATCGAATTCTGTCCATTTTATTCGTGAAAACAACCTTATGGGATGCAATCTTAAAGTCTCATTTTCATTCAGACTCAAGTGACTCTAGTCTATTAATTTTTGATCAATACATTGATTTACTAAAAAAAATTTCTGTTTAACGATGTCTTTTCTCTTCTGTTTAATACCTAACCATATAAATTTGTGCACTAATACTACTTCTTTTAAAAACCTTAAATTCCCTAATTCTTTCTGTTAGAATTCTGTATCAGTAGTCTTAATTCTTCAAATCTTAACATTTACAATTAGATAAAGCTAGTTACATCAACAATTAATTGACACGTACTGTCGCAACACGCTTTTAGGCAAAAAAAGATTAAAACCGAGAAAACTGATCTATTTCCTATTCAAAAAGCCATTAATCGGGAATTTTTCCATAATTTTGAGCCCCATAAGAATCCAAACAATTTTCCATCCTCCCCCATTCTTATGGCTTCAAGCACCAAATACATATTTATTACCGGAGGAGTTACCTCCTCTCTCGGCAAAGGCATTATCGCAGCTTCATTAGGCAAGCTGCTTCAGGCCAGAGGCTTCAAAGTAACCATCCAGAAATTTGATCCTTATCTTAATATAGATCCAGGAACGTTAAACCCTTATGAACATGGTGAATGCTATGTTACAGATGATGGGGCTGAAACAGACTTGGACCTGGGACATTACGAGCGTTTTCTAAACATCACTACTTCTCAGGATAATAACATCACTACTGGAAGGATCTATAACAACGTGATCACTAGGGAACGTAAAGGTGAATTTCTGGGTAAAACCGTTCAGGTCATTCCGCACATTACAGACGAAATAAAATCCAACTTTTATAAGCTGGGTGAAGAAGGGAAATATGACGTAGTAATTACTGAAATCGGTGGTTGCGTTGGAGACATCGAATCTTTACCATTTATTGAAGCAGTAAGGCAAGCGAAATGGGATCTAGGTCCAAATCGTTTCTTAGTCATTCACCTGACGTTGATTCCTTATCTAAAAGCTGCCAAAGAATTAAAGACAAAGCCTACTCAGCATTCTGTTAAGCAATTGCTGGAAGCAGGTATACAGCCAGATATCTTGGTTTGTCGCACAGAATATCACTTACCTTCTGATGTCAAGAAGAAATTGGCGCTTTTCTGCAATGTCCAATTGAACAACGTGATTGAAGCGATGGATGCTGACTCGATCTACGATGTGCCTTTGTTGATGAAAAAGGAAAAATTAGATGAGCGTGTGATGACTAAGCTGAAGCTTACATCCAAAGAGAATACAGACTTGGAAAACTGGAAAGACTTCCTTGGAAAACTTAAAAACCCGACGCAAGAAGTAAAAATCGGTTTGGTTGGAAAGTACGTCTCTTTACCCGACTCCTATAAATCTATCATAGAATCATTCACGCATGCTGGCGCTTCTATAGAATGTGAAGTAGATCTTCGTCTGATCTCATCAGAAGAAATAAATGCTGACAACATCGCTTCCAAACTAAAGGACCTAGATGGGATTTTAGTAGCTCCAGGTTTTGGAGAAAGAGGTTTTGAGGGAAAAATAGAAACTGTCAAATACGCACGTGAAAATAACATTCCCTTTCTAGGAATTTGTCTTGGAATGCAGGTAGCTGTGATAGAGTACGCCAGAAACGTACTCCATCTGAACGATGCGAATAGTACGGAAATGGATTCTGAGACGAAAAACCCTGTAATAGGGTTGATGGAAGATCAAAAAAATATAGATCAAATGGGTGGAACCATGCGACTGGGTTCCTATGCTTGCGAACTCAAAAAGGGAAGTAAGTCCTTTCAGGCCTATGGAAAATCTAAAATCCAAGAGAGACACCGTCACCGATACGAATTTAATAATAAGTATCTAGAAGTATTGGAGGAAAATGGCATGATCGCTACCGGTAAAAATCCTGAGACAGGATTAGTGGAGATTGTAGAAATCAAAAACCATCCTTGGTTTGTCGGAGTCCAATTTCATCCAGAATATAAAAGTACAGTACTAACCCCACAGCCACTTTTCGTGAAATTCATCCAAGCGGCGGTGGACAATAAAATCAAATAGAACTTCCCCGAAGACTAGTTATCGGGTTTACGATTAAACTTTATGGACAGAAATCAAGCAACTGGTTTGATCCTTTTTGCAGCGGTCATCTTGATCTATTCGCTTTTCTTTGCGAGCACTCCCGAGATGCCAGAAGTGGAAACAGTAACCACCGAGCAAGCAGAATCGAACCAATCAAATACAGCCGGTCAACAGACGATTGCAGATACCGTTTCTGAAAACGACAGCACGCTGGATGCAACAAGAGTTGCAAAATATGGTGTACTAGCTACTCTCACTGTGGGAGAGGAAAAAACGCTCATACTTGAAAATGACCTCATTCAGGTAGAGATTTCCTCCAAAGGAGCTGGCGTGAAAAAGGTAATTCTAAAGGAATACAAAAGTTCACAGATGGAGCCTTTGGAACTTCTCAATGAAAAAAGTTCTAAAATGGACTTTCTTTTAGAAGGTAGAAATGGCCCTGTAGACCTGAAAGACCTTTATTTTACCTCATCAATAGAAAATAGCCAAAATGAGGAAGGGGTAAACACCAAGACTTTGACGTTAACTTCTGGAACTGAAAGTGGTCAAATCATCCAGTCATTCACGTTGACTGATGGAAGCTATCAGGTGCAGAAATCTTTCGAAATTGATCGCTACCAAGGTGTTTTCACAGGAACTGAACTCCTCTTCAATTGGGAAGATCAAGTAATCGCCCAAGAAAGCAATCTTGCTGAATCCAGAAGACAATCTAGACTGAACTATTACACTTCCGAGGGTTCTTTTGACAATTTGGGAGCCGGTGATGATTTAGAGCAAGAAACAATTGGCGAGCCGGTGAAATGGGTTGGATTTAGTCAGCGATTCTTTACTGCAGCGATCATTGCAGACACCGACTTCAGAAATGTATCCGTCACTCAAAGCACACCAGAAGATAGTGCTATCGTACGTGTGATGACTACTAGCCTATCTATTCCTCTTCAAGACGGTAAGGTTAATTACACTTATTACTTTGGTCCAGATGAGTATAAAACCTTAAAAAAGGTGACAGACGGATTTGAGGATAATGTGGACATGGGTTACTTCTTTGTCAGCTGGGTCAACAAGTACATTATCGTCAACCTATTTGCCTTCCTAGAGAAGTTCTTCACCAACTATGGTGTCATCATAATCATCATCGTATTCCTGATCAAACTCGCACTTTTCCCACTAACCTACAAGTCCTACATAGGCATGGCGAAAATGCGTGTGATCAAACCAGAAATCGATGAACTGAAAGAAAAATACGGTGATGACGCTACGAAGATGCAACAAGAGCAAATGAAGCTTTTCTCTAAATTGGGTGTAAGTCCAATCTCTGGATGTCTGCCAATGGTTCTTCAGATGCCATTCCTCTTTGCCTTATTTTTCTTCTTTCCTAACGCAATTGAGCTTCGTCAGGAGTCCTTCCTATGGGCTACTGATCTTTCGACCTACGACACCTTCTTCAACCTGCCGTTTACGATTCCATTCTATGGATCACACGTAAGTATGTTTACACTGCTGATGACTGTGTCTCAGATTGCGTACACCCACTTTAACAATCAGCTGACTACAGCAACTGGTCCAATGAAAAACTTGGGTTATATCATGCCAGTTATGTTTATGTTCATATTGAACTCCTACCCTGCTGGATTGAGCTTCTACTATTTCGTATCCAATGTGGTTACTTTTGGTCAGCAGGCTTTGATCAAACTATTTGTAGATGATGAGAAAATCCGTGCAAAAGTGGAAGAAAGCAAAGCGAAAAACGTGAACAAGAAGAAATCAAAGTTCCAGCAGAAACTGGAAGATGCGATGAAAGCTGGGGAAACTAGCCGTAAAAAATAATTTAAAAGGGATTAAAAAACCAAGCCCCCATTAAGTTTACTACTTTTTGGGGGCATTTTTATGTTCAAATAAATCTACTCAGTTTGATTATTGACAGGTATAGCTGGTATAATCATTTTTGACAAGGGACCAAAGCTTATTAGCCTCATCACGATAAGTGATCGTTAGGGTCGTTTTACTTATTTCAATATTCCCATTACTTATTACACTTGATCCGTCAGTTAGACCTATAGTACATGGACCATTAATTTCCTTTACGTCAACTAACCTGGTGTCTTCAAAAAGGCTACAGCCGGACATAACCAAAATAAATAGGGGAAGACACTTTTTCATTGCAATGATGGGTAAATTTGTTTGTCGAAAATGGAGAAATTTTTACTCTAAAAAAAAGTATCCTCAAAAGAAGCTGCTGAAAATGTACTAAAAAACCCAAAACTATAAATGAGTCTTTTGGCATAAACGGCTCCATGGTTTAATCCAGATTTCATCCTGGTTTAAAATTTTAGGATGTATTCACCTAAGTAATCACATCTGTAAAGAAATGAAAACTAGCTAAAGTAGAAGGCAAATGTTCTTTCAATCAATTTCTGAAATTTCACCATAAAGGTCTTACAAGTAATAAAACCATTCAAAACACTAGAATGGTTGTGCGGAGAAGGATCTTTAACAGCCTGCGTCCATGTAATCAGAAACTAGTAAACCTTGACATTTATATCTTCTTCCTTGCCCCATAAGGCCGCACGCAATAGTAACGGTATTAAGGGTTGAGAATTCTATCTATCAGCTAAACGACTATTCAGCAGGCTTAAAATCGTGTCACTAGACTTTTGATTAGTTTCATACTGGCATCATTCTGGGCTAAATGTGATTTAACCTTTATAATAAAAAAATCATCTTTAATTCCTTTAATTGTTTGGAACAATGGTGTTATAAAAAAATCATTATCGCCGTTATCTATGAAATTCCACCTTATGACTGCAATAAGATTCTCTTGGTCACCAACTAAAATATCATCCTAAAACGCCCTTGGCCTGAAATAGAAAAAGCTCAGCAGTTACGCTGAGCTTTGTGACCTCGTCAAGATTCAAACTTGAAACCTCCTGAGCCGTAATCAGGTGCTCTATTCAGTTGAGCTACGAAGCCGAATTGGAATGCAAAGGTATCCAAAATTCGATTTGATCCAAATAAACAGCCACAAGAAATTTAGAATTTTTCAACCTGCGCTACTTTTCCCCTTAAGAATAATTAAGATCAAAAAAGGGGTAAATCCTCTGGGATTTCCTATTTTTGCCCGCATTGAATGCATTATAAGTAAACCAATTTGATGAAAAAAATATACACCTTCCTACTAGCCTTTGCTTTGATTCAAACAGCTTTCGCTCAGGACACCCTGGAAATTGCAAAAAAATCAAAGACTTCCATCGGAGGAAGACCTAACATTCCAAGTGATTTGAAGTTTGAATTTGGCTTTAATCAACTCAATAACAGGTCAGAAGACATGAGTATTCGCTTCTTAGGCTCCCGCACATTCAATGTTTACTATCAGTATCCTGTTTCCATTTTCGGTGATGCGTCTGGATTCACAATGGACATTGGTATCGGATTAGGAACAGACAAATATGCATTCAAGGATGATCAGACTTTATACAACAACCCAGCTTTAGGTCCAGAATCAAGTGTGTTGAAAGATATTACTGATGTGTTGGGTACTAATATTAACATTAAGAAAAATACAGTCGCCGCTAATTACGTTGACATTCCGCTAGATTTCACCTACCACTTCAACAAGGCGAACTACACAAAGGGCTTTCAAGTTAGTGTTGGTGGGAAATTCGGATACTTATACGAGTCACATACCAAAGTGAAGTATGAGGACGCTGCTGATCTTAAAAGACAAGTCAAAGATTCTCAAAATTATGGTTTCGAGAAATTTCGATATGGTTTATCTGTGAAAGCTGGATCCCCCGGATTTTATGCATGGAGTTACTTTGGCTTGAATCAAGTATTTCAAAAAGGTCTTGGTCCAAATGGCACAGAAGCAACTCAAATCAACTTTGGTATTGCTGTGAATGTTTTCTAAAGAGAGATTCTTTAATAAAAATTAAAACCGAACTAACGTTCGGTTTTTTTTATGCCCAAATCCAGCTAAATCCAATAAAACAAAGGGTAAACCCAAAAATTAGTCCTATATAAATCTCGGTAGGCCTATGAGCGTCCAAGTGTAACCTAACTGTTCCAACTAGCCCAGCCAACATCAAGAGGCCTAATAAAGGATATACTGGCTGAAACGTAGGGAATCTATATCCTAGCACAAGCACGGCAGCAAGCAAGCCACCCATACCAGTCATGTGTGCAGACATCTTCCAGAAAAAAGTAACAATAGTAAGTAGTACAATAGCCAAAGTTATCACCCCTAATGCTTGCCAGAGAATAGGGTCCAGTTCATTCATCTCTCTTAAAAAATAAACCGTAAGGAGGTAATAAATGCTTGTTACTGTGAATGGGATTGCTCGATCCTTTAGCTCCGCCATATGGACACTTTTCAGAGTACCGCTTAATCTCAATCCAAAAATGGTAACCATAGGGATAACCAAAGTGGATAATACGAGAAGATAGAACAGCCGACTTTTGAATGACTCAGGAATACTAGTTGCCTCTGGCACTACAAATAGAGCTAAGCCAAAAACCAAACTGGGTACCACCAATGGCTGCAATACAACTGAAATAATCAATGAAAAAACTCTCTTCACTACAATTCCTTTCTAAGTCTGGCAACAGGAATTTGAAGCTGCTCACGATATTTAGCCACGGTTCTTCGCGCGATGTTATATCCTTTACCATTTAGCATCTTGACGAGCTTATCATCGGAAAGTGGCTTCTTCTTGTCTTCTGCGTCAACCATACTTTGCAGCACAGATTTCACTTCGCGATTACTCACGTCCTCACCGCTATCAGTAGAGATACCTTCAGAGAAGAAGTACTTTAGTGGATAGACGCCGAACTCTGTTTGAATGGCTTTACTATTTGCTACTCTAGACACAGTAGAAATATCCATATCAATCCGCTCTGCAATATCTTTCAAAATCATCGGACGAAGATTGGTCTCATCTCCATCGATGAAAAACTCCTTTTGATACTGCAGGATCGCTTCCATAGTTCTCAAAAGAGTATTTTGCCGCTGCTTGATGGCATCGATAAACCATTTGGCGGCATCTAATTTTTGCTTTACAAATGTGACCGTTTCTTTGAGTTTTTTATCCCGCTTATCACTCTTATCATATGCGTCAAACATCTCTGAATAAGATCTGGAAATCCTCAATTCAGGTGCATTTTTAGAGTTCAAACTAATCTCAAATTTGCCGGCCGTATTTGTCAGCATGAAATCTGGTATGATATATTGAGTGCGAACTAATCCATCTGCCACTCCTCCCGGCTTTGGGTTGAGCTTTGTGATCAGATTAACTGCATCCTTTGTCTGCTCGTCATTGAGGTCACATCGCTTCTGAATTTTGGCATAGTGCTTTTTTGTGAATTCATCAAAGCAATCATGCATTATCCTCAGCGCATTGCGTACGATAGGGTCGTCAGGATGATCCTTGCGCTCTAACTGTATAGTAAGGCATTCTTGAAGGTTTCTAGAGGCGATACCTGCTGGATCAAAAGTTTGGATCTTTCTCAGGATCTCCTCCAGTTCGTCTGTATCAGTTTCTATATTTTGGCTAAAAGCCAAGTCATTAATTATTGCTTCGAGATCTCTCCTGATGTAGCCATCATTCTCAATACTTCCGATCAGCTGCTCACCGATAATCTTTTTTCTATCATCTAGTCTGAGGAAATTCAACTGAGAGACTAGCTGCTCATGGAGAGATGATTGACTGGAAATAGGAATTTCTCGATCTTCCTCGTCGGCATTATAGTTACCGTCACCTTGCATTTTGTACCCCCCATACTCATCATCAAGGTAATCATCGATATTTACATCGCGTTCATCCTGTGGAGACTCCTCTTCATAGTTATCTTCATAATCTTCATCCGCACTATCTTTTTCTTCTGTTTTACCTTCTTCCAGCGCTGGATTAATTTCGAGTTCCTCTTCAATTCGGGTGTCTAATTCGGCAGTCGGGACCTGCAGCAACTTGATAAATTGTATCTGCTGAGGAGATAACTTCTGAGAAAGTGATTGGCTAAGATTTAACTTTTGCATTCAGTATGGGATAAAACCTGCTGTTTGGGTTCAAAAAAGGCCTTTTCGTTTGAAAAAGCCCTTATGCCAAAGTTAGGAAAAACAAGCAATCTTTTGATAAAAAGCTTATTTAATCGTTTTTTTGCATTCCTTTTAACTTATTCGCGGACTGAAATACACCCGCACTAACAAATACATCAAATGGCATTTAATAAACGAATCAAAATCAAGACCATCCTGGATACAAATCCGATTGGAACAGAAGTGACGCTGATGGGCTGGGTTCGTACCAAAAGAGGAAACAAAAACGTTTCTTTCATCGCACTGAATGACGGCTCTATCATTACCAATTACCAAGTGGTGGCTGATCCAAATTTAATTTCTGAGGAAGTTCTTAAAAAATGTACCACTGGCGCCTGTCTTAAAGTCACTGGAAATGTAGTAGCCTCTCAGGGTGCTGGACAAAGCTCAGAGCTCAATGCTATAGTTATTGAAATATTAGGCGAAGCAGATCCTGAAAAATATCCCCTGCAGCCAAAAAAACATTCGATGGAATTCCTTCGAGAAAATGCGCATTTGAGAATGCGTACCAGTACGTTTAGCGCTGTTTTCAGAGTTAGACATGCCTTAGCTTTTGCCGTACATAAATATTTCAATGACAAGGGATTTTTCTACATCCATACACCAATCATCACAGCCTCTGATGCAGAAGGTGCTGGGGAAACATTTAAAGTAACTACGCTTGACCTGAAAAACCCGCCAAAGAATGATGACGGAACGATAGACTATACGAAAGATTTCTTTGAAAGAGAGACCAATCTGACGGTTTCTGGGCAATTGGAAGGCGAACTTGCAGCCATGGCCCTAGCAGACATCTATACATTTGGCCCAACTTTCCGTGCTGAGAATTCGAATACTACCAGGCATTTGGCTGAGTTCTGGATGATAGAGCCAGAAATGGCTTTCTACGATGCAGAAGACAATGCTGATCTAGCAGAGGACTTCTTGAAATATGTGATTCAATATGCACTTGACAATTGTGGGGAAGATTTAGCATTTCTTGATGCCAGACTTCTGGAGGATGAAAAGGTTAAGCCTGCAGATCAGCGTAGCGAAATGAGCTTAATTGATAAGTTGAAATTTGTTGCAGATAATGACTTCGTAAGAATCACATACACGGAGGCCATTGATATTCTAAGAAATTCTAACCCTAACAAGAAAAAGAAATTCTCTTACCTAATCGATTCTTGGGGTGCGGATTTGCAATCTGAGCATGAGCGATTCTTGGTTGAAAAGCATTTCAAAAAGCCCGTTATCTTGACTGATTACCCTAAAGACATCAAGTCGTTCTACATGCGTCAAAATGAAGACGGAAAAACTGTGGCGGCTATGGACATCCTATTTCCTGGTATAGGTGAAATAGTAGGAGGATCGCAGCGAGAAGAACGTATGGATGTGCTGACCAAAAGAATGGAAGAAATGAACATCCCACAAGATGAAATGTGGTGGTACCTAGACACCAGAAGATTTGGAGCGACACCGCATGCAGGCTTCGGACTTGGCTTTGAGCGAATGGTACTCTTCGTCACAGGAATGGGTAATATTAGGGATGTGATCGCATTCCCACGAACTCCCGGAAATTCCGAATTTTAACACACGAAAGCCCGATAGAAATATCGGGCTTTTTTTGATTGTTATTTATTGTGGCAATGGTTACAAAATAATTACGCAAAGAACACAGCTAAATAGTGTAGTGAAAATTGATAAGCCAAAAAATCCCTACAGGACATTAAAAAGTTGCTTAAAAGCTATGATTTAAGAAATATTCAGTTGAATATATGTTTCAGGGATTGCATCTATTATATCACTTGCAATCAAAGACCTTCTTTTAGATTTTGAGGCTATTTCTCCTGCCAAACCATGATGAAATACTCCACAAAGAACAGCGTTCTCCGGACTATACCCCATACCTAAATACGAAGTAATCATCCCTGTAAGTACATCCCCAGATCCGCCAGTAGCCATGTACTTAGTGCCGGATGAGTTAAAAATTTGTCTGCCATCAGGTAAGTTTATTACTGTATTAGCACCCTTTAAAACCAGAATTAATTTGTTATCCATGCAAAATTTCTTAGCCATTTCCATTCTTTTAGAATGATCTGCAGCTGGCCCCAAAAGACGTGTAAATTCACCGATATGTGGCGTCAAAACAGAGTTCTTTGGCAACAGATGCAATAGATCAAGATTTCTTGCAAGTAGATTCAGAGCGTCAGCATCGATAACTATCGGCTTTTTGAAATCTTGCAGAAACTGTTTGAATAAACGGTCTCTATTACCTATACCCCACCCAGGTCCAATCCCAACAGCATCGTAAATCTCAGGATTGGGTATTAATCCCCAAGAAGACATTGCCTCAGGAACAGCAGTCTGAATAATAGCTCGCTCAGAATCCTCCATATGGCATGTAACCAACCCAGATCCAGTACGTAATGCACTTTTGGCACAAAGAATTAATGCTCCCATCTTACCGGGGCTACCGCCTACAAGTAGAACCTTACCCATATCACCTTTATAACTGAACCTGCTAAATATTTTGTGCAAAGGGCGAATATCAACTGCTTCCAAATAATAAAAAGTTGACATTAGGTTATTATAAGCCTCTTCCAAAATACCAATCTTTAGCACTACTAGTTCACCTACAAATTCAGCGTTCTCTGGATACATGAGTGAAAGCTTAGGGAACTCAAAACTGACTGTAAAATCTGCTTTAATTGCAGTTCCATTCACTACTTCATCTGACGGCAGACCTGAGGGAACATCAATGCTAATTACTGTTCCTTTAAATGTATTTAGCTTTCGTATAATTTCAATAGCATCAGTCCGCAACTCACCCTTCAGTCCTACTCCAAGAAATGCATCTATCAAAATTCCACCATTAGGGAATACCCAATCTTCAAAATCGTGGATTTGAATGATTTCGGGAAGACTGCTAAAATTCACGAGCGCATCTTTGCTCAGTCTTTCAATAGACTTGAAACAATTAAGTATCGAAACTGAATAGGATTGATCTGCTAGCATCCTAGCAACAGCAAAACCGTCACCTCCATTATTCCCAGCGCCTACTGCTATTTGAATAGGTTGATCTATGGGTAACTCTTGGTTTAAAAACCAATTGACAAACTCCGTAGAAGCGGCTTCCATCAACTCATGACTAGTTTGACCAGATCGGCTCAACTGATTGGAATCCAATTCTTTGATTTGAATCCCCGAGAGAATTTTTTGCATAGTTATGCCCTTTCAGTATTTAGACCCTTTTTAGGGATTGTGACTAAAAGTAGGAAACCTAGACCAACAAGAAAAAATATACCTAAGGAAAGCGCTGAATTCCTCATACTTCCAGTGATTTGCTCAATAAATCCATATGAGAATGTACCAAGAACTATTGCCAGTTTTTCTGTTACATCGTAAAAGCTAAAGTAAGAAGCATGATCGGTAGTGTTTCTAGGAATTAATTTTGAAAAAGTTGATCTTGAGAGGGATTGTATCCCACCCATAACAAAACCTACTATAAATGCCAAGGCAAAGAATTCATAGACAGTATACACATAATAAGCACCTGCACAGATCCCTACCCATATCATTACCATAATTACCAAACTTTGCTTATTCCCATACTTTTTGGAAATAAAAGCAAAGAAATAGCTACCTGCAATTGCAACAATCTGAATAATCAAAATTGTGATAATTAATTGGTCACCGGGCAGTCCAAGCTCTTTATCACCAAATGTGGCGGCCAAATACATAACCGTTTGAACACCCATTGAGTAAAAAAAGAATGAAGCTAAGAAGCGATACATTACTTTGATTTGCTTGACTTCATTCCAAACTTTCCTGATTTCCTGATATCCTTTTAGTAAAAACTCCCTTTTAATATCTTTCCCAAAAGGATTTTGAGGCAGGATTTTAAAAGGAATCTGAGCAAATCCAGCCCACCAAAGACCAGTAATTAAAAAAGAATACCGCGCTGCCATCCCACCATCAGATAGCATAAACCAAGAGGGGAATTGTATCATCAACAAGTTGACAACCAAAAGAATTACACTACCAACGTATCCTAGGGCGAATCCCTTTGCGCTTAGTAGGTCATACTTGTCAGGAGTAGTAATCTCAGGCAAATAGGCATTATAAAACACAATACTTCCTGCATACCCCACACTGGCTAGCACACTGAAACAAATACCCCACTCCAGATTATTACCATCAAAAAAGAACAAGGCAATACAGGATATAGAACCGAGATAAGCAAAGAACTTCATAAACTGAAGCTTCTTCCCACTTGCATCGGCTATACCAGAAAGTATAGGCGAAATCAATGCTATAATTAAAAATGAAAAGGAAATGGAATAGGAATACAAAACAGTATTAACTACCTCAAAGCCAAAAAAATTAACGGTATCATTAACATTGAGCCCTTTGGTAACACTGTTGAAATAAACAGGGAATATTGTTGAAGTAATAACTAAACTATAGACTGAATTTGCCCAGTCGTACATCACCCAGGCATTTTGAACCTTCTTAGTGTTTTTAAGGGATGAAAGCATAGTATAAAAAAAAGCTATCCCGATTTACAGGATAGCTTTAATATTTAATAAAGTATATGTACTATTTAACTTTTCCTATTGAAGCATAAAGCACTCTTCTTGCGTCAGCTTCTCTAAGTTCATTCTGAACATCAGAAATTGGACCCATTTTAACGTCTCTATCAACTTTCATAGATATAGTAATACCTCCTCTGTCCGATTCAGGAAGCATATCACGCTCTTGATTTACCCACTGTACAATATCAGGAGTATTCATGAGCGCATCGTTTGCTTGTACTCTAGGCTCAGTGCCGTGAAGTGCTGTATTCTTAGGTTTTCCTATGAAAATATAAGAAATAAGCGTCTTCTTCTGAAGCTTCTGAAGCTGAGTAGCAGCAGGGATCTTTTGCTCAACTAATATCTCTTGCTCTCTCAACACAGTTGTTACCATGAAGAAGAAGAGAAGCATAAAGATAATATCTGGTAAAGCCGAAGTAGGTATATTTACCTCTGCTTTTGTTTTCTTTCCAAACTTTGCCATATCAATTTCCTCCTATTTTATCAGGTTCTGCAATAGATATCGCCATCGGTATCCCCTCTTTTCCACGATCTATCAAGCTTTCCTCCGCGTCATTCTTACCGGTCAAAGCTCTATATTCATCCGTACTTAGATTAACTCTAGCAGCATAGATATCAAAATATGCTTTTTTAGCTAAATCGAATACTTCAAGATACTTTTCATAGCTCGTGCCACGGTCAGTCTTAATAGATATTACTGCGTCTCCCGGATCATCAGATGATTCTGGATTTCTACCCGCTAGCGCTTTTACTGAAGCCGGAAGTGAATTGTATAAGGCAACTGATGCTTCATCAGGTGATCCGAAGTTCATAATGAATGCCTTCAACTCTTCATCAAGCCCGTCTGTGTTATCTCTATAATCACCTTCGATCAAATATTGATCGTTAGAATTTATTCGAATAACAAAGATGTTTCTTTCGTTCAAATCAATCTCAGGCGGAGGATTGAGTGGATCCAGCTTCGGTGGAAGGACATTCAAAATACCCTTATCCGATGCGATCGTTGTAGTGACGAGAAAGAAGATCAGCAGCAGGAAAGCAATATCTGCCATAGAGCCTGCATTGACCTCCGTACTCATTCTATTTTTCTTTCTAGCCATATTACTTTATCGCTTTAGTCACTTCTGTCAATACAATGCTACCAAGAGCAATGATTGCAAGAATGTATGTGGTGATCAACATTCCACCTACCAATTGAGATCCACCAGGAGTCAAATTGAAAGGAGATGCTGCAAATTTAGGAAGTACTTCATTGCTTGAAATTGAATAAGCAATAAAGAACAATACAACTATACCGATAATTCCCGCCGCAGTTTTAAGCAAGCTCTTTGGATTGTCCAAAGACTTGATCAATGGCATTAATATTGCCAATACAGCTCCAACTCCGATTAGGATGTAACTTCCGTATAATAAGATGTCATAAGTATCCATAATGTAGTTTTTCTTTGAGGTTAACTTTTAATTTAAGGTTTGATAAAATTAACGGTTTATCTACCAGTTAATTTATGTCTTACCAAGATGTCAACCAATGAGATAGAAGCATCTTCCATATCATTAACCAAAGAATCAATTTTAGCTACACAATAGTTGTAAAACAACTGAAGGATAATCGCAACGATCAAACCAGCAACTGTGGTCAAAAGGGCGATCTTAATACCACCTGCTACTAGAGAAGGAGAGATATCACCTGCTGCTTCAATAGAGTCAAATGCACCAATCATACCGATTACTGTACCCATGAATCCTAACATTGGAGCAAGAGAGATAAATAGAGAGATCCAAATTAGACCTTTTTCTAATCTACCCATTTCTACAGAACCATAAGAAATAATAGACTTCTCTACCATTTCGATTCCTTCTGAGTATCTCATCAAACCTTGTGTAAAGATCGAAGCTACAGGGCCTTTAGTGTTTTTAGTAACATCTTTAGCCGCTTCAATTCCACCTGACTCAAGAGCATCTTCTACTTTGATCAACAATTTTTTCGTGTTGGTCGTAGATAGATTCAAGGTGATAATTCTTTCCAAAGCAACCGCAAGACCCAAGATCAAACAGATCAATACTGGAGTCATGTAAAGAGGATCACCTTCGATGAACTTCTCCTTTACTACTTGGTGGAAACTTTGCTCCTCTGCGACGATCTCATCATCTACAATTGTGGGAGATGCGGCAGGCTGAACTGCTACTGGGGTTGTTTCTTCTTGTGCTGCAGTATCTTGTGCGTTAGAAATAACGGGTACGAATAGGATGCCTGCAAGCATGAACAAAGCGATTAACTTTCTCATAATGTTGATTTTAAATAGTCTTTTGATAAAGGTTAAATGGTTTCTACTCTGGAATCGAGTTTTAAAGTTATCATTTTTTAAATTCAAAAAACAAACGACTCTTTTAGAATTTTGTGAAAAATCAGGCTTATATCTCAGGATTAAGCAAGCTTTTACACGAACGGAAGTATTTCCTTTTACATTTTAAAAGACACGTAGCTCCAAAACTCTATGGTAAGGTTCTTATTTTTTCTCAGAAAGAAAAATAAAATTGTCTCCTAACGTATAGCTTTTTTCAAAATGATCAGAATATCCTGATTAATTGGTTTTTATATAGTGCGATTAAGAGATATTATTTTAGATGCATAGGTTCTGACTCTGTAAATCCACACTATCCTAGCCTCAAACTATACAGCATTACGAAATTTTAAAACACCTAATTCATAATTTCGTGTGCGAAATGCTATTTTTATTATTCACTATTGAGGGATATACAATTTCGAGCAATTGTGTAATAATTGAAAAAACTCTGATCCGATCCTATTTTTCTAATATTACAGTGACTATCGACCTAGCTGGAATAACAACCGAGTTCCCAGATGTCCCCACATCTACAAACTCTAAACTCTTATTCTGTGAAGTAATGTAGAGACGTTTCATCGTGTAGGAGGAGTTATCCCCTGTCAAACTCACCTTTAAATCACCTATCTCAGAGTTCACCACAATCATCACAACCTCACGCTGGTCAGCCGACTGATAAGCTGAAACCAAAAACTCTGGCGACTGATACTTTGAATTATTCAGTTCAACTCCAACACGTTTATATCCTGGCCGAACAAACCTACTGAAGTTACCCAACCCCCAAAGCATTTTGCTTTCGTAGAAATCACCATCTTCCTTATTTTTGTCGATGTAAATTAAACCATCCTTATAGTCATAGGGAGATAGTGCAATCCACCAATGCCAGGCACTTGCATTGGAAATAGTGAGGTCATTGTGAATTACTTTAGCAATGTAGAGCGCTGGATCAATTCCCAGATCCCTACCATTCCCTTTGATTTCTCCGGCATTATCTCCCAAAATACAGTATTCGCTCATCCAATAACCAAGCCCCTCTATCGTATTTAGAGCTGTTCTGAGGCTTTCCCTCTGACTAATTGCGGAGGCAAATGGAGAGGTTGAAAAGTAACTATGTGCAGAAATGGATTTGCTTACATGCTTCAAGTCACCAATGTAATTGAAGGATTCTGGCTGAAAGAAATCCGTAATCTGCTCTCCTCTCCCACTTTTATCCGCTTGCTCATAGAGATAATTGATTTTTCCGGCTTCAGCAATATCAATCTTGGTCTCCAATTTATTTTTCTCCAGAGCATCATCTAAAGCCTTGACAATCTCAGCTATTTCCGCATTAAAAAAAGGCGTTCCTTCTTGCCCCCTATCTGACCAATCCCACTGCGGTTCATTCACAGGACTCACATAGTCTATGTTCAGCCCTTTCTCTCCAAGACCTTTAATTACCTGCGCCAAATATTCGCCGTAGGCGTTATAGTGATCTGATTTAAGATTTGATCTCCCAAGTATGGCATATGCCTGGCCAGTATCCGTCATAGAAACTGGAGGGCTATTGGCAAAGACTAACAAATTTGCAACACCATATTTTTTGGCAGCCTTGGCAAACCAAACTTGCCCCGCTTGCTTTGACCAATCGTAAGATCCATCAGCATTCATAAAAGACTCCGCTCGCCTCCACTCATCGCGAATACCACTTTGTGCACCTTGTTCTGCACTACCAGCTCCGATATTAAATCTCCACATTGACAAACCTATACCTTTCGGGTTTCCCGCACCATCATTCTCATTGCTGAAAAGTAGTTCGGCAATTGAATTTTTCTTTTGATCTGGCCAAAGTCCTACAAATTGCGCTGACCAGGCATCTGAAGCTCCAAAATGCTCAATAGTCTGGTAGGTGTCTTTAGTGAGGAGGTGTATATCTATAGTCTCTGAAAGGCTTAGATCCACTGGCTTTACTTGGGCATTAACTTTAAGTGTAAGGAAAATTGCTATCCCAACAAATAAGATGGTATTCTTATACATAATTTTTCTAGTATCCATTCTGCTTGACCTAAGGAGAATGTTTAAATTAAGTCTAAAAAAGTATTGAAAATTATCACGATCGAAAAATAGTATCCTTTTAAGGATGTGAGCTGCAGCCGAATCATGCGGATACAATTTCTGAATCTGCGAGATGCTATCTCAATAGAAGTTAGCAGACAACCGAAAACTAATTGAGTACAGTCCAGTTTTTTCCATTATTTATTCCTCATCACTTCTCACCGCAACTGTCTGAATCGATTGAATAATAAAAGTCCAGTGAAATCCGACTCCCAGTAATACTGCAAAATGAAATATCTCGTGAGGCCCTAAGTAGCCTTGTTTTAAAACTGGGTAGTTTACTCCATCAATGATGGCTCCTACGGTGTAAGCCAGCCCACCATATACCAGGTATTTGAAGGATATAGATTTCTTTAATTTCCATATCCCAATCACAGACACCATACCAAGCCATCCAAATATCAGAAAGATGGCATGTGTCATGTACTCGGGAAGATCTTCAAAATAGATTGACACAAGAGTAATCCCAAGCGTTGCGATCACCGAAGTAATGATCGTGATTCCCCATTTCATAAAACCGGTAAAGAGAATAACGTGAATAGCTATCAACGTCCCAGCAATCAATAAAAAAATACCTGCGTGATCAAGTATTCTTAGCACATAGCGAGCGGTAGTCTCTCTTTCGATTAAATGGTACGTTCCACTCATGCTAAGCAGGAAAATGGAAGCAAAGCCATAAATCAAAACTGGAAGTGGGTGTTTTCTTCCTACTCCACCTTTCTTAAAAAGAAACACAAGAAGAATCCCCACAGCTAAAGCTCCTAATAAATGAGTCCAGGAATCAATAGGATCGTCAAAACCAAGAATTGGATAAGTGTTCATTGGCGAAGGGGGATAATCTAAGCGTGAAAGTTCGGCAAGAAGTAGTAGCGTAATTATTTTAGAGAGTATACATGTAAGCATCTCTTCCACTGAAAGCAATTTCAGGATACGATAGTTCTGAAATGCAGATTTTCTATTTGTGGTTTGTGGAAATATTCGCCTTTAGTAAAGAGATCACTGATGTCGAAAGCTGGACAAATTGGATTAGATTTTTTCTGGGAGCAATTATTGGCCAGGCAAAGAAAAAAATGATCAAATATGCACAAAGTCATTTGCGTCTCATAAAGTAAGTGAGATGAGACAAAAGAATATCTTGTATCTCATCTGTAATACATAAAAATAAATAAGCAAAACAGCTTTGGATGGCTCTTACTTTTCCAACCCTACGAATGCGCGAGAATCCAAAGGTTTGAGAATCTATTTATGATCATCTATACTTTGACTAGTACTGTCCCATAAAAGGTGTGTAAATGGATATTTGAGACTTTGATTAAATGGATGAGTTTTTGAGACTTAAAATTGGGGCTTTTCAGCGGAGATATCCTTACCAAAACTGTCTCAAAAAACGGTCGTTTTACGAGACATTAAACCTTGCTAAATTTAAACGTTTTTTGACTTTTCTATCAAGCGATTTTCAATACGAAAAATTAGGTCATACACATAGTCAAAATATGGTTTCGAAGTTTGTGTTGCAAAACTCTCCATCTGTAGAGCTTGAAGAAAGGGTATTATTTTTTGATTTACACTGATCTCCTTTTTCTCATTGGGATTAGAAAAATTCCCTTGGATCATTTTTAAATCATCTGGTAAATGAGCTAAAATATTGCTTGAGTCTGCATGTGAAAATCCATTTCTCATTAAAATCCGAATTCGATCGAAAAGGTAGTTTTTTTCTTCGCCTGTTATAAGCTCAAATTTTTTACACAGTTCAATTGAATTTGCTAAAGAAATTGTTCCGTACTTTTTATGTGGTTCTTGAAAAACCTCATTCCATTTATTAGTTTCTATTGACCCAATTCCAATTTCACTATTTATCAAAGCAAGCTTTAGAAGTCGTTCTAATAAATGATTTGTAAGTGTTATTGCTGCTCTATCAAAATTCAAGAGGAGACAATTGTTAATTTCAAATAAAAGCGTTCGTAGTTCACAAAAAACCTCTAGGTTGATTTCATAATATTTCGCACGATCATTGAAATTCGCTCCTATTTTGTTCTGGAACGATTTTTCGAATTCATCTTTATCCATACAGATGATTGTTATACAGTGCTATATAATTTGTCCAAGATCTGCGCTGCAGAACGCACCGGTGATAGTAGAAAATGAATAGGCAATTAGGTGGCCAGTCCAAAACGCCATTGATTTGCTTGTGGCTACTATGCCCGGAAAAGATTAATATGCGAGTAAAAAAGCGGCTTGAGGCCGCTTTTTCCTCAAACCATTCGGGATTATATTTTAATTCCTCTTTGGTAATCCCATTCAAGATGAAATCTTCTCCACTATCATTGCTTATATGATGAATTTTTCCAATCGATTTGAGCTTTTCGATCATCTTCCAGGCATTTGCTCTGCTTCCTTCATTGATCTCAATGAATTCTTCTTCTGTGACCCTTATAATTTCATTTTGGTTCATGGTAACTATTATTAATGGTGAACCTAAATTTACAACAAATACAGAATATTTACAAATGTTTAAATATAGAAACAAAATATAATTCTTATATTATAATAAAACCAAAATAATAAATCGTTATTTCAAGATTACTATTAATCCGGATTCCAGTGAATTACTATCACACAGAAGTATAGTAATATTCTTACCCGTAATTTTAAAATCAGTGAATTCCGATTTCGACATTCTCGATAAAATCCAAAATATCCCGGGAAAACTCGAACCCATATTCCTGAAGGATTGTGCTTTGCTCTCTTAGCGTATCTCACGTTCCGATCAAATACAGGTAATGGATGTTTAGAAAAACAGATTTATGATGTACCCCTGTTACCGCGTCCTGTGAAGACTATTTAAAAATGATCGCTATTTTTTTGATTGGTCATAATTTCCATAGAATTATAAAATAAGGAGAAGTGTCAGTTCCAAAAAAACACCAGATATCGCTACTGATTTCGCTAATAATTCAAATAAAAAAACCCTACCTATCATTTTTTCTGATAGTTAGGGTTTTTAGATGTAGAGAGGAAAGGGTTGCTCATACGCGCAAGCATGCCGCACTGTCCCTCGCGAATCTCCCGATGGTCGATTTCAAACCCGAGGGTTCTCACCCCTTCCAAATTCATCTTGATTTAGACTAAAAAGAAAAAGCCAACTTTATTGCTAAAGTTGGCTCTAATGTAGAGAGGAAGGGATTCGAACCCTCGATACCTTGCAGTATACACGCTTTCCAAGCGTGCGCCTTCAGCCACTCGGCCACCTCTCTAGGTTGTTTTCTGATCCAGCATTCTGAATCGGAGTGCAAAGAAAATTATTATTAGTGCCCTTTCCAAATAATCCCAGAAAATAGCCAATGAATTTGCTTCTATGCGCTCATCTCTCCTGCCAGAGCCACTTTCAGCTTGGCCACAATGACCTCGTGTTTACTCTCCTGCCCAAGCAAAAACATCAATTTTGTCACAGCTGCTTCCGTAGTCATATCTGTTCCGCTAATTACCCCCACATTAAGTAGTTCTTTGCTAGTCTCATATCTTCCCTGGATCACTCGACCTCCATTACATTGCGACACATTTAGTATAATCACTCCTTTTTTAATCGCTTTTTGCAAGGAATTCATAAACCAGTCCTCACTTGGACTATTTCCCGATCCGTAAGTTTCCAACACAATGGCCTTGAGTCCTTCAATATTCAGCATGGCATCAATCACTTTTTGTGTAATCCCGGGAAATAGCTTGAGAATAAGTACATTATTATCCAGCGTATTTCTAGTTACTAGCTTCTTATGGGATTCCAGCGGACGAATAGCCTGAGTATTATAATCTATCACGATTCCAGATTCGGCCAGCGGAGGATAATTCTCCGATTCAAAGGCATCAAAATGCACACTTTGCACTTTTTTGGAGCGATTTCCTCTCAACAGTAAGTGGTTAAAGAAAATACAAACCTCAGGCACTATCGGCTCTCCATTGATCTTTGCAGTAGCAATCTCAAGGGAAGTCATAAGATTTTCACGCGCATCTGATCGCATAGCGGAGATCGGCAACTGAGCTCCTGTAAAGATCACAGGTTTATTCAAGCCTTGTAGCATATAACTCAGCATCGAAGCAGAATATGCCATAGTGTCGGTACCATGTAACACCACAAAGCCATCATAGCTATCGTAATTCTCATAAATAATATATGCCATGTCCTTCCAATGACTCATGGAAACGTTGGATGAGTCTATCGGCTCAGGAAAGGAAATCACCGTAATGGCAATATCCATGGTATATAGGATAGGGATTTTCTCCAGTATCTGCCCGAAGTTGAACGGCACAAGTGCACCGCTATCATCATAAGCCATCCCAAGCGTACCACCAGTATATATAATGAGTACTGAGGATGTCTTGCTGGTGCGAAGTGCAGTATTTAATCGTACTATCTTATAGTTCATGATTCAATCTCACGGAATAAGTTAAGGGCATTTTCTTTTGTCTTGAGCGCTACTTCCTCTTTTGAAAGCTGTAGAAAATCTCCAATTTTCTCTGCTATAAATGGTAAATATGCCGGAGAGTTCCGCTTGCCTCTGAACGGTACAGGAGCAAGATAAGGAGCGTCTGTCTCCAAAACTAAATGCTCGATGCTGATTTCAGGGATTACTTTATCCAATCCCCCATTCTTGAAAGTAGCTACTCCACCGATTCCCAGCAGAAAGCCCATCTCAATGATTTGCTCTGCCTGATCCAGATTTCCATTGAAACAATGGAAGATCCCTTTTAACTTGCCGTCAAGCTCTGCCTTCACTATGGCAATTGTTTCGTCCATAGAATCTCGGCAGTGAAGGACAATCGGTAAATCTCTTTCCTTTGCCCAACTGATCTGAATTTTCAGCGCCTCTTTTTGCTGCTCAAAAAACGTCTTGTCCCAATATAAGTCCAGTCCAATCTCTCCAATAGCTGCAAACTGACGTTTATTCAGCCAGTCTTCCATGATAACCAGTTGCTCCCGAAAGTCCTCTTTCACATCACATGGATGCAGACCCATCATAGGAATGCATAAACCCGGATATTTCTCTTCGCAAGCGAGCATAGCTTCTATAGTGGATACGTCCACATTTGGCATGTAAACTCGCTCAATACCAGCATCTCTGATTTCTTGAATCACTTGATCACGATCCGAGTCAAACTTAGTTGAATAAATATGTGCGTGGGTCTCTATGTAATTCATACAATTATAATAAGTCTTATTAAATCCAATACCTGTCCGAATATTTCGGGTTGGAATCTGTCATAAATCATAATTATTCCAGGTGTAAGCCATGGTATTATACCTGTATGCCCCTGGGAGGCTTGATTTCAGGGGTATATTCTGGATTTCCATTGGGTCTTGGAAGGCCAAAAATAGTAAAGAATAGTAAGGAGGATGGTATAGAAATTATAAAAATCAAAAAGCAGTAAGTATATCCATTTGATAATTGCTCCTGATTTCCGGGCTATTCTTGCAAGAAATATGCCTTGCAAAACTATTTTGACCAATGAAAGAGCTAGCCCTACCGACACATTTATACTCATTATGGCAACTATAACTATGAAGTAAACTACTTGTAATGCTAATGCAAGTTTCCAATAAAAAGGCAGCGTCATCACGCCGCTAAGCCATCGCTTTCGTTGATGCAGCAAATTCATAAAACTCGTTTCGGCTTTGGTTTTAACAAGCATTCCTGGACTCACTTGATGCACTATAGAATAACCTGCATGCTGAATCGCTCTGGAGATTTCCAGATCTTCGGTTAGGCAAAATGGCAAGTTCTTAAAACCTCCACTTCGCTGATAAGCTTCTTTGCTGATCACCATATTATTTCCCAAGCCGGTTGTCGGAATGTTCAGATCTGTTGCCACTTTCACAAAACCCAAAGTCAACCACCAATCAATCTCCTGAAATTTTTCTAGCATGCCCGTCGCTTTCACCTGAGTGATCCCGATTACTATCCCAACATTTTCCCCGAAACAACTTACTCCTTCCCGTATCCAATCAGGATTCACATCACAATCCGCGTCTGTGAAAAAATAGTAATCTCCAGTGGCCCTCTCTTCCAAAATCGCCAATGCATTAGCCTTGCCATTTTCATTGTAAAGGGCAGTTTCTGATGATGATATCGTGATAAAAGTTCTGTTAGATGCCACCTTGCACCAGTCCTCTAAAATCACAGAAGTACCATCAGTACTCTGATCATCGACAAAGAGTAACTGGATTTGATCTTTAAGATAATCCAATTGCTCTAAAGAACGCAAAAGATCAGGAAGGTCTTTTTCCTCATTTCTGGCTGCTACCAGAACAGACACAAGAGGTAAGTCTTTTGGAAGCTTTCTTGGATGGTCTTTCCAGAAAATTTCAATACGTACTACAGCAATGACGAACTGAGCCAGTATCAACCCAACTATTCCATAACATATCCAGACTATCATAAGACATCTGCTTTCCAACCCATATCCTGTATGAAATCAAGGTATTGAGGTAGGATCTTTGGCAAAAGCTCCTTAGTCTTTATTTGATCATGAAAGACTGCAATAGTTCCAGGCTTGGTGTACTGGACGGATTTCTTCAATACTACTTCTGATTTCAAATTTCGATCATAATCACCAGAAAGCATATCCCACATCACTAGCTGATGAAATCTAGACACCTCCACTGCCTGGCTCGATTTGATCAGCCCATAGGGAGGGCGGAATAACTTTGTCTTTATCCCAAGCACATCTCCCAGTACTTTATCGCAAAGTTCTACATTATCCAAATAGATTGTCTTTTCGGTTTTCCACCCATTCATGTGATTGAAGGTGTGGTTCCCGAGCTTATGCCCTGCACTCACAATTTCCTGTGCCAAAGATGGATATCTAGCTACATTGTCCCCAACTATAAAAAAAGTCGCTTTCTGATCTCTTTTGGCCAATTCTTCCAAAACATAATCAGTAACTCCTGGCACTGGCCCATCGTCAAAAGTCAAGTAAACCGTCTTTTCCTCAGCACTTTTGCTCCAAAGTCTCTTAGGGAAAAGGCGCTGAACTAGTACGGGAACCGTATGCCAGATCATTCTATTAGAATCTTAAACTTAGCAAGGTCAGATCATCTCTCAGCGGCACATTTTTGGAAAACTGCTCAATCTTTTTCAAAAACTTCCGATGAAAATCATCTGGATCCATACCCATATTCTTGGTGACAAATGCCTCTAATCGATCTTCTCCGTACTCCTCTTCCTCGGGGTTCATCGCTTCTGTCAGACCGTCCGTGTAGAGATGTAGGGAAAAATTAGTAAGATGTTCACGTTTACCTATCTCCAAGAAGGGTAACTCATCAAAAGCTCCAAGGATTGTAGTTCCTGCCTGCAAGCTTTCAAATTCACCGGTTGCATCACGGCAAAGCAAAGGCGGGTTATGTCCAGCATTTACATACATAAGTTCGCGAGTTTTGAAATTGAAATAGCCTAGAAAAAAAGTAATGAATCGCTCCCCATGTGTATTTTCATATAGGGTATAGTTCAGCTGCTTTACGACCATTTCCAGATCTGCATCGCTGCGCAAAAGTGTACGCAATGCCGCTTGAAAATTAGACATCAAAAGTGCCGCAGCAATTCCTTTGCCTGATACATCCGCAATACAAAAGTAAACTTCGTCTTTGGATTTGCGGATCAGATCATAGTAATCTCCGCCCACCATGCTATGAGGTAAATAAGTGACCTTTGCTTTCAGCTCCTTATCTATAGGAAGTTCGGCTGGGAAAAGCATTTGCTGCACCTGAGAAGCAATAGCTACTTCCCGATTTAAGATTTCCTGCTCGAGTTGCTTTCGGGCAAATCGCTTATTTTCCAGTGCCACCACCAGAATATTGGTTAAAGCTTTAGTGAAATCAAGATCCAATTCCAAAGCCTCATCTTTCCTACGCAGAAAGAGAATCGCTAGCATCTTGTCTTTATGGTAGACTGGCAAATATTCAAGTTGTTCCAAAGAATAATCTGCTTCCAATTCCAAGCTTAATTCTCCCTGCTGATCCACTACCTGACTAGCAGCGATCAATTTCGGAATCTTCCCTTTTACGCCATGGGAGATTTTATTTTCAAAAGCGCCTTCTTTCGCCACGAAGAGTATCAATGCTTTGATATTCAGATGGACTAAACAGGTAAACTTGAAAATATTAAGCAAAATTGCTTCAGACTGATTCTCATTGATCGCCTGCGTAATTTCCAGCAGCGATTTCAATTGCAGTTCCTTGCGTTGATATTTATGTGTTTCAGTGATCAATTCTATAATGTGTTATGTGCCATCAGCCCTTTTTTTGTTGCCAAAAAATATAAGCCACTCCCCTCTTTAATAATATCTACTGTACTAAATCTCTCTTTGTCCGGATCATCCAGACATTTGACATAACCTTGAGAAAAAAGGCTTTGAAGGGTAGAGAGTAATAATTCTTCCTCCCATTCCAAGGTTTCCAAAAGATAACTATAGGGCTGAACGAAGTAAAGTTCGTCCATCAAATCAAATTCCTCGTCGTTCATGATTCTAAATTCAGTTTCTAAAATTAACACTTCTCTAGTTCCTTCTGCCCTTCCAAGTGAATTTTCCTCTGAATACTCCCCATCCAACTCGCAAGACATAAAAAGGATGCACAAAGGAAGTTTGAAGGAAAGAATAAGGACTGGAAAACCTACCGAAGCTTTTTAACACCTTTCCCAAACTCAATTTCTCTGCAGCTATTTTCAGCAGCCAAACTAACCCTAAAGCGAGTACACCTTTAACGCCTGATGAAATCAAATAAAAACTTCCAAGCCAAATTAACTGCGCCAAAAAACCTCCAGCGGCGGATAGGGCGTGAGAGATGGAGAAGTGTGCTTTCCATTTACTTGCCCAGCGAACGCGCTGATTAATTAAGCTTTGCCAAGTTTGCTCTGCCCTTGTTGTAACCAATATCTGGGAAGAATTTAAATAGACGCAGGCATCTCTCCCATACATTCCAGCTATTTTTTTTAAAAGAAACTCATCGTCTCCTGAGGCAATCTGCCGATTTCCTTCGTACCCATCCACCTGTTCAAATGCAGACTTCCTATAGGACAAGTTCGCACCACTGCAGATTAAGGGTTCTTTTTTGGCAAAAAAGTAATTTGTAACCAACAAAATACTTGCCCAGTCTAATGATTGAAACACCTCCAAAAAGGTGTTTTTTACCTCCACTAATACTGCTCCGGCCACGAGCTGGACCTGAGGATCCTGAAATGGATAAACCATTTCTTCAATCCAGGATTCTTTAAAACTACAGTCCATATCGGTGCACAGAATAATTTCTCCAACCGCCAAATTCACCCCATATTCTATAGAAGCTTTTTTTCCATTTGTTGGGATTTTGAGGATTTGAACATTTCTTTCCTCTAAAAAATACTGCTCCAATAGCTGAAAGGACGCATCCTCAGAATGATCATCTATAAGTAGAATCTCAAGATTTGGATAGCTTAACTTCTTTAGATTTAAGCTCAAATTCAAAGCATTTTCTGCTTCATTACGGAATGGGACAATAAGCGTCACCTCGGGATAAATGGCTTGAACATCAGCCGAATCCACTTTTTTGTGCCAAAATCGACTCATCCACCAAAGTATTGTGAAGTAACTCAGAGACCAGATGAGGTAAAAACTTAGCATGTTTTGGGCTAACTTGCGGGGGTGAGCAAAGAACAAGAAAAAGCGCCAAACGAAAAAATTATCCTAGGCATTGATCCCGGCACAAACGTCATGGGCTATGCATTGATTTTGACAGAAGGCAAAAAATACAAGATCCTTCAATATGGTGTGATTCATCTCAAAAAGTATGAAACACATGAATTGAAACTTAAGAAGATTTTTGAGCGGATCACGGGAATTTTGGAAGAATTCATGCCAGATAGCGTGGCTTTGGAAGCACCTTTTTTTGGTGTAAATGTGCAATCTATGCTCAAGCTCGGTCGAGCTCAAGGTGTAGCGATGGCGGCAGCGTTGGCGAGAGATATCCCGATCACTGAATATTCTCCTAAGAAAGTGAAGCAGTCCGTCACTGGAAATGGAAACGCATCAAAGGAGCAAGTTGCCGCAATGCTTCAAACACTTTTTTCGCTCACTGAGCTACCCAAAATGTTGGATGCTACAGATGCATTGGCTGTCGCGCTTTGTCATCATTTTCACGATGGAAGGTTACAGACAAAAGGAAGAAATGCAGGTTGGAAATCATTTATCGAAGATAACCCAGACCGGCTGAAGAAATAATAACACAGTGAATTGTAATGTTGGTAAGTAGTAAAAAGTAAAACCCGGCGCTAACCGGGTTTTTAAGTATTTCTATATAATGTATATCCAAAATTGCCACTTTCAGATTGAAGCCACTTCCGTCTTCTGTCTCCCATCTTCCGTCTTCTGTCTCCTGTCTCCTGTCTCCTGTCTTCTGTCTCCCATCTTCCGTCTTCTGTCTCCTGTCTTCCAGCTTCAAAAGCTAAATGACTACTTGTAAAATTTCGAAATCACCTAGAAATCATACCCTATTGAAATCTTCAACACATTGTTTTTAACGTTCTGATTGTAATAATTCACGCTCTGAAATCCTAAATCATAGCTTAGCTGAGCATTCAATCCGAGCGGTAAATTAGCTCCAACACCTATTACACCCCCGATATCATAGCCCTTGACAGGCTCTGTACTGGTATCAGTATCACCATTCAAAAACTCTAATTTTCTCGATACTAAGACCGACCCTTGTGGACCAGCGAAAACATTCAGAAATGGAAGGAAATTCACACGAAGCAATACCGGAAGATCTATATAGTTCAGTCGATCGTTTTTGACCCCACCATCATTCACTGAAGCGATTCGCTCGTGCCCTTTTTGAGAATATTGAAGTCCCGGTTCTATGGAAATAAATCCCAAGTCTTTTTTATAATATGCTCCAACATGAAACCCTGCAATAGCATCGGAATCAAAATCAGTGAAATTTGCGCTGCTGAAGCCTGCACGAACGCCAACTTGTGCCTGAGCAGTACCAAAGAACCCAAGTGCGAATACTAAAAGCAAAAGTTTTTTCATTATATATTAATTAGTTAGTAAGTAAAGTTCTGGTTGATAACTATGATTAAAAGCATAACTTCTTAGATATTTCTTCAATTAAGAGGTGTATTAATCTGCTTCTTTTTAAATTAACTGCGCAAATTTAAGTCTTCAAAAATTATTTCTACTCAGCCACCACGACTTTTAGCAACTACCAAATGGAAAATTTCTTAAGCCTATTCAGCAAATTCCCTACCATAAGCGATGAGGCCAAAGCTGCATTTGCAAGTCATTTAGTTGAATTTGAGGTAGAAAAAGGCTTTTTACTCGAAAAAGAGGGGCAAATAAGTCGCTATCTATACTTTGTAATACAAGGATCCGCTAGAAGCTATTACATCAGAGAAAATCGGGATATCACAGTTTCTTTCACGCTGGACGAAGAATTTGTCACCGCTATGCATTCTTTTATTACCCGGAAACCTTCCTATGAAAACATTGAAACAATGGAGAAAAGCAAGGTTTTTAAAATTTCCTATGACAATCTTCAAGCTTGCTTTCTCGAACACCCTGAACTCGAACGAGCTTATAGAATGATTTTGGAACAATACTATATCGTCTTAGAAGAGCATCAGATATTCAACAAATTCAAAACTGCTAAGGAAAGATACCTCGAATTGATGCAATACCGACCAAAAGTCATTCACAGGGCTTCTGTAGGCCAAATTGCTTCTTTCCTCGACATGACTATAGAGACACTTAGCAGAATTAGAGCAAAGATTTAATTCTTAGTAAGCCGTGCTAACAAGAAATCAACTCTACGTAAGCTTAATCATAGATTAACTGCCACTCCCTTTAAACTGATCTTCTTTGTAAGCGAATAGCACATTGAAAATTGTCAAGGAACCATAGGCTCATGTGATGTATTGCTAGAGATGCACTCGATCCTCGTCGTCAAGCTTTGGATGATTGCTGATGTTTTGTTCTAGTACTCTCAGTTTTTCGCGCACCATCACGATCTTATGGAAAAATGCTGACATCGGAATTTTTTTGGGCTGAAGTGATTCATCATTAGGTTCAAAAACCACTTTACCACCTATCCATTTACTACCCAAAAGCACAATTGGTGCTCGCTCGGAAGTTTGCATCAGCGCTTCTCGTATGGCCTTTTCCACGTCCTTCATTGTGAGTATGGGGAAGTCAGGAGCCTTAGCTTCCTTCACCGTAAATCCTTCATAATCTCTCGCAAGGATCTTGACTTCTTCGCTGGAATAAAAATAAATTTTGTAATACGTGTCATCCAGAGATAGAATCATTCCAGTCCCAAACTTTGGGTGTGCTAATTTGCTCCCCGGAGTCAGCTCACTCGCATGTTTTATTCTTAGAATAATTTATGAAACCTAAAATAAGGAATTTTGACATACCTGATTTAATGGCGTAACTCAAACTTAAAGAAAACGGGAGGTTTTTGACCTCCCGTCGCTACTTAATTTCTCAATTCATTTATTTTCTTCGACCAAGTTTGAGCTAGCTCCCACTCGTTCACCAAATAATCACTTAGGTCCTCGTTATATATTTCAACTTCGAAAGGCCGAATGTGTTCGTTAAACTGGTCCAGCACCAAAGTCACTTTGTTGATTATTTGAATTTTCTCTTTGCCTTTATTTATTTCCCGAAAAGTTCTGATTGGCTTACAAAGCCGCACTTGACTTAAATCTATTTTTTGAACCTTCGTCTCAGTCTCCTGTCTATTTAAGAAAAGTAGCTGCTTATTTTCTTGATCCAAACCTATACAATACGATTCTCGCCAGGTTTCAAAGTCACGTGCTTTAAGATGGCTAGCGTCACCTTCAGACTTGAGTTGTTCCTTCAGCAGATTGCCTTTATTCTTTTGTTTAGAATGATTGATAAGTAATGGAAGACAAACCATTGTGATCAAAAGGATCGATATAATTACTAATGTTAGTTCATTCATTATTTTCTAGTTAGATAAAATGGAATTTTAGTCCTGCCTGACATAATTAGTCAGGAGGAATAAGCAATGTCACGTAGAATTGCGCTCCGTTTTACCAGAAATAATGGAAAGGGAAAATGATCTTTGAAGTGGTGAGCGCACCTGGAATAGGTGAAGTTGAAAAAGCCCTATTTATCGTTTCTTCGTTAGAAAATATAAATAGAAATTTATTTATGGATGAAAAAAGTACTGGCCAATGTCCTGTTACGGACCACAAATGCTCCTGAGAAACTTCTCTTGAACTATTCCAATCAGGTCTGACACTCTGGTGAAAATCAAAGAAATTTGCTTCCCCATTAGCAACACTAGTAAGATTTCTGCCACCAAATTCATCTACAACTACCGGCTCTCCAAATCCTGCTGTTGGCATAACCACCCACAGGAATAGGTAATAAAAAAGGTATAAAAGAGAATTAAGTTTCTTCATTTTTTTTACGTAAGGCGACCCTTCGTATAGTTATCTCGCACAAAAGTAAGCTAATCTCATTAGTTTTGATCTAATACCAATATACATCAATGTCTCTCACCGCCGAAAATATCCTTTTAATCAGTTCTCTCTTACTTTTAGCAGGTGTACTAGCTAGCAAAACTGCAGGCAAGACAGGCATCCCAATGCTCTTAATATTCCTTGGAATAGGAATGTTGGCGGGATCAGATGGAATCGGTGGGATCAGATTTGACAATCCAGACGTCGCTCAGTTTCTCGGAATCATTGCCCTGACCTATATTCTATACTCTGGTGGTATAGATACCAAATGGCCTAGTATTAAACCTGTTCTTAGGCAGGGAATTATGCTCTCTACGGTAGGTGTATTGCTTACTAGTTTATCTCTTGGTGGTTTTGTTTATATGATTTCAGAGCTCACTTTTCTTGAAAGTTTACTTCTTGGCTCTATAGTATCCTCCACCGATGCTGCTGCTGTCTTTTCTGTTTTGAGGGCAAAAAGCATAGGTTTGAAAGGAAATATCAGGCCACTGCTGGAGCTAGAAAGCGGCAGTAATGATCCTATGGCTTATTTCCTTACCATATCAATACTAGGACTTGTCACGCTACAGACTGGATCTATCTGGGAAATTGTCTCGCTATTTTTTATTCAGATGATCGTTGGAGGCTTGTTGGGATGGTTATTTGGAACGGTTACAGTCATATTGACGAATAAAGTGAACCTGGATTTCGAAGGATTATATCCCGTAATGCTACTCGCTTTGGTCCTCATCACATATACTACAGCAGATCTGCTTAATGGTAATGGTTTTCTAGCAGTTTACATCAGTGCAATCACAGTAGGTAATGCCAATATGGCTCACAAAAAGAGTCTTATGAAGTTTTTTGATGGTGTCGCATGGCTTATGCAGGTAGTCATGTTTATCACCTTGGGCTTACTGGTATTCCCTAAACAACTCGTCCCAGTCTCGGGAATAGCCATATTGGCCGCTCTCTTTTTGATTTTTGTGGCGCGACCTCTTGGCGTTTTTATTTCGTTGTCATTTTTTAAATTTAAGCTTCGCGAAAAGGCATTCATTTCCTGGGTTGGGCTGAGAGGAGCTGTTCCAATTGTATTTGCAACCTTTCCTCTAATAGCGGGCATAGAAATGTCATCCACCATTTTTCACATAGTATTCTTCATTGTACTGACCTCTGTTGCTATTCAGGCGACTACTTTGCCTTTGGCTGCAAGACTTTTACATCTTTCCCTCCCTGCTTCCTTAAAAAAGCGTTCTATGCTTGATCTAGAACTTTCTGAAGATTTTAAAAATGCGATTCTTGAAATCCAACTTCCTAAAGACAGCCCGATTTCGGGGAAGAGAATTTTAGAACTTGGTTTTCCAAGCACCAGCTTAATTGTACTAGTAAAAAGAAGTGGCAAATTCATCACTCCGAATGGTCAGACAACGCTCGAAGATGAGGACGAGCTTATGATCATGATGGAAAATGACCAGGAAGAAAAACAAATTAAAAACCTACTTCAGGTATAATTAGTGATGATACTCTTGATCGGGAGTATTCTATTGGTGATGATTCCCTAGATTGGCAGGATACTCCATTTGTGCTTGCTTTTCTTCTACTCTTTGATCTGATACTACTGTGGCAATACAGAGATTTTTTCATACCACTTATCAACGAAGGATAATGTCGATTTGACATCAAAACCCAAGTAGCTCGAACTAGAAATGGGCACTTAATCTAGCTTGTAGGTCTCGGACTTCAGTTTCTTTCTATCCAAGTATCTTATTGGAATTGGTCGGCAGCATATCTCATAGTCGAGTTTGGATTGGTCTTGACGGGGTTGAGCTTTGGAGTGGATCGCCAGAGACCTGCGAATATTGAATTAAGAATTCCTTAACATGACTTCTTGTGATATGCGAACTTTTAGTATCTTCTTTATTCTTTCAAATTCTCTAAACATCCCATCGATGAAAGTTTTTACAAAGTTCAACTGTCTCTTCGCCCTATTTTTCTTAGCGACTTCATTTAATCTTATAGCCCAAACTTTTCTACCTACAACTTTTCCTGATCGTATAATTTTAACATGGTCGGATGATCCTATGACTACACAGTCTGTCACTTGGAGAACATCTGCAGAGGTAATGGATTCTAAGGCACAATTCATCCTAGCACCAAATACTCCAATTTACTTGGAGGAGGTACAGACTTTTGATGCCAAGACTGAATTCCTTGACGTTGACAGTGTACAGGCAAACTATCACTCTGTTACTTTTCAAAACCTAAAGCCTGCCACTACTTATGCATACCGCGTGGGTAAAGAGGAAACTTGGAGCGAATGGCATCAATTCACCACCGCTCCTGAAAAGGGTGCTCCTTTCTCCTTCGTTTATTTTGGAGATGCACAAAACAACTTGAAATCGCAGTGGTCTAGAATTATCCGCCAAGCATATTCTAATCTACCTAAAGCAGCCTTTATGCTACATGCAGGTGATTTGATCAATAGTACACAGGATGATTCCGAATGGGGTGAGTGGAATTATGCAGGATCATTTATCAATGCCATGATTCCGAGCATTGCTACTCCTGGCAACCATGAATATGACCGTGAAGAAGGTGGCACCTTGGTCCTCGACTATCACTGGAAAAAGCAATTCACATTTCCTGAAAATGGACCGAAAGAGTTTGAAGAAACTGTTTACTATACTGACTATTCGGACATGAGACTGATTTCTCTCAACTCTCAAGAGATAGTTTCAGACGAAAATTCCATGGCTATTCAAAAAGATTGGCTAGAAAAAGTATTGTCAGAAAACACTCAAAAGTGGACAATTATTACTTTTCATCATCCGATATATTCTTCCGGAACTGGCCGAGACAACCAAGAGTTTCGCGAAGCTTTCAAGCCCATTTTTGAAAAATACAAAGTTGACCTTGTACTTCAGGGTCATGACCATTCCTATGGTCGAGGAAGAAATCTTCCTTCTGGAGTTGCAAATCAAGATGAAGCAGCTCAAGGACCCGTATATGTCGTGTCTGTCTCTGGACCAAAAATGTATAACCTCACATTTGACAAGTGGATGGATCGCGCAGCATCCAACACGCAGCTTTACCAGCTGATCAGCATAGAAGGCAACAGCTTAAATTATGGAGCTTACACTGCTACGGGGGAATTATATGATGCTTTTGAACTGATCAAAGACGAAGGAAAGCCTAAAGAATTTATTGATAGAGCTGATAAAGCTATACAAGAAGCGATTGAGTTAACACCTGGATCAGATAAAAAAATGACGGCTGAGGAAATGGCGGAATACATGCGAACATATAAAAAAGATAATTAGGAAACTTTTCAAAAAACAATTTCACTAATATCAAGTTTTAAATATTGCGTTATACCCCCTATTTTGGCTTGTTTCTTGACAGATAAGTAGGTAGAATAAAAAGACCTCAAAATTCCACTGCTAAAAGGCTTAACCTATTAAAACTTTTCTGACCAAATTTTTAAAGATTCTAGGCATTATACTGGGCGTAATTTTAGCGCTTATAATAATCCTGATTCTATTCATCAGAAGCCCATGGGGTCAGGGTATAGTTGTGGATAAAGCCACCAGTTATGTCTCAGGAAAAACAGGCACTGAAGTAGCTATAGAGCGTCTTTTCATTACTTTTTCAGGTAATATTTACTTAGAAGGTTTATACATTGCTGATACAAAAGGTGACACCTTAATTTACTCAAAAAACTTAGAAGCTGGAGTCGCTTTTGCACCACTTCTGAGTACTGGAAATATCAATGTTACCAAGCTAGATTGGGAAGGCTTAAAAGCTAGGGTAACTCGCAGTGCGGTAACAGAAAAATTCAACTTTGATTTTTTAATTGAGGCGTTTGCTTCCCAACCTGCGGATTCCACCCTGACTTTAGCTGCTGACACCACGGCTTCAGATCCTTTGAAAATAAAACTTTCACCTATTTCTCTAAGGGATTTTGACATCATGTTCTTCGATGAAGTGATGGGAATTGATGCTTCTATCTTGCTTGGGCAATTGGATGTCACAATTCCTGGATTGGATCTGGAAACTTACGAGTTTGACATCAAAGAAATAGCTTTACAAAATACCAGAATCAAATATCATCAAACGAAACCTTTTCCTGCTACTGAAGAACCTGAGGAAGAACCACTAAGTCCAATACTGAACTTGGATAAATTAAACTTAACCAATGTTTCGGTAGATTATGTCAGCTTAGCGGATAGTCAGAAAGCACAAGTTCAAATCGGGAATTTACGTGTTGAATTACCTGAAGCAAATCTAACAACCCAATCAGTCAAACTCACTACACTAGCGTTAGAAAAATCCTCGATTTTATTCCATGATTTCTATGAAGCCATTTTCATCGAAACTGCCATTACCTCTCCTGCTGCCCCTTTTGAATGGCCAGCATGGATAGTGGAAGTAGATAGAATATCGATAGACTCTACCGACATCGAGTACAAATCTGCAGATGTTTCCATCAAAAAAGGATACTTCAATCCGGAATCTATTGTCATTTCAAATCTTACTTTTGATGGCGAGAATTTATTTCTAAAGGATGAAAAAGTAAGCGCAAAAGTAAACACTATACATTTTTTAGAAGGCAGTGGTTTTGAGCTTAAAGAATTGAAATTCGGATTAGAGGCCGGAAATAATTCTATGGTTCTTTCGGATTTTCTATTGGCAACCAATCGCAGCACATTGGATGCAGTAGCATCATTGGAATACCCTTCCATTCAAGCATTGATAGATAATCCAGATGTTGTTCAGTTGGATTTGCTCGTAAATCAATCCTCCGTGGATGTGAGAGATAGTTATTTTTTCGCTCCAGAACTAGCCCAAGACACGCTGCTACGCGAACTTGATGACGCTCCTTTCAACCTAGAGTTACAGGCACTAGGAAGTCTTAAATCTATGGATATCCGCAATGCCAGGATGAATTGGGGAGAAACTAGTTTCTCAGCAACAGGCTCTGCACAAAACATATTGGATGTAGATCTGCTAACATTTGATTTCCCAACAATTAAGCTCCATACGGATCGGGCAACTCTCCTGAAATTTGTGAAAGAGGAAGATTATGGGATTCAATTTCCTGAGCAAATAAATTTGCAAGCTACAGCGAGTGGGAAGCTGGATGATCTCTTGGCGAAGCTCAACCTTGAAACTGAAATGGGGAATATCCAGTGGAACGGAGGCTATCAAAATAATGGTTTGCTCGCTTTTGATGCAGACCTCAATGTAGATCAGTTACAGCTAGGAAAGCTTCTAAAGATGCCTGAGCTGGACACGCTGACATTCCATCTTCTTGCAACGGGCTCGGGGTCTAGCCTCAATGATTTAAATGGGGAATTGACTTTCACTTTTGATCGCCTGAAACTATACGGAACTGATTATTCTGGATTGAAGCTGGATGGCAAATTAGTGGATGGAGCTGGTGATTTACGGTCAAGTTTGAACTCGGAGTTTTTGGATTACGATTTACTTACCAAAGTGGATTTAGATTCAATCAATTCAATCGTAGATCTTACGCTAGATCTCAAAGGTGCTGACTTTTTTGCACTTGGGCTCACAGGTAAAAGCGCGAGAACCAGATTCAACCTAGCCGCAAATTTCGAAGGAAATTTTGAAGAATTTGATTTCTCGTCGATCGTACAAAATGCAACTTTTTTATATGACAAAAAGAATTATCCAGTTGGCAGCCTCACGTTTGATGCAAGTGTTCGCGACGATTCTACCAGTGTAGATATCGCCAGTTCATTGATAAATGGCTACATCCGAACTAATACTAATCCTGCGGATTTAACTACCGCAATTACAGAGCATTTCCGCCATTATCTAGACAAGGCAGATTCAATTCATTCTGTAGGAGAAGGGAAAATCGTGATGGATGTAGACATCAAAATTTCAGATGACCCATTACTTAGCGAGGTACTTTTACAAGGTATAGAGCAGTTTGATTCTGCTAGAATTAAGGCGCATTACATTCAAGAGATAGACTCGCTTACCGCGGATATAGAATTCCCATATGTGAATTATGCAGGTACCGAAGTGGATAGCTTGGGTCTTAGAATCCGATCTAATAAGGATATACTAAGGATGTATTTTGGTTTTCAGGCCCTAACTTCTGGCCCACTAAATATGGGTAAGACCTTTCTCACTGGTCAACTGGCTGACTCAAGATTATATTTTGATTTTCATTCTTACCAAGAGGACGAGCGAAAATACCACGTGTCCTCAGATATCGGCTTGGCAGGGGATACCCTTAGTTATCACGTTTCATCTATTGATCTTATACTTGAAGGAGAGCAATGGCAAGTGGCGGAGAAAAACTTGGTGAAATACTCTGGCGAAAGTCTGGAATTCAAAGATTTTAAATTTACCAGAGACAATCAAGAAATCTCTTTTGTCAATAACGTGGAAGAATCCACCGATGAAAATATTGCATTAGTATTCAACGACTTCAGATTATCTACAATTACAAGTTTATTAAATCCCGAAGAGATAATAGCTGGAGGCAATATGAACGGAAGATTGGTGGTAGAAAATCCCTTCGGTGCATTGGGATTATTAGGTGAGTTGAAAATCGACAGTCTTAAAGTTGTCGATGTCCCTCTTGGAAATCTGAATTTGGAGGCGACAGCAAAAAGTCTCGGAAATTATGCGTTAGCTCTAGATCTGAAAGATGGTGGATTTGACCTTGATCTAACAGGAGATTTTGTAGCAAATGAGGCTGGTGGAGATTTTGATATCAAACTTGATCTGAACAGGATTGAAATGGAAAAAATAGCTGCGCTTACACAAGATCAAATAGTGAATGCAGCTGGATATCTATCCGGAACAATTACAGCCAATGGGACCACAGCCGAACCTCGATACGCAGGTGAAGTCCAGTTCCATGAAGCATCCTTTGTCCCAGCGCAACTCAGCACTAAATACCTCCTCTCTAACGAGAAACTCAACTTAGATAATGAAGGTATTTACTTTGAAAAATTTACTTTCCGTGATGCAGATAACAACACATTTGCCATCAACGGCATGATAGGCACAGAAAGTTATCTTAATCCAACATTTGATTTGCAGCTTACTGCGGACAATTTTATGGCGGTCAATTCTACCGACAAGGATAATGAGTTAATCTATGGCAAAGCCACGCTTAGCGCAGATGTCAGCATAGAAGGAGACTTAGTGCTCCCAGTGGTTAAGGCTAACCTTACAATCAAAGACAATACCGATCTTACCATTATCATCCCTAAATCTGAGCTTGATCTGGTGGAAAGACAGGGCGTAGTTATGTTCGTCAATAAAGATAATCCTGATGATATTCTCACCCGTCAACTGGAAGAAACTACGGCTGCTTTTTCAGGATTCGATATACAGGCGATTTTAAATATCGATCCTATAGCACTTTTCACAATCGTAATAGATCCAGCTACAGGCGACAATCTAAAAGTAGGTGGGCAAGCCGATCTGCAAATGGATATCAATCCTAATGGACGTATCACCTTAAGTGGAAATTTTGAGATTTCTACCGGACACTATGAAATGTCCCTTTATAATCTAGTGAGTAAAAAATTCGACATCAATCCAGGTAGCAGAATCACTTGGAATGGCGACCCTATGGATGCCAATTTAGACATTCGCGCTATCTATAGAGTAGAAACCGCAGCTTCACAACTCATGTCTGCGCAGCTTACCGGAAGTAATAATGAAACCCAATCGCAGTACCAACAACAACTTCCTTTCTTGGTTTATCTGAATGTAAATGGAGATTTACTTAAACCAGAAATTTCGTTTTTGCTGGATATGCCTGAAAACCAACGAGGAGCTTTTGGCGGAAATGTATATTCTCGAGTACTTCAAATCAATGAGCAGGAAGATGAATTGAATAAGCAAGTATTCTCGCTTCTCGTACTTAATAGATTCTTCCCTTCTACTGGAAGTGATGGCTCTGGTGGCGGTGCAGAATCTATCGCGAGAAATTCTGTTAGTCAGGTTCTTTCTGATCAAATGAATGCCCTTTCTAGCAAACTCTTCGGAGACAGTGGTTTCCAAGTAGGTTTTGATGTGGATAGCTATCAGGATTTCCAATCGGGCAGAGCTACAAATAGAACAGACTTAAACATCAATGCGAAGCAAACGCTTTTTGATGATCGCTTGATTGTACAGGTAGGAAGTCAAGTCGACATAGAAGGAAGTTCTCAGGGCTCTGACCAAGCAAATTCCATTCTTGCAAATGTTAGTTTTGAATATCTGCTGACAGAAGATGGGCGATGGAGAATTCGTGCTTTTCGCAAAAACCAGTTTGAAAGTATCGTCGATGGACAGCTAGTAGTTACAGGCGGCGGTTTGATTTTCAATCGGGAATTCAATGCTTTCGCAGAATTATGGAAAACTCCTATCTCTTCATCTGGTAAAACAAATCCAATCGATGAATTGGAGAAAAAAAACAAAAAGGAAAAGAAGAAAAATCGGGCTAAAGAATCAGAAGAAAATGAGGATTAAAGGATTCATATCAGCTATTTATTTAATTCTACTTGCAGCTATTCTCAGCTGTAGTGTGAAAAAGTATATCCCTGAGGATGAGTTTCTATACACGGGAGCAACTCTTGATGTGCAGACAGAAGCTGACATCAAAGACCTTAAGGATTTAGAGGAAGAGCTGGAAGGCCTACTTCGTCCAGAACCTAATTCCAAAATTCTTGGGATGTACGTGGGGCTTTGGGCACATTACAAGGCGACTAAAGACAAACCTGGGTTCATCAATCGCTTTTTAAATAAAAAGCTAGGTGAAGAACCTGTCTATTTCAGTCAAGTAACGCCTAGCCGTACCGAAGATCTAATCTTAAATAGGCTTGAAAACAGAGGTTTTTTTTATAGTCGCGCCAATTCAGAAGTTAGCAGAAAAAACAAATTTGCTGAAGTAGCCTACACTGCTTCCATATCCGAACCATATACACTTAGCCAGGTTGAAGTGGAGCGGGACAGCATGGAAATTGACAGAGAAATCATCGCATTGATGAAAGAAACCACGCTGGATTCAGGTAGTCGGTTTGATCTAAACACTCTGAAATTTGAAAGAAATCGAATTGATTCAGCGCTCAAAGCAAAGGGTTACTATAATTTTAACAGTGACTACCTCATCTTCGAAGCAGACACCAATATTTCAGACAGCGCAAGGAGTTTCAAACTTTACCTTCGAATGAAGCAAAATGTCCCTAAAAACGGGATCATACCTTACAAAATTGACTCAATCCTTGTTTTCCCAAACTACTCAATCGATGAAAATGGGGAGAAAATAGACACAGTTTATTTAGACGGGAAAAATTTCATTCAGGGAAATGACACATTCAAACCAGAACTTTTGAACGAGTATATTCTCATCCAAAAGGACCAGCGATACGATCCAACTCTTTCCAGACTTTCGAGCAATAGACTGAGTTCTATTGGCAACTACAAATTTGTCAATCTAAGGTATGAGGAGCTATTCACTTCAGATTCTCTTGGGCATCTCAAGGCTAGTTTCTATTTATCTCCCTTAACCAAAAGATCAGTCAGAGCCGAGTTATTGGGAGTTTCCAAATCAAATAATTTCGCTGGGCCGGCCTTAAATCTGGTCTACAGAAACAGAAATCTATTCAATGGTGGCGAGACTTTTAATCTAACTGGAAGGATTGGATATGAATTTCAGATTGCCGGAGGAGAGGGCAGAAAGGGACTAGAGTCATTGGAACTCGGTTTATCAGCTAATCTTATTTTTCCACGAGTGATCTTTTTTGTACCTATCAAAGATAAATTCAGTTACTCTGTCCCTAAAACAAAAATGGGTATTGGTGTCGAATATTTAAGTCGCGGTGGATTGTATAATCTCAATTCAGTTTCTGCCAACTATGGCTATTTCTGGAATGCAAATAAATATGCTTATCACGAAATCAACCCGATTAGTGTGAGTCTGGTGAATCTCAGCAAAACTTCGCCTGAGTTTGATAAGATTCTTGATGATAATCCATTTTTAAAACGAAGTTTCGAGCAGAATTTTATCGCTGGACTTAATTATACATTTAACTATAACAAGCTAAATGACAGATACCGAACTCATGGGTACTTTCTGGGTGCCAGCCTTGATTTCGCAGGAAATGCATTGAATCTCATCGATAAAATGGGAGACAAAGAGGATGGGAAGATTCTTGGCCTAGAGTATGCCCAGTACGGCAAATTAGATCTTGATCTTCGATATCATTATAACATAGACCAAAATCAAACAATTGCGACACGTATATTTGCAGGATTTGGTTTACCATTTGGCAATTCTGAGTCCTTGCCCTACATCAAGCAATACTTTTCTGGAGGACCTAATAGCGTAAGGGCATTCCGAATCCGATCTATAGGTCCTGGAACGTATCGCCCAGAAGACTTCGATGTTAATTCCTATTTCGATCAAACAGGTGATATCCGAATCGAAGGAAATATAGAGTATCGCTTTCCTATTGTTTCCTTCCTAAAAGGAGCATTGTTTGCGGATGCTGGAAATATTTGGTTGATCAACGAAAACGAAGCTCTTCCAGGCGGGAAATTCACCTCCGATTGGTGGAATGAAATGGCCGTAGGTACGGGTGTTGGATTGCGAGTAGACATCCAGTTTTTCGTGATTCGATTAGATCTAGCGACACCAGTTCGCATACCATACCTGCCAGAAGGAGAACGATGGGGGAACACTTTTGATATAGGAAGTAAAACATGGAGGAAAGAAAATTTGATTTTCAATTTTGCTATTGGATATCCTTTTTAATAAATCCTTAGAACCTGAATTGTACAGTATCTTAGGTTAAAATTATTATTAACCCATCAGATATCATGAAATTCCCTTCACTAACTCAACTTCAAACTGATGGGAAAAACGCAGCTTTTCGCTTTCCATTTAGCTTGCTGTTCGGGGTTTTGGCTGCAGCCTTAAGCATTTACCTTATCGACTCGGAACCTACGGATAAGCTCTGGCTCCTTAATCTTCTCCTTACTTTTGCACTTGGCATTCCCTTGTACTTTTGCATTGATGTCCTTGCCGAAAAAAATAAGTTCAACACACTACAAAGACAGATTTCTTGGTTGATTGGACTAGTTTTCTTGGGTTTAATTTACTTAAGCTTCCCCGCTGAAGACACCTTTTCGAATACTCGAGTTCCCTACATCAGGTATGCTATTTACAATTTGGCAATTCACTTGATGGTTGCGTTCCTACCTTATTTTGGAAGTGATAATCAGGAGAGATTTTGGAATTACAATAGGATTTTATTTACTAGGCTGATTACGGGAGTCTATTATTCTTTAGTGCTTGTAATTGGAATCAGCCTTGCTCTATTAGCCATCGATGCGCTTTTCGACGCCAACATAGACGGGAAGATCTATCCACAGATTTTCACACTTACTATCGGGATTTTCAACACTTGGTTTTTCCTTGCGGGTATCCCGAGGTCCTTTGAAAATGAGGTTTCTTTGGATGACTATCCTAAAGGATTAAAGATTTTCACCCAGTTTATCCTTATTCCACTTCTGCTGGTTTATCTCTGCATCCTGTATTTCTATGGTGCGAAAATTATCATCACGGGGGACTGGCCAAAGGGTATCGTGACATATATGATCGTAGCAATATCGGTACTGGGAATTTTCACCAATCTGCTTCTTTATCCCTACCAAACGTGGAAAGAAAGTGATTGGATTAAGACCTTTCATCGAGGATATTATCTAGCGCTTATCCCATTGGTCATCCTTCTTTTCTTAGCAATAGGCATTCGGATTCAAGACTATGGACTTACTGTAAATCGATACATTATTACCTTGATGGGGTTTTGGCTCGCTTTCATATCTCTCTATTTTTCCTTTGGAGCCAAGAACATCAAGATTATTCCCCTTTCCCTATCCATTTTTATGATTTTAGCATCTTTTGGCCCTTGGGGAATGTTTAGCCTCAGCGAAAGAATTCAGCGAAACCGACTTTCTGAGATTTTGACAGAAAACAACATCTTAATTAATGACAAAATCCAACAGGAAGTCAAGTGGGATATCGGACAAAATGGGAACCTCAAACCTCAAGTCGAATTACGAACAAAATCACTACCACGAGAGGACATGAACGAGGTCAATTCCATCCTCCAATACTTGGAAGATTATCATGGCATGGAGAACATCTATCCATGGTTTGAGCAAGATTTGAAAACGCTCTTAGATAAATCGAAAGACTCTCTTACAAATCCCACTCCCCTTCCAAGTAAACTCGTCATCGAATCGATGAATTTGACATATGTCTCGTATTATGACATGCAGAGTTCTTCTGAATATTACAAAGAGCTAACACTAGTGGTAGAACCTGATTTTCAGTTAACGATTTCCGGCTATGACTACATGCGTCACATCACTGTAGGTGCTGGGAATCAGCGAGAGGAATCCTTTGCTGACCGCAAATATCACGTGACATTAGGAAAGGACAACAAAGCAATCCTTATCCTAAAATGGGCTGAAGGATCGATAACAATAGATTGCTCAGATTATTTGAAAGACCTTCTCAACCAATACGGCAGCGGATATCACACTATACCTTCCGAGGAATTAGTCATTATTAGAAATAAGAATGATCTGGAAATCAAACTACAAATCAGCTCGGTTACGATAACAAATTCGGGAGACGAACTAATGCTACAAAGTTTAGAAGGGTTTTTGCTAGTCAAAGAAATATCAGAGAGATAACATGCTGATTTTCCATCCTAAAATCATTCTCAGTATCTTGTTTACAAGAAACTCAAACTTGAATTTCGGATTCCATTTTTCTACCCTAAAGTAAATTTCAGTAAAAAATATGGCATTCATAGATTACTATAGCATCCTGGGCATTGACAAAAATGCTAGTGAGGCAGACATCAAAAAAGCCTTCCGAAAACAAGCCCGGAAGTATCATCCCGACGTAAATTCTGACGATAAGACTGCGGAGCACAAATTCAAGGAAGTAAATGAGGCTAATGAAGTTCTCAGCGACCCTGAAAAGCGTAAGAAATACGACAAGTACGGAAAGGACTGGAAGCAAGCTGATCAGTTTGACCAAGCTGGAGGAAGACAGCAGCGCAGTCAAGGAAATCCTGGGGCTGGTTTTGGTGGCCAAGGTTTTGGAGGAGCAGATTATTCAGATTTCTTCGAGTCCATGTTTGGTGGATCTGGAGGAGGTTTCAGGCAAGGAGGTCGCAGTGCCAAGTTCAAAGGGCAGGATTTCAATGCAGAACTTCAGCTGAGTATTCATGATGCTCACGAAACTCACAAGCAAATTCTCACTGTCAATGGAAATAATATCCGCCTGACGATCGCTGCTGGCATTGCAGATGGGCAGACGATTAAGATCAAAGGAAAAGGAGCTTCTGGAGTTAATGGCGGGCCAAACGGAGACTTGTACATTAAGTTTATGATCAACAATAACACTAAATTCCAGCGTGAAGGAGATAATCTTTATTCTTCAGTTGAACTGGATCTCTATACAGCCTTGCTCGGCGGGGAGCTTCTGGCAGATACATTTGACGGAAAAGTCAAACTTAAAGTAGCTCCAGAAACTCAAGCCGGAACCAAAGTGAGACTCAAAGGAAAGGGATTTCCTGTCTATAAAAAAGAAGGAGAATTTGGAGATTTGATCCTTACATATTCCATCAAAAACCCAACGAATCTGACGGCAGAAGAGAAGAAGTTATTTGAACAACTCCAAAAACTACGATAAGATGGCACAGCAAGAATTGATATTGATAGAGACGCTCTGTACACATTATGAAGTCGAGATCTCATTTGTGGACACACTTTACAGTTTGGGTCTGATCGAAATTCATACCATAGAACAGGTGAGGTTTATTCCCGAAGAGAATGTTGGTGATTTGGAAAAAATGATCCGAATCCATCAGGATCTTGAGGTCAATCCAGAAGGCATCGATGTGATACTCAACTTGCTCAGCAAAGTAGATGATTTAAAAAACGAGCTCGCCGAAACAAAAAGCAAACTGAGACGCTTTGAACTTACTCACCCATAAATAAACTACCCAAATTTAACTATGACAAATAACTTTCAACTCTGGAAAACCAATCGCGCCATTTACGCCAAATTCCTTCAGCATAACACATTGGAGCAGCTTAACATGATCCCCGAAGGATTCAACAATAACCTCATCTGGAATATTGGTCATGTGATCGCAGTTCAGCAGCGTCTGGTCTATGGTCTTTCTGGTCTTCAGATGAATATAACTGACGAACTATTTCAGAAATACAAGCCTGGGACAATTCCCAATCATGATGAACCAGTGGAAACTGTGGAGCTCTTCAAAGAACTTTTGAGCTCTACTATTGATCAAACCATAGCTGATTTTGAGGCAGGGGAATTTAATGATTACACAGAATACACCACTTCTAAAGGCTTTCATCTCTCTAGTGCTGAAGATGCCATTGCTTTTAACAATTACCATGAAGCACTACACTTGGGGACAATGGTTTCCATTTTAAAATTCATACACTGAAATCCGCTGCATCATGAATAGGACCTTAATTCTGGCAACTGCAATGACAGGAGCTTTTAGCCTTGGGCTTTTCTTCAATTCTGTTTTCTATTCTGATCAAAAACAAGCAATTCAAATTCAACAAAAACCTAACACAGGCATGAAACTAGGAGCATTTTCTATAAGCCTCAGCGTCCAAGATCTTAATGTATCTAAAGCATTTTATGAGAACCTTGGCTTTAGTCAATTTGGCGGTTCTATGGACAGCAACTACCTGATCATGAAGAATGAAAGCACTTTGATCGGGTTGTTCCAAGGGATGTTTGAAGGCAACATCCTTACCTTTAATCCAGGCTGGGATGAAAATGCACAACCTTTGAAAGAATATAATGATGTTCGAGAGATCCAGCAGAAACTTCAGTCAAGCAAAATAGAAATAGTAAATCCTTCGGATCAAAGTACCACAGGCCCAGCTAGTTTTATGGTGACAGATCCCGACGGAAACATGATATTATTTGACCAGCATTTGTAGAAATACCAATTAAAACTCCAGCAACTTTTTAGCATAATGAATAAATCCAGCATACAAGAGATCCGTGAAAGATTCGATAAGGATGTAGAGCGATTTGCGAATCTTGACACCGGACAAGTCGCTACAATTGACGCCAATATTTCTTTGGAACTGATCACAGAAGCCGCCAAGCGTATTGTTCCAAATGCTAAAAACATCCTTGACGTAGGCTGTGGAGCAGGAAATTATACATTGAAAATGCTCAGCAAAGCACCTGATCTGTCTTGTTGGCTTGTAGATCTCAGTGGCAACATGCTGGAAAAAGCTATGGAACAAGTCTCAAGCCAAACCAGTGGAACAGTCTCAATTTTTCAAGCTGACATTAGAGACGTGATCCTTCCGGAATCAAGCTTCGATATTATTTTGGCGGGGGCAGTTTTGCATCATTTGCGGGAAGATGACGATTGGGAAAGGACTTTTGCGAAGCTTTTCTCACTCCTCAAATCTGGAGGATGTTTGATGATCTCAGATCTGATCACTCAGGACACAGAAACACTAAATGAATACACCTGGGAGCGCTATGGAGATTATCTGGAAAGCGTAGGTGGAAAAGAATACTGAGAAAAAGTTCTTGCTTATGTTGCAATAGAAGATTCTCCGAGATCGATGAATTATCAGTTGGATCTGATGAAAAAAGTTGGCTTCAGCAAAGTGGAAATCCTCCACAAAAACATGTGTTTTGGTGCTTTTGGCGGAATAAAATAGAAAACTCTCAAACACCTCTTTAGTGCAGATGCCGCAAGTGCAAGGATCATTCTGGACTATTTGGAATAAATCGGAATCCCTACCAAAAGCCAAACTTGGAAGACAGCTTTCTATAGGCTTAGAAATCAATAAGGGCACGTTTCTTTATGATCTGGAAAAATTTCTATACTCAGGAAATTTATTCCTTAAAGTATTGATATGCTGATTTCCTTCTAAGAGTCTGAAATTACAATGGCATCCCGCTTTTGGTCTGAATGGGTTTAGGCAATCAAGCAGACATATAACAATGAAAAAGTGGATTTGGGAATAGGTGAAAAACATCTAGTTAAAGGTGCTGATAAAGCGTCTTTTTTTTGTGTTCTGCCATTGATCAAGATTAATCATATAGCATACATGTTTTTCTCTATCTTAGAACTACCACTGACCCAATCGAATTTAAATGAGCGAGCTTAAACTTTCTGGCCAACAAAGGCTTGTTTCCTTAGATTTATTTCGCGGATTGACCATGTTTTTGCTAGTGGCAGAGGCAGCATTAGTTTATAAATATCTTCTTGATGCAAGTCCAGAAGGAACGTTCATTCATAATTTCTTCCTTCAATTCACTCATCATCCATGGCATGGACTTAGATTTTGGGACTTGATTCAGCCATTTTTCATGTTTATTGTTGGGGTTGCTATGCCATTTTCACTAAACAAAAGATTGGCCGTGGCTGGTGATAGAAGAAAGGTAACCCGGCATATTTTAAAAAGATGCCTACTACTCTTCCTCTTCGGAACTGGTCTTCATTGTGTGTATGCAGGTGAATTGGTATTTGAACTATGGAATGTCCTTACTCAATTATCCATCACCATTCTGATCACATACTTCCTTTTAGACAGCTCGTGGAAACTTCAATTTGGTGTTTCCATAGGTTTAATAGCCATCACAGAAATTGCTTACAGGCTCTATAATCCAGAGCTTCCTTTTGAGCATGGAGCCAACTTCGGCAATTTCATGGATCAAGTCTTGATGGGCAAAATCAATTCTGGCGGTTGGGTAGCGATCAACTTTATCCCTACAGCAGCACATACTATCTGGGGAGCTATCTGCGGAAATCTACTTTTATCTTCGAAGTCTGAAAAAGAGAAAATTATGTTATTGGTAATTGCCGGTGTAGCGGCATTGGCCATTGGTTATAGTTTGGACCTAGCTGGTATCACCCCCATAGTAAAACGAATCAGCACTTCATCATTCGCATTTGCCTCAGGAGGATGGGCTATTTTAGCGTTAGCTTTTTCTTACTGGCTCGTGGACGTCAAAAAGAAAAATGGATGGGTTTTCCCCTTTGTCATTGTAGGTATGAACTCCATATTCATTTATCTTTTTGCTGAGATCTTAGGACATCGCTGGCTGTTTGGTTTTATTGAAATTTTTAGTGCCGGAATATTAGAACCTATTGGTATGGGAGAAACTGCGATTGCAATCATTACGGCGTTTCTAACTTTGGGAGCGATGTGGTATTTGTGTTATTTTCTATATAAAAAGAAAATATTTTTTAGAATTTAGGAAAACTTCTCTTGTAACAACGAGGAGAGACGATTGATTTCTCAATTCATGAACAGCGGGAATTATATATCACATAATAGAAGTCCAGGATTACAGAATCAAAACGACCTTGTCAACAATTCATTTCGTTTGACATAAGCAGTGGCACAAATATTACAATTTGCTCCTAATTGCTGAAAAAAAAATGTGATCCAGTTCCCTGGATCACATTATAAACTTTAGCGTGACCCCAACTACACGTCTAAAGTACCTTCAATGGAATCATCCATTGTTTTTCCTGATATCGCTGAGATTAAAACTTTAATTCCAGCGATAGTATTACCATGCTTATTGTCCCAGTAATAACCACTTTTCGGGATAAATTGTATCACAGAAATCCTAGGATCATCCTTCCCTTCGGTAAACCAAGCTTTCACAGTGGGATCCCAAAGCTCTTCAATTTTTGCTCTATCATCTGTAATTACCGCATGGCCATTTAACTCCAGAAAATCGGAATACGATGAACCTTGGAAATAAAGTGTGACATCAGTATCTGCTGCGATTTCCATGTTTTTCATGCTGTCTTTTGCGCTAAAAAACCAGATATTACCAGCGTCGTCCGTCTTTTGCACTGACATTGGACGTGATTTATGAGAATTATTTAAGGTGGTAGAAGTGACAAAAAAACAAGAACCAGACTTATCGATCAGCTCACGGATTTTTTCTACTGCCTTCGATCCGGCAAGATTTTCTCTATTTTGTTCTTCTTGGTTTTGGTCTATTGAGTTCATGGTATAGTTGGTTTAAAACTTCAAAAATTAAACCCAAGATTTGGGTTCATCCCTAGTACTGCAAACAGATTGCCTAATGAGAATTATCGAATCAAACCTTGTACAAAATCAATGTTTCAAAGCAGTTAGGAGAGATATAGACCTTTTCGCTCAGACATTTAATATCAGAAACCAAAAAAAACCCATAGCATTAATACCTGATTCGGGGAAATAGATTCCTATCTAGTTTCTCCTAAAATCTCTTTAAACTTCTTAGAATAGGCAGAAGAATACTTGACCATACCTAGGTCACTAGGATGAGTCCCGTCCACAAAGTCATCTATTCCCATTCCAATTTCATCCTTGGTAAGCGTATAGATCTTAGAAACTCCTGATGTAAGCAGTTGATCAAAACTTTCCTGTAGCCAAATATTCAGATTTGTATAAATTTCAGCTCTCGATTCATATACCATACCATCAGAATAACCTGCATGCTCTGTCAAAAGAATCGGGGTATCCGGATACTTAGTACGAATTGTATTCACTGCAAAAATCAGTTTCTCTTTCACCTCCTCAGCAGAAAAGCTGCCCAAATTAGGTAGGCAGTCCAACACGAAAATGGCAGGATCTATTTGAGTAAGTAAGTCTATAACCTCCGGCTCCATTCTACCATTTCCCGAAAAACCAAGATTTATCATTGGCATATTCATTTCCCTAGCCAAGATATTTGTCCAAGCCATTCCAGCTCTTGAGGCACTGGCTCCTTGAGCTATGGAAGTACCATAAATCAAAATTGGTTTTTCAACTCGTTTTGGAGTAAACGCAAAATTTTTATCATCTGGCACTCCAATTTCCAGATCAGTCAGTCCATTGTAAAGTGGCAGAAATAGGTAGAATTCTTTCAACTTAGCTTGATCATTATCCAAGTGAAATTTATAACTCACTTTTTCCCCAAACTGATAACTCCCTCTAATCCACAACCAGTTTCCGGTTTCATCTTTGGTGTACAAATCAACTCCAGAAACTCCTGTGGCTGGCATATGCGGCATTTGTATGTTTCCAGTTGGAAGATATGAAACGCTGATTTCCTCACTATCTGATGTGAACCTAAGCATCAGTCCAGCCGTCTGCCTAGACAGATTCCATACAGGTGTTCTCACTGAATTTACAGCAGAATCAGGAAGTCGATTAAATCCTATATCGTCCCAACCTCTTCCTTCCAGCGCCTGCATCATCTCGGGACTTTCTCCAAACCACTTGGTTTCCTGCGCGAATGAAAAAGTTGAGGACGTAAAGAAAAATAGAGTTGCTAAGTATTTAAGAGTACATTTCATGCGCTGATGATAAGGTTCTGGAAAGTGAGATACTATATAGAGTCAAAAGAAAATAGATCGCTTGAGGTGGTGGATCTGTAGCGTCTAATTTTCATCAAGTCAAAAATTTACTTCGCAAAGTATTCTAAAACAACATTCTCCAAACATTCCCAGCACTTTTCCTTAATTTGATGTCTTGATTATCAAACCCTGCTAACCGCCCACCCTATGTTTAAGAAATTTACGATTCTCAGTCTACTGGGATTTTTACTTTTTTCCTGCGAAAAAAAACCTGCTCAACTCACAGACGAAGAATATTCTAACCTCACTGACGAACAAAAGAGATCTTCAAAGCACGCTGTCGACGGCATAATTTTAGAAGACGACCGTCTTGAGCTCACGCTTTTTGCTTCAGAACCAATGATGTCAAATCCTACTAATATGGACATTGATGATCGTGGGCGGATATGGATTGCTGAAGCATATAATTATCGAAATACCTTAAACCCAAGAAACCCTACTCGAGCTGAAGGTGACCGAATTCTGATCATGGAGGATACCGACGGCGATGGAGTAGCTGATGTATCAAAGGTATTTTATCAAGGGAATGACATAAATGCAGCCTTAGGAATTGCTGTATTTGGAGACAAAGTTTATGTATCTGTCAGTCCATATGTCTATGTTTTCACCGATGCGGATGGAGATGATATTCCAGAGAAAAAGGAGATCCTTTTTCAAGGTGTAGGAGGCATTCAGCATGACCATGGTATGCATGCGTTTACTTTCGGTCCTGACGGAAAGTTCTATTTCAACTACGGAAATAATGGTGAAGGCTTACATCATGCAGATGGTTCTCCGATAATAGATCCACTAGGCAGACCTGTGAATAATCAAACTCAACCGTATAAGGAAGGAATGGTCTTTCGCATGAATCCAGATGGATCAGATACGGAAATTTTAGCATGGAACTTTAGAAATAACTACGAAGTGGCTACCGATAGCTACGGTAGAATGTGGCAGTCTGATAATGATGACGATGGGAATCGAAGTACTCGAATCAACTACGTGATGGATTACGGCAATTACGGTTTCAAGGACGAATTCACCGGTGCTGACTGGAGATCAAGAAGAATCAATATTGAGGACTCAGTCTATCTGCAGCACTGGCATTTGAACGACCCTGGAGTAGTTCCAAACCTACTTCAAACGTATGCTGGATCGCCTACTGGGATTTTGATCTATGAAGGAAAACTTCTTCCTGAGGAATATCAGAATCAAATGATCCATTCAGACCCTGGTCCAAATATCGTAAGAGCATATCCAGCCGTTCCATCTGGAGCTGGATTCTCTGCAAAAATTATTAATCTCCTCGATGGAAATCCCCGAGACAATTGGTTTAGACCTTCAGATGTGACAGTAGCTCCTGACGGTTCTTTGTTCATATCGGACTGGTATGACCCGGGAGTTGGTGGGCATGCGATGGGAGATCTGGATAGAGGGAGAGTCTATAGGCTTGCGCCAAAAGATGTCGATTACAATGTAGTTAAGCCTGATTACACTAGTATTTCATCGTTGATCACCTTGCTACAAAATCCAAATCGTGCGACTCACTTCAAGTCTTTTATGGCCTTGGTAGCAAAAGGAAATGAAGCCAAAGATGCCTTGGAGAAACTATTTACCGAAGGAGAAAGCCGAATGAGAGCTAGAGCATTCTGGGTACTTACTAAGCTTCCAAATGGCAACGATTACATCAAAACTGCTGCAACTGATACAGATGAGAATATCCGTGTGGCCGCTATTCGTGCTTATAGAAACAATAAGATGAGTGATGTGTCATTCTTGCTGGAAATGGCGGGTGACGAATCTGCACAAGTTCGCAGAGAAGTAGCACTTGCAATTCGGTACAAATCGAATCCAGAAGTATGGCTGAAACTCGTAGAGGGCTATGAATCTGGTGATCGTTGGTATTTGGAGGCACTGGGAATTGCAGCTGAAGGATTTTGGGATGATTACTTACCCTTATACCTTGCAGATAAGGAACAAAACTGGATGGGAAATCAGGCTGCAAAAGATATCGTTTGGAGATCTCGGTCTTCAAATACGTCAGTACTTCTTGGGAAAATCATTCTTTCTCAGCCAGGCAGAAACAATCTATCCTTTTATCGTGCTTTTGATTTCCAATCGCCTTCTTCCAAAAACTCAACATTGAAAACCCTCTTGGCAACAGCTCCAGAAGAAGACCAGCTAATAATTCTAAGACAGATCATTTTTGATCCAACATCTCCGGATCGTGAAGTTCTTGACCTCGCCAAAAAGACTGCGGGAAGTATCGCCGATGATCGAGACTTCTTGGACATTGTAAGCAAGTATGGTTTGACAGATCAAAAAGTCAGATTAGAGAAGTTGATCTACCAGTCAGAAAATGATCAGAACTCACAAAAAGCTGCTGATAGCTACGCTTCACTGTATGGAATGGAAGCTGTAAGTCTGTCTATAAATGATAAGGATCAGGCTAAAGCAATTACTTCTATTGAGAAATTTGGCACTATCGACAATGAATCAATGGCTAGGCTTCTCGCAACTATTTACTTGGACGAATCCAAGTCGGTAGAAGTAAGGACCGCTGCGATGGATGCTGCCAAAGGTTTTAATTCCGAACCGTATCTATGGGAACTTGCAAAAGCTGATCAAATCCCAGCGGACATGATCCCAATCGCTCAGAAAATCCTGCAATCCTCTTGGAATGGAACTATACGCGCAGAGGCAAATGAGAAATTCGGGACTGCATCAGCTAAAACCACTAGTGATATTTCCAAACTAATAACCCAAAAAGGAGATATTGAAAAAGGTCTTATGATTGCAAACAATTACTGCCTTGCCTGTCACAAAATAGCTGACAAAGGAATAGACTTTGGGCCGGGTCTCTCAGAGATTGGCGATAAACTATCGAAGGAAGGGCTATATAATTCCATCATCAATCCATCAGAAGGAATGGGATTTGGTTATGAAACACAGCTCGTAAAAATGAAGGACGGAACACAGTTCACCTGCATCGTCAATTCTAAAACAGAGAATGACCTAGTGGTGAAACTCATCGGAACCTCTGAGCAAAAGATATATAAATTGGTGGATGTCGAAAGTGTAACACAGCTAGACGAATCCCTCATGCCTAAATTCCCACTTTCAGAAACCGAGTTGGTAGATTTGGTGAGCTATTTGGAGACGCTGAGGAAATAGGGATTCTGTGAAGGAATATTTTAAAATCCCAGCTTATGAAAATAGGCTGGGAATTTTATGAAAATAATTTTAACCGCTAAGATTTCGCAAAGGTCACAGTTGTCCTGCTTCTCCAGAAGCCGGACTTAAACTATTTTTCCTTGTAAGATATAATATTTGATATTGAGTATTTTCAACATTCAGAAAACTACTATGAAAGCTAATCTTTTAATCCTTATCGTGTTTACTCAGTTTATAATCCTTGATGTGAGCAGCCAGCAGACCAATAAAATCTACGAATCCGAAACCCTCCAAATCGAGCAAATCAGTCCAGACACCTTTGTGCATATCAGCTATCTGAATACAAATGATTTTGGCAAGGTGGCTTGTAATGGGATGATTGTAATAAATGATGGAGAAGCATTGGTCTTTGATACTCCAGCAAGTGATGAAGCGAGTTTGGAATTGATCAATTGGTTGGAAAATGATCGAGAGGTAAAAGTCAAAGGAGTTGTCGCTACACATTTCCATTGGGATTGCTTAGGCGGACTGAATGAATTTCATGTGAAAGGAATCCCTTCTTACGCTTCTGACAAGACTATAGCTTTGGCCCGAGCCGCAGGATATCCAATTCCTGAAAATGGCTTTAAAAAGAAAATGAACTTGGAAGCTGGAAATATTGAAGTCATCAACCAATTCCTTGGTGAAGGACATACCAAGGATAATTTCGTGGCCTATGTTCCTTCGGACAAAGTCATTTTCGGAGGATGCATGATCAAAGCGCTCGGTGCCGGGAATGGAAACCTCGAAGATGCCAATGTAGCCGAATGGTCTGCTACTGTGAGAAAAGTAAAATCAACTTTTCCTGAGACACTCATCGTTATTCCCGGTCATGGAAAAATCGGTGGAACGGAGTTGCTGGATTATACGGTTGAGATGTTTAAGACGAAATAATCCTGATTCTTTGTAAATCAAAAAGATTCAAAGCTCTTCCCTTCTGCTAAAAGCAGATAGGAAGAGCTTTTTTTGATAAAAAGCCTGTCAACTGAACTCAATTTCACTTCAGCTGTTTTCTTACTAATAACTACCAACACAAAACCATGGAATCACTACAAGGAAAAACCGCGCTGATCACAGGAGCTGGAAAAGGATTAGGCAAAGCAATTGCCATAGCTCTAGCAAAGGAAGGCGTTAATCTCGCACTTTTATCCAGAACAGAATCAGATCTATTGGCAGTCAAAGAAATCGTAGGAGAAATCGACTCATCACTGAAAGTAAGCTATGCCGTTGCAGATCAGTCTGACTTCTCAAGCATCAAAACTGCAATCGCATCATTGACCTCCGAAGTTGGAGTGCCTGATATTTTAGTGAATAATGCGGGTGTTGGGAAGTTTGGGAAATTCCTCGATTTGGAAGTTTCCGAATGGGAAAACATCATTAAAGTCAACCTACTTGGCGTCTATTATATCATTCACGAAGTCCTTCCAGGTATGCTGGAGCGTAAATCAGGAGATATCGTGAATGTATCCTCTACCGCTGGCCAAAAGGGAAATGCGATAACAAGTGCATACAGTGCATCCAAATTTGGATTAAATGGCCTAACCGAATCATTGATGATGGAAGTTCGGAAATCAGATATTCGTGTATTCAGTATGACTCCTAGCACAATTGCCACTGATTTGGCTATCGGAAATAACCTGACAGATGGCAATCCTGACACAGTGCTGCAACCGGAGGATTTTGCTGAATTGCTAGTCTCTCACCTCAAACTACCAAAAAGAGCTTTGGTGAAAAACGTGGAGTTTTGGTCAACAAATCCATAATTTGTTCTGAGCAGTGATCTGCATTTAATTCATTGATCACTGCTCAGAAACTTCCCTCAACTTCTCAAAAACATCCTCCTTCAACTTCAACTCTCGATCAAAAAGTAAAGGATAATTAGTGCGCCCACGTACTGGAAAGTTATTCAACCAACTTTTTCCATCATGCAGGCCCCACAAAGTAACTCTGCTGATTTTGTCTTTATGTTTCTGGAAAAGCTGAAAAAGGTCGGCATATCGCTGTGCAAGTTTCACTTTAGCCTCCGGAGAAATCCCATTTACAAAAGGATTGTACTCCGGAGAATTCGCAAAGTTGATGTTCAAATCAGCTCCTTGAGCACTACTAGGTCGAGGAAGCACATCCACATCAAGCTCAGTAATCACGACCTTGAAACCAGCTTCAGAGATTTCAATAATCCCTTGCTCTATATCCTCCAGTGTAGGACTGCCCAGCATGTAATGCCCCTGCATTCCAATGGCATCAACACGAATCCCCTCAGCTTTCATTTCCTTCGCCAGCTCCAAAATTCCTTTTCGCTTCGAAGCTTTCCACACATTGTAGTCATTGTAATAAAGTTCGGCTTCAGGATCTACTTCATGCGCCTTGCGAAAAGCTACTTTAATAAAATCCTTTCCCGCGACATTGTACCATTTTGATTCCCTAAAACTCCCGTCTTCATTGAAGGCCTCATTCACCACATCCCAACCGTCAATTCTTCCTTTGTATCGCCCAGCTACTGCAGCTATATGATCCCCCATTCTGGAAAGCAATTCATTTTTGCCAACTAAATCTCCTCCTTCATCCTCAAACACCCAATCTGGAACCTGCTGATGCCAAACCAAACAATGGCCTATCGTAAAAGCACCTAGTTTTTTCCCCAAGTCCACATAATCATCTCCAAACTCAAAATCAAAACGATCCAATTCTGGATGACCTTCTCCCATTTCAATCCATTTTCAGGACTTAAACTGTTAAAATGCTTCTCAATTACGGCTAAAGCTCCTGTCTCCTTTCCAGATACCTGCTGCACATTTACCGCAACTCCTATGAAAAAGCTATCTTTGAAAAGATCTTTAAGACCATCATCTTTTGGTTTTTGAGCTGAAAAAATTACAGTAAGTAGAATAAAGGTTAGCGTAGTTCTTAACATAGTTATTTTAGTTTAATAGGCTTAGGCAAATTAGCAAAAAGAATATTCTTATACTGATTTGCTTAAAATATGGTCTCAAATCTAGAAATAGTATACATTAACCAATCATAATTCTATTTTTTGACAAAAGTCAAGGTATAAAATTTTTGTATATACCTAGCTTTGAAACTAAGAGTAAACTCACCGAAAAAATCATGAAACAACTCAATTACCTAGTTCTATTTCTAGTTGCGATCATTGGATTTAGCTGTAGCACTTCTTCAAATGAACAGACTTTTGACACATCGAATCTCGTACGTGCTTCAGCAGAGGAAACAGACAAACTAGTGGAAGAATTTATTATGGCGGAAGATGGGGCTATTATCGATATCCCGGCAGGTTTTTATGAGTTCAACACCCAACTTATCCTCGACAACAAGTCCAATATCATCATTAAAGGTGCTGGAATGGAAAACACCGTACTTTCATTTAAAAATTTGAAGACGGGCGGAGAAGGAATCAAGTTGGTAGGAAATAACCTAACGATCCAAGATCTAACTGTAGAAGATGCACCTGGTGATGGAGTGAAAGTCCAACATACTGACGGAATTACTTTTCGCAGAATCAACGTAACATGGACGAATGGAGATAAGTCAAAAAATGGCACATACGCGATCTATCCTGTTCAATGCAAGAATGTAATGATCGATGAGGTCATCGCTTCTCACTCCCGTGATGCCGGAATCTACGTAGGTCAGTCTGAAAATATTGTTGTCAAAAACTCTCTTGCTTTTGGTAATGTGGCTGGCATCGAGATAGAAAACTGTGACAATGCCGAGGTATATGGCAACGTAGCCCGTGATAATGCAGGTGGAATCTTGGTTTTTAACCTTCCGGGTTTGCCAAAAGCTGATGGAGCAAGAACCAAAATCTACGACAATGACATCATCGATAATAACCATGAAAACTTCGCTACCGCTAACGGTGAGGGAGCAAATGGCAACACGGTAACAATGATTCCTCCTGGATCAGGCATAATATTATTGGCTGCCAAAGAAGTAGAAATCTACAACAACCGCATCCTACGCAATAAAACCACTGGTATCGGCATCGCTAGTTACCAGATTACTGGTTTTCCGGCAGAGGCACCGAACTGGTCTCCTTACACTTCCGATATTTATATTCATGACAATGAGTATGACCGTACAAAAGGCTTTCCAGATCTCACCAGAGAACTAGGGCAATTGATCAGCATATACAATGCACACGGCAAAGCCAAAACGCAGGACATTATCTATGACGGAATTTTTGATGAGTCTATTAGCAAGGATATCTTGAGTAATCCGATGAGAATTTGCTTGTCCGAAAAAAATATAGCCGATCTATTCTTCACCCGCTTCTTCTTAATGGATGGTGACGACAATATTGAGTCATTTGCAGATGCTACACCTTTCCAAAACTGTAACGTCAGCGTAAACACCAACGTCAGCGCAGTAGCTGAAATGTAATGAAAACCACTAAAATCTTCTGGGGATTTAATCTGTTGCTAGCCTTGGTGATTGTCAGTTTCGCCTGCCAAAACGAAGCTACAAAAACGGAAATCGCAGCCCCTGTTTACACAGATGAGGTTGCATCTGGAGTTTTTCCTTACGAACGACTTTCTACTTATGGTTTCTTTTCTGGAGAACTAAACCAGCTCAACCCGATAGAGGAAGTGATCCCCTACAAACCTGCTTCCTCACTTTTCACAGATTACGCCATGAAAAGTCGCTTTATTTTCTTTCCTGAAGGGAAAAAAGCTGTTTTATTGGCCAATGAAATTGATTATCCTCAGGGGACTATTTTAATCAAGAATTTCTATTATCCCGCCGATTTCAGGAAACCAGAGGGCAAAAGAAGAATAATTGAAACTCGGCTTTTTATAAATGAGGCAAAAGGATGGCAAGGCTATCCATACATATGGGATGACAGCCAGACTGAGGCGATTTTGAAAGTCATAGGTGGAGAAATTGAAGTTTCATTTACCGATTACGAAGGAAAAGATCAGGTGATCAATTACATCGTACCCAATAAAAATCAGTGCAAAACCTGCCATAATAATTCTGAAAATTTGGTTCCTATTGGTGTAAAAGTACAGCATCTTAATAACGAATTAGAATATAATACTGGCAAAAACAATCAATTAGCTTATTGGACGGAGCTAGATAAACTTGAAGGTTTTGAAGGTGAAAAAGCTCATCCTTCCATGATCAACTATGAAGACAAAAATCTTCCTTTAGATGATCGCGCGATGGCCTATTTGGATATTAATTGCTCTCATTGTCATAGCGCAGTTGGCCCAGCAAGCACATCAGGCCTATTCCTCTCTTACGATCAAACAGATCCACGGAAGCTTGGAGTCAATAAAATCCCCGTTGCAGCAGGTAATGGCGCTGGCACATTTGATTTTGACATCGTTCCAGGTAAAGCAGATGAATCTATTCTCACACATAGGATGAACTCCACGGAAGTAGGAGTGGCTATGCCGGAGCTTGGAAGAACAACCGTCCATAAGGAAGGCGTTCAGCTAATCAAGAATTGGATTAATGGAATGAAGTGAAGTATGACCGATGCTGCGAATTCATTCAATTTGACCTTATAGAAAATCGTAAACTTCTACTGAAAAAATTACTCAAACAAATGAAGCCTGAACTATCAGGCTTTGTGTTTTCCTTCCCCTTTGCGGTTAAACAAAAAAAATGCCTCCACTTTTAAAAGGGAGGCATTTTCAATTTACTAATACTTCTTAGAATGTGAAACCAGCAGATAATTTAAATCCTCTGTTATAAACATCAGCGTCAGAATCCTTGAAGATCGGTGTAAAACCATAATCATAAGAAGCCTGAACATTGAAGCCCTTAGGAAGATTATATCCTAGTCCGAAAACTAAGCCCAAATCAGTTTCTTTGATATCATCAGAATCATAAGAAACTGTATTCCCGAAGAAATCACCTTCAAACTTAGATTTTGCTAAGAAAGAAATCTGAGGTCCAGCGAAAATATTAAATCCCGCAGAAGGGTATAATCTGAAAAGTACTGGCACATCTACATAACTTAATATCGCTCTGCTATTTGCTATGTTGTCATACTGAGTACCTTTTACCGAATAGAACACACCTGGCTCTAAAGCCAATCGATCTGTCATGAATAACATGGTGTAACCACCTACATGAAAGCCTACTCTATTAGTGTAGTCATTTTCTGAGACATCAGAACCTCCAAAGTTAAAGAGGCTGGCACCACCTCTAACACCAAAACCACCTGGCTTATCAGCCGATAGTTGCGCATGAGACATTTGACTTACGCCAATTCCTAGGGCAAGAAATAACAATAATTTTTTCATAGTCGAATACTAGTTGGTTTTCCAAATCCTATTGCCACGACCATGCCAAAAAAATATCACTCTAATTAAAAAGCTACCCTATTACCTTTTTATCGATGTAATTTGAATTCAATAAACTCAGCGCCCCCATATATTTCATGTCAAAATTCAGTGTATCACCCACCTTATAGTTATTAGGATTTACCCCTAAATTAATGATCAACATATCAGAGCTTCCTCCAAGGATTTCATATTCCCCATCTACAGGCAATAAGTACTTTGGATCCACATCAAGTAATCCTATGTCAATGATGGCTCTGAAAGAGCTTTTACCGTAGAGTGACTCATCGATTTCCATGGTCTCTCCTTGAGGATTAGCAGCAAGATTACCAACTGGTAAAAGCGGTTTTTCCTGCATTTCAATGATCTCAGCGTGCAATTCAAACACATCTCCATTCATGCCTGCAATCACATTTTCCTCAAATAAATCTACTCCAAAATACAAGGTCTCTCCTACCCGGAAATGATTGATCCCTTTAGGCAATTGCTGGGTCAGCATGAGCGGAATAGTCACAGAGGTACCGGCAGAAACCCATGGTATTTCCTTATTGAATTTCAACTCAATAATTTGTTTGTAAAGAGATAGCTGAATGAGTTTATCCGTCGAAGGCATCACCCCATTTAGGCAATTTAAGTTAGTGCCAAGGCCGATGACGTCGATGTTTGGTAGCTGGAAAATCTGGGAATAAAATTCCACCAATTGCTCTCCCATCACCCCTTCACGCAGGTCACCCGTTTCGACCATTATTATGATTTTGTGAATCCTATTTTGCCCCACAGCCTCTTGACTGATCCAACGAATAGTTTCCAATTCGCTATTCAAGCTTACATCTGCAAACTGGACCATTTTGCCAATATTTCTTTTGGAAACCGGCTTGATATATACCGTTTGAATTTCGGAGTTGAGAGATTTCACCATCGCCAAATTAGAAATCCGGCTATCATGAATTTCCCTCACTCCAAGATTAATAAGCTCTTGAAGAAAAAGTCTGTTTCCACAGAGTAATTTTGACACTACTCCCCATGAGACTTCACTATGTTCGAAAGTTTTTTTGAGAAAGTCAAAGTTCTCCTTAAGCTTACCTCTATTTAAAGTCAAAAAAGCCATGCTACTTAGTTAGTCTCATTTCGAGATATTTATTAGTGAAGCCAATTCTTTCGTAAAGTTTCTTTGCAGGATTTTCAGGCTCCACGTGTAGAGCTATTGACCCATTGGCCATTTTGATAGCCAATTCCATGATTTTCCCACCAATCCCTTTTCCTCTTTGCGCAGCATCTACAGCAATGTAAACCAAAATATTCTCTGGAATATATCCAGACATACCTGTTTTATTCATGATTAACACCCCAAGAAGTTTCCCTTCTTCGCGAGCCATCACTACAAAACCTCCAGCATGCATGCTTTGATCGAGTGCATAATCAAGGCACTTCATAATATCATCTTTTGGATCGCCATACTGCCCAAGGTGATGAAAAAGGAAATCTGCGATCTCATTTTTTTGAAGATATGTTGCAGAATCAATGGCTGATAAAGTTTCTAGTTTGATCATATTGATTTTAACTTTGAACTGTTAATTTTTTCGAAATAAATTACTGACAAAAACGTCAGCAAAGAGAGCGTAAGCCCAAATAAATTGGCATCTAAGCCAAGCGGAAGTGAGACTTCAGCGATAATCAATCCTGCAGTCAAGGATCCACCAGCAATCATGGAGGAAGTAGCTGCTGTGGCACTGTTCTGTCCAAAGAACAAACCTGCCACTACTGGCACAAATAGCCCTGAAACCATAAACGCATAGGAATATAACATCAAACTCAAAACTTCCGTCATTTGCCAAGCAATAATAATTGCAACTATTCCGATGAGTAAAGTAAGAAGCTGAGACATTCTCATCTCCTCCTTCAGAGATTTTTGTTTGAAATACTTACCTATGATATCGGTTGTCAAATTTCCCGAAGCGGCCATTAAACAGGAATCTGCAGTAGAGAGAACTGCGGAGAAATAAGCAGACATCATCAAACCCAAAATACCAGCAGGTAAAATCTGGCTTAGTAAAACTGGAAGTCCCATCTCGGGATCCATGGCTGTGGTAAAACCTTCCAATGCACCTTGCTCCACTGCTACTCTAGATAGTAAACCTAAAGAAACACCTAAAAGTGCCATGATGGGCCATTCAAATAAGCCCGCAATAAACCATGCCTTTTTTGCAGATTGGACATCTCGCGCTGCAAAGATCCGCTGATAGAGGGTCATTCCCACAAACCATATGGGGATAATCGTGATTCCCCAATTAGCCAGATCCTGCCATCTCAGATTGGAAAATGAAAAAAACTCCTGCGGCAATGTGCTCTGTATCCCTTCCCAGCCTCCAACAAAATTGTATGAAATCGGAATGCCAATGAACATTAATCCCGCCATTAATACTATCCATTGTATGGTATCCGTGTAAATCACAGCTTTCAGGCCACCCATCACAGTATAGACTACAGCTATGGCTCCCATGACCAACAAAGCATACGAAAGATCGAGTTCTTTGAAAGTACCAGAAGCTAGTTTTGCCCCAGCTAGTAACTGAGAAGAAGTAAATCCTAGATATCCAAGAAAGCAGATTACTGCTGCAACTTTGGCAGTAGTGGAATTATAAAGGTGTCCGATGATCTGAGGAAAGGTGAAAAACTTAGCAAAAGCTGGGTCTGATTTTACTCTCGGAATCAAAACTACCGCAGCAAGCCAAGCTCCTAATAGACCTGTGAAGAGCATCCAGGAACCAGACATCCCCATCACAAAACCTAGTCCGCCTAGGCCAATAGAAAAACCTCCGCCTACGTCAGTCGCTACGACTGATAGACCAATATGCCAATGGCCAATGTTCCGACCTCCCACATAGTAATCCTCCTGATCTGAGTTCTTTCTCATGTAAAAAAATCCCACACCCAGCATCGCCAGCATGTAGGCCACAAAGATCCCCAGATCTATATAACTCATATCTATTTTCTATTTGTAACAAAATCTTTTTAAAATATAATTTTTCAAAGTTAGGCAATAAGCCTCGTATTCAAAATTTTATTGGGTTTTTAGGTAAAGATTAATCTCTGAGTGCAATTTCGTGTTGAAATAGTATAAATACAGAAAATTGTGAGGAATCAATTATTGAGTCCATTTCGCCCCATGGCAACTGGTATGTCATAGGTCTGAGCTAAGAAACCAAAGAGTATACAAGCACAGACAGAATTGTGGAAAATCACTTTATAACAAAAATGTCTAATGCTCTCCGGAGGTGGCAGAAAATTTTGCTTTTCTAGCTGGAAGATGAAATAGCTGTTTGAAACTGTCGTAAACGGAAAAAGAAAAGTGCGCGACCTTTTAAAAAAATGGAGAAATATTTAGTCCGGCTAGTGAAGTTAAGTAAACGTCAAAGTTTGAAGAGTTGAATTCCTGTACTCAAGATTAATCAAGGAGTTGTTTTTTCATCTGTGCTGCTGATACTTGCTCCTGAACAACACTCACGAAAAATAGCCAGAGCTTTGATTGTTTTGCTGCTTTTTTCTTTAGCTATATCAATCAAAGACATTAAAGGACTTCGTAAAGGAAAGGTTTCATTATTAGTGTAAGCTGACAAAAACACCTTCTCAAGTACTTTTCCAGCTATGGGATCTTGCTGAACAATGCTTAGAATTTTGCCATATACAGGCGGCGCATACACATCATAGAGCTCGGGGGTTAATTTCCGGCTATTCTGAATTTTCTCTTGATTGTTATCCAGCTTCATAAAATTTTCAATTAGAAGACTTAAGGTACGAAGTATCTCATTTCGAGCACTATCGACTTCTTAATTTATAAAATTACTGATGATATTGGCAGTTTCAGTAGGATGACTCATATGCGGACAATGGCCATGAGCATTCAATACGGTTAGTGTATTATTGAAAGTATTTGCATGGATATATTCTCCTACTGTCAATGGCGCTATCATATCGTCAGAGCATTGAATAGTCAGGCTTTCTACAGGTATTAGAGGAAGGTCTTTCCGATTGTCTGACAAAAATGTAACCCGTGCAAATTGCTTCGCAATCCCGGGGTCAATTGAGCAAAAGCTATCTGTCAGTTCTTTTGTAAGTTGGTCCCCGTTTTTTGAATTCATTATAGAAGGAGCTAATGACCTAGCCCAGGTGATATAATCTTCTTCCATTACCTCGAGTAAGTCATCTATAGTTTCTTGATCAAATCCTCCTGTGTAATCTCCCGAATTAATATAGCAGGGAGATGGTCCAACGAAAACAAGTTTCTCAAAAACCTCTGGTCTTTTAATAGAAGCTATTGCGCCTACCATGCAGCTTACCGAATGCCCAATAAATATCGCATTGCTCAATTCCAATGCATCACATACCTCCAGAAGATCACTTACATAGCCTTCCAATGAAGCGTATTTTTGAGAATCATAGGATGCTAAATCTGACTTTCCTGCTCCGATATAATCAAGCAAAACTAGTTTGTAATTTTCGCTGAAAAAAGGAATTAGATGCTTCCAAGCATTCTGATCGCATCCAAATCCATGAGCAAACACAAGAACTTTGCTACCTTCTCCGAGGACATTTACATTGTTTCTTTTCAGGATACTCGTCATAGATGTTTACTGTATTACTATTTGAAAACTTAATAATACATAAATACATCATGATAAGTCAAATAAAAATTATTTGCTTTATTGAAATACTACTTCACTTACATAGATTTTACTTTCAGTGTAAAAGATCTTAAGCAAGAAAGATCATCTTCCTTGAATTTTTCCTTATAGTCTTAACATTGATCAAAATTTCAAGCTTTAATCTTAACAGAGGAAATTCATACATCACCTTACCTATGCCAAGCTTTTGGAGCAGTAATACGGTTGAGTTTCAAATTGTGCTCCTAGTTGTTGAATGGATTCGTTAACATATTGCGCCGTAGCATGTTCAGAGCATTTTTCATTCCACCACATTCTTGTTGAATAACTAATTTTTTCTAATTCAAGAGGATTGTCGAGTAATTGTGAAACTTTTTTTAATCCTTCTTCCCAAGTAGCTACTTGAATAATTGGAGAATCCTTATAGAAGAAAGTATCCGGAAGTTTCTCTGAAACAATAACACAACCTGCTCTCATAGCTTCATAATGGCGAAAACACTCCGCTGAATAAAAACCCATTGGGCACAATACGATTTTACTATTTGCAATCATTTTCCCATATTTTGCAGGAGTAATACCTTGCCTAAATCCATTTGTAAAGCGGATATGTGAATTGGGAAATCTATTGTCAAAGTTCGATTTTATTGATACTACCAATTTTTTTATTACAGATAGTCTATTTAAAGTAGGTACCCTGATAGGTAAAAACATAGAGACTAAAGAGGAATAAAATTTAATTCTTGGATTATTCAAGTTCCCAATAAAAAATACAGAATTTTTTCTCGAATCAAGTGGCACAATAGGAAGCTGCGGCACTTCTCTTACACAGCCTAATGAAAAATTAAAAATATTGGCGGAAGCAATTGGATCATTATGCATATATGCCTTAAATATTGCGTAATAATTAGACGATAAATAATCAGGTAATGCTCCTGATTCATCGGACATAAAAATTAGAACTTTTTTCTTTTTTGACTTATAAACGGCACTTGATGGAATTACATTGGCATCGTGTGATGAAAGAATAAAAAACAGGTAATCATTAAATTCTTCTTTCATTATTTTCGACAATGAAAGAAACACATTTTTTATAAAAACAGTCTCATTGAGGCACTCTAGCTTATTATCTGAAGATTCATCAAAAAGAACATTATGCAGTCCTTCAATTATTTTTTTCATGAGGGTAAATTTAAAATTTCACTTAGTTTTTACAAAATCTGCAAGTGTACATCCCTACTAACTGAAATTCCATCAGAAATTAGAAGTTACTCTCTAAACATAAGCGTTTCGGATAGCTCTGAATATTTCCCGTGATGCACAATTCAAGCCAAGTAATAATGTGCTAAACAAAAAAGTGGCTGTCTTATACATAGGAATAGCCCCTGATTTATAAAAGTTGAGATTTGACTCGAATTATCCATTCTTAGACTTCTCATTTGAGTTTTGAGACAGCCGCTTTTTAATAAATATTAAGATTCTCAACATTCTCACTATTCAAAGAAGCTGAGAAGTAATCTCCGCTCATTCGAGTAATAATAGCCAAGCTGATGACATTTTGGACATTCTGCCTCATCAGTCTCACCAGATAAAAACTAGTCACAAACGGCTATACAGTCTTCTGCTTGAGCTGTCGGTAGAAGCCAAAAGATCCGTTTTGCAGCAAGAAGTTCCTCTTCACTATTCGTATGGTTCTTGGTAGAATCATAGATAAATGTGTCGCCAGTATCGATCTCTACGATGTCATAGATCAGTACCATTTTCACAACTTTAAGTACGTCTATTGGCTTATCTGAATGCTCAGCCAAAACAATTGTCATCATCGCCAAATGCCAACTATGCTCTGCTTCATTTTCGGGTCTGTCACTAATGAACAACCGATACTTGTTCTGAATCTATTACAACTTGTCTATTTCTTTGATGAATGCTACTTGTTGAAATAGATTGGCTGGGTGCATTGTGTTGTGGGATTTTGAGGTGATTTTATTGATTGAGTGAAATCAGGATAATTAACTGTGATCACTATTTAAGAAAAATGAAAATATCTTAAATAGCGAGTCTTCTAATAAAGATTTTGATCAAAAAGTTAATTAAGAAAATCACATATTAAAGGCAAAAGATGAAGATATAAACGCCTTTACTCAAAGTAGCCATTGGGAACCCAAGCAAAATTCAGCATCATTTACCTCCTGTCGCTGTTGAATAACATCTATTTTCTGCTTGATTAGAAAGTTAATCTGCTTCAATAAGATAATTGTTTGACAGTAAATCCTTCGGCTATTGAAGAGAGAGAGTAGATAAGTTAAATGGTAACGTTTAGTATATGAAAAGTAGGCGATTTCGAAGCTCGAAACTTTCGGTTAAGCACAAAGTTTGACACGAGCCAAAAGCCTTGAATTTACTAATATTTCGCCTATTTTTTATATACATTGTTAGCAACTGGGTTTTATTCATTTTCCAATAAATACTAAAACTTTTCGTCAATCAGTTTCTTGCTTACACTTGGTTCAATTACTTTTCCGTCTGTGTCCGTAGAAAAGTACTTTCCATTTTCTTTGACATAAATTGTGTCCAATGGTTCTTGTGTCAAATATGGCCATTCCCACAAAATCTGTTCGTATTTGATAGGATGGATTATTTTGTTATTCCAATCAACTGTTCCATAAAGTCCATCATTTTTTACTTTAATTAGTTTTGAGTTGTCTACAAAAATCTCATCATATTGGGTTGGAATTACGATTTCTCCATCTCTGCTTATCAATCCTTTTTTACCATTTTTAGTTACGAAATGCTCTTTTGGTCCGTATTCTACCCAATTAGATATTTCTTCGTATTCTATTGGGATGATTACGTTTTTATTTATATCAATAACACCAAATTGTTCGTTTTGCTGAACAATAAATCTTTCATTTTCATCATAAAATGCAGGTATTATATCTTGATAAGAAAATGAGATTATTTGATTACCATTTTTGTCAAACATTCCTGCTTTGTTTGACTTTTTAATTATGTAATAATCAAAAAATTTACTCGAATAAATCTCATCATATTCTAAGGGTAGAATGATTTGTCCTTTATAATCTATTAAACCATACTTGCCATTTTGTTTTGCGTACGTTACTGACTTACCATCAAAAGCCTTGATTTCTTGATATTGAAAAGGAATTTCTTTTATTCCTTTTTCCGAAACTGTTCCTGTCATTCCTGAACTGTTAGTCAATACAAAATATCTTTGATATGAATCTTCTGTTTTGTAGCTATCCCACTCGAATTCTTTAATGTCAAAATCTGTTATTGGATTTGCGTTACTATCTAAAAGTTGAATATTTTGACCTTTTTTTACAGCGAAAAGGTTAGATTCATTAGAATATTCAGTAGGATGCTCAATTAAGTCATATTTCAATGGAACTATGGTTTGTCCCAAAGTGTCTATAATTCCATATCTTCCATTTTGTGCTACAATTGCTAATTGATTTCGGAATGGTTCACCCACCCCATAAGCCCCAAAAGGTACAATCTCGTTAAACTCATTATTGATATATGCAACTTTACCGTCTTTTTCGACACGACATAAACCTTTTTGAAAATAAGTGTAGTTTCTATCATTGTAATATGATTCAGTTATTTTATCGTATTTAAAGTCAGTCAATTGTTTGCCTGAGCAAGAAAAAAATGCCCATTTTCCGTTTTTCATTGCACAAACCAATGAATCGATTTTGTTGCTTCTAACTTTCTCAAATTGGATAGGAATAACCTCATTGCCACTTTGGTCAATAAATCCGTATTTGCCATTTAACTTAGCACTTGCCAATCTGCATTTATAAAAGTGGCTTTCGTTTTCGTACTTAAACGGCACTACTACATTACCTTTTCTATCTAAATAACCGTATTTACCATTTTTCTTTGCTGGTGCAAGTCCGTGAGAAAAAACACTTAAATCATCATAGATGAATGGTATTATTGTGTCTTGTTTTATATTAATGTAGCCACTCTTTCCATTTGAATGGGCTAATATCATTCCTTCTTCATCAATTGGATTGAGAAATTTGTATTTGTTTAGTGGTATTATGGTGTCTCCATTTTGATTCACAAATCCCCAAGATTTTTCTCCCATAACTCGATTGAAACTTTGAGATTCAGTTACATTCAAGTCAGTGTTTTGCGGTTTGCAAGAAACAGCAACGAAGAGTAGAAATATTATGTTTAGAAATTTGTTCATTAGTTGGTTTTGCCTTGTTGCTAACGTGATTCAGCTTGGAGACGGCGGGCATTTGGAACCGTTAACTTCCAACCTACTCCTAACTTCTTAAAGATACAAAACTTTCTATTTACTCGGAACAGCCCGCTGTATCCAAGGTGATGTTGGCACACGTTTATCTTTTCACAAAGTAGTTAAATGATCCTTTATGATATCTGTAAACATTATCATCTCCTTTAGAAAGGATTACTATTTCTGAAAAAGCTTACTTCCCAAAATCACCTCCTACATTAAATTGAATTCTTACGGTATCATTTTCAACAAGTAAGCCTTTTGAACATCCAATTATCTTATTGTTTGTGGTATCGGCTAAAGAGAAATCTGAAACTTCACAATCAAAACTGGCATCTACTATTTTAAAACCCGGTTGCGATAAAAAGACTTTAATATTAATTTGTTCTCCAATTTCAACTGTGTCAGGTGATATTGATTGCATTAAAACAGGCTCGATTGTTTCTCCATGTCTGTTGGAATTATTCACATTCAATATTTGGTTTCCTTCTTGATATTGAATTTTATCAATATTTTTTTCTGCACATGATGCAAAAATTAATAAAGTGAAAATGATAAAGTAATTTTTCATTTTTGATATAGCCTCAAATTCGCTAAGTGGCTTCCTAGATTTTTTTCTTTGATGTTTTATTTTATTCACTTTCAACTTTTAACTGGTGTTTTGACATAATCATTATTATGAAAAGAGCCATAACAATTCCTGCAAAATATATTGGTTCGGAATAAATGTATTCCCATTGTTCTATCAAGGACATTTTTCGGTTTTCATTATTAACCATCAAAGAATTTGAATAATCGAGCCTTTTGTAAACGCTAATAACCAAAAAAACTAAGGAAGTTAGTATTGGAACAATGAGTGAATAACGTCCTATTTTCAATCCTAACTTTTTTGAAGTTAAAAACCCCAAACCACCAATTATTACTGTAAGCCAAAACAGAAACTCAACAACAATTTCCCAATATGGTCGTGCATATCCAAAAGTTTCAGGATTAAGGCCCCCAGTTAATTCATAATTTAAAAGATGATATCCTGTTTTAACAGCAAAATAACCTCCTATGAGGAGAAAAATTACTCCGATTAACTGGATTACTTTTTTCATTAAGTTTTTGAATGTGGAGTATCGTTTTTAAATGTGTGCCAACGTGTGGCTATATGATAAGTTGGGCATTTTGAAACACCAACCTTTCAATTTACCACAATTATTATTTGATATTAAAATGCTCATATATAGTGCTTTCTGCCCAATTTATTATATAGCGTGTTGTAGTGCGTTTCGTTTTAATTCCACAATCTTAGTATGAAAGGTTTCAGTATTTCCAATTTTCCATTAACCTTTTCTAACGGGATTTTTGTTGGACTGCTAAAATTCACTTTCTTATCTATTTCACTATTTCTGAATGACATTATTTTGGCGGAAATTATTTTACCAAAACTGGTCACCACACGAACTTTTGTTTCTGGGCAGTAGTATCCTTTTCGTCCTTCGTATTGTAATGCTTCTTCTTTAACTTCTTTTTTTAGTTCGTCTGATGATAACTCAACTTCAAAAGTTCTTTCAGGTGTCTCTGCAAACCTAACATTATAAGTTTTGTCGTTGTTTAAATAATACCAACAATTAACTTCTTCGGTAGTCGGCTTATATATATACGAGCCAATTCCTATTAACATAAATAGAGGGACTAAAAGAAATTTCTTAGTAAGGGTATCTATTAATTTAATCTCTGTTTTCGTTGAGAAAAGAAGTCCTGTGCTTAATAAAAAGGGAATAACACCGAATAACATTCTTCCGTAATTTCCTTCATCGAAGAATATAACAAACCCAATAGTTTCAGCACTTAATATAATCCAAAGACAAGCCGAAATAATAAAAATCAGGCTCGCTTTTTTATGTTTAGTAATTCCGGCAATAATGGCAATTACGGTTAATATAGTCAGGAAGGGAAAGTGAAGTCCAACGGAAAATAATTTAGTCCACGCAATTAGTAGTCCCCAAATCACTAACAAAATTGAAAGGATGTATTTAAGTATTCTCATCGTTTTTTTTAATGCACTACAACGTTAAATATATGGCAAGTGGGGCAGAAAACAATCGATTACTTTCGGATTAGCCACAAGCCAAATCTTTTTATTTTGTTTTAATTTTTCTCTTTTAACACCAAATCAAAAGATTTGGCGACTTTGAAAATAGACAGCAACCTTTCGATTAAACACTAATCGCCCAATTTGCTATATATAGTGTTGTGAGCTGGCATTTTCACACAGTTTATATTTTTCTTGCGTTTCGTTAGAGAATAGAATAGTAAGATGATCAGCCCAATAATAATTGTCAGATTCATTTTCTTTTATCTCAAGAGTGGCAATCCAAATTTTATTTTTATCGAATAATAATTCCCAAGTTTGGGGTAATTTAGTAATTGTGTCTTCTGATTTAACTATTCGGTCATTTTTATATTCAGTAGTAATTCCTTCGCTGATATCCCATAAAATTCCGATTCCAGATATTTTTTCTCCAATCAGTTTTTTCCAATTAAGGCTTTCCGAAACATTTATGATTTTAAACCCTTCTTTTTCTTTCTCTAATTTGTCAATAATAGTAAATCCTACACCATAACTGTAAAACTCGCTGTCCCACATTATTTGAATCAGCTTTCCGTTTTCCAATCGGAATATCACATTCATATCGACGGAATGAATATCCGTTGAGAATTCCCAAAATTCAGAATGGTCAGTTTCCCAATTAATTTCCTCATAGTAAACTTCACGAACCTTTTGTCCGATTAACTCACTTTTTATTCTATCATAATATTTACTTTCTTTTTCGGTCATTCTCTGCTGGCTCACAACGGCCAAGGCTATGGCAAGTGCGGGATTTTGAAACCGAAACTATGTACGCCAGACCGAATGTTATTTAGTTGCAATATCTTCATATTTAAGCAGTCAGCCCGCATTTGCTATAACTGATGTTGTGCTTTCGTGCATTTTCATTTTCATTCATTTGGTCTCCATTCAAAATACTTATCTTTCAATGGATTCCATGTTCTCAGTCTATTTCCAAGTCTGTTCAATGAAGCTGGTTCTGATTCGATTTCAAATTTCGATTCGTGATGTGCAGAACCTGTTCCGTTGTTAGTCACTTCAATTTTCAAAGCAGAATATCCATTTGGTTCAAGGCAATAAGCTTCAATCAGGAGATAGTAATCCCATTTGTCCCCTTTTTCTCCAAGTTCATAAGTTGCTTTATCCTTAGTCGTTTTAGGGAATTCAACAAGGTTAGTCGCGAAATCTTGAAATTCGTCTGAGTAGCCATAAAATTCCAAAGTCGTTGAACAGATTTCGTTACTAAAGAATCCTTGGAAATGAATGGTGTCATCTCCTGGGTCAATGTCGAGGACTCTTATTTTAATCTCAGATTTCATTTTTTTCGCATGAAGCACAACGCCATGGCTATGGCAAGTGCGGGATTTTGAAATCGAATCTTTGTCCGCCAGACCGAATGTTGTTTAGATGCAATATCTTCATTTTTAAGCAGTCAGCCCGCATTTGCTATAGGTGATGTT